>JAXLXR010000022.1:0-69064 GCA_046327815.1 Candidatus Eiseniibacteriota bacterium | reverse complement strand
GACCGTAGCCGCTGCAATCCTGCCCCTCGTCGAAAGTGCCAGAGGTGCCCGGTGTAACATGTAGCCACGCAGTCGAGTGGCCCGCCAGCTTTCGGGAGACGCGAGAATACAGAGCAGCGTCTTCCCAATCGGGCCGGGCCGAAATCACGACAATCTGAGCCGAGTAGGTCAACGGACGTCGCGAGAAGACAATAGGAAGCGCCTCAACGGGTTGATGACGTCGAGGCGCTTCTTGTCTATGGTCCACGGTGGACGGTGGTGGACGTGAATGGACGCTGAATGCGTAGCCGACCGTAGCCAAGCGGGCGGCTCGGATGCGATACGAAGGAGAAGCTGAATGGCATCCGGAATGGTCATTGCTGCCCTGGTAGTGGCCTGCGCGGTCGGCGCGCTGGCGCTAGCCACCGGACACGGCGGACGAAGACGTCGGGAGATGGTGACGGGTAGAGACCGCGGCATTTCGGCGTTTGCCCAGAGTCTCGAACGGCCAGAAAGCGACCCGGTCGTACAAGCCGTCTACGCTGCGCTTGTCGGCGAGGCGGGTGATGAACTCCAGTTTGTGCGAGCGGACGACGATTTGGAACAGCTCTGGGGCATCGTGGAGGAGGATCTGGACGATGTCGCGGTCCGGGCTGCCGCGGAGCTGTCGGCACATTGGAGCGTCGATCTATCCGGTCACTATCAGTTAGGCCTCACTCCGAGAATGCTCGTTGAGTTTCTCGATCAGCAGTCGCCTCGACGTCAGCCGGAAGCCCTGCTACCCAGGGCAGACCGAGGCCGAGGGGATTCGAGATGAACTGGGACTCACATCGGGCGGTGTTGGACCGGGAGCTGGCAGTAGTTAACGCCAAGCCCTTTGTTGATCAAATGAGGCCGGTGTTGGTGGAGGTCGTGAACTACGCGACCAACGCGCTCATTCGGTGCAACACGGAGGCGGCAGGGGGAAGTCCCGCGACCGCCGCGCCCTTGACCCTGTACCACCACATGATCGAGATGGCGGACGGCATCGAAACGTTGTGCGGCGCAAGCGCGGCTGTTGCCTGCGTGCCGCTCGCGAGAAGCATGTTTGAAGCTTGGCTGGGGCTTCAGTGGGTATTACAGAATGACGCCAGCTTCGAGGCGCGAGGTCTGGCGTGGGTCGTCGGTGAGGCGCGACGCGAGCTCGCCATGCTGGAGCAGCTAGACCGGAAGGCTGGGAGAGGAAAAGCCCTTCGAGCTGATTTGGCGAAAGACAGGATTGCGCGACGGATCCATCGTCCGCCACCTGCAGAGATACGTGCGGCCATCGCAATGAGAAAGGACGCGCTTGCTGCAGAGGAGTACGTCGTCACCGTCTCTGAGCACGAGGCCGTCAAGAGCCGCCTCCAACACGAACCCGAGTGGTTTGCGCTCAACTCAGGCCCGAAGAGCATCGAGCAGTTGGCGAGGGCACTCGAGTTGCCGGGACTCTATGCGGTGCTGTATCGGGATTGGTCGGCGATCGTTCATGCGGCGGATGGCTCGCGATATTCCGCCAGCGGACCGTCCGGTGTGCGAGTGATCGGGCACCTGAGAGAGCCTGAGAAGTTGCCAGCAGTTACAGGGCTATGCGTCTCGTTCCTCGTGGACGCCACGAGACTCATGTTGCAGAAGTTTCGCGCCGGTGAGGAACAGATGTTTGCGCGATGGTATGTAGACGAAGTCATTCCCAACCTAAGCAAGGCCCGAGCGATCAAGTTCGGGAAGTCGGTGTTGGCCCCCGGCGGTGTGATCTTGGGGCGAGGCCCCCATGGACGCGGAGCGGAATCGACTCAGGGATCGAGGCTGGACCCCGACTCGAATTGAGGCTACTGGATGCCGCCGGTGCGATGAACATGAGCGCGAACAATCAGGTGGGGCGTGAGAGAGCGCGACTCAAATTCGCTGATGCTGTGAGCAAGCACTTTGCCTTCCTCGGCCGGTTGGGGTTCAGCGAAGTGGAGTCGTTACCGACCCTTGTGCGCTACGGCAGGGGTGATCTCGAAGTCGCGATCTACCATGGTCGGCGGTCGTTCGAGATCGGTCTTGAAATCACTCGGTTGGGGACGTGTTACTCGATCGAGGAGCTGATCCGTATCGCCCACCCAGAGCTGGCGGCGCAGTACCGGAACTACCAGACGACCACCCCGCACGGGATCGCGCAGGGTCTTGCGCAACTGGCTGGGCTGGTGAAGAAGCACGGCGAACGGGCACTGACTAGCGATCCCGTATTCTTTGCGGCGCTCGATCATCAGCGGAGATCGTGGGCGGAAGGGTACGCGCTGGATGTGCTTGCTGGGCAGTTGCGACCCAAGGCCGCCGCCGCCTTCCGCAGCGGTGACTACCGCCAGGCCGCCGATCTCTACGAGAGAATCCACGCGCGCCTTACTGCCGTGGAATTGAAGAAGCTGGCACTCGCCAAGGATCGCGCCGGGCTATAGGCGTGTGCCGTTGTTTAGGCGATGCAGGGTAGGCATCGCACGCTGAGAGTCGTGTTGGCCGTCACGGTGAGCAACTTGGTTAAATAACGGATAACTCAAAGACACTGGCCAGCAGTGGTCAGGAGTGGACAGAGTGATTCCTCGGCGTACTCGCAGGCGGTCGGTCGATCCGAAGCGGGATCGGTCCTGTTTCTGGACGGCTCGCCGATAAGTCCTGAGGCGGCGAAGGCCGACTCCCTGCGCCGGAGATCTGGACGGCTCAGTCGAAACTCACTCCTGCGGACACAAGCAATCGGTCGGTGGTCCGTTGCGGTACGCCGTGAGGCGAGACCGACGGCGTGTAGACGTGGTGCCAGCGGACGGCGACAACTGGTGTCGGCATCGAGGACCGGGAGATTCCCACGCCAACGCTGAAGCCTGGTGAATACTCTGGGCTGGTCCAAGTGTTCTCGTCGCGCGAGGTCTGCCGGTGGGCGGTCAGGTACTCGCCGACTCCAAGCAGGACGTGCGGTCTGGCGTGTCCAACTCGCTTGCCGAGCCGAACGAGCGCCGACATGGCTGCATCGCGGTCGTGCTCCCGATCGGGCCCAGTTGGGCCAAAGCTCGCGTAACTGAAGCCGCGCGCGCCGATCTCTTCCCACGCGCCCAGTTCTAGGCCAAGTCCGACGCCCTCGCTGATAACGCGAGAAGCGGCGATTTCGAGCCCAAGGCGCGAGGTCGGACGATAGCAGTTGATCTGTTGGCCGCCGGCGCCGCTGATCGAGACGGACCAGGGGGCGGAGTGGGCCAAGGGCGCTTGCACCAGTGTGAGTATCCCGAGGAACGCGAACGCGGCCATTCGGATACTGCGCATGAGGGAATCCTGCGTGAAGGGTTGGGGACCGAGGGCGCTTCTTGCGTGGTACCCCGCCGCTCGCAAAGAGGTTCCGCCAGCCCGGCGGGCGGTCACCCCGCAACTTGCACCGGCCTCGGGCTGATGAGCATCGCCAAGGATGCGCCCGGCTCCCCGGCGCTGTTGGGCTGCCCACCGCGACGTCCTGCGACTTGCTTCGACGAATGGAAGGGAGCGCTGAAATGCCGAAGCTCCCGAAGGGAATGTTTCGCAGGAAAGGTCGGCCGGGCTGGTACAAGCGGCTCTATCGAGGCGGCACCGAGCGATGGGTTTCGCTCGGAACCGACTTCGCCAAGGCCTGCGACGCCGCTCGCGCTTACTCAGCAGGCGTCACGGTCGCGCCCACGCAGGTGGGCACCGTGGGCCATGCTGCCGAGCGCTGGTTGGAGTCGTACATCCGGACTCAGAGAAGCGAGAAGGGGCAGAAGCTCGCTGCCCAGCGCGTGCGGGC
Source organism: Candidatus Eiseniibacteriota bacterium (assembly GCA_046327815.1). GTDB lineage: Bacteria > Eisenbacteria > RBG-16-71-46 > RBG-16-71-46 > RBG-16-71-46 > CAIXRL01. The sequence goes on along the minus strand of JAXLXR010000022.1, from coordinate 65,283 downwards.
GTACATCGATCCGTTCCTCGGGCACATGCTCGTCGATCGGGTGACGCGCGAAGACGTGAGATCGTTTCGGCTGTGGCTGGAATCGCGCACAGCGCTCAGCGTGGGCAGCGTGTGGCACGTGCTCTCGGACGTGCGATGCCTGCTCAACTGGTGCGAGGACGCGGGGCTGATTGAACGCAGTCCGTTTCCGCGCCGGGTGATGCCCCGGTTGCAGGAGCGGGCACCGGATCGGTTGACCGATGAGGAAGCGGCGCAGGTGGCCGCGCTGGAAGCGCCCTACGGGTTCGTGTGTCGGCTGGCACTCGGCACCGGGCTTCGGTGGGGCGAGTTGTGCCGGGCCCAGGCAGCGGACGTGAAACGGTTCTGCGCACCGGGGTCTGCAGAAGAGCAGGCGTTTCTGGAAGTGTCGCAAACGAAGTCGAAGCGTGTGCGGCGCGTTCCGCTCTCGCCGGAGTTGCTGAAGGAAGTCCGGACGCGAGTGGGGCGATTGGTGCCCTACGCGATTGGCTCGCCGGGTCCGTTCGCGAACCAGGTGCGCAGGCGGACGGGAATCGAGGACTTCCACGTGCACCGGATGCGCCACACGCTCGCGTGTCAGTGGTTGGAGCGGGGCGGCTCGTTGGCCGCACTGCAACAGGTCCTCGGCCACGCGAGCATCGTGACCACGCAACGGTACGCGCGGCTCACGGACGAAGCGGTGATGAGGGAAGCGCATCGGATTTCGATGGCCTCAGGGAGCGACCGATGAAGCCGAACACACTGTTCTGGATCGCGGTGGTGAGCTTGGCCCGATTTCGTAGACAGTTGAACTACGCGGCGTGAGTGGCTCGTGCCTTCTCGAACGCGGCCGGGCTGATCTGCCCGAGCGTCGAGTGCCGTCGCCGCTGGTTGTAGAACACTTCGATGTAGTCGAACAACTCCATTTTCGCCTCGCCGTGGCTGTCGAAGCGCTCACTCAACTCGCTCTTCACGCTCGAGAAGAAGCTCTCCATCACGGCGTTGTCGTAGCAGTTGCCGCGCCGACTCATGCTGCACGTGATGCCTTGCGCCAGAAGCGCATCCTGGTAGTCCTCGCTCGAGTACGGCGAGCCCTGATCCGAGTGGTGCAGCAGCCCGTCCGCCGGGCAGCGCCGCTTGAGCGCCATCTCGAGTGCGCGCGTCACGAGGTGCCGGTCGTTGATCGCACTGACCGCCCAGCCCACGACGAACCGCGAGAACAGGTCGAGGATCGCCGCGAGGTACAGCTTGCCGCTCGAACCGATCACGAACTCCGTGGTGTCGCCCACCCAACGCTGGTTCGGCGCAGCGGCCGTGAACTCGCGGTTCAGCAGGTTCGCGGCAACCGGCTGGTCTCGATCGCTGACCACCGACTTCTTGTACCGCTTCCTCGCTCGCGCTCGCAGGCCTTCTTCCTGCATGAGACGCACAACGCGCTTGCGGCTCACGTGAATGTCGTCCTCGGCGAGGTCTTCCCAGATGCGAGGACTGCCATAGCGCTGCTTGCTGGCGTCGAATGAAGCACGGATCCGCACACGCAGCTGGCGATCCTGCTTCGCGCGCTCCGACTCCGGCCGTTCGCACCACGCGTAGTACCCGCTGCGCGAGACCCGGAGCCAACGGCAGAGCTTCGTGATCGGGACTGTGGCCTTCTCCGCTCGGATGAACTCGAACCTCAGCCGCTCTCCTTGGCGAAGAAGGCCGCTGCTTTTTTAGGACGTCACGCTCCAGCTGAGCTCGCGAACTCCCTTGCGCAGTCGCGCCAGCTCCTCGCGCTCGACGGTCGTGAGGCCGCCGGACTTACCCTTGGTTCGATCGGCCTGGGCCCGCGCCACCCACTCGCGCACCGCCGAATCGGTCAGGTCCAGATCGCGGGCCACGGCCCCCGCGGACTTGCCTTCATCAAGGACCAGCCGTACCACGCCTGCCTTGAACTCATCCGTGAACTTGCGCCGTGCCCGGCGCCCCTCGGTCTTGGCCATGCGGGACATCGTATCCGCCTCTCGGAAGATGTCCACGAGAGCGGGTCAAGCCCACGCCAGATTTCAGGAGACGCGAGAACACAAAGCAGCGTCTTCCCAATCGGGCCGGGCCGAAATCACGACAATCTGAGCCGAGTGAGTCAACGGACGACGCGAGAAGACAATAGGAAGCGCCTCAACGGGTTGTTGGCGGTGAGGCGCTTTCTGTCTATGGTCCACGGTGGACACGGCAGAACGTGAAAGGACGGCGAGACCGTAGCCCACCGTAGCCATCGGCGCCTAAGAATGGTCGGTGGGGGAAGCGTTTGAGGATCGGCGGCCGCTGAGGGAACCAGGATGCTCTGGGCGCGTGCGATAGCCGGCGATTGAAAGGAAGAGAAGGATGCTGTGTGCACAACTGATTGCCGTTGGGCTCTTGGTCTGCGGCGCATCGGCAGACACCATCGACAATGCTTGTAGATGCGCGCCCGGATCCGAACACGTCAGGGTAGCAGTCTCCAGTGAGCGTTCCATGAAGGCGTATTATCCACAGTTTGAGGAGTACTGCCGCAAGAAGGTCGGCGGCGGGTGGGTGAACATGGACACTTCGTGCTCTGGGGCCCTAATGGAGAGCGACTTGAGGAGGGCGAGTATCGAGACGGTGTTCGGATCGGCTCCTGGGCGAGGTGGGTGGCAAGCTCCGCCTACGCGTGGAAGACCCCGTCGGCAGAGCGCCAGTACGATATGGGCCTCAAGCCGAGCGAGCCGCCCCCACAAGTCACGATCGATTTCTGCGCATGCAACAAGCAGTGGATTGGCAAGCCGACGACGATGGGAAGTGTTCACTGGAAGATCTTTGGCGTCGAAGGGAACGACTGCATCATGGAAGTGGGAGGAGAAATTGAGGGAGGGGAGTTGCGACCTGAGTATTTCCGGGTGCCACGAGACGTTGGAAGGCTGAATTTTCCCGCGCCAAACCGGGTGGATTTCTCAGCTTTGTCCCGCTACGGGGTGCCAGATACATCCGCAGCAATTGTGCGATTGAGAGCGAAGGTCGCATTCAAATGATCGCCATGCCCGAAGGCGCCCGCAGCTTGGCTTGAGAACACATAACTCAAGACCAGTGGACAGCGGTGGACAGGCATGGACAGAGGCCGGGCGTGTGTCTGCCGCCCGCAGGATTGGCGTTGACCGGCCCTGTTCGCGCCGATAGGTTGCCCAGCACTGGCGGTATTTCCGGCATCCTCGTGCCGGTGAGGCGACGCTCCGTCGCCTGATCTCTGCGGGTTCCTCACCCGTATCACTGACTCCGCCATTCATCGAGTCAGCAGTTCCATGCCTGCACGGCGTGTAGCGCGTCCTTCGCGCTCGGCCCGTGACGGCGTTCCCAAACATGGAATCGAGGTCAGTCATGCTCATGAAGGAACACGGGCTCCGCATCTTCGCGGGCGGTTTCGTGCTGCACAGTGATGGCCGACGCCGCCCCTGGTCGGATGATGGCGTCGAGGAGATTCCGAAGCGGTCCACCTTGGCAGAGGCCACGCGCGGCGGTGTGAAGGCGTTCTCGATCGCCAGCCGGAAGCGGCTCGAGCTCATTGCCGCGAGCGCCGCGAACGAGTTCCGATCGCTACTCACGCTCACCTATCACGCGCGGAGCGAGTCGTGGGAGACCGAACCCGTGCGTAACGCGCGGGTGGTGCGCCGAAGCAAGCGTGACCTGAACCGCTTCCTCTCGGCGATGCGCCGGCATCTGGGCGCGTACGTTTGGATTCAAGAGTTCCAAGCGAGGGGCGTCGTGCACTACCACGTCATCTGCGAGGGGCATGTGAACGAGTCCCGCGCTGCGCTCGCGTGGTGCCGGGCCACCGATGCACTCGACGACACGGACGCGCTCCGATACGCCGTGAAGGTCGAGGCCATTCGGGGCGAACGCGCCGCGCGTCACTACCTGAGTCGCTATCTCGGCAAGGCACGCCAGAAGCTCCTGCCGCCCGGCGTCGAGGCTGCGGGCAGATGGTGGGGGCGGTCGCGAAGCGTCACGCTTGCGGTGCTCGCGAATGTGGTCGTCCTCGGCGAAGGCGAGACCGTGCCGCACGCCGTGGAGTCCCGCGTGGTGCGCTCCCTGCGGCGGTTCTTCCGGGGCGAGTTGGTATTCCGCTACCGCGGCGGCCTGATCGTTGACTGGAACGGAAGGCTCGCGGCGCGGGCTGCGGCGATCGTGCCTCCCCTCAGCGGCTTCTACGGGCGAACGAACCGATCGGAGGCGGCGTGAACTACCTCCGAGACAATACCGGGCCGCTGCGAGGCATTGGTGGTCATGTGCTCGCGTGGCGGGTAGCCAAGCTGGAGGAAACACTGAAGCGGGCCACCGATCTGAACGAGACCGCGTCCACGAAGCTGCATCGCGGCCAGCCGGTGAGCCGAGCCGAGGCGGCGGCGTTCCTCGGCGTGAGCACGAGGAAGCTTCAGCGCATGGAAGCTGCGGGCTCGCTCAACCGTTGTCCGGGTTTGGGCCTCGCCGTAAGGTATGCCTCTCGCGACGTCCTGCGACTTGCTTCGGCGAACGGAAAGGAGCGCTGACAATGCCGAAGCTCCCGAAGGGAATGTTTCGCAGGAAAGGTCGGCCGGGCTGGTACAAGCGGCTCTATCGGGGCGGCACCGAGCGGTGGGTTTCGCTCGGGACCGACTTTGCCAGGGCCTGCGACGCCGCTCGCGCTTACTCCGCAGGCGTCACAGTCGCGCCCACGCAGGTGGGCACCGTGGGCCATGCGGGCGAGCGCTGGCTGGAGTCGTACATCCGGACTCAGAGAAGCGAGAAGGGGCAGAAGCTCGCGGCGCAGCGCGTGCGGGCGTACATCGATCCGTTCTTCGGGCACATGCTCGTCGAGCGGGTGACGTGCGAAGACGTGAGGTCGTTTCGGCTGTGGCTGGAGTCGCGAACCACGCTCAGCGTGGGCAGCGTGTGGCACGTGCTTTCGGACGTGCGATGCCTGCTCAACTGGTGCGAGGACGCGGGGCTGATTGAGCGCAGTCCGTTTCCGCGCCGGGTGATGCCTCGGTTGCAGGAGCGGGCACCGGATCGGTTGACCGATGAGGAAGCGGCGCAGGTGGCCGCGCTGGAAGCGCCCTACGGGTTCGTGTGTCGGCTGGCACTCGGCACCGGGCTTCGGTGGGGCGAGTTGTGCCGGGCCCAGGCAGCGGACGTGAAACGGTTCTGCGCACCGGGGTCTGCAGAAGAGCAGGCGTTTCTGGAAGTGTCGCAAACGAAGTCGAAGCGTGTGCGGCGCGTTCCGCTCTCGCCGGAGTTGCTGAAGGAAGTCCGGACGCGAGTGGGGCGACTGGTTCCCTACGCGATTGGCTCACCGGGTTCGTTCGCGAACCAGGTGCGCAGGCGGACGGGAATCGAGGACTTCCACGTGCACCGGATGCGCCACACGCTCGCGTGTCAGTGGTTGGAGCGGGGCGGCTCGTTGGCCGCACTTCAACAGGTCCTCGGCCACGCGAGCATCGTGACTACGCAGCGGTACGCGCGGCTAACGGACGAAGTGGTGATGAGGGAAGCGGCGAGGCTGTCATGTTCGGACGCAGGGCGATGACGACGCAGGGCAGGTTGCGCCTCGGCCTTTTCGTGGCTCTCACGTTCTTCACGGTCGCGGCCACCGCAACCCCGCAGCCAAAGTCGCTTTCTTGGCCGGGCGGATTCGGAGTGCTCGTGCAAGGCCCACAACTGTTGGTCACGATCACGGATCCCAACGGCCGCACCTGGTGGTCGGATGCACGTACTGTGAGGAACACCATCCCGGGCTGTGATTCCTCGTGCCTTGCCACCGCAGAGGAACGACTGGTGTTGCGTCCTCGGCGCCCTCGTGAACCCTGGGTGCCGTTCTTCTGGATCAGGACTCCCATCTCAGGGAACTACACGCTTCGGGTGGAGGCTGCTTCGGACACTTGGGTGCACACATCGCTTTGGCCGGGAGGGGAGGCAATGTGGCCGTGTGTTGCGGTTCACCCCGTCGAACTCCATCCGGACAGCGCGCTTCACCTGTCCAAGGGACAATCTCGAACTTGGCGATTGGTGCCGGGACCGGGAGCGCCGCCGGACACCTGTCGGGCCCACTTCGAACTCGCAGAAGAGCAAGGACCGTAGCCGAGACCGTATCCGCGCCAATCCGGGTCACCGTCGAAAGTGCCAGAGGTGCCCGGCGTAACACGTAGCCACGCAGCACAGTGGCCCGCCAGATTGCGGGAGACGCGAGAGCACAGAGCAGCGTCTTCCCAACACGCCTTCGCCTACCTCGCCCTTCGCGCCCTCGCGCCCATCTGCAGCCCCTCGACGCTGAGGTCCTCGTCAATGTCGGGCCAGTGGATGCCGGCGCCGTCACCGAGCAGGCGCCAGTGCGATCCCGCTTCGGTGAAAGCATTCGCGAGCCGTGGGAACCAGTCGAGTGGGACCTGCAGCCTGCGCCCGTCCGCGAGGCTCACGCGAAGCTCGCCGCCGGTGACGCGAATGTCCTGGCCGCGCGCCTGCGAAAAGTCGCTCGGACGAGCGGTGGCGTTGCCCCTCTGCGAGACGTCGATTCACTTGCGCCAGCGCAAGTGAATTGGCAGGTGGTTTCAAGACCACCTGCCGCGTCGGCACCGACTACGCGATCGTCACGAGAGGCACGTGCTTCGGCTTGCGGACGGACTCGCCGAGCAGCGTCACCGGGGTCGTGCCGATCACCTTCACGCGGGCGAGTTCGCCGGGCTGCGTGCCGTCGTCGCCGAAGACGACGGTCTTGAAGTCGCGGCTCTTGCCGTAGAGCTGGGACGCGTCGCGGTGGCTCACGTTCTCGACCAGCACTTCGACTTCGTCGCCCAGGCGGGCGTCGTTGATCTCGGCGGAAATCGCCATCTGCTCGTCGATCAGGCGGGTGAGCCGGCGGCCCTTCTCTTCTTCGCTCACGGTCTCGGGCCACTTGTAGGCCTTGGTGTCCGGGCGGGCGGAGTACTTGAACAGGAACGCGCTGTCGAAGCGCACGTCGTGCAGGTAAGCGCGTGTGGCTTCGAAGTCGTCCTCGGTCTCGCCGGGGAAGCCGACGATCACGTCGGTGGACAGCGCAATGCCCTTCACGCGTTCGCGCAGCATGGCCACGCATTCGCGGAAGCGCGCCATGTCGTACGTGCGGTTCATGGCGTCCAGGATCTTGTCGCTGCCGGACTGCAGCGGCAGGTGCACGTGCGGCATGACCTTTTCGCACTCGGCCATGGCGTTCACCACGCGCTCGGTCATGTCGCTCGGGTGCGGCGAGGTGTAGCGAATGCGCTTCACGCCCGGCACGTCGTTGGCGGCGCGCAACAGGTCGGCGAAGTCGTGCGACTCGTGCTTCCACGAGTTCACGGTCTGGCCGAGAAACACGATCTCGCAGAAGCCGTTCGCGGCGGCGTGTTCGACCTGTCGCACCAGGTCGGCCAGCGGAATGCTGCGCTCGCGGCCGCGCGTGTAAGGCACCACGCAGTAGGTGCAGAACTTGTCGCAGCCGCGCTGCACGGTGACCCAGGCGCGGACGCCGTCCACGCGCTTGGGCTCCAGGTCGCCGTAGGTCTCGTCGCGGTCCAGCCGGATCTCGGCCACCGGTGCGCCGGCGGCGCGCCTGAGCAGCGCGGGCAGGTCGCGATAGCCGTCGGGGCCCACGACCAGGTCGAGCACGCGCTTGTCGTCGAGCAGCTTCTTGCGCAGGTGCTGGGCCATGCAGCCGGCCACGCCCACGACGAGCGCGGGGTTCTTCATCTTCAGGTGCGCGAACTCGCCGAGCCGGCCCAGCACGCGCAGTTCGGCGTGCTCGCGGATCGCGCAGGTGTTCAGGATCACCGCGTCGGCTTCGTCGGGACGCGGCACCAGCTCCATGCCGGCGCGCTCGAGCACGCCCGCCATGAGTTCGCTGTCGGCCACGTTCATCTGGCAGCCGTAGGTTTCGAGGAACACGCGTTTCATAGGGGCGGCGACGGTATCACGTGGCGCCGCGGCGCGGCCAGCGGGGGGCTGCGCCGCGGCCTGCGCCGTCTCCTGCGCCCACTCCGGCGCGCCGGAGGCGCGCATGCCACGTTCAACGCGCCGGCGTGTAGCGAATGGCCAGCACCGCGACGTCGTCGGTGGGCACCGGGCGGCCGCTCCAGTTGCGGACCGATTCCACGATGTCGGACACGATCAGGTCGAGCGGCTGGCGCTTCATTTCCACCAGGTGCTCGCTCAGGCGGTCGTAGCCGAACGTCTGGCCCATCACGTTGCGCGCGCCCAGTACGCCGTCGCTCACGGCCACGATCATGTCGCCGGGCAGCAGCCGCACGTGTTCGTCCTCGAACGTGTCGTGCGCGGTCGTTCCGGCGAGCGGGGTGTTGCCCATGAGCGTGGTCACGGGATTGTCGTCGAACGGCACCCACAGCGGCGGCGGGTAGCCGGCGTTCGCGGCGCTCAGCATGCCCGCGGGCGTCAGCTGCGCCAGCCACAGCGCCGACGTGCGGCGGCCGCCCGAACGCGCGTGCAGTTCGCTGCCGATGCGCGCGCACAACGCGGCGGGCGAGGCGTCGGGCACCGCGGCGGCGGTCACGAACAGGCCCTGCACGAACGCGGCGGTCAGCGCCGCGTCCACGCCGTCGCCCGCCACGTCGGCGAGCAGCAGCGTCTGCGCGCCGTTGGCGTGCGGCACGCGGTCGGCGATGTCGCCGCCTTCCAGCGCGCAGGCCACGCGCGCGAACGCGATCTCGTAGAAGCGCGACTCGAACGTGCCCGCGGGCAGCAGCGTGCGCCCAAGCAGGCCGCTCGATTCGTGCAGCTGGCGCTGCAGCTGCTCGGCGCGGTGCGCCTGCATGGCGCGCTCGATCGCACCGGCGACCGGCGGCAGCATTTCGGCGATCGCCTCGAGATCGGCGTTCGTGAACACTGGAGCGGGAGCGGGGCGCGCCAGGTTGAGCACGCCCAGCATGCCGTCGTGCGATTCGAGCGGCACGCACACGGCGGACTCGATCGCCTGCTCGGAACTGCCGTTCAGGTTCGCGCCGCGGACTTCGCCGTTCAGGACCAGTCCCTGGCGCTTGCGGTACACCCACTCCGAAATGCTGTTCGGGCGCCACTCCGTGTCGCGGCCGATCAGTTCGGGGCGCAGGCCGAGCCCGGCCACGATGCGCAGCCGGCCGGTCTCGGGGTTCACCACCATGAGCGATGCGCGGCTCGACGTGGTCGCGCGCACGAGCGGCGCGAGCAGCTGGGCGCCGACGTCGCGCAGGTCGAGCGTGGGCACGATCCGCAGGCTCGCCTCGTACAGTTCGGCGGCCGTGGTCGCGGGAATCGCGCTGGCCGCGGAACTCCGGGCGGCCGGATTGGGGAACGTTTCGCTCACGCGGCCTCGCGCCGGGCCGGGGTGAGCGCGTGCTCGAGGTCGTCCATGAAGAACGGCTTCGACAGCACGCCGTCGGGCTCCAGCCCGGCCTTCGACAGCTCGGCGGCTTCGACATGGTCGCCGGTCATGAGCAGCACGCGGGTGCCGGGGTCGAGCGCGCGGATCTCGCGCAGGATCTGCGTGCCCTCGACCTGCGGCATGTGCAGGTCCACGATCGCGCAGTCGATCTGGCCGCGGTGGGCGCGAAACAGTTCGAGCGCCTGCGTCCCGGTGTCGGCGAGCAGCGGCTGCCAGCCCAGCGCACGCGCCATCGAATGCAGCACTTCGAGCACGGCGGGCTCGTCGTCTGCGATCAGCACGTAGGGCGCGGCGGCGCGGGACGAATTCGAAAACGGCACGACTGGGCCTCCTCGGCAGAGGTCTCGCCAGACGGAGGGGCCGTCGTCGCAGGGGTTTCATCGGCCGCGCGGGCTGCACGCTTGAGCGCGGAATGCCCGCCGGCGCGCCGCGGCGGGGGATTGGACCCGCGCCGCGGCGGCCGTTATGGTCCCCGGCCCCGCGCCGGATGCGCCCCCAAGGGCCGCCGAGCGCACGCTCCACCCGAACCCGACCGACGACCATGCCGACCAAGCCTTCGAAGCACCTCGTGGTGTTCCCGAATCCCGCCCCGGGCCGCGACTACGTGATCCGTCACGAGTGCCCCGAGTACACCGCGAACTGCCCGGTCACGGGCCAGCCCGACTTCGGGACGATCATCGTGTACTACACGCCCGACAAGCTGTGCGTGGAACTCAAGTCGCTCAAGCTCTACATCTGGGCGTTCCGCAACGAAGGGCACTACTTCGAGCAGGTCACCAACCAGATCCTCGACGACCTGGTCAAGGCCACCAAGCCGCGCCGCATGACGGTCGTGGGCCTGTTCAACGTGCGCGGCGGCATCACCACGCGCGTGGTCGCCCGCCACGAGAAGCCGGGCTCGCGCCGCCGGCGCTGACCGGGCGGCAAATCAGCCGTAGCGCCACGGGCGCGCGGGGGCCTATGGTTCGGGGCCACCGGCGCCCGGAGTGTTTTCGGGACTCCGCGGACCGCCGCCGGGGTATCGGTCACGGTCGCGTCGTCCAGGGAAGCTCGCACCCCGGGGAGTCCATGCGCCGTTCGCCGTCCGTCGCGCCGTCGTCGCGGGCGCCGTGGTTCGCCGCGGCGCACCGGGTCGCGCGCGCCGTCGCGCTGGCCGCGGTGCTCGCGATCGCGCTCGCCGCGCCGGGGTTCGCGGCGCCCGAGTACGTGCCCGGCGAAGTGCTCGTGCGCTGGAAGCCCGACGCGTCCGCCGCACGCCGCGCCGCGGTGCGCGAGGCGGCCGGCGCGCAGGTGCTCGCGCGCTTCGAGCCGCTGGGGATCGAGCGCCTTCAGGTGACGGGCGATCCGCAGGCCGCGGCCGCTTCGCTCGCCGCGCGCGCCGACGTGGCGTACGCCGAACCGAACTACCTCTGGTACGCGTCGCTGCGCCCGAACGACCCGGGCTACCCGCTGCTCTACGGTCTCCACAACGCCGGCCAGACCGGCGGCACGCCGGGCGCCGACGTGCGCGCCGAGGCGGCGTGGGACCTGACCACCGGCAATCCCGAACTGCTCGTGGGCGTGGTGGACACCGGCTTCGATTGGACGCACCCCGATCTCGCCGCGAACGTCTGGACCAACCCGGGCGAGATCCCCGGCAACGGCGTGGACGACGACGGCAACGGCTACGTGGACGACGTCCACGGCTGGGACTTCGTGAACCACGACGCGAACCCGATGGACGACAACGGCCACGGCACGCACGTCTCGGGCACCATCGCGGCGGTCGGCAACAACGGCATCGGCGTCACCGGCGTGGCGTGGCACGCCCGGCTGGTCGGGCTCAAGTTCCTGAACTCCTCGGGCGGCGGCAGCACGGCCGACGCGATCACCGCCATCCTGTACGCCACCCGGATCGGCGTGCGCGTGCTCAACAACTCGTGGGGCGGCTCGCAGTACTCGCAGGCGCTGCGCGACGCGATCGTGCTGGCGAACGACGCCGGCATCGTGTTCGTCGCGGCCGCGGGCAATGCCGGCTCCGACAACGACGTGCGCCCCACGTACCCGGCCAGCTACGAGCTGCCGAACATCATCACCGTGGCGGCCACCGATCGCGACGACCAGCTGGCGCCGTTCTCGAACTGGGGCGCGATCAGCGTGGACCTGGCCGCGCCCGGCGTGGACATCTACTCGACGTGGCCGCTGCGTGCGTACCAGCGGCTCTCGGGCACGTCCATGGCCACGCCGTTCGTCACCGGCGCATGCGCGCTGCTGCTGGGACGCCATCCCGACATGCCGCCCGACCAGGTGCGCCAGCGCGTGCTCGCGACCGCCGACCGCCTGCCCGGACTCGCGGGACGCTGCGTGAGCGGCGGGCGGCTGGACCTGTGGCTGGCGGTCTCCGAGCCGGACACGATCCCGCCGGGGGCGGTCGGCGACCTTGCGGTCGAGAGCGTGGGCTCCACGTCGCTCGACCTCACGTGGACCGCGACCGGCGACGACGGCAGCGACGGCCGTGCGACGCGCATGGAGCTGCGCTGGTCCACCGCGCCGCTGACCGACGAGAACTACCTGGGCGGCGTGCCGGCGGCGCTGACACCGCCGCTCGACCCCGGCAGCACCGAACACGCGCGGCTGTACGGCCTGCCGATCGCGACCACGGTGTACGTGGCCGTGCGCGCGCTCGACGAGTTCGGCAATCCCGGGCCCATCTCGAACGTGGCGTCGGCCACGACGCTCGCGGCGCCCGTGGCCGCGGTGGCGCCCGCGTCGCTCGCGGCCGACCTGCGCACGGGCGAACTGCTCGACCAGGAGTTCGAGATCGCGAACGACTCGCCCGGCACGCTCGAGTGGCGCATCCCGACGCCCACGATCGAAGTGGGCGGTACGTTCGCGCTGGCGTGGCCCGCGGAAGTCGCGGCCAAGGGCCAGGACGGCGCCACGCGCGGCGTGCAGCCGTTCGCGGCCGGCGGGCCCGACGCGTTCGGCTACCGCTGGCTCGATTCGTTCGCGCCCGGCGGTCCCGCGTACGCGTGGGTGGACATCGAGCGCCCGGAATACCAGCTCGACCTGACGGGCGACGACGTGCTGTCGGACCTGCGGCCCATGGGGCTGTCGTTCCCGTTCTACGGCCGGCGCTACACGTCGGTGCGCGTCTGCACGAACGGCTACCTCACGTTCGCCGACGACGCGGTGCCTTACGTGAACTCGGGCCTGCCGTCGGTGCAGGGCGCGCACACCATGATCGCGCCGTGCTGGGACGACCTGAACTTCGGCGCCACCACGCGGCGCGCGTTCGCGCATTCGGACGGTTCGCGCTTCGTGGTCACGTGGCTCGACGTGCCGCGCTATTCCGATCCCGCTTCCACGCAGACGTTCCAGGCGATTCTCTGGCCCTCGGGCGAGATCCGGTTCCAGTACCGCTCGGGCACCGGCGTGCGCAACAACTGCACCGTGGGCATGCAGGACACCACGCGCACGCAGGGGCTCACGGTGAGCTTCAACCAGGACTACGTGCGCGACAGCCTCGCGGTGCGCATCGTGCCGCTGCGGCAGTGGCTCACGGCGCAGCCCGACTCGGGATTCCTCGCGCCCGGCGCGCGCGCGTCGGTGCGCGTGCGCATGGACGCGTCGGGGCTGCCGACCGGCGACTACGCCGGTGCGGTGCACGTGCGCACGAACGATCCCGTGCGCCCCGATCTCGCCGTGGCCGCGGCCATGCACGTGACGGGCGCGCCCGACGCGGTGTTCGGGCCCGCGGCGCTCGACTTCGGCGACGTGTACGTGGGCGTGGCCGAAACGCTGCTGGTGCGCATCGAGAACTCCGGGGTGGACGTGCTGCACCTGCTGTGGAAGTCCGACGACGCGCCGTTCACGCTCGGGTTCGCGCCGGTCACGCTGCTGCCGGGCGAGGTCGTCACGCTGCCGGTCGAGTTCCGGCCCACGGTCGCGGCCACGTACGAACGCACGCTGCAGGTGGCGTGCGACGATCCCGACCAGGGCCTGCTGCGCGTGCACGTGACCGCACGCTCGCTGCCGCCGCCGGTCGCGTGGCTCGAGGCGGATTCGCTCGCGGGCGTGGCGGCGAACGGCATGGACGCGGCGCGGCGCGTGCGCACGCGGCCGCTGCGGCTGCGCAACGACGGCGATTCGCCGCTGCACTGGCGTGCGCGCCCGGCGACCGGGCTGGCGCCGGGCGAGGGGGGCGCGGTCGGCATCACGCGCACCGGCGGGCCCGACGCGGGCGGCTACCGCTGGACCGACAGCGACGAACCCGGCGGGCCCGAGTACCAGTGGCGCGAGATCGCGGGCGTGGGCACGCGGCTGTTCGGCAGCGCCGACGACTCCACACGCACCGACGTGCCGCTGCCGTTCGACTTCCGGTTCTACGGCGTCACGTACCGCAGCGTGAACGTGTGCACGAACGGCTGGCTGTCGTTCACGAGCCGCGCGAAGAGCTTCCGCGACGTGGCGCTGCCCGACACGTCGGCGCCGCGCGCGCTGATCGCGCCGTGGTGGGACGACCTCGACCTGCGCACCACCACCGGCGGCGGCCGCGCGTACGCGTGGTACGACGGCACGCGCTTCGTGATCGAGTGGCGCGACGCGGTGCACTACGCGGTCGGCGGGCCCTACACGTTCCAGGTGCTGCTGTCGCCCGACGGCACCGTGGACCTGCAGTACGAGTCCGTCGGCTCGCCTTCGGATCGCGCCACGATCGGGCTGCAGGACGAGTCCGGCACGCGCGGCTTCACCATCGCGCACGACGCGAGCTGGGCGCACGCGGCGCTGCGCGTGCGCATCCAGCATGTGCCCGACTGGCTCGCGGTCGAGCCCGACAGCGGCGTGCTCGCGCCCGGTGCCGAGGACACGCTGCAGGTGCGCATGGATGCCGACGGGCTGGGCGACGGCGTGCACACGGCGGCGCTCGAGATGCGCAGCGACGACGTGCGCCGGCCGCAACGCCTGGTGCCCGTGCGGCTCGTGGTGTCGCGCACGCCCGTGACGCTGGTCGCGGCCGGCCCGATCGGCGCGCTCGCGCACCAGCCGCTGCTGCTGCTGGGCGGGCAGGAGGGCGCCGCGCTCGAAGCGCTCGACCCGGCCGAGACGTGGCTCGGCGGCCTGGCCGCCGACGGTCCGCCGATCGCCTCGCCGCAGGGGCTGGCGGTGCCGTTCCGTGCCGTGGACGTGGTGCGCGCCGGGCTGGGAGACTGCACCCACCGGCTCGAGTTCGCGGGGCTCGCCGGTGCGCGCACGTGGTTGTCCGACAGCGTGTTGCTGAGCGTGTCTCGACCGCCACTCGAAGTCGCCGGGCTGCCGCGCTGGGACGCGGGCGAGCCGCAGGTGCAGGCGCGCAGCGGCAGTTCGATCGGGCTGTCGTTCGCGCCGCCGGCGCTGGTGGACCGCTACGAGATCGCGCTTTCGCCGGACGACGGGCGGCACTGGAGCACGCTGGCGGCGACGCCGGGGCCGGGCTGGACGTTCGTGCCGCTCGTGGTGAGCGACCGTTCGTTGCTCGAAGTCACGTCGTGGCGCGGCGACTCGCTCACGGGCGCGTGGCTGTCGGCGCCGTTCACGGTCGCGGGCCCGATCGGCACGGGCGTGGGCGGCACCCCGCCGCGCGCGTTCGCACTGCGGCTGGCGCGGGCGCGCCCCGACCAGGTGCCCATGCGGCTCGAACTCGACCTGCCTCAGGCCGTCGCCGACCTGCGCGTGGACCTGTTCGACCTGCGCGGCGCCCGCGTGCGGACGCTGGCCCGGGGCGCGCGCCCCGCCGGCACGCACGCGCTGGAGTGGGACGGCCGCGGCGCGGCGGGCGAGCCGGCCGCCTCGGGCGTGTACTTCGCGCGCGCGAGCGCGGCGGGCGCCAGCGTGGTCCGGCGAATCGTGCTCGCACGCTGACCGCCTTCGTGCGAGGCTTGACGCTCTCGCGCGATCCCGAAACACTGCGCGGCGAAAAGCAGTAGTGGACGTGGCGCCCGTCGGGAGGCGCGCGGGATCGAACGAACGGAGCGGCCGTACGCATGATGCTGAACGGGACCGGACTCGCGACGGGCAATCTCGTGCTGGGCGGGCTCGTGTTCCTGCTCGGGCTCGTGATCCTGCGCGAGAACCCGGGTCAGCGGCTCAACCGCGTCGTGTCGCTGCTGCTGTTCTTCGGCGGCTTCGGCGCCGTGCTGTCGGCGCTCTCGCTGCTCGCGCCCGCGGGTTCGCCCGCCGCGGCGCTGCCCGAGAACGCGGCCTACCTGTGGCAGCTGTTCTTCCCGACGGCGTTCCTGCTCGCCAGCATCTTTCCCGAGGAACGCGGCTTCACGCGGCGGTACGAACTGCCGGGCGGCTGGAAGACGCCGAGCTTCATGGTGGTCGTGTTCGCACCGCACGTGTTCCACTACCTGCTCGTGCTGGTGACCAGCCTGTGGAAGCCCGAGGCGAACACGCTGATCGAAGTGCCGCACATGATGCGCCCGTTCTTCGGCGCCATCGGCGTGCTCGCGCGCGTGTTCCTGGGCGTGCACCGCTCGCTGTTCTCGCTCGTGGACATCGGCTTCGGCGTCGGCGCGATCGCGCTGCTGCTCGGCAGCTGGCGCCGCACGTCGGTGCCGCGCATCCGCGCCCAGCTCGGCGCGATCACGGTCGGGCTCGTGGGCTGCCTCGCGCTGTACTTCTCGGCCACGTCGGTGCCCACGCTGTTCGGGCTGCGGCTGTCGCGCGAACTGCAGGGCCTGCTCACGACCGCGGCGCTGCTGTTCGGCTCCGGCGCGATCGCGTACGCCATGGTGCGGTACAAGTTCCTCGACGCGAAGCTGATCGCGCGGCGCGGCATTCTCTACGCGCTCGCCTCGGCGCTGCTGATCGGGTTCTACCTGTTCGTGGTCGAGCGCGTGAACACGTACGTCTCGAGCGCGTTCGGGCTCGACGCGCGCGTGATCGAGCCGGTGTTCCTCATCATGGCGCTCACGCTGTTCCAGCCGGCCATCGCGCGGCTCGAGCAGTCGCTGGACCAGATGTTCTTGCGCGACCCCGGCGACTACCGCAACGTACTGCGCCAGCTCGGGCGCGACCTGCAGACCACCATCGATCTCGACGATCTGCTCGTGCGCACGGTGCGCACGCTGACCGAGGCGCTGCTGCTGCGCTCGGCGTACGTGGTGGCGGTCACGCGCGAAGGCCCGGTCTCGCGCGCGGGCGCGGGCGAGCCGCTCGACGAGGAGGCCATGCGCCAGCTCGCGCAGATCGCGGCGCGGCTCGACGCGCACGTACCGGTGTTCCGGCTCGCGGACCCGGTGGACGGCCTGCGCCGCGCCGATCGCGAACTGCTCGTGGGGCGGCTGGGCTGCGAGCTGCTGCTGCCGCTGCGCTGGCGCGGCGAGACGCTGGGCGTGGTGCTGCTGGGCGAAAAGCTGACCCGCACCGACTACACGTCCGAGGACGTCACGCTGCTCACGTCGCTCGTGTCGCAGATGGCCGTCTCGCTGCAGAACGCGCTGCTGCTGCGCGATCGCCTGCAGGTCGCGCGGCTCGAGGAGGAACTGCACCTCGCGCAGCAGATCCAGCGCACGTTCCTGCGTTCGGAGTTCCCGGCCATGCCGCGCTGCGAAGTGCACGCGGTGAACCTGCCGTCGCGGCAGGTGGGCGGCGACTACTACGACGTGGTCGCGTGCGAGGACGGCTCGTTCCTCGTGGCGGTCGCCGACGTGGCGGGCAAGGGCGTGCCCGCGGCGCTCATGTCGTCCATGCTGCAGGCGGCACTGCGCACGCACGCGCGCTCGAGCGAGGACGTGAGCACGATCCTGCGCAACATCAACGCGCTCGTCTACCGCAGCACCGCGGTGCACCAGTTCGCGACGTTCTTCCTGGCGCGCGTGGACGCGTCCGGCCGGCGGCTGACGTTCTGCAACGCGGGGCACAACTGGCCGGCGCTCGTGCGCCGCGACGGCACCACCAAGTTCCTCGAGCGCGGCGGGCTGCTGCTGGGCGTGCTCGAGGACATCACGCTCGAGCACGAGGACGTGGCGCTCGAACCCGGCGACGTGCTGATCGCGTTCACCGACGGCATCAGCGAAGCGGCGAACGTCGAGGGCGAGTTGTTCGGCGAGCAGCGCGTGGCCGAGATCGTGCGCGCGCTCGACTGCCCGCTCGACGCGCGCGGGATCGCCGCGCGGCTGCTGCACGAGGTGGACGCGCACCTCGGCACCGAAGAGGCGCAGGACGACCGCACGCTGCTCGTGCTGCGCGTGCACGAGTCCGCGGACGAGGCGGCCGAGCCGCGCGACGGCCGCGAGGATCCCGACGCCGAGACGGTCGGCGCGCGCTGATCAGCGCGCGCGGCGCGGTGCCGGCGGGGGAGCCGCGACCAGCCGCAGCACGCTGCCTTCGGCGTCCGTCACGTACAGCTCGCCCGCGGCGTCCTCGCCGAAGCTCGTGACCGAACCGAGCGGGCCGACGCGCCACTCGCGGCGCTCGACCGCGCGCTCGCCGTCCCAGCGGAACGAGCGCAGCCAGCCCCGGCAGTAGTCCGAGAACAGGTACGTGCCCGCGAGCCACGGGATCGCGCGGCCGCGATACACGTAGCCGCCGGTGACCGAGCAGCCGTCGTCGTGGCCGTACTCCACCACGGGGTCGAGCGCGCGTTCGGGCCGCGTGCCGCCGCGGAACGCGTGCAGGCCCTCGCGGCGGTTCCAGCCGTAGTTCAGTCCGCGCGTGCGCGCGTCGGCGACGTTCACTTCTTCCCACGCGTTCTGGCCCACGTCGGCCACGTACACCAGGTTCGAGCCGCGATCGAACGAGAACCGCCACGGGTTGCGTACGCCCTTCGCCCACACCTCGGGCTCGGCGCCCTCGCGGTCCACGTCGAGCCGCAGCAGCTTGGCGAGCCGCGTGCCGTCGTCCTGGCCGTTGCCGTGCGGATCGCCGCCCGAACCGCCGTCGCCCATGCCGATCCACAGCCGGCCGTCGGGCGCGAAGGCGATCATGCCGCCGTTGTGGTTCGAGTACGGCTGCTCGACCAGGAACAGTTCGCGCGCGCTCGCCGGGTCCGCCACGTCGCGGTCCGGGCTCACGCGAAATCGCACCACGCGCGTGTCGCCGCGGCGGTCGGTGTAGTTCACGAAGAAGAAGCCGTTGCGCGCGTACTGCGGATGGAACGCCAGCCCGAGCAGCCCGCGCTCGCCGCCGAAGCCGACGCGGTCGGTGAGGTCGAGGAACGCGCGCTCGATCAGGCGGCCGTCGCGCACGATGCGGATGCGCCCCGGCTGCTCGACCACGAACAGCCGCGCATCGCCGGGTGGCGCGGTGACGAACACGGGTGAGCGCAGGCCGCGCGCGACGAGTTCGGTCGCGAGGCCGTCGGCCGCGGGCCACTCGGGCGCGCGTGCGGCAAGGGCGGCATGCGGCATGGTGCACGCGGCGGCGAGCAGGGCCGCCGGCAGGGCGGAGCGGAGGCGGGGCGCGAGCATGGCGCGCAGGCTACCCGGAGCCGGGCGAGAAATGTCTTGGAGCTGCCACGGTTCGTCTGCTATTAGGTAGGCCTAACAAGCGGTAGCCCACACGAAGGAGTCGCCATGCTGCTCGGCAAGTACCAGGCCCAGCGCCCGCTGAGCCCGAGCCACGAACACTACCTGCGCGCGATCTGGGACCTGCGCAACCAGCGCGGCTACGCCCGCATGGCGGACGTGGCCCGCGCGCTCGGCGTGGCGCCCGCGACGCTGTCGGTGGGGCTGCGGCCGCTCGAGCAGCGCGGCCTGATCGCGCACGACGAGGCGCGATTCCTCGTGCTGACGCCGGCCGGCGAGCGCGCCGCGCGCGAAGTGCACCACCGCTTCCAGGTGCTGCGCACGTTCCTCGAGGACGTGCTCGGCGTGGAGCGTGAACTGGCCGAGAGCGAAGCCTGCCTCATCGAACACGACATCAGCGCGGGCACGACCAGCCGCTTCGTGGACTTCCTCAAGCTGCTGCACGAGGACCGCGAGGTGGCGGACCTGCTGCGCGAACGCTACGCCGCGTACCGGCGTTCCTGCGGGCCCGGCGAGGCCTGCGACACCTGCGGGCTCGGCTGCCTCGTGCCCGCGCCGAAGTGACCTGCCCGATACCCACTCCTCACTCCATCCCGAGGATCCCGATCATGAGCACCGCACTCACCACCGCCGAGCATTCGGCGGATGCACCGAAGCCCGCCGTGGCGTTCGTCGCCGTCAACTTCATCCACTGCGAGAGCGACTACGTCGAGCGCTTCGAGACGCTGTTCCGCTCGCGCGCCCACGCGATCGACCGGATCCCCGGTTTCGTCTCGATGCGCGTGCTCAAGCCGCAGGCGCCGGGCGGGGACTACCTCGTGGTCAGCGAGTGGTCGGCGCGCGAGGCGTTCGACGGCTGGCGGCAGTCGCCCGAGTTCCTCGAGGGCCACAAGCGCGGTTTCGAGGACGTGCGCCGCGCCCGCGAGGAGGGCCGCACGCCGCCCATGACTTCGCGATTCGAGACGTATTCGGTACTTTGCGACTGAGATTTCGCCCGGCCCGGGCGCTTCAGCCCCCGGGCCGCGCACCGATACTGCGCCGGAGTGCCCCGCCGCATGCCGCGGCGGGGGACCGGCGGGAGCCCCGATGATCTTCGACCACGATCTCGTCCGATTCGCCACCAGCGGCACGCTGATCGCGCTGTACGGCGCCGTGGACCACGCGTCGCGCCGCGCCGGCGGCGATCCGTTGCGCGCGCGCGTGAAGCCGCCGCGCTGGCTTGCGCCGCTCATCTTCACGTCCGTGCTCGTCTTCTACCTCACGATCCGGCCCTCAGGCGGCGCGTGGTGGAACGGCGCGGGCAACCTGTTGGGCGTCGCGCTCGCCGCCGCGGCCATGGCGCTGCGCTGGCGCACGCGGCGCGGCTCGGCCCGCCTGCGCATGCCCGACGTGGCGGCGCGCATGCTGTTCTATGCGGCGCTGCCGATGGCCGTGGGCTCGTGGCCGGGCGTGCTCGCACTCACGTTCCCCGCGCTGCTCGCGTCCGCCTGGTGCGCGCGCCGCGAGGACGCGCTGCTGCTCGCCACGCACGGCGAGCCGTGGGCGCGGCGCATGACGCACACCGCGCGCTGGGTGCCCGGCGTCTGGTAGGCGCGCGGGATCGAACGCACGAAGGCCCGCGACGAACGCGTCGCGGGCCTTCGGCGTTTCGGGACGCCTAGAACTGGTGCTTCTCGGTCGAGTCGTCGAGCGCCTTGGTGCTGCTCTCGCCGCCCGAGATGGTCTCCTGCAGCGCGTCGAACCAGCCCGTGCCCACGAACTTCTGGTGCGTCACGGCGCCGTAGCCCGCGCTCTTCTGCAGGTCGAACTCGCGATCCTGCAGCCGCGAGTACGCCGACATGGCCTCGTCGCGATAGCCGCTCGCGAGCTCGAACATGGACAGGTTGAGCGCGTGGAAGCCGGCCAGCGTGACGAACTGGAACGCGTAGCCCATGGCGCCGAGTTCGCGCTGGAACTTCGCGATCGTGGCGGCGTCGAGCTTCTTCGACCAGTTGAACGACGGCGAACAGTTGTACGCCAGCTTCTTGCCCGGGAACTTCGCGTGGATGCCCTCGGCGAACCGCTTCGCCTCGTCGAGATCGGGCGTGCTGGTCTCGCACCACACGAGGTCGGCGACTTCGGCGTAGGCGATGCCGCGCGCGATCGCGGCGTCGAGCCCGCCGCGGAACTTCCAGAAACCCTCCACCGTGCGCGTGCGTTCGATGAACGCGTGGTCGCGCTCGTCCACGTCGGACGTGATCAGCGTGGCGCTGTGCGCATCGGTGCGCGCCACCAGCACGGTGGGCACGCCGAGCACGTCGGCGGCGAGCCGCGCGGCGCCCAGCTTCTGCACGAACTCGCGCGTGGGCACGAGCACCTTGCCGCCCATGTGGCCGCACTTCTTGGCCGACGCGAGCTGGTCCTCGAAGTGGACGCCCGCGGCGCCGGCCTCGATCAGCGCCTTCATGAGTTCGTACGCGTTCAGGTCGCCGCCGAATCCGGCCTCGGCGTCGGCCACGATCGGCGCGAACCAGTGCACGTCGCGCTTGCCCTCGAGGTGCGCGATCTGGTCGGCACGCACGAGCGCGGCGTTGATGCGGCGCACGACGTTCGGGACCGAGTCCACCGGGTACAGGCTCTGGTCGGGATACATCTGGCCCGCGGTGTTCGCGTCGGCCGCGACCTGCCAGCCCGAGAGGTAGATGCCCTTCAGGCCCGCGGCGACCTGCTGCACGGCCATGTTGCCCGTGAGCGCGCCCAGCGCGCGCACCGGCGGCTCCTGCTGCATGAGCGTCCAGAGCCGCTCGGCACCCATGCGCGCGAGCGTGTGCTCGACCTGCACCGTGCCGCGCAGGCGCACGACGTCGTCGGACGTGTAGCGGCGCGTGACGCCCTGCCAGCGCGGATCGCTCTGCCAGCTCGTGCGGATTTCGGCTGCGGTCTTCGGCGTACCCATGACTTCCTCCGTGACGTGAGGCCCGGTGCGGGCCCGGGACTCAGACGGGATCGAACCATCCACGAACGATCATCTCTTCGCTGCGGCGGCGTGCTTCGGTGAGCGTGTCCGCGGTGCCGACGTCGCGCCCCTCGGGCAGGGCGGCGACCAGCGTCGCGAGTTCCTCGTCCCAGCAGCGCGCGACGAACGCGGCGTCGTGCGACGGCGCGCCTTCGATGCGCACGGCGTCGCGATGCCGGATCCGCTGCGCCAGCATGAGCCGGTAGATGCGGTCGGTCGCGAGATCCTCCATGTAGCCGTCGAGCAGGCTCGCGCCGTTGCCGTTGAGCACGCCGTTGCGGTACCGGATCGTGATGCGCGCCGCGGCGCGCGTGCCCGCTTCGCTGAGCCGGCCGACGCCGGCCGGCGCGGGGCGCAGGTCGGGGTAGCGCTCGACGTTCGCGGGGCGCGAGGCGACCTGGTTGGGTGCGGGGAACTGCGCCACGGCGATCGCGTTCTGGTCCGGGTGTCCGGTCCACGCGCCGTCCATGAAGCAGGCGGCCTCGTTCTTCTTGTCCTGTTCGAGCACCGCGAGCGCGCGTGCGTTGAGCTCGGCGTCCGTGCGGCTCGGGTAGAGCGCGGTCATGCCACCGATGGCGAGTGCGCCGCGGCGGTGGCAGATGTCCACGAGCAGGTGGCGCAGCCGCTGGAAGAACGGCACGTCGTGGGGAATGGTGTTGCGGTCGGGCAGCACCCACGCGGGGTTCTCGAAGTTCCAGTGGATCAGGCTCGCCATGTAGTCCCAGCGGCCGAGGTTGAGCCCCACGATGTGCTCGCGCAGCGCGTGGAGGAACTCCTCCATCTGGTAGGCGAGCGGGTGCGACTCCACGAGCGCCATGCAGCGGATGTAGTCGCGCGGCCAGCCCTTGAGCGCGGCGACGCGCTGGAACACGTCGCGCCACCAGAGCGCCTCTTCGGCCGACTCCGACTTGGGGATGTAGAACGCGAGGGGGTGGCGCAGCTTCGCCGCGTCCACCTGGAACGCGATCAGCGCGAGATCGAACAGCGACGCGCTCGCGGGCCCGCCGTCGGCGGTGACGCCGAGCTGCGACAGGTGCAGGCCGCGCACGCGATTCCAGATCGCGACGCCCGACGGTTCGATGCCCACCGTGCGCCCACGCTTGGCGTCCTCGTACGTGAGCCGGCCCTCGAGCGCGGCGAGAATGTTCGCGACGCCGCGCAGCGTGTTCGGCCAGGCGTTCGCCATGGAATCCTCGAGGTCGAGCATGACCCCGGGCGCGCCCGAGTTGAGCATCTTCACCACGAGTTCGGCGTCGTCGGCCGGACCGGTCATCTGGTTGCGCTGGTCGGCGCACCACGCGGGCACCGTGATGCGCCACTCGGACGTGGTCGCTTCGGACGGCGGCAGGTGGTCGGGCAGCACGCCGTCGCGATGCGCGCGCGCGAGCCGCGCGATGCGCGCCGCCGCGAGCTGCTGCTGGCGCGGCGTGAACTCGGCATGCAGCGTCGCGAAGAAGGCCGCGAAGCCGGGAGGCAGGTCGCGGTCCATGCGGAATCCCGCCGGTGCGGCGTTCATGTGGCTCAGGCGTTCGGCATCCACGGTCGAGTCCTTTCGGGTGATGGCCGGCGGACCGGCCCGCGAGTTATCGGCCTGCGCGGGTCTGCGACTGAACGCTCGGATGTCGCCGCCCGGGTTGCGGTCCGCGCCGCGCGAACGCTAGCGTGCGCGGCATGCGCACGCACGCCCCGTTCTCCGATGCCGGCGCGCTCACGCCCTATGTGGAAATGGCCGTGACCGCGATCCAACTCGAGTTCCCGTATCACCTTTCGCTGGTGCTCACCCGCGACGCCGACCTGGTCCTGCCGCGGCTGGCGACGCCCGTGTTCCGCGGGGCGTTCGACTGGCATTCGGCGGTGCACGGCCACTGGACGCTGGTGCGGGCGCTGCGCTGCGCCCCCGCGGCGCCGTGGGCCGCCCCGGTGATCGCGCTGCTCGGCGCGCAGCTGACCGAGCCGCGGCTGGCCGCCGAGGAGGCGTTCCTGCGCGCGCCGGGCCGCGAGGGCTTCGAGCGTCCCTACGGGCTCGCGTGGCTGCTGCAGCTGGCGGCCGAGTGCCGCGGCGGCGCGGCGGGCGAGGGGGCGGTGGTGCAGGCGTGCGGTCACTGGGCCGCCGCGCTCGCGCCGCTCGAGACGCTGGCGGCCGCGCGCATGCTGGCGTGGCTCGAGCGCCTGCCGGTGCCCGTGCGCTCGGGCGAACATTCGCAGAGCGCGTTCGCGCTCGGGCTGTTCTTCGACTGGGCGCGCGATGCCGGCAAGCCGGAGCTGTGCGCGCGCATCGCCGAGTACGGCGTGCGGCTGCACGGCGGCGATCGCGGCGCGCCGGTGCGCTACGAGCCGAGCGCGCACGATTTCCTGTCGCCGATCCTCGCGGCCGCCGACCTGCTGCGCCGGGCGCTCGCGCGCGAGGACTTCGCGGCGTGGCTCGAGCGCTACCTGCCGCCCGCGGGTGATCCCGACCTCGAGCGCTGGCTCGCGCCCGCGCGTTCGCCCGATCGCGCGGACGGCAAGTTCGCGCACCTCGACGGGCTCAACCTGAGCCGCGCGTGGATGCTCGAAGGCGTCCTCGGGGCGCTGGACGGGGCACACCCGCTGCACGGCGCGCTCGCGGCGTCGGCGGCGCGGCATCGCGACGCCGGGCTCGAGGGCGCGCGCTCGACGCACTACGCCGGCTCGCACTGGCTCGGCAGTTTCGCCACCTACCTCGTGACCGGGCGCGGGCTGCGATGAGCCTGCGTGCGCTCGGGCTGGCGGTCGCGCTGCTCGCGGCCGCGAGCGGCGAAGCGCGGGCGCAGGCGAACCCGGACTCCACGCCCGCGCGCCGGCCGCATCACGTGCTCGCGTGGCCGCTGGTGGTGAACTACGAGGGCGACGAAGGACGTTCGCTGCAGATGCTCGGGCCGGTGACGGGCCGGTTCCGCTCGCCGCGCACGCGGGCGGCCTACCTGGCGTTCCCGGTGACCGGCGGATTCGACACCGCCGACGGGCGGCGCGAGCGCTGGCTCGCGTGGCCGCTCACCGGCTGGCGCAGCGATTCGCGGCGCGGCCTCACCGAACTGTCGCTGGCAACGCCGCTCGTGGGCTGGGCGAGCGAGTCGAACGCGTTCCGCTCGCGGCGGGAGCTGGCGCCGCTGTGGAGCGACGAGCGCCGGCTCGGTGGTTACCACGCGTGGCAGGTCACGCCGCTCGCGTACCGGCGCGTGGATCCCGCGCGCGGCACCACGCTGTCGGAGTTCGGCGTGCTGCCGGGCCTGGGCGGCAGCGGACTCGCGCTGGCGCGGAAGTGGCGCACGCCCGACGCGAGCGGCTGGAACGCGGCATTGCTGTGGGGACATCGTGCGGACCGACGCGGTGGCTGGACCAGCGTGTTCCCGTACGTGTCGAACGTCTGGCACGACTCGCTGCGCGGCGACTCGGGCTTTCACGGCGTGGTGCCGGTGTACGGGCACTGGTACCGACCCGATCACACGCTCACGCTGGCGCTGCCGGGCTGGTGGAGCTGGCGCAGCGAACGACTGCGCTCGGTGGGCGTGTGGCCGCTGTGGTCGTCGTTCCGGCGCGTGCGCGCCGATTCGAGCGTGCACGCAGGTGGCTCGATCGCGTGGCCGCTCGTGTCGTGGGGGCAGGGCGACGAGTATTCCGCGGTCGGGCTGTTGCCGCTGTGGTACCGCCTGCGCGACGGCGAGACGCGCTTCGAGAGCGTGGCGCCGCTGTGGTTCTCGCTGCACCGGCCGGGGCTCGACGCGCGCATGTTCACGCCGCTGCACGTGCGCTGGCACGGCGCGCGCGATTCGCTCGCGTGGTACGGACCGTGGTACTCGCATCGCGGCCCGGCGGGAACGACCACCGGCTTCCTGCCGCTCTGGGAAGACCGCACCGCTCCCGGCTATTCGCGCCGCTACGTGTTCCCGAGCTGGTACGCACGCACCGACAGCGCCGGCGATCGCCGCATGCTGGTGCCGTTCTGGGGCCGGGTGAGCGAGCGCAGGAGCGGCAACGTGACGCGCTTCTACGGGCCCGTCGTCACGCTCGCCGGCCCGAACGCCCGCGGGCGGGGCGTGGTGCCCGTGTGGTACTCGGGCCGCGACACGCTCGGGCGGACGCTGTGGGTCGGACCCTGGCTGCAGCGCGACTTCGACGACGGCGGGCGGCGCCGCGCGCTGCTCCCGGTCGGCTGGTACGAACGCACGGCGACGGCGACCGCGCTGCACGTGCTGCCGTTCTCCGGCTACGTGCACCGGCGCGACGGCTATCGCTACGACTACGTGCTGTGGCCCGTGTGGGCGCGGCGCGTGCAGCCTGACGGAGCCAGGAGGTCGTCGCTGCTGCTGTGGCTCGGGCGCGACGAACGCCGCGGCACGCGCCACCGCCAGTGGCTGCAGCCGCTCTGGTACTTCGACCGCACCGATGACCGCAACTGCGATCTCGACCTGCTCGGCGGACTGCTCGCGAGCTACCGGGAGACGCCGGAACGCCGGCGCTGGAAGGTGCTGCTGGTCCCCGTCTGGTCGAAGGCGCGCTGAGCCGGGGAAGACGAAACGCGGACCGCCGAGGCGATCCGCGTTTCGTGCGTCGGGCGCAGGGTCAGCGGTAGATCGACTTCAGCGCGCCCCACGTGCGCGTGGCCGCCGGCGTGGTGCCGCAGTGACCGGGGCCCGTGACGCCGTTGTTGAAGTCGTCGAGCGCCTGCGTGAGCGCGGACGTGGACGACGTGCTCAGCGAGCCCGAGCCGACCGGGGGCACGACCAGCCCGCCGATCATGGCGTCGGCCGCGGCGATGCTGCCCGAGATCGTGAGGGGCGAAGCGCCGCCGGACAGGTTCAGCTTGGCCGCGATCAACTGGTGCGCGAGCGACACGAGGCCGTTGCCCGCCACCGGGCGGTTGAGGATCTGCAGCAGCTGCGTCTTGGTGTAGACGACCGTGCCCAGCATGAGCGAGCCCTGCGGCCACGCGTCGGGATGCGTCTTCCAGTAGCCCTGCGTGTAGGTGCAGTTCTGGCCCGAGAGCAGGGTGAGCATGGAGGTCGTGGCGGAGAGCACCGTGAGCGGGCTGCCCGAACCACCGTTGGGGAACGCCACCATCACGTACTCGCGCGCCGGCGCGAGCTCCTCGCTCGGCGCGTACACGCCCGTCTCGTCGGCGAGATCGCCCAGTTCGACGTCGAGGCTCTCGAAGCCGTTCAGGCGGAAGCTCTGCGTGGCTTCGCCCCAGGTGTTGAGCGTCGCCTCGCCCACGAACGTGGCGGTGCGGCGGGCGGACGTCGGGACCGACGCCCAGTCGGAACCGAAGCGGTCGAACGACGCGCGCGGCATCCACCAGATGGTGAAGCCGTCCGGCGCACCACTTTCACCGGCGGCGGGTAGGTGAGCCGCACCTTGCCCTGCCCGGCCGCGACCGGGTTGAGGGTCGGTGCTTCGAGCGCGGCATGTGCCGAAGGCGCCACGAGGGCACCCGCCAGGGTGAGGGCGAGCGCGAACATGACGGCGAGGGGCGAACGTCGCATGCGTGACTTCCTCGAGGATGCGGGACCGTCGTGCGGTCCGTGCCGGGTGGGCGACGGGTGCGGAGCGGGATGATGGGCTCGGCCCGGCCGGGAAGTGCGAGACGCGCTCGCAGGGAGAGGGGCTCCCCGTACCAGTGGAAGGAAGTTTGAACGAACACCTTGGTCCGGTCCAAGCGAAAAAGTGCATCCTGCAATGGTTTATATGATTCGGCCCGATCATCTCGCCGCGCTTGCGGGATTCTTTGCCCGCGGGGCAGGAATTCGGTTCGGGATCGCGGGTCCGCGACGGTAGGATTGAGCAGTCCAAACCCTGTTCACTCTCATGCGGCCCCGAGTGGCCGCGAAGCCCGTTATCAGGCGCGGGGTCCCGGCGTGACCGGGGCGCGCCTGGCCTTCCCCGAAAGGTGTGGCCCCATCTGTGAGAAAGCTCCACGCGTTTTTCGCGGCCGCTCTGCTGACCCTGTCCGCCGTTGCCGGAATGGCGCGCGCGGACGTTTTCATCTCCGAGCTGTGTGACCCGCAGTCCAACTACTTCACGGACCGATTCATCGAGATCTACAACTCCGGCCCGTCCGCGGTGGACCTCACGGGATGGACGCTCGTGGCGGTCGCGAACAACGCGAACGTCCACACCTGGACGCTGTCCGGCTCGATCCCGGCCGGGACCGCCATGGTGGCGGGCAACAACGCCCCGGTGACCGGTTTCACGGTGAACTTCCCGAGCGCACTCTGGGTCACGAACGGCTCGACCGGTGCGGCGTTCAACTGGAACGGCAGCACGGGTGACGGCGCCAAGCTGAAGAACTCGACCGGCGCCACCGTGGACAGCGTGATCGCCCCGACCGCATCGCTGTTCAGCGACAAGGACATGGTGCGCAACGCTTCCGTCGGCACCGGCAATCTCGGTTACCTCGCGAGCCAGTGGACGATCACCGCCGTGACGCTCGCGACGAGCGCGTCGCCGGGTTCGCACAACGGCTCCGCGCCGCCGGCGCAGGGGCCGACGATCTCGGGCGTCGTCACGATCCCGGCGCCGCCGACCGCGGGCACGCCCACGGACGTGCAGGCGACGGTCACCGATCCCAACAGCCTCCCGATCAACGCGGTCACGCTCAGCTGGGGCACCAGCGCGGGCACGCTCACGAACCTGATCGGCATGGTCAACACCACCGGCAACACGTACCTCACGAGCGCGCAGATTCCCGCGCAGATCGCCGGGGCGACGATCTACTACCGCGTGACCGCCGAGGACGATTCGGCCACCACGCAGTCCGCGATCCAGAGCTACACGATCGGCAGCGGTGGCGGCACGGGCACGCCTCCCACCATCTCGTCGGTCGGTGAGATGAGCGACTCCACGCTGCTCGTGTTCTTCAGCGAGCCCGTGGCGCAGTCCAGCGCCGAACTGCCGAGCAACTACACGATCGGCGCCAAGGTGGCGGTCAACGCGATCCGCGACCTGGTGAACACCAACCAGGTGTGGGTCACGTTCCGCGGCCTGACCGCAGGAACGAACACGCTCACCGTGAACGGCGTCGCGGACCTGACCGGCGACATCGCGATCGGTGCGACCAAGTCGTTCAACTACGTGGACGTCACGATCCCCGCCGGTTACTACGACGGCACCGCGGGCCTCAAGGGCTCGGCGCTGATGATCAAGCTGCACAACATCATCAAGGGCCACACGGTCGTCAGCTACTCGTCGCTGCTCACGTGGTTCCAGATCACCGACATCAAGCCGAACGGCAAGGTGTGGGACATCTACTCCGACATTCCCGGCGGCACGCCGCCGTACGAGTTCACGTTCGGCCAGACGGGCAACGTGTCGTCGTCCGAGGGCGTCACGTACAACCGCGAGCACTCGACGCCGCAGTCATGGTTCAACCAGGTGTCGCCCCCGGTGTCCGACGCGTTCCACATCTACCCGACGGACGGCAAGGTGAACGGCGTGCGCAGCAACGACGCGTACGGCGTCGTGGCCACGCCCACGTTCACGTCGCTCAACGGCAGCAAGAGCGGCCCGAGCGCGACGCCCGGCTTCACCGGCAACGTGTTCGAGCCCATCGACGCGTTCAAGGGCGACTGCATCCGCTCCAGCTTCTACATGGCGACGCGCTACCTGTTCGAGGAT
The DNA here is from genome assembly GCA_046327815.1 of Candidatus Eiseniibacteriota bacterium. Taxonomy (GTDB): domain Bacteria; phylum Eisenbacteria; class RBG-16-71-46; order RBG-16-71-46; family RBG-16-71-46; genus CAIXRL01. The sequence goes on along the minus strand of JAXLXR010000022.1, from coordinate 35,753 downwards.
TCGGCCTGGCCGGGCGGTGACCCGACCGTGCACGCGCAGCTGAAGCCCTGGGCCGTCGCGCAGTACCTGCAGTGGCACGCGCTCGACCCGGTGAGCTGGAAGGAGCGCATGCGCAACGGTGCGATCTACACGTTCCAGCACAACCGCAACCCGTTCATCGATCATCCCGAGTTCCTGACGGCGATCTACGACTCGAACTCGGTGGCCTCGGTGGAGCCGGGCGCGAACACCGGCCGCGCCGCGTTCCTGCGACCGAACTCGCCGAACCCGTTCTCGGTCCGCACGACGATCGGGTTCGACCTGCCGCGGCGCGACGTGGTGTCGCTGCACATCTACGACGTCACCGGCCGCGAAATCCGCGCGCTGGTGTCGCACCGCACGCTGGAACCGGGCGCGCACACGATGGAGTGGGACGGCCGCGACGATGCCGGCTCGCGCATCGAGGCGGGCCTGTACTTCGCCCGCATCCAGGTGGGGCGTGACCAGGAGACGCGCCGGATCGTCTTCGCGCACTGAAGTTCGCTTACGTGAGTCACACGAAGCGCCCTCGCGGTCACCCGCGGGGGCGCTTCGCCGTTCGCACGCGTCAGCGCGCGAGCACGACCCGGCACGCACGCCCCGGTGGGCCGGCCGCGAGCCGAGCGAAATACACGCCCGGCGGGCACGCGCGCCCGGACGGGTCGCGACCGTCCCAGGTGGCCGTGCCGCTCCGCACCCGCAGCCGACGCACCAGCCGGCCGCACGCGTCGAGGATCGCGACGGGTGTGCCCTCGGGCGCGGCGCGCGCGAGCCGCAGCACGCAGGCGCGCGAGAACGGGTTCGGCGTGGCCGTGAGCGCGCGCGGTGCGGCGCTCGCGTCCGGCGCCACGCCGATGGTCCCGACGACGTCGTCGAGGACCAGGTCGATCGGGATGCCGCGCGCGACGCGCTCGGCGGCGATCGTGGACAGCACCCAGAGATTGATGCTCATGCAGACCACCGATGTGTCCGCGATGGTCCACGGGTACTCGGGATCCTCGGGCGGCGGCCAGTAGCCGAACAAGTCGGGAATCGTGCCGCCGGCCTCGAGCGAATCGAGGAATCCCATGACCGGCGTGTACCGGTCCGATCCCGCTCGATCGAACAGCAGCGCCTCGTACGCCGGCTCGACCGTCCAGCCGCGGCTGTCGAGGTCGAACGCGCAGCCGGTCATGCGGCTGTAGAAGTACTCCATGCAGCCCGGGTACTCGTCGCACGGCTGCTCGTACACGCTGCGCCCGCCGGGACCGATGCGGCCCTCGAGGAACGCGGTCATGCCGGGCAGGTACTGGTCGCAGAGCGTCGAATCCTGCAGCCGGCGCACGTGCACCAGCTCCATGCCCATCCAGCCCGTGTAGTGGATGTCGCGCGATCCCGGGCACCAGTGCGGGAAGCTGCCGTCGGGATTCTGGTAGAACGCCAGCTGCGCGAGAATGTCGTGCGTCTTGCCGCGCGCGGCGGTGTCGCCGGTCAGCATGGCGTACTCCGCCGTGGCCATGGCCACCATGAGCCCGCCGTTCAGCACGCACTCGCCGGTCGGGATCGCGAGCAGGTCCTGCGTCATGGCCGCGCCCGCGGCGAGGAAGCGCGGCTCGCGCGTGATCTCGTATGCGCCGAGCAGCGCGTCGGCGAGCATGCCGTCGAACGGCGTGTACGAGCGCACCTCGTCGAGCCGCGGCAGGAGGAAGTCGGCGTGGCGGACGATTTCGGTACGCAGCCGCGGCCGCGCATCGAGCCGCGCGAGTTCCACGTACGCGAGCAGCTGGCACACGACCGTCTGGCGGATTTCCTCGCTCGGGATCACCGAATACCGCCAGTCCATCGTGACGCCGTTCTCGGCGTGCTCCTGCAGGTAGCGGTCGGTCGCGCGGATCATGGGCAGCAACGGATCGAGCCACGCGTTGGCCTCGTGTGCCCGCGCGGGAACGGGGCACGCGAGCAGCAGGGCCGCGACGAAAGCGGCCGGCAGGCTACCGCGGGAATCGCGCATGAGGGTCGCCGCCCGCATGGTCGCGCCCGCGTGAGGCGCCGTCCACGGGAATCGGCGCGGGCCGGAGGTTCGCTCAGCCTCGCAGCCACGCCATCAGCGGCGTGAGCGTGAGCGGGCTGGCGAGCGTGGTCAGCAGCACCACCGACGTGACGAAGCCCGGCTCGACGTCGTACTCGGTGGCGAGGATGGCCGCGAGCACCGCGGTGGGCATGGACGCCTGCAGCACGCCCGCCTGCCGCGCGACGCCCGTGAGCCCGAAGAGCGGTGCAAGCAGCGCCCCCGCCGCCGCGCCGCCGCCGAGCCGGAGGGCGGCCGCGAACACGAGCGGCCGCGCCGGGCCCGCCAGCCGCGCGCCGTGCAGCTGCATCCCGAGCACGAGCAGGAACACGGGAATGCAGGCCTGCGAGAGCAGGTGGACCGAAGTCGCCACGGGACCGGGCAGGTGCAACCGCAGCGCCGTCATGGCGAACGCGATCACCACCGACCACACGGTGGGTACGCGCACCAGCCCCGCCAGGGATTCCCGCAGCCCCGTGCGGCCCATGGACGCGACGAAGATGCCCGCCGTGTAGCTCACGATGGCGGAAGCGAGGAAGAACAGGCTCGCCTGCGGTAGCGCCCCGGGTCCGAACGCCAGCAGGTTGACCGACATGCCGTAGTTGCCCGCGTTCGTGAGCAGGCATGCGAGCACCAGCGCACTCGCGCGCGGCCGCGGCCAGCGCAGCAGCCGCGCCACGCCGAACGCCGCGAGCCCCGGCACGGCGAGCGCCGTGAACGAGAAGCTCATCATGCGCAGCAGCTCGCCGGGCGGCAGCGCGTTCTGCAGGATGATGTCGAGAATCAGCGCCGGCGCGAGCACGTACAGCCCGATCTGGGCGAGCGGCCGCGGATCGGTCTTCATGCGCGATGCGAGCAGCCAGCCGGCACCCGCGGTGAGGAAGACCGGCAGCAGGTTCTGCACGAAGAGCGCGAGAAGTGCCATGGCCGCACCATAGTGGTGCGGGACGGCGTGCCGCCAGTCACGCACCACTCGGCGTCGGCCGCGCGCGGCGTCCGGCGGGACGGACGCGTTGCGCCGGAGCGTGCGCGCGTGGAGAATGCGCTCGCCGAAGGCCCGCGTCTCTCCGGTTTCCCGCACGATCGCATCGAGCGCACCCCTGCGCCGCGAGGGAGAGGATGCCCGGCCCGACCCGTCGTGCCCCGCGCACGGCCGCAACCCCACGGAGGAATCATGTCCCGCCTCGGTTCGTTCCCGCTCGCGTTGTGCGTGGCGGCGGTGCTCGCCGCTCCCGCGTTCGCCCAGGAAGAAACTCCCGTCGCCGTGCCCGACACGACCGCCGCGCCCGCCGCGGTGGACTCGAGCGCCGCGCTGCCGGCGACCCCGCCGCCCGCGGCCGCGCCCGCTGCCGCGAGCGCGCTGGCCGCGAACTCGCCGCGCCCGACGCGCCCGCACCAGATGACGCCGCGCCCCGAGTCGGTGATCCGCGGCGAACTCGACCAGTTCGCGATGCTCGCGTCCGCCGCCGAAGGCGATCTCGCCGCCGCGAAGAAGCGCCGCGCGGACGCCAAGGCCACCGTCGAGATCAAGAAGAAGGAGATCGATGTGCTCGAGGCGCGCATCAAGGCCGCGAAGCAGGCGCAGGACGACGCCGGCCGCGCGTCGTTCGAAGCCGAGAAGAAGCGCCAGGAGGCGATGCGCGAGTACTTCCAGAAGACCGAAGACGTGGAAGAGGCCGCGATGGACGAGGCCAAGGCCCGTGCCGATTGGGCGCGCCTGTCCACGCGAGCGCTGCAGCTCGAGATGCAGCTGATCGGCCGCGCCGGACTGGCGACGTACGATTCGGACGGCGGGCTGTTCAAGCAGGAGCAGCAGTTCTTCGAGGCGCGCAAGCAGGCGGGGGCGGGGCAGGAGAGGGTGGCGAATCGGGTGCAGTCGTACATGGAGCGCAAGCAGAAGCTCTATCGCGCTTGGGCCGACTACCTGGCCGGCAAATAGTAGGTTGTGCTCGGAAGATTGGTGAATGAGTCGGGCGGTCACCTTCGCGGTGGCCGCCCGACGCACTTCCTCAGGCGGCGTAGCGGAGCGTGTGCTGGCGCCCGTTCGGCACTTCGCGCGACTGCACCCGTCCCCAGTAGTACTCGCTCCAGCGCTCCGGCAGCTTCACCCGGCCCGGGAACAGCCGCCTCGCCAGCACCTCCTTCGGCGTGAGCCGGTGATCGGTGATTCCCAGCCGCATCGCCGGCGTGTCCTGATGACGGCGCTCCGACGCCCACTTCATGTAGTTCCGCCACACCAGGAACACCGCCATGCGCCAGATCGACATCTGCCGCCGCTTGGCGAACGCGATCGTCTCGCGCTTGTGGCTCGCATCCGAGTGCCGCGTCACCATGTCGTTCAGGTTCACGCTGAAGATCGGGTTCGACGTGGTCCGGGCCGCGCGTGAGCTGACCGTGTGGTGGGCGATGTTCAGGTGCGCAACCCGAGCGATCGCACGCGGGTAGTCCTGGTGCTCATCGGTGTGCAGCTCGAGCGCCTGCGGCTCCGGTGCCGCGATGGCGAGCAGCTCGGCGCAGTCCTTCTCGGTGGCCCGTGGGTCGGGCCGACCAAGGCGCGCTTCGTTCTGCTTGCGGTACGCCTTCTGCGCCCGGGTCATGCTGCCCGAGCGGCGCAGCTCGGTGGCGGTGAACCCGTACAGGAAGTAGCTCCTCCGCCCGACGAGCACGTTGTAGCTGGTGGGGTGGTACTGGCTGTACTCGAAGGAGAAGAACCCGTCCATGGCCACGGACTCCGGGATGCCGCCCCGGGGGCGGAGCTGTTCATGGAACAGCTGGCAGTGCCGCCCGAGCCGGTTGGCGTGGAGCAGTACGGTCTGGGGCGAGCACTCCTGTGCGCGGGCCAGCTGCCGCAGGCAGGAGCACGAGAGCAGGCCGTGGAAGACGGGCAGGAGCAGTTCGGGCCGCTTGAGCCAGTAGGTGGTGCGGAAGGTCTGGTCGCTGAAGCGTCGCCGGCAGTGACAACAGCGGTAACGCTGGACACGGTGCGGTGGAGCGAGCCGGCAGTGGTGGCCGTCCCGCTGGTAGCGCCAACCGTGTGGCGCGGCGTGGAATGGGCAGCGTGGGTTGGGACAGAACGGGGGCGCCTGGGGGGCAGGCGTCGTGGTCATGCCGGGCTACATCTGCATGCCCCGTTCCGTCACCATTCTTCCGAGCACAACCGATCAGATGCCGGCTTCGGCTTTGCGCACCCACATGGAGTAGAGCCACGTGCCCACCGCGCTCGCCAGCCCCACCCCCACGAACGGGTACCACAGCTGGTACGGATGGTACGTGTTCCACAACAGCGTCGTCGCCGCGGAGGCGTCGATGTGCAGTGCCGACTGCAGCGCTTCCATGGCGTTCGTGCGGTCCACACCGGTGGGCACGCCGCCGTGTTCCTGCAGGTACTTGAGCGCCAGCCCGGCCTTCTCGCCCATCTTGCCGTAGAGGTCGCCGGCCATGAACGAGCCGTAGGCCCAGCCGATCGCGGTGGGCATGTTCGCGTAGCCCATGTAGAGGCCCTTCTTGCCCTCGGGCGCGATCACGCCGAGGTACTCGTTCATCTTCGGGCTCGCGAGCATTTCGCCCAGTGCGAAGAGTGCGATGCCGAGCAGGCACGCGGTGCCGCTCATGGTGAAGCCTGCGGCGAGCAGGCCCGCGGACGAAATCACGATGCCCACGAAGATGCTCGTCACCCGGCGCATGCGCGAGACGAGATGCGAGATCCACACCACGAACAGCACGATCAGCAGGCTGTCGAGGTTGATCATCCACTCCTGCGCCACCATGGGGCCGCGCGGTGTCTGCGTGACGAACATGGCCGGCAGGTGCAGCGATTTCACCAGTGCGGACGAGTCCACCCAGTCCACGATGAAGTTCGGCAGCAGGTCGAAGAGCTGCATGAACATGAGCCAGAAGCCCGACATGATGGCGATGAAGACGAGCAGCCGCAGATGGAACAGGTTCGAGAACGTGAGCGCCGCCGTCTCGAGGAAGTTCGACTTCTGGTTGCCGCCCGCGGCGATGTCGGGGTAGGTGAACAGCATGGCGAGGTTGAGCGACACGAGGATCGCGCAGCCGAAGAACACCGTCGGCCACGACCATCCGTACAGGAAATGCGCGAGCGGCGGCCCGAGGAAGCCGCCGACGTTGACGAGCATGTAGAAGAGGCCCCAGCCCACGCCGGACGTGCGTTCGGTCATCGTGGTCTGCAGCGAGCCCCACACGCCCGGCTTGAAGATCGCGGTGCCGAACGCGAGCACGAGGCAGCCGATCGTGAACGGCCAGAAGTCGCGCTGGGTGGCCATGAGCACGTAGCCGAGCATCTTGATCACGATCGAGAACGCGATCGTCTTCTTGTAGCCGTAGCGGTCCGCGAAGCCGCCGGAGAAGATGGGGACGCCGGTCTGCACGAGCGCCCAGAGCATGAAGATCTGGCCCTTCTGCGCCTGCGTGAAGTGCAGGCCATGCACTTCGTCGGCCTGGGCGATGTAGATGGGGATCACCACGCGCACGCCGTAGTAGGCGAGGCGCTCGATCATTTCCATCACGTTCAGCATCCAGAACGCGCGCGGCAGCTGGACCAGCTGCGCGAACAGGCCTACGCGTGGTGCGGGTGCCGTGGCGGATTCGGCGCTCATGCGGTCTCCGTGCGGTGCGGGGAAGGATCCGGCCGATCGTGCATCGCGCGACCATAGGCGGACTCGCCACGGCGAAACAAGCCCGGATGCGCGCGTTCGTGCGGCGATCGGCCGCGCGCGTGCGTCCGGACGGCGCGCCGGGCGGCGAAGTCATGCCGTGCGCGCACGCATCGGGCAGGCTGCCGGCATGCGAATCACGCCCTGCGTCCTGATTCTGGTGCTCGCACTCGCGGCCACGCCCCGCGTGGCGGCTGCGGCCGGCCCGCCGCCGCTCACCGCGAGCGAGGCGGCGCCGGGTGTGTGGCTGTTCCGCACCGAGCCCTACGGCGATGTCGGGCTCGACGGCAACTCCGTGGCGATCGTCACCGACGACGGTGTGCTGCTGCTCGACGCGAACGGCACGCCGGCGGCGGCGCGTGCGGTGCTCGCGAAGCTGCGCACGATCACGAAGCAGCCGGTGCGCTGGCTCGTGCTGTCGCACTGGCACTGGGATCACTGGTACGGCGCCGAGGTGTACCGCGACGCGTTCCCGGGGCTGCAGATCGTGGCGCACGAACGCACCCGCGCGCTCATGGACGGGCCGGTGCAGGCGTTCAACCGCGACGGGCTCGAGACGCAGCTGCCCGGGCATGTGAACGCTGTCGAAACGCGGCGCGACACGGCGACGGGCGAGCGGCGCGCGCGGCTCGCGGCGCACGCCGAGCGCGACCGGTTCTTCCTCGAGCAGAAGCGCGGCGTGCGGCGCACGCTCCCGAACGTCACGTTCACGGACTCGCTCACGATCTTCGCCGGCGGCCGCGAGATCCGGGTGCTGCACGTGGATCGCGCGATCACGCCCGGCGACGCGTTCGTGTGGCTGCCGCGCGAGGGCGTGCTCGCCACGGGCGACCTGCTGATCGACCCGATCACCTTCGCGCTCTTCTGTTACCCCGATGGCTGGATCCGCACGCTGCAGTACCTGGCGGCGCTCGACGCGCGCGTGATCGTGCCGGGGCACGGCGCACCGATGCACGACGGGCGGCGGCTCGCGGCGACGCTCGAGCTGCTGCAGCTCGAGCGCGGCATCGCGCGCGATGCGCGCACGTCCGGCGTGGCGCGCGATGGCGTGGCGGCCAAGGCGCTCGCCGACCCGCGGGTGCTCGCGCTCCGCGACCAGCTCACCGGAGGCGGCCACGCGCTCGACGAGGACTTCGCCACGTACCTCGTCGAATGGTTCGTCACGCGCGCGTGGGACGAAGCGGGCGGGCCGTTGGACGACGCGATTCCGTCGCGGCCCTGACGGCGGACCGGTTCAGCCCAGTTCGGCGAGGCGTGCGTCCAGTTCCGTGAGGCTGGTGAAGCGTTCGATCCCCTCGGGGGGCGCCGGTGCGCCGCCGCCACCGAGCCAGAGTGGCATGCGGCGGGGGAGCGATTCGCGCAGCTTGCCCAGCGTGCGCTTCACGCGCGCGGGGTCGGCGGCGGCCGACGTGCTCACGAGCACGGCGCTCGTGCCGCGCACGCGCGCGGCCGCGGCGATCGCATCCACGGGCGTGTTCGCCCCGAGCCACGTGACGCGCCAGCCGCGCACCGCGAGCAGTGTGGCGGCGAGGTGAAGTCCGCCTTCGTGCAGTTCGCCCGGCAGCGCCGCGAGCGCGGCGCGCGGGCCGCGTGCCGACGCCTCGAGCGGCGCGCGCAGTTCGCGCAGCGTGTCGAAGACGGCGGCCGAGGCGAAGTGCTCGTGCGCGACACCGAACGTGCCGGCTTCCCAGCGTTCGCCGAGCCGCGCGAGGAACGCGCCGACCACGCCACCCAGGAACTCGGTCACTTCGCAACGCGCCCACGCTTCGCGCAGTTCGCGCGCGATCGCCGCGCGGTCCATCTCGCGCGCCGCGAGCTCGAGCCGGTCGAGCGTCGCGTCGCGATCGAAGCCGGCCGACCGGCGCGTGGCCGCCGGGGCACGTTTCGCGGCGACCGGCAGGGGATCGAGCCGAGCACCGGCCACCTCGAGCATTCCGTCGAGTTCGCCGAGCGTCTTGCCGAACAAGTCCGCGGGGCGGTGGCCGAGCGCCAGCAGCCGTGCGACACGCCGCACGAGTTCGACCGCCTGGGCGTCGTAGACCCGGTGTCCCGACGGCTTGCGGGTCGCGACGGGTTCGCCGTAGCGCGTCTCCCACGTGCGCAGCGTCTGCACGGGCACACCGGTGGCCCGCGAGAGCGCGCCGATCGACAGCGCGCCGGATGCGACGCGGCGAGAGCGGGGAGCGGAGGGACGGGACATGCGGACTCCTTGAGTGGGAATCGAAGAACTCGCCGCGCATCCTGCGACATTCTCGTGCGCCGCGAAAGGGCGAAGCGGCGCCGCGCCGGTCACATCGCCGTTGGGGCGGCTGCGGGCGTGTCGTAGGCTACGCGCCCCGCGCTGCGCTCGCCGCGCGGACCTGCGACCCCGGAGGCTCCACGTGCATTCGAAGACCGTGTTCCTCGCGTTCGCGGCCGCGCTGTCGCTCGCGGCCACTCCGTCCGCCTTCGCCGCCGATCGTGAGCCCACGTTCGTCACCACCGCGTGGCTCGCGAAGCACGTGTCCGATCCCGGCCTCGTCGTTCTGCACGCCGCGCAGGCGCGCGCCGATTTCGACGCCGGGCATGTGGCCGGATCACGGTTCGTGCCGTGGGCGGCGTACGCCGGCCCTCGCGACAGCCTGTCCACCGAGATGCCTTCCGAGGCGCGCTTCGACTCGCTGCTCGAGGCGGCCGGGGTGCACGACGGCGACCGGCTCGTGCTGATCGGTGGCCCGGCCACGACCGTGGCGCGGCTGCTCGTGACGCTCGACCGCTTCGGCGTGGGCGAGCGCGCTTCGATCGTGGACGGCGGTATCGACGCATGGCGAGACGAGGGCCGTCCGGTCGTGCGCGACTCGATCGCGATCCCACCCGGGAACGTCACGCTGCACCCGGTGGACGATCGCGTCGTGGACGCGGCGTGGATCCGCGCGCACGCGGGCCGTGCCGGCGTCGCGGTGGTGGATGCGCGGACGCCTGAGTTCTTCGAGGGCGCCTCGCCGGGCGCCATGCCGCGCGCGGGTCGCCTGCCGGGCGCGGGCAACGCGGCGTACTCGTGGCTCACGCGCGACCTCGGGCGCTACCGCGAGGCGAAGGACCTGCGCCGCATCTTCGCGCGCGCCGGCGTGGCGCCGGGGGACACGGTCGTGACCTACTGCCACATCGGGATCCAGGCGTGCGCCGCGTACGTCGCCGCGCGCAGCCTCGGTCACGACGTGCGCTTCTACGACGGCGCGTTCGAGGACTGGAGCCGGCGGTCCGAGCTGCCGGTCGAGCGCGGCCCGGCGCCCGATCCCCACTGACCGGAAGCGGGACCGGCTGTCCCGGAACCGGACACCTGCGCCCTTCACCTGGATTCGAGGTGAGGGGCGCAACGCGTTGCGGCTCAACCCTTCGTGCAATTTCGGCCCGGCGGTACGGAACTTCCTGTAACCCGTCCCGAACGGGTTCCGTCGAAGCAGCACGGAGGGGGCATGGACATTCCGATCCAGAAGAAGCCGAAGCGGCACTGGCCGCACTACAGCGTGGTCGCTGCCGGGTTGCTGCTGGGCACGCTGGGCCTGCTGCGCCTGCAGCCGGCCGGCCCCACGATCGAGCGCGCCACGCTGCTGGTGGACACCGTGCGGCGCGGCGAGATGCGTCGCGACGTGCGCGGCAACGGCACGCTGGTGCCCGAGGATCTTCGTATCGTGTCGGCCCTCACCGCGGGCCGTATCGAGCGGATCGTGGCCCGGCCCGGCACCGCGGTGGAACCGGGCAGCGTGCTGCTCGAGATGAGCAACCCCGACGTGCAGCTCGAAGCGCTCGACGCCGAGCGCCAGCTCACGCTCGCCGAAGCCGAACTCGCCACGCTGCGCGCGTCGCTCGAGACCCAGCGGCTCGCCGCGGTCAGCTCGCTCGCCACCGCGCGCACCGAACTGCGCGAGGCCGAGCGCCAGGTGCGTGTCGCGGAACGGCTCGCGACCGACGGGCTGTCGTCGGGCATGGACGTCGAGCGCGCGCGCGACCGCGTGGCCGAGGCGCGCGAGCGGCACGAGAGCGAGCAGCGCCGGCTGGTCGTGGTCGAGGAGGCGACGCGCGCGCAGCTCGAACTGCGCCGCAGCGAGGTCGCGCGGCTCGCGTCCATCGCGGCCTTCCAGCGCGACCGCGTGTCGTCCATGCAGGTGCGTGCCGGTCAGAAGGGCCTGGTGCAGTCGCTGTCGCTGCAGCCCGGCCAGTGGGTGAACCCGGGGCAGGAACTCGCGCGCGTCGCGGGCCGCGACCGGCTCAAGGCGGTGCTGCAGGTGCCGGAGTCGCAGGCGCGCGACCTGGCGCTGGGGCTGCACGCGGCCGTGGACACGCGCGACGGCATCGTCGCCGGCCACGTTTCGCGCGTGGACCCGGCCGTGCAGGGCGGAACGGTCGCCGTGGACGTGACGCTCGAAGGCGCGTTGCCACGCGCCGCGCGCCCGGACCTGTCGGTGGACGGCACGATCGAGATCGACCGCATCGCGAACGCGCTGTTCGTGGGCCGGCCCGCGGAGGCGTCGACCGAATCGGCGACCACGTTGTTCCGGCTCGACGCGGGCGGCCGCACCGCGACGCGCGTGAAGGTGCGGCTCGGGCGCGGCGCCGCCGACGCCGTCGAGATTCTCGAAGGACTCAAGGAAGGCGACCGCGTGATCCTGTCCGAGATGTCGCAGTGGAACACGCACGACCGAGTGACGCTGAAGTGAACCCCGGCGCTCCCCGCACCGAGGAGGAACGATGACTGCTTCGACCCTGGAACGCTCCGCCACTTCGGCCGGCGTCGGCGACGCCGCCCGCGCACTGCTCCGCCTCGAGGCGGTGAACAAGGTGTTCACGACCGACGAAGTCGAGACGCACGCGCTGTCGGGCGTCGACCTCGAGATCCGCAAGGGCGAGTACGTGGCGATCTCCGGGCCCTCGGGCTGCGGCAAGTCCACGCTGCTGTCGATCCTCGGGCTGCTCGACACGCCGACTTCGGGCAGGTACCTGCTCGACGGCGTGCCCGTGCAGAGTCTCGGATTCGCCGACCGCGCGCGCATCCGGAACCGCCAGATCGGGTTCATCTTCCAGAGCTTCAACCTGCTCGGCGACCTCACCGTGTTCGAGAACGTCGAGCTGCCGCTCACGTACCGCGGCATGGCCGCGTCCGAGCGGCGCCGGCTCGTGGGCGAGGCGCTCGAGCGAGTGAGCATGGCGCACCGCGCGCGTCACCTGCCCGCGCAGCTGTCGGGCGGCCAGCAGCAGCGCGTCGCGGTCGCGCGCGCGCTCGCCGGCGATCCGCTGCTGCTGCTCGCGGACGAGCCGACGGGCAACCTCGACTCGACGAACGGCGAAGCGGTCATGGAACTGCTGCGCGAACTGCACGGCATGGGCTCGACCATCTGCATGGTCACGCACGACGAACGCTTCGCGCGCCACTCGCAGCGTACCGTGCACCTGTTCGACGGCCGCGTCGTCGACGAACGCCGCGAGCGCTGAGGGGGGACGCCGTGGACACCTTGATCCAGGACCTGCGCTTCGCCGTCCGCTCGCTGGGCCGCGCGAAGGGATTCACCGCCGTCGTCGTCGCCGTCATGGCGCTCGGCATCGGCGCGAACGTGAGCATGTTCAGCATGATCTACGCGATCATGTTCCGGCCGTGGCCGCTGCCCGAACCCGAGCGCCTCATGCGCGTCTCGCAGGTCGACCTGCGGCAGCACGACGACGGACAGCAGATCTCGTGGCCGAACTTCGTGGACCTGCGCGATCGCCAGAAGTCGTTCTCGTCGATCGGCGGCTACTGGGACCACCAGGCGATCGTCACGATCGACCGCGACCCCGAACGCTACCACGGCGCGAGCATCACCTCGGGCGTGCTGCCCACGATCGGCGTGATGCCGGTGCTCGGCCGCAACTTCCGGCCGGACGAGGAGGTCTGGGGCCGCAACTGGACGCAGGTGATCATCAGCGACCGCATCTGGAAGACGCGCTACGGCGGCCGAGCCGACGTGCTCGGCCGGACGATCCGTCTGAACGGACGCACGCGCGAGATCGTCGGCGTGCTGCCGCCGAACGTGCGGTTCCCCGAACTCGAGGACTTCTGGATCCCGGCCGGCTTCCAGGCGAACGAGCAGTCGCGCACGGACAACGTGCTCACGGTCGTCGCGCGGCTGAAGCCCGGTGTGACGGCGAAGGACGCGAACGCGGAGATGAACGCGCTCTGGAAGCCGATGATCGCGAGCATCCCGGACTTCAAGAACACGGCGCTCAAGGTCGAGGACATCCGCGAGCAGTGGGCCCGCGGACCGCGGCCGTTCATGATCGTCATGCTGCTCGCCGTGATCAGCGTGCTGCTGATCGCGTGCGCGAACGTCGCGAACCTGTTGCTCGCGCGCGCCGCCTCGCGTCGCCGCGAGATCGCGCTGCGTGTCGCGCTCGGCGCCTCGCGAGGGCGAGTCGTGCGCCAGCTGCTCACCGAGAGCGTGCTGCTCGCGCTCCTCGGCGGCGTCGGCGGCGTGGCGCTCGGCGTCTGGGGCAACACGATCTGGCCGCGCGGGATTCCCATGGAGATGCCGTGGTTCCTGCGCTTCGACATCGACGGACCGGTGCTCGCGTACACGGCGGCGATCGCCGTCGCGGCGGGCATCGTGTTCGGGCTCGCGCCGGCGCTGCACGCTTCCGAGGGCAACCTCGTCGAGGGCCTGCGCGAGGGCGCCGCACAGGCGGGCACGTCGCGCGCCGGTGCACGGCTGCGCAACGGCCTCATCGTGGCGGAGGTCGCGTTCTCGATCGTGCTGCTCGTGGCGGCCGGGCTCATGATCCGCACGTTCCTGCACCTCGATCGCGCGGGCCGCGACCTGCGCACCGAAGGACTCGTCGCCGGGCGCATCCTGCTGCCGATCGCGCTCTACCCGGACGAACCCTCGCGCGTGCGCTTCTTCACCGAACTCGAGCGCCGGCTCGAGGCCGAACCCGGCATCGTCGCCGCGGGCCTGCTGAACAGCCTGCCGCTCGGGCGCGACAGCTGGAGCAGCACGATCAAGACGCCCGAGATGCGCGAAGGCGACGCCGGTCCGGTCTGCTCGATGTGGTCGCCGACGCCGGGCACGCTGAAGCTGCTCGGGGTCGCCATCAAGCGCGGGCGCGACTTCACGCCGGCCGACGACTCGACTTCGGCGCGGGTCGCGCTGGTCAGCGAGAACGCCGCCAAGCGCCTGTTTCCCGGCCGCGACCCGATCGGCCAGCGCCTGCGTCCCGCGGGCACGCCCGACTCGCTCGGCTGGAGCACCGTGGTCGGCGTCACCGGCGACCTGATCCAGGGCGTCGAGACCGACGCCCAGCCGGTCGGCAGCGTCTGGGCGCCGTACGCGCAGACGCCGGGCCAGCTCGTGTGGTTCGTGGCCGAGGGCCGGGGCGACGGCGGACTGGCCGCGGGCGCGCTGCGCCGCGCGGTGCGGGCGCTCGATCCCGACATCGCGGTGTACGAGGTGCGCACCATGAAGGAGCAGTTCCGCTTCGCGCTCTGGGTGCGGCGGCTGTTCGCGTCCATGATCGGTGTATTCGGGGCGCTCGCGCTGATCATCGCGGCGGTCGGCCTGTACGGCGTGATGGCCTACAGCGTCGCCCAGCGCACGCGCGAGATCGGCATCCGGATGGCGCTCGGGGCCGAGGCGACCGGCGTGCTGCGCATGGTGCTCGTGCAGGCGCTCAAGCTCACGCTGCTCGGCACCGGCATCGGCATCGGCGTCGCACTGGTCGTGACGCGCTTCATGGCGTCCACGATCCAGGGCGTCAGCCCGACCGACCCGCCGACCTACACGGTGGTCACGCTCGCGCTGGTGCTGTCGGGCGTGCTCGCGGCGTGGGTGCCGGCCTGGCGGGCGACCCGGATCGATCCGATGCTCGCGCTGCGGAGCGATTGAGCCGTATCTTCCCGGCCGTGACGATCGAACCCCATCGCATCCTCGTCGCCGACGACGATCCGGACATCCTCGCCGCGCTGCGGCTCCTGCTGCGCGGCGAGGGGTTCGAGGTCGAGACCGCGACCAGTCCCGCGCTCGTGCTGCACGCGGTCGAGCAGAAGGACTTCGCGCTCGCCCTGCTCGACATGAACTACGCCCGCGACACGACGAGCGGCGGCGAAGGGCTCGACCTGCTCGAGCGGCTCCGCGGCCTCGATCCGGCGCTCCCGGTCGTGGTGATGACGGCGTGGGGGAGCGTCGAGGGTGCGGTCGAGTCCGTGCGCCGCGGTGCGCGCGACTACGTGCAGAAGCCGTGGGACAACGACCGGCTGCTGCAGGTGCTGCGCACGCAGGTCGAGCTGGCCGCCGCGCTGCGGCGCGGGGCGCGGCTCGAACAGGAGAACCGGCTGCTGCGCCGCGAAGGCGTGCCGGAGATCGTGTCCGAGTCCCCGGCCATGCACGCCGTGCTCGACCTGGCGCACCGAGTGGGGCCGAGCGCGGCGAACGTGCTGGTCACCGGCGAGCACGGCACCGGCAAGGAACTCGTCGCCCGGCTCGTGCACGCGCTGTCGGCCCGCGCGAACCGGCCGTTCGTCGCGGTGAACGCGGGCGGGCTCTCGGAAGGCGTGTTCGAGAGCGAGCTGTTCGGTCACCAGAAGGGCGCGTTCACCGGCGCGAACGCCGACCGCGCCGGCCGCTTCGAACTGGCCGACGGCGGCACGCTGTTCATGGACGAACTCGCGAACGTGCCGCTTCCGCAGCAGGCGAAGCTGCTGCGCGTGCTGCAGACCGGCGAGTTCGAGCGCGTGGGTTCGTCGCGCACGCGCCGCGTGGACGTGCGGCTCGTGTGCGCGACCAACGCGGACCTGCGCGCCGAAGCGGCCGCCGGCCGTTTCCGGGAAGACCTGCTGTTCCGCGTGAACACCGTCGAGCTGCACCTGCCGCCGCTGCGCGAGCGGCGTGAAGACGTGCCCGCGCTGGCGGCGTTCTTCCTGCGCCGTTACGCGGCGCGCTACCGCAAGACGCTCGAGGGCTTCGCGCCGGAAGCGCTGCAGGCGCTGCTCGCGCATCCCTGGCCGGGCAACGTGCGTGAACTCGATCATGCGGTCGAGCGCGCCGTGCTGCTCGCACGCGGCCGGCAGGTCGGCACCGAGGACCTCGGGCTGCGCACCGCGGCCGACGGCGCGCCGCCCCTGGAGCGGCTCACGCTCGACGAGGCCGAGCGCCTGCTCATCCAGCGCGCGCTCGAACGCCATGGCGGCAACGTGAGCCTGGCCGCGAAGGCGCTCGGCGTGTCGCGCAGCGCGCTCTACCGCCGGCTCGAACGTCACGGCATCCGGGCTCCCGGCGCATGAACGCGCGGCGCCGGCGGCCGTCGTACGACACCCGCATCACCGTGCTCGCGCTCGCGGGCGGCGCGCCGGCCGTGGTGCTGGCGTCGGTCGCGCTGCTGCGCTGGGGCGCGCCGGTCACCACCCGCGTGCTCGTCGCGGTCGGCGTGCTGGTGACGTGGCTGATCGGTGCACTGGCGGTGCGCGAACGCGCGACGCGCTCGCTGCAGACGCTCGCGAACCTCGTCGCCGCGGTGCGCGAAGGCGACACGTCCATCCGCGCGCGCGGCGCAGACCCGGAAGACTCGCTGGGGCTCGCGTACCACGAGGTGAACGCGCTCGCGGAGCAGGGGCGTCAGCGCCGCTGGGAGTCGTTCGAGGCCGCGTCGCTGCTGCGCGAGGTGATGGAGTCCATCGACGTCGCGCTGTTCGCGTTCGACCCCGAGGGCCGGCTGCGCGTGCTCAACCGCGTCGGCGAGGAACTGCTCGCGCTACCGCCCGAACGCGCGCTCGGGCGGCAGGCCGCCGAACTCGGGCTCGCCGGGGCGCTGGACGGCGACACGCCACGCATCGAGGAGCTGGCGCTCGCCGGGCGCTCGGGGCGCTTCGAGGTGCGGCGCGGCCGATACCGCCACGAGGGCCGGCCGCACGACCTGCTCGTGGTGTCCGACCTCGGCCGCGCGCTGCGCGAGGAGGAACGTCAGGCGTGGCAGCGCCTGATCCGCGTGCTCAGCCACGAGATCAACAACTCGCTGGCGCCGATCCAGTCCATCGCGGGCAGCCTGCGCACCGCGGTGCAGCGCGACCCGGCCGCGCCGCCGTCCGACGACCTGCGCGAAGGGCTCGCGGTGATCGAGACGCGTGCACGATCGCTCGCGCGCTTCCTGCACGCCTACGCGCAACTCGCGCGCCTACCCGCTCCGGTGCGCGGCGAGGTGGAAGTGGGCGAGTGGGTGCGGCGTTCGGCGGCGCTCGAAGCGCGGCTCACGGTGGACGTGCGCCCCGGGCCCGATTGCACGCTGTCGGCCGATCCCGACCAGCTCGATCCGCTGCTCATCAACCTCGTGCGCAACGCCGCGGACGCCGCACTGGAAACGGGCGGCGCGGTGTGGGTGTGCTGGCGCGTGGACGAGGCCGGGCTGTGCCTCGACGTGATGGACGAAGGCCCGGGCATCGCGGACGACGCGAACCTCTTCGTGCCCTTCTTCACCACGAAGCCCGACGGCAGCGGCATCGGGCTCGTGCTCGCGCGACAGATCGCCGAAGCGCACGGCGGCGCGCTCACGCTGGGCAACCGCGAGGGCGCACGCGGCTGCCGATGCCGGCTCCGCCTGCCCGCGTCGGCAATATTGCGCTAGGCCGCTCGCAGCCGCTGACGTAGCATGCGCGGAAAATCCGGGACCCGCCGCGCATGGCATCACCTCACGCTCCGGCAGCGCGCGCCGAGCCCGGCCTTTCGAGTGTCCGAGTACGGATGCGCGCGCCGTTGGGGGACGCGCACGAGTCACGGAGTGCACTCGTGGAACCTGCCGAGTTCCTGCGTCACCAACCGCCGTTCGACCAGCTCGGTCCTGCGGCGTTTCGCATGGCGGAGTCCGCGCTGGAGGTGGTCTACCTCCCTCGCGGGGAAGCCGTGCTGCGCCGGGGGGGCGCGCGCGCCGAGCACCTCTGGGTGCTCCGCAAGGGCACGGTCCGGCTCGAGCGCGACGGCGAGGTCCTGCAGGTGCTCGAGGAGGGCGACGCGTTCGCGTTCCCTTCGCTCATCGGCCGCACCAGCCCGCACGTGGACGTGATCGCCGCCGAGGACGTGTTGGCCTACCGGATCCCGGCCGCGGTCTTCGACCAGCTCATGGACGACGCCGGCTTCCGCGAGTTCTTCCTGCTCGACCTGAGCGACCGGCTGCGCCGCAGCGCCGCGCTGCACGCGCCGCCGCTGGGGCTCGACCTGGGCCGCGACGCGCGCGCGCTGGTGGCCCGCGAGCCGGTCGCGGTGCCGGCGGCGGCCACGGTGGGCGAGGCCGCGCGCGTGATGCGCGAGCGCGGGGTGAGCTCGGTGCTGGTCGGCGACGGTCCGGACGGCCCGGCGGGCATCCTCACCGACCGTGATCTGCGCAGCCGCGTGCTGGCCGAGGGACAGGGGCCGGAAACCGCGGTGGCGAGCGTGATGAGCGCACCCGTCGCCACGCTCGACGCCGGCGCCACGTTGTTCGACGTGCTGCTGCTCATGCTCGACCGGCGCGTGCACCACGTGCCGCTCGCGGAATCCGGCCGCATCGTCGGCGTGCTGACCGACACCGACCTGCTGCGCGCCCAGGTGCAGAGCCCGCTCGCGCTGCTCAAGCGCGTGGCGAGCGGCGATCCCGGCGAGCTGGGCGGCTACGGCGGTTCGCTCGTGCAGATCGTGGACTCGCTCTTCGGGGCCGGGCTCGAGGCGTCGCGCATCGGCCGCGTGGTGTCGCGGCTGAACGACGCGCTCGCCGCCGCGCTGCTGCGTCGCGCGGAAGCCGAACTCGGACCGCCGCCGGCGCCCTACGCCTGGATCGTGTACGGCTCCGAAGGGCGCATGGAGCAGACGCTGCTCACCGACCAGGACAATGCGCTCGTGTACGCCGACGCGGGCGAAGGCCACGAACGCTGGTACGAGGCGCTCGCCGCCCGCATGCGCGACGGCCTGCGCGCGGCCGGCTTTCCCGACTGCCCGGGTGGCTTCATGGCATCGCAGTGGCGCATGCCGCTGGCGCGCTGGCGCGAGCAGTTCCGCGGCTGGATCGCCACGCCGGATCCGCAGGCGCTGCTCGACGCGTCGTCGTTCTTCGACTGGCGTGCCGTGCACGGCACGCTCGACCTGGCGCCGCTGGTCGACGTCGCGCGTCGTGCGGCGCGCGAGCGCACGTTCCTCGCGCATCTCGCGCGCACGGCGCTCGGCTTCACCCCGCCGCTGGGCGCGTTCCGGCAGATCCGCCTCGATCACGGCGGGGTGGACCTCAAGAAGGGCGGGCTCATGCCCATCGTGGGACTCGCGCGGCTGTTCGCGCTCGAGTCCGGCGCGAGCGCGCGCGGCACGCTCGAGCGCCTCGCCGCGGCGTCCGCCGCCGGCGTGCTGAGCGACGAAGGCGCGACCACGCTGTCGGAGGCGTTCCGGTTCGTGCTGCGACTGCGGCTGCGCGACCAGCTGCAGTCGGTGCGCGCCGGGCGCGAGCCGCACGCCGTCGCGCGCTTCGAAGGCCTGACGTCGCTCGAGCGCGGCCAGCTCAAGGACGTTTTCCACGCGGTGCGCGAAGTGCAGGAGTCCGTACGACTGCGCTTCGCGACCGACCGGCTGGGCTGACGATGTTCTTCCTGCGTTCGGCACCGGCCTGGGACGAAGTGACCTACTGGGCGCTCGATCTCGAGACCTCCGGGCTCGATCCGAAGCGCCATCTCATCCTGTCCGCCGGCATGGTGCCGGTGCGCGCCGGCGTCGTGCGCTGGGGCGAGCGCTGGGAATCGCTCGTGAAGCCGCCCGCGGGCGAGCGCGTGCCCGACGAAGGACTGCGGGCGCACCACATCCTGCCCGGCGACCTCGAGCACGCGCCCGTGCTGGACGACGTGCTGCCCGAGATCGAATCGCGGCTGCGCGAAGGCGTCGCGCTGCTGCACTTCGCGCCGCTCGACCTGGGATTCCTGCGGGCCGCGTGCGCGCGCCGCGGGCGCGCGTGGCCGAAGCCCCGCATCGTGGACACGGTGGACCTGCTGCTCAAGCTCCACCACCGCCGTCATCACCTCACACCCCATCCCACACCACCACGCACCGCACTGCCCGAGGCGAGGGAGGACCTCGGGCTGCCGTCGTACGCGAACCATCACGCGCTCACCGACGCGCTCGCGACCGTCGAGTTGTTCCTGGCGCTGCGGGCGCGTCTGCAGGCACGGACGCTCGCCGACCTGAGCTGAGTCGGAGACGGCCGCACGTCTCGACAGGAGGTCCCATGGCCCGGAACGCGAAAGAGATTCTCGGTTCACCGGCGTTCGCAGCACTCGTGAAGGCGAAGTGGGCGGTGTCCATCGCGCTCACGATCGCACTGTTCGTCGTCTACTACGGATTCATCCTGCTCATCGCCTACGACAAACCCGCGCTCGCCCGGAAGGTGGGCGTCGCGACGACGCTCGCGATTCCCGTGGGCGTGGGCGTGATCGTGCTCGCATGGGTGCTGACCGCGCTCTACGTCGTGTGGGCGAACGGCAGCCACGATGCACAGGTGAAGAAGCTCCGTGACGAGGTGAAGCCATGATCGCGCGCCTCCTGCTCGACGCCGCCGCGCCCGCGGCCGCCGCGGCCGCCGCGGCCGCCGCCGCGACTTCCACCGTCGAAACGTCGCTCGGCAAGCCGACCGCCGCCTCGATCGGGTTCTTCTTCGTCATCGTGGTACTGACCCTGCTCATCACCTGGTGGGCGGCGAAGCGCACCAAGTCGGCGTCCGAGTACTACGCGGCCGGCCGCAGCGTGAGCGGGTTCCAGAACGGCCTCGCGCTCGCCGGTGACTACATGAGCGCCGCGTCGTTCCTCGGGATCGCCGGGCTCGTGGCCACGAAGGGCTACGACGGCATGATCTACGCGACCGGCTGGCTCGTCGGCTGGCCCGCGCTCATGTTCCTCGTGGCCGAACCGCTGCGGAACCTGGGCAAGTACACGTTCGCGGACGTCGTCGCGTTCCGGTTGCGGCAGGCGCCGGTGCGCATCGCCGCCGCGATCGGCGGCATCCTCACCGTGCTCGTGTACACCACCGCGCAGATGGTGGGTGCGGGCAACCTGATCCGGCTCATGTTCGGGATCTCGTTCGAGGTCGCGGTCGTGGCCGTCGGCGTCGTGATGCTCATGTACGTGCTGTTCGGCGGCATGATCGCGACCACGTGGGTGCAGATCATCAAGGCCGTGCTGCTGCTGCTCGGCGTCACGGTGCTCACCGGCATGGTGCTCGCGAAGTTCCACTTCAGCCCGGGCGAACTCTACGGTGCCGTCGCGGCCAAGTACGGCCAGTCGGCGCTCGAGCCCGGCGGTCTCGTGAGCAAGCCGCTCGACGCGATCTCGCTGGGGCTGGCGCTCATGTTCGGCGTGCTGGGGCTGCCGCACATCCTCATGCGGTTCTACACCGTTCCCGACGCGAAAGAGGCGCGCAAGAGCGTGCTCGTCGCGACCGGGTTCATCGGCTACTTCTACATCATCATCCCGATCGTGGGCTTCGGCGCCGCCGCGCTGCTGCCGGGCCTCACCGAGGGCGGGCTCGGCCGTGAACTGATCACCTCGTTCGACAAGGGCGGCAACATGGCCGCGCCGCTGCTGGCCGAACAGCTCGGCGGAACCGCGTTCCTCGGCTTCATCGCCGCCGTCGCGTTCGCGACGATCCTCGCCGTGGTCGCCGGACTCACGTTGGCCGGGGCGAGCGCGCTGTCGCACGACATCTTCGTGAGCGTGATCAGGAAGGGCCACGCGACGGAGCAGGAGCAGGTCGCGGTCGCGCGCACGGCGACGGTCGTGTTCGGCGGCATCGCGGTGCTGCTCGGCATGGTGTTCAAGCAGCAGAACGTGGCGTTCATGGTCGGCCTGGCGTTCGCGGTCGCCTGCAGCGCCAACTTCCCGTCGCTGCTCATGTCCATCGTGTGGAAGAAGTTCACGACGGCCGGGGCGGTGGCCTCGATTCTCACCGGAGCGACGCTCGCCATGACGCTCATCATACTCGGGCCGACGGTCTGGGTGGATGTTCTCAAGCACGAGTCGCCCGTGTTCCCGCTCAAGAACCCGGCGATCGTGTCCATGACCGCCGCCTTCCTCGCGGGCATCCTCGTGTCGCTCGCCGTTCCGGAGAAGCGCGCCGAGGACATGTTCGAGGAAGAGAAGCTTCGTACGTATCTCGGCATCGGCGCCGAGTGACGAAAGGAGTACGTCCCGTGAAGCGCATGTTCTTCGCAGCACTGGTGGCCGCGGCGCTCGCCGCCGCGGCGCCGGCCTCGGCCCAGTGGCAGATGGTGAGCCCCGACGGCACGACCAAGCTCAACTTCGGTTTCCTCGCGCAGTTCCAGGCCGAGGAGCTGCAGCCCGTCGGCACCGAGGACTGGCAGCAGAACCTGTTCGTGCGCCGCTTCCGCATCGTGATGGGCGGGAAGGTGACCGACCGCGTGTCGATCTTCGCCGACACCGACGTGCCGAACCTCGGCAAGGGCGTCTCGTCCGGCACGTCGGCGGGTACCAAGACCGACAACACGATGATCCTGCAGGACCTCGTGCTCACGTACACCGTGCGTTCGGAGTTCAAGGTGGACGCCGGCATGCTGCTCACGCCGGCGTCGCACAACGGCCTGCAGTCGGCCGCCTCGCACCTGGGGGTGGACTACGGCCCCTGGAGCTTCGTGCAGTCGGACTCGACGCGCTCGAAGACCGGCCGCGACTACGGCGTGCTCGCGCGCGGCTACCTCGGCGACCGCCACCTCGAATACCGCGCCGGGCTGCTGCAGGGCCTGCGCGGCTTCGACTCGCGCCAGCCGTTCCGCGGCGCCTTCCGGCTGGCCTACTACCCGTTCGAGTCCGACACCGGCCTGTTCTACACCGGCACCACGCTCGGCAAGCGCCGGATCGTGTCGCTGGGAGTCGGCGGTGACGTTCAGCGCGACTACCAGACGCTGAGCGCCGACCTGTTCGTGGACCAGCCCGTCGCCGGCGGCGACGGCTTCACGCTGCAGGCCGACTACACGCAGTACGACGGCGGCACGTGGATCCCCGGCATCGCCAAGCAGACCGTGCTGCTGGCGGAAGCGGGCTACTACTTCCACGTCTCGAAGTTCGGCCCGTTCGTGCAGTACTCGATGCGCGACTTCGACAAGGCGTCGCTCGCGGACGAGACGAAGCTGCTCGGCGGGATCGCGTGGTGGGATGGGGGGCACAAGTTCAATGTGAAGGCGGCGTATGGGGTGCTCACCAAGGATGGCAAGTCGGACGGCAAGCAAGCCGTCCTGCAGGCGCAGGTGTTCGCCTTCTAGGTTGTGCTCGGAAGATTGGTGAATGAGTCGGGCGGTCACCCTCGCGGTGGCCGCCCGACGTACTTCTTCAGGCGGCGTAGCGGAGCGTGTGCTGGCGCCCGTTCGGCACTTCGCGCGACTGCACCCGGCCCCAGTAGTACTCACTCCAGCGCTCCGGCAGCTTCACCCGGCCCGGGAACAGCCGCCTCGCCAGCACCTCCTTCGGCGAGAGCCGATGATCGGTGAGCCCCAGCCGCATCGCCGGCGTGTCCTGGTGGCGGCGCTCCGACGCCCACTTCATGTAGTTCCGCCACACCAGGAACACCGCCATGCGCCAGATCGACATCTGCCGCCGCTTGGCGAACGCGATCGTCTCGCGCTTGTGGCTCGCATCCGAGTGCCGCGTCACCATGTCGTTCAGGTTCACGCTGAAGATCGGGTTCGACGTGGTCCGGGCCGCCCGTGAGCTGACCGTGTGGTGCGTCACCTCGAGGTGCGCAACCCGTGCGATCGCACGCGGGTAGTCCTGGTGCTCATCGGTGTGCAGCTCGAGCGCCTGCGGCTCCGGTGCCGCGATGGCCAGCAGCTCGGCGCAGTCCTTCTCGGTGGCCCGTGGGTCGGGCCGGCCAAGGCGCGCCTCGTTCTCACGGCGATACGCCTTCTGCGCCCGGGTCATGCTGCCCGAGCGGCGCAGCTCGGTGGCGGTGAACCCGTACAGGAAGTAGCTCTTCCGCCCGACGAGCACGTTGTAGCTGGTGGGATGGTACTGGCTGTACTCGAAGGAGAAGAACCCGTCCATGGCCACGGACTCGGTGATGCCGCCCCGGGGCGGAGCAGTTCATGGAACAGCTGGCAGTGCCGCCCGAGCCGGTTGGCGTGGAGCAGTACGGTCTGGGGCGAGCACTCCTGTGCGCGAGCCAGCTGCCGCAGGCAGGAGCACGAGAGCAGTCCGTGGAAGACGGGCAGGAGCAGTTCAGGCCGCTTGAGCCAGTAGGTGGTGCGGAAGGTCTGGTCGCTGAAGCGTCGCCGGCAGTGACAACAGCGGTAACGCTGGACACGGTGTGGTGGAGCGAGCCGGCAGTGGTAGCCGTCCCGCTGGTAGCGCCAACCGTGTGGCGCGGTGTGGAATGGGCAGCGTGGGTTGGGACAGAACGGGGGCGCCTGGGGGGCAGGCGTCGTGGTCATGCCGGACTACATCTGCATGCCCCGTTCCGTCACCAATCTTCCGAGCACAAGCCACCTTCTTGACCTTGGAGATTGCGGGACGCCGTCGCGGTTCTCCGCGGCGGCGTCTTCGCGTTCCAGCGGCGACGCGCAATCTGCGCTCGCCCCGGCGAGGAACGGGCGAACTGCAACGCGAGCGGTCCCATGCGCCACCGCCGCCGCGGCCCTCGAGCGGGCCCGGTTCAGTGATTCGCTGGACATTCCGCCATCCCGCCGACACTACGGTCACGTGGCGTGCTCGGACGCCGCGCACCCTCGGCATACCCCAACGGCCACACGAGGTCGGGATGAATGCCGGCAACGCAGTCGTGATGCTCGCTCTGAGCGCATCGGTGGTGCTGCAGCTTGCGGCCGCCACCGTGGCGTGGGGCGCCCTGCGTCGCGCCGGGCCGTACCGTTTCGCGTGGATCTGCATGTCGAGCGCGCTGATCGTCATGGTGCAGCGGCGTCTCATGCCGATCGCGATCGCATTCCTGGACGATCGCCGTGGCTATTCCGGCGCGCATCCTTCGCTGAACGCGGTGGATGCGGTGCTCGCGTTGACGATCTCGGCGCTGATGCTGGCGGGCATTCACGGGTTGCGCTCGCTGTTCCTGACGCTGGACGAGCAGGCCGAACGCCTGCGCCAGCTGTCGGAGTACGACCCGCTGACGGGCCTGCGCAACCGCCGCAGCATGACACGGGACGCGTTGCGCGAGGTGCAGCGCAGCTACCGTACCGGTGGGCGGCTCTCGGCGCTCATGCTCGACCTGGATCATTTCAAGCAGCTGAACGACACCTATGGCCACGCGGCGGGCGACACTGCGTTGGCGCGACTGGCGGGCGTGTTGCGTTGCCAGCTGCGCGAAGTGGACCTGATTGCGCGCTGGGGGGGCGAGGAGTTCCTCGTCGTGCTGCCCGACACCGATGCCGAGGGCGCCGAGCGTGTCGCCGAACGCCTGCGGCGCACGCTGGCCGAGGCCACGTTGACGCTGGGCGAGCACGCGCTGCACATCACGTCGAGCATCGGCGCCACGACGCTCCAGGGTTCGCACGACAGCAACGAGGCGGCGCTGGCGTACCTGATCGCGGCGGCCGACCAGGCGCTCTACCGTGCCAAGCACGCCGGGCGCAATCGCGTCGCGGTGTTCGAGTGCGGGCTCGAGTCGGCGAGCGGCGGGCTGACGCTGCACCCGGTCGCGGACTCGAGCGCGCTGCTCGCGCCGGAGTGCCGTCATCTGCTCGGCAGCTGAGCGACGCCGCAGTGCAGGGGAGCGCGCCCAACGCGAGGCGGCCGCCCCGGGAACGGGACGGCCGCCGTGTGCGTGGTGGTTCGCGTGAAGCCTAGTAGAGCGACTTCAGGCGGCCCCACGTGGACTTCTGCGCGGGCACCGGGAAGTCCGACGTCAGGATCTGGTAGGCGGGGTTGCCGGCGTTCGAGCCGTTCAGGTAGAAGCCCGCGACGCCACCGCCGACGGTGGCGGACGACGCGTAGAACGAGTTCGCGCTCGAGCCCACGGTGATCGGGTTCAGCGACACGAAGCCGAGGCGGCTGGCACTGCCCGTCTTCGCCGTCACCTTCTGGAGCACGATCACGTTCGGCGTGGTGAGCTGGATGTTCAGGACGTCGAGCCCGGGCACGGTGATCACGGAGTAGAAGCCGAGGCCGAGTCCGGCGCCGAAGTTCACGTTCACCGAGAAGCCGCCGAGGTAGCTCGAGGTCACGGCGTCGTAGTACTGCATCAGCACCGTCGCGGTGAGCAGCGTGCCTGCACTGCTGCCCGAGTTGAACACCGAGAAGCGCGCCTGCGACAGGATGCCCGTGCCGGTGGTCGTGACCTGGTCACCCCAGACGGAGTTGAGGTCGGTGGACGAGAAGCCGAAGTTCGCGGCGCCGCCCGTGTTGTCGTAGATGATGCCCGAGGTCTGCACGGCGTTCGGCTGCAGCATGCTGCCGAAGGGCGAGACCACGATGTCGCCGGCGTCCTGCGCCGGTTCGGCGACGATCTGGGCGAATGCGGTGCCGGCAACGCACAGGGCGAGCGCGGCGGCGAACAGGCGCAACGAGGTAGCGAGCTTCTGCATGGGGGCGTCTCCGGAGATGAGTGAGCTCGGCGTTCATGGCCGAAGGGAACGGGCGCCGACCGCGCACGACCGGCGTGCTTCGAAACGACCGATGGACCTCTGGCACTTGCTTCCAGCGTAGGCAAATCGCACGCAGGTGGAAAGCACTTCCTGACGGGCGCCGGAAACCGGACTGGCCGTTCCCGACGCTGGAACCAGGACCGGGGGACTGGTTGGGGGGCTGCCGTGCTCGTGTACTGCGGAAGGCGGCGGGGCAAATGGCCAACGCCGCCTTCCGTTGCCCGAGCCGGGGTCAGTGCAGGAGCACGAGCCGCTGGGTGAACGCGCGACCGTCCACCACGAGCCGGGCGAAGTACACCCCGGCCGCGGGGGCCTCGCCGTTGGGCGTGCGCGCGAACGACACGGTGTGGCGGCCGGCGGCCCAGCCACCATCGGCGAGCGTGGCGACGGTGCGCCCGGCGAGGTCGTGCACCGTCAGCCGCACCACGGCAGCCGTGGGGAGCGCGAACTTCAGCTGCGCCATGCCGCGGGCGGGGTGCGTGCCCGCGATCGAGAGCGCGACGCGGTCCGGCAGCGGCTCGCCGTCGGCGGCGAGCGGCGCGCAGGCGCCGAGTTCCGGGGTGAGCGCGAGGAACGGCGCGTTCGTGATGCCGGAGACCGCGATGTTGTCCACCCACCAGCCGGGGGCGCCGACGCCGGCGTCGGCCGCATGCTTGAAGCGCAGCCGCACGGTCTGCCCGGCGTACGTAGTGCCGAGCGAGAGCGTGGCGTGGATCGTCGCCGGGTAACCGGCGCTCTGCTTCGTCCACGCGGCTCGGCCGCCCAGCGGGTTGCCGCTGCCGGCGAACATCGTGCCCGTGTAGCCCGGGCTGACGCTCGCGCCGACGTCGGTCCAGGTGGCGCCTCCGTCGTTCGAAAGCTCGATCACGCCGCCGTCGTAGTCGGCGCCGGAGTCGTACTCGAACGACCAGCGGTGGTCGAACCCGATCACGAGCGGGTCCGTGGTGCTCACCGTGAGCGGGGCGGTCGTGAACGTGAGTTCGGCGATGCCGCCGGCGTCGTTCACGTGGTAGGCGTGGGAGCCTGCGGCGACTTCGGCCGTCTGCCAGGGATCGCCGCCGTAGCCGCCCGGCGTCCACGAGGTGTGGTGGGTTTCGGCGCCATCGGTCGCGGACGTGGTTTCGTCCACGTGTAGCCAGTCGCGCACCACGACCGTGCGGGGTCCGGGCGTCACGAGCCCGGGATCGTCCACGGACAGGTAGACTTCGAGGAGTTCGCCCGGCGTGGCACCGGACAGGTCCACGGGCAGCACGAGCGTGCGCGTGGTGAAAGGGGCGGTCGGTGCGACGTTGAACGTGTTGCCGTCGGGGAAGCTCGCGTGCGGGTTGGACGAGATCACGCTGAGCGTGGTCGCGCCCAGCGTGGTGGTACCGACGTTCGCGATCGTGACCGTGAGCCGGGCGCGTTCGTGGTTGTCGAGGTAGCTGTCGGAGTCGCAGCTGTACAGTGCGTCGTCGAGCACGACCTGCGTCACCGCGAGGTCGCCGCCGACCGCGTAGCTTTCGACCACGCCCACGTTGTTGAGCGAAGCGCGCGGCGGCGAAACGGCGCCCGTGCCGCAGCCGCGGCGAGCGAACGCCTGCGCGAGCACCACGAAATCGGTGGGGTCGTTCGCGTAGGCCGCGGCGAGGATCGCGTCGCGTGCTTCGGTGATGGTGGGCGCGTTCGGCGTCAGCTGCAGGCCGCCGAGCACGTACGACTTCATGCGTTCGCGTGCCTGCTCGAACGTCAGCCGCGGCGTGTCGGACGCCAGCGCCACGAAGCACTCCCAGAGCATGGCGCACCAGACTTCGCCGGTGCGGTGCACCTCGGAGTTCGTCGCACCGGTGATGTCGCCGTTGATCGGCGGCCCGGCCGGGAGCGCGGTGCCGTCCTGGATGTGGCGGAACGTGAGCGGGTTCCTGCTGAACTGCACGGAGTAGGGGTAGCGGCGGATGCCGTAGTAGTAGACGTTCGACGCGGCCGCGCTGTTGCTCAGCGCGTACGGCGCCATCGCGTATACCCCCTGCAGGTCGTCGCCGGGGCGCGCCACCATGAGCAGCGAGTTGAAGTCGCTCCAGCCTTCGCCCATGCCGCCCGCTTGCTGGCTGCTCAGGCCGCTGCCGTCGCCCACCAGCCGGTTGCTCATGTAGTGCATCCACTCGTGCGCCACGATGTGGCCGTCGATGGTGCCGTCGCGCTGCACGGTCGCGGCGCGTGAGAACGACACGGTGACCGTGTTGCCGAGCGTGAGCTGGTTGCGCAGCGCGGCGCCGTCGTCGAGCGACAGCGAGATCACGGGGATCGTGACCGACGCCGACGACCCGGTCACGGCGAACGCCTGACCGGAGACGTTGTTCACGAGGATCACGGCGATCGCGCCGGCGGCCTGCGCGTTGAGCACCTTGGTGGGGTTGGTGCACGTGCCGCGGTCGATCAGTGCGATCTTGCCCGTGACCGAGTTGGTGATCGCCGAGCAGCCATCGGTGGTGGGGGCGACCGCGTCGGTGGCCGCCACGACCGTGCCGCTGATCGAGAACGTCTGCGGCCCGAACGTGGCCGAGCCGGCGTAGTAGGCGCCGGCGATCGCGGCCGGTGCGCCGACGTTGAACGTCACGCCACCGGCGGGATTGAACACGTACATCTGCATGCGCGGCGCGCCGCCGTCGGCCGGCGTGGCCATGTTGGCGTTGTTCGTGCCGCCGTAGTCCTGGCCCTCGGCGAGGATCGCGTCGGCGCCCAGCCCGCCGCGGCCGAAGTTGCTCGTCTGCGCGTTGCCGGCCGCTTCGTCGAAGCCGGTGTCGTACCACCAGTCGTGCAGCCAGTTGTTCAGGTAGAAGAGCGTGGTGACCGAGGCGTTGCGCTGGGTGCTGTTCGCGCCGGGATTGAGCGCGTGGTTGTAGGTCCAGTCGAACAGCCCGGCCGCCGACGTGGGGGCGCGGAAGTCGCCCGCGGTCAGGCCGTCGGGCGAGTTGAAATCCACGTACGCATCCACGTTGTTGCCGAGCGTCTGCACGGCGCCGGGGGCGAGCCACGGGTCGTTCGTGGAGATCGGGCCGTTCTGCAGCGACACCAGGCTCGGCGCGACGAGCGACGGGTTGTACAGGTTCGGCAGCCCCGTCGGGTGCGGCGAGGGCGCGTCGCCCTGCGGACCGTCCATCGGCGTGTTCGAGGCGAGTCCGTTCGCCCAGACGCGATAGCCGAACGCGACGTCGTTCATGAGCGAGTGCCGGAACAGCAGCCGGCCGTCGCGGGCCGACAGCACGTAGGCGTAGGCGGCCGTCTCGGCCATGACCTCGACGTACCACGCCGGCTCGAGCGACTCCGGAAGCCGGAACCAGACCCGGCGCGCGCGCAGGTCGCGGGCGACGGCGAGGCCGTCGTCGCGTCGCGCGAGCGCCTCGGGAGCTGCGAAGCGCACGAAGCCGCCCGCGTCTTCGCCGAGCACGGCGCCGATCGCGGGCGCGGCGGGCAGCGCGGCGAAGTCGGCGAGAGCCAGAGCGGTCGCCCGGGCGCCGTCCAGCGCGAACGCCGCGGCACGCGCCGCGCTCGTGGCCGGCGCGCCGCCGCGCGAGGGGAGCGAACCGGCGGCGGCGACGAGCCGGCCGGCACCGTCCACGCACACCTTGAACGACTCGCGGAACACCGGCACGCCGTCGAGCTCCATGCGGTAGGTCGCGATCGCGGCGCCGTTGCCCGCATCGTGCAGCGTCGACAGCGTGGCGCCGGCGACGTCGTCACGGCCGAGCCCGTACAGCGGCGCGAGTGCGCCGAACTGGGCACGTGCGGCGGCGTCGGTGGCGGCAACGCCGCGAACGCCGGTGCTGCGGGCGGCCGCCGGAGCCGGGTTCGACGTGCCCCAGACGAACGACGGGACGCCGAAGCGTTCGTCCATGCCCTGCACGCGCGCGCCCGGCACGATGGCGGCGGCACGCGAAGCCGGCGAGAGCCGGGTCGCGGGAGCGGTCGCGAACGTCACGTCGAACTCGGGGAGCGCCGCGCTGGCGCGGCCGGCGGTCAGGAAGGCCAGGGCGAGTACTGCGGTGTGCACCACGCGGGAAGGGATCCGCACGTTGCCTCCGAGGCGGGCTGCGGGAAGGTTGAAAGGCGCTGGAATCGCAGGAAACGGTAGCGGGCGGCGGGGTTGCTTTACAAGGTGAGAACAGGCGTCGGGCGGAGCGCCGGGACGAGGCGTTCGGGCCGACGTACTCCCTTCGGAGTAATGCGCCGCTCTCCGTCGAGCGGCTAGGCTGCATTCGTCCTCCGCTGTACCCCGGTTGATCCAGAGGAGATTCCTCGTGAATCCATACATGCGAGCACTCGCTTCGCTGAAGCTCACGGTCGGCCTGCTCATCGTGCTGGCGATCGCGATGTCGTTCGGCACCATCATCGACTCGACCCAGGGCATGGATGCGGCGCAGGTGGTCTACGGCGCGTCCTGGTTCTACGCGCTGCAGGCGCTGTTCTGCCTGAACGTGATCGCCGCGTTGTGGGAACGCTGGCCACGGAATCGCTACCGCATCGGCTTCGCCGTCACGCACGCGTCCATGCTGCTCATCTTCGGTGGCGCGCTGCTCACGCTGACCCAGGCCGTGGACGGGCAGCTGCCGTTGTGGGAAGGCGAGAGCTCGGCGCGCTTCCATCGCACGGTGCGCGGGCACGATCGCGGCGAACTCGGCTTGCCGTTCACGGTGCGGCTGGACGACTACCAGATGGAGTTCTACCCGGGCACGATGCGGCCCGCGCAGTTCCGCAGCCACCTGACGATCGTGGACGGTGGGCGCGAGCATCGCGCGGACGTGTACATGAACCACCCGTACCGCTACCGCGGCTGGACGTTCTTCCAGTCGAGTTACCAGATCGAGAACGGCCGCGAGATGACCGTGCTGTCGGTCTCGCGCGATCCGGGCATGCCGGTGGTGTTCTGGGGCTACTACCTGCTCATGATCGGCATGGTGATCGTGCTGGTCACGCGCATCGCGCAGTTCCGCGACGCCGAGCGCGTGCGTGCGGCCACGAAGCGCAGCGGGCTCGGGGTGCCGATCGTCGCGCGCGGCGCCGCCATCGCGCTGCTCGCGCTGGGCGGAGTCGCCGCCGGCGCGGGACACGCGCGTGCGCAGCACCAGCACGGTCCGCCGGCACTGCCGCCGGCCGGCATGGTCGAGGCGCTCGGCCGCATGCCGGT
This sequence comes from Candidatus Eiseniibacteriota bacterium, assembly GCA_046327815.1. Classification (GTDB taxonomy): domain Bacteria; phylum Eisenbacteria; class RBG-16-71-46; order RBG-16-71-46; family RBG-16-71-46; genus CAIXRL01. The sequence goes on along the minus strand of JAXLXR010000022.1, from coordinate 4,248 downwards.
GCAGCACGACGGCCGCGAGATGCCGTTCGACACGCAGGCGCGCGAAGCGGTGCGGGCCGTGACGGGGCAGCACCGCTGGCAGGGGCAGGATCCCGTGGCGACCGTGATGGGCTGGCAGATGGACCAGCACGGCTGGCTCGAGGCGCCGATCATCAAGGTGGATGCGCACGTCGCGCAGCTGGTGGGCGCCGCTCCGGGCACGCGCCACGTCAGCTTCAACACGCTGCTCACGAGCGTGGCGCTGCGGCGCGAGATCGGGCCCGCGATCGAACGCGCTCAGGCGGACCAGCCGCCGCAGCCCGGCGACAAGCCGCTGCTCAAGCTGGACGAACGCATCACGGTCTTCGACGCGTACCTGCGCGGCGACGGCATCTTCCCGGTGCCGGGCGCCACGCGTGCGCAGAAGTGGACCGCGCCCGCCAACCCGACCGATCCGGCGAGCTTCGCGGCCGTCGAGCCCATGGTGCGGCGCAACCCGCCGGCGTTCTACCCGACGCCCGGCCGCATCGCGGTCGAACGTACGTACCACGCGGTCAACCCGGTCGGCATCGCGTGGTGGCTGCTGCTGCCGGCCGCGATCCTCGCGGGCCTGACGCTCGAACGCGACCGCTTGCGGATGCGCGGCGCGTCCACGGTGCTCTCGATCGCCGGCTTCCTCGTCATGTCGTGGGCGATCGCGACGCGCTGGCAGTTCGCCGAGCGCATCCCGGCCTCGAACATGTACGAGTCCATGATGTTCCTGGGCTGGGGCGTGGGCCTGTTCAGCGTCGCGGCGCTGTTCTTCCGCAACCGCATCCCCACGTTCAACGCGGCGGCCATGGCGGCGCTCACCATGTTCCTGCTCGATCGCCTGCCGATGGATCCGTTCGTCCACCCGATGGCGCCGGTGCTCGCCGGCACGCCGTGGCTCGCGATCCACGTGCCGATCATCATGGTGAGCTATTCGACGTTCGCGATCGCCACGTTCCTCGCGCATGCGCAGCTCGGGGTCGAGCTGTTCCGCCCGTCCGACCGCGCCGCGATCCAGAAGTGGGCCGACCTGCTCTACTGGTACATCATGGTCGGTTCGATCCTGCTCGTGGCGGGCATCATCACCGGCTCGATCTGGGCGTCGGAGTCGTGGGGCACCTACTGGGGCTGGGACCCGAAGGAAGTCTGGTCGCTCGTCGCGTTCCTCGCGTACATGGCGATCCTGCACGCGCGCAGCGACGGCCAGATGGCGTCGTTCGGCGTGGCGGCGTGGTCCATCGTCGGCTTCTGGACCATCCTCATGACCTACCTCGGCGTGAACTTCGTGCTCGGCACGGGCATGCACTCGTACGGCATGGGCAGCTCGAACATCGTGAACAGCATGCTGGCCGTGGGCGGCATCGAGGCGGTGTTCCTGTTCGTCTGCTGGTACCGCCGCGCGGCGCGGCAGGTCGCGCTCGAGGAAGCTTCGGCGAAGAAGCCGGCCTAGCGACGGCTGTTCGGACGGCGGCGGCGTTCCACGTGGACGCCGCCGCCGTCTCGCGTATGCTGCGCGGGCGCCGGCGTGCGGCGCACCACGTACGGAGGAAGCACCGGATGAGCCACGAAGATCCCACCGGCGGTATCGCCACGCTGCTCGAGGAAGTCCTCGACGACACGAAGCACCACGAGCGCGTCGCGCACCTCGTGCTCAAGGCGGACTGGCCGATCGCGCTGTGCGGCGCGAACGTGAGTGATCACCTCGGCACCAAGGCGCCGGCCATGGATCGCTGCACGAACTGCCTGAAGATCGCCGCCGAACGCGGCCTCGGGCGCCCCGGCTGGGAGAGCCGCTGACCGCCTAGCGGTGGTGGGTCTTGAGCCGTCCCCACGATCGCGGCCGCGTGGGAGTGGCCGCGGTCAGTTCGCAGAACGCGATCGTGTCGAAGCCGATGTTCGGGTCCGGGCTCGGCCCGAAGCGCAGCTCGAGGCGCGTGATGCCGGTGCCGCTCACCGCCATCGTGAAGTTGCCGGGCATGCCGGCCTGGCTCAGGCACGCGTCGCCGCTGCTGCTGTCCACCGCCGCGCCGCCACCCAGGGTGGCCACGCCGACCACCGCGTGCGTCGCGTCGTAGGCCGTGAGCGTGGCGCCGTGCACCGCGCCGCCGTAGGGGTAGTAGTCGCCGAAGTCGAACAGCTTGATCGAGAAGCAACCCACGGTGACGCCGGGCGCGAACGTGAAGTCGTAGTCGAGCACGCAGTTCGCCGGGTGTCCCATGCCGCGCAGCCCGTCGAGGCAGCCGTTGTCGAACCCCGACGCCGTGGAGTAGCTGCCGAAGGGCAGAGGATTGCCCTCCTCGATCACGCGCGTCACGCCGGTCGGGCAGCCCGCCCCGAAACTCCATGGCACGCTCGTGACGGTGAGGTCGGGGTGCAGCGTGCCCGCGCCTTCGACCGCCGAGCCGGGGGCCAGCGCTTCGAACGTGACGCCGCGGAACGTGCCGGTGCACGTGGCGGGCGTACACGGCGCGGCCTGCACGCGGGAGGACAGCAGCGAGGCGAGTGCGGCGACGACCACGAGCGGACGGACGGACGCGAAGCGGCGCATGGGGGGGCCTCCGGAAGGATGCGGGGGGCGAGTGGCGTGCGCGCGATTGTCCCGGGTCGCGCACCGCGACGGCAACGGAAAACGTCCGCTCAGCGCGCCGGCGTCTCCGGTCCGTCCCATTCGCGGGCCAGCAGCCCGTAGAACGCCGTGTCCGAGACTTCGCCGGCGACCACCCAGCGTTCGCGCAGCAGCCCTTCGCGTGTGAAGCCGAGCCGTTCGAGCGAGCGGCACGAGGCGACGTTGCGCGGATCGGCGTCGGCTTCGAGTCGGCGCAGCCCCAGGGGCCCGAACGCGTACGCCACGATCGCGACGAGCGCCTCGTGCATCAGGCCCTTGCCCCACCAGCGGCGGTCGAGCCCGTAGCCGATGTCGGCGCGGCCGCTCTGCTCGTCGAAGCGGAACAGCGACGCGTGCCCGAGCATGCGGTCGTTCGTCGCGTCGCACAGGCTCCAGCGCAGCGCATCGCGTGCGGGAAAGAACCCCTTCGCGCGTTCCACCGACGCGACCGCTTCGGAACGCTCGCGCATGGGCGGCTTGCTCCAGTAGCGCATCGCCACGGGGTCGCTCTCCATCTCGAAGACGGCGTCCACGTCGCGGTCGGCGACCTCGCGCAGCACGAGTCGCGCGGTGGTGAGCACGGGAAACGCGGCGGGGAAGTTCACGCGCGTTCCCCGGGCGCCGGGGAATCGCCGCCGTGCGCGCCCAGCAGCGTCTCGAGCCGGGCGACGCGCTCGCCGAGGTGCGCGACTTCGGCGCGCAGCGCGGCCAGTTCGCCGGCGTCGTGCGCCGCCGCCCGGGGCGCCGCGTGTGGTTCGTCCGAACGCATCGCCGCGCCGGCCGCGAGCGCCGCGGCCTCCTGGCGCTCGCCCGGCAGGCCGAGCCCGTGCGTCACCAGCTGCCCGCGACCCGGCGGCGTCAGCTCGATCACGAGCCCGCGTCGCACCAGCCCTTCGACGACGGGCTTGAGCGCGGCGAGATCGGCGATCGCCTCCATGCGATCGGCGCGCGCGCGCAGCTCGCCCAGCTGCTGCGCGCCGCGCAGCAGCAGCTCGCCCATCACCGCCAGCTCGGCCTTGTTCACGCCGAGCCAGTCGTAGGCCTTGTGCTTGTACTTGTTGGCGCGGCCCATCCAGTCGATCTCCTCGACCACGCCGAGTTCGCCCAGCTCGACGAGCGCGTTGCCCACGTCGATGTCGTCGAGCGTCGTGATCGGGTCGCGGTTGTTCTTCTGGTTGCAGCCCGTGACGATCGCGTTCACGGTCATCGGGTAGCCGGCCGGAGTGGTCATGGCCTTCTCGATCAGCACGCCGAGCACGCGGCGCTGGTTCGGCTCGAGCGGCTTCCAGCGTGCGGGCGAGTCGGGGGACGTCATGGCGGGAGTCCTCGCAGGGAGTGGGAGGGACGGACGCGACGGCGCAGTCTAGCGCGAAAGCCCCGCTCCCGGCGGAACGCACGCGCTCGTGAAGCCTCGCCGCACTCGGGCCGATAACGCCAGGTGGTCAGTCGCGAGTCCCATGGAGGGGGATGGCATGAAACCGGACTTCGTTTCGCTCGCTTCCGCATTCGGCGCGGGAACCATCGTCGGTTCCGTGATCACGCTGCTGCTGAAGCACTTCCTGCTTCGCCGATCGGAGAGGTCGCGCCGCCGAATGGCGACGGATCGTGCGACCTACGAGCAGCGCATGACCCGG
>JAXLXR010000021.1:0-69590 GCA_046327815.1 Candidatus Eiseniibacteriota bacterium | reverse complement strand
CTCGTCCGGCGTCAGGTGCTCGCCGCGGCGGATGTGGTCGCTCACGGTGAGCAGCGTGAGCGCCTGCGCGCCGAACTCGGCGGCCAGGCCGTAGAGCCCCGCGGCCTCCATCTCGACGCCGAGCACGTTCAGCTTCTCGCACACGTCGAACACCTGCGGCTGCGGCGTGTAGAACAGGTCGGTCGAGAACACGTTGCCCACGCGCACAGGCAGCTTCAGTGCGCGCGCGGCGTGCACGGCCTTCTCGAGCAGCTCCCAGTCCGCGATCGCGGCGAAGTCGTGGTCCATGAAGCGCATGCGGTTGACCTTGGAATCGGTCGAAGCGCCCGACGCCACGATCACGTCGCCCAGCTTCACGTCCGCGGCCAGCGCTCCGCAGCTGCCCACGCGGATCAGCTTCTTCACGCCGTAGCTCTTCACGAGCTCGGTCGCGTAGATCGAGATGGACGGAATGCCCATGCCGTGCGCCATCACCGACACCGGCTTGCCTTCGTACGTGCCGGTGTAGCCGTACACGTTGCGCACGTCGGTGACGAGCTTGGGGTCCTTCAGGAACGTTTCGGCGATGTGCTTCGCGCGCAGCGGGTCGCCGGGCATGAGTGCGACGTCGGCGAAGGCTCCCTCGGGGGCGCTGATGTGCGGAGTCGGCATGGTGCTGGGGTCTCGAATGCGCCATCGGGCGCATCGGGCAGCGGAGCCGCCCCGCGCGCTTCGCGAGGGGCCCCGGCTACGTCCTGTGCGGCGGGAAGCCTACCCGATGTACCGGCAACGGCGCATCCCGGGGCCGCCGCGGCCCGCGCGCCCTACTTCTTCCGCGCCACGATCTCGAGCACGGCGGGCGTCAGCAGGAACGCGCCGTCGGTGCGCTCGGCTTCGGCGAACGCGGCGCGCATCTCGGCGGCGCGCGATTCGCTCACGCGGCCCAGGTCCACCAGCCGCTGCAGGCCGATCGCCACGAACGCGCGCGGCCACTCCCACCACCAGTCGCCGGGGCGCGCGACCTCGGTGATCACGTTCGTCTCGACGAGGGTGCAGTCCATGCCGGGCAGCCAGCGCGCCAGGTCGAGCGCGATGTCGGGCTCGCCGCCCGTCGCGCGCCACGACGCCATCACCTCGGTCACGAACTCCTCGAACGCCGCGCTGCGCGGCGACAGCCGCCACGTGCGGTAGTCCACATACTCGTGAATGACCAGCGTGCCGCCCGGTTTGAGCCGGTCCACGACGCGCCGGAGCAGCTGCTGCGGCTGCTGCACGAACGCGAACACCCAGCGCGCCCACGCGCCGTCGGCGGCCACGTCGGGCAGGCCCTGCGAGTCGAGATCGCGCTCGTGCGCTTCGATGTTCGCGAGCCCGCGCGCGCGGGCGCCGTCCTCGAGCGCGTCGAGGAACCGCCGCGAGCGGTCCACGGCCACGACCTTGCCGCGCTCGCGCGCGATCTGCGCCAGGTCGAAGCTCGCCCAGCCGGGGCCGCAGCCCACGTCGAGCAGCGTGTGGCCGGCGGTGAAGCCGGCGCGGCGCCACGCGGCGGTGCAGTGCGGACGCCACACGGCGTGCTGCAGGCCGAGCCGCGAGAGTTCGTCGTCGTGCGTGCCGAGCACGTAGTCGCGTTCCTGGGACACGTCGAGCCTCCGGAAGAGGAATGCCATGCGGGTGCGATTCGCGCGGCAAGTTAGCACCGCGGCCGCGCCCCGTGCGGCGGTTTCCGGAAGCCGATGTACGAGCGTCGCCGTGCGCGCGACGTGCGCGGGACTCAGCGCACGTCGTGCACGGCGGCGACCAGCCCCGACGGATCGGCCTGCACGCCGGCCTGGCGGTGGCGCACGACGCCCTTCGAGTCGCACACGGCGATCATCGCGGTGTGCGCGATCTCGCTGGCCCCGTCGGGACGGAAGCGCACGTCGAGCACCGCGGCGAGCGTGCGCATGTCGTCGGGCGACGACGCGAGCAGCGTCCAGCGCTTCGTGTCGAGCCCCTGCGCGGCGGCGAAGCCGCGCAGCGCCTCGGGCGTGTCGCGCTCGGGATCGAGCGAGAACAGCACGAACCGCACGCGCTCGCGGTCGGCCGCAGGCAGCGCCGCGTCGAGCGCCTTGAGGTCGGCGGCGATGCGCGGGCAGACCGACTTGCAGTTCGTGTAGATCATGCTCGCCACGAACGGCTCGCCGGCGAACTCGCTCAGGTGGCGCTCGCGCCCGTCCTGGTCGGTCAGCGGGAACGTCATCTCGAACAACGAAGGATCCACGGACGCCGCACGTGCCGACGCTCGCTCGCTTCGATTCGTGCAAGCGCCCGTGGAAATCGTCAACAGCAGGGCGGCGGCGAACAGCGCGCAGCCGCGCCCGAACTTCCGGACATGCCTCATGGATTCGTCCCCTTTCGCGCGGGCACGAGTGCCGCGCGCGGTGCGCGCACGTCGCGCGCGCAGCGGAAGCCGAGATTGGCGGTGGTCCAGCGCGCCTGCAGGCTCGCGCGGAACGCGAACCGCATGAACGCCGCGTAGTCGCCGAAGTCGCTCGCGTTGCTCGCGCCGGCGCCGCAGTACAGCCCCTTCTCGAGCGACGCGTCGCCGCGCGATTCGCCGTTCACCAGTGCGCTGCCGTAGTCCAGCGTCCATTCCCAGACGAGACCGTGCAGGTCCTCGACTCCGTACACGTTGCGGAACCCGCGGCCGACCGCCGGTTGCACGTCCGGTGTCGGGTGCGAGTAGAACCGCCGCACGCGGTCGAGGAACTTCGGGTCGCGCGACGCGTCGCGGCGCGTTTCGTCGGCCGCCGCGGCCAGTTCCCACTCGGCCACCGTGGGCAGGCGCTTGCCCGCGGCCTGCGCGTACGCGCGGGCCGCGAACCACGACACCTCGACCACGGGCGCGTCGAGCGGTGCGCGCGGCCCAGGCTCGAGGTCGGCCGCCCAGCGCCGCAGGTAGCTTTCGTCGGCGTACAGCCTCGACACGCGCGAGCGCCGCCACTCCGGGTGCTCGCGCACGAACGCGAGGAAGTCGGCGTTCGTCACCGGCCGCGCGTCGAGTTCGAACGCCGCCACCCGTACGGGCACGACGCGACGAAGGATGGTGTCGCGGTTCGCGCCCGGCACGGGCTGGCGGTACAGCGGCCGGTAGTCACCGGCCGGCACGGTGCGCATGGCGGGAGCCGGGACCGCGGCGGGCGCCTGCGCGCCCGCCACGAGTCCCGCGAGGACCAGCACCGCGACCAACCCCGAGCGCGGATGCCCGACCGACGTTCCCACCTGCGGCTCCTCCTACTTGCCCGCCGGCGGCTTCGCCGCGCGGACCTTCGCCACTTCCGCCGGCAGCACTTCGTGCCCGGCGTTGTTCCAGGTGTTGTAGACGTACGTGAGCACGTTCGCGATGTCCTCGTCGCTCAGGTTCAGCGCGGGCATCTGGCTGTTGTACTCCTTGCCGTTGACCGTGATCTTGCCGGTGTGGCCCGCGATCGCGATGCCGATCGCGCGCGCCTTGTCGGCGTTGAGGTAGTCCGATCCGGCCAGCGGCGGGAACGCGCCCGGCAGGCCCTGCCCGCTCGCCTGGTGGCACGCGGCGCAGATGTTGTTGAACACGCGCTGGCCGCGCTCCATGCGCTCGGTCTTGTTCTTCGCCGGCGACTGCGTGGGCGCCGCGCCGACGGACTGGATCGCGCCGCCTTCGGGCTGGTAGACCTCGTCGGTCTGCTTGCCCGAGTACACGACCTTGTCCTCGCCGCCCTCGACCTTGAGCATGCCGAGCGAGCCCTTGTTGAACGTGCGGAAGATCGAATGGTCCACGAGGATGAACGTGCCGGGCGCCTCGACCTTGAACTCGACGATCGCCGAGCCGCCGGCCGGGATCAGCGTGGTCTGCACGTTCGTGTTCACGAGATCGCCGCCCTCGACGTGCACCTTGTCGAAGATCTCGCCGATCACGTGGAAGCTCGACACCAGGTTCGGGCCGCCGTTGCCCACGTAAAGGCGCACGGTCTCGCCCACCTTGGCCTTGAGCGCGTTGTCGCCGGTCAGCGCGCCGACCGAGCCGTTGAACACCACGTACTCGGGCTCCTCGCGCACGGCCTTCTGCATGTCGAACGGCTGCAGCCCGGGATCGCCGTTGCGGCCCGCGGTGTAGAAGTCGCCCTGCATGACGTAGTACTCGTGGTCCACCTTCGGCAGGCCTTCCTTCGGCTCCACGAGGATCAGGCCGTACATGCCGTTGCCGATGTGCATGCCGACGGGCGCGGTGGCGCAGTGGTACACGTACAGGCCCTTGTTGAGCGCCTTGAACGAGAACACCGACGAATGCCCGGGTGCCGTCATGCTCGACGCCGCGCCGCCGCCGGGACCGGTGACCGCATGCAGGTCGATGTTGTGCGGCATGCTGTTCGACGGATGGTTCTCGAGGTGGAACTCGACCTCGTCGCCCTCGCGGATGCGGATGAACTTGCCGGGCACCGAACCGCCGAACGTCCAGAACGTGTAGTCCACGCCGTCGGCGAGACGCTTCACGACTTCCTTCACTTCGAGCTTCACCACGACCTTGGTGGCGTGATTGCGCGTGAGCGCGGGCGGCACGGCGGGCGCGTCGGTGAGCACGGCCTCTTCGGTGCCGCTGATCTTCTCGTTGCGGGCGAACAGTGCGGACACCGCGCCGGGCGCGGAGCCGTTGGAACAGCCGGTCAATGCCGCGAGCCCCCAGGCGAGCGAGGCGACGGCCACGAGCACGAACGTGCTGCGCAGGATCGTCAGGGTCGGGGTCTTCATGGTGGTCCTCTTCGGGTGAGCGAGCGTGAACGGACTTCTGCAGCTCATCCTCGACCGCGGCACGCGGGGCGGGTATGACGCCGGTCATACCGCCGGCAGAAAGTTCGCAGCGGCCGCATCGGCCCCCGCGCGTGCTCGTCGAGCGCCAGCAGACGGGCGCGGCCGGCTTCGGCCATGACGCGCTCGCTCGAGTCGAGCGTCACGACCGCGTGCCGGGGATCGGCGAGCGGCGTGATCCGTACGCGCACGAGGTGCGCGCCGGGCGTGAGCGCGGGATCGCGCTCCACGTCGAGCGGTCGGTCGGCACGCGCCCCCAACGGACGTACCTCCTCGTTCGCACCATCACGCCGTGCACGCACGCGTTCAAGCGGTTTTGCGCTTCGAAGCTCGTGCGCGCTTCGGTATGCCGCACGTGCTTCGGCAAGCTCGCGATCCCGGCGCGACGCTCGAGCACGGCGGCGGTGCGGACGTGCCGCCGAAGCAGCACCGGGGCGGCGCGATCGCCCGCGCCGCCCCGGTTCGAAACCGCCGCTGCGTTCGTGCCCGCTACTTCACCCGCGCCGACACCGGCTGAGGTCCGCTCGAGACGTTCGCCGTCAGGTGGCACTGGTCGCAACCACTCGCGTTCGTACCGCTCGACGCCGTGAACACGAGCCCGAACGGCTGGTCGGAGCCGTGCGCGCGATGGCAGCTCAGGCAGAACACGCCGTTGCGCGCCGCGTCCACGATGTGACCGTCGCCCCAAGTGCCCGCATTGCTCGTCACCGGGCGCACGCGCGGCGTGGCGCCGAAGCCCGATCCCGTGCCGGCCGTCCAGTGCGCGGGTGCGGTCGAACCCTTCGACGCGCCCTGCGCGATGTTGTTCGGCGACGCGCGCTCGCTGTCGTAGGTCGGGTGGCGTTCGTGCACGCCGTTGCCGTTCGCGTCGGTGTAGTACTCGCCGCTGAAGACGTGGTGGCAGTCGAGGCAGATGTTGCTCACCTCGCGCAGCGAGTAGCTGTTCATGGTGCCGAACGACACGTTCGCGTCCTCGTAGCGGCCCAGGTTGACCGCACCGGGGTTCGTGAACAGCCCGAGATCGGGCGTGCTCGCCGGGTCGCTCGCCCACTGCAGGTTGCGGGCCTTGCCGTTGCCGTGTGCGTTGTGGCAGTCGATGCACGTGACCTGCGCCTGCGAACCGTCACCGAAGTGGCAGCGGTTGCAGAAGTCGTACGAGCCGTTCGACCGGGGCAGCCCGCGGCCGAGGTCGTGACCGTTCGGGTTCGCCATGCCGGGCATGCCGAAGTGTCCCGCGGAGCGCTGCACGAGCCCGTTGACGTCGGCCCCGACCACGTCGGGCGCGAACGACTGGTTGTCGTGGCAGCTCAGGCACAGGTCGAGCGGGTCGCCGGCGCGGATCAGGTTCGGGCTCGGCGCCCCCACGTAGGGCACGATCTCGTTCATGCCCAGTTGCGCCGGGTTGCGCGGGTGCGACTGCGACGCGTGCGCGATGTGGCAGTCGGAGCACACCAGTTCGTTGCCGTTGTGGTAGCGCGGCTCGGCGTCGGGATAGAGCCCCTGCGCCGACCGCGTGCCGGACGGCCGGGACTCGCGATGGATGCGCGGCGGGTTGGCGCGATCGTAGGCGGTGGCGACGTGCGCGAGGCCGAGCACGAGTACGGCGAAACCGCCGGTGAGCAGGGCGATGCGAAGGCGAGGTGCGGCGCTCATTATGGACACCACCTCGAGGCGAGCCTCGTGGTGAGAGGTCGGAATGGTGCGAAGCTCCAGCAATCGGATCGCGGCGCCGGGGGGGCACTCCGCCACGTCCACCAAACGAGAGGTTCGCCGGACGGTGAGGGACCAGGTTCTCCAGTCGAGGGACGAGACCACACTCGCGCAATTCACCCATCCCGAACCAGTGGGCCGAAAGTCGTAGTCCCGACGGAGAGCGGCGGGCCGCCGGGGGCCGGTCCGGACCCTGCGGGAGAGCGGCGGGCGTGGTATGACGTACCGCCATGCACGCCCCCACCCCGGCTCGTCCCGCTCCCGGCGGCCCGGTCCTGCGCCCGACCCAGGCCGCGGGCCTCGCCGCGCTGCTCGCCGCCACGTTCGCCGCATTCGCGGGCGTGCGTGCGAACGGCTGGGTGATCGTGGACGACCCGATCTACGTGACCCAGAACCCGCACGTGCGCGGCGGGCTCACGTGGGACAACGTGCTCTACTTCCTGCGCGCGAGCCACGGCGGCAACTGGCACCCGCTCACGTCGTGGTCGCACCTGCTCGACGTGTCGGTGTTCGGGTTGTCGCCGGTGGGGCCGCACCTGGTGAACGTGGCGCTGCACGCGCTCGCCGCACAGCTGCTCGTGCTGGTGCTGCACCGCCTGACCGGGCGGTTCTGGAGCGCGCTCGTGGTGGCGGCGCTGTTCGCGCTGCACCCGCTGCGGGTGGAATCCGTGGCGTGGGTGTCCGAGCGCAAGGACGTGCTGAGCGCCGTGTGGTTCATGCTCACGCTGTGGTGCTGGACGCTGTGGACCGAGGCGCCGTCGGCACGGCGCTACGCGGCGACCGCGCTGGCGCTCGCGCTGGGGCTGGCGAGCAAGCCCATGCTCGTGACCACGCCGTTCGTGCTGCTGCTCCTGGACGCGTGGCCGCTCGCGCGGCTGAAGCTGGAGCCGGTGTCGCTGCGCGACGGCACGCTGGCGGCGCGGCTGCGCGAGAAGTGGCCGTTGTTCGCGCTCGCGCTGGTGTTCGCCGTGCTCACGTTCGCGGTGCAGCGCGCGACGGGCGCCATGTCGGACACGACCGTGCTGCCGCTGGGCCGGCGCGCCGCGAACGCCGCGGTCTCGCTGTGGCGCTACGTGGGCGCGTGGCTGTGGCCCGCGCGGCTGGGCGCGTTCTACCCGTTCCCCGACGCGTTCTCGCCCGGCGCCGTGCTCGGCTCGCTCGCCGCGCTGGGGCTGGCGCTCGGGCTGTCGTGGCGCGCGCGCCGCGCCGCGCCGTGGCTGCTCGTGGGCGCGCTGTGGTTCGTCGGCATGTGGCTGCCGGTCTCGGGCCTCGTGCAGGTCGGGCGCCAGGGCTGGGCCGACCGCTACAGCTACCTGCCGTCCATCGGGCTCACGATCGCGCTGGTCTGGAGCGTGGCGGCGCTGGTGGGGCGCTCGCGGCCCGCCCGCATCGCCGCGGCCGCGGCCGGCGTGGCGGTGGTGCTGGCGCTGGCGCTGGCGACGCGGGCGCAGGTCGCGCGCTGGCGCGACTCCGAAACGCTGTTTGCGTGGACCGTGCGCGTGGCGCCGCGCAACCCGGTGGCGCTCGTCGGGCTCGGCAACGCGCGCGTGCAGGTGCGGCGGCTCGCCGAGGCGATCGAGCCCTACCGCGCCGCGCTCGCCGTGGACCCCGCGAGCGTCGAAGCGCGCGAGCGGCTGGTGATCGTGCTGCGCCAGCTCGGCCGCGACGACGAGGCGCTGCAGACCGCGCTCGCCGGGCTGCGGCTCAACGAGAGCGCGCGCAGCTGGTACGACGTGGGGCAGATCGAGGCGAAGCTGGGACGCGACTCGCTCGCGGTGAAGGCGTTCGCGAACTCGGCGCGGCTCGACGGCTCGCAGTGGGGCACGCACGCCGCGTGGGCGGAAGCGCTCGTGCGGCTGGGCCGCGCCCGCGAGGCGGCGGCGCGGTTCGACGAAGCGCTGCGGCTGTCGCCGCCCAACGCGCCGCTGCTGCTGCAGTCGGCGTGGCTGCGCGCCACGGCGACCGACGCCGCCGCACGCGACGGCGCGCGCGCCGTGCAGCAGGCCGAGCGCGCGATCGCGCTGGCGGGCGGCGGGCTCGCCGACGCGGGCAACGCCGCCACGCTCGCGGCCGCGTACGCCGAGACCGGGCGGTTCCGCGACGCCGTCGCCGCGGCGGACTCGGCCGTGGCCGCCGCGCGCGCGCTCGGGCTGGCGGACGCCGCGGCCTACCTCGCGCGCCAGCGCGCCGCGTACGCCGCGGGCCGCGCGTGGCGCGAGTGACTCAGGCGCGGTCCTTCGGGTAGAACGTCCGGTCCGCGATCTCGTCGGGCAGGTGCGGCTGCTTCCGGGCGCCCTCGGGATCGTCGTGCGCGTACGCGTAGCCCTTGCCGTAGCCCAGCTCCTTCATGAGCCCGGTGGGCGCGTTGCGGATCACGAGCGGCGGCGGCAGCGAGCCCGACTGCTCGATCTCGGCCATCACCGCCTTGTACGCGACGTACGTGGCGTTCGACTTGGGCGCGCGCGCCAGGTGCACGACGGCCTGCGCCAGCGCGAGTTCGCCCTCGGGGCTGCCGAGCTGGTGGTAGGCCTGGAACGCGGCGGTGGTGAGCAGCAGCGCCTGCGGGTCGGCGGCGCCGATGTCCTCGCTCGCGAAGCGCACCAGCCGGCGCGCGATGTACAGCCGGTCCTCGCCCGCCGCGACCATGCGGCCGAACCAGTACAGCGACGCGTCCACGTCGGAATCGCGCAGGCACTTGTGCAGCGCGCTGATCAGGTTGAAGTGCTCCTCGCCCGCCTTGTCGTAGCGCAGGTGGCGGCGCGCGAACGCCTCGCGCACGTCGTCGGCCACGATGCCGCGGCCCTGCGCCTCGGCGCTCGCCGCGGCGATCTCGAGCGTGGTGAGTGCGCGGCGCGCGTCGCCGTCGGCAGCGGCCGCGAGCAGGTCGAGCGCTTCGCCCTCGGCGGCCACGCGGCCCGCGAGCCCGCGCTCGGACGTGAGCGCGCGTTCGAGCAGCGCGCGGATGTCGGCGGGCTGGAGTTCCTTGAGCACGAGCACGCGGGCGCGCGACAGCAGCGCCGAGTTCACCTCGAAGCTCGGGTTCTCGGTCGTGGCGCCGATGAACACGATGTCGCCGCGCTCGACGTGCGCGAGGAACGCGTCCTGCTGCGCCTTGTTGAAGCGGTGGATTTCGTCCACGAACAGGATAGTCGGCTTGCCCGTGCGCTTGCGCGTCGCGGCGGCGAGCGCCATGACCTCCTTCACTTCCTTCACGCCCGACAGCACCGCCGAGATCTGCACGAACGGCGCCTGCGCGGTGCGCGCCACGAGCCGCGCGAGCGTGGTCTTGCCGGTGCCCGGAGGACCCCACAGCACGATGCTCGACAGGTGGCGGCCGTCGCGCATGAGCGCGATCGGGCTGCCCGCGTGCAGCAGGTGCTGCTGGCCCGCGAGTTCGTCGAACGTGCGCGGCCGCATGCGGTCGGCGAGCGGCGCGGTCGGACCGGGGTCTTCGAACGGGCTGGGGCCGGCGCCTCCGGCGCCTCCGGCGCCGAGGGGCGAAGCGGAGCCGGAGGCCCCGAAGTCGCCCGTGCCGCCGAACAGGTCCTCGGTCACGGCTTCGGCACTCCCATCTTTTCCATGAGCAACTCGACCGCCTCGTCCACCGTCGCCGGCCGCCCCAGGTTCACGCCGCGCTTCTCGAGCGTCTGGAACAGCTCGGCCAGCACCGGCGCCTCGATGTTCGTGCGCTTGAGCAGGTCCACGTCGCGGAAGATCTCGGCCGGCGGTCCCTGCGCGAGGATCTCGCCGCCGCGCTTGAGCACGTACACCTTGTCCGCGAGCGGCTCGACCAGCTGCACGTCGTGCGTGGCCACCACGAGCGAAACGCCGTGCTCGCGGTTCAGGCGGTTGAGCAGGTCCACGATGTCGTTGCGCGACGCCGGGTCGAGCCCCTCGAACGGCTCGTCGAGCACCAGCAGTTCGGGCTCCAGCACCAGCGCGCCGGCCAGCGCGACCTTGCGCTTCTCGCCGCCCGACAGGTAGTGGCAGACCTTGTGCGCGAGGTGCTCGATGCCGACCTTGCGCAGCGCGACGCCCACCTTCTCGCCCACCTCGGCGTCGGTGTAGCCGTAGTTGCGCGGGCTGAACGAGACGTCGTCGTACACGGTCGGTGCGATGATCTGTTCGTCGGCGTTCTGCAGCAGCACACCGACGCGTTCGCGGATCTTGCTGAAGTGCTTGGCTGGGTCGGCGCCGAACACCTGCACGTCGCCTTCCTGCGGCGCGAGCAGACCGAGGATGTGGTACAGGAGCGTGCTCTTGCCGCAGCCGTTCGGGCCCAGGATGACGACGCGCTGGCCCTTCTCGACCACGAAGTCGAGCCCGCACAGGTGCACGCTGGTGCGGTCCGGGTACGTGTGCCGTACGCACGACACGTGGACGATCGGTTCGCTCATGGACGGCCCACCTCCCCCAGCAGGATGCGCGCGGCCACCACGGCGGCACACGCGGCCACGACCCACAGATCCTCGGCGCGCGTGTCGCGCCAGTGACGGCAGCCGCAGATGCGGCCGGAATGCCCGCGCAGGTGCATGACCTGGTAGAGCCGCTGGCTGCGCTCGAAGCCGTGCAGCACCACGGTGCCGACCGCCTCGCCCATGCGCTCGCCGCGATGGCGCAGCGAGCCGCCGAGCGCGCCGCGCAGGAACAGCGCGCGCCACAACCGCTCGGTGCGCTGCATGAGCGCGAACACCGCCCGGTAGGTCAGGAACAGGCTGTCGCCGACCACGCGCGGCAGCAGCCGCGAGATCGGCGCGAACAGGTCGGGGTACGGCGTCGTCCCCACGAGCCACAGCGCCACCACGCTCGCGACCACCGGCCGCAGCGCGGTGACCGCCATCTCGGCGGACGGCGCGCCCCAGCGCGACACCAGCCAGAGCGCGGCGAAGAACAGCGGCGTCGTGGCGGCGAGCCCGACGAGCGTGACCGGCAGCCGCGCGGTCAGCGCCAGCGTGACCGCGATCGCGAACAGCACGAGCAGCGCCGCCCAGCCCGGCGTGAACACCGCCACGCCGATCGTGACGAGCGTGAACAGCAGCTTGGCGAGCGCGCTCGAGCGGTGCCACGCGCTGTGCCCGGCGCTCGCGTACTGGTCGATCTGCGCGAAGGTGTTGATCATCGGCCTGCCCTCGACGCCGTTGGCGCGTCCGGCGCCTCCGGCGCCTCGGAGTGGGCGGTGCCGCCGGTGAAGGCCAACAGGTCCGGGCGCACCTTGTCGAGGAACCGGGCGAGGCCGAACGCGAGCAGCGACTCCACGGTCACCGCCACCAGCAGCAGCGGCGTGAGCAGCGCCACCAGCGTGCCGCCCTGCAGCCAGCGCAGCGTGTGGTGCACTTCCTCGTCGCGTGCCACCACCGGCGACAGCTTCACGCTCAGCACGAGCACGCCGATCCACAGCGCGCTCGAGAACAGCTGCGACACCGCGGTGGCGGCGGCCACGGCGTGCGGGCGCGGCATGCGAGTCGCGAACAGTCGTGCCACCGGGCGCGCCGTCATGGCGCCCAGCCCGAGCACGAGCGCGTTGAGCCCGATCACCGTGAACCCGCCCTGCCCCATGAGCGCGAGGATCACCGTGACCACGAAGCAGACCTGGAACGTGGACGCCGCCCCGAGCAGCACGCCGACCGGGCCGGCCAGCGTCATGCAGTAGTCGAACGCCGTGATCGGCACCGGGATCGCCATGACCGCGAGCATGAGCCCGCCGAGCGCGCTCTGGAACGCGATCCGCAGCGGCCCGGCGTCGCGCGTCGCGGCCGCCGAGACGAGCACGCCGAACAGCGCGAGCACGAGGCCGGCGATCCAGACGATCGGCGGCAGCACGCCGTCGGGAATGTGCAGGTGAGACACGGGGGTCCTTGGGGTTCGAGTGGGGTCCGGCCCGGCAGGGTACTCAAGGGGCCCATGCGAGCGCCACACCGGCCCCCCGGGCCTTGCCCGCGCGCAGCGCCGCGAGGCACGCCTCGAGCGTCGCGCCGGTGGTGATCACGTCGTCCACCACCAGCACCGAGCGGCCGGCGAGCGCGGCGTCGGGTTCGATGACGAACGCCCCCGCGAGGTTCCGGCGCCGCGCGGCACCGCCCAGCCGCGCCTGCGCCGCGGTCGCGCGCGTGCGCACGAGCGCGCCCGGCAGGTACGGCACGCGCAGTTCGCGCGCGAGCGCCCGGGCGAGCGCCTCGGCCTGGTTGTAGCCGCGCTCGCGCCGCCGGGCGCGGTGCAGCGGCACCGCCACCACCAGGTCGGGGGCGCGCGCGGGCTTGCCCACCGCCGCCGCGAGCGCGGGCCCGAGCGCCGCGGCCAGGTCGGGTCGCCCGCCGTACTTGAGCAGGTGCACCACCGCGCGCGCGCGCTCGTCGAGCTGCCACGGCGCGTACACCGCGAAGCCCGGGTGGCGCGAGCACGGCGCGCCGTCGCCGCCTTCGGCGAGGCAGCGCGCGCACAGCGGCGTGGCGAGCGTGGGAATGCGCGCGAGGCAGTCCGCGCACAGCACGCGCGCGGGATCGGCGGCGGCGCCGCAGCCCGGGCAGCGCTGCGGCAGCGCGAACTCGAGCAGCGGGGCGAACAGCGAGCGGAGGATCGGGAGTGCGCGGGGGGCGAGCGGGCCGCTCACCGCGGCCAGCCCACCGCGGTGGCCAGCGGCTCGAGCGGGACTTCGCGTCCGAGCCACAACGTGAGCGCGCGCCGGGCCTGGTGCACGAGCAGCCCGAGCCCGTCCACGGCTTCGAGCCCGGCGGCCCGCGCCGCCTTCACCCACGGCGTGAGCTCGCGCCCGTAAGTCAGGTCCACGACGAACGCTGCCGGCGCGATGCGATCCACCTCGATGGGCAGCTCGTCGGCCGCCAGCGGGGTGCAGTTCACCACCACCGTGGCCTCGCGCAGCTCGTCGCGTTCCTCCGGCGAGCGCCAGCCGAGGAAGCGCGAATCGAGCCCCTCGCCCCACGCGAACTTCGCGTCCCGCGGCCGCCGTGAGCTCACCGTGACCTCGCGCACCCCCGCCCACTGCAGCGCCACCGCGAGCGAACGCGCGGCGCCGCCCGCGCCCAGCAGCAGCACGCGCTGGCGCGAGAGCTCGAAGTGCTTCGCCTTGAGCAGGTCCACGAACCCGGGGCCGTCGGTGGTCTCGCCCCACCAGCCGTCGGGCCGGAACACGATCGTGTTGACCGAGCGCGAGCGTTCGGCCGACAGCGACGCCTTCGCCACGTGGTCGAGCGCGTGCTCCTTGAGCGGGTGCGTCAGGTTGAGCCCGGCCAGCCCTTCGGCGGCCAGCGCCTGCAGCGTGTCGCCCAGCCGGGCGGGCGGCGTACGCACGGCGCGCGACTCGCACTCGAGCCCCAACGCCGCGCAGCCGGCGCGGTGCAGCACGGGCGACAGCGTGTACGCGAGGGGGTCACCGAGCACCGCGAGCTTCACCGCCGTCACGCGCGCGAGTCCTCCGCGGTCGCGTGGCGCAGGCGGATGATCATGAGCGTGCCGAACAGCGCCATGGCGAAGCTGGTGATCTGGCTCTCGGTGAGGTCGAACCACGGCGCGTGCATGAGCACGGCTTCGGCTTCGTAGTTGCGCGTCAGGTCCACACCCACGCGCGCGAGCGCGAACGCGATGATGAACGTCCAGAACATCACGCCGGGCACACGGAAGCGCTTGCGCGTGAACCAGAACACCAGGAACAGCCCGAGCCCGATCGCGGCGTTGTACAGCTGCGACGGGTGCACGGGCGTGTCGCCGAACTCGAGGAACGCGAAGCTCTCGCGCGGGAAGTGCACGCCCCACGGCAGCGTGGTCGGGCGGCCGTAGCAGCAGCCGTTGAGGAAGCAGCCCACGCGGCCGAACATGGTGCCCAGCGCGAGCGGCGGGGTGAGCGCGTCCGCCACGACCCAGCGCGGCAGCCCGAGCCGGCGCGCGGTGACCAGCCCGGCGAACGTGCCGGCCGCGATGCCGCCGTACAGCGTGAGCCCGCCCTGCCACAGCGCGAGCACGCTGCCCCACTCGCGGCGGAACTGCTGCAGGTGCTCCATCACGAACAGCGCGCGCGCCCCGAGGATCGCCGCGACCAGCGTGACCAGGATCACGTTGACGAGCGCGTCCTCGTCGAGCCCGAGCCGCTTCGCCTCGCGCAGCGAGATCGCCGTTCCGACCAGGAACGCGAGCGCCATCATGGCGCCGTACGAATGCAGGTGCAGGGGGCCGAGCGAGAGGATTTCCGGGTGCATCAGTACTCCCGGCGCCGGAGCGCCACGTTCTGCAGCAGGCCGATCTGGATGCAGTTCACGACGAGGGCGGTGCCGCCGTACGACAGGAATGGCAGCGGTACGCCGGTCACCGGCGCCCAGCCCACGGTCATGAGCATGTTGACCATGATGTGGAAGAAGAGCGCGGTCACGACGCCGATGGCGACGAGACCGGCGAAGCCGTCGCGCGCGACCGCCGCGAGGCGGTAACCGCGGATCACGACGACGGCGTACAGTAGCACCACGACGGCGGCGCCGAGGAAGCCGCCCTCCTCGCCCACCACGGAGTAGATGAAGTCCGTGTGCCGCATGGGCAGGAACGCGAGCGCCTTCTGCGAACCCTTGAGGTAGCCCTTGCCCGTCACGCCGCCCGAGCCGATCGCGATCTTCGACTGGATGATCTGGTAGCCCGCGCCGTACGGGTCGTGATCGGGGTTGAGGAACGTCTCGATGCGCCGCTTCTGGTAGTCGTGCAGGTGGTTCCAGAGGTTCGGCAGCGCCACCGCCACCGCGGTGTTGATCGCGAGGATGCCCACGAGCAGCGCGATCTTGGGCCGTGCGAACGCGAGCAGCGCCGCGAACAACCCGACGAACCACCAGATGCTGCCGGTCACGAAGAACAGCGCCACGTTGAACACCGGCGACAGCCCGAGCAGCAGCCGCCCGAGCGGCATGCCGGCCCAGAAGTACATGGCCACGAGCATCACCGGGAACGACAGCCCGGTGCCGAGGTCGGGCTCCTTCGCCACCAGCACGAACGGCACGAGCGCGATGAACAGCGGCGGCAGCCACCAGCGCACCTTGTTGAGGTCCAGCCGGGCGTGGTCGAAGAACCGCGCGAGCACGAACGTGGTCGCGATCTTCGCGATCTCGCTCGGCTGGAACTGCAGCGGCCCGATCTCGATCCAGCGTTTCGCGCCCATCTTGCTGGTGCCCACCACGAGCACCGCGACGAGCAGCACCAGCGCAATCGCGTACAGCGGCCACGCGAGCGAGTCGTAGAGCCGGTAGTGGATCGCCGCCACCACCCACGCCGCGCCGAACGCCAGCGCGCACCACACCAGCTGCTTCATCCACAACCCCTGGTGCGCGCCCGGGATGCTGGTGGCGCTGTACACGGTCAGGAGCCCGATCCCCACCAGCCCGGCCACGGCCAGCGCGAGCGGCCAGTCGAGGTGCGGCATGCGCAGCCTAATCACCGGGAGCCTCCGTGGTGTCGGCCGCCGCGGCCGCACGAATGGAATCGCGCTTCGCCACCGGGTGCGGCGCGGTCGCGAGCGAATCGCCGAGCAGCACGCGCCGCAGCACGCGCGCGGCGATCGGCGCGCACACGCTGCCGCCGTGGCCCGAGTTCTCGGCCACGATCGCGATGGCGATGCGCGGCGCGTCGGTGGGCGCGTAGCACACGAAGAGCGCGTGGTCGTTGCCGTGCGGGTTCTGCGCCGTGCCGGTCTTGCCTCCCACGCCGATGCCGGGCAGCCGGGCCACCGTCGCCGTACCCGCGTCCACCACGCGCTTCATGGCGTCGTGCACCGTGCTCCAGATGACGGGATCGGCCTGCAGCCCGGGCTCGGTGGGCTTCTCGACCCGGAACTCCGGCACGCCCTGCACCTTCATGACGACGTGCGGCCGCACCGGGCGGCCGCCGTTCGCGACCACCGACGTCATGAGCGCGAGCTGCAGCGGCGACACGAGCAGCTCGCCCTGGCCGATGCCGAGGTTGAGCAGCGCGCCCTTGGGCATCGAGCCCTTGAAGCGCTTGTCGTACCACTCCTTGGTCGGCACCAGCCCGCGTGTTTCGGCGGGCAGGTCCACGCCGGTGCGCTCGCCCAGCCCGACCGCGCGCGCGATGGACTGCAGCCGGTCGAGCCCGAGCCGCAGCCCGAGCTGGTAGAAGTACACGTCGCACGAGAACTGCAGCGCCGTGATCAGGTCCACCGAGCCGTGGCCGCGCTTGTCCCAGCAGCCGAAGCGCCGCCCGCCGAAGAAGTAGCCGCCCGAGCACGCGACGCCGAGATGCGTGGACGCCTGCACGAGCCCGTTCTGCAGGCCGGCGAGCATCGTCACGATCTTGAACGTCGAGCCCGGCGGGTACGCGCTCTGGATGGCGCGGTTGAGCAGCGGGTTGCCGCCGCCCGCGGTGAGCTCGCGCCAGCGCGCGAACGAAATGCCGCGCGAGAACTCGTTCGGGTCGAACGTCGGCTTGCTCACCAGCGCGAGGATCGCGCCGTCGCGCGGATCCATGGCGACCGCGGCGCCGCGTTCGATGCCCGCCATGCCCTCCTCCAGCGCGCGCTGCACGTCGAGGTCCACGGTGAGCGTGACGTCGTGGCCCGGAATCGGCGGGCGCGGCGGCCCCTCGGACAGCGTCGAGACGCGCTTGCCCATCGCGTTCACCACCACGAACTCGGCGCCGTCCTGGCCGCGCAGCATGTCCTCGTACTTGCGCTCGACCCCGGTCTTGCCGATCAGGTCGCCCATGCGATAGCCCGACTCGGCGCGCTTGGCGAGCTCGACGTCGTTGATCTCGCCGGCGTAGCCGAGCAGCTGCGCGCCCAGCGAGCCTTCCGGGTAGCGCCGGATCGGCGCCACCTGCACGTCCACACCGGGCACGTCGGCGCGCATTTCCTCGACCGCCGACATGACCGAATAGGGCGCGTTGCGGCGCAGCACCGCGGTCTGGCCGGTGCGGTTCGCCTCCTGCACGCGGCGCTTCACGATCGTGGTGTCGTCCTGCACGAGCGACGCCACGCGCTCGAGCCAGTCGGTGTGCACCACGGCGCGCGAACGGCTCAGGCTCTCGGCGGGCAGCGGCCGGAACACGATGTCGAAGCTCGGCTGGTTGTCGGCGAGCAGCCGGCCGTAGCGGTCGCGGATCGCGCCGCGCGGCGCTCGCAGCACGTCGAGCCGGATGCGGTTCTGCTCGGCGAGCCGCTGCAGTTCGTCGTGCTGCCCGACCTGCAGGCGCAGCAGCCCGAGCAGCACGAGCAGGAACCCGCCGAGCGCGACCCCGGCGAGCACGCCGAAGCGCTCGTCCCTAATCCTTCGTGGTGGTCCGGGAGGCATGGCGGAACAGCGGCCGGCCGGCGATGCGGCGCAGCAGCGCGAGGAGCAGCGTGCCGACCGCCGCGGTCGCGGCGGTGGCCATGAGCGAGCGGCCGGCGAGGTACGGCAGCCCCACGACCCCGCCGCCGAGTTCGAACGCCGACGCCCAGAGCTGGTGCGCCAGCACCCCGGCCGCGATCAGCGCGAACTGCGTGCGGGCGCTGTCGCGCACGAGCGTGCCCGCCAGGCGCCCGACGGCGTAACCGAGCAGCGTGAGCAGCAGCGCGTGGCGGCCCAGCCAGTGCGCCGCGTCGAGATCGGCCATGAGTCCCACGAAGAAACCGAACGACGCGCCCCACGCGTCGCCGTGACGCAGCGCCCAGACCACGGTCACGAACGCGAGCGCGTCGAGCACCACACCGCGCGTGGCGAGGCTCGACAGCGCGGTCGAGCGCAGCAGCAGCGCCACCAGCGCGAGCAGGAAGAACCCGCCGATCGGCCTCATCGGGCGCCTCGCGCGGCGCTGTCGCCGCGGGCCGGCGCGGGTTTGGCGGCGGGCTTCGCGGCCGGCTTCGCGCCGGCGGGCGTGGGCGCCGCGGGCGGCGCCACGATCCGCACGGGCTCGAACTCGGTCTTCGGGCGCGGCAGCGCGCCGTTCGCGAGATCCTCGGGGCCGGGCACGACGAACGCGTGGCGCAGGCGCGAGAGCTGCGCGCGCGGCCGCACCTCGACCTCCTGCATGAGTCCGCTCGCGTCGCGGCGGATGCGCGTCACGACGCCCACGGGAATGCCGCGCGGGAACCGCAGCGACAGGTCCGACGTCATGACCGCCTCGCCCACGCGGATCGTGTCCGCGAGCGGCACCGCCCCCATGAGCAGGCGCGGTGCGGGCGACGGCGAGAAGCGCAGCACGCCGTGCACGCCGGTCGTCTCGATCTCGCAGGCGACGGCGAGGTTGGGGTCGGTGAGCAGCGACGCACGCGAGCCGCGCGGCCAGACTTCGGTCACGCGCCCGACCAGCCCGTCGCTCGTCACCAGCGCGTCGCCCGCGTGCACGCCGAGGTCGGCGCCGGCCGACAGCGTGGCCGCGGTGGGCGACGGATCGTCGGACAGCGCGACGACCTCGACCGGCGTGAGCGGCAGGCCGCGCCATTCCGCGAGCCCGAGGCGTTCGCGCAGCACGCGGTTCTCGGCCCCCGCCGAACGCAGGCGCTGGTTCTCGAGTTCGAGCGCGGTGAGCCGCTGGTGCAGCGCGCCGTTCTCGCGCCACGCGGCGAACAGCCGGTCGCCCGAGAGCACGAAGCGGTCGAGCGGCTCGAACACGAACGCACCGACGCCGCGCATCCAGGCGACCGGCAGGTGCTCGCCGACCACGAGGAGCATCAGCGAAAGCGCCGCATACGTCGCCACGAGGACGACGCTGCGGCGCTCGGCCGGCGGCAGGATGCTGGGCAAGGCGTCAGTCCCGGTGGCCGCTCAGGATGACCTTCTCGTAGACCTCGAGGTTCTCGAGGATCTTGCCGGCGCCGCGAACGACACACGTGAGCGGGTCCTGTGCGACGCGGATGTTGAGGTTGGTGACTTCGCGCATGAGCAGGTCGAGCCCGCGCAGCAACGCGCCGCCGCCCGTCATGTAGATGCCGCGGTCCACGATGTCGGCCGCCAGTTCGGGCGGCGTGCGCTCGAGCGACTCGCGCAGCGCGTTGACGATCTGGCCCACGGGCTCCTGCAGCGCTTCGCGGATCTCGACCGACGAGACGCGCAGCGTGCGCGGGATGCCGCGCACGAGGTCGCGCCCCTTGATCTCCATGTCCATCTCTTCGGGCAGGGGGAACGCCGAGCCGATCTCGATCTTGATGCGCTCGGCCGTCTGCTCGCCGATCAGCATGTTGTACGCCTTCTTCGCGTACGTGGAGATGGCCTCGTCGAGCTCGTCGCCGCCGGTGCGGATGCTGGTCTTGGTCACGATGCCGTTGAGCGCGATGACCGCGATCTCGGTCGTGCCGCCGCCGATGTCCACGACCATGTTGCCCGTCGGCGTGTCCACGGGCAGGTCCACGCCGATCGCCGCGGCGATCGGCTCGGGCACGAGCAGCACTTCGCGGCAGCCGGCGCGCACGGCGGAATCGATCACGGCGCGCTTCTCGACTTCGGTGATGCCCGAGGGCACGCAGATGATGATGCGCGGGCGCACGATGAACTTGTGCTTCTGCACGCGGTGCACGAACTCGCGCAGCAGGTGCTCGGTCACCTGGAAGTCGGCGATCACGCCGTCCTTGAGCGGACGCACGGCGTTGATCTCGTCGGGCGTGCGGCCGAGCATGAGCTTGGCTTCGCTGCCGACGGCGAGCACGCGGTTGGTGGTCTTGTCCACCGCGACGACCGACGGCTCGTTGAGCACGATGCCACGGCCCTTGACCCACACGAGCGTGTTGGCGGTGCCGAGGTCCATCGCCACGTCGGTGGAGAAGTACCCCATCAGGCTGTCGAGAAACATCCCTGCCTCACGATTGGGAGCGAAAGGAAACGTCCTGTTGTCCGATGTCGCGGCCGGAGGGATGCGGAGCAGTGGATGCGAGGGGCTCGTCGCGGCTTCCCTGCCTGCGAAACGGCCGCAACGTAGCATTCCATCCGACGGGGCGGCAACCCCTTGGCGTGGCCGTGCGCGCCCGGAGGCATGGCCGGATCGCCTCCGGTGAACCGTGCCCGGGCGCGGGCGGGCCGGCCGGGTCGCGCGGGCTTTTTTGGGCACCGCGCGCGGGTGCGGGGTATGGCATAGTGCGGCCGCGAATCCGCTGTGCAGTCCCCCTGCCCCACGGGCCGATAATCGCGAGGACCGCCGCAACTCACAACGGCATGCCCCGATCTCTCCGTCTTCTCATCGCCCTCCTGCCCGTCGCCTGCTCGCTGCTGCTGTCGGCCCTTCCCGGCCGCGCCCAGCAGGCGGGCTCTTCGCGTTACGCGTTCGCCGACACCACGCTGCTGCGCGACACGCTCGGGCTCAAGTTCGACCGCCTGTTCCCGATGGCGGACTCGCTGCAGGTCAGCCCCGACTCGCTGCGCGCCTGGATGATCCGCTGGCGCTGGCCCATGACCCGGCTGGTCTACCTCGCCGACTCGCTCGGCATGCCGGTGGACAGCGTCGGCCCGGTGCTCTGGCGCGAGCGCTACAACCCGCTCGCGAGCGGCGCCCGGCGGGTGACCCGCAGCGACTTCCACTACTCGTCGAGCTACGACGTCTCGCGCACCACGAGCACGTGGACCAACCTGAACACGTACAACGCGCAGCGCGGCCCCTACTACCTCAACCAGACCACGAACATCGAGCTCGAGCGCATCAAGAGCGCCGGCCAGGTGATCCCGCACCAGACGCGCGAGTCCACCACCGAAGTCGGCTCGCGGTTCTCGAAGAGCTTTTCGCTCGGCGGACAGGCCAAGCTCTACCGCTTCAACTCGCGCGAACCCGGCTCGCCCACGGGAACGAGCGAGACGCGCAACGAGTACCAGCTCACCGCCCGCTCCAAGCGCCAGCTCGCCAAGGGCGTGAACGCGGACCTCAACCTGCTCGGCGGCTACCTCGACGACGAGAAGCCCGCCACCGAGATCAAGCGCGGCCTCACGGGCAACCTCGACGGCCGGCTGCGCGTGCAGCGCGGCGGCTGGTTCTCGAACGACGTGAGCGGCGTGGTCAACGGCAACGTCGCGCGAACGCGCCGGCCCGAAGCGCTGACGGACGACAACACGAGCGATCGCGCGAACAACCTGCGCGGCACGATGCAGCTGTTCAACTCCTCGCCCGCCGGGATCAACATCGGCTGGAGCACGCGCCGCAGCCGCGTCGAGACGCCCGTGGCGATCACGCTGCGCGACACGATCCGCGACACCAGCGACGTGATCGTGGACGTCGTGCAGCGCCAGACCTTCGCGATCAACCGCATCCGGCAGGCGAACGACGCCGCCGACGCCACCGTGCGGCTGCGCCGCGACGCGGAACGCTACCTCAACCTGACCGGCAACCTCGGCAAGTCGAAGACCCAGAGCGGCGTGCGCACCGATCACGGCGCCAAGGCGGCGCTGCGCTGGAGCCTGTTCGAGTGGGCCGTGGATGCGAACGCCGGCCAGACCAACACGCGCCAGGACATGACCCGCCAGCGCGGCGGCGGCGGCTACATCGAGCGCACGACTTCACGCAACGCGCAGACGCAGGCGACGCGTTCGTTCGGGCGGTTCACCACCAAGCTCACGGCCGAAATCAACCTCGGCCGCTACCGCTACTCGACCACGTCGGACTCCGCCACGCCGCCGGCGACGCGCGACTCGTACCGCCAGTCGTGGCGCGTGGACGGCATCTACACGCCGTCCGAACGGTTCACCACGAACCTCGCGCTCGACGTGTCGCTGACGCGCGCGATCAACCTCGAACGCCGCGCCTCGTCGTCGAACACCGACACGCGCTCGTACCGCGGCACGTGGATCTGGAACTACCGGCTGCTGCGCGGCCTCACGGCGACCCAGACGAACTCGATCAGCGCCGACTACCAGTTCTACCCGTTCAACGTGACCAAGAACCAGCTGTCGCTGTCGTACAACACCGACACGCGGCTCGCCGCGGTGGTGACGCCGCGCTTCAACATCGACCTGCGCCACACCGCCTCGAACCAGCCGCGCGGCAGCTACACCGCGTTCGCCGACGGCAACGAGTACCTGCAGCTGTCCGACAACAGCGACGGCTTCGGGCTCAGCACCTCCATCTCGTACCGCCCGTCCTCGGCGCTGGCGCTCGTGCTCACGCCCGACTACTCGGCCAGCTCGCGCTCGGGCACCACGAACGGCGTCGAGACCAAGCAGCGCGAAGACCGGCGCGTGAACTTCACCGGCTCGGCGCAGCTCGACCTGCCGCTCGGCAAGAAGGGCCGCCTCACCGGACGCATCGGCCGTACGTACAGCGACCAGCGCAGCGTCACCTGGCAGAGCGGCGTGCCCACCACGTCGCCGCGCTCGGAGAGCGACTACTGGAACGGCCGACTGGAGATGACATGGGCGCTCTGAGGACCCGCCTCGCCGCGATCGCCGCTGCCGCCCTGCTCGCCGCCGGGTGCGTGAACCCGTTCGAGCCCGCGAAGCCCGAGGCCCCCACGGGCATCAGCGTGGTACCGAACTTCACGAGCCCCGAGAAGCTGCTCGACACGATCCAGGACGCGATCTCGGCCGAGGCCGACGGCGCGCTCGCGTACGGCGACGCGCTGGCCGACTCGGTGTCGGAGAGCACGCCGTTCGGGTTCTACGCCACCCCCGACCCGCTCGCGTTGAGCACGTGGCGCCAGGGCTCGGGCCGCGACCCGTACGACGTGGGCGACGTGCGCCACGAGCGGCTGTTCTTCTCGGACCTGCTCACGGTGCTCGATTCGTTCGACTACGTGTTCCAGTGGGTGGACGACCCGGACTCGCCGCTGCCGTCCACCGACCTCGTCAACGGCACGGCGCTCTTCCACCGCTACTACGTGCTCGTCGCGTCGTCCGGCAGCATCCAGGAGACGATCGCGATCGGCTACGCCGATCTCTACATGCGCAAGCACAACGGCCGCTGGTGGCTCGTGCGCTGGGACGACCGCATCGATCCCACGATCGGCGTGAACCCGGCGAACCTGAACAACCGCTCCATGGGCTGGAGGAGGCTCGACCTGTGACCGCGCACCGTTCCCCGTCCCGGGTCCGCACCGCGCTCGCGGCGTTCGTGGGCACGTACCTGCTGGTCGCGACCGGCTGCTTCAACCCGTTCTCGCCGCTCGTCTCGACGCAGCGCATCGCCTCGACGCAGGCGCCGATCCCGAACTCCCCCGCCGGCGTGGTGAAGCTGTTCGAGTGGTGCTGGCAGAATCGCGACATCAGCCGCTACGAGGAAGTCTTCACCGACGACTACCGCTTCGCGTTCGCGCAGGGCGACTCGGCCGGGCAGCCGTACCAGCTGTCGCCGTACACGCGCGAGACCGAGCTGCGCAACGTCGGCGGCCTGTTCAACGGCAATGAGGAACGGCTCGCGGCCAAGAGCATCGTGCTCAACCTCGACAAGACCATGATCTCGCTGCCCGACCCGCGCCCGGGCAAGGACCCGAAGTGGCATCGCTCGATCCGCACGCACGTGGACCTGACGGTGGAGCTCGACCTCGGCGGCGGTTCGGTGGACAAGCAGATCGTGACGGGCAATGCGCTCTTCTTCCTCGTGCGCGGCGACTCGGCGGTGATCCCGCCCGAGCTGGTCGCGCGCGGCTTCACGCCCGACTCCAGCCGCTGGTGGATCGAACGCTGGGAAGACGAGACCCTGACCGAGGCCGTGAGCGGCGGCGTGCCCAACGGCGCGCTGCGGCGCGTGGCCGCTCCCACGCCGCTCACGTTCCCGCGCCACGTCACGTTCGGGCGTGTGAAGCTCGAAGCCGGCTTCTGACCTCGGCGGTGATTCCCGCTGCGCCCACGGCCCCCTGACGGCCGCGGGCGCACGGCCTTTCCGGGCGTTTTCGCGGCCGTTCCGGTGCTTGTTTCAGGTTGTGGTTCGCAGAATGTGTCCCGCCATCGGCGCGGCCTTCATGGCCGCGCCGCTGTGCGTTCAGGCGGCCAGCTTGAGCGTGTGACGCTTCGGGTTCGTGATCTCGGCCGTGTCCACCCCTCCGAAGTAGTACCTGCGCCACTCCTCCGTCAGCCGCCCCTTCGTCACGAAGTACCGCTGCTTCAACAACACCTCGGGGCTCAGCGGCGTCTCGAACAGTCCCACCTTCATCGCCGGCGTCGCCCGGTCGTGGTTCACCGAGCTCGGCGACCAGTAGTTCGCCAGCATCAGGTGGATCGCCGCCCGCTCCACCACGCCCTGGTCGCGCTTGGAGAACGCGATCGTCTCGCGCCGGTGGTTCGCCCCGTTGTGCCGCAGCATCAGGTCGCGCTTGTTCGCCGGGAACAGGTCGTTGTCCGCCGTGCGCGGGTCCGTGGACGGTGTCTCGCGGTGCGCGATCGCGTAACCCTGTAGCCGACAGAACGCTCGCTTGTACGCCGGGTGCTCGTCCGAGCGGATCTCCAGCGGCTGGGGCGCCGGCGCCGACATGCGGATCGCCTCGGCCATGCCCTTCTCGACGGCCTTGGGGTCGGGGCGCCCGTACGTGGCTTCGAGGGCCTCGCGGCGGACCTTCTGGTGGCTGGTCATGGTGCCCTTGCGGCGCAGCGGCGAGTGCGTGAACGCGTAGTGGAACCCGGTCACGGCGCCGATGGCGAGGTTCAGGTGCAGCGGGTGGTACTGGCTGTAGGCGAAGCTCTCGAACCCGTCGATGACCAGCGGTTCGTCGAGCGGCCCCTTCGGCCGGTGCTCGGCCATGAACAGCAGCGCATGGCGCCCGAGCCGGGCGGCCTGGTGCACCAGCGTGCTGTGCGCGCACCGCATCTCGCGCGCCATCTGGCGGTACCCGGAGCCGGCGTCGATGCGGTAGAGCAGCGGCAGCTGCAGTTCTGGGCGCTTGAGGTAGTAGGTCGTGCTGAAGGTCTGCGAGGAGAAGCTGGCGCCGCAGTGACAACAGCGGAAGCGAGGGATCACCTTCGGTGACGCCTGCCGTGTGTAGGTGCCGGCGCGCTTGAAGCGCCAGCCGGTTGCGTTGAAGTGGTAGGGACAACGACTTCGCGGGCAATGCGGGGGCACGAATGCAGCGATCGTGCGATCCATGCCCGGAAGTCACTGCACGCCGCGGGCCGGACCATTCTGCGAACCACAACCCTTGTTTCACCCGCGGGAGCGTGGCATTCTCCCGCCCGTCCCATCCGAACGAAGTCTTCCCACCCGGGGTGGATGCACCTCGGGTTTTTCCACGCGAAGAACGTCCATCCGGTCCGGAGGAATCCCATGGCTGCCGCAGGCGCCAACTCCCAGCTCAACCCGCTCGAGAACGCGAAGCGCCAGTTCGACGAAGCCGCCAGCCGGCTCGGTCTCGCCGAAGGCGTGAAGGAGATGCTGAAGAAGCCGCGCCGCACCACCATCCAGCATCTCCCGGTGGTGATGGACGACGGCTCGATCCAGGTCTTCACCGGCTATCGCTGCCAGCACTCGATCGTGCGCGGGCCCGCCAAGGGCGGCATCCGGTTCCACCAGGACGTGACGATCGAGGAAGTCGAGGCGCTCGCGTCGTGGATGACGTGGAAGTGCGCCGTGGCCGACCTGCCGTTCGGCGGCGGCAAGGGCGGCATCGTGGTGGACCCCCGCAAGCTCTCGAAGGGCGAACTCGAGCGCCTCACCCGCCGCTACGCGGCCGACCTGTCGGACATCTTCGGTCCCGACAGCGACGTGCCCGCGCCGGACGTGAACACCGGCGAACGCGAAATGGCGTGGTTCGTGGACACGTATTCCATGCACTCGCGCAAGACCGAGTACGCGGTCGTCACCGGCAAGCCGCTCGGCGTGGGCGGCTCGGAAGGCCGCCGCGAGGCGACCGGCCGCGGCGTGATGATCTGCATCGAGCAGATGTGCAAGCACCTCGGCATGCCGCTCAAGGACGCGCGCGTCGCCGTGCAGGGCTTCGGCAACGTGGGCGGCGTGAGCGCGGACCTGCTGGTGCGCGACTGCGGCGCGAAGATCGTGGCCGCCTCCGACGTGTCGGGCGCGATCCACAACCCCGCCGGGCTCGACGTGCCGGCGCTGCTCAAGTGGGTCGCCGAGAAGAAGGGCGTGGCCGGGTTCCCGGGCAGCCAGCCGCTCACCACGAGCATCCTCGAATACGACTGCGACATCCTCGTGCCCGCCGCGCTCGAGAACCAGATCACGGCCGAGAACGCCGCGAACATCAAGGCGAAGATCGTGGCCGAAGGCGCGAACGGCCCGACCACTCCGGACGCCGACAAGATCCTCGAGGCCAAGGGCTGCTGGGTGATCCCCGACATCCTCTGCAACTCGGGCGGCGTCACGGTGAGCTACTTCGAGTGGGTGCAGAACCGCATGGGCTTCTACTGGCCCGAGCACGAAGTCAACGAGCGGCTCCGGGAGAAGCTCGAGCTGGCGTTCGCGGACGTGGTGAAGGTGGTGGTGAAGGAGAAGTGCAGCATGCGTATCGCCGCGTACATGGTGGCGATCCAGCGCGTGTGGCGCGTCTACGAGCTGCGCGGGATGTACGCGTAGGCGTCAGGCACGACTTCGAGGCGGAGCGAAGGCCCGCGGGAGCGATCCCGCGGGCCTTTCGCACGGCCGGCGGCCGGCCGAGCCGGCACCCTGCGGCAAAACACCGGCGGCCCGTGGCTGTTGCGCCCCGGGCCGCCGGGAGACTTCGTGCCGTACGCGATCAGAACTTCAGCCGCAGGCCCATCTCGACGGTGTCGTCGAAGTAGTTGCGGATCGGACGCACGGTGACGTCCACGCCCAGCTTGCTCGAACCGGCGTTGATCTTGGCGCCGGCGCCGAACGCGAAGCCCGAGTACAGGTCGTTGCCGCCGTCGAAGCTCACGGATTCGTCACCGCTCGCGTCGAACGTCGAGTTCACGGTCCCGAACCACGAGCCGCGCAGGGCGAACATGTCGCGGTAGTTCCACTCCGCGGCGCCGGTGAAGCTGTCGCCGCCGAAGTTGTTGTTCTGGAACGCACCCATCAGCTGGAGGCGCGTCGGACCACGCTGCCAGGCGTTGTAGCTCGCCGCGAGCGAGAAGTACGACGGCAGTTCGAAGTTCGCCGAGCTGAACCGCAGCGTGCGGTTCGAGGCCGACGGGTCCGAACCCGGGGGCTGCACGTTGACGTCGAGGTTCTCGCCGTCGTAGTGCATGGACGTGCCGAAGTTCTTCATCACCATGCCGAACTTCAGGCCCTTCCAGCCCGTGTCGTACTGCACGCCGAAGTCGGCGGCCAGCCCGTTCGCGTTCATGCTGAGGATGCGCTCGCTGACGTAGTTCACCGTGGCGCCGAACCGCACGCGATCGGTGAACGCACGCGCCCACGAGACGCCCAGCACCGAGAAGGTCGGGCTGACGATTTCGCCCGTGCCGTCCGGCTGCGCTTCGGTCGTCACGATGATGTCGCCGACCGACAGCACCTTCGCGTTCACGCCGAACTGCCCCAGCGAGCCACCCTGCGTGGCCACGCCGAAGTAGTTCACCTTCATGTCGGCGAAGTACTGCGTGTTGGTGAACAGCGCCTCGGTCCCTTCCTGCCCCGCCAGGCCGGCCGGGTTCCAGAAGATCGCTTCGGCGCCCGTGATGTCGCTCGCGGCCGCGCTGCCCAGTGCCGAGCCGCGCGCGCCGACGGGAATGAGCAGTTCCGGCGCACCGGAAGTGCCCTTGCGCTCGTCCGAGCCCGCGAAAGCGCTGGATGCCACCAGCGCCAGCAGGGCCGCAAGACCGAGCGTGCGAATGCTGAGACGGCTCATCGTCCGTTCTCCTTTCAAGCTCAAGTGCACGGTCATGTTCCCTGTCCTCTCAGAAGCTGTTCAGCCGTTCCTTCTCCATGAAGACCACGAGACGTCCCACGTACTCGCCCACATTCGGCACTTCGACGTGGAAGACGTACACGCCGCTGCTCACCGGCAGGGCGTTCTCAGTCTCGACGTCCCATTCGAGAATGGAGGTCGAGGCGTCGGTCTTGCGGAGCGTGCGAACGAGCTGGCCGGCCAGGTTGAAGATGCGGACCGTGCACTGCTCGGGCATGTTGACGAAGCGGATCTTGCGCGAGAACTGGTTCAGCTCGTACGACGAGTGCGCGTAGTACGGGTTCGGCACCGCACGGATGCGGTTGAGGTTCGACTTCGCGAGCGCCGAGTTGTTCTGGGCCAGCGCGCTCGTGTTGAACACGTAGACGTCGTTGTCCTTGGCGGGATTCGCCCACACGAAGCGGAACAGGTCGCCGTCGTCGATGACGTCGTCGGCCGAACGCAGGTTCGCGGCGAGCGCCCACATGAGCGGCTGCGAGTCGTCCACCAGTGCACCGTCCACCGCGATGCTCGGCTTCGCCGTGTCGCTGTACGGCCGGCGCAGGACGAACAGGAACTCGCGGTCGGCGAGCGCCTCGTCGGTGGGCGCCCACGTCGAGTCGAACGTCGCCAGCTGGGACGCGGGCGGCAGGATCGTGCCGTCGGCTTCCGTGACGACCTTCTCGATGAAGGCGATGTCCAGCTGCTGGTTGTTCACGGTGTCCCACGCCTGCACGTTGCAGGGGTGGAAACCGCCGTAGTAGTAGCGGCGATCGCCACCGGGCGCGCCACCGTCGGTCATCTGCGCACGCAGGAAGCGATAGCCCTTCTGCGTCGCGGTGTGGCTGAAGCGCAGCTCGACCGTGGTGAACGAGTCGGGCATGGACGACGGATCCAGCGTGCCGCCGAAGAAGTCGAAGCCGGAGCCGGCGCCGCCGCCGAACGACGGCAGGCCGAAGTTGATGCCCTGCAGCGCACGGCGGTGCGCCGTGTTGCTGTTGACGTAGGCACCTTCCTGGAACAGCGGCTCGTACTTGCCCGTCACCTTGACCCGGATGCCGTCCACGACGCGGTAGTCGTCGTCACCGTTCCGGTTCAGCTGGCCACTGAACTTCACCTCGCCCGTCGTGCTGTCCACGAGCGACCAGGAGTAGCTGATCGTGGCGTCGGCGATCGTGCCGATCGGGCCGACGTACGGCGGTTCGAGTTCCGTGAAGATGACCTTGTACGTGTGGCCGGTGACCAGTTCGGGATTCACGACCTCGACCGACACCACGTCGGTCGCGGGCGCCTTCGTGCCGTCCTTGCGCAGGTACGTCACGTCGGTCGCCGACGCGGTCGCGAGGTCGGTGCCCGAAGCGGCACGCTGCGGCGTCACGCGCACGACCGTCTGCGCGTTCTCGAGCACCTTCGGCAGCCCGTCGGCGGCGTACGAGTACGACGTCACGGCGTAGAAGTACTCGGTGCCGTCGTGCAGCGGACCGCCGTTGATGGCGTCCTGCGTCACGGTGTGCGAGAAGCGCACGCCCTGGTCGGAGCCGAACGCGACCGGGAACTCGGGAATAAGCTGGCCGGTCTCGCTGTCGAACACGCGGTCGTAGATGACGCGCGTACCGTTCACTTCGTCGTAGGTCGCGATGCGCTTCCACGGCCCGGCGACGGTCGCGCCCTGGTACACGTTGTAGCCTTCGAACGCGTAGCCGTCCTCGTTGTAGTTCGTGCGCGAGCCGGCGTCCCAGGACAGCGTGACTTCGCCGTGGTCCACGCTCGAGGTCACGACGGGCTGCGACGGCGGGCTCGGCAGGTCGAAGCCGTCGTCGAACGCCTGCTGCGCGAACTCGTCGTTGAACCGCAGCGACGAGATCGAGGACAGGCGGTCGTTGCCCTGGCCGATGACGATGGCGCACACGATGATCTGCGTGTCGCCGGGCGCCATGGTGAACGGGCCGGTCGAGAGCATCATGCGGCGGTCGGCGGGATTCGTGTCGAGCCAGCTGACGCCGGGCGTCGGGCTGACGGGATCACCGGCCACCTGGAAGCGGGTCTGCACGCCGAACGGGTCGAACACGTC
Organism: Candidatus Eiseniibacteriota bacterium; assembly: GCA_046327815.1. Lineage (GTDB taxonomy): Bacteria > Eisenbacteria > RBG-16-71-46 > RBG-16-71-46 > RBG-16-71-46 > CAIXRL01. Next base: position 39,324 of record JAXLXR010000021.1, on the reverse strand, counting down.
CGAACCGTCCGAGGCGAGGCCGCTCATGTAGTTGTACGTCTCCTCGGCGTCGGCCGGGTCCGTACCGTTGATGTACTTGTTGAACGACGACATCGGCAGGAAGTCTTCGCCCACCTTCGGGCCCTGGAAGAAGTCGTAGCCGAGCGCCGGGGGCGTCGCGCCGTATCCGCCGTCGTTGTTCGTCGAGTTGTAGACGAACCCGAGCGAGCGCGGCTTGCCGGTGCCGTCGGGCAGCGTGTCGCAGCCGACGAGGTCGTCCGTGAAGCCGGCCGAACCGCCGAGGTCGGGATCGGACCACTGCGAGATGTACATGTTCTCGAGCGTGTTCGAGCCCTTGTTGATCAGCTTGTAGCGCAGGAACACGGTGTTGCCGAGCGCGCCCTGGCGGTTGAAGCCGAACGTCGTCTGCTGGATCTCGACACCCAGGGGCGTCGAGGCACCGGCGTCGTTCGTGTGGCGATCCGCGTCGGCGTCGTTGTAGACGGCCCACAACATCTGGTCGCCCACCACATCCGGGCCCGGCACGTCCACCGAGTCGCCCTCGGTGGCCGTCGCCGTGTTCGGCAACCGGTAGACCTTCCACGGCGCACCGTAGGGCACCGCGCCGGACATGTACTCGCTCCACGAGTGGTGCACGAGCTCGTCCTCGAACGCCGAGGGATTCGGCACGCGCTCGACGTGTGCGGAGTCGTCCGGGTTACCCGACCAGCGCGCCATCTTGTAGACGACGTACTTGGGGTTGGTGGCGTCGGTGAACGTGCCGCCGCTCATCGCACCCGGGCCGTACTCCTGCGAGTACTCGGCGACGACCGTGCGGATCTCGTCGTCCACCGTGCAGCCCAGCCAGAGGCCCGAGGCGAAGATGGCGCTCTTGTCCGTGCCCTTCGGATACCAGAGACCGGCATCCGACGCCGCGAGGTCGAACGCGAACGACCCCACGTTGGTCACGTACATGTTGATGTTGTTGACGTCGATCTTGCGGCCGATGTCGGTCGTCGTCGGACGCATCGGACGCGCGGCGCCGAAGGGCCGCGCCGTGCGTTCCGAACGGATCCGTGCATCCACCGAACCGGCGAGCACGGCCACGGCGACGAGCGCCGTGAGCAGGCCGACGGTATGGCGTCGGAGATTCATTCCATTCCTCCTGCCGTTGGGGCTGCCCACGGTCTAGAAGTTGGTCCGGACGCCGAAGCGCACCAGACGAGGGTTCGAGTAGAGGTTCGGGTTGTTCTCCGCGAGCGTGTACAGCCCGTAGCCGTCCTTGCCGGCGGATTCCGCGGAGGCGAGGAAGGCCTGGCCGTTTTCCGTGCCCAGCCAGCCGGTCGTGAACGCCGAGCCGGTGCCCGTGTACACGTTGTACGCGTTCTTCGCGTTGAGCGCGTTCAGCACCCACACGAAGCCCTCGAAGTGCGTGGCGCCGAGCTGGAAGCCGCGCGTCGCCTTGAGGTCGAGGTTCGCCGTCCACGGGCCGTACCGCGAGTTGATCGGGCCCGAAGGCTGCGAGTTCACGTTCGCGAGCGTGATTTCGTTGTAGACGTTCGTCGGCGTGTAAGGCGTGCCGCTGCCGATGTTCCACAGCACGTTGACGCCGGTGTTCTCGAACCAGCGGCGGCCGGCGAACATCGGGCCTTCGCCCTTCTCGAGCGACCAGTCCAGGTTCATCGCGATCTTGTGGCGCTGGTCGAAGTCGAGCGGAGCGGTCAGCTTCGGCTCGTTGCTGCTCGTCCACGCGACGTTCGCCTGCGTGTTCGAGACCGAGCCCGTGCCCGACGCGTACGACAGCGAGTAGCTCACGTTCGCCGAGAAGTGGTTCGTCTTGCGCATGGTCCAGCCGAGGTCCACGCCCTTGATCGTCGCGAAGTCGCGGTTCCGGTACGACGAGAAGCCGTTCGGGAACGAGCGGATCGAGGTGATCTCGACGAGGTCCTTCACGTCCTTGTAGTAGGCCGTGACGTCGAGGCGCATGCGGTCGCCGATCTGCCGCGCGAGGCCGACTTCGTACGCCGTCGTGCGCTCGGGCTTCAGGTTCGGGTTGCCGAAGCCGACGAAGTAGCCGCCGGTCTGCACCTTGTGCTGCAGGAAGCGGTACGACACGTACAGGTCCTGCAGGTTCGGCTGCTGGTAGAACTGGCCGTAGTTGAAGCGCAGCTGCGTGCGCTCGTCCACGGGGAACGCCACGCCGAGCCGCGGCGAAAGACGCGCGTACGTCTTGTTGTCGCGCAGGTCACTCGCCTCGAGCGAGTCGGGCAGGCCGTTCGCGTCGGGGCCGCCGAGCGGATACGTCTCCGACAGCAGCGCGTTCGTGCTCACGTCGATGTGATCGAGACGCACGCCGCCGTTCACGATCACGCCTTCGCGCTCGAACTTGTCCTGCGCGTACACCGACCAGGTCTTCGGGTGCTTGGCGCCGTCACGGCCGCCGTCCACCTCGACGAGATCCACGCGGGTGATGTTGCCCGCCTCGTCGCGCACGACCTTCATGTCGTAGCCGTAGCCGTCCCAGTCCGTCAGGTTCGGCGTGTCGCCGCCCAACTGCACCGGGAAGAAGTGGTTGAACAGTCGCAGCGTGTGGCGCTGGAAGTCGGCGCCCGCCTTGACCTGGTTGTGCCGCGTCAGCTGCGACGTGAACGAGCCCTGCACGCCGTAGTAGTTCGAGCGGCGCTGCAGGTAGTCGTCGAAGATGTGTCCCTCTTCGAAGAAGAGCGGCACGTCCTGGTCGTAGCGCGGGTTCGTCGAGATGTAGTAGTCCGCGAGCCGGTCGAACGCCTTGGCGTCGCCGCGCTTGCGCATGGTCTCGAAGTAGTTCACGCCGACGTTCCAGAACGTCCGCGCGCTGATCACGTGGTTGAACGTGCCGAAGTACGACAAGTTGCGGTCCAGGTAGCGCGCACCGTGGTCGAGGTTGAACAGGTACGCGTGGTTGTACTCGCGCCAGTTCTCCTCGGAGCCCATGCCGCCGATCTTGGCCGTCATCTTCTCGTTGATCTGCCAGCCGAGCTTGCCCTGGAACGACCAGCCACCCGAGCTGTTCGAGGGCTTGTAGTCCGAGTCGAGCCCGAGGTCCGTGAGCTGCTGGCGGAACTGCGAGGTCAGGAACGACGGCGAGCGATCGGCCTGCCAGCGCCGCTCACCCGACACGTAGAAGTTCATGTTGTTGATCGTCGGCCACACCGGGCCGCCGAGCGAGAAGTCGTAGATGTTGTAGTCCGTGCGGCGCGCACCGATCCAATCGCCGCCGAGCACGTCCGAGATGGCCTCGAGCGAGCCGGAATACTTGTCCGCGCCCTCGCGGGTCACGACGTTCACCGCACCCGACATGATGCGGCCGTACTCCGCGTTGAAGCCGCCCGTCAGCACGACGACCTCCTCGATCGCGTTGTTCGAGATCGAGGTGCTCGACGTACCCGTCAGCGGGTCCTGCTGCGAGAAGCCGTCCACGAAGTAGGCGGTCTCGTTCGGACGGCCGCCGCGGATGATCAGCGTGTTGCCGTTCTGCGACTCGTTGTCGATCTGGCGCTTGAAGTTGACCACGCCCGTCTGCTGCGCCGCCGCGTCGCGGTAACCACGCGTCGGGAGCTTGGCGATTTCGTCGGCACCGATGAAGCGCGTGGTGCCCGTGGCGTCCTTCTGCAGCAGCGGCCGCGTGGCGTCCACGCGCACTTCACCGAGCTGCACCGCCTCGACCCTCATGTTGCCGTTCAACGTGGTCGTGAAGTCGGGCGCGATCTGAACGTTGGCCGCCGCGAAAGGCGCGTAGCCGACGATGTTCATGCGCACCGTGTAGGTGCCGGCCGGGATACCGATGATGAAGAACTCACCCTGGTCGTCGGTGATCGCACCGAGGCGCTGGCCTTCGATACGCACGTTGACGCCGGGCAGCGGCTCCTTCTTTTCGTTGACCACGCGACCGGACAACTTGCCGGTGGTACCGGCAAGCGCCAGCGGCGCGAGGACGACCAGCACGGCCATGATGGCCAGCCGAATCGCCCACAGAAGGGAACGAGGCATGGGCAGGTCTCCTTTCAGGCAGCGAGCGGCCCTGCGGAGCCGACGATCTGTCGCTTCGCGGGGCAGGCGTGATGAGAAAGGGGGGGTGGGGAACTGTACGGGGGAACAGCGCGTTTCATAGGCCCTCCGGTTCCCCTGCGAGGCTGAGGGGAACGCCTTCCGATGGCGTGGGAACCGAGTGTGGGGTGATGCCCTGCGGAAAACTATGTCCAGAAGTGTTGAACTGTCAACGATTCCCACACGGGCGACGGCATCCGGCTCACCGGCGACGTGGAACGCAGAACCGGGGGAAGCCCTTTCGGGCCTCCCCCGGTCCGTGACTGCAAGGGATCGTCTACCAGCGGTAGCTGGCGCTGACCTGCGGGAAGACGACGCCACCGTACGACGGTGCATCCACCCGGCTGGGCGCGCCGACGAAGTACGCGTTCGTCCCGCCCATGAGCTGCGCGAACGGGTTCTGCAGGAACGCCGGATCGAGCGTGGCGTCGAACGTCAGGTTGCCCAGCTTCACGCTCGTGCCGAAGTTGAACGAGAAGTCGTGCTGCTTGTAGACACGCTCGACGTTCGAGAACGAGTTCGACCACTGGTAGAACATCGCGTTCTGGGCACCGGCGCGGAACGTCAGCCACGGGTTCAGGTGCGTCTCGAGCGCGAGGAACACGTTCGGCGTGATCATCTCGGTCTCGTAGTCGCCCTCGTCCAGCTCGACGTGGTTGCGCGCGAACTGCGCGCCGAACACGAGCAGGTCACCGCTGCCGACGGTCCAGTTGCCGGCGACGCCCGCCTGCAGGCCGCTCCACTTCTCGGTCACGTCGGTGCTGGTCTCGCCGTCGGTGTACGACAGGTCGAGGCTGTAGAACTTCACCGCGGGAATGACGGTGAGGTTGCCCGACGCCTTCTGGAACGCACGGCCGGCGAGCAGCATGCCGGTGGTGCCGTCCGTGTGGTCGCCGGTCGCGCCACCGTCGTCGAACGAGCGGCGCTCGAGCTGCCCGGACAGCTGCACGTGCAGGTTCGAGTTCATGTCCCAGCCGTAGCCCGCACCGAAACCGAGCACGTTGCGCTGGTTCGTTCCGTTGCCCTCGACCGTGGTCGTGCCGTCGTCCACGGATTCGTAGGCCCGGTTGATCCGCAGGCCGAGCTGGCCGGAGCCGAGCTTGCGACCCCAGATCAGGTCGAAGGCTTCGCCGGTGTAGTTGTCGTCGTAGCCGCCCCAGCCCGAGTTGATGTGATCGAGCACGCCGCCCTGCCCCATCGCGGGACGGGCCTGGCGCAGGTTCACCGACCAGACGCCGAACCTGCCGTCGAACAGGCCCGGCAGCACCGCGCCCACGGCGTGGTCGCCGAAGCGATACGCGGCGGAGCCGGCCTCGACGTACGCGAGGTTGCCGTTCGTGTTGACCTCGGACAGGTAGGTGAACATCCCGGTCCAGTCTTCCTTCACGTAGTCGGACGGGACGTTCAGGCCCGTCATGCGGGCGTTGGACGCCAGCGCGAGCGCGGGGAACAGCAGCAGGGCCGCGGCGGCCGCGGCGGAGCGCAGGGAAACGTGACGCATGGGGAACATGCCTCCTTGCATGCCGGGCCGTACGACGGGGCATCGCGCGGCCGGCCCGGGACGCGTGACGGGTGACGCGGGGGCGCCACCGCCCGCACGCTCGCAGCACGCCGCGCGTACGTCAACCCGTTGCCGGCGCGGCGAAGCGGAAAACGCGAAGGGCGCCCGCGAGGGGCGCCCTTCGGATGCTGCGGTGCTGCGGGGTCAGCTCACCAGGTGTAGGTGGCCGAGACCTGCGGGAACACGACGTTGTTCGGACCGCCCGCCTCACGCTTGGACGAGTAGCCCCAGTAGTACGCCGACGTGCCGCCCATCAGCTGGGCGAACGGGTTCTGCAGGAAGGCCGGGTCCAGCGTGGCATCCAGCGTCAGGTTGCCGAGCTTGACCGTCGTGCCGAGGTTGAACGTGAAGTAGTGCTCCTTCCACTTGTTCTCGCCACCCGTGAACTTCTCCTTGTAGGTGTAGAACATGGCGTTCTGGGCACCCGCACGGAAGGTCAGCCAGGGGTTCAGGTGCGTCTCGAGCGCGAGGAACACGTTCGGCATGAACGTCTGCGTGAACTCGTCGCCGTCGCCGAAGTCACCCTTGTTCTGCGCGACGTTGGCGCCGAACACGAGCAGGTCGTCCGAGCCGACGGTCCAGTTGCCGGCGAGACCCGCCTGCCAGCCGCTGTACTTCTCGTCGGACGTCGTGGACGTGGCGTTGTCCTGCGTGGACTGGTCGATGCTCCAGTACTTGATCGCCGGGATGACCGTCAGGTTGCCCGAGGCCTTCCGGAACGCGCGCGCGGCCAGGAGCATGGCCTTGCTGCCGTCGTTCGAGTCGCCGCCGTTGCCCTCGTCGAACGTGCGGCTCTGGAACAGGAAGCCGACTTCGACGTTGGTGTTGGCGTTCATGTCCCAGCCGTAGCCGGCACCGAAGCCGAGGATGTTGCGGCCTTCGTTGCCGTCGCCCTCGGTGGTGTTGTCGCCGTCGTCGTAGGACTCGAACGAGCGGTTGAGGCGCAGGCCGAGGTTGCCGTTGCCCATCTTGTGGCCCCACAGGATGTCGAAGGCCTCACCGGCGTAGTTCGGGTCCACCGAATCGTGGCCGGTGTTGATGAGCCCACCATTCCACGGCTGGCCGAGCGCCGGGTGCACCTGGCGCAGGTTCACCGACCAGACGCCGTACTTGCCGTCGAACAGGCCCGGCAGCACCGCACCGACCGCATGGTCGCCGAAGTTGTAGTACGTCGAACCCGCTTCGACGTAGGCGAGGTTGCCGACCGAGTTGACTTCGGACATGTAGGTGTACATGCCCGTGTAGTCACCCTTGACGTAGTCGCCGGGGACGTTGAGTCCCGACATGCGAGCCGTCGAAGCCGCCGCCAGCGCCGGCACCATGAGCGCGAGCGCCGCAGCCATCACAAAGCGAGATCCCTTACGCATGCGTACATGCCTCCTTGCACGGACGGGCCACGCAGCTCGTGACGGCGCCTTCCCCTGGCCCGGTTCGGGGAACGCCGACGGGAGATCACACCCGCCCCGGCAAGCTACGGACTCCCCGAATCCGTTGTCAACCACTGAAATGCCCGGACGCCGGGCCGGGAAACGCCGAAGGGCGCCCTTGCGGGCGCCCTTCGGACGTTGCTGCGGATGACCGCTCAGCTCACCAGGTGTAGGTGGCCGAGACCTGCGGGAACACGAAGCCGGGGCCGTAGCCGTCGCCGCGGCCGCCGTAGTAGCCGTTGTAGAACACGGCGTTCGTGCCGCCCATCAGCTGGGCGAACGGGTTCTGCAGGAAGGCCGGGTCCAGCGTGGCATCCAGCGTCAGGTTGCCGAGCTTGACCGTCGTGCCGAGGTTGAAGGTGAAGTAGTGCTCCTTGTACTTCGTCTCGCCGCCCTCGACCTTGTCCTTGTAGGTGTAGAACATGGCGTTCTGGGCACCCGCACGGAACGTCAGCCACGGGTTGAGGTGCGTCTCGAGCGCGAGGAACACGTTCGGCATGAACATCTCGGACTCTTCGCCACCGTCACCGTAATCCGCCTTGTTGCCGGCGAAGTTGGCGCCGAACACGAGCAGGTCGTCCGAACCGACGGTCCAGTTGCCGGCGAGACCCGCCTGCCAGCCGCTGTACTTCTCGTCGACGCCCGTCGAGGTCTCGTTGTCCGTGTAGCTGTTGTCGATGCTGTAGAACTTGACCGCCGGGATGACCGTCAGGTTGCCCGACGCCTTGCGGAACGCGCGCGCCGCGAGCATGAACGCCGTGCTGCCGTCGTTCGAGTAGCCCGTGGGGCCCTCGTCGAACGTGCGCTGCTGGTACAGGGCACCGACTTCGACGTTCGTGTTGGCGTTCATGTCCCAGCCGTAGCCGGCACCGAAGCCGAGGATGTTGCGCTCGTCGTTGCCGTCACCTTCGGTGGTCACGTCGCCGTCGTCGTACGAGAAGTACGAGCGGTTCAGGCGAAGGGCGAGGTTGCCGTTGCCCATCTTGTGACCCCAGATGATGTCGAAGGCTTCGCCGTTCCAGTTCGGATCGTAGCCGCCGTCACCGATGTTCAGCTGGCCGTAGTTCCACGACTGGCCGAGCGCCGGGTGAAGCTGGCGGAGGTTGACCGACCAGACACCGTACTTGCCGTCGAACAGGCCCGGCAGCACCGCGCCGACGGCGTGGTCCTGCAGACCCGTGTAGATCGAGCCGGCCTCGACGTACGCGAGGTTGCCGACCGAGTTGACTTCCGACATGTAGGTGAACATGCCGGTGTAGTCACCCTTGACGTAGTCGCCGGGGACGTTCAGTCCCGACATGCGAGCCGTCGAGGCCGCCGCGACCGCCGGGACCATGAGGGCCACAGCCGCCACGACGAAGAAACGCTTCAGTCCGTTGTTCATGAGTTGAGGCCTCCTTGCGCGAATCGGGCCGGCACTTCCTTGCCTCGAGGCACCCCCGGCCAACTTCGACCGGAAGCCGACGGACGTCGGAGAAGCCCCGCCAACGATTCGCAACCGTCTGCTTGCACATTCACTGGACTGCATGCCGAAAGCTCCACCTCGTCCATGGGATGGAGCCCGAAGAAGAAACCAGGACGACTCCTTCCCGGGAAGGACCCTGGCACTCGCCCGGGGGGCAAGCTAGGAAAGGGGCCCCGGGCTGTCAAGGCCCGAATCGGGGCAGCCTTCTCCGGGCGGAGTCAGCGAACCCGGCGGCCGCGGGGCCGGAACCAGCCGACGAACTGGGGCACCAGTGGCTTGTCGCACATCGGATTGACCGGATCGAGCGAGCTCACTCGCACCCAGCCACGGCTGTGCACGAAGAGGTCGCCACCCAGCGCCAGTCCGACATGCCCCACATCTTCCTTGGGTGCCCGAAAGAACGCGAGGTCGCCCTGCCGGGGCGACTCGCCCGCGCGCAGGGCGCGGCTTGCGGCGTGCTGCTCGCGGGCGTCGCGCGGCAGCGCAAGGCCCTGTTCGGCCAGCACCAGCTGGACGAGCGCCGAGCAGTCGAGCCCCGCGGGCGTGCGCCCACCCCACAGGTAGGGAGTGCCCAGCAGCGACAGCAGCCGGGCCTCGAGATCGGGCGGCGCGGCCGAGCGGTCGGCGAGCGCGCCCTCGTCCACCCAGCCGCAGCGGCCGTCCGGCAGCTCGACCCGGCGCTGGCCGCCCTGGCGGCGCGACGCGATCAGCCAGGAGCCGAGGAACAGCGGCGCGACCGCGATGCCCGCGCCGGGCCGTGCGGTCACCCGCGCGATCGGCGCGGCGACGCGCGCACTCGCCAGCTGTCGCCAGCGCCGGGCGCGCGCGGCGCCGGCTTCGACCAGCCCCCACTCCCGCACCCAGCCGCGGTAGCCGTCCACGGTGGACTCGACCGGGCGCCAGCCGCGGCGCGCCGCACCCGCCAGGCGCACGACCTCGCCCAGCAGCAGCTGGGTGCCGAGTTCGGCGCGGTGCGCGGGCTCGGTGCGCAGATCGAGCGCGGGCGAACACACCACCGCGTGCGTGGCGCGCGCGCTCATTCGCCCGAGGGCTGAAGCAGCACGTACCGCCCGAATCCCTCGCGGTCCACGAAGACGAAACGGTGGTAGGGCTGGTTGTAGAACCACGTCTCGAGCTGCGGCGAGACGGCCGAAGCGGCGCGCTGCTCGATCTGGTCCGGCGGCCCGTAACGGATGTAGATGCGGCCCATGTCCGAACGCCAGCCCGGGCCGAAGCCCGCGAAGTGGTGATCGGCGTAGCGCAGACGGCGGAAGAACTCGATCTGGTACTCGTTGCGCACCGTCTCGGGCGTGGGATCGCGCCGCCGCCAGAATCGCTCCCAGGCGGCGAGCTGTTGTTCCGGCATCAGCCCGCGCATCGCGTCCACCTCGGACGACTCGGCGATGTACGCGAGCGCATCGAGGATCTGGACGAAATCCCGCCCGCGCGGCGGGCCGCTCTCCTCGACGTCGAACGACCGGCTCGTGCGCCAGCGCGACTTGCCCTCGACGCGTTCGAGCTCGAACACGTAGTCCCCGATGAACAGGTCGGCGGTCTTCGGGCGCAGCGTGAGCGTCTCGGCCTGCCGCGACACCGTGATGGCCGTGTCCCCTTGGAGGAACGCCGTGCCGTTGTCGTCGGTGATGCGCCAGTGCAGTTGGACCGAGCGCGGCCAGGCACCGGGCCGGCGATCGAACGCCATCACGCGCACGCCCATGTCCTCGGCGTTCAGCCCGTAGCGCCGGGTGGGCAGCGGCGTGAAGTTCGCGGTCGAATCGAGGAGTCCCAGCTGCAGGTCGGAGAACCCGAGCGGCACCCGCGACAGGTCCTCGAGCACGAGCCGGTCGCCGGCCTCGGACTGCTGGTCGCTCCCCAGGTCGCGCACGCGCAGGCGGACCCGGTAGCGACCGGGCGGCAGTTCGAAGCGCCGGGTGACGACCATGTTGTTGCGCGGGCTGCGGGTCTGTTCGTAGCGCTCGATGAGGATGCGGCGCTCGAAGCTGTCACCGTACAGCCGCTCGCGCCCTGAGGGCTCGAACACCACCGAGAGGCCGGCACCGGCGGCATACCCCTGCGGCGTGCGGGTCCAGTTGAGCTCGGAGTAGGGCACCGTGAAGGTCACGCCCACCGAGGCGCGCGCGGTCGAGTCCATGGACACGACCACGTCGGCGCTGAAGAACGGCGGCTGGATCGAGCGCAGCAGCGGCAGGTCCGCCGCGCGCGCGGGCGCGCAGGCGAACATCGCGATCAGCAGGACGAAGGCTCGGAAACCAGCTCGAAAGGGCTGCACTGGCCGCACGCTAGCACACGGCCCCCCGAAATCCGCACCCGTAAAATCGTCGTTGACGCCCGGGGGGCGAATGCGGGACAACATGCGCGGCCGGGCCAACCGAAACCCAGGTGAGCTCATTGCGGATCCGCACGCCCTTCCAGCTCCGGGTGCGTGAAGCACTGCGCGCCGTACTGCTGGCCCATTTCGTTCTCGCCGCTCCGGTCGCGCGTGCCACCCCCCCGGCCCCGTCGGGCGGGATCGCGGCGCCCATCGCGGAAGCCCACGCCGCCGGCTTGTTCCGCGTGCCCGAGCGCCCCGCGCTTTCGACCAGCGCGGCCACCACCGACTGGCTGGTCCCGGTGATCGTGGTGGGCTTCACGGACAGCACGATGAAGTTCAGCGCCGAGCAGCTGCAGGCGGCGCTGTTCGACACCACGCACGCGAACCCGACCGGCTCGGTGCCCGACTACTTCGAGTGGGTCTCGCGCGGCCGCCTGAAGCCGCGCTTCGAGATCGTCGCCACCGTGCAGCTCGGGCGCGAGCTCAACTACTACGCGAACGACCGCTGGGGCGTGGCGTACCTGAACACCCCGAACAACGACTGGGGCCTGGTGCGCGACGCCGCGGAAGCCGCGGACCCGGTGGTGGACTGGCGGCGCTTCGACCGCGACGGCGACTCGTACGTGGACATGCTGTGGATCATCCACGCGGGCGTCGGAGGCGAGGGCACGACCACCATGCGCAGCCTGTGGTCGATCACCAGCCGGCTCACCGACGGCTGGAGCAACGGCGGCGCGATCGAACTCGACGAACTCGTGCCGGGCTCCGACCGACAGCACATGCGGCTCGACCGGTTCTCGATCCTGCCCGAGATGTCCATCTTCCAGCCCGGCCGCATGTCCGAGATCGGCGTCTACTGCCACGAGTTCGGGCACGCCCTCGGCCTTCCCGACCTCTACGACACGTCGCAACTCGGCGGCGCCGCCAACGTCGGACCCGGCAACTGGTCGCTCATGTCCACGGGCGCGTACGGCGGTGACGGACATTCGCCGCAGTACCCCGTCGCGCCGGGCGCCTGGTCCATGCTCTACCTGGGCTGGGCCGACGTGGTGCGGCCCGCGCGCGACACGACGCTGACGCTGCGCCCCACGACGGACGGCGGTTCGGTGGTCGAGCTGTGGTTCCAGGGCGAGTCGAACACCGACCATTTCCTGCTCGAAGCCCGCAACGCCACCGGGTTCGACCGCAACGTGTCGGCCCCCGGCCTGCTCGTGACGCAGGTGGACGACGCCATGATCGGGCTGCGGCTGTCCACCAACCGCATCAACACCGGCCCCTCGCCGGGCATGCGCGTGGTCGAGGCCGACGGCGACTACGACATGGCGCGCGGCTGGAACCACGGCGACGAGAACGATCCGCTGCCCGGCGCGCTGGGCCGCCGGCGGCTCGACGACGACACCACGCCTTCGCTGCGCTCGCTGCAGGGCCTCGTGACCAGCCTCGCGATCGAGAACGTGACGCTGGTGCCCGAGGGGGTCCAGGCGTCGCTGCGCGTGCGCCAGCCCGGGTGGGCACAGGCCGCGCCCGTGACCGATCCGGCGTACGCGCCGGTCGGCGGCGGCGGTCGCGGCCGCACCGTGGCCGTCGCACGCGGTGGCGTCGAGTTCCAGGTCGCGAGCGACAGTCGCGGCGGTGCGCCGCAGGTGCTGCTGCGCTCGCGCGATCTCGACGGCCACTGGAGCACGCCGGAGATCGTCACCCAGAGCCCCGTCGGCGCGTTCGAGCCGACGCTCGCGCTGCTGCCGAACGACGACCTCGCGCTCGCGTGGACCGACCTGCGCGGCGGCCAGTTCCAGATCTGGTACCGCGCGCGGATCGCCGGGCACTGGACCGCCGAGCGCCGGCTGACGTCGGCCCCGACCGGCTGCGTCTCGCCCGCGATCGCCACGGACGCGCGCGGCCGCGTGTTCGTCGCCTGGCTGCAGCTGCGCCAGACGCGACCGCTGCTGCAGTGCCTCGCGTTCTCGTGGACCTCGCCGTTCGGATCGGCCGTCACGGTGACGGACACGCTCGCCTACCCCACGGCGCCCTCGCTCGCCGCGACCGCCGACGGCCGCGCCATGATCGTGTGGTCCGACTTCGCGGGCATCCAGCCGCTCGTGCAGTTCGTCCGCTGGTCGCCCGACTCGGGCGTGGGCCCGCGCTTGCGCGTGAACGCGACCTCGGTGTATTCCCAGCCCGCGTGCGACGTCACCGCCGGTGCCGACGGCACGTTCCACATCGTCTGGCAGCAGCAGGGTTCCGGCCTCAGCGAGATCCACTACCAGCGCCGCCCCGCGCTGGGGGCGCCCTCGCCGCGCGACACGGTGCTGATCAGGTCCGCCGACGCGCTGCAGTCCCCCTTCGTGGCGGCCGACCCCATCGGAGGCGTCCACGTGCTGTTCGAACGCACCACGTCGCGCGGCCAGCAGCTGCGCTACAAGCACTGGCAGGCGGTCCGCGGCTGGGACTGGGGTGCCGCGACGCTGTCGTCCGACGAGGAGAGCGTGTCGCACGGGACGCTCGCGGCGCTCAGCCCGGGCAACGTGAACGTGAGCTGGCAGGGCAACGACGGAACCGCGGACTACCTCGCGACCCGATTGAGGCGGCTCGACGGCCGGGCCGCGCTCGACGTGCCGGAGTCGCCACTTCCCGCGCCCGTCGGCGGGTGGGCGATCGCCCCGAACCCGGCGCAGGCCGGCGCCACGTTGCGCCTCCTCGGCGTGCCGGGCCGCGCGGGCGAAACCGCCGACCTGCTCGACGCGGCCGGCCGGCGGGTGGCCACCGCGCGCACGAACTCGACGGGCGAGTTGCGCTTCGGCCCCGAGGTGACCCGCGCGCTCGCGCCCGGCCTGTATTTCGTGCGCGCGCGCGACGGCGGACCCGCCGCCGCGGTGGCGCGCGTCGTGGTGCTGCGCTGAAGCTGCCGCACGCCCGGATGGGCGCGGCGCTCGCACTGGTGCTGGCGCTCGGCGCCACGTACGCCGCGGCCGCGCCGCCCCTGCTCGGCGGGCTGCTGCCGCTCGAGCCCGAGCTCGACGCCCGCTGGCGCGATGCCGGGGCGTGGCAGTACCCGGTCGGCGCGCGCTACGAACTCGGCAGCAACGGCGTGTCGCCGGCGTTCCGCGAGGCGCGCGGCACCGAGAAGGGCCGCCGGCGCGTGACGCACCAGGGCACCGACCTGCTCAACGGCCAGGCAGGCGACACGGTGCGCGCGTCCGCGAGCGGCGTGGTGATCGTGGCGTTCGACGGCGACAACGGCAACGGCTACGGCGGGCACGTGGTGATCGCCCATCGCATTCCCGTGGACCGCGTCGTGTACACGGTCTACGGCCACCTCGCGCGCGGTACGCTCGTCGTGGCCCCCGGTGACCTGCTGGTGGCGGGCGACCCGATCGGGCGCGTCGGCCAGACCGGCCGCGCGAGCGCGCCGCACCTGCACTTCGAGGTGCGCGAGGGCGACGACCCGTTCACGCGCTGGGAGAACGCCCACGTCATCGAGCCGCTGCCGTTCCTCGACCAGCGCCTCGCGGGCCAGCGCGAGGAACCCGGGCCCGACCGCGCCTTCGCCGAATGGGCCGAGTACGAAGGGCTGATCGCCGGCCACCTCGACCCGAGCGCGCCGCTCACGCGCGCCGACTGGTGGCGCGTGCTGGCGCGCTCCGTCGAGAACGGCCCCAGCCCCATGCTGAACGCGGCGCACCTGCGCGACTCGCTCATCGAGGACGGCGTGCTGCCCGAGGAAGAAGCCGGGGCCGCGAGCCTGACCGGCTCGGCTGGGAGGAATGCGCGCGCGACGTGAAGCGCCTGCGCGCGATCGGCGTGCGCATGGCGCACGGCCCGCTCGCCGAGAAGGCGCTGCGCGAAGCGTGCGACGCGCGTTTCGGGCACGAGCAACCCAGCGCGCACACGGGCGTGCTGCGCCGGCGCTCGGACGACCCGACGCTGGGTGACGTCTGCGTGCTGCTGGCCGACCTCGCCGGGCCGCTGCGCGAGGTGGAGCTGCGCGAGGGCACGCCGGGTCGCAGCCGCCCGGCGAAGGTCGCCAAGCGCAAGCACGCCAAGCCGCGCCGCGCGGTCGCCGCGAAGCAGGCGAAGCGGACGCGCAGCCGGAGCACGCCCCGCTGATCGCGTGACGCTTGACCCGCCACGCCGCGCGGTGGCACCTTCCCCGCGTTCGTAGACCCAAGGCTGTGACGGGGACAGTACGCCCGCGCATGGCACGAGCGAGCCGGGGACGGTGAGAGCCCGGCGCCCACTGCGCGACGCCGAAGATCACCCCCGAGCCGCCGACCGAACCGGCCACGCGCCGCAGTAGGCTCGGACGGAACCTCGCCGACACGAGGCGGAGCGCACGCGCTCCACGAGGTGGCCCGCCGCGAGGCGGCCGCGAAGTTGGGTGGTACCGCGACTCGCGTCGCCCCAACGGCGTCTCATCGCCGATGGGGCGATTTTCGTTTTCCGCGCCGCGTGCGCACCCGGAGGAATCCATGTCGGAGCAGCCGAAGAAGCCCGGCTACCGCGACACCCTGAACCTGCCCGTCACCGAGTTCCCCATGAAGGCGGATCTCGCGACCCGCGAACCGCAGCGCCTCGCCGAATGGCACGAGCGCGACCGCTACGCCGAGCTGCGCCGGCGCCGCGCCGGCCGGCCGCTGTGGCTGCTGCACGACGGGCCGCCGTATTCGAACAACCACATCCACATGGGCACGGCGGCGAACAAGATCTGGAAGGACGCCGCGGTGCGGCAGGCGTCGCTCGCGGGCTACGACGCGCCCTACGTGCCGGGCTGGGACAATCACGGCATGCCGATCGAGATGCAGGTCGGCAGGGAGTTCGCGGAGAAGAAGCAGCGCCCCGGCGTGCTCGAGCTGCGTCGCGCCTGCCGCGCGTACGCCGACAAGTGGATCGCGATCCAGCGCGAGGAGTTCGAACGCCTCGGTGGCTGGGGCGACTGGCATCGCCCCTACCTCACCATGGCGCCGGAGTTCGAGGCCGAGATCCTCGAGACGCTCGCGGTGCTGACCGGCAAGGGCTTCGTGCAGCGCGGCAAGCGCGCGATCCACTGGTGCCCGACCGATCGCACCGCGCTCGCCATGGCCGAGATCGAGTACGCCGACGCGCCCTCGCCGTCGCTCTACGTGCGCTTCCCGCTGCGCAGGGACGCGACCGGTGCGCTCGCGGCGTGGCCCGGCGCGAGTGCCGTGGCGTGGACCACCACGCCGTGGACGCTGCCGGCGAACCTCGGGCTCATGGTGGACCCGGCCGCGAAGTACGCCGTCGTCCGCGCCAAGGGCCACGTGCTCGTGCTCGCCGCGGCGCGGCTCACCGCGTTCGCCGAACTGCTCGGCGAGAAGCCGGAGCCGCTCGGCGAGCTCGACGGCGCGCAGCTGGTGGGCTCGATCTTCGAAGCGCCGTTCGGCAACGATTCGCGCGCCGTGGACGGCACGCCGTTCGTGAGCATGGAGGACGGCACGGGCATCGTGCACACCGCGCCGGGGCACGGCACGGAGGACTTCCAGGTCGGCGCGCGCTCGGGACTGGGCGTGTACTGCCCCGTGGACGAAGCCGGCAAGCTCACCAGCGAAGTGCCGCACTTCGCCGGGCGCAGCGTGCTCGACGTGAACGACGACATCACCGCGTGGCTCGGCGAGCAGGGCAAGCTGCTGCACTCGTCGAAGTTCTCGCACTCGTACCCGCACTGCTGGCGCTGCCGCAAGCCGGTCATCTTCCGCGCCACCGACCAGTGGTTCATGATCGTGGACCACGACGGGCACCGCGACCGCTGCGTGGACCGCATCGAGCAGAAGGTCGCGTGGGATCCGGCGAGTTCGCAGAACCGCATCCGCGAAGCCGTGCGCAACCGTCCCGACTGGTGCCTGTCGCGCCAGCGTTCGTGGGGCGTGGGCATCCCGGCCGTGTACTGCGAGCAGTGCGGTGACGCGAAGCTCGACCCGCGCGTGCTGAAGCGGGCGGCCGAGCTCACGCGCACGCACACGTCCGACGTGTGGTTCGAGAAGCCGGTCGAGGACTTCCTGCCCGCCGGCTACACCTGTGCGGCGTGCGGCTCGACGGGACCGTTCCGCAAGGAGACCGACGTGCTCGACGTCTGGTTCGACTCGGGCTCGACGCACCGCGCGATCCAGGTGACGCACCCCGAACTGAAGCGCGGCTGGGACCTCGCGCGCGAGGGCAGGGCCGAGCTCGTGTACTTCGAGGGCCCGGACCAGCACCGCGGCTGGTTCAACTCCTCGCTCATGGTCGGCGTGGGCGCCACCGGCGACGCGCCGTACACCAAGGTGTGCACGCACGGCTGGGTGCTGGACGCCAAGGGCCATGCGATGCACAAGTCGCTCGGCAACGTGGTCTCCCCGCTCACGCTGATCGCGAAGCACGGCGCCGACGTGGTGCGCTGGTGGGCGCTGGCGACCGACTGGCGCGGCGACGTGCGCGTCGGCGACGAGATCATGCAGCGCGTGGCCGACGCGTACCGGAAGGTCCGCAACACGTTCCGGTTCCTGCTCGGCAACCTCGCCGACTTCACGCCCGACGCGGCCGTGCCGCGCGAGCAGCTGTCGGCCGTGGACCGTGCGTTCCTCGACCACCTCGACGCGCGGCTCGAGAAGATCCGCGCGGACTGGGGCGCGCTGCTGTTCCACAAGGCGCTCGACGGCGTACTCGACGTCTGCACCGTGGACCTGTCGGCGATCTACCTGGACGTGAGCAAGGACCGGCTCTACACGCTGCTGCCCGGGCACCCGGCGCGGCGTTCGGCACAGACGGTGCTGTGGCACGCGCTGCGCGAGCTCACGCTCGCGGCGTCGCCCGCGCTCGTCTACACCGCCGACGAGGCGTGGCAGCACCACCCGGGCCTGAAGGGTGAATGCGACAGCGTGCACTTCGCCGAGTGGCGCAAGGGCGCGGCGGGCAGCAGCGACGAGTGGATGTTCCTGCGCGAGGTGCGCGACGTCGTCAACGCCGCGATCGAACCGCTGCGCGCGGCGAAGACGCTCGCGACCACGGCGGAGGCCGAGGTCGTGCTCACCGCACCGGCGGCGTGGCTCGAACGGCTGGCGCCGTACGCGGCCGAGCTCGAGTCGTTCCTGATCGTGGCCCGCATCGAGCTGCGCGCGGGTGCGGCGGGCGCCGAACCCGTGGTCGAGGTGGCGAAGTCGGCGCTCGCGAAGTGCGACCGCTGCTGGACCTACCGCGACGACGTCGCGGCGCGCGGCGAGGCGAAGCTCTGCTCGCGCTGCGGCGAGGCGCTCACCGCGCAGGGACGCTGACGCGACGCGGGCACGAAAGGCGGCCGCCCCGTTCCGGGATCCCGGAACGGGGCGGTTCGCGTTTCATGGAACGGGACGCTCAGGATTCGAGCCGCAGTTCCGCCTGCCGCGGGTAGCGGCGCTTGAGGTCCTCGACCAGCTTGCGGAACGCCGGCGTCTCGCCCTGCAGCGGCACGGTGTCGGTGTCGATCTCGATCACCTCGGTGTACCCGCGTGCCCGCTGCATCCACGCGTCGTAGGCGTCGCTCAGGCGGGTGATGTAGTCGATCCCGATGCCCTTCTCGCTCTCGCGGCCGCGCTGGGCGATGCGGCCCATCAGCGTTTCGGGTTTCGCCTTGAGATACAGGATGACGTCGGGCTTCCGCAGGAAGTCCACCATGATGCCGAACAACGAGGTGTAGTTGTCGTAGTCCACGTCGGTCATCGAACCCTGGTCGTGCAGGACGCGGGCGAAGATCTCCGCGTCCTCGTAAATCGTACGGTCCTGGATGAACGGCAGCGGACTGCGCCCGATCTCGACCTGCGCCTTGAAGCGCTCGCTCAGGAAGTAGATCTGGAGATGAAAGCTCCAGCGCGGCATGTCCTTGTAGAACGGGTCGAGGTACGGGTTCTGGATCACGGGCTCGTAGTACGCCACCCAGCCCAGTTCCTGGCTGAGCCGCGTGGTGAGCTCGGTCTTGCCGACCCCGATGTTGCCGGCGATGGCGAGGAAGAAGCCCTGGCTCACGAGCGACCTCCGTGCCGTGCGTACGTTTGCAGAGCCATGTCGTCCACCCTGACGAGAAGTGACACTTCCAGAACCTTTGGCCGCGCCACGGGTGCCATAGTCCCCGTGTCGCGAGGGCCGACGGGCTCTCGAAAAAAAATCCGGAACCGATCCACCGGTTCAAGCGTCTATCGCGGTGAAGATAGTTGGGGGGCGAGTTCGAAGAAACTCGCGTGCGGCCCGCGACTCCGAGAACGACCCCCCCGTTTCGTGCGAACCCCGTCCGGCAGTGCCGGGCGGGGTTTCGCTTTCGGCGCCGCGCACGAGCCGCACGCTATCGGCTTGTGGGGCGCGAGCGCAAGACCGGGCTTGCCCGCACGGGCGGCGCCGGTGCGAGCGCTACTCGTCGTCGTCGGCGGGCAGTTCGGGACGGCGGAAGCGCGCGGCCTCGAGCGCATGTTTGCGCATGAGGTCGTGCAGCGTCGGCCGGCTCACGTCGAGGTCCTTCGCCGCGCGCGTGATGTTGCCGGCGTTGCGCTGCAGCGCCTCGACGATCAGGCGGCGCTCGGCCTCGTCGCGTGCGGCCTGCAGCGTCGGCAGCTCTTCCGCGGTGCCGCCGGCCGAATCGAGCTCGAGGTCTTCCGGACGCAGGTACGCGTCCTGCGCCAGGATCACCGCGCGCTGCACGCGGTTCTCGAGTTCGCGCACGTTGCCGGGCCATGGATGCGCCGCCATCGCGCGCAGTGCCGCCTGCGTGAAGCCCTTGAGCCGCCGCTTGTGCTGGCGGCCGTAGAACTCGAGGAAGTACTCGGCGAGCAGCCGCAGGTCGTCGCCGCGCTCGCGCAGCGGCGGCACCAGGATGCTCACCACGCTGAGCCGGTAGAACAGGTCCTCGCGGAACGTGCCCGACGCGCGCATCTCGCGCAGGTCGCGGTTCGTCGCGGCGACGACGCGAGAATCCACCTGCATCGGCTCGCGGCCGCCGACGCGTTCCACGACGTGGTCCTGCAGGAAGCGCAGGAGCTTGACCTGCAGGTGCGTGGGCAGCTCGCCGATTTCGTCGAGAAACAGCGTGCCCTTGTCCGCGAGTTCGAACTTGCCCTCGCGCGTGCGGTAGGCGTCGGTGAACGCGCCCTTCTCGTGGCCGAACAGTTCGCTCTCGAGCAGCGCCTCGGGAATCGCACCGCAATTGATGGGCACGAACGGCTCGTCGCGGCGCTGGCTGGCCTGGTGCATGGCGTGCGCGACGAGTTCCTTGCCGGTGCCGTTCTCGCCGATCACGAGCACGTTCGCGTCCGTCGGGGCGACGCGCTGGATGAGCCCGAACACGCGGCGCATGGCCTCGGACTCGCCGACCAGCCGGTGGTAGCGCTTGCGCGCGGGCGGCGCGTCGGGCGCCTGCGCACGCTCGATGTCGCGGATGTGCACGGCGCGCCGCAGGATCACGCGCAGTTCCTCGAGCTGGATCGGCTTCGCGTACCAGTCCACGGCGCCGCGCCGGATCGCCGCGAGCGCGTTCTCGCGGCTGTCGTTGCCCGTGACCATGACGACCTTGGTCGCCGGGTACTCCTCGATGATCTCGTCCAGCAGGTCGAGCCCTTCGGGGTTCCCGCCCGCGGGCCCGAGCGTCACGTCGAGCGTGACGATGCCGGGCCGGTGCTCGCGCAACAGCTGCCGCGTCTCGCCGGCGCTGCCGGCGGTCAGCACGTCGTACTCGTCCGCGAGTCCCCAGCGCAGCTGGTTCCGGATCGAGTCTTCGTCGTCCACGATGAGGATCTTCTCGAGGCTCATGCCGGGGAATTTCCGCTGGAAGTCGTTTCGGTTCGCGCCGCGCCCAGGCCCACGGGCACGCGCACGGTGAAGGTCGTGCCCTGCTCGGGCCGCGACCGCACGAGAATGCGTCCGCCGTGAGCTTCCACGATGGTCCGGCATTGCGCCAGTCCGATGCCGAGCCCGTTCACCTTGGTGGTCGAGAACGGCCGGAACAGCCGCGAGCGCACGAACTCCTCGGTCATGCCGCGGCCGTCGTCGCGCACGACCAGTTCGAGCATCGGTTCGCCGCCCGCGTCCTTCGTGACGGCGGCGACGATCGCGATCTCGCCGCCCTTGTCCATGGCCTCGCGCGCGTTCACGAGCAGGTTCACGAGCACGCGCGTCATCTGCTCGCGGTCCACCACGATCTCGCCGGTCTCGTGCAGTTCGACCGTGACGCGCACCCCGGGCGCACCGCCGAGCGCGAGCCCGGCCTGCGCGAGCGCGTCGTCCACCAGCTCGCTCAGCGCGCACGGCGCGCTCTGCAGGTGCAGCGTGCGCGACACGCTCGACACCTGGCTCATGAGTTCGCGCAGCGACTTCACGGTGCGCTCGACCACCGCCATCGCGTCGCGCTGGAACTCGGGATTGCCGAGGTGGCGCCGGGCGTTGTCCACCACGAGCGACAGCCCGGACACCTGGTTCTTGATGTCGTGCAGCACGAAGCTCGAGAGCCGGTTCAGCGACTCGAGCTGGCGCGCTTCGACCATGAGTTCGGCCTGGCGCGAGAACCACAGCGCCGCCGCGAGCTGGCGCGACATGGCCGCGAGGAACTCGGTGTCCTCGAGCGTCCACGCCTCGCCCGCGCGCTTGTCCGACAGCCAGAGCACTCCGAACAGCGTGCCTTCCACGGCGAGCGGCGCGGCCACCGCGGCGCCCATGCCTTCGATCGTCTCGCGGTTCTCGACGAGCGCCGGGATCAGGTCGAGGTCCTCCTCGAGTTCGCGGAACACCACGGGCCAGCCCTGCGCTTCGAGCCGCCCCACCAGCACGTTGGACGCGGCCAGCGACTCGGCCACGCCGTCGCCGCCGTGCAGCCGGCGCAGCGAGTGCCCCGCGCTGTCGCGCACGTGGATCGCGACGCGCGCGACCTCGAACACGTCGCACACCAGCTTCTCGACCTGCGCGGCCACCTGCTCCGGCCGGGCGCTCGGGGTGAGCGTCGAGGTCACCCGCTCCCACTCGCGCCGGTAGTCGTAGCGGTTCGCGTAGAAGTTGCGGTCCACGAAGCGCCGGATCCGGCGGCTGGTGGCGGGACTGAGCATGAGCACGAGCCCGCCGCCGCCCACGAACAGCAGGAACGCGATCGTGACGCCGAGCCGCCACTCGCGGTCGAGCACGGGCAGCACGCGGCTCAGCACGAGCATGCTGAGCATGAACGTGCCGGCGAGCGTGAGCGAGACCGACGAGTAGTAGATGACGGGGCGCGCGACCGGCACGCTCATGTCCGAGAGCCGCCGCTTCGCCAGCGCCATCGCGGCGGCCGAGCCGGCCACGAACGTGACCGGGGCCCCGGTCACGAGCCAGCTGACGCGCAGGCCGCCGTAGAGCAGGCCCGCCGACACCACGAGCAGTTCGGCGAGGATCGCCACGAGGATCGCGAGGAACAGCGGCCGCAGCCGTTCCTGCGCCAGCGCGGGCGACGTGCGCAGCATGCTCTCGAGGTTCATGAGCACGGCGACCATCGCGACCACGAGGTAGATGAGGTAGAGCTTGCCGATCGCTCCGAACACCACGACGGCCGCGGGGCCGTGCCCCTGCACGCTTTCGACCACGGTGCGCGTGCCGGCGACCGCCGACAGCACCACGCAGCCGAGCAGCGACAGCGCGAGGTAGGCGCCGGCGTTGCGGATGTGCGTGCGCGGCTCGGCCCGCCCCAGCACCACCGAGAGCGTCAGCCACAGCCACGACACGAGCGCCGAGTTGCGCGCGAGGTACGTGGCCCACGTGCGCGCCGAGAGCGCGTCGCTCGCGTTGACCATGCCGAGCACGCCGGCCTGGAACGCGGCGAGCGACAGGAACGCCGAGGCGAACAGCAGCGTGGTCAGCCAGTGGCCGCGGCGCAGCAGCACGAGCAGGCCGATCGCCGCGAGCAGCAGCGCGCTCGCCGTGACGATCGCCGCCTGGATCGGCGAGGCATGCCAGCTCCATTCCACCGACATCATTCCTCCCGCCCACGGGCGCCGGGGTTGCGGCCTCGGCGGCGGCGGCGCGACGTACCACGGGATCCACGGCACGCTTCGCGAGCGCTTCGAACACCGCGCGGCTGCGTTCCGTGCCGCCCGGAAGATGCGCCCCGAGGCGGGCCCCGCGCAACGCGGCATCTTCCGCGGCGGAATCGCCGGGGAACTGCCGCCAGATCGCCACGAACGACGACTCGGCTTCCGCGATGCGGCCCGTGAGCAGCAGCAGTTCGGCGCGCACGAGCCCCGCCTGCCGGCGCACCTGCGGGTCGTAGTTGGTCGTGACCAGGTACCCGAGCTTCTCGATCTCCTGCTGGCCCTGCACGCGCGCGAGCTCGGACTCGCCCTGCTCGAACGGGTGGCGCACCAGCCGCTGCGCCGCCTGGAACGCGAGCGGGTGCGTGGGCTGCGACGCCGACAGCGCGAGGTACTCGGCGCGGGCGTTGATCCAGTCGCCGCGCCGCTCGAGCAGCCGCGCGCGTTCGAAGTGCGCCGGGGCGCCGAGCACGCCGGGGTCCGCCCAGCGGCGCAGCACGTCGTCGTAGGCGGCGATCGCGGAGTCCGCCTGCCCGAGCGCTTCCACGCCTGCGCGGCGGTGAACAGCGCCAGACCCACGAGCCGCCGGCCGCTGCCCGTCGCCGCCGCCCAGCGCGCGTAGACGACCGCGGAGTCGGCGGCGCCCGCCTCGAGCGCACCCTGCGCCATCACGAGCACGCGCGCGCGCTCGCCCGCCGGAGCCTGCGCGAGCGCGGCACGGCGCACGGCCAGCGCCTCGGCGGCACGCCCGCGCCGCTCGTGCAGCAGTGCGAGCGCGTCGCACAGCACGAGCGAGTCGCGTCCGCGCGCGCGGTGGAGCGCCGCCTCGTAGCGTTCCACCGCCACCGCGTACACGCGCTCGGCGTCGCCGGGACTCCCCGGCGCGACCACTCGCGCGACGCCGCGATCGCGGCCTCGACCACCGCGGCGGCGGGACTGCCCCGGTCGGGATCGCCGAGCGGGTCGAGCGCCGCGATCCGCTCGCGTTCGGCGAGCGCCTCGTCGAGCGCCCGAGCCGCTGCAGCGCCGCGGCACGCTGTTCGCGCGCGGGAATCACGAGCGACGGGAACGCCGCCGCGCGTTCGGCCAGCGCCGCGCAGCGCTGCTCGGCGAGCAGGTCGTCGCCGCGCCGCGCCGCGAGTTCGGCGGCGAGCAGCGCCGCGCGCCCGCGCGCGAGCGCCGTGTGGCGTTCGGCCGCGGTCCACGACGCGCGCTCGAGCAGCCCCCGAGCGAACCGTCCACCGCGATCCGCGCGGCGCGCGCCTCGAGCGTGCGCACGTGCGTCGAATCGCCCGAGTGGCCGGGCAGCCGCGCGGCCTCGGCGCGCAGCTTCCACAGGTCGCGCTCGGCGCACCAGCGCAGCCACAGCCGCCGGTCGCCGGGCCCGGGCACGAACACCACGAGCAGCGCGAACGCCAGCAGCACGAGCAGGTCGCGGCGATGGTGCATCTACTCGTCCTCCCCGGGCACGAGCGCGCTCAGGTAGAGCAGCGTCCCGGCGCCCGCCGCGAGCCCGAGCAGCACGACGCGCAACACCGCGAGCGCGGCGCTCGCCACGAGCACGAGTTCGGGCGCGACCGCGAGCAGCACCGCGGGCCGCGCGAGCGCCGCCTGCAGCGGCCATTCGCACGCGGCCAGCAGGGCGCTCGCCACGAGCGCCGGCACGAATGCCCGCGTCAGGCGACCGGGCGCGGCCCACGCGCGCGGCGCGGCCCGCGCGGATCGAGCATGACCATGGGCACGACGTGCAGGCACGCGGCCCGCGCCAGGAACACGCCGAACGCCACGCCCTGCGGCGCGAGCGAGCGCGAGAGGCCCGACAGCCGCACGTGGTCGAGCGCGTTCAGCGCGGCATGCCCGGCCAGCGCCACGAACGACACCGGCAGCGTCGCGACCAGCAGCGCGAGTGCGCGGCGGCGCATGAGCACGCGCGCCTCGAGCGCCTCGAGCCGCGCGCCACGGAAGCGCTCCGACCACAGCAGCGCCGCCACCCCGGCCGCGAACGGCGCCACGGTGGCGTCGAGCACGAGCTGCGCCCACTTCCACAGCCCGGGCAGGCGCTGGAACAGCTCGGGGTAGCGCAGCGCGTCGTCCGACGCGGCCCAGCGCACGAGCGGCGCCATGAACCACGAGACGCGCGGCTCGGGCGCGAAGCCGATCGCCACCAGCACCGCCAGCTGCAGCACGAGCAGCCGCGCCCACGGCCACCACAGCGCCGAGCGCCCGGACTCGCGCAGCGTGCGCCAGAAGCACTGCCACCCGAGCGCGAGCTGCTCGAAGAACGTCATGGCCGCGCGGGAGCGTCCGGCGCCGGCGCGGCGGCGGGAACGGCGGCGGCGGAGTCCGCGCTCGCCGCCGCGCGCTCGAACACGCCCGGCAGTTCGCGCGCGACGCGCGCGGCGAAGTCGGCGACGCGCGCACGCGCGCCTTCGAGGTCGCCGTCCTTCGCGACCGACTCGACGCGCACGAACGCGCCCCACGAGCGGTTGTCGAGCGCGCCGGAAAACGCCATGCGGCGCCGGAACGCGCCCACGTCGCTCGTGGACAGGCCGTTCGTGGTCCACCAGTACCAGACCACGCGGCGGCTCTTCTGGCGCTCGGTGACGAACGTGTTCACCTCGAGCCCGCCCGGCGTGCCGTCGGCGACGCGCGCGCGCCCTTCGCGCTCGATCACGAAACCCTGCGACTCGTAGCAGAGCAGCGGATCGTGCGCGCCGTAGCGGCGGTTCTGGTGGTACACGATGCACAGCCACACCGGCTGCGTGCCGTTCTCGTAGCGGCGGATCAGCAGGTCGTCGGCGCGCAGCTCCTCGACGACGGCGTCCTCGAAAGACAGCTCCGTGCCGCTCCACGGCCCGAACGCCGTGGGTACGTGCTTCAGCATGCCGCGGCCGAGCGCGAGGTTGACGGGCGGGTTGAGCAGCACCACCGCCGCCGTCGCCGCCATGAGCACGAATGCCGTGACGAAGCGCTTCACCGCGGTCCCTCCCGCGGCGTGAGCAGCCCGCGCAGCGACCAGAGCAGCGCCAGCGAGACCGCGTAGAGCACGTAGCCCGACGCGTCGTGGAAGCGGCCCGTGGCCTGCGCCACGCTGGTGCGGTCGGCGAGGATCACGATCGTCGCCAGCCGCGCGATGTTGCCCGCGAGCGCGATCGGCACCGCGGCGAGCAGCACCGCGATGCGCCGCCACGCGCCGCCGCGCTGGAAGTACGCGAACAGCGTGCCCGTGGCCACGAGCGCGACCAGCGAGCGCAGCCCGCTGCACGGGTTCTCGACGCGCAGTTCGCCCGTCGGCAGGAACAGCGACATGCCGTCGCGGCGCACGTGCGTGCCGGCGAAGGCGGCGATCTTGAGCGACGCCGCCACGGCCAGTTCCTTGAGCGCGTAGCTGAGCGTGTTCATGACGATGGGCGGGAACGTCAGCATGAACGCGAGGTAGCCGAGCGGGAACGCGAGCATGTGCGTCACGGCCCGGCCGAAGAACGTGAGCGACAGCCCGAACAGCAGCGGCAGCAGCGACCAGCCCTGCACCGCGAACAGGTCCGCGCGCGTGCCCACCACCTGCATGACGCAGCCGAGCGCCACGAGCCACAGTCCGCGCGCGTCGGGCCGGGGCGCCAGCGCGCGCAGCTTGTCCCAGCGCAGCCAGACGAGCGCGGCCGACGTGAGCGGCACGAGCGGGCCGTGCGAGTAGTTGTCGTTGGTGGTCCACGTCTCCCACAGGCCCGCCGCGGTGCGGTGGTACATGACCGCGCCCACGGCGACCAGCGCCGCCGCCTGCGCCCACGCGACCGCACCCACGGGCGCGCGGCCCGGCGCCCGCGTGCCGGCGTCGAGACCCGCGCTCATCGCGTGCCCCGCATCGTGAACAGCGTCAGCGCCGTGCGCACCAGGATCTCCACGTCGAAGGCCACCGACAACCGGTCGAGGTACTCGTGATCGAGCGCCACCTTGCGCTCCATCGGGATCTCGTCGCGGCCGTTGATCTGCGCCCAGCCGGTGAGGCCGGGCAGCAGCGCGTCCACGCCCTGCTCCTGCCGCATCGCGATCAGGTCGTACTGGTTGTACAACGCCGGGCGCGGCCCGACCAGCGTCATGTCGCCGCGCAGGATGTTCCACAGCTGCGGCAGTTCGTCGAGCGAGGTGCGCCGGATGAACGCGCCCACGCGCGTCACCCGCACCACGCCCGGCTGCACGAGGTGCGTGGCCAGGTCGGGCGTGCCGACCGCCATGCTGCGGAACTTGTAGAGCGTGAACAGGCTGCTCCCCCGGCCGCTGCGGCGCTGCGCGAACAGCACGGGGCCCGGCGACTCGAGCCGGATCGCGATCGCCACCACGAGCATGACCGGCGAGAACACCAGCAGCGCGGACGCCGCGAGCAGCACGTCGAGCGCGCGCTTGGCGAACCCGTGCAGGCCCGTCGGGCGCGGCGCGATCGCGCGGCCCTTCGCCTCGAGCACGGCTTCGTCGAGCGTCGCGACCAGCCGCTCGCCCAGCGCGCGGCGCGAGTGCTCGCGCTCGACGAACGCCGGGCCCGCGGCCGCGAAGCGCTCGCGCAGCCCGGGCTCCGACGCCAGCCGGCGCACGGCGGCGGCGATGGACGCGGCGTTCTCGGGCTCGGCCACGATCCCGCCACCGGACGCCTCGACGACCTGCGCCGCATCGCCGCGCACCGCGGCGACGACCGGGCAGCCGGTCGCGAGGTAGTCGAACAGCTTCACGGGAATCGTCTCGCCCGCGAACTCGCTCGCGCGCGTGGTCGCGATCGCCGCGTCGGCGTCGTGCAGCAGCGCCACGAGCGCGTCGGGCGGCACGCTGGCCTCGAACGAGCAGTTCGTGAGCCCGAGCTGCTTCACGCGCCGCTCCAGCCCTTCGCGCGCGACGCCGTCGCCCACGAAGCGGAACCGCACCGGCTCGTCGCGCAGCAGCGCGGCCGCCTCGACGATCGCGTCCATGCCGTGCACGAGCCCGTGCGTGCCCGCGTAGAGCACCGTGAACGGCCGCGCGCCGTCGCGCGCGCGCGCCGCCGTGGGCGGGCGGAACAGCTCGGTGTCGGCGCCGTTGGGCAGGAACACGAGCTGGCGCTCGGGGAAGCCGCGCGAGGCGAGCTGGCGCCGCATGCCCGGCGTCACCACGAGGATGCGCGCGGCGCGCGACTGGAAGAACCGCGACACGCCGTCGAGCACGCGCGCCACGAGCCCGGGGCGCATCTCGCCCAGCGCGATCGCGGCGTGCGGCCAGTCGTCGCGGCAGTCGTTCACGAACGCCGCCCCGTGCCACTTCGCCGCCAGCCACGCGGTGACGCCGTGGAAGAGCGGCGGCGTGGTGGCGATCACCACGTCGGGCCGCGGTCCGGCGCACATCACCGGCAGCGCCGAGAGCGCGAAGCTGAGGTGGTTCCACAGCCGCGTGAGCGGTGTCTTGCGCGGCGTGGCGTAGAGCCACACGCGGTCCACCGCGATGCCGTCGTGGGTCTCGCGGCGGCGGCGCACGCCGGCGTACTCGGGGCGCACGACCCCGGCCGGGTGGTTCGGCAGCCCCGTGACCACGCGCACGTCGTGACCGGCACGCGCGAGCGCACGCGCGAAGTGCCACGCGCGCGCCGGCGCCGCCCCGGTTTCGGGCGGGTAGTACTGCGTCACGAAGAGGACGGTCCTGCGTTCCTTCGCCATGGTCCCCTAGGCGGCGGTCGCCACGACCAGCTGGCGGCGGGCCACCGAGTGACCGAGCTGCCACGCCCGCTGCAGCGGCGTCATGAACGCCTGGTAGATCGGCTCCGGCAGCGCGCCCAGTCCGCCCCAGTAGAGCTCGTGGTGCACCATGCGCAGGCCGTTGCCTTCGAAGATCTGGCGGATCTCGGCCGGCGGGAACGGGCGCTCGACGGCGTACGCGTGACGCTCGCCGTCCGGCGCGACGTACTCCTGGTGCACGGCGTCGCCGCGCAGTTCGTTCAGGCGCTGCACGTGCTCGGGGTGGGCGCCGTTGATGTCGCCGACCACGAGCACGCCGCCCTTCTTGAGGTGCTTGCGCGTCTGCGCGAGGAACGCCTCGAGCGGGTCGATGTGCGAGAGCGCGTTGTAGACCCAGACGAGGTCGTAGTCCGCGTCCCACTCGCGCGTCAGGTCGGCGCGCGCGTACTTCACCGGCAGCGTCTCGCCGGTCTGCTCGCGGTGGAACGCGAGCCGCTTCTCGGCGGCGGCGAGCCGGTCCGGGCGCAGGTCGGCGCCCACGACCTCGGCCCCGACCGCGGCGTACAGCATGGAGTAGGTGCCGAAGCCCGAACCCGCATCCATCACCCGAGGTGTCCCGCCGATCGCGTTGGCGCGCTGCACGATCCAGCGCGCGGTCCAGCCGGCCTCGGAGCGCCAGAAGCCGCGCAGGTAGCGCTGGATGGCGGCCTCGTCGCCCGGCTTGGGCAGCTTCTTGTAGTAGTCCGCGAAGGCCTCGCGCTCGCCGTCCGGCAGGCGCGACTGCACCGGGCCGTATTCCTTCTCGATCGTCCAGCGCACGAAGCGCTCGAAGCGCTCGCGCGCCGTTCCGCTCTGGCTCATCGGCTTCCTCCCGGGATCGTCCGCTCGCGGCCGCCCGACCGGTCCGCTCCCGCGTCCGTGGCAACCTTGCTGGTGAGTCCTACTCCCATTCCGTCGTCATCGGCAATTGCCATGGCGTTCTCGCGCCCCGCGAAGGGGCCGGCTTCAGCCCCCGCCACGCCCGGCGAGCGCCTCGCGATACAGCGATTCCGTGTCCCGCACCATGCGTTCGGCGGTGAAGCGCTCTTCCCAGCGGGCACGCCCCGCGGCGCCGAAGCGAGCCAGCGCCGCCGGGTCGCCGAGCAGGCCGGCGAGCGCCTCGCCCAGTGCCTGCGGATCGCCGCCGGGCACGATGCGCCCGTTCACGCCGTCGGCCACCGCCTCGGGATTGCCGCCGATCGCGGTCGCGAGCGTGGCGCGGCCCGCACGCATCCCCTCGAGCAGCGTGACCGACAGGCCCTCGCGCGAACTCGACAACACGAACAGGTCGCAGGCGCGCATGAGGTCGGCCACGTCGAGCCGCGCGCCCAGGAAGCGCACGCGCTCGCCCAGCCCGAGCTCGGCGTGCAGCGCGACGAGCTTCTCGCGCAGGACGCCCTCGCCGGCGATCAGCATGGTCGCCTCCGGCACGCGTCGCAGCGCGACCGCCATGCCGCGCAGCAGCACGTCCTGCGACTTCTGCACCGTGAGGCTGCCGACCGTCAGCGCGAGCGGCGCACCGGGCGCCACGCCGAGCGCCGCGCGCACGGCGTCGCGCTCGCGCGGCGGCTCCGCTCCCGCCGGCGCTTCGGCGGCGATGCCGTTCAGGATCGTCACGAACCGGCGCTCGTGGGCGTGCAACCGCGCCACGTGGCTCGCGCGCGACGCCTCGCAGACGCAGATCACCCGATCCGACAGCGCCGTGAGCCACGGCTCGACCAGCCCGTAGAAGCGGCCGCCGCGGCCCGGGTAGTGAATGCTGTGCTCGGTGCGCACCACCACCGGCACGCCGGCCATGCGTGCCGCGAGCGTGCCGTACACCGCCCCGATCGGGTTGTGCGCGTTCACCACGTCCACGCGGCGTTCGCGCAGCTCGCGCGCCAACGCGAGCAGGCCCTGCGCGCGCGCGGCGCCCTTGCCGAGCAGCCGCGTGTCGGCACCCGCGGCCGCGACCTGTTCCAGCGCGGGGCCGCCGCGGTTGAGCGCGAATACGGTCGAGTGCACGTCGGGGGCCGCGAGCCGCACGTGCTCGATCACGAGCGACTCGGCGCCGCCCTGGTGCATGGCCTCGATCACGTGCGCGACGCGCATGTCAGGGACGGCTCCCTTCGGCCGTGCCGGCGAAGAGCGCCCAGAGCTTCTCGAAGTTCTTCTCGACGTCGAACGCGTCGCGCACCTCGCCGCGCGCGATCGCGCTGAGGCGGTCCACTTCGGCGGCGTCGCCGACCAGCGGCTCGATCGCGCGCGCGAGGTCGTCGGGGTCGCGCTGGTTCGCGAGCGCGCCCGTGCGGCCGGGCACCACGATCTCCTCGAGCCCGGCGGCGCGCGTGCCCACGACCGGCAGCCCGGCCGCCATGGCTTCGACGACCACGTTCGGGATGCCGTCCATGCGGCCGTTCGCCAGCACCACGCTGGGCGCCACGAGCACCCACGCGGCCGCGTACTTCGGCGCGAGCTGTTCGTGCGTGAGCGAACCGCACCACTCGACCTGCTCCCACACGCCGCCGTCGCGGGCGAGCGCCTCGAGGTTCGCGCGCTCGGGTCCCTCGCCCACCACGACCAGCCGTGGCGTCACCCCGCGCCGCTTGAGCACGGCCATGGCCTTGAACAGGTCGTCGTAGCCCTTGGTCTGCGCCAGCCGTCCCACGATCAGCAGCGTCGGCTCGGCGGCGCGGCGGCGTTCGATCGCGCCGAAGAACGACAGGTCGGTGCCGTGGTAGAGCCAGTGCACGCGCGCCTCGGGCGCGAGCTTGCGCACCATGTCGGCGTTGCCGCGCACGCAACAGGTCATGAAGTCGGCCGCCGTGGCCTTCTCGCGCAGGAACTCCTGCATGCGGTAGAGGTCGCCGCCGGCGTGCCCGGCCATGCTGAAGCGCCTGCCCGTGAGCCGGCACGCGAGGTACGCGACCGTGGCCGGGAAGTGGGCCCACGCGCCGTGGATGCGCTCGAAGTCCTCGCGCTCGGCGATCGTCGCCACGCGCGCGGCCGCGGGCAGGTAGCCGACGTGCCCGGCGAGCGCGTACGGGCTGGCCTTGGACGCCCACAGGATGCGCAGCACGTCGGGCACGAGCACGTGCGGCTTGCGCACGAGCCAGCCGAGCAGCTGCAGCCAGCCGGCGGGATCGAGCACCGAGCCGACCGACGACGTGAGCGTCACGAGGTGCGCGTGCTCGGGCTGGTACTGCGTGCTCACCGGCCGCAGCGTGAGCACGCGAATGCGCACGCCGCGCTGGTGCAGCCGCTTGACCTCGTTCTCGATGAACGCCGCGAGCGTCGGGAACGCCGCGGTGACGTACAGGACGGACTTCACGCTCGGGCTCCGGGTTCTCGTTCATGCGGCCCGGCGGGAAGGCCGAGCGCTCGTTCGTAGAAGGCTTCGTGGCGCCGCACCATGGCCTCGATGCTGCGCTCGGTACGCATCGCCTCGCGCGCCGCGGCGCCGCGGCGGCGCGCCTCGGCGGGATCGTCCAGCACCTGCGCCAGCGCGGCCGCCAGCGCCGCGGGATTCTCGGCCGGCACGAGCCAGCCGGTGCGGCCGTCGTCGAGCACTTCGGCGTTGCCGCCCACGCGCGTGACCACGCACGGCCGCGCCGCGGCCATGGCTTCGAGCAGCGCGTTCGGGATGCCTTCCTCGCGCGACGACAGCGTGAACACGTCGAACGCGGGCAGCAGCGCGTCCACGTCGCCGCGCTCGCCGAGGAACGCCACGCGATCCGCCAGCCCGAGCTCGCGCGCGAGCGCGGTCATGGGCTCGCGGTCGGGGCCGTCGCCCACGATCGCGCAGGCGAACGCGCGGCCCTCGCCCGCGAGGATCGCCAGTGCGCGCAGCAGCGTGCCGTAGTCCTTGCGCGGCGCGAGGCAGCCCACCGCACCGAGCAGTGGCCGGCCCGCGGGCAGGCCGAGCGCGGCGGCCGCCGCGGCGTCGGCGTCGTGCCCCGGGAAGCGGGCCAGGTCCACGCCGTTCGCGATCACGGTGATGCGTTCGCGCGGCACGCCCAGCGCCATCGAGCTCGCGGCCACCTCCTCGCTCACCGCGGTCACGTGCGTCGCGAGCGCGTGCGCGCGCCGCTGCACCGCGATCTGGCGCGGCGTTTCGAACGCGTCCACGTTGCGCTTCGCGACCGCCACGACCGGAACGCCGCACATGCGGCCCGCGGCCGCGGCGAACAAATTGGGCCCGAACAGGTAGCCGTGGATCACGTCGGGACGGAACTCACGCACGAGCGAGACCAGGCGCAGGAACCCGGCGATGCCCGCCGGATCGTAGAGCCGGCGCCCCACGCGCAGGTCGGTGACCGGCAGCCCCAGCGCCTCGACCAGCGGCGTGAACGCGCCCTCGCGCTTCAGGCAGGCGATGCGCACGTCGAAGCGCGTGCGATCGAGCCGCCGCCACATCTCGAGCAGGTGGCGCTCGGCGCCGCCCGTGACGAAGTTGCCGACCACGTACAGCAGCCGGATCCGGCGCGCGCTCACGACGCCACCTCGACGCGCCCCTTGCGCAGGGCGTCGAACGCGCCGCGCGTCTCGGCCAGCGTCATGCGCGCCGAGAAACCGAACGGCCCCGTGCAGGCGCCCTCGGTCAGCGGCCGGCGCGGCAGTTCCCAGCGCGGCGTGCGCGCCTGCACGTCGCCCGAGCGTGTGACCACCGCGTACGCGAAACCGGCGGCGCGCGCCGCGCTCACGGTGGCCGCGTCGTGGTCGCCGTTCGGGTAGGCGATGCCCGGCGTGCCGCAGCCGAGGCGTTCGCGGATCAGTGCGGCCGAGTCCGCCATCTCGCGGCGCTGCGAATCGGGCGACAGCAGCGTGAGGAACGGGTGGTTCAGCGTGTGCGCGCCCACTTCCATGCCCGCGGACACGAAACGCTTCGCGGCCGTCCAGTCGGCGAACTCGCACGGCGCGCGATCGCGCACGCCGAGCGACTCGCGCAGCGCCGCGAGCCGCGCGTGCTGTTCGGCCGGCACCACGCGCAGCAGCGGCAGCAGCGCGCGCAGCGCGGCGCGGCGGCCGGCGTCGGTGCGCAGGTCGAGCGCGACGACGGTGCCGCCCCACGTGACGCCGGCGACCGGCGTGCTCGCGCGCAGCAGCGCGTGCGCGAGTTCGTCCCACCACGGCGCACGGCGCTCCTCCATGAGCCCGGCGGTCAGGTAGAACGTCGCCCGCGCGCCGACGCGCTCGAGCACCGGCAGCGCGCGCGTGACGTTGTCCGCGTAGCCGTCGTCGAACGTGAACGCGACGTGGTGCCCCGGCCGGCCCTGCTCGAGCCGCTGCAGCGCTTCGGCCACGCTCACCGGCGTGAGCCCGGCGCCGCGCAGCGCGGCCAGCTGGCCCGCGAGCATGCGCTCGGAGACGCCGAGGTGGTACAGCGCGCGCTCGCCGTCGGCGTACACGCGGTGATGGCGCACGATCGTGAGCAGCGGTTCGTGCTCGCTCCGCGCGCGTCCGCCCGCGGCGAGCCCCAGCAGCCAGCGTACGAGCCGTCCGCTCACGCGTGCGCCTCCTTCGCCGGTTCCGGCCAGATCGAGTCCTCGACCAGCGCGCACAGGATCCACAGGCTGGAGGCGATGACCACGTTGAAGAAGCGGTCGCCGAAGGCGCAGGTCACGGCCATCGAGAGCATGCCGCCCACGAGCCCGTCGGCGAGCGCTCGATCGAACCGCGTCCGCGCGCGGCTCGCCGCGACCCAGCCGAGCCAGATGCACTTCCAGATCAGCCACACGAACAGCCCGAGCCCGAACACGCCCATCTCGCTCAGCATGCGCAGGTAGGTGTTGTGCGCGGAGTCCTTGAGGTCGGTCAGGCCCAGTTCGGCGCCGAGGTCGGGCAGGATGTAGCCCAGCCCGGTGTAGCCGACGCCGTCGAACGGATGGTCCTCGACCACCTTGAAGATCGTCTGCCACGTCTCGAGGCGCCGTTCCGCGGCCATGTCCACCGAAACCCCGTCCTCCTCCTGCGTCGCCGACTGCGAGATGCGCTCCTTGAGGTAGTCGGGCATCCAGACCGGCGACAGCACGAGCAGCGCGAGGAACGCGGCGAGCAGCACGCGATTGCCGCGCCAGGTCACGAACACCGTGCCGGCGAGCAGCGCGAGCATGCTGGCGCGCGACAGCGACAGCATGATCGCGAAGCTGCCGAGCAGCCACACGCCGACGAGCGTGAGCTTGCCCAGCGCGTGCTTCACGCCGGACGACAGCGAGATCGCGAGCACCGAGAACAGCGCGAGGTAGGCGCCGAGCTCGTTCGCCTGCCCGACCGAACCGACCGCGCGCTGGCCGCTGCCGTTGCGGCCCAGCGCGACCGTGACGAGCGACTCCACCACCAGCCCGGTCAGGATCGCCCACGCGATGCGGCGACGCGCGCCGATTCCGCGCGCCATGGCGAGCACGATGAAGTACGTGGAGAACGTGGTCACGGCGCGGAACAGCTGCAGCACGGCCGCGGGCGCGTTGAAACCCAGCCCGGTCGGCCACACCGCGCCGCGCACGATGCCGAGCGTGCAGATGAGCACGAGCCAGCCGATCGCCGGGCCGAGCAGGTTCGCGCGGAACACGGGCTGGCGCGACAGGATGCGGCCGAGCGAGTACGTACCGAAGATCGAGAACAGCAGCACGTTGAGCAGGTTGAGGCCGGGAATCGGCGTGGGCGGCACCCACGCGAGGAACGGCGTCACCACGGGCACGAGCAGCAGGCCGAAGTGCGGCACCGCGAGGATGCCGCCGATCGCCATGAGGCCGATCGCCACCTTCGCGATGCGGTGCGGGTCCTGGTGGAACACGTAGTCGAGCGCGATGAACGCGACCATCACGAACGCCGTGATGCCCACGGCGACGATGCCGACGAGCGCGCCCTGCAGGCCCTGCGCCTGCCGCCGTGCGGCGGTGCGCACCTCGCCCGCGACGTCACGGGTCCGCGGTTCGAGCTCGGGCTTCATCGCACGCCGTCCTTCACCGGGGCCGTCCCGGCGCCATGCGCCGGCGCGCCGTCGCGCAACGACACGCGGCGCACGGCGACCATGGGCGTGGCGACCGCCACCGCGGCGCGGCGGCCGCGCAACGCGCGGAACCACGCGGGCGGCAGCAGCGCCGCGCACCAGCCCGCGAGCACCGGCGCCACGCGCTCGGGGAACAGCCACGCGGCCGCGAACTCGCGGCGGGCCTCGGCGGTCCGCCCTTCGCGCAGCGCGTTCAGCGCCAGCTTGTAGCGGTACAGCCCGGCGCGCCGGCGCGCGGCCCGGCGCAGTTCCGGGTCGAGCGCGTGGTCCGCGGCGAGGCGCGCGAACAACGTGGCGCCGCCGCGCAGCCGGTTCTCGGTCTGGCGCGTGAGCCCGCCCTCGCGGTGCTGGTAGCGCACGAGCGAGCGGCGCGACAGCGTGGCCGGGCCACGGCGCGCGAGCCGGATCCACAGGTCGAGGTCCTCGGCGTGGCTCAGCGATTCGTCGAATCCCCCGGTCGCCTCGAGCGCGGCGCGGCGCACGACCACGGACGACGTGAGGATGAAGTTCACCTCGAACAGCTGCGCCAGCGGACGGCCGCACCACGGCTCGGCGACGTCGGCGTAGAGCGCGAACCACGACGCGTGCATGCGGCCGTCGAGCGTGCGGAACGCGCCGTCGCTGAAGCACCAGTCGGCTTCCGGCGCTTCGGCCAACCGCGCGGCGACCGTTTCGAGCTTGTCGGGCATCCACAGGTCGTCGGCGTCGAGGAACGCGACCCACTCCGACGTCGCGGCGCGCCAGCCGGCGTTGCGCGCGGCGCCGGCGCTGCCGCGGCGGCCCCGCAGCACGCGCACGCGACCGGCGAAGCGGCGTTCGACTTCGTCACCCGAGCCGTCCGACGACGCGTCGTCCACGAGCACGATCTCGCGCGGCGCGCACGACTGCGCGAGCGCGGACTCGACCGCCTCGAGTACGTCGGGCAGTCCGTCGCGCACCGGCACGACGACGCTGCAGTCGTACGGCGCCACGCTCACGCACCGCCTCCGAGCGAAGGCGTGCCGGGCTTCATCCTCAGCACGGCGCGCTTGACCCACGGCAGGCGGGCGATCGGGCCGAACCAGCCGCCCGGCACGAATCCGCAGGCGAACGCGAGCAGGCGGCGCGACCACGGCCCGCCACGCGTGGCGCGGCGCAGCCAGCGCTGCGTGTCGGCCTGCTGGCCGTTCTTGAGCGCGGTGATGGCCACCTTGAACGCGAGCCCCGCGGCACGGTCCGCTGCGGCGCGGCGCAACTCGGGTTCGGCGCGCAGCTCGCCCGTGGCGATCCGCACCATGAGCTTCCAGTCGTCGCGGTGGCGCGCGTCGAAGTTCCGTGACAGCGCGCCCGCGTGCAGCCAGTAATGCACGAGCTTCTCGTTCTGGACGCCGCCGGGAAACCGCGCCGCGAGCCGCAGCCAGAGATCGTAGTCGTGCGAGTACACGAGGAAGGGATCGATGCCGCCGCACGAATGGTAGGCCTCGCGTTCGACGAGCATCGAGCTCATGAGCGGGAAGCAGCGCTGCAGGAGCGGCGCGAACAGGTCGCCGACCATCTCGCGCGGCGGCTGGAAGTAGTCGGCGAGCCAGGACGGTGCGACGACGCCCTCGGCGGACACGTAGTCGCCGTCGGAGCTGAGCCAGCGCACCTGCGGATGGCGCACGAGGAAGTCGAGCTGGCGTTCGAGCTTGGTCGGCTCCCACCAGTCGTCGGCGTCCACGAACGCGAGCCACTGGCCGCGCGCGACCGACAGGCCGTCGCGGCGCGCGGCCGCGGCGTTGCGGTGCGGCAGGCGCAGGACGCGCACGCGGTCGCCGTAGCGGCCCTCGACGAACTCCGGCGTGCCGTCGGTCGAGCCGTCGTCGCACACGAGGATCTCGTCGGGCACGACGGTCTGGGCCAGCAGCGAGTCGATCGCGCGGCCGATGCACCAGCTCGCGTTGTACGCGGCGAACACCACCGAAACGGTCGGACGACTCACGGCTTTCCTCCTTCCGGGACGGCCGGGCGCACGAGCCCGCCCACCATGCGCGCCCAGCGCGGCCGGTCGGCGTGCGGGATACCCCAGTGCCACGCGGCGGCCGCGAACACGAGCCAGCCCGCGGCGCAGACGCCGAAGATCGGCAACCAGCCCATCGGCCGCCACACGGCCTGCGCGGCGATCGCGAGCGGCAGGAACGCGCACGCGACGAGCCCCGGCTGCAGCAGGCCCTGCCACAGGTAGCGCGCGAACGGCAGCTCGAGCACGTGGCAGGCGAACGCCGCGGTGGCGAGCCCGCTCAGCACGAGCTGCGGCAGCGCGGTGCCGAGCGCGACGCCCAGCAGCCGGCCCAGGGTGTCGTCGCCCACCCAGCGCGCGAGCAGTCCCGGGTGGTTCGCCCACCACACGGACAGCCCGAGATTGACCAGCGCCGAAGCGAGCGAGAGCAGCACGACGCCCTTGTGCCGGCTGATCCCGAACAGCAGCGACGACGCGATCGCCTGCGGCAGCGAGATCATGGTCGGGATCGCGAGCGTCGTGATGAGCACGGCGGCGTTCGCGTACTTCGCCCCCACCCACGTCTCGAGCAGGTTGCCGCCGAACACCACGAGCCCCATGAGCACCGGCCAGCTCACGAGCACGGAATAGCGCGAGCCCGAGAGCAGCATGTGGCGCAGCTTCTCGCGCTCGCCGAGCGTGTCCATTTCGCTCGCGGTGGGCGACAGCACGAACGCCGCGCCGTGCACGAGCGAGCGCGCGTTGTCCACGAGTCCCGCGCCGAGGCTGAACGGCGTCACGAGCGCCGCGCCGACGAACGACGTGATCACGAGCGCGTCGGTCTGGAACGACAGGTTCTGCGCGAGCGCGCCCGTCAGCGCCCAGCCGCCGTAGCTCGCGATGCGCCGCAGGTGCG
Source organism: Candidatus Eiseniibacteriota bacterium (assembly GCA_046327815.1). GTDB lineage: Bacteria > Eisenbacteria > RBG-16-71-46 > RBG-16-71-46 > RBG-16-71-46 > CAIXRL01. The sequence continues at coordinate 882 of JAXLXR010000021.1, read as the reverse complement.
CCCGGGAGACGAGCGCCGGCGAGACCGTGACTTCGGGCAGGAGCCCGCGCGCCGCCCACCACGACCATACGTGGCCGAGCAGGTTCACCACGAGCGACGCCCACGCGAGTTCGACCAGCCCGCCGCCGGCCTTGAGCACGCCGACGAACGCCACGGGGCGCACGAGGCTGATCACCATGCCGATCCCGTTCGCGACGTCGTAACGCTGCAGGCCCGACAGGACCGCGCCGAACACGCCGAGCGGGAACCCGAGCGCGAGCGTCGCGCCCACGAGCAGCACGAGCGTCGGCGCGACCGCGTGCAGTTCGGGGTCCATGCGGATCCAGTCGGCGGCGTGCGCTCCCACGAACGCGGCGAACACCATGGTGAGCACGCCCACGCCGGTGTACAGCGCGATCGCGCTGCTGATCGTGCGCGACAGGCCGTCGTAGTCGCGCACGGCGTGATCGCGCGACACGTAGCGCACGAGCGACGGGCGGATGCCCTGGTCGAACAGCCCGAAGTAGCCCGTGAGCGAGAACACGGTCGTCCACAGGCCGTAGTCGCGGTCGCCCAGCCCGCGCACCATGAGCGGCGTGAGCACGAGCGCGACACCCGCGGTGAGGATCAACCGCAGGTAGTTCGTGACGACGTTTCGGAGAACTCGGATACCGCGCACGGATCGGGTGCCGGAAGGGACGGCGGAGCCGTCAGCCTTCCTGGGCCTCGGTGGTGTAACCGTAGTAGTTCGCCTTGTAGCCGTAGTACTGGGGCAGGAACTCGCCGGCGTCGTTCATGAGCACGCCGAGCACGTTGTCCCGCGCCTCGCGCTGCACCTTCACGCCGAACTCCGCCGCCTTGCGCACGGTGGCTCCGGCCTTGATCACGTACAGCACACCCTCC
>JAXLXR010000020.1:0-71777 GCA_046327815.1 Candidatus Eiseniibacteriota bacterium | reverse complement strand
CCGCGATGAGTGGCCGCCTGAAGTTCTCCGGCCGTCCCGATCACCAGTTCCGCCAGTTCGCCGCACTGATGGGGGCGACCGCAGGCGTGTCGCTGCGACGCGCGCTCGGCCGCCCGCTCGTACCCTCGTGGCCGTGGGCCGTGGAGGTGGGCACCGAGCTGCTGCGCGAGCAGATGCGCCTCATGTTCACCATGACGCCGCCCGAGGCCCGCGCGTTCGCCGACAGCATGACCCTGCCCGCGCCCGTGCTCGAGCGCGTGCGCGTGGGCGAGCCCGTGACGAAGCCCGTGCCCGGGCGCTGGTTCGAACCCGCCGGGCACGCGGGCCGCACGCTGCTCTACCTGCACGGCGGCGGCTACGCGTTCCACGGCGGCGCCTTTGCGAGCTTCGTCGCGCTGGTCGCCGAGGCGACGCGGGCGCGCACGTTCGCGCTCGACTACCGGCTCACGCCCGAGCACCCGTACCCCGCTCAGCTCGACGACGCGCAGGCCGCGTACCGGGCGTTGCTCGCCTCGGGCGTGGATCCCGAGCGGCTGGTGGTGGCGGGCGACTCGGCGGGCGGGCACCTCACGCTGTCGCTGCTCGTGGCGCTGCGCGACGTGGGCGCACCGTTGCCGGCGGTCGCGCTGGCGCTCTGCCCGTGGACGCACTCGGGCGCGCGTGGCGCGAGCCTGTTCGCGAACGATCCGTACGACTGGGTGCAGGGTGCGCACGCCGTGCGGTTCGGCGAGTGGCTGCGCCGCGACCTGCCGGCCGACGACCCGCGGGTCTCGCCACTGCTCGCCGACCTGCGCGGCCTGCCGCCGATCGTGCTGCAGGCGGGCGGGCGCGAGATCCTGTACGACCAGATCGTCGAGTTCGCCGGGGTCGCGAAGGCGCAGGGCGTGCACGTGAAGCTGCAGGTGTGGCCCGAGATGAACCACGACTTCCAGGCGTTCGGGCCGGACGTGCCCGAGGCGCGTGAAGCACTTGCGGCGATGCGCGCCGCGGTGGAGGAGTACTGCCGATGAACCGATTCGTACGCACGTCGCTGGTACCGGGTGCGCTCGCGTGCCTGCTGCTCGCGCACGGCGCCGCACGTGCCGAAGCGGTGCGCGTCGAGCTCGTGCGTTCCGGCGAACACTGGCAGCTGCTGCGCGCCGGCGTGCCGTACGCGATCCGCGGCGCGGGCGGCGACGGCGATCTCGCGCTGCTCGCGGCCAGCGGCGCGAACAGCATCCGCACGTGGGACGTGGAGGGGATCGGGCCGCGGCTCGACGCGGCGCAGCGCCTGGGGCTCACGGTGACCGTGGGCTTCTGGCTCGGGCACGAGCGCCACGGCTTCGACTACGGCGACGCGAAGCAGCTGGCCGCGCAGTACGCGCGCGTGCGCGAGGGCGTGCTGCGCTACAAGGACCATCCGGCGGTGCTCGCGTGGGCGATGGGCAACGAGATGGAGGGCTACGCCGACGGTGGCGACCCGCGCATCTGGGCCGTGGTGGACAGCTGCGCGGCGATCGCGAAGGCGCTCGACCCGAACCATCCCACGATGACCGTCACCGCCGACATCGGTGCGAAGCGGGTCGAGTCCGTGCACCGGCTCTGCCCGCACGTGGACATCGCGGGCATCAACAGCTACGGCGGCGCGCCGTCGATCCCGGAGCGCTGGCGCGCGGCCGGCGGCACGAAGCCGTACGTGGTGACCGAGTACGGCCCGCCCGGCACGTGGGAGATCGGCCGCAACGCGTGGGGCGCGGTCGAGGAGCTCTCGAGCACCGCGAAGGCCGAGCGCTACGCCGCCACCTGGCGCACGCTGCGCGCGGACTCGGCGCTGTGCCTGGGTTCCTACGCGTTCACGTGGGGTGCGAAGCAGGAGGCGACGGCGACGTGGTACGGCATGCTGCTGCCGGACGGCTCGCGACTGGCCGCGGTGGACCGCATGGCCGAGGAGTGGTCGGGCCGCGCGCCGGTGAATCGCTGTCCCGTGGTGGATGCGCTCGTCGTGGAGGGCGCGTCCGCCGTGGCGCCCGGCGGCCGCCTGCGCGTTCGGCTCGCGGTGCGCGACCCCGAGCTCGACTCGCTGCGCGTGGAATGGACGCTGCGCGCCGACGCGATGTCGTACGAGACGGGTGGTGACGTGCGGCCCGCGCCGCGCGCGTATCCCGAGTGCGTGCTGCGCGCAGGCGCGGACGGTGCCGAACTCGCGCTGCCGAAGCGCACGGGCCGGTACCGGCTGTCGGTGGTGGTGCGTGACGGCCACGGCGGCGCTGCGATCGCGAACGTGCCGCTGCGCGTGACCGGCCGCGCGCAGGACGAGCCGCTCGCCGACCCGGTGGACCTGCCGTTCGTGGTGGTGGGCGACGGTGCGGTGGCGGCGTACGCGCCGTCGGGCTGGATGGGCGATCACACGTCGCTCACGATGGACGCGCGCTCGACCGGGCAGCCGCACGCGGGTGCGACGTGCGTGAAGTTCTCGTACGCGCGGCTCGAGGGCTGGTGCGGAGTCGCCTGGCAGGATCCGCCGAACGACTGGGGCCGGCTGCCCGGCGGCTACGATCTGTCCGGGGCGACGCGGCTGTCGTTCTGGGTGCGTGGTGCGCAGGGCGGCGAGCGCGTGAAGTTCGGGTTCGGCATGATCGGCGCCGACCAGAAGTACGGCGACACCGCCAAGGGCGAGCGCGAGGTGACGCTGTCGCGCGAGTGGACCCGCGTGGAGATTCCCGCGAAGGGCCGCGACCTGCGCCGGATCAAGACCGGCTTCTGGTGGTCGCTCGGCGGCCAGGGCGTGCCCGTGACGTTCTGGATCGACGATGTGAAATGGGAATAGCGGACGTATCACGCATCGCGCAAGGAAGTCGTTGACCCGCCGCAGGGCCGCCACCACACTCGGGGCGGCCTTTGCGCTGTCCGGCGATCCACGCCACGCACTCGTCTTCCCCCTCGAAGGAGTCTTGCGTGCTCGATTCGCCCGCGGGCGGTTTCGCTCGTGTCTTCCGGTTTCGCGCGACGGCAGGCGTCGCGCTCGTGCTTGCACTCGGTGCCGCCACACTCGCCCGCGCCGCCGATCGCCTGCCCGGACAGGGCGCGACTTCCGGGGGCGGTGATGCGTTCGCCGGCCCGATGCGGCTGACGTCCGCGGCGGGGCAGGCCGGAGCCGGCCGCGCGAGCGGCGGCAACTTCATCGAGGTCGCGCACTGGCTGCGTCGGCCCGTGAGCGGCAACGTCGGTGTCGCGGATCCGCCGCCCGCCGCGGGAACGCTCGAGTTCGCGGTGCGTCCCAACCCGGTCGCGAGCGAGGCCGTGTTCGCGATCCGGCTGCCCGCTTCGCTCGCCGCCGGTGCCGCACCCGAAGTGCGCATCCACGACGTCGCGGGCCGGCTGGTGCGCGTGCTGCGCGTGCAGGCGACGGCCGGGGAGCAGCTCGTGCGCTGGGACCGGCGCGACGCCGGCGGCGCCGCCGTACGCCCCGGCGTGTACCTCGCGCGCATGCGCACCGGCGACGTGACGCGCACGCGCCGGATCGTGATCGCACACTGATGTCCACTCCCACGCCGAGGTTCCCGATGCCCCGTCGCCTCCTGCTCGCGCTGACCGCCTGCACGCTCGTGCTGCTCGCCACCGGATCCGCGCGCCGCGCCGACGCGACCGTGCCGCAGCTGGTCCAGTACCAGGGTTTCCTCACCGACCTCGCCGGCCAGCCGCTCGACGGCGCGCACGATCTCGAGTTCGCGCTCTACACCGATTCGGCGGCCGCCAGTCCGTACTGGCAGGAGGCGCACGCCGGAGTGGAAGTGTCCGGCGGCGCGTTCTCGGTCATGCTCGGGACCTTGTCCGGTCTCGGCACCGCATCGTTCAACGGCGGGCTCGCGTGGCTCGAGACGCGCGTGGACGGCACGCCGCTCGTGCCGCGGCGCCCGCTCGCCAGCGTGCCTTACGCGCTGCACTCGGCGCAGGCCGACGTCGCCACGGCGCTCGCTTCGGGCGGCCCGACGTTCGTGCACACGCCCGATCCGCGTCCCGGTTGCGCCACCGTGACGCCCGCGAACGGCGTGTTGTTCTCGCAGACCGTCACGCTGTCCGTGCCCGCGGCGCTCTCGACTTCGGCGCACATCGCCCGCCTCGGCGTGGGGCGCGTGGACCTGAACCTGTACCTCGACGGCGTGCTCATGCAGAGCATCGCCACGAACACGTCCGCGGCGGACTGGGTCACCGGCGTCGTGCAGTGGTCCGGTGCGGTCGGTGCGGGCGCGCACACATTCGAGCTGCGCTCGACCTCGGGCAGCCAGTGGGGCTGCGGCCCGAACTGGGGCGCGATCGACACGATCGTGCTGAAGTAGCCGCGCTCGGGCACCGCGCCTATTCGTGCGCGGCGCCCGAGCCCGTCGTCCAGCGCACGAGCCACTCGTGCGACCAGCGCATGAGCGCGCGGAAGTGCGCGGGCTCGGCCGGGACGTGCAGCTCGCGCGGCATGACGAGCAGGTCGGTCGGCACGCCGCGCGCGCGCAGCGCCCGGTACATTTCGCGGCTCTGCGTGGGCGAGACGCGGAAATCGAGTTCGCCGTGCGCGAACGCGGTCGGCGTGCGGATCGCGCCCGCGTGCAGCAGCGGGGACTGCGCGAGGTAGGGCGCCGGGTCGTCCCACGGCCACGCGCCCATCGAGAAGCGCGTGAACTGCGGCACGTCGCTCGTGCCCGTCATGGAGAACAGGTCCATGGGACCCGCGCCGGCCACGGCCGCGCGGAAGCGCCGCGTGCGGGTGACGACGTTCGCGGCCATGAAGCCGCCGTACGACCAGCCGCACACCGCGAGCCGCGCCGGGTCGGCGATGCCGCGTGCGACGAGCGTGTTCACGCCGCTCATGAGGTCCTCGTACGGCAGGCCCGCCCAGTCGCGCGTGCTGGCGAGCCGCCATTCGCGGCCGTAGCCCGTGCTGCCGCGCGGGTTCGGCAGCAGCACCGCCCAGCCTTCCTGCAGGAACTCGACGCGGCCCATGAGATCGAGCGCCGGGGTGAAGTACTGCGCGTGGTTCGCGGCCGGACCGCCGTGCACGTACACCAGCAGCGGCACGGGGCCCGCGCCGCGGGGCTCGCCCGGGCGGTAGAGCAGGCCTTCGACCTCGCGGCCGTCGGGGCTCTTCCAGCGCACCACTTCGGCCGCGAACGCCGGCCGGTTCCGCGCGCCGGGGTTCAGTTCGGCCAGGTCGCGGTCGCCGCCGCGCGCCGTGCGCACCCGGACCGTCGCGGCGTGTGTCGCGTCCTCGTGCGTCCACGCGATCACGCCGGCGGCTTCGCTCGGCGACTCGTTCACGCCGTCGTCGTGCGTGACCGGCTCGACCGCGCGCGGTTCGGTCCATGCGCGGAACACGTGCAGGTTCGTGCGCCGGGGCGCGACGAACAGCAGCGAGCGCGAGTCGCTGGTCCACACCGGCGCCAGTTCGGCATTGCTGCCGATCGAGAGGTCATGGAAGTCGGGCGTCAGGTTGCGCGCCGCGCCACCGGATGCGGCGACGACGCACACGTACGCATCGCTCGCCCAGCCGGTGGGGTCGCCCTCGCGCGAAAGGAACGCGATCCAGCGGCCGTCGGGCGAGAAGCGCGGCCGATCGTCCATGCCGGGCCGCCGTACCAGGTCGCGCACCGGGCCGCCGGTCGCGGGCACGCTCCACAGGTCGGTGCTTTCGATCGCGTCGAGCCCGGCGCTCGCCGAGGCGGCGTACACGATCTCGCGGCCGTCGGGGGACAACGTGAACGACGTCACGCACACGGAATCCGCGGTGACCGGCGCGTCCCCGCCCGCCGCCGTCACCCACACGCGGGAGTTCGCCGCGCGCTCGGACTCGACGCGCACGTCGTCGTGCGCTGCCGCGCGAGCGCGCGCCGCGGGCGAAGGGCCCACGGGTGCGAGGTACGCGATCGTGCCGCCGTCGCGGGAGCAGGCGTATTCCGATACGCCGGTCGGCGAGGTGGTGCGCGCGGCGGGTGCGCCGCCCGCCGCGGGCAGCGACCACACCTGCGGCAGGCCGCCGCCGGCTCCGGCGGAGTCGCGGTCGGACAGGAAGAAGATCGTGCGCCCGTCGGCCGACCAGCACGGCAGGTCTTCTTCGGCGGCCGTGTCGGTGAGCCGGCGCTGCTCGCCCGTCGCGAGCACGCCGAGCCACAGGTCGCCCTGCCAGCGCGAGCCGTCGGCGGTAAGTTCGCGGACCACCCACAGCACGCGCGTGCCGTCGGGCGAGACGTGCAGCTCGTGCGCCTTCCGCAGCGCGATGGAGTCGTCGAACGTCCAGGGTTCCGCGGCCACGGCCGGGATCGGGTGCACGAGCGCCAGGACGGCGCAGGCGAGCGCGAACGAAGCAGGGTGGGGCGGGAGCATGAGCGGCGACTCCGATGCGATGCGTTCGGGGTGGACGTCTTCACGCTAGCACGCAGGTCCTCCGGGCTGCGGGCGAAGCCCCCGCGAGGCGAATGCGGCCGAGCACTCGCGGATGCCGGCTGCCCCGGCGTGCGAGCGCGAGAGAAAGTCCTTGCCCATGCCGGAGCAGGAGCCTAGTTTGGCCTTCGCTTGAACGATCATTCAAGAGACGCCACTCCCCGGAGATCCTCATGCGATACCTGCGCCCCCTCCTCGTTCCCGCTGTCGCTTCGATCCTGTCGTTCGCGTTCTCCCCGGCCGCTTCCGCGGCGCTCCCGGAGGGCGTGACCGAAACCTCGTTCGTCACAGCCGGCGGCGAGCGCGTGCTCGAGCTCTCGTGCGAAGTGCCCGCCGACGCGGCCGAAGTGTGGGACGCCTGGACGAGCGCGGCGGGATTCACGGCATGGGCGGCTCCGTTCGCTCACGTGGACTTCCGCGTCGGCGGCGCGATCGAGTCCTCCTACGACCCGAAGGCGAAGCCCGGGGACCCGGGCAACATCCGGAACGAGTTCCTCGCTCTCGTACCCCAGCGGCTGTTCGTGATCAGGAACGTCCAGGCCCCGCCCAAGACACCGTTCGATGCGGCCACGTTCGCGAAGACGACCACCGCGGTGGTGCTCACGCCACTGGGAGCGAAGCGCACTCGCGTGACCGTCACGAACTCGGGCTACGGCTCGGGAGAACCCTGGGACGGTGTGTACGCCTTCTTCCAACAGGGCAACGCCTGGACGCTCGCGCAGCTGCGTAAGCGGTTCGAGAGCGGACCGACCGACTGGCAGAAGGTCTTCGCGCCGCAGACGGCGCCGAAGAAGTGACGCTCGACACCCGGTCGCGGATCGTCCGCGCGGCCATGGAGCTGTTCGGGGAGAAGGGCTACCACGCGACCAGCATGGCCGAGCTCTTCGCGCGCGCGGACGTGAATGCGGGCAGTCTCTATCACTTCTTCCCCGGCAAGCAGGATGTGCTGCTCGCGGTGCTGTCCGCGTACCGCGACGGCATCGAGCCCATGCTGCTGGCGCCCGCGTGGGAGGGCGTGGACGATCCGGTCGATCGAGTCTTCGCCCTGCTCGCGCGCTATCGGCAGCTGATCGTCGCGACGGACTGCGCGTACGGGTGCCCGATCGGAAGCGTCGCGCTCGAGCTGCACGAGCCCGACCCGGCGGTTCGCGAGCTGTTGTCGGCGAACTTCACGAGGTGGGCGGCAGCGGTGCACGCCCAGCTCGAGTCGGCGGCCGGGCGCCTGCCCGCCGACGTGGACCGGCACGGCCTGGCGGAACTGGTGCTCACCACCATGGAAGGCGCTGTGATGCTGTGCCGCACGCACCGGGACGTCGCCTATTTCGATCGCGCCGTGCTGCAGCTTCGCGACTACTTCGACCGGTTGCTGGGTGTGGTGCCGGGCACACGCAAGTCGCCGGCCCGCGCGGCGTCGGCCTCGGCGAGAACCGGGAAAGCCGGACCACGTCGCCGGGCCCCACGATGAGGTCCGGCCGTGCCGGCGGCTTGGCCGCACGAGCGTGCCCGAGGGCACCGGTTCGTGCGCGGGCTGCCGCGACATCGCCGAGCGCGTGACGTCGGGCGGGACGTGCCGCACGATCGCCTTCCGCAGCGCGAACGCGGCGAGCGGCCACCGACCAGGGAACATCGCCGAAGCCTCCGGGGAACCGAGCGTGCGTAGTCGAGCACGCACGCCAGCACGTGATCCGCCGATCTCGTGGCCGGCGCATCCACGCGGCGAACGCGTGGTGGTGCGTGCAGCGTACGGCGGTGATTGACGCCGGCCTGCCCGGGGCGGAGCCTGTCCTCACCCCGGGCACGAGACTGCGAACGTCACACGAGCCGAGGGGGGAACCATGCGGCCACGCCACGTCGTGTCGGGTGTCGTCATCCTGTTGGCGCTGCTGTCGCCGCGCATCGGCCTCGCCGAGGATGCGGTCGAAGCGAGCGTGGACTCGCTCCAGCGAGTGCTCGCGAAGCAGTCCGTCGCCCGCGTGCATGGTGAGTGGGGCTCGGCCCAGCTCGTGCGGCCGCGCGAAGCGGCGGGCTGGATCCGTTACGAGTCCGTGGTCGTGGACTCCACGCGCCGCGCGCCGCTCGTGCTGCCCCAGCCGCTCGCCATGGACGCGGTCACCCGGATCGAGGTGCGCTCGGGCCGGAGCCTGCGCGGTGCACTCGTCGGGGCGGGCATCATGACCCTGTTCACGATCCTCGTGGACAGCCAGTTCGGCTCGAGCTCGAGCGCGGACGGTTCCGCGAGCACCGTGCACGAGACCGGGAGCCCAGCGATCGGGATCGTGCTCGGCGCGGGTGTCGGCGCCGTGCTGGGAATCGGCTGGAAAGGCTGGCGAACGATCTACGAGCGCTGAAGGCCGGGAGGCGCGACGAGGGCATCGTGCACGGGCGAAGTCCTGGTGTAGGCTGCGCCGACCTCGTCGCCGTCACCGGAGCGTTCATGCACGAACTCGGCATCGCCACCGAAGCCCACCGACTCTGCCGCGCGAGCGTGCCCGCGGGGCACCGGCTCGTGCGCGTCGAACTGGCGGTCGGCGAGCTGTCGGCGGTCGAGCCCGAGCTGCTGCGCTACGCGTGGGAGTCGGTGGTCGAGGGCGGCCCCGACGCGGCGTGCGAGCTGGTGATCGCGTGGTGCCCGGCGCGCCAGACGTGCGCGGGCTGCGGCGACATCGCCGAACGCGTGCCGGGCTCGTGGCTCAAGCTGTGCCCGCGCTGCGGACAGCCGCTGCGCGTCGAGGGCGGGCAGGAACTGGACGTCGTGCGGGTCGAGGCCGGGCCCGCCGGACAGGCGCAGGAGAACCGGACATGACCGTCGCACCCGATCCGCGGCAGAAGATCCTGGCGGCCAATGCGGCCGCGGCACAGTCGCTGCGCGAGCGCTTCACGGCCGATCGCACGCTCGTCGCGAACCTGATTTCGTCGCCCGGCTCGGGCAAGACCGCGCTGCTCGAACACACGCTCGGCCGGCTGGCGGGAGAGCTGCGCGTCGGCGTGCTCGACGGCGACATCGCGACCGAGCTCGACGCCGAGCGCATCGCGCGCCGCGGCGTGCGCGCGCACCAGATCCTCACGGGCGGCTCGTGCCATCTCGACGCGCGGCAGATCGAAGGCGCGCTCGCCGGGCTCGACTGGGGCGCGCTCGACCTGCTGGTGATCGAGAACGTGGGCAACCTCATCTGCCCGACGAGCTACGACCTCGGCGAGGACTTCAAGGTCGTGCTGCTCTCGGTCACCGAGGGCGACGACAAGCCGTTCAAGTACCCGGCGATCTTCGCGCGCGCCGACGTGGCGCTGGTCACGAAGGTGGACCTGCTGCCGCACGTGGACTTCCGCATGGACGCGGTGCTCGAACAGATCCGCACGCTGCGCCCCGACGGCACGATCCTGCACACGTCCACGCGCACGGGCGAAGGGCTCGACGCGTGGTGCGACCTGCTGCGCGCGCGGCTTGCGGCGAAGCGCGCCGGCTAGCAGATCCGCGGCAACTGTTCGCCGCTCAGCATGTCCACCACGCGCAGGCCGCCGATGCGGCTGCGCAGGAACACGCGGCCCGGGTGCTCGGCGACCACTTCGCCGATGTCCACCGCGCCGGCGCCCAGCGGGTGCGCGCGCATCGCGGCGAGCGCGGCGGCGGCCCGTTCGGGCGCCACGAAAGCGAGCACCTTGCCTTCGTTGGCCACGTAGAGCGGGTCGAAGCCGAGCATCTCGCACGCGCCGCGCACGGGCTCGGCGAGCGGAATGCACGCCTCGTCGAGCCGGATGCCGACGCGCGCGGCCTGCGCGATCTCGTTCGTGGCGCTCGACACGCCGCCGCGCGTCGGGTCGCGCAGCACGTGCACGGCGTCGCCCGCCGCGTCGAGCACCGCGGCGACCAGGCCGTGGAGCGCGGCCGAATCGCTCTTGAGCTCGGTCTCGAACTCCAGCCCCTCGCGCACGCTCATGATCGCGATGCCGTGTTCGGCGATGGGGCCGTTCACGAGGATGCGGTCGCCGGCGGCGGCCCGCTTCGGCGTCACCGAGACGCCTTCGCGCAGCACGCCGATGCCGGTGGTGTTGATGTAGATCCCGTCGCCCTTGCCCCGGTCCACGACCTTCGTGTCGCCGGTCACGATGCGCACGCCCGCGTCGGCGGCGGCCGCGCGCATGCTGCGCACGATGCGCCAGAGCTCCTCCATGGGCAGGCCTTCCTCGAGCACGAACGCGCACGTGAGCGCGACCGGCGTGGCGCCGCACATGGCCACGTCGTTCACGGTGCCGTGCACCGCGAGCGAGCCGATGTCGCCGCCGGGGAAGAAGCGCGGCCGGATGACGAACGAATCCGTGCTCACCGCGATGCGGCCCGCCGGCACGTCGAGCAGCGCGCCGTCGTGCAGCGGGGCGAGCGCGGGGTCGTCGAACGCGCTCAGGAACATCTTCTCGACCAGCATCTGCGACATGCGGCCGCCGCCGCCGTGCGCGAGCAGCACCTGCGGGTAGTCGGCGATCGGCAACGGGCACGACGCGTTCAGGATGTCGGCGGCGGTGGGCTTGCTCATGGTGCCGTCAGACCTCGCGCTTGTACTGCCAGTAGGCCGCGCACGCGCCTTCGCTCGACACCATCGGCGCGCCGACCGGGTGGTCGGGCGTGCAGGTGGTGCCGAACGCGGGGCACTGGTGCGGGCGCTTCAGGCCCTTCATGATCTCGCCCGCGATGCACACCGTGGACTCGGCCGTGCGCACGTGCCCGACGTCGAAGCGCTTCTCGGCGTCGAACGCCGCGTAGCGCTCGCGCAGGCGCAGTCCGCTCCTCGGGATCTCGCCGATGCCGCGCCACGGCCGGTCGCAGGCTTCGAACACCTCGGCGACGAGCTTCTGCGCCGGCAGGTTGCCCTCGGCGGTCACCGAGCGCGTGTACTGGTTCTCCACGCCGTGGCGGCCTTCCTCGAGCATCTTCACGGTCATGTGGATGCCCTGCGCGAGGTCGAGCGGCTCGAAGCCGGTGACCACGATCGGCACGCGCCAGCGCTCGGCGATCGGCGGGTACTCGCCGGTGCCCATCACCGTGCAGACGTGGCCGGCGGCGAGGAAGCCCTGCACGAGGTTGTCCGGCGCCGACAGCAGCGCCTCCATGGCGGGCGGCACGAGCACGTGCGAGACGAGCACGGAGAAGTTCTTCACGCCCTGCCGTTCGGCCTGCCACACCGACATCGCGTTCGCCGGCGCGGTGGTCTCGAAGCCGACCGCGAAGAACACGACTTCGCGATCCGGGTGCTGCTGCGCGATGCGCACCGCGTCGAGCGGCGAGTACACCATGCGCACGTCGCCGCCCGCGGCCTTCACCGCGAGCAGGTCGGTGGTCGAGCCGGGCACGCGCAACATGTCGCCGAACGACGTGAAGATCACGTTCGGGCGCTTCGCGATCTCGAGCGCGCGGTCGATCTGCTCGAGCGGAGTCACGCACACCGGGCAGCCCGGACCGTGCACGAGCGTGATCTCGGGCGGCAGCAGCCGGTCGAGTCCCGACTTGATGATCGTGTGGGTCTGGCCGCCGCAGATCTCCATGAGCGTCCACGGGCGGGTGACGATCGCGCGCGTGGCGTCGAGGAACGCGCGCGTCGCGGCCTCGTCGCGGTACTCGTCCACGTACTTCATGCGCCCGCGCCTCCGCCGGACGGCGCGGGGTCGTCGGGCTGGGGGATCTGCAGCTCGGCCAGTTCGCCGTTGCCCGCGAGCATCTCGAACACTTCCTTCGCCTGCTGCTCGTCGATCTTGCTGAGCGCGAAGCCCACGTGCACGACCACGTAGTCGCCGACCGCGGCGTCGGGCACGTAGGCGAGGCAGACCTGCTTGGAGATGCCGGAGAAGTTCACGGTCCCCATGGTCATGCCGATTTCGTTCGGTTCGATCTTCGTGATGCGGCCGGGAACGCCGAGACACATGGCGGGAACCTCTCAGTCGTTGCGTGCCGCGCGCGCGGCCGCGACCGCGGCCTGCCCGAGGCTGATGCCGCCGTCGTTCGGCGGGACGAACCGGTGCAGCAGAACGCGGTGGCCCTGCGTTTCGAGCAGCGCCTTCGTCTCCTCGACGAGGCGCCGGTTCTGGAAGCAGCCGCCCGAAAGCGCGACGCGCGACTCGCCCGCCAGCGCCGCCACCGCGGCGATCGCGCGGGCGAGGCCGGCGTGCGCGCGCGCGGCGATCGTGCCGGCGGGCGTCCCGCGGGCCAGGTCGTCGAGCGCGGCGCGGAGCAGCGGCTCCCAGTCCACCACGTGCGGCCCGCCCGAGGATGCCGGAGCGAGCACCGCAGCAGGATACGCGGCGCGCTCGCCCGGGTCAGCGGCATTTTCGAACCGCATCGCCGCCTCACCCTCGAACGTGACGCGCTCGCCCAGCCCGGCGAGCGCCGCGAGCGCGTCGAACAGCCGCCCGGCGCTGCTCGTGCGCGGCGTGCCGAGCGTGCGCTCCATGACGCGGTCGAGCACGCCGCGTTCGGCCGGCGTGAACGCGCGCACCACCGCCAGGTCGTCGCGCGTGCTCCACGCGGGCCCGAACACCTCGCGCAACAGCGCGGCCGCCGTGCGGCGCGGATCGCGCACCGCGGCCTCGCCGCCCGGGAGCGCGAACGTGCGCAGGTGCGCGAAGCGCTCGTACGCCGCCACGTCCCCGCGCAGGAACTCGCCGCCCCACACGGTGCCGTCGGGGCCGTAGCCGGTGCCGTCCCACGACACGCCCAACGCGGGCCCGGTCTCGCCGTGCTCGGCGAGGCACGAGGCGAGGTGCGCGTGATGATGCTGCACGGGCTCCAGTCGTGCGCCGTACGCGGCCGCGTGCTCGAGCGCCCAGCGCGTCGAGAGGTAGTCGGGGTGCAGGTCGTGCGCGATCGCCACGGGCCGCGCACCGTACAGCCGCAGGAAGTCGGCGATCACGCGCTCGAAGGCGCGCATGGACTCGTGCGTCTCGAGGTCGCCGATGTGCTGGCTCACGAACACCTGGTCGCCCATGGCGAGCGCGATCGTGTTCTTGAGGTGGGGGCCCACGGCGAGCACGCAGGGCCACTCGCCCTGCACGCGCACGGGCAGCGGCGCGAACCCGCGCGCGCGGCGCAGGAGCCGGAACTCGCCCGCGAGGAACGTGCCCACGCTGTCGTCCACGTGGCGCTCGATGGGGCGGTCGTGCGAGAGGAACGCGTCGGCGATCGCACCGAGCCGCATGCGCGCCTCGTCGTCGCCGATCGCGATGGGCTCGTCGGAGAGATTGCCGCTCGTGCAGACGAGCGGGCGCGCGACGGCGGCGCAGAGCTGGTGATGCAGCACCGTGGCGGGAAGCATGACGCCGAGGTGCGACAGCCCGGGCGCCACGCCGTCGGCGACGCCCGCGTCCGCTCGCCTCGGCAGCAGCACGATGGGCGCGGCGCGCGACGCGAGTTCGGCGGCGGCGCGCTCGTCCGCGTGCACGATCGCGCGCGCCTCGTCGAGCGTGCTGCACAGCAGCGCGAACGGTTTCCCGACGCGCGCCTTGCGTTCGCGCAGCCGCGCGACGGCCTCGCGGTTCGTCGCGTCGCAAAGCAGCTGGTAGCCGCCCAGGCCCTTCAGCGCGACGATCTCGCCCGCGAGGAGCGCGGTCGCGGCGGCTTCGAGCGCCGCCGCACCGGCGAGCGTCGCGCCGCCGGTCGTGCGCGCGAACGCGAGCGTGGGCCCGCACGCCGGGCACGCGATCGGCTGCGCGTGAAAGCGCCGATCGGAAACGTCCGCGTACTCGCGCGCGCAGTCGGCGCACATCGGGAAGCCCGACATGGTCGTGTTCGGGCGGTCGTAGGGCAGGTCGCGCATGATCGAGAAGCGCGGGCCGCAGTTCGTGCAGTTCGTGAACGGGTAGCCGTGGCGGCGTTCGCCCGCGGTGCGCGATTCCGCGAGGCATTCGGGGCAGGTCGCGAGGTCCGGCAACAGCACCGCCGTACGCGCACCGCCGGCGTCGGAGGCGCGGACCTCGAACGACCGTTCACCCGCCGGCGCGATCCACTCGGCCGTCACCTCGTGCACGGCGGCCTGCGGCGGCGCCTCGGGCGCGAGTCGCGCGTGCAACGCTTCGCACGCCGGTCGCGGGCCTTCCGCCTCGATCACGACGCCGCGCGGGTCGTTGCTCACCCAGCCCGCGAGTCCCAGCCCGTGCGCGAGCCGGTACACGTACGGGCGGAAGCCCACGCCCTGCACCGCGCCGCGCACGGTGAGCCGCAGGCGAACGAGGCCGGGGGAGCGGGCAGGCGGGCACATGCCGCAGTGTGGCCCGAGGGCTCGCTCCGCTTCAACTGCGACGCCGGTGCCGAAACCAGAACGCCGCGGGCCGTCCCGCGTGGTGAAGGGGCGGCCCGCGAGCGACGGCCGCGACGGACTACGGGAACAGCGCCTTCACCCGTCCCCACGTCGTGGACTGCGTCGGCGAGGGCAGGCCCGGCACGAGGAAGCCGCGAATCTCACCGCCGCCGAAGACCGACGTGTGCACGTTGAAGTAGGCCTTGCCCGCGGCGATCGCCGCGAAGAAGTCTAGTTCGGCCTGCGCCGTCGTGCCGCCGTGCGCCGTGACGTACGACGGGTTCCAGCTCGCCGCCTGCGTCATGTCGAACGTGTGGTCGTACGTGCCCGCCGTCACGCCGCCCGGGAAGCCGGTGAACGTGGGCGTCGTGGTCGCGACGCCGGCGGTGCCGGTGAACGCGGTGGTCGTCGCGGCGTGGATGTGCGAGGCCGTGACGGTGCCGACCAGGCCGGAGAACTCGGCGCGCACGTGCATGAGGTGCGCGACCGGGTCGATGTCCACCTGCGCCCAGCCGGTGCCGGGAGAGGCATTCGGCGGCGACTCGGCCGCGCCGCTGAGCGTGGCGGTGTAGTGGATGAAGTCGGCTCGCGCCGACGTGGCGGCGAGCAGCAGTGCCGCGAGAACGAAGAGGGTGCGACGCGTTCCCAACCGACGAGTCACCGTGAATCGCATGCGGACGCTCCGAGGACGGTCCGTGGTGAGACTCCGGCGCGGATGGAGCGCGCCGGTCGAGCGGGGGCCCGCTCGAGTCGGATCGTAGGCAGGTGCGATGCTTGTGGCCAGACGGAATCGTCGCCGTTTGCGGCTTCGCTGCGCGGGATGCCGGATCGCGCTCAGGATCCCGTGGCGAAGAACACCACCGCGAGCGCGAACGCGAACCCGATACCCGCGAGCACGAGGCCGCGCTTCGCGAGCGGGCTGCCGCCCTTGAACATGAAGAACGACGAGAGCGCCATGAACGCGAGCAGCGCGCCGTAGCCGAGCGTGATCCAGTGCCACGCCTCCTTGCTGCGTTCCTTGTGCAGTTCGGAGAACCGGTCGAGCGGGAACACGAACTCCTTCTGGGTGCGCACGGCCTTGCCGGTCGCGGCGTCGTACGAGCCGCCGCGGAAGTAGGTCACGCTGCCCTCGACGCGCTCGGCCTTGAACTCGCGCACGCGCAACGCGCGCCCGATGTCCTCACCCGCAAGGCCCGGGTCCACCTGCACCGGCACCTGGACCTCGTGCTGCAGGAAGTCCGTGTCGCGGTACACCTGCGCGATGCCGCTCAACACGAAGATCAACGTGAGGCCGGCGGTGAACCAGCCGATGTCGCGGTGCAGGGCTCGGACGGTCTGCGTGAGGTTCTGCTTCTCGGTCGAAGGCATGTGCGGTTCCCGATGGAGGACGAAGGTGGCTCCGGCGCCGCCTGCGCAGGCGGGCACAGGCGTTTCATACGACGAATGGACGCGCGTGGGAAGCCGGCGTTCCGCGCCGCACCACGAAATGCGACGAGGCGGGCGCCATCAGGGCGCCCGCCTCGTGCGTGCGGCGGACCTCAGGCGCGGGCGGAGACCAGCGCGAAGATGCCGCCTTCGGGATCGAGGCAGTTCGCGATGACGCTGCCGCCCGGGACCTGCGTCGGTCCGTGGATCACCTGCCCGCCGGCGGCCTTCACGCGATCGAGCGCCTCGCCGAGCGCTTCGACGTTGAAGTAGTAGAGCCAGAACGGTGCCGGCGTGACCGCCATCTTCGTCATCATGCCGCCGATGGGCGCGTCGGTGGACTTCCACGTCTGGTAGGTGCCCATCGGGCCCATGTCCACCGCCATGTCCTTGGTCCAGCCGAAGAGGCCCGAATAGAAGTCCCATGCCGCGGCGCCGTCGCCCGCGTGCAGTTCATGCCAGCCGACCGCGCCGGGCGTGCCGGCGGGGAACGTGGGCAGCGAGTGGCCGGGGGTGAGGCCCTGGAACATCACGAACA
Source organism: Candidatus Eiseniibacteriota bacterium (assembly GCA_046327815.1). Classification (GTDB taxonomy): domain Bacteria; phylum Eisenbacteria; class RBG-16-71-46; order RBG-16-71-46; family RBG-16-71-46; genus CAIXRL01. The sequence goes on along the minus strand of JAXLXR010000020.1, from coordinate 55,130 downwards.
CCGCGCCGTGCGGATCGGCCACGATCGTGAACCGGATCACGCCGGGAATCTCGAAGATCGGGCGAATGGTCTTGCCGCCCGCGGCGAGGAACTCGGCCTCCTTGCCCTGCAGGTCGTCCACCGCGACGTAGCCGAGCCAGCCCGGACGCGCGCCGGCGGCGCACATGTCGTCGGTCAGCGTGAGCGCCCCACCGATGCCGCGGCCCTCCAGCTCGATGAGCGTGTAGGTGCCGCCGGGCATGCCGGAGTCCTTCGTCGTCCAGTGGCCGACGACCTTCTTGTAGAACGCGAGCGCGGCGGGGACGTCCTTCGCCATGAGCTCGTACCAGCCGAACGTGAGGGGCTTCGTGGTCGGCATGTGCTGCTCCTTCTTGGTTGGGGTCAGGGACGGCGGAAAAGGAGGCGGAGATAGCGATCGAGGTGATCCACACTTTCCTCGGCGAGCTTCGGGCCGTCCGTGGCCTTGGCGAGAATGAAGGCGCCCTGCAGCACCGCCTGCGTGTGGAGCGCGAGGCTCTCCGCGCTCCAGTCGGCGTCGGGTGCGTACTTCGCTCGCGCGGCCTCGATGTCGACGACGAGCGTGCCGGCATGCCCGGTGATGCTGGCCGCGCACGCGTCGCGCACCGCGGGAGCGGTCTCGAACACCTCCTGCACCATGGTGCCCGCGAGGCAGGTGAACTCGGGAAGCCGGCCGCGGAGCAGCTCACGTCGAAGCGCGACGTACGCGAGCACGCGGTCGAGCGGGTCGGGCAGCGAGCGGTAGGGGGCCGAGGCGAACAGCGCGCCCGTGACGTCCGACCAGTGGTGCGCGGCGGCGATCGCGAGCGCTTCCTTGGAAGCGAAGTGATGGAAGAACGCGCCCTTGCTCACGCCGGCGGCCGCGCAGATGTCCTCGACGCGCGTCGCGCCGTAGCCCCTGGCGCGAATCACGCCGAGCGCCGCGTCGAGCAGCTTCGTGCGACCGTCGCCGCGCGCGGGAGTGGGGCGGGTCGGTTGCGGCCGGCCGGCCCGAGAGGCCGGAGTCGAAGGAGAGCGCTTCACGGGGCGGAACATACCGACCGGTCGGTATGTATGGCAAGGCCGTTTCCTGCCGACCGGGACCGGGTCCGGGCGCGTCCGTGCCGACAGCCCCGCGAAGCCCCTTGATCGAGCTCCCTGAACGCGGCGGGAGATTTCCGTGGCTAGACACGGAAAAGCCGTGGCGCCCGGGATCGGCTGGACTAACTTCCTCGCGCGGCATCCATCCGCCCATCCCCTCGCCGAGAGGAGTACCCGCATGTCCATCCGAACCTGCCGCACGACGACGTTGGGAATCGTGTTCGCCCTGGCCTGCCTGTGGACGTTCGCATCGCCGCCCTCGAAGGCGCACGCCTCCCCGACGCTGGGTTTCCACGAACGCTGGCTCGGAACGAGCGTTCAGGGCTGGGGAGGAGGCGACAGCTATTCGAACCCCGGCACCGGCGGAGTGAACGGCGACGGTGACGGCTTCCTGCGCTTCTCCACGGCAGGACCCGAACCGGTCGGGACCACGTTCCTCGGCACGCAGAACTCGGCACCCGAGTACGTGGGCAACTGGACGGCCGCCGGCATCACGCAGGTGAAGTTCTGGCTGAAGGACGTCGGTGCCACCGACCCGCTCGAGATGCACTTCGCGCTCGGCGATGCCTCGACCGGGAACTTCTGGCAGTACAACGTCGGCTTCATCCCGAGCCCGACGCAGTGGACGCAGTTCACCGTGGACCTCACGTCGCCGGCGTCGTTCACGAAGATCCTCGGCTTCGGCACGAGCAACTTCGCGCTCGCGCTCCAGAACGTGACGCGCGTGCTCATTCGTCACGATCACTCACCGTTCGGGCAGTCCCCCGACGGCATCGTGGCGGACGTCGGGCTCGACGAGCTGCTGCTCACGCAGGGCTTCGCCGGCGTGGACGGGCCGGCGCCGGGTTCGCCTCGCGCCCTCGCGCTGGCGGCGCCGTTCCCGAACCCGGCGCGCGGCGCCGTGAGCTTCGGCCTGCAGACCTTCGCCCCCGAGCAGGTGACCCTGCAGGTCGTGGATGTCGGTGGAGGCGTGGTGTTCGAGGACCGGCTGCACGTGTCGGGCCACGCGCAGTGGACCTGGGGCGGGCGGCTGCGCTCGGGCCTGCAGGCCGCGCCCGGCAGCTACCGCCTGCGCGCGTTCGGGCCGTCGGGCGGCATGAGCCGGCCCTTCGTGCTGCTCGACGCGGGTCGCTGAACCGTCGGCCGCCGCGACGGCGGCGCCGGCCGTCGCGTGCGGTCGTGCGGCCGGCTACTTGTGCTTCGCCAGCGCGTGGATGTGCGCGATGAGGTTCTCGACCTCGGCGGGCTTGAGCTGGCCCGACTTCACGAACGGCACCATGCCCTTGGGCAGGTCGCCGTTGGCGATCGCGTTGCGCAGGTAGGCGTCCTGGTCCTTGCGCTTGGGCTCCGACCACGTCGCGGGCAGCGTCCAGTTGGGCGTCTTGCCGGTGCCGAGCGCGACGCCGCCCGAGCCGTCCACCTTGTGGCACGAAACGCACTTCACGTTGAAGATGGACTTGCCCGCGGCGGCGTTGCCCTTGGCCGGGGCACCGGCCGCGGACAGGGGAGCGAAGCTGGCCGCCAGCGCGAGCGCGAGCGCGACGCAGCGGCCGCGCGAGACGAGTTCGAGTCGCATGTGGGGAACACTCCTTCCGGGGTAGCATGAAGCCGTGCGCGCACGAGAGCGCGCACACGGGCGAGTCTCGGCAGGAAAGGAGCGGACTTGTGGGACGACGTGGGCGGGGCCGGCAAGCCGCGTGGCGACGGGGAACTGCGCGTGTCGTTCGGCGGCTCGTGCCGGCCGTGCTGGCCGCGTGGCTCGCGGCGTGCCCCGCGGCTGCGGCCGATCGCATGGGACTGCTCGTGCCCGCCTACCAATACCCGACACTGGGCACGCTGTGGGCGGACTGCGCGGCGGCGGCCACGCGCGTGCCGCTGGTCGCGGTGCTCGACCCGGCGAGCGGCCCCGGCACGGGTGTGGATCCCACGTACACGGCTGCGGTCGGTGCCGTGCGGGCCGCGGGCGGGCGCGTGGTCGGGTACGTGCCCACGTTCGGAGGCGAGACTCCGGCCGAGAGCGTGCTGGTGCAGGTGGACCGCTACCGCGCGTGGTACGCGCTCGACGGGATCTTCCTCGACCTCATGGCGAACGACGCGAGCCCGGCGCACGTCGCGTACTACGCGGCGGTGCGCGAGTCCATTCGTGCGCGCGAGCACGCGTGGCTCGTGATCGGCAATCCCGGCACCACCACGCAGGAGGCGTACGTCACGGGCGCCGACGTGCTCTGCGACTTCGAGTACTACGGCGAGGGCTACTTCGGCTGGACGCCCGAGCCGTGGGCGCACGCCTACCCGCCGCGGCGGTTCGCGCACCTGCTGCATTCGCTCTCGACCGCGGACAGCATGCGCGCGGCGGTCGCGCGCGCCTGTGCGCTCGGCGCGGGCTGGGTGTTCGCGACGCCCGACACCATGGTGAATCCCTACGACGAGACGCCCGCCTACTGGAGCGCGCTCGTCGCGGCGGTCGAGACGACCTTCGTGGCGAACGTGCCCGATGCGCCACCTGCGGCACACGCGGCGCTGCGCGCGTGGCCGGTGCCCGCGCGCGGCGACGTGCAGTTCGCGCCGATCGCGGCCGGCGCGCGTTCGATCGAAGTGTTCGATCTGTCGGGACGCTGCGTCGCACGGTTGCCGGCCTCGCCCGGCCGCGCCGTGCGCTGGGACGCGCGCGGTGTTCCCGCGGGGCTCTACCTGGCGCGTGCCGTGGGCTCGCGTGCGCCCGCGACGCGACTCGTGCTCGTGCGCTGAGCGGCGCGATCAGCGCGACGCGAGCCGGCGCCGGCGCTGCCGCCGGATCACCCACTCGGCCACCCCGACGTTCAGGACCCAGGCGGCGCCCATCAGGACGCTGCGCGCCGTTTCTCCCGGCTTGCCCACGAGCAGGAACCACGGCAGGTGCGTGAGCACCTGCGTGCCGGCGCCGATCCCGAGCGCGTACGCCCGCGTCATCCACTCGCCGTGCGCCACGAAATCGCGCCGGGGAATCGCGAGCGCGGCCAGCACGAGCGCGACGAGCATCGCCGTTCCCACGAGCAGCCGTTCCGCGTACAAGGCCACGCCGTCGCCCTCGGGCCAGGGGTAGAAGTGCGCCATCCACAGGCCGGTCACCGCCGCGATCACGCCGGCGAGGAGCAGTCCGGCGCCCACCCGGCGGTGCCACGTGCGGTGGCTCCGCCGGATCCCCGGCGCGAACTGGAACGCGCCGAGGATCGAGTAGGGCACCACCGCCAGCACGTGCAGCACCACCGGGAGCGGCGCCGCGAAGAACCGGGCGTTCGCGTCGGTGACCGGGGCGCTCGTCGCGAGCTCGCCCAGCCGGAGCGTGCCGGCGACGGCCGGCACGAGGCTCAGGAGTACGAGCGAAGCGGGCACCCACCAGTCCGGCCGCCGCTCCACGCCCACGACGCCGGCGCTCATCGCGACACCAGCCGCAGGCCGGCCAGCAGCGCGACCTCGTTGCGGAAGCCGCCGTCGTCGCCGCGCGTGAGCGGTTCGGAGTCGAGCAGGTAGTCGCGGGCCTCGAGACGCAGCCGAACACGGCCCGACCCGACCTCAGTTCCGGCGCCGGCGTAGGCGGTCAGCGCGTGCGCCACGGCGGGCCCGGAGTCGCGATGACGGTACGTACGCGCGCCGCTGCCTGCGGCGACGAACGGGACCCACGCGAAGCGCCGGCCTTCGCACCGCGGTCGCATGCGTGCTTCCACGCCGAGGTCGTACGAGAACAGGTCGAGCCGGAGCCCCGCGCCCGAGAGCCGCTCGCGATTCCGCGCCCAGCCGAACGTGCCCGTGAACGCGAGCGGTTCCGCCGCGACGTACGACAGCTGCACGGTGCTGAGCGCGCCGTTCGTGAGCGCCCGGTGGTGCGCTCCGGTGGTGACGACCGCGCCGGACGAAGTCAGCAGTTCCCAGCGCGCGAGCGGACGAGCGTCGGCCGGCGGCGCGGCCTCGGCGCCGGCGGACTTCACGCCGAACCCCGCGAGCAGCAGCGACAGGGCGAGCATCGGGAGGGTGGCGGCGAGACCGGTGCGGCCAGCGTGGATCGTGTGCATGGTGTGCTCCTCGAGGATGGAGGGAGTGAGCGTGAACACGGGACTGCGTGAAACGTGGGGCCGGCGCCGGCTCAAGGCGGCGCGCCGGCGTGCGACGGGCGCGAGCGCGCGGCGAGCGCGAGCAGCAGCGCCGCGGCGGTGAGTGCCGCCGCGACCGCGAACACGAGGTGCGTGCCGCGCGCGATCGCGCGCCGGGTGCGGCAGCGGTCGCGTCGAGCGGACCGACGCCGTGGGCGAACACCGTGCCCAGGACCGAGGCGCGCGGTGATGAGCCCGAGATTCCGCGACAACTGCACCAGCCCCGCGCCGGTGCCGCGGTGCGCGGCCGCGACGCCGCGGAGAGCAGCGACGTGTTGTTCGCCGTCTGGAACAGCGCGTAGCCCGCGGTGAGGCACACGATCGGGCGACGTAGCCCGGCACGCCCGCCGCGCGCGGACCACGCGAGCGCGAGGAGGACAGCGTCATCAGCACCAGCCCGCGAGCGCCGTCGCGCGGGTGCCGAACTTCGGCCAGCCATCCCGCCGGGGCGCCGAGCGCCGCGACCACGAGCGCCGATCGAGAGCAGGGCGCCGACGCTCGTGGCGCCCACGCCGAGCGCGCGCGAGGTGGAACGGGCCCACGACGAGCGCGGACATGATCACCGCGGAGACCAGCGCACTCGAGACCAGCCCGAACGCGAACACGCGGTCGCGGAACAGCTCGAGTGCCACGAGCGGCGTGGTCGCGCGCCCCTGCAGCCGTACGAAGGCCAGCGCGCCGGCCACTGCGAGGCCGGCGAACGCCAGTGTCCCCGGCGTGGTCCGCGAGCCCTGCGGCGTCATCGCCAGTGCGTACGCGACGAGCGCGGTCGCGAGCAGCAGCGTTCCCGGCAGGTCGAGCGCGGAGGCACGGTCCGGAGTCCGTTCGGGGTCGGCCGCCAGCGACCGGCGCACGAGGACGAGGATCACGAGCCCGACGGGTACGTTGACGAGGAACAGCGCATGCCAGCCGAAGTGCGTCGCGAGCAGTGCGCCGAGCGCCGGCCCTGCGGCGGTGCCGAGCGCTGACATCGTGCCGAGCAGTCCCATGACGCGCCCGGCGCGGCCGGCCGTCGCGACGTCGCCGGCGAACGCGAGGCCCATGGTGAGCATGGCGGCCGCGCCCATGCCCTGCACGGTGCGCGCGACGAGCAGCACGGCCAGGCTCGGGGCCAGCCCGCACGCGAGCGACGCCGCCGTGAAGCCGGCGACGCCGGCCTCGAGCACCCGGCGGCGCCCGAAGCGGTCGCCGAGCCGGCCCGCCACGACGAGCAGCGGGGTGAGCGCGAGCAGGTACGTGAGCACGATCCACTGGACCGCGGCGAACGGCACGGACAGCGCGTGCGCGATCGTGGGCAGTGCGGTGTTCGCGATGCTGGTGTCCAGCGAAGCCATCAGCACCGGCAGCGAGAGGGCGGCGAGCGCCCGGCGGGAAGAGCGAACCTGCGTCGTGGTCGTCATGCGAGGATCTTCGGCCGGGTCCGGACATGGCGGAAGACGCAACGGACGCAATGTATTCGTGCACACGACGCCATGCATGGGCTACGCTGCCGGCATGGCCACGCCCGATTTCAACCTGCTCGTGACGCTCGACGTGCTGCTCGCCGAGGGCAGCGTCGCGCGCGCGGCGCGCCGGCTTCGCCTGAGCCCGTCCGCCATGAGTCGCGCGCTCGCGCGGCTGCGCGAAGCCACCGGGGATCCACTGCTGGTGCGCGCCGGGCGCGGGCTGGTGCCGACGCCGCGCGCGCTCGCGCTGCGCGACCGCGTGGCGCCGCTGGTGGAGGAAGTCGTGGCGGCGCTCAGCCCCGCGGAGCGGCTGGACCCGGCGAAGCTCGAACGCACGTTCCTGCTGCGCACGAGCGACGGCTTCGTGGAGAACTTCGGGCCGCGACTGCTCGAGCGCATCGCGCGGGAGGCACCCGGGGTGCGGCTGCACTTCCTGCAGAAACCCGACAAGGACAGCGGCCCGCTCCGCGACGGCAGCGTGGACCTGGAGACCGGGCTCATCGAAGAGGGCATGGGTCCGGAACTGCGGAGCCGCACGCTGTTCCGCGACCGGCTGGTCGGCGCCGTGCGCGCCGGCCACCCGCTGGTCCGCGGCCGGCTCACGCTGGCGCGCTGGCTCGGCGCCCGGCACGTCGGCGTGTCGCGCCGCGGCGGCGCGCAGGTGCTGGTCGAGCCCGCGCTGCAGGCGCTCGGTGTGGAGCGTCGGGTCGCGGTGGTCGTCGGCGGGTTCGCGGCGGCGCTCGCGCTCGCGCGCGCATCGGACCTGGTGGCGACCGTGCCCGAGCGGCACACCGAGATCCTCCGCGCCGGCATGCGCACGTTCCGGCTTCCGTTCGAGCTCGAGGCGTTCGCGATCTCGTTGCTGTGGCATCCGCGCATGGAAGGCGACCAGGCCCACCGGTGGCTGCGCGAACTCCTCGTGGAGACCTGTGCCGCGCGCACGTCGAAGCACGCGAACCGAGCGCCGCGGCGTCCGCAGCCCTGACAATCCCACGACAACGACTGCACCCGTCGGCCCAGTTGACGGGCCGACGTGGGGCGGGCCAGCATGGCCGAGGTTGGGGCTCTCTGCGTGGACCATTCGATGAACGCCCCACGCGACGGCACACGCGCCGTCGTCCCGGTATCGAGGCAACTCACCGCGTGAGGGAGCGCCGGCCGCAGCGGGTGGTCCCCACGCATCGGAACTCCGAGCCCCGGACGCATGCGGGGCACCCTCGGGGGGACCCATATGGCGTTGACGATCGGAATCCCGGCCGAAGTGATGGCGGGCGAGAAGCGTGTCGCCACCGTGCCGGAAGTGGTCGAGAAGCTCATCAAGCTCGGCTTCTCGGTGATGGTGCAGAGCGGCGCCGGCGACGGCGCCAACTGCGACGACGCGGCGTACAAGGCCGCGGGAGCGAGCATCGCCGACTCGGCGGCCGCGCTCTGGTCGGGCTCGGACATGGTGTTCAAGGTGCGCCCGCCGTCGCTCGAGGAAGTCGCGCTCATGAAGCAGGGCGGCATGCTGCTCTCCTTCATCTGGCCGGCGCAGAACCCCGAGCTCATGCAGGCGCTCGCGGCCAAGGGCGGCACGGTGCTCGCCATCGACTCGCTGCCGCGCCAGTTGAGCCGCGCGCAGAAGATGGACGCGCTCACCTCCATGGCCGGCATCAACGGCTATCGCGCCGTGGTCGAAGCCGCGAACGCGTTCGGCCGCTTCTTCAACGGCCAGGTGACGGCCGCGGGCAAGGTGCCGCCGGCCAAGGTGTTCATCGCGGGCGCCGGCGTGGCCGGTCTCGCCGCGATCGGCACCGCCGTCGGGCTCGGCGCCATCGTGCGCGCGAACGACACGCGTGCCGAGGTGGCCGACCAGGTCAAGTCCATGGGCGGCGAGTTCGTGAAGGTGGACTTCGAGGAAGAGGGCTCGGGCGGCGGCGGCTACGCCAAGGTCATGAGCGAAGGCTTCCAGAAGGCCCAGCGCGAGATGTACGCGAAGCAGGCGCGCGAGGTGGACGTGATCATCACCACCGCGCTCATTCCCGGGAAGCCCGCGCCGCGGCTGATCACGGCCGAGATGGTGCAGAGCATGAAGCCCGGCAGCGTGATCGTGGACCTCGCCGCCGAACAGGGCGGCAACTGCGAGCTGACCGAGCCCGGAAAGGCCGTGGTCAAGCACGGCGTGACGATCGTCGGCTACACCGACCTGCCGAGCCGCCTCGCGAAGCAGTCCTCGACGCTCTACGGCACGAACCTCTTCCGCGTGGTCGAGGAGATGTGCAAGGCGAAGGACGGCACGCTGACGGTGGACATGGAGGACGAGGCGATCCGTGGCCTCACGGTGATCAAGGACGGCGCCATCACGTGGCCGCCGCCGGCGCCCAAGCCGGTCGCCGCGCCGCCCGCGCCGCCCAAGGCGGCCGAGGTGAAGGCGCCCGAGAAGAAGGGCGGCCACGGGCACGGCGCCCCGAGCGCTCCCGATCCGTGGAGCAAGACGGCCGTGGTGTTCGGCGCGGTCGCGGTGCTGTTCTACCTGATCGGCGCCGGTGCACCGGCGGCGTTCCTGTCGCACTTCACCGTGTTCGTGCTCGCGTGCTTCGTGGGCTACATGGTCGTGTGGAACGTCACGGCGGCGCTGCATACGCCGCTCATGAGCGTGACCAACGCCATCTCCAGCATCATCGTGCTCGGCGCGCTCGTGCAGATCGCGCCGCCGCTCACCGGTGATGCGGCTTCCGCGGTTCGTCCCGTGGGCTGGATTCTCGGCCTCGCGGTGGCGAGCATCGTCCTCGTGACCATCAACATGTTCGGCGGCTTCGCGGTGACGCGTCGCATGCTCGACATGTTCCGGAAGTAGGGGAGGCCGCCATGAACACGACTTCGCTGCTCTCGCTGCCTCTCGTCACGGTCGCCTACATCGGCGCGACCATGCTGTTCATCATGAGCCTCGGCGGGCTCTCGCATCCGGAGACCAGCCGCCGCGGCAACCAGTACGGCATCCTCGGCATGACGATCGCCGTGCTCGCCACGCTGTTCGGTCCGCGCGTCACGCCCGGTGGCTGGGGCTGGATCGTCGGCGCCATGGCCGTGGGCGGCAGCATCGGTCTCTACGCGGCCCGCACCGTGAAGATGACTCAGATGCCCGAGCTGGTGGCGCTCATGCACAGCCTCGTCGGCCTCGCGGCCGTGTTCGTCGGGTACGCGAACTACATCGACCCGGCGGCCGCGGCGCCTCCCGACGAGCACATGATCCACCTCATCGAGACGTACGTCGGCATCCTGATCGGCGCCGTGACGTTCTCGGGTTCGCTCATCGCGTTCGGCAAGCTCGCCGGCAAGATCAGCGGCAAGCCGGTGATCCTGCCGGGACGGCACGTGCTCAACCTGGCCGGTCTCGCCGTCGTGATCTGGTTCGGCGTGCAGTTCGCCGGCGCGCACGAAGTGTCCCAGGGCATGCTGCCGCTGTACGTGATGACCGCGATCTCGCTGCTGTTCGGCGTGCACATGGTCATGGCGATCGGCGGCGCCGACATGCCCGTCGTCGTCTCGATGCTCAACAGCTACTCCGGCTGGGCGGCCGCTGCGACGGGCTTCATGCTGTCGAACGACCTGCTCATCGTGACCGGCGCGCTGGTCGGTTCGAGCGGCGCGATCCTGTCGTACATCATGTGCAAGGCGATGAACCGCCAGTTCCTGTCGGTGATCGCCGGCGGCTTCGGCACCGAGGGCGGCGCCGCCCCGGCCGCCGCGGGCGCGCAGCCCGCGGGCGAGGTGAGCCCGATCTCGGCCGCCGAGACGGCCGAACTGCTCCGCGACGCGAAGAACGTGATCCTCGTGCCCGGCTACGGCATGGCCGTGGCGCAGGCGCAGCACACCGTCTACGAGATCACGAAGCTCCTGCGCGAGAAGGGCGTCAACGTGCGCTTCGGCATCCACCCGGTCGCCGGCCGCATGCCCGGGCACATGAACGTGCTGCTCGCCGAAGCGAAGGTGCCGTACGACATCGTGCTCGAGATGGACGAGCTCAACGACGACTTCCCCGACACCGACGTGGCCATGGTGATCGGCGCGAACGACATCGTGAACCCGGCCGCCGAAGACGACCCGACCAGCCCGATCGCCGGCATGCCGGTGCTGCAGGTGTGGAAGGCCAGGACGTCCATCGTCATGAAGCGTTCGATGGCGTCGGGCTACGCGGGCGTGGACAACCCGCTCTTCTACAAGGACAACAACCGGATGCTGTTCGGTGACGCCAAGAAGATGCTCGACGAGGTGTTCGTGGCCCTGAAGGCCTGACCTCGCCGAAGACGCGGTGCCGACGCCCCGGGGGCTGGACAGTCCCCGGGGCGTCGCGTATTCGTGCGGCGTGCCCGACCCGCGCGCTCCCGACCCGAGGACCGATGCCATGCTGACCGCCGCAGTCCGAGCCTCCGCCGATCGCAGCGTCCTGTGCTGGCTCGCCACCGTGGACGCCGACGGCCAGCCCAACGTGTCGCCCAAGGAGATCTGGACCGTCTTCGACGACCGGCACCTGGTGATCGCCGACATCGCGTCGCCGGGTTCGGCGCGCAATCTCGCCGCGCCCGCGAAGGCGTGCGTGAGCTTCGTGGACGTGTTCGTGCAGAAGGGCTTCAAGGTCGCGGGCACGGGACGTCGTCTCGCGGCGGACGATCCGGAGTTCGCGCGCTGGGCCGCGCCGCTGCTGCCCATGGCGGGACCGCGGTTCCCGCTGCGCGGCGTGTTCGTGATCGAAGCGGCGCGCGTCACGCCGATCGTGGCGCCGAGCTGGGCCTTCTACCCGGACGAAACCACCGAAGCGGGACAGGTCGCGCAGGCGCTCGGGACCTACGGCGTGTCGCGCCCCTGAGCGCCGGCCCGGCTCAATCGGTGCGGAGCACCAGGCACGCGCGCGAGCGCGAGTCGCCGGCCACGCGGGCGAAGTAGGCGCCCGGCCTGACGCGCCGGCCCGCGGAGTCGGTGCCGTCCCACGAGAGCACGCGCTCGCCGGCCTCGGCGCCGTCGCTGGCCAGTTCGCGCACGCGGCGGCCGGACACGTCGTAGAGCACCACCGCGATCGCACCGGGGCGCGGCGCGCGGAAGCGCAACGTGGTGCGCGTGCGCGCGGGATTCGGGGAAGCCACGATGCCGTCCGAGCGCGGCGCGGCCGGGGTGGCCCCGACCGAAGTCGTCGCGCAGCCGTCCGCGTGCGCGTTGTGGCGCACGAACTCCCAGCGCGTCGTGCCGTACGCGAGCGACGAGCCGTCGCCCCAGAGCACGCGCGGCGCGGGGCCGTGATCGGGCGCCGACGTGAACGTCGAGCCGGAGAGCAGCGGGGTGCCGTCCTGGTACACGCTCACCGAAGTGCCGTTGCGGATCACGACGCGGTACGTGTGCATGCCCGAAGTCGGCACCGACGCCGTGAGCGCGGCGCCGCACGGCGTGGTGGCGAGCAGGACGGCGCCCGGTGCGACGAAGCACAGCGAGCCGACGTTCGGCGCCGTGGTCACGCTGAGCGCGGCAACCTGGCGGTAGTGACCGCAGGGGCCGACGCACTCGAAGCCCTCGTCCACCGCGAGCCGCGCCTCGAGCACCAGCGTGTCGGGAATCGCGATCGAGGTGTCGCTCTGCATGAAGAACAGGTTCTGCGAACAACCACTCGTGGCGATGCGCAGCGCGCCGTCCACGAACGTCGCCCCGCCGCCGTTGGTGCCGCGCGTCCACGCCGGGCACACGGAGTCGGGCGGCGTCGCGCCGGCGGCGTTCCATTCGACCGTGGCGGCGTGCAGCGGGGCGGCCAGTCCGAGCGAGCAGGCGAAGCCGAGCAGCAGGTGGTGGGGGCGCATGGAGCAAGTCTCCTCGGGTGGATGGAGCACGCGGGGGAGAGCCGAGAGTGTCGGGGGCGATCGCGCCCGTGCAGCACATCCGAGCGTACGCGAGGCCGCGTGCACGTATCCACGCCGAACTCGCTCCCGAACGCACAGAGCGGCGGCCTTCGCACGGAAGGCCGCCGCTCGTGCCGCCTGCGAGTGCGGAATCGTCAGTGGGCCAGCACGACTCGCTTCGTGTCGGTGCGGCCGTTCGCCGTGAGCCGCACGAAGTACAGCCCGGCCGCGGCCCGCGTGCCGGCTTCGTTCGTGCCGTCCCAGCGCGCGGCCTGGCGTCCCGCGGCCATGTTTGCCCGCAGCAGCGTCGCCACGCGGCGGCCCTGCGCGTCGTAGACCGACAGGTCCACCGGGCCCGAGCGCGGCAGGTCGAACATCACGTGTGCCGGGCCGTGCGCCGGGTTCGGCGAGATCGCGCGGATCGACAGGCGCGTGGGCAGCGCTTCGCCTTCGCCGTCGGCGTCGAGCACGCCGGGCGAGAAGAGCGTCTGCCACGCGGGGAGCGCCGAGCCCGCGAACGAGGCGTCCACCGCCTGCACGGTGAAGTAGTAGCGGTTGTCCGGCAGGCCGCTGATCCACGCCGAGTCCGCCACGCAGAGCCCGAACCGCGAGACGCGGCGCAGGCCGGTCAGCGAGTCGGCCGGCAGCGGCACGATCTGGCCGCCGCGCGTCGAGACGCCGACGCGCACGTCGAACGTGAGCGCGTCGGAGGGCGTCCGGTCGTCCGACGGCGCGCTCCAGTGCAGCGAGGCGCGACCGTTCGCGATCGTGCCGGTGAGCCCGGTGGGCTCCGCCGGCGCGGCGTTAACGAGCGACGTGACGTGCTCGTACACCTTCGCGGTCGAGCTCACGCCGTTCCAGCCCGAGAGTGCGAGGTCGAGCTTGCCGTCGCTGTCGAGATGCCCCCACGCGAGCGACGTCCCGTAGAAGCCCGGCAGGCCGGCATCCACCACGCGGAACGTAGCGCCGCCGTCGTTGCGCAGCAGCGAGGTGGTGGGCGCGCCGGTGCTGCTCAGGCCCGACGCGACGAGGTCGAGGTCACCGTCGTTGTCGGCATCGCCCCACGCCAGATGGCCGAAGCTGAGCACCGTCAGGCTCGAGCCGTGCTGCGTGAGGTTGCCGGCGCCGTCGTTGTCGAGCACCAGTACGCGTCCGTTCGCCGTCACGCCGTCGGGCGTGCCCATGACCGCGACGTCGAGGTCGCCGTCACCGTCGTAGTCGCCGAGCGACAGCGACGCCGACCGCAGGCTGAACGCGCCGTAGACCTGGTTCGAGAAGTTGAGACTGCCCTGGTTGCGCAGCACGTTGAGCACGAACGCACCGCTGCTGCCGGCGCCCACGGTGACGATGTCCATGCGGCCGTCACCGTTCATGTCGCCCACCGCCATCTGGCCGCCGTAGCCGCTGGCGTTGGTGATGATCGCCGTCTGGCCGAAGTGCGTGCCGTCCACGTTGCGCAGCACGTAGGTCATCGCGCCGCTCGACGCGAAGGTCGTGCTGCCCGAAACCACGCCGTCGAGACGGCCGTCGTTGTCCATGTCGGCCCACGCCACCGAGGCGTAGCCCAGCGCGTCCGTCAGGACCCCGAGCGACGTGAAGACGCCGTTGCCGTCGTTGCGATAGACCTGCGTCACGTAGGTCGCGCTCGAGTCTTCGCCGGCGAGCAGCAGGTCGAGATCGCCGTCGCGGTCGCAGTCACCCCACGCGGCAGCGCCCTCGCTGAGGTTCGGCAGCGCGGTGGGTACCGTGACGAGCGAGTCGTTCACGTTTCGGTAGAGCCGCATCTTCGCCGAGCTCCTGGCGAAGTTGCTGCCCACCGAAAGCACGAGGTCCTGGCGTCCGTCGCTGTCGTAGTCGCCCCACGCCACGACCGGGCAGCGTGTGTTCGTGCCGCCCGAGGCGACCGCGGGCAGTACCATACCGGTGTTGGTCATGCGGTGGATCACCTGGAAACCGCCGGCGAGCGCGCTGCCGGCGAATGACGGATCCACCGCCTGCACCGCGAACCGCCAGTCGCCCTCGGGCACATTCAGGAACACGGCGGAGTCGCCCTGCACCAGCCCGGCACGCGCGACGAAGCGCTGGCCCGTGATGCTGTCGGCGGGCAGTGAGAAGAACTGGTTGCCGTTCGTCGAGCGCCCGATGCGCACGTCGTAGGAGAGCCGGTCCTGCGACGACTGCGTGTCGGTCGACTTGGTCCAGCGTACGACGACGCGGTTGCCGTTCACCGTCATCGTCGGATTCGTGGGCGCGGCAGGGGCGGTATTCACCGCGCCTGCGATGTTCATGTACACGCGGGTGACGTTGCCCGTGTCGGACACGCCCGCGGCGGCGAGATCGAGCCGGCCGTCGCGGTTCAGGTCGCCGAACGCCAGCCCGGGCAGCGACAGCCCGGTCATGCCCATGTCCACTTCGGTGAAAGTGCCGCCGCCGTCGTTGCGGGCGATCCGTGTGATGCGTGTGCCCAACTTGCTGATGCCGGCGTACACGAGATCGACGTCGCCGTCGCCGTCCATGTCTCCGGCCGTCACGTCGCCGCTGGAGACGCCGGTGAGCGTCGTGGTGATCGAGGAGAACACGGCGGAGCCGGAGTTGTGCCAGATGTTGAACACGCCGCCGCTCACTGAGGCGTTCGTGCTGCCGACCAGCGCGACGTCGAGCTGACCATCGCCGTCGTAGTCGAACGTGCAGAACGACGGAAACTGGCTCAGCGCCGGCAGGCCGCTCGCGAACGCCGCGAACGTGCCGCCGTTGTTCTTGTACAGCTGGATCACCGCGACGCCGGAGGTGTTGAGCCCGCTGACGAGCAGGTCCAGGTCGCCGTCACGGTCGAAGTCCGCCCAGGCGAGCTTGCCCTGGTACATGCCGGTCAGGCTGAGACCCAAATCCACGAACGTGCCGGCGTCGTTGCGGTAGATCTTCGTGCTCGCGCCCGAGCTCGCACCGTTCGTCGTGCCGCAGGCGGCGAGATCGAGGTCGCCGTCGCCGTCGAAGTCGCCCCACGCGACGCTGCCTTGCGCGAGGCCCGTGAGGTCGTTCGTGAGCAGGTACGTGCCGTCGGCCAGGCGGCGATAGATCTGGAGCCAGCGCAGATTGGAAACGGCGCCTTCGATCGCCACGTCGAGCCGGCCGTCGCGATCGTAGTCGCCGAAGTCCACGCTGCTGTTCGTGAGGCCGAGCAGGCCGCTCGCCTGCAGACCCAGCGTGTCCGCGAGATTGCGATAGAGGTAGGTCTGGCCGATGCCGTTCGTGCCGGCGGTGAGCAGGTCGAGCCGGCCGTCGCCGTCGGCGTCGCCCCACTTCACGGCCGTGTGGCCGTTCACCGCGGCGACGGCGGTGAGCGCGAGGCCGCCGTCCACCAGCGCGGGGACGACGAAGCTCTGTTCCGGCGCGGGAGTGCTGCCGATCTTCGCGCCGTCCACGGCCTGCACCGACCAGTAGTACGTGCCCGGCGGAAGCGTCAGCGCCCAGGTGGTGTCCGCGCCCATCTCACCGAAGCGCGACGTGCGCCGCCAGCCGACCATGGCGTCGAACTTCGCGCCGGTGACCTGCGAGCCGTTGGGCGAAGTACCGACGCGCAGGTCGTACGTGAGCGCCCCGCGCGGCGTGTGGTCGTCGGTCGGGCGCGTCCAGTGGAACCTCGTCCGCGCCGTGCCGTTCACGTACTCGATCGTCACGCCGAGGTTGGTCGGCGTGCCGGGCGGGTTGTTCGCGGGCGCTCCGCTGCTGCGCCACACCGAGCCGCGCATGGTCCCACCGTTCCCTTGTCCCACGACGACGATGTCGGCATCGCCGTCGTTCTCGATGTCCCCGAACACGGCCGAGCCCAGGGCCACCTGGGGCAGCGCGCCCAGCACGTTGAGTCCCCAGTTCGCGCCGTCGTAGGAGAGCAGCGCCGTCGTGTCCGAGGAGGTGCCCATTCCGCTCATGAGCAGGTCGAGGTAGCCGTTGTGGTCGGCATCGGCCCAGTCGACGCTCGAGTTGTCGAGCCGGGGCCTGTCGAGCTGGCTGAGTGAGAAGCCCGTGCCGCTGGAGTTGTGGCCGATACCGGAGAATCGGGCGCCCTGCCCGTTGCCGCCGGTGACGGCGAAGTCCGGCCAACCGTCCGCGTCGTAGTCGCCGAAACGGGCAGCGCTGTAGAGGACCGAGAGGAGATCGGGCCGCACCGTGAAGCTTTCGTTGAGGTTGTTGAGGTACACGCGGGTTTGATGAGTCCCGGACTGGGATCCGGTCACCAGGATGTCCTGGTCGCCGTCGCGATCGGCATCGGCGAGCGAGACCTCCCCGAAGGCCATGGCCGGCAGGATCGCGTACGTCGTGAACGTGCCCCCGTTGTTGTGCAGGATGCGCAGCGTCGACGACAGGTCGGCAGCCAGGCCCATCACCACGAGATCGGGGTCGCCGTCGTTGTCCATGTCGGCGACGGCCGCCGAAGAGGAACTCAGGGCCGGAATGCCCGCGGGGCTTTCCGTGAGCGCACCTCCACCCGTGTTCAGGTAGAGCTTGCCCACGACCGTGTTTCCGTTGCCCAGCCCCATCACGACCAGGTCGAGCCACCCGTCCATGTTGAAATCCGCGCAACGCACGCAGCCCGAGCGCACACCGGTCAACGTCGAACCGAGTTCGGTCCACGTCGCGCCGGTGCCGTCGTTCATGTACACGGTGGTGCGGGAGTTGCCCGTCGAGTCCAGGCCACACACGGCGATGTCGAGGCGGGCATCGTTGTTGAAGTCGCCGTAGTCCACCGAGGCGCTGACCACCGGCCACTTGAGATTCGCCGCCCGGGTGTACGTCACGGCCTGTGCCGGCGTGGCGAGCGCCGCCAGCAGGAGCAGCGGTACGGTGAACTGGACGTGTCGCAGCAGCTGTCGCATGGAGTTTCCTTTCCTCGGGGCGAGGGACTCGCGATCGGCATGGAGCCGGGCGCTCGGGCGGGTGGGACACAGCGATTGCGGCGTGTTCGGAGCGGCGACGTTCATCGGGCCTCCAACAGCAGGTCGAGGGCGGCCGCGAGGTCTGCCGCGTTGAAGGGCTTGGTGAGCAGGGCGCGGCGCGCCTGCGCGCGGGCGAGCGTCTCGGCCCGCTCGACGCAGTCCGGGTCGCCGGTCACGAGCAGCACGGGCACGCGCGCGTGCTGCGCGTCGTGCGCGAGCGCGTCGCAGATCGCCAGGCCGTCCACGCCGGGCAGCCGGACGTCGGTGATCACGAGGTCGAAGCCGGCCTCGCGCACGAGCCGCAGCGCCTCCGCGCCGTCGCCGCACGAGGTGACGACCGCCGGCCGGCGCCACGCGCGCTCGATCCCGAGCTGCAGGTAGCGCCGCATCTCGGCGTCGTCGTCCACGACGAGCACGCGCACGGTCGCGGGCGTCGGGGCGCTCGCCGGGGCCGCCTCGGGCCGGTGCGTGGTGTCGTTCATGGCCTTCCTCCGGGTTGGATCGCGCCCGCCGGCGAGTCCGGCAGCGACGCGCGAACTTTGCGCGGGGGAAGGGGTTGGCTGTTATCCTCAGCGTCGCACGGTGTTGACCCAGCGTCCCCGGGAGGCGTTCGGCCCGGGGCGCGGTCGTGAAAGCTCGCTCACGCCTCCCGGAAAGGCCTGCTTGTCTCGGATGTTCGCGCCCCGCCACGCCCGCTCGGTCGCTCGCCTCGTCGCGAGCGTCGCGCTCGTGTGCGGGCTGCTGGCGAGCGCGGTCGCTCGGGCCGCCGCGCCGCCCGAGCCGGGCTGGACCCTCGCCACCTGGGGCCTGCGCGACGGACTGCCCGTGCTGTCGTTCTCGGGGCTGGCGCAGGACCGCGACGGCTACCTCTGGATCAGCACGTTCGACGGCCTGCTGCGGTTCGACGGGGCGACGTTCACCGCGGTCGACGCCTCGAACCCTTCCGAACTGACCTCGAGTCGGTTCTCGAGCGTGCAGGCCGATCCCGGTGGTGGAGTGTGGGTGGGCTCGGAGGTCGACGGGCTCGTGCACGTGAGCGCCGGCGACGTGCGGGTGGTGCGCGAGGCCGGCAAGCCGTTGCCGCCGGGATTCACCGCGATCGCCGATCGCCCGGGCGAAGCGCTCTACGCCACGCAGGCGTCGATGTACTTCGTACGCGGCGACGAGGCGAAGCGGATCACGGACTCGGAGGACCTCGCTCCGTTCTGCCGGCCCCGTCGCGACCGGCACGGCGACGTCTGGTACCTGACGAAGCAGCACCTGGTGCGCGTGCGCGGCGATCGCTTCACGACGCTCCCGCTGCCCCCGGGACTCCAGCCCGTACCGAGGCGGCAGCAGTTCTGGTGGCAGTCCGCCGCCGGCGACCTGTGGTTCGAGGTCGACGGCCAGGTCTGGCGCATCGGCCCGAACGGCATGGATCCCCGGCCGGTGGCGCCACTCGAGCCGCGCTCGCACCAGCGCGAGCGCGCCGACGGCAAGCCCGACCTGCGGGTGGTCACGCCGGACGGCGACGTCTGGGAAGCGCGCGGCGCGAGCGTGCTGCGCAACGGCGCCGAGGTCGTGGCGTGCTCCGGTGAAGTGAGCGCGCTGTTCGGCGACCGTGACGGCACCGTGTGGGCGGCCGCCAGCGACGGCCTGCACCACATCGCGCGCGCGGTCGTGTCCGTGGTCGCCGCGCGCACGGCCGACCGGCCGACGAAGGTCAGCGTGCTCCGGCAGGCCCACGACGGCGGCGTGTGGTTCGGCGGCATCGACGGGGTGCTCGGGCGCTGGGGAGACGACGGGCTTCGCTGGTCCCCGACCGGCCGCATCCTCACGGGGCTCGCCGAGACGCGTGACGGCACGATGTACGCCGGAACCTTCGGCGGCGTCGCGCGCGTCGACCGAGCGTTCGGACTGGAGTTGTACACCGGGCAAGGCGAGCCGAAGGCCGAGGTCGGCCTGCTGTCCTGCGACCGCGACGGCGTGCTGTGGTGCGGGGCGCGCGACACGCTGCGCTCGGGGCGCGTCGGCGCATGGAAGGTGTGGTTGCCGCGCGACGGCCAGCCGTCGACGGCGGTGCGCAGCGACCTGCACCGTGCCGACGGCTCGCACTGGTTCGGCACGGCGGGGCAGGGGATCCTGGTGATCCGCGGCGAATCGTTCGAGTGGATCGGCGTCGCGCAGGGGCTGCCCAGCGCGCGCGTGCGCGGGTTGTACGAGGACGAGCGCGGCGTGGTGTGGGCCGGGACCGAAGGCGGCGGGCTCGCGCGCATCGAGTCGCCGCCGGGAGCGCCGGTCGCGAAGGCGAAGGTGGTGGCGATCGGCCGCCGCGACGGCCTGCTCGACGACACCATCCACGCGATCGTCGAGGACGACCGTCACCGGCTCTGGGTGAGCACCAACCGCGGTATCTTCTGCGTGCCGCGCGAGAGACTCGACGCGTTCGCGAAGGGCGATCGCACCGCGCTCTCGATCCGCGCGTTCGGCGAGGCGCAGGGCATGGAGAGCCGCGAGTGCAACGGCACCTCGCAGCCCGCGGCGCTGCGGGCCGCCGACGGCACGCTGTGGTTCGCGAGCCAGGCGGGCGTCGTGGTGGTCGACCCGCGCCGCGTGCCCGACGGCACCGAGGCCCGCGGCGTCACGATCGACGGGGTGCTCGCGCGCAACGAACGCGTGACGGTGAAGCGCGGCGTCGTGGGCCTGTCGCCGCGCCAGCGCGAGTTCTCGATTCGCTATTCGAGCCCGGAGTTCCTCGCGCCCCAGCAGCTGCGGTTCCGCTACCGGCTGCGCGAGCGCGGCGGCGAGTGGATCGAGGCGGGCGAGCGCCGCACCGCGTACTTCACCGACGCCTCGCCCGGCCGCCACACGTTCGAGGTGCAGGTCTCGAGCGGCGGCCCGTGGTCCGCGCCGGCCACGCTGCACGTGGAACTGGCGCCGCACTGGTGGGAGACGCTCGCGTTCCGGCTGTTCGCGCTGCTCGCCGTGATCGCGGCGCTGTGGACGGCGTACCGTCGGCGGCTGCGCGCGCTGGTCGAGCGCGAGCGCGAGCTGCAGGTGCAGGTCGCCGCGCGCACGGCCGACCTCGAACGCGAGAAGCACGCGACCGAGGCCGCACGCGCCGCGGCCGAAGCCGAGCGCGCCGTGGCCGTCGCCGCGCGCGCCGACGCCGAAGCCGCGCGCGTGGACGCCGAGTCCGCGCGCGACCTCGCGCAGCGCGGCCTCGAGACCATCGAGCAGCAGGCCGAGGAGCTGCGGCTGCTCGACGCCGCCAAGTCGCGCTTCTTCGCGAACGTCTCGCACGAGTTCCGCACACCGCTCACGCTGACGATCGGCCCGCTCGAGGACCTGCTCGCGGGCGTGTACGGCGACACCGGCGACGAGGCGCGCGAGCCGCTCGAGCTGGCGCTGCGCAACGCCAACCGAGCGCTGGCGCAGGTCAATCGCATTCTCGATCTCGCGCGGCTCGAGGCGGGCGGCATGACGCTGCAGGCGCGCGAAGGCGACCTCGCACGCGAGCTGCGCGACGTGGCGGCGCTGTTCGGGCCGCTCGCCGTACGACGCGGCGTGGCGCTCGCGGTCGAGGTGCGCGACGGCGCGCCCGCGTGGTTCGACCGCGCGCTGCTCGAACAGGCGATCGCGAACCTGCTGTCGAACGCGCTCAAGTTCACGCCGGCCGGCGGGCGCGTGACGCTCTCGGGCGGCGTCGAAGGCCACGGCGACGCCGCACGCTGGACGTTCGCGGTGCGCGACACCGGGCCCGGCATCGCGGCCGAGGAGCAGTCGCGGTTGTTCGAGCGCTTCTACCAGGCGTCCGGCGCACGCGACGTGTCGCGCCCGGGTACGGGCATCGGGCTGTCGCTCACGCGCGACATCGTCGAGCTGCACGGCGGCACGATCACGCTGGTGAGCGCGCCCGGCGAAGGCAGCACGTTCACCGTGCGCCTGCCGCTCGGCCGCGAGCACCTGACCGAGGCGCAGTTGGCCGGTGCCTCGGGCACGGACGCTCGCACCGGACCGGCCGGCACCACGTGGCTGCTCGCCGACGCCCCCGGGCTTTCGGCGCCCGCCACGGCGGGCGGGGAGGCCGCGGACGCGGAAGCAGCCGACGCGCCGACGGTGCTCGTGGTCGAGGACGACGCCGAGGTGCGCGCCTACCTGCGGCGGCACCTCGACGCGCACTACCGCGTGATCGAGGCGGGTGACGGCCGCGAGGGGCTCGACCGCGCGCGCTCGACGCCGCCCGATCTCGTGATCAGCGACGTCATGATGCCGGTCCTGGACGGCTTCGCGTTCTGCGAAGCCCTGCAGGCTGACGCCGATCTCGCGGGTACGCCGGTGATCCTGCTCACCGCGCGGGCCTCACACGAGGACCGGCTCGCCGGGCTGTCACTGGGCGCGGTGGACTACCTCGCGAAGCCGTTCCACGCGCCGGAACTGCTGCTGCGCGTGCGCAACCTGATCGCGGCGCAGCACCGGCTGCGCGAGCGGCTGCGGCCGCGCGCGCTGCACGCGGCGCCCGTCGAGGTGACGTCTGAGGACGACCGCTTCCTCGCGCGCGTGCGCGACGCGATCGAGCGCACGATGGGCGACGAGACGTTCGACCTCGAGACGCTCGCGCACGAGGTGGGGCTCAGCCGCTCGCAGCTGTTCCGCCGCATCAAGGACCTGCTGGGCGAGACGCCCGAGCAGCTCGTGCGTCGCATGCGGCTCGAACGGGCGGCGCAGCTGCTGGCGCAGCGCGCGGGCAGCGTGGGCGAGATCGCCTACGCCACCGGCTTCAAGAGCGTCGCGCACTTCTGCCGCGTGTTCCGCGAGCAGCACGGCGCGACGCCGGGGCAGTGGGCGGAGCGTCGGGCGCAGGGCTGAGCACCGCGCCGCGCGTGCCTCAGGGGTTCGGCTCGTCCGCGAGCGAAGGCGCGGGTCCGTCGAGCACTTCGAACTCTTCCTCGACGACTTCGCCTGCGGCGATCGCCGCCGCGCGCTGCTCCTTGCGTTCCTGCTTCGCCGCGCGCTTCGCCTGGGCGCGGGCCGCGCGCTGCTGTTCCTTCTGCCGCTTCATGAACGACGGTGCCGGACGTCCTGCCAAGAGTGACCTCGAATCGTGAGAGAAGTGGGACGGACCCTGCGCGCATCCTAAGGGATTCCGGCGCGCGGGGCATGCCCGGACCGCGGCGAGGGGCTATTTCAGGTTCTCGACCAGGTAGAGCTCGTCGAGCTGGACGCCGAATGTGTAGCCGAACGTGCGGCCGTCGGGCAGGAACCGGAATCCCCGCATGCCGAACACACCCGAGGTGTCGGGCGGGGTGATCTCGCGGAACGGTGTGCGCTCGCCGGTCTCGAGGTCGATGCGGTCGATGCGGGTCGGCGGCGGGCCGATCGTGGCGACGAGCACGCTCTTCGAGTCCATCGTCCAGGGCTGCAGCTCCTCTTCGGGGCGCATCGCCGGGAGCGGGCGCAGCTCGCCGCCGCCGGCCGGCAGCAGCGACATCGGACCACCGCCCACGCGCATCGCGATCCACTGGCCGTCCGGCGAGATCTCGAAATTGCCGGCCTGCCCGGTGCTGCCGGGCACCGGCGTCATCTCGCCGCTCGCGAGGTCGAAGCGCAGCAGTTCGCTCGGGCGATCGGGATAACGGCAGGAGAACAGCAGCGCGCTGCCGTCGGGCGTGAACCGGGCGCGCGTGAGCAGCAGTCCGCTCGTCTCGAGCTCGCGCGGCTCGCCGACCCCGGTGGGCAGCAGCACCCAGCGGCTGCCGGGCCGATCGTGTATCGCCGCGAGCACCCACTGGCCGTCGGGCGAGAAGCCCATGGGGTCGCCTTCGCCGAGGATCACGGGCGGCGAGCCGTCGGTCATGCGCAGGCAGACGTTGCCGAACCGCCCGCCGCCTTCGCCGCTCTCGCTGATCAGCACCCACTGGCCGTCGTGCGAGATATCGCGCAGCAGCGACCAGTCGAGCCACGACAGGTCGCGCTCGACCGGCGAGTCGGCGGCCTGCACGACGATCGCCATGCGCTCGGTCGAGTGCGTGAGCAGCGCGCGCCCGTCGGGCAGCACGTCCTGGATGCAGAGCTGGCCGGGCACCTGGTGCACGACGCGGTGCACGCCCTCGAGCGACACCGCGTGCAGGTTGCGGCCGGCGCCTTCCTCGTGCGCGCAGAAGAGCACCTCGCGGTCGTCGGCCGACCACGCGAGTCCGCGCGCGGTGCCCCAGCCCGGCGAGAGCACCTTCATGTTTCCTTCGGTGTCCACGACCGCCACGCTGCCGGCGTCGTTCAGCGGCGCTTCGTGATGGATGAACGCGATCCGCTTGCCGTCGCGCGAGACACGCATGTGCGAGATCCAGCCCGAGGTGCGGAAGAGCGGCTTGCCCATCGGGTACTCGAGCTGGAGACCGTCGCCCACGTCGCGCACGATCGCGAGCGCGGTGGCGGCGGGGTTCCAGTCGGCCTCGTCCACGTGCTGAAGGATCTGCCGCGGCGAGCCGCCGCCGATCGGCATGCGCGCGAGCGTGCCGGAGTACGAGAACGTCGTGCGCGAGCGCCGCTTCAGGCTGATCGCGAGCTCGCCGGTCTGCGCGACCGCGAGCAGGTCGGTGCCGGGCGGCCCGATCGGGCGGGCTTCGCGGCCGCCGAGGTGCATCCAGAACGTCTCGACCGGCTGGCCTTCCCATGCCGCGCCGAACACGGCCGAGTGGCCGTCGGGCGAGAAGCGCGCGCAGTGGATGCGGCCGCGCCGGAACGTGAGCCGGCGGAACTCGGGGCTCGTCGCCGGCGCGGCGGGCGCGCTCTCGCCGCCCGCGCGCTCGTGTTCGCCGAGCCCGGCGGCCGCGATCGCGATCGCGTGCAC
This sequence comes from Candidatus Eiseniibacteriota bacterium, assembly GCA_046327815.1. Classification (GTDB taxonomy): domain Bacteria; phylum Eisenbacteria; class RBG-16-71-46; order RBG-16-71-46; family RBG-16-71-46; genus CAIXRL01. The sequence continues at coordinate 30,836 of JAXLXR010000020.1, read as the reverse complement.
GAGGTCGCGCGCCGACTCGAACCGCTCGCCGGGTTCCTTCTCGAGGCAGCGCAGCACGAGCGCGAGCAGTCCGGGGGCTTCGGCGCGAAGCCGCGCGGGGAAGGGCGCGGGATCTTCGCGCAGGATCGCGGACATGGTCTCGACGCTCGACTCGCGGTGGAACGCGCGCGTTCCGGTGAGCATCTCGTAGAGCACGCAGCCGAACGCGAACACGTCCGACGCCGGGCCGGCGGAGACGCCGCGCGCCTGCTCGGGCGACATGTAGCCGACCGTGCCGAGGATCAGGCCGCCCTGCGTCTTCGTGCCCGCGAGCGAGTCGGTGGGCTCTTCGCCCTGCACGAGCTTCGCGAGGCCGAAGTCGAGGATCTTCAGCGTGCCGTCGCCGGTCACGAAGAGGTTCTCCGGCTTCAGGTCGCGGTGCACGATGCCGCGCGCATGCGCCGCGGCCAGCCCGCGCGCGATCTGCGTCGCGAAGTCGAACGCCTTGCGCAGCGGCAGCGCGCCGTCGGCGAGCCGTTCGCGCAGCGTGGCGCCCTGCAGCAGCTCGGTGACCACGTACGGCACGCCTTCGTGCGTACCGACGTCGAACAGCGCGACGAGGTTCGGGTGCTGCAGCGAACCGGCCGTGCGCGCCTCGACGTCGAAACGGCGGAGCCGCTCGGCGTCGGCTGCGAAACGCGCGTGCAGGGCCTTGATCGCGACTTCGCGGCCGAGCCGCGAGTCGGTGGCGCGGAAGACTTCGCCCATGGCGCCGGCGCCGAGGGGTGCGACGACGGTGTACGGGCCGAGCGTGGTGCCGATGGTCAGGGACATGGCGCGGGAAGTTAGCGCATGCGCCGCGGGATTCGAGCGTGAAATTGTTTCCGGCGACGCGCGCCCGCGTGACGCGCCGCGGAATCGCCATTAGCTTGCCGATCGTGACCTCCGAACCGACAACACCGGCGCTTCCGCAGGAATGGCTCTGGGGCTGGGACGACACGCCCGGGATCGTGTCCGTGTGGGCACGGCCCGACGGGCTCGCGCACGTCTGGCGCCGCTCGCCGGTCACGGGTGAGCTGGCGCGCGAGGACGCGCGCTTCCGGCCGTGGATGCTGCTCGACCGGCTCGACGACCTCGCGCACCTGGGCGCGGCGCTCGGCCCGGAGGGTGCGGGCGCCCCGTTCGAATGGCGCGAACTGCAGGGTCCCGGGCAGCTGCGCTTCGTGGTGAGCGCGGCCGATTCGCGTGCGCTGTCGCGAGAAGTGCTCAAGGGTGCGGCGAAGCGGCTGGGGCACGGAGTGGCGCACGTGCGCGACCTCGACAAGGCGCAGGCGTGGACGCTGCCCCTCGAGGAGCAATACCTCGTCGCCACCGGGCGCACGTACTTCCGCGGGCTTTCGTTCGACCACCTGTGGCGGCTGCAGTTCGATCTCGAGACCACGGGCCTCAGCGCCGAACGCGGCCGCATCTTCATGATCGCGGTGCGCCACCCCGACGGGCGCGAGGAAGTGCTCGAGGTGAAGGGCGACGGCGACGCCGCCGAGGCCGACCTGCTGCGGCGGCTCGTCGCGACGGTGACCGCGTCCGACCCCGACGTGATCGAGAACCACAACCTGCACGGCTTCGACCTGCCGTTCCTCGAGACGCGCGCGCGCCGGCTGGGCGTACGGCTCGGGCTGGGGCGGTTGCCGGAACTCGGGCTGACGCCGCGCGGCGCGCGTGGCGACCGGGTGCGCTGGGTGCTGCCGGGCCGCGAGTGCATCGACACGCTCGACGCGGTGCGGCGCTACGACTTCGCGGTGCGCGAGCTGCCGTCGTACGGGCTCAAGGCGGTCGCGCGGCATTTCGGCATCGCGCCCGCGAACCGCGAACTCGTGCCCGGACACGAAATCTTCGCCACGTGGCGGCGCGACCCCGAGCGCGTGCGGCGCTACGCGACCGCCGACGTGGTCGAGGTCGCGGCGCTCGCGCGGCTGCTGGGCGGCGCGGCGTTCGCGCTCGCGAGCCTGGCGCCGCGGCGCTACGAGCGGCTCGCCGACGCCGGTGCCGCGACGGGCGTGATCGACCCGATGCTCGTGCGCGCCTACGTGAAGGCGGGCCAGGCGCTGCCCGCGCACGAGCGCGGCGACGGCACCGTGCACAGCGGCGCGGCGCTGCACCTGTTCGCGTGCGGCGTGGCCACGCGCGTGGTGAAGGCCGACGTCGCGAGCCTGTACCCCTCGCTCATGCGCACGCATCGCATCGGCCCGCGGCGCGACCGGCTGGGCGCGATGCTGGCCATGGTGGACGGGCTCGTGGAGCGCCGGCTCGCGGCCAAGACCGCGGCGAAGGCGGCGCCGCCGGAGTCGCCCGAGCGCTTCGCGCACGAGGCGCTCTCGGCCGCCATGAAGCTGGACGTGAACACCGCGTACGGCTACCTCGCTGCCGGCGGGCTCACGCGCTTCGCCGACGTGCACGCGGCCAACGAAGTCACGCGCCGCGGCCGCGAGACGCTCGACCTGCTGTGCCGCGAGCTGCGCGCGCGCGGCGTGACGCTGCTCGAGGCCGACACGGACGGCGTGTATTTCGCGGTGCCGCCGGACTGGAGCGAGGCCGACGAGCGCCGCGTGGTGGCCGAAGTGGGTGCCCTGCTGCCGCCGCTCGTGAAGCTCGAGTTCGAAGGCCGCTACGCCGCCATGCTGTCGCACGAACCGAAGAACTACGCACTGCTCGCGTACGACGGCAAGCTCACGCTGCGCGGCGTCGCGTTCCGCTCGAGCCGCGCCGAACCGTTCGGCGAGGCGTTCCTGCGGCGCGCGGCCGCGTGCCTGCTGCGCGGCGACGTGCCGGGCGTACGCGCGGCGTACGTGGACACGGTGGACGCGCTCGTGCGCCGCGAACTGCCCACGCACGACGTGTCGTCGCGCGTGCGGCTGACCAAGTCGCACGCCCAGTACGCCGAATTACGCGGCACGCGGCGCGAGCACGCGTACGAGGCGATGCTCGCGGGCGGCCGCACCGCCTGGCGCCGCGGCGAGCGCGTACGCGTGTACCGTTCCGTGCGCGGTGCGGCGCTCGCGCCCGAACGCACGGGCGTGGGGGAGCGGCACGACCCGCGCGACTACGACGTCGAGCACTACCGCCGCGTGCTGCTGGCGAACTTCGCCTCGCGCTTCGCCCGCGCGCTCACGAGCGAGGATTTCGCCGCGGTGTTCGCCGATCCCGACCGGCCGTCGCTGTTCGAGCCCGCGTACGCGGGCATGCGGCCGGTGCTGCGCGACCTCCGGACGGCGACGCGGACCGAGTCCACATCTTGACCGAGTCCAGAGCGGCGCCTAGGGTGCGCGCCGTGCACACCGAACCCGCCGAACTCCTGCGCCGTCACGGCGTGCAGGTGACCGCCCAGCGCCTCGCGGTGCTGCGCGCGGTCTCCGCGCAGCCGCACGCGACCGCCGACGCCGTCATCGAGAGCGTGCGCCGCGAGATCGGCGCGATTTCCAAGCAGTCGGTCTACGACGCGCTCGCGCTGCTCGCCGAGCGCGGCCTCGTGAGGCGGATCCAGCCCGCGGGTTCGCCCGCGCGCTACGAGGACCGCGTCGAGGACAACCACCACCATCTCATCTGCCGCGACTGCGGCCGGACGGTGGACGTGGACTGCGCGGTGGGGGCGGCGCCGTGCCTGACCGCGAAGGACGACGCCGGGTTCGAAGTGCACGAGGCCGAGGTGATCTGGTGGGGCCGCTGCCCGGAGTGCCGCACGCGAAGCTGATCAGGGTTCGGAAGCACGCACGCGATTTCACGACGCCGTCCCACGACGGCGATGACGACTCACGCAGTTCCAGCACACAGGGAGTGATCGCATGTCCGCCGAGAGCAAGTGCCCGGTGACGGGTGGGGCCAAGGGAACGACGAACCGCGACTGGTGGCCGAACCAGCTGGATCTCTCGCCGCTGCGCGCGAACGGCGCGAAGAGCGATCCCATGGGCGAGGGCTTCGACTACGCGAAGGAGTTCGCGTCGCTCGACCTCGACGCGATCAAGCGCGACCTCGACGCGCTCATGACCGACTCGCAGGACTGGTGGCCGGCCGACTTCGGGCACTACGGCCCGTTGTTCATTCGCATGGCGTGGCACAGCGCGGGCACCTACCGCATCGCCGACGGCCGCGGCGGTGCCGGCGCCGGGCTGCAGCGCTTCGCGCCGCTGAACAGCTGGCCCGACAACGTCAATCTCGACAAGGCCCGCCGCCTGTTGTGGCCGATCAAGCGCAAGTACGGCCGCAAGATCTCGTGGGCCGACCTCATGATCCTCGCGGGCAACGTGGCGCTCGAGTCCATGGGCTTCGAGACGTTCGGCTTCGCCGGCGGCCGCGAGGACGTGTGGGAGCCCGACACGACCTACTGGGGCAACGAGGCCACGTGGCTCGGCGACGCGCGCTACCAGGGCGAACGCGAGCTCGAGAATCCGCTCGCCGCGGTGCAGATGGGCCTCATCTACGTGAACCCCGAAGGCCCGAACGGCAACGCCGACCCGATCGCGGCCGCGAAGGACATCCGCGAGACGTTCCGCCGCATGGCGATGAACGACGAGGAGACCGTGGCGCTGATCGCCGGCGGTCACACGTTCGGCAAGACCCACGGCGCGGGGCTCGCGTCGAACGTCGGCCCTGAGCCCGAAGCGGCGCCGCTCGAGGAGCAGGGGCTGGGCTGGAGGAACGCGTTCGGCACGGGCAAGGGCGGCGACACGATCACGAGCGGTCTCGAAGTGACGTGGACCACCACGCCGACCCGCTGGAGCAACAACTTCTTCTGGAACCTGTTCGGCTACGAGTGGGAACTGACGAAGAGCCCGGCCGGCGCGCAGCAGTGGACGCCCAAGCACGGCATGGGCGCGGGCACGGTGCCCGACGCGCACGACGAGTCGAAGCGTCACGCGCCCGCCATGCTCACCACCGACCTGTCGCTGCGCTTCGACCCGGCGTACGAGAAGATCTCGCGCCGGTTCTTCGAACACCCCGAGGAGTTCGCGAAGGCGTTCGCGAAGGCGTGGTTCAAGCTGACGCACCGCGACATGGGGCCGTACGTGCGTGGCCTGGGCAAGGGCGTGCCGGCCGAGCCGCAGCTGTGGCAGGACCCGGTGCCGCCGGTGACGCACGAACTCGTGAACGCGGCCGACGTCGCGGCGCTCAAGGCCAAGGTGCTGGCGTCGGGGCTCACGGTGCCGCAGCTCGTGCTCGCCGCGTGGGGTTCGGCGTCCACGTTCCGCGTGACCGACAAGCGCGGCGGCGCGAACGGCGCGCGCATCGCGCTGGCGCCGCAGAAGGACTGGGCGGTCAACGACCCGGCCCAGCTCGCCACGGTGCTCGCGAAGCTCGCGGCGATCCGCGACGAGTTCAACGCCGCGGGCGGCAGCAAGCGCGTGTCGCTCGCCGACCTGATCGTGCTCGGCGGTTGCGCGGCGATCGAGAAAGCGGCGAAGGATGCGGGGCACGACGTGAGCGTGCCGTTCACGCCCGGCCGCACCGACGCCACGGCCGAGCAGACCGACGCCGAGTCGTTCGCGGTGCTCGAACCGAAGGCCGACGGCTTCCGCAACTTCCACGGCAAGGGCGCGCTCCGCACGCCCGAGGCGGACCTGGTCGAGAAGGCGGCGCTGCTCGGACTGACGCCGCCCGAGATGACCGTGCTGGTGGGCGGCATGCGGGCGCTCGGCGCGAACGCGGGCGGTTCCGACGTGGGTGTGCTGGTCGCGAAGCCCGGCACGCTGTCGAACGAGTGGTTCGTGCGGCTGCTGGACATGGGTACGCAGTGGAAGCCCGCCAGCCCCGATCACTCGGTGTACGAGGGCGTGGACCGCGCGAACGGCAAGCCGGTCGGCAAGGCGAGCCGCGTGGACCTGTTGTTCGGCTCGCACTCCGAACTGCGCGCGCTGGCCGAGGTGTACGCGAGCGACGATGCGAAGCAGAAGTTCGTGCACGACTTCGTGGCCGCGTGGAACAAGGTGATGATGGCCGACCGCTTCGACGTGAAGCGCGGCTGATCGCTCGAACGATCACGCGACGCCCCGTGCGAGCCGATGCTCGCGCGGGGCGTTCGTGCATTCTTCACTTGCAGTCGAATCGCGATGACGCGACATTGCGATCGCACACACCGTACATGGACGTTCCACCCCCGCACGGAGGCGCCCCTTGACGCAGGTGTACCCGGAACCGCAGCTGAAGTCGGCCGCATCGCCCACGTTGCTCCGCTGTGACTCCGAGTGGGTCGCCGTCGAGGTGAAGGACCATCACCGCCGGCTCGTCGCGGCGCGGCCCGTGCCGCAGGGCACGCGGTTGTTCCGGATCGAAGGCAACGAAGTCGCGCAGCCGACCCGGTTCTCGGTGCAGGTGGGGCCGGACCTGCACATCGACCAGGACTGCGCCCGTGACGAGTTCGACGTGGTGCGCGGCTACTTCTGGCGCTACCTCGACCACGCGTGCGAGCCCACGGTCATGATCCGCGAGCGCGACGTGATCGCCGTGCGCGACATCGAGGCGGGCGAGGCGGTCACGTTCCACTACTGCACGACCGAGTACGACATGGCGACGCCGTTCCCGTGTCACTGCGGCAGCGCGCGCTGCCTGGGCGTGATCCGCGGCGCGAAGCACCTGAAGGCCGCCGACCGCAAGCGGCTCGTGAAGTGGATGGCGGAGTGGGTGCGCTGAGCGGACGCTAGGACAGCGCTTCGCGAGCGGCGGCGAGGCGCTGGGGATTGCCGATCTCGTGCCACTCGCCGCGTTCCGGAGTCCACGGCCGGATCGCGTGCCCTGCGGCCGCGAGCCGCAGCCACAGCTGCGGCAGCGGGAACACGCCGCGTTCGCTGACGAGGTCGAGCAGTTCCGGCGAGCACGCGTGCACGCCCGAGAACGCGAGCGCGCGCACGGCGCCGCGCGGCGGGCGCGCTTCGGTGCGTTCGCCCTTCGCACGATCCTCGCGGCCGAAGAGGCCGTCGTCGTCGAACAGCAGGTAGCGGCTGGTCGCGCGCTCGTGCACGACCAGCGTGGCGAGCGCGCCGCTCGCGCGGTGCGCGTCGAGCAGCGGCGCCAGCTCGGCGCCGAGCGCCATGTCCACGTTGTGCGCGAGGATCGGGCCCGTGCGGCGGAAGTGTTCGCGCGCGTGCCACAGCCCGCCGCCGGTCTCGAGCGGGCGCTCGAGTTCGCGGCTCACGCGCACCTCGGCACCCAGGTCGTGCGTGGCGAGGAAGCGTTCGATCGCCTCGGCGTGGTGGTGCACGTTGATCACGAGCCGGCCCACGCCGGCGGCGACCAGCGCGCGCGCGGTGCGCTCGAGCATGGTGACGCCGCCCACTTCGATGAGCGCCTTGGGAGTCGTGGCACCCAGCTCGCCGAGCCGCGTGCCGAGGCCGGCGGCGAAGATCATGCCGTCCGCGTCCCGGTCGCTCGCACGCCGGCGCGGCGCGGTGGCCGACGGCTCGGTCGCGTTCGTGCGCGGCGCGAGATCGCCCGCCAGCTTCCAGCGTGCTTCGGCGGTGTGGCGCAGGTCCACGGTCACGTCGGGGTGCTGTTCGTGCAGCCAGCGGGTGAGGCGCTCGGCGAAGTAGACCGAACGGTGCTGGCCGCCGGTGCAGCCGAACGCGACGCTGAAGTCGGTGAAGTGGCGTTCGCGGAAGTTCGCGACGTGCGCGTCCACCAGCCCCGACACGTGGCGCCAGAAACGCTCGGTCTCGGGCAGCGCCTCGAGGAACCGGGCGATGGCCGGGTCGGTGCCGATGCGGCCCGAGAGCTCGGGCAGGCGGCCGGGGTTCGACAGTGACCGGCAGTCGAACGCGAAACCGCCGCCGTTGCCCGAATCGTCCGCGGGCACGCCGTCGCGGTAGCTGAACGACGCCACGTGCACGCGCAGGCCCTTCGGCGGCGCGGCCGGCGCCGGGCGTTCGGCCCATTCGGCGACGATGTGGCGAAACGCGCGCTCGATCTCGGGCAGCGCGATCGGCAGGCCCTTCGCGAGCAGGCCGGCGATGTTGCGCGCCTGGTGCGGCACGCTCTCGAGGAAGCGCGGCTTGCGCTCGAAGAACCCGCGGTAGCCGTACGCGCCCATCGCCTGCATGACCCGCACGAGCACGTAGCCGGGGTAGTGCGACAGGAACCGCGCGCGATCGCCGCCGGTCTCGCGTTCGAACGCGTCGAGGTAGCGCGCGAGCAGGTGGTCGCGCACGTCGTCGGGCAGTTCGGCCTTGCCGTCGTACAGAAGCGAGGCGATGTCGTACTGCGCCGCGCCGCGACGCCCGCCCTGGTAGTCCACCAGCCACGGCTCGCCGTCGCGCAGCATGATGTTGCGCGACTGGAAGTCGCGGTACAGGAAGAACGACGTGTCGGCTTCGAGCAGGTGCGCGACGAGCCGCCGGAAATCGTCCTCGAGCGGCTGCTCGCGGAACGGCACGTGCGCGAGCTTGAGGAAGTGGTACTTGAAGTAGTTCAGGTCCCACATCATGGACTGTTCGTCGAACGCCGGGCGCGGGTAGGCGAGCGAGAAGTCCACCGCCTTCGCACCGCGCGACTGGATGCGCGGCAGCAGCGCCACCACGCGCTCGTACGCGACGAGCGCTTCGGCCGGGAACGTGCCGGACGTGCCGCCCTTGCGCGCCTTCGCGAGCGCCGCGAACAGCGTGGTGTCGCCGAGGTCCTCTTCGAGCCAGAGGCCGAGGTTGGCGTCGTCGGCGTAGATCTCGGGCACGGGCAGGCCGGCCGCGCGCAGCGCGCGCGAGTAGGCGAGGAACGTGCGGTTCTCGTCGGCGTCGGGGCCGAAGCCACCCACCACGGTGCCGCCGTCGTCGGCACGCAGGCGCCAGTAGACGCGCTGCGAGCCGTCGGCGGCGATGCGTTCGATGCCCTGCGGCGCCTTGCCGAAGGTGTGCGTGTAGAGAGCGATGATCGCGTTGCGCATGGCGCGGCAGGATACGCGAGCGCGCGCGCGACGGCCACGCGCCGGCGGGCGAGCGTGCCGACGCAAACACCCTCGTGCGAAGCACGCGCGTCCGCACGCGACGATCCGGTGTTTCGACGGGCATCCGGATCGCCCTGCCGCCGCGTATCGAGAGATCACGCGGCGCGTCCGCTATTTCGTACATGGACGTCGCGAATATCGCCATGAGTACACGTGAGAATGCCTTCCTGCTGGCATGCGCGCGGCTGCGGGCGTAGCGTGGCGTTCGGTTGCGCGCGACGACTGGCCTCGGAGCGTCGCTCGTCCTCGTTCACATCAGGGTGGAGCCGAGATGCCATCGTCCCCGGGTGATCTCCAGGCCGTCGATTTCCGCTCGCTCTTCGAAGCCACGCCGGGCTGCTACCTCGTCCTGGCGCCCGACCGCCCGCGCTTCACCATCGTGGCGGTGAACGAGGCCTACCTTCGCGCCACCATGACCGTGCGCAAGCAGATCGTCGGGCGGCCGTTGTTCGACGTGTTCCCGGACAACCCGGCCGACGTGGCCGCGACGGGAACACGCAACCTGCGCGGCTCGCTCGAGTACGTGCTCGATCACGCGCGCGCCGACACCATGGCGGTGCAGAAGTACGACATCCGCAGGCCGGAGGCCGATGGTGGCGGTTTCGAGGAACGCTACTGGAGCCCGCTCAACACGCCGGTCACGGACGCGAGCGGGGCCGTGCGCTGGATCGTCCACCGGGTCGAGGACGTGACCGAGTTCGTGCGTCTCAAGCATCTCGGCAGCGCGCAGGAGCTGGCCAACGCGGAACTACGCACACGCGCCGGCGCGATGGAAGTGGAGATCTACCAGCGCGCGCAGGAGATCCAGGACGCGAACCGCCTGCTCAAGGACCTGCAGGCGGGACTGGAGAAGCGTGTGCGCGAGCGCACGGCCGAACTCGAGCAGGCGAACGAAGCTCTGCGCGCCGAGATCGTCCGCCGGCACGAGGCGCAGGAGGCGCTGCAGCGCAGCGAATCGCAACTGCGCCAGTCGCAGAAGATGGAGGCGATCGGCCGGCTGGCCGGAGGTCTTGCGCACGACTTCAACAACCTGCTGTGCGTGATCCTCGGGAACGCCGACCGTGCGTTGGAACGGCCGCCGGGCGACGCGGGGATCCGCAACGACATCGCCGAACTGCGCCACGCCGGAACGCGCGCGGCGGAACTCACGCGCCAGCTGCTCGCGTTCAGCCGCCAGCAGGTGCTCGAAGTCCGCGTGCTCGACATGAACGACGTCCTGCGCCGGTTCCAGCCGATGCTGCGCCGGCTGGTGCGCGAGGACATCGTGCTCACGCTGCGCCTGCACGAGCCGCTCGGCGCGGTGCGTGCCGATCGCAGCCAGCTCGAACAGGTCGTGATGAACCTCGTGGTGAACTCACGCGACGCCATGCCCGACGGGGGCGAGATCGAGATCACGACGCGCGAGACCACGCTCGACGCCGCGGATGCCGCCACGTGCCCGGACGCCCGGCCGGGCGCGTTCGTGGAGCTGCGCGTGCGCGACGACGGCTCCGGCATGGACCCGGCGACGCAGGCGCACATCTTCGAGCCGTTCTTCTCCACGAAGGGCCTTGGCCGGGGGACCGGGCTCGGGCTCTCGACGTTGTTCGGGATCATCCAGCAGCTGGGCGGGCACATCCGGGTCGAGAGCGCGCCCGGCGCGGGATCCACGTTCCGGATCCTGCTGCCTCGCGTGGATGCGGCGCCCACGCCGGACGTGCCGCCACGCACGACGACGGCGCGTCCGGTGTGTACGGAGACCATCCTGCTGGCCGAGGACGACGCCGACGTGCGGCGCCTGCTGGCGGACGGGCTGCGCCGCACCGGCTACACCGTGCTCGAGGCCGCGACACCGCACGCGGCGCTGGAGCTCGCCGAACGGCATGACGGCACGATCCACGTGCTGCTGAGCGACGTGGTGATGCCCGAGATGAACGGCCGCGTGCTGGCCGGGCACGTGGTGAAGTGGCGGCCGTCCATCCGGGTGTTGTTCATGTCCGGCTACACCGACGACGCCGTACTCCAGAACGGCGTGCTCGAGCCGGGCTACGGCTTCATCCAGAAGCCGCTCACGTTCGAGACGCTGCGCCGCAAGCTGCGCGACCTGCTCGCCGCACCGGGACCGGCGCAGCTGGCGTAGCGAGACGCGTTCGCGATTCCCCGCGGGGCGGCAGAACGCGCGCGCGGGGGTGAGCGCGGCGGCGGGGGACGCACGTGTGCGGGGCCGGCGTCAGTCCTCGGCCGGGCGGTCGCTGCCCGGCTGCGCCGGCACCGGCGCCGGCACCGGCACCGCGTCGGCGGTCGCGCCGCGCCGCCATTCGCCGGGCGTGCGGCCGAAGCGCTCGCGGAACCGCCGAGTGAAGTGCGACACGCTGCGGAACCCCACCGCGTAGGCGACTTCGCCGACCTGGCCTTCGCCGCCGCGCAGCAGCTGGGCGGCGCGCTCGAGCCGGTGGTTCATGACGAGCGCCATGGGCGTCTCGTCGAGCAGTTCGCCCGTGCGCTGGAACAGCAGCGTGCGGCCCATGCCCATGGCCTCGGCGAGCCGGTCCACGTCGAAGTCCTCGTCGCCCATGCGCGATTCGATGACCTCGCGCAGTCGGCGCACGAATGCGCTGTCCACGGCCGTGCGCGCCTGCGCGGCCGACGGCAACCCGGGCGCGGGCTCGCTCGCGGGCTCGGTGCCGTAGACGGCCGCCTCGGCGGCGGCGCGCGCGACGCGGTCGCGCAGGCGCCGGCGCGACTCGAGCGCGCGGGCGATGCGCGCGCGCAGCTCGCGCACCGCGAACGGCTTGGTGAGGTAGTCGTCGGCCCCGCCTTCGAGTCCGGCGATGCGGCTGGCCTCGGAGGCGGCCGCCGTGAGCAGGATCACGGGCATGAAGTCCAGTTCCGGATCGGCGCGCATCGCCGCGACCAGCGCGAAGCCGTCCATTTCGGGCATGCTCACGTCGCTCACCACGAGATCGGGCGCCTCTTCGCGCATGGACGCGAGCGCGGCGCGGCCGTCGGCGGCTTCGGACACGCGGTAGAGCGAGGCCAGCTGGCGCGCGATGTAGTGCCGGGCCTGCGCGTGGTCGTCCACGACCAGCACCAGCGGCGCGTTCGCGTCGGGCGACGACGGCACCGCTGCGGCGACGTCGCTCTCGACGCGGATCTCGTCGGCCAGCGCGAGCACCTCGCTGCGCGCGAGCCGTTCGTCGGGCTCGTACGCCGCGGCGGGCTCGGCCTGCCGCAGCGGCAGCCGGACTTCGAATGTGCTGCCTTCGCCCTCGCGCGATTCCACGCGGATCGCGCCGCCGTGCTGCTCGACCAGGTCCCACGCCAGCGCCAGCCCGAGCCCAGTGCCCGGCTGCACGCGCGTGATCGAACGCTCGGCGCGATAGAAGCGCTTGAACACGTGCGGCAGGTCCTCGGCGGCGATGCCCGGGCCGTCGTCGCGTACGCGTACCACGACCTGGTCGCCGCCTTCGCGCGATTCGCGCCGCGCCGTCAGTTCGACGGTGCCGTGGGCCGGCGTGAACTTGAACGCGTTGCCGAGCAGGTTGGCGAACACCTTATCGAGCGCCTGCGGATCGAACGCGGCCGTCAGCGGCTCGGACGGCAGCGCGCAGGTGAACGTGATGTGCTTGCGCTGCGCGAGCGGCGCCAGCGCCTCGACGAGCCGCGCGAGGAACGCGCCGAAGTCGCCGGTCACGGGCTCGACGCGAAGCTCGCCGGCTTCGGCGCGCGCGGCGTCGAGCAGCTGGTCCACCAGCCGGTGCAGGCGCGTGGCGTTGTCGAGCGCGATGTCCACCTGCGCGGCCGCGTCCTCGCGCAGGGGGCCGTGCTCGCCCGAACGCACGTCCTGCAGCGGGCCGTGCACCAGCATGAGCGGGGTGCGGAACTCGTGGCTGATGCTGGCGAAGAATCGCGAGCGCGCGCGGTCGAGCGCGGCCAGCCGCTGCGCCTGCGCCTCGACGGTGGCGAGCGCGTCCTCGGTGCGGTACTTCTCCTGCGCGAGTTCGGCCGTGCGCGTGTCCACGGCGGTCTGCAGTTCGGCCGAGCGTGCGCGAAGCCGTCGCTCGCGTTCGCGCGGCGCCGCGACGGCCGCGAAGACCAGCGCCACGAGCGCGAGCAGCCCGAACCACGTGGTCTGCCAGAACTGCGGCCGCATCTCGATCGCGACCTCGGCGTCGCGCGCGCTCGCCACGCCCGAGCCGCTCGTGGCGCGCAGCCGGAAGCGGTGCGGACCCGGCGGGACGTTCGTGTACGTGGCCGTGCGGCTCGCGCCCGCGTCCACCCAGTCGCGATCCACGCCGTCGAGCCGGTACGAGAAGCGCAGCTGCTCGGCCGCGCGCGGTTCGAATGCGGTGTAACGGACTTCGAAACGTTCCGCGCCGGCGGGCACCACGAAGCCGTGCGGTCCCGGTTCGAGGTCGCGCCCGTCGGCGTTCACGGCTTCGACGTGCGGCACGGGAGGCGAGCCGGCGAGCGCGTGCGCGAGCCGCGGGTCGAGCACGGCGAGCCCGTCGAACGTGGGAAAGAAGAGCCGGCCGTCGCGCGCGCGCAGCCCGGGCATGCCGCTGCCCTCGGGATTGCGCAGTCCGGATTCGCGGCCGTAGCCCACCACGTCCACGCGCGCGCGCCGGCCGTCGAGGCAGGCGTCGGCCTGTTCGCGCGACAGGCGCTGGATGCCGCGGTTGCCCGCGAGCCACAGATTCCCGGCGTCGTCCTCGAGCACCACCGAGACGACGTCCTCGAGCAGGCCGTGGCGGCGATCGAGCGTACGGAACCGTCCGTCGCGCAGTCGTACGAGGCCGCCGCCGTAGGTGCCGATCCACAGCGTGCCGTCGGCCTGTTCGTGGATCTGGCGCACGTGGTCCACCGGCAGGCCGTCGCGCCGCGTGAAGCACACCGTGTCGCGCGGCGAGAGCCGCCAGAGGCCGAGCATGGTGGCCACCCAGAGCCGGCCCTCGCGATCCACGTGCAGGTCGCGGATCTCGTTGCTCGGGCTCAGCAGGACGGTGACGCGCGGTGCGCCACGCTCGGTGTCGAGCCGGACCACGGCATCGGACCACGTGGCGTAGACCGTTCCCGGTCGGCGCGGGTCGTATGCAACCGTGCGCGTGACGAAGTTGGGCATGGCGTAGCGCACGATGCGGCCGTCGCGATCCCGCACTTCGACGGCGTCGGACTGGAAGCGCACCGCCGTTTCCGGGATGCCTTCCCAGCCGCCGTCGGTCGGCATGCCGAACGTACCCAGCGTGGTGGGAAGCAGCGCGCGATCGCCGGCTCGCCACGCGCGCGTGTCCTGGTCCACGACGATCACCGAGCCGTCGAGCCGCTCGCGCGCGAACAACGTGCCCAGCGGCGACTCGCTGCCCACGGGGCGCAGGAGCCGCAGCGGGCTCGGCGCCACGCGCAGCAGCCCCTGCGTCTGCGTGCCCACCCAGACGTCGCCCTCGGCGTCGCCACGTGCGAGGAACGCCTGTGCGCGCAGTGCGAGCGCGTAGGTGTCGCGCACGCGGCCGTCGCGCATGTCGTGCGCGACCAGGTCCTGCGTGGTCGTGCACCACAGCCGGCCCTGGCCGTCCACGAACTGCGGCCACGCCGCGCCGGCGCCCGGCAGGGTCGCCACGTGCCGCAGGCGCTCGTCGAGCAGCTCGGCATCGGCGCCGCTACCGCCACCGCGGAAGAAGTACACGCGAGCGTCACGCGGGTCCGCGATCCAGCGCCCCATGCCGCGACCGCCGCTGCCGAGCACGCGCACGCGGTCGCCCTCGAGCATGGCCGGGGCCTGTCCGGCGGCGGTGAGCCGCACGCGTCCCTCGCGGTCGCGCAGCAGGCTCGAGCTCGCCTCGATCGAGTCCGGCAACGCGGTCGCACGGCCGTTCCGGAATCGCCACACGCGCCCGCTGCTCGCGCCGAGGATCGAGCCGTCCTCCGTCTCGACCATGACCGAGCGGCCCATGCGCAGCGCGGTGGCGTGGTTCTCGAAGCGGCGGCCGTCCCAGTGACAGAGCCAGCCGTCGTCGGTGGTGGCCCACAGCGTGCCGTCGCGCGCGACGAGCAGTCCCGAGAAGCGGTTCGAGGGCAGTCCCTCGGCGACACCGAACGTGCGGAAGCGCAGGCCGTCGAAGCGTGCGAGCCCGCCGGTGGTGGCGACCCAGAAGTAGCCGTCCGGGGTGCGGGCGAAGTCGATGACCGTGGACGTCGGCAGTCCTTCGTCGGGTGTCCACGCACGCACGGTGTAGGGCTCGGGGGCGGCGACTGCCCGAGCGGCATGCGTGAAGATCGCCACGGTGGCGAACGCGGCGAGCGAGCAGCGCCGGACACGGCGCACGAGCGGAAGCAGGAAGTGGGCAGCCAAGAGGGCGGGGAAGTTAGCACGGCTCCGGCCGGGCGGCGTCAATCGGCGTCGTCGGCGATCACGGCCCCCGCGAGCGTGAACGCGCCGCGCCATTCGAGATCGGGCAGCGTGCGCGTGATCCAGCCGGCGAGGCGCCGGAACGCTTCCGCGATCGCCTCCGGTTCGCGGGCCACCACGACCACCGCCACGCCCTCGCGTGTCTCGGCCAGCCAGAAGTTCCGCAGCGTCGGCACTTCGCGCAGCAGCGGTTCGAACTCGCGCCGGCGCGCCGCGAGCCGGCCGCCCTGGCCGGTCGTGCCCGGGAACACCTTGATCTCCATGTGCATCGGCTCTCCTCTGCTGGGGGTCGGGATCGTCCGGGGCCATGCCCGGAACGAGCGATCGCGGCGGAGTCTGCCCGGGACGCACGGGCAGGCGTGAGCCTGTCGGTCCGCGTTCGCTTGCCTGTCCGTTCGCAGCCCCGCACAAGCGACTGGAGCGCCGGCCGGCGAGCGGCTAGCCTCGCCGCTCCCGTGGCGGCGCGGTCCCGCGCGACCCGCGGGCCTGACCACCGGAGGGCCGCCCCTCGTGAAGAAGACCGTGCTGCTCTATGGCCTTCTGGCCGGCGCATTGATCGCGTTCCTGCGGCTGGTCGAATACCGCTGGCTGGTGATCGAGCATTCGCTCGAGATCTACGGCGGGATCGTGGCGCTCGTGTTCGTGGTCGTGGGGTTGTGGCTGGGGCGCAAGCTGGCCGGCGAGCGGGTGGTGACGCAGGAGGTGCGGGTCGAGGTGCCCGTCACCCGCGAAGTGCGCGTCGAGGTGCCGGTCGCCCGGACCGAACCGTTCGTGCGCAACGCGCGCATGGTCGAGGAACTGGGATTGACCCCGCGCGAGCTCGACATTCTCGACGTCATGGCCGCGGGCCTGAGCAACCGGGAGATCGCCGAACGGCTGTTCGTGAGCGAGAACACGGTCAAGACCCACGCGGCGCGGCTGTTCAGCAAGTTGTCCGCCCGGCGCCGCACGCAGGCGGTGCAGCTGGCGAAGGAAGCCGGATTGATCCCCTGAAGGGGTGATTCCGTCACGAAAGCACGCAGAATCACCCGTTCGGGTGACGCGCGAAGGCGGCCCGGGGACACAAGATGCGCGCGTTCGCTCCCGGAGCGCACGAGGCGCCCGGGCCGGAACCCCAACCTTCGTACAGGGAGAGCCCAGAACCATGAAGAAGACCGTCCTGAAGTTCGGCCTGATCGCCGGTGGCATCATGTCGGCCCTGATGCTGGCCACGATCCCGTTCATGCACTCGCTCGCCAACGAGTGGGGCATGGTGATCGGCTACACCGGCATGACGATCGCCTTCCTGTTCATCTACTTCGGGGTGCGCTCGTACCGCGACCAGGTGGCCGGTGGCCGGATCGGGTTCATGAAGGCGCTGGGCGTGGGCCTGCTGATCGGCGTGCTGGCGTCGTCGTGCTACGTGCTGACGTGGGAAATCATGTACTTCCGCGGGCCCAACGACTTCATCGAGAAGTACCAGGCCAAGGAACTCGAAGGCATGCGCGCCAATGGCGCGACCGAAGCGCAGTTGGCGGCCAAGCAGGTCGAGATGGACAAGATGGCGGCCATGTACCACAACCCGCTCATCAACTCCGCCATGACGTTCATGGAGCCGCTGCCGGTCGCGATCGTGTTCGCGCTGGCCACGGCCGGCATCGTGAGCCGCCGCCGCAAGGAGCAGGTGCCCGCCACGGCCTGAGCGCGTCACGCGACAGTTTGGCTCTCGCGCCGCGCGCGGGTTGGACTATGCTCCGGCCCGCGCGCCGCGCGATGTGCCTGCGAGGCGCCGAGGCCGCCCCCCGGGCCAGCGAACGATGAGCACCTTCTAGGGATGGAAGGAGGGGAGGCCCCATGCACTCCCGATCCGGATCTCGGGAAGCCGTGCCGGCGGCGAGCCGCCGGTGCCGCGCGTGCGTGCTTCGCTCCACGGCGGCCGCGCTGCTCCCCGCGGCCTTCGCCCTCGTGCTGGCGGTGGCGCCGGTGCGCGCCGACAGCACCGACCCGGTGTACCCGGTGAACGCCGAGGTGGGGCCCAACTTCTACCTGTTCCACGATCCGGACCGCAACGTGTCCACCAAGGAGTTCACCTGGTTCCACAACGTGGTGACTCACTACGACACGCTGGCGCTGCCCGACACCACCCTCATCACGCCGCACCTGCGGCAGATGTTCCACCTGGTCTACCAGCGCGCGGGCGGCACGCACGCCGCCGAGAACACGTTCGCGCACGCGTGGTCGGCGGATCTCGTGCACTGGATGGTGGACACGCTCGCGTTCGCGACCGACACGACGTGGTGGAACCGGCGCCACGTGTGGGCACCCAGCCTGATCGAGGCGGGCGGGCGCACGTACCTGTTCTACACCGGCGTGGACAACCAGAACGACCAGCGCATCGGCTACGCCACCACCAGCGTGCTCGACACGTCGAACACCGAGTGGGATTCGACCCGCGTGATGGTGTGGGAGGCGAGCCGCACGAAGTGGGCGGTGCCCGATCCGCCGGTGTACGGGGGACAGACGCAGTTCCGCGACGCGTTCGTGATGCACGACCCCGAGCACCCCGGCTGCCTGCTCATGTACTACGGTGCGCACGATTCGATCGACGCGCGGCTGTCGCGCGGTGCGATGGCGGTGGGCGTGGCGCGCAGCGACCCGAACGACTTCGACGTGTGGCACGACCTCGGCTACTTCCCGAAGACGCTGCGCGGCGTGACCGGCATTCCGCAGCTCGAGGGGCCGCACGTGTTCTCAGCGAACGGCACGGGCAACCACTGGCGGCTCATGTTCACGAACGCCGGTTCGCCGCCGGGTGAGAACGGCGGCACCACGATCCGGTTCCTGTCGCTGGCGCCGGGCGAGAGCCCCGCCGACACGACCGCGTCGCACTGGAGCGGCCCGGTGATCCTGCGCGATTACATGGGAGGCTTGCCGACCACGTACGGCTGGAGCGGCAGCGAGCACCTGCGCGTGGGGAACGCGGACTACCTGGGCGGCTTCACCGCATGGTCGGTGGGCGAGATGGGAATCGCCTACACGCGCGTGGTGTGGAACGGCACGAACTTCACGCTGGCCGCACCGAGCGTGACGTCGGTGGACGAGTGGCGCTCGCCCGCCCGGGGGCTGGCGATGACGCTGCTCGATCGCCGGCCGGCTTCGCCGCGGGCGCGGTTCGCGATCGACGCGCCGCTCGTGGTGGCGGCGACGCTCGAGGTGTTCGACGTGCAGGGCCGCCACGTGGCGACGCCCTTCGAGGGAGCGCTCGCGGCCGGACGCACCGAGCTGGCGTGGGACCTGCGCGCGGCCGGGGGCGCGCGGGCGCCGGACGGGGTGTACTACGCCCGGCTGCGCTTCGCGGGCGGCGTGCGCACGGCGACGATCGTCGTGGCGAGGTGAGGCGGGGGCTTTTCGGGAGCTGCCCGTGACGACGGGGCGGATCGGTCGTCCTACCCGGTGAGCCCCTCGCCGTCGAGGGGGTGCTCGTCACGTGACGGCCGCATCACGCGCGCGGGTGCGCGCGCCACGGGCGCCGGCACGAGCCCTCGGAGGCCCCGACCGATGACCGCACGCCTGTTCGCTGCGCTGGCCTGCACGGTGCTGCTCGCCGCCGTTCCCGCGTCCGCCGCCACCAACTTCTGGCCGCGCACCGCGGCCACGTCCACGCACCTCGGCTTCGGGGTCACGAACATGGCGACCAGCATGGACGCCGTGGCCGACGGCAGCGGCGGGTTCTTCGTGGTGTACGACAACGGCTACGACAGCCATGTCCAGCACGTGCTCGCCAACGGCAGCACGGCCTGGCTCTGGTACCAGTTCCAGCTGCCGGGCTCCACGAACGGCTTCGGGAACCCGTCCATCGCGCTCGACGGCCAGGGCGGCGTGTTCGTGGCCTACGAGACGCACGGCGGGTTCGACGAGCTTCGCATGCTGCGGCTGACGTCCGCCGGAACCGTCGATCCCGACTGGCCCGCGGCCGGACTGCCCGTGTGCCCGTCGTCCGACTACGACTTCCTCGCCGACGTGTGCGAGGACGGGTACGGCGGTGCGTTCGTCACGTTCGTTCGGAACGCGGACTACCGGGTGTACGTGCAGCACGTGCTGGGAACCGGCAAGCTCGACTGGTACTGGCCCGAGAACGGCGTCTGCATGCAGGAGGCGGGGCAGTACGTGATGGGGCCGCGCGTGCTGCCCGACGGCGAGGGTGGTGCGATGGTGTTCTACGCGGGCACGCCGCGTGGCGGCTCCGAGATGCTCGTGGCGCGCGTGGACCGCTACGGCAACCGGCGAACGGACCTGTTCCCGGACAGCGGGTTGCCGCTCGGCCCGGCCACGTACGCGTCGTTCGACGCGGTGCGCACTCGTGACGGACTCTTCGGTGTGGCCTGGAGCAACAGCTCGAGCGGCAATAGCGACATCTACCTCGACGTGCTCGACAACAACGGACGCACCGGTTTCGCGCCCGCGGGTGGACTGCGGTTGTCGCCGGGCCCCGAGCATGACGAGTGGCCGGCACTCGCCACCAACGTCTACTGCGACTTCCTGGTGACGTGGGTGTCGGGCAACCGGATCATGGGCGCGCGCCGGCAGCAGGACCTGTCCACGCATCCGGCGTTCCCGTCGGGCCTGGCGGTGCTCTCCTCGAGCCTCAGCGGCTTCGTGCATCACCCCTCGATCGCGAGCGACGGCGGCGAAGGCATGGTGGTGGGCTGGCGCGACCCGAGTGAATACTCGGTGCTGCGCGCCCAGCACCTGAGGAACGACGGCACGATCGCCGCGGGCTGGGGCGCCGGCGGGCAGGTGATGGCCACGAGCACCGGGTACATCGGCGACTACCAGCGCATCTTCTCCGACGGCGACGGCGGCGCGAGCGCGGTGTTCAGCGACTACGGCGCGATGGCGATCAACCGCGTGCGCCGCGACGGCTCGCACGGACTGCTGGTGCCCGCGGTGTTCACTCTGCTCACCGACGTGGCCATGGACCAGGGCGGCAAGCTGTCGGTGTACTGGCGCGCGAGCGAAGTGGACACCACGCCGGCGAACCCGGTCGGTTCGTACCTGCTGTGGCGGCGCATGCCCGACTGGGGCGCGCTCGCGAAGCTGGCGCGCGGGGCACGCGCGCTGGCCGACGGCGAGTCGCCCGAAGGCGCGGGTGAGGGCGCGATCCGCGCGGTCGCCGACGGCGTGACGACGATCTACTGGGAGTACCTCGGCAGCACGCCCGCGCGCGGTTGGGCGGGATACGGCAAGACGGTGAACACGCTGTCCGACCTGTACGGCCCGGCGTACGCCGTGCCGTACGAAGTGTTCATGCTCGAGACGGTGTCGCCCGCGGGTGCGGTGCTCGCCACGTCGGCGCCGGACAGCGGGTTCTCCGTGGACAACCTGTCGCCGGCCATGCCTTCGGCGTTCACCGCCGCGCGCTCGGGTGGCATGACGCACCTGGCGTGGGCGCCCACCGCGGAGCCCGACTTCGCGTCGTACCGGCTGCACCGCGGCACGAGCGCGGCGTTCGTGCCGTCGGAGGCGAACCTCGTGGCGACGCCCGTGTCCACCGGCTGGGACGACGCCGGCGCGGCCGGCTACTTCTACAAGCTCGCGGCCGTGGACGTGCACGGCAACACCGGCAACTACGCGATCGTTTCGCCGTCGCAGACGCTCGACGCGCCGGGCGCGACTGCGGAGTTCGCGCTGACGCCGCCTGCGAACCCGGCGCTCGGCGGTCGCGTGTCCGTGCGGTTCGCACTCGCGGCCGGTGCGCCGGCGCGCCTCGAACTGCTCGACGTGAGCGGTCGCCGCGTGAGTGCGCACACGCTCGCCGGCGCGGGCCCGCATGCGATCGAGCTGGGCGCCGAGGCGCGGCTGCGGTCGGGCGTCTACTTCGTGCGGCTGTCGCAGGGCGCGCGCGTGGCGACGGCGCGCGTGATGGTGGTGCAGTAGCGACGCGCTGCTCGAACGCGAATCGCCGAACGGCCGCCCGGCGTGACGGGGCGGCCGGTCGGCGTTTCCGGGGATTGCGCGATCGCGCGCGGCTTGCGCGTGAGCGCACGCCGCGGCCCGGCGGGATTTTGGCCTCGCGCGCGGTGGCGCGGCGATATCCTGCGCGAGGTGATGGCCGCCCGTTCGCGAGTGCCGCGCGATTCCACTGGTGAGGTGCCCATGGTGATCCTGCGCCTGCAGCACGCGGTTCCCGACTTCGTCGCCTGGAAGCGGGCCTTCGACCACGATCCGCTCGACCGCCGCGCATCGGGGGTCCGGCAGTACCGGGTGTATCGCCCGATCTCGGACCCGACCTACGTGTTCGTGGACCTCGAGTTCGACAGCGCCGCCCACGCCGAACGCATGCTCGAACGCCTGCGCGGACTCTGGTCCGGCGTGGGAGGCACGGTGATGCGCAACCCGCAGGCGTGGGTGATCGAGACGATCGAGGCGCAGGTGCTGTAGGGGAGACTCGCGGCGCGCGGGCATCCGAGACGTCGCGCGATGCGATCCGGGTGCGAAATCCGCGGCGATCGCAAGGGTCGGGTTCTTACCGAGCGGGGGCCGACTCGGCGCGTTCGCGTGGTTCGCCGAGCCTCAATGCAGCGTGGTCACCCGGACCGTCGCCGCCTCGAGCCCGCGAGTGAGTCGCGCGAAGTACACACCCGGCGGCAGCCACGCGCCGTCGGCGAGCCGCACGGTGTGGCTTCCGGCACCCAACGGTCCGACATCACGCGACCAGAGCCGCCGTCCGGAAAGGTCGTAGAGCTCCAGCGACGCGGAGGAAGCATCGGGCAGCACGAACTGCACGAGCGTGGCGGTGGCCGGCGGACCGGGGCTCGCGGCTCGCAGTTCGAGTGAACCGAAGGCCCTCGTCTCGTTCGCCGGCTCTCGCGGGCTGTTGCGCCGCTCGAAGCGCGCCGCGTCACCGATCGGCGTTGCCGCGCCGTGGGGAAGGAGCCGCATGGCCTGCGTGACCCGGAACGACCGACCGGTCGTGGGCAGCCGCTCGTCGGCCCATGCGAGCACGGCGCCACCGTTGCCGTCGCCGGCGAGCGAGACCTGCCACACGGCGGCGACGGGCGGGCAGATCGGGTTGCCGTCGCGCCTCCAGCCGGGCGTGCTCTCTCCGTCGCGATCGAGATGCATCGCGAACACTTCGCCCTCGGGACGGGTGTCTCCCCAGGCGATGTACGCGCCATCGGCGCCGTCGCTGGTGGCCGCCACGTAGGCCTTGTGACCGCGTGCGCCGCAGACGACGGCGCCGCGTGGCCATTCGAGCCGGCCGCCGCGGCCCACGCGCTGCGCGTGAATCGTTTCGTTGCCGGCTTCGCGAGCGTCGCGCCACACCACGATCACATCGCCCGCACGCGAGGCGGCGAGCTGCAGACCGTCGATGCCGGCCGATGCGCGAAGCACGCACAGTGGCCGCCGCCACGGCAGGTGCCCGCTCGCGTTGACGCGCACCGCGAAGATGCCGGAGTCGCCGCCGACCGAACCGAACCACACGAAGAGGGCGCCACCCGCACCGTCCGGCGTGGCCAACGGCGGAGACGCGAATCCCACGCGCTCGTCGGCGAGTGCGACCCCGGCCGCCTGCCACTCCAGGCTTCCGGTGCTCGAGATGCGCTGCGCGAAGAAGCCGGGCGAGCGTTCGTCGGTCCAGCCGGCGATCGAGCCGCCGTGTCCGTCCGCGGCGAGCGCCACGCGCGGAAGCACCGTGGACTGCGGGCGAACGACCACGCCGGAGTCTCCCCACACCCGGATTCCGGTGGGGCCGACGCGTTGCACCCGGAGTTCGACCGGGCCGCGTCGATCGCCCACATGTTGGCCCCAGCCCACGAGCAGGCCACCGGTTCCGTCGGCGATGGCGTCGGTCTGGCCCGCGTCGCTCGCGCCGACGCCCACCGGGCCCCAGAGAGTGGCGACGGGCAGTGCTCCCACGCGCCAGGACGCGCTCGGAGTGCCGGAAGGCCCCATGCGGATCACGCGACGCTGCGACGGATCGACGCCGCAATGCGCCACGCAGTCCTTGGCATTGAAGAGGAAGTAGCAGCCCCCAATACCGTCGGCGACGCAACGGATGTTCATGGAAGTCGGCCCGCCGAAGCGGAGCCCGCCGTCACCCCAGCCCGTGGCGTGCTCTCCGTTGCCGGTGAGTCGAGCCGCGATGTCCGTGGTGCTCGACCACGAGAAGTACGCGCCACCCATGCCATCGGCCGCCATCGTGAAGGGATACTGCTCGTCGCCGGTGACGCGTGTGATGGGCGCACCGAGGGCGGGCCAATCGGCGTGCGCGGTCGTCCAGAAGGACGAGCACACGAGAAGCGACGCCAGTGCCGGAAGGGCGGACCGTACTCGATGCATGGGGTGGGTCTCGAAGTGGGGCGATCTGCGAACGCGCGCGCCGGACGAAGTCGGACGCGAGGAAGCCTGCGGTGACGCTACGCTGGCGTTGGGGGAGTTGGGAGCGTGCCTTCTCCGAACGGAGGCGTTGTTGCGGGCCTGCTCGTGTGCCGGGACACACCGACGCCGCAGCCGCGTTTCGTCAGGATCGGGCGCCGGTGCGATCGAAAACCCACCTCGTCGGGGCGGGGCGTTCGAATGAGTGGGTGCTCGCCACGGCGACCGCATGGAACGCGTATGCGCGGGCGGCGTTCACACACCCGGCGGCAGCAAACAGTCGAGCGGGACAGTTCGGGCAGTGGGGATTCCCGGCCAGCGGCGTCGCGCTCGACTCTATTCGCCCGGCGCTGCCTCGGGAGGCCATGCGCCGATCCGCTGCCGCAGCGCCACGATCTTGCCCAGGTGGTACGCGTTGTGAATCGCCACGCAGTGGAGCTCGTCGGCGAGTGTGACGCCCGGTTCCAGTTCGTGCGCCAACCGCGCGGGCTCGTGTTCCAGCGCCGCGGCGGCGCGCGCACCGCCGAGGAACACTCGCACGAGGTCGTGCCACTGGTTCACGTGCTCGGGTGACTCGCTCGGGAATCGTGCGCCGGCCGGCTTGCCCGGCTCGAGGATGCTCTGCTGGTACGCGACCACGTGCCAGAGCTCCTCGTAGATCGAGTGCGTCGCGCCGTCGGGACGCAGCGTGACCTGCGCGAGCGTCAGGCCCGAAAGCAGGCGCTCGCGCGCGGGGAACTCGCCGTCGAGGAACAGGTGTTCGAGGAGCTTCATCGACTTCTCCACCTTCGGCGTCTGCGTTCGTTCAGTGGTGGGTGCGCAAGAGCATCGCAGGTTACTCGCATCAGCGCGATTTCCAGTAGCCCCCTAGATGGACAAGTCCGCTGCTCCTTCGATCACCTTCACCTCCATGCTCGGCCGCTCGCCCGCCTTCCAGAGGTTCGCGCGGTGAAGCACGCGGTAGCGCAGCGGGCCGCCGTCCGGAGCGGTGTTGCGCACGATCGGGCGCTCGATGCACACGAACTCGGTTTCGAGCGTGTCCGGCGTGACGCGCACGGTGGCGTAGCCGTGGCCGCCCGTGTCCACGAACGTCAGGTGAGGTGACGAGTCGGGATTGGAAAGCGCGCGCGCCTTGGCGATGTCGCGCGAGCTCGCGTATTCGAGAGCCGAGCGCACACCGTGCCGGATCATCATGTTGACCGTCGGCTCGGGTTTCGCCGCACCGGGAGTGTCGGCCAGGTACATGCCGCGCAGCGGCACGTCCTTGCGCAAGCGGTGCTCGGCGGATTCGAGGAACCCCGGCGCCGAAATGGAGCCCGTGATGAACTCCAGGCCTACCGGCTCGAACGGCTTGGGCGGCAGCGAACGCGACGGCAGCCCGGACCAGAACGCATGGCGGTCACCCGCGACGATCGTGAACCCGGTGATGCCGGCGTCGCGCACCGCGTCGAAGATCTCGTTGCGCTCGGTGACGAGGTTGCTCCAGTCGCCGCCGCCCAGGCTCGCGTATCCCGAGCCGCCCCACGCGGGTGATCCCGGCGGAAGGTTCTGCGGGTCCGTGCGCTCGGTGAGCGTCGGGAGCGAGTTGCCCCACACCTTCCACGGCGTGCGCGAGGATCGCAGCTGCGAAAGGAACCACGCCTTCTGCTCCACGCCGAGCATCGAGGGAGGGAGTCCGTCCGCGCGAGAGTTGTGGATGTCCTTGCCCGCGAATCGAATCGTCGCCGGCGGATGGCCGCCATCGTACGTACGACCGGCGTCGAGGATCTCGATGACTTCTTCCGGCACGAAGTACGGGAACGCCTTGTCGTAGAACTGGTCGCCCTCGGGCACGTCGGTCGCGTCCGGCGAGCGGAAGCTGTGCAGATCGGTGATGAACAGGTCGAAGTTCGCGCCGTAGCGAGTGGACCGGTACGCCTTCAAGCTCGCGATCGCCGTGAGGTTGTTGGGCTCCTGCCCGAGTCCGTGCTCGTCGTACGTCGTGACCGGCGCGTCCTCGACGTGCGGCGGATCGAAAGTCTCGAGCGAAGGCCCGCTGGGCTTTTCCACGCGCGCCGGCTGGAACTCCCACCACGCCTGGTTCGCGGCGACCTTGCGCGTCTGCGCGGGCCGCGTCTTGCCACCGAACACCTGCATGCCCTGATAGCCCTGCCACGAGTACTCGTGGTTGTCCCAGATGCAGACGAAGGGCCAGCGCGCACGAGCGTCCTGGATTTCCGGGTCGTGCAGGTAGCCGCGATACACGGCGCGGTAGTCGTCCACCGTGATCGGGACATGGAAGTCGCTGATCTTCTCGCCCCCGGGGTAGCGCACCACGTCGTAGATCGTGCGGTCGTAGTAGCCCTGCTTGCGATCTTCCGGGTACCAGACCATCTCGTAGATGAAGTCACCCAGGTGCAGCACGAAGCCGAGCCGTTCGTTCTCGGGCGCGCGCTCGTCTTCGTAGATCATCCGGCGATAGGCGTTCTGTGCGCCCGTGTTGGCGTCCTGGCAGCTGACGAAAGCGAAGCGCGCCGGGCGAGGATCGTCGTTCGCGGGCGCGGTGACCGTGCGGCCGATGCGGCTGCCGTTCCCCTCTTCGTCGGTGAACCGGTACCAGTACACGCGTGCCGGCTTCAGTCCCGCCGCGAGCACGCGGCACGTCCAGTCGGAGGCGGCGGACAGGCGGGTGCGTGTGGTCGCGACGACGCGCGTGAACTTCTCGTCCTCGGCGATCTCGAGCGTGAGGCGTCGGGACGTGCTGCCGTTCACCGGCGGCCGGCGCGTCCACAGGATCACGCTTTCCGCCTGCGGGTCGCCCGACGCGACGCCTTCGGGGAAGAACTCACGGCGCTCACGCCATTCGCGCGTGGATGCCCAGACGTCGCCGGCCCCGAATGCGAGAGCGGCCCCGAACAGCGATGCGGTGCGGAGAAAGTCCCTGCGCTTCATGTCGACCTCGTGCGTTTGGATCCCGGACCAGCGTGAGGGCGCGAGGCCAAGCTCGCGAGGCGAACATCCGGTGCGAGCGAGGGCTGGGCAATCGCATCGCGACAGACGCGCGAGAGGGTGCTCCAGCCGCGTGCCTCCGAGGGACGGGCGCGGTGCGTTTCGCCGGGCCGCGGGCAGCGTCGGTCCCGAAAACACGAACGCCCCGGCGGCGAAAGCACGCGCGAGGCGAACGGAAGTTTGGCGTCCCCAGGATGGCGAGTTGAACCAACTGCTGGGCTGGCTCCGCGAAATGAACGAGCTGCGGCTGGCGCTGGCGGAGAAGGCCGCGTAGGGCACGGATTCCGCGCCCGTGGGCCCGCTCGGCCTACTACCCAGCAAGACTCGAACCGCCCGGGGCGGGGCGTCGGGCCGCCGCAGGCGGCTCCAGCGGGGCGGGGGCGCGGAGGCGCTCAGGCGGGCGGCTACGGGCGCGACGCGGGCAACGTCCCACGGGGTCGGGCCCTCCGCGCGTGGCGCTGACCGGGTGCGCACCTCTTGCTCAGCGCTCGGGCTTTCGCGTGGGAGCGACCCTCAGGCGTTCGCTAGATTTCGACGAACTCATCGACAATCAGCTCTCGGCCCCGTCGGGAGAAGGCTGCGTCTCCGAGCCTACCATCCACGGAACGCTGGTGACGTCCGCCGCGAAGCGATTGCCCTCTACCCGGCTGTGGAACTTGCCGGAGTAGTCGCTGAGCCGGAGGATTGCGAGCTCGAGCAGCTCCAGTGCCAAGCGCCAACTGTCCCAGAGGACTTCGTCCGACCGCAGGTGCGCATATCGGGGCTCCGGGTGGGCGATGCCGTTGCGAACGTCGATGAGGGCTCGAGCGGCGTCATGCCCTGGACAAGCAGCGGCGAGGGCAGTCAGACCTGCGGGAATGGCTGCAGGGATTCCTGCCCACTGCAGTAGGGCGCGGACCTTCTCTGAAGTTCCTTGTCGACTCTGGCCCCGCTGCTTCTTCAGGCGAGGGTCGGCAAGGTACTCCCAGGCCAACAACTCGAGGCCTGCGATGGCGAGTACGATCGCGCCGGCTCTGCCGCCGGCAAATGTGTTGCCGGAGAGGTACCAGCGCACTGCCGCTTCGATCGATTGCCGCCATTGCGAGTCGGCCCGGCGCGCCATGAACCCAGGAAACAGCTGCCTGGCCGCTGCCGGCTCAAAGACCGGGAGCCATTCCCAGACCGTCTTGGCCGACTCCATGGGACGGTAGCTCCATGATCGCCAGCACGACGCACCCGTGGAGTCGACTCCTTCGAGCAGCACCGGACTGCAGTAGTGCCCACGCAGGAACGAGAAGTACAGGTGCAGGTCTGCCTCAAGCTGCTCGACGTCAGCCTGCTCGAAGTGCTGGCCATCCACGCGACGGATCTCGCATACATGCGTCACGGCGAATCCGCCAGTGGATCGGAGGGCATTTCGGTTGGTTGTCGCCTGCGGCACCTGGTCGAGCACCACCTGCCACGGGTCGCCGTTGAGAGTGATGCGAACCCGCTGCACCTCCAACGATTCGCCGACCACGCGGGCCACGGGGCTGCCAATCATCTCAGGGAAGTTGGGGAGGTAGGCTCGTAAGGCAACCGCCTTCCCAAGGTCGCCGCCGCAGAACGGATCATGCATGAGGGCGCGTACGGAGTAGCTCGGGCCGGAGTCATGCTCGAAGGACATCCCGACGGACAGCAGACACGTTCCGCGCATGGCGAGCGATGGGATGGAGATTGTCGCGTCCCGCACATCCACCCTAAGCGATGCCGCGGTCGTGCCACGAACCATCACCCGGGGATGCGGGTGCCATTCCCACGCGACGGTGCCGGCAATGAGGACTTCCTTATCGCCGATGCCAACTGCCACGGGGCCCTCGTACAGCTGAATCGGCTCGTTCGCGCTGGGCACGCCGTGAAGCGGCACGATTGGGGGCGGGGGCATCGGAAGCCCGAGCTTCTGAAGGATGTCCTGTGGCGTTTCTGGTTTCATCTCGCACTCTTGCCAATGGCCGTTGGCGACGGAGAATGGCGTAGACCCTGCCTAGCACCACCGCTCAGCAAGAAACTCGGCTGCCGTGAGCACTCGGCGGGTATTCCCGAAAACGCCTCCGTACCACTCGGGCAGCTTCTTCTCGTCGGTGATGTAGACGTCTATGTCCTGCAGGTAGAGCATCTGCCAGAGGTCGAAAAGATCGCCCTCGTGCCGCCTTCGACGTAGGACGAGGTACCGATGAAGGTTGAGAGCGAAGATGCGAGCCTACGCCTGGACGTGGGGAAAGCGTTCGGGATTGGCCATGACCTGGTCGGCTGTTTGTTCCGGGTTCGGGACACCCCAATCGGCGCAGAAGCGAAGCACCGTGTCCCGGCCCTTCTTGGACCACCAGCCCGCCTGCAACTGCTCTAGGGTGATCTTGGCACGCTCCGAGTCGTTCAATCCGCCGAAATGCGTCTCAAATGCGCGGAACATCGCGTCGAAACCAGCCTTGGCCTGCGATTTCTCATCGATGGCCCCCGTCCCGATGACTAGGGCCGCGTCGGGAACATGCCCACTCGCTGCCTGCTCGAGGAACGCAACGATCTCCCCGAGCCGACTCTTGGGCAGCTGGAGCTCGAACGTGCCGCGCAGCTCAGTTTCGAGCATCGGCAGCACTTCGTTCAGAATCTTCCCGCCGGTCAGGGCGAGGACATCGGCGGAGTAGGGGATAATCAGGCGCTTGCGCGCCGGGCTGGCTGCCAAGCCCATCAGTTCACGAAGCATCTCGAAGTTCGCGTAGAACTCAACGCCTCCCGAGGCGACGCAGTCCAGAATCCTCCGGCGTTCCTCCGCATGCGCCTGGTTGAACTTGTCGAGGAAGTTGTTGTCGAAGGTGACGCGAGTGGGCATGGCAGCCTCATGGGCGTTTACGGTTGAAGGCGTTCAGCCTTCCAGGTCTCCCACTCCGCTGCGGTCGTCGATCGAGCCCGGCAGTATCGACGCAAGGTCGCCCTCCACCCCGAGCCCATGGGCGGCCGCGAGCCGGGCGATGTGGACGCCGAAGACGCCCCGAAGTTCGCCGAGCCCCCCGTTGAACTCCCAGCTTGCCCAGTGCCCGTGATGGGCGCCGTAGAGCACGAGATCTTGGCGAGAATGCATCGCCGTTAGGAATTTCCGACAGGCGGCGCGCATCGCACGGAGCGAGGCGGCGAGTTCCGATCCCTCGCCGAGCGTTTGCAGTTCCTGCGTGAGGTACCTGCGAATCTCGAGGATGGACTTGACGCAGTGACTGGGCGATTCCATCTCCGATGGCACGTACAGAACGCGTCTATCTTCCAGGAAGACGATGACGCGCTTCGCGACGGCGATCTCCGGTTCCTTCGGATTCCAGGACACGCCGAACACCGGTGAGCTGAGGCCGGTCAGCCGCGCCAGGATCTCTTGAAAGCGCATCTCAGACACTCCTTCGCCGGTCCTCGGCGCGCGCAACGTGCCCAGGAAACCCTACGACAGACGGATTCCGACCCGGGCCTTCGTGCCCGGCCCCTCGGGCTCATCTTCAGGATTCCACACAAGTCCCTTCCGCCGAAGGAGGGCCATGACTTGGTCGCTGAGACCGAAGGATGACTCGGTAGGCGGCGTGCCGATCGTCGTGGCGACCAGTCCCAATGCCGCGCGGTAGACCGTAAGGGCCTCAGTCTCGGTCGGCGCCGGCTCGTCTAGGAAGTGCAGGTCCTTGCGACGAATGCCTCGGATCGATCCGAACCACTGCAACTGGCGCTCATCGAGCAGGCCGCGCACCTTGAGGACTTCGACTCTACGCTCCTGGCCCAGGTTGACGAAGCTCCGACCAAACGTTAGCGCCTGCTGCTGATCGTCCAATCCGAGGTCGGCCAACTCGTACAGCAGCATGGCGGCCATCTCGGCCACGATTCCACCAAGCGCCACGACCCCGAGGTAGTCGCCCAGGACAAAGGCTGCCTTTGCGCGTCGCAGCGGAAGCACCAATCGCCCAATGATCCGCTCCTCGTGCGGCACGATGCGCAGAGGTGTCTCGGTCTCCGCCGCGGTAATCGCGCGATAGGCCGCAATGAAGCGACTCAGGTCTCCGTGGTACTGGCGCGGGCCGCAGAGGAACTCGTAGAAGGACTGCTCGATCGTCAGCGGCATTGGCGGGAAGCGGTCTCCTGGCGGATCCTCGGCCTCCGGCC
>JAXLXR010000002.1:0-507945 GCA_046327815.1 Candidatus Eiseniibacteriota bacterium | reverse complement strand
GAACTCCGCGATCCGGCGCACGCCCTCGGTGAGGTTCTCGATCGAGTTCGCGTACGAGAGCCGGATGTAGCCCTCGCCCTCGGCACCGAAGCCCGTGCCCGGCAGCGTGACCACGCCGGCTTCGTCGAGCAGGCGATCGGCGAGTTGGCCCGAGTCCAGGCCCGTGCCCTCGATGCGCGGGAACGCGTAGAACGCGCCCGGCGGCATCGGGCAGCTCACGCCGGGAATCGCGTTGAGCCCGTTCACGACCACGTCGCGACGGCGGCGGAACTCGGCGATCATCGCGTGGATCTCGTCCTGCGGGCCTTCGAGCGCGGCGATGCCGGCCTTCTGCACGAACGGCGGCACGCACGACGACGAGTTGTTCATGAGCGTCGAGAAGTGCTTGGCGAGC
This sequence comes from Candidatus Eiseniibacteriota bacterium, assembly GCA_046327815.1. GTDB lineage: Bacteria > Eisenbacteria > RBG-16-71-46 > RBG-16-71-46 > RBG-16-71-46 > CAIXRL01. The sequence continues at coordinate 507,551 of JAXLXR010000002.1, read as the reverse complement.
GGCTCCGGCGCGATCGCGAACCCGAGGCGCCAGCCCGTCATGGCGTAGGTCTTCGAGAAGCCGTCCACCGTGATCGTGTGCTCGAACATGCCGGGCAGCGAGCCGAACGCCGTGAACGTGCCGTCGTAGAGCATGTCGCCGTAGATGTCGTCGGCCACGACCGTGAAGCCGTGCTTCTTCACCAGTTCGGCGATCGCGTGCAGCGTGGCGTCGGACAGCGCGCCGCCCGTGGGGTTGTGGGGGGTGTTCAGGATCAGCAGCCGCGTGCGGTCGGTGATGCGCGCGCGCAGCGCGTCGAGGTCGAGGTCGAACTGCTTGAGCGGCAGCAGCGGCGTGGTCACCACGCGCACGTCGAGGAAGTTCGCGATCGAGGCGTAGTTCGGGAACGCCGGGCTCGGGATGATCACCTCGTCGCCGGGCTCGGTCAGCGCCAGCATGGCGAACAGCAGTACCTGCTTGGCGCCCGGCGTGACCACGACGTTCGCGGCCTCGCACGGAATGCCGCGCCGCGTCTTCCAGCTGGTGGCGATCGCCTTGCGGAAGTCGGGCAGGCCGGCGGCCGGTGCGTAGTGCGTCCACCCGTCGTTCGCCGCGGCCGCGGCCGCGTCGCGGATGTGCTTCGGCGTGAGGAAGTCGGGCTCGCCGATGCCGAGATGGATGATGCTCCGGCCCTGCGCCTCGAGCGCCTTGCCGCGCGCCATCATGTCGAACGATGCGGCGGTCACGATGCGGCCCATGCGCTGTGCGAATCTCATGACGGCTCCTTCGTATGCGTCACCCGTGGGCGCGCATGCCGTGCGCGTCCGCCGCGGTCACAACCGCGTCCTGCGGATCCATTCGAGCGTCCACTGCGGCGGCACCGGCCTGCTGCCGCCCTGCATCCAGCCCACCCCGGCGCGCACCCGCCCGCCGAGCGCGGGGGCCTCGAGTTCGAGCCGCGAGCGTGCTCCCGAACCGCCGAGCGCACGCAACGTGAGCCGGTCGTCGCCGGCCTCCGGCAGCCACAACTTTTCGCCCGAACGCGCGGCCCACACGGCGTGCTGCAGTGCGATCGCGCCCCCGAACGGAAGCGGCATGCCGCCGCGGGCGACCAGCACCCGCCGGAGGGCCGCTCGCGCGAACGCGCGCTCCCCCCAGAGCTCGTGGCGCAGCGCCAGTTCGCGACCGTCCCGGCTGCCGCGCCACTCGCACCACCAGCCCTGGCGCATGCCCGAGCCGGCGGCGGAGGCGGCGAAGAGCGCGGGATCGCGCCTCGTGCCGTGCTGTTCCTCGATGCCGAAGACGACGGCGGCATGGTGGACCAGAGCGCAGTGCACTTCAAGCGCACCGCGCGACCCGTCCGCGCCGGGCCCGAAGGCCCACAGCGCGCCGTGCGCCACGACTCCCGCGCGCTCGCCTTCGCGCGCCGCGGTGAGCGCCAGCGCCCGCGCCGGCCCGCTGCGGCGCGGCTCCGCCAGCGAGCGGAACGCCGCGTGCCCGGCGCGCACCCGCCAGGCGAACGCGGTCGCACCCTGCTCCATGCGCGCCGCCGCCTCGGCGCGCCAGCGGCCGCGCGCGTCACCCGCCGCCTCGAGCGCGAACACGTCCCCCGCCAGCGCGCCGCTGCACTGGCGCGACGTGCCCGCGGCGAGCGCACCGAACTCGCACGCCCCGGCGGCCGCGTGCGCCCCGGCCAGCCGGCGCTTCTGGAACCGCCCGGCGAATGCGCCGAGCCCGGCGCCGTCGGGCTCGAACGCCGCGCCGTCGCCGCTGCGCCCGCGATACGCCGCGCCTTCGCCGCGGTCGTCCGCGGCGCGTGCCCACGGTTCGGCGGCGCCACCCAGCACCAGCCCCTGCCCCCAGCGCGGCGCGAGCCGGCCGACGCGCAGCCGGCCGCCGCGCACGGTGGCATCGAGCGAACCGCCGGCGAGCGGATCGGCGCCCTCGCGCACGGACGCGTTCGCCCCCGCGCTGCGGAAGCGCAGCCGCTGCCCGCGGCGCGGCGCGGCGCCCGGCCGGCCGTCGGCCGACCAGCTCGTCTCCACCGTGCCCTCGGCGAGCGTGTCGGCGCGTTCGAGCGTGTAGTCGTCGGCCGTCGCCTCGGGTGGCGGCTCGAGCGAGTCGGCGCGCGCGTGCGCCGCCACGAGCGCCGTGCAGGCGCAGAGCATCGCGAACACCCGCGCCTTCACGGCCGGGCTCCGCGCGGGCGCCCGAACGTGAGCGCGAGCCGCGTGGTCTCGGGCAGGTCGGGATGCGCGTCCACGCGCACGGCCACGCCGAGCGGGCCGCGTGCGGCCGCCAGCCCGAGGCTTGCGCGCCACGGCCCGTCGCGCGCCTCGCTCCACACCGTGAACGCGCCGGCGCCGAGCGACACGCCCACGAGCCGTGCGCCGTCGGCGCCGGCGCGCAGCGCCTCGACCGCGGCCCAGCAGGCCGCCGCGCCCGACTGCGCGCGCACGCCCAGCTGCAGCGGCCGTGCGAGCGGCGGCGGCGCGCCGTGCCGACGTGAGCTGCGGCGCGCTCGCCCACGCCCGCCACGCGCCGCCCAGCGCGAGCCAGCCGCCGGCGCCCGCTTCGAGCGAGGCGGTCGCGCGCCAGCGCGGCGTGCGCGAGCGCGCCGTCGCGGCGTTCGTGCCGGGCTTCGGCGCGCAGCGCGCACCCTCCGGCCGGCACCCGCGCTGCCCAGCGCCAGCGCCGCCGACGTCCAGCCGTACTCGGGTTCGCCGGTCTGCGCCCAGTCCTGCGGCCACCCAACGCGCCGATCGGCGCGCGGCGGCCAGCGCAAGCGCGCGTCTGCAACTCGGGCAGCGCGAACCAGCGCGTGTGCGCCGCCTCGAGCGCGAACCCGCCCGCCGGTTCGCCGAGCGCGCGATCGAGCAGCGCCAGCGCGCCGGCCGCGGGCCCGGCGCCCGTCGCCGGCGCGAACGACTGCGCCCGAACCGGTGCGGCGGCGAGCAGCAGCGCCGAGTGCCGCGCGGCACGCGCGGCAGGCGGCGCTCACGAGCCGCTCCGCGCCACGCGCAGCAGCACCGCGCGCGTCAGCGTGGCGGTGGCCGAACTGGCGCGCAGCTGCGCCACGAACAGCCCTTCGCGCGCCACGTCGAGCGTCACCCGGCGCTCGCCCGCCGCGGTGCTGGCCAGGTCGTGCACCAGCACCGCCGCGCGCCGGCCCTCGAGATCGAACAGCTCCACCGTCACGCGGCCGCGCGGCCACGGCAGCCGCCACGCGAGCCGCAGTTCGGCGGCGCCCGCCACCCGGCGCGGCGAGAGCTCGAACTCGAGCACCTCGGCGTGCGCCCGCGGGAACGCGAGCGGGCTGCCGGGCGCGCCGGCCGCCGCGGCCCACGCGCCGTCGGACTTCTCGAGCGGCACGCCCGCGGCGGCGCCTGCGGCCGAGTAGGCGACCTGGTCCACGGGCACGCCGTCGGCGTCGGCCAGCGTGACCACGTCGGCCACGCCGCCGGCGTCGTTCGAGTTGTTGAGGCTCGGCCACGTGGTCGCGCCCGCCACGCGCGCCGTGTCGAGCTGCGGGAACGCGCGCGCGAAGCCCGCGCGGTCCTGCACGATCACCGCCAGCGACTCGGCGGCGAGCGGCGCCGCGGCCACGAGTCGCGCCGGCGTGCTCGAGCGATCGGCCAGCGTGAACGCGTCCAGCGCCAGCGGCGCGCCCGAGCGATTGCGCACTTCGATCCATTCGCCTTCGCCCTGCGCCGGGTGGAACTGGATCTCGGTCACCTCGAGCGGACCGTCGCCCACGCGCAGGCGCAGCGTGTCGGCGTCGTTCGCGGAGGCGCCGTCGCCCGGCCACGCGACGCGCGCGCGCAGCTCGGCGCGGCCCGCGAAGCCGGCGACCGCCGCCAGCTCCACCGCCAGCGTGTCACCGCTTTCCATCGCGGCGAGCGGGCCGCCGACCGGTGCGGCCAGCGCATCGCCGTCCAGCGCGAGCGCGGCCTCGCCCGCCGCGAGCGCGACGCTGCCGGCGTTCGTCACGCGTACGCTGGCCGCGACGGGTTCACCGGGCGCGGGCCGTGCGGGGGCCAGCCGCAGCGAGCCGCGCACCACGGCGAGGTCGCGTTCGAGCTGGTTGGGCGCGCCCGGGCTGGGCGTGGCGACGCGGAAGTCGAGCGCGTTGGCGCCGAGGTCGGCGGCATCGGGCACGCGGGCGAGCGAGAATCCCGACGGCGCGTCGGCGGCACTGGCGCCGCACGCGTACTCGGCGAACTCGTGCACGCCCCAGCCGACCGTTTCGCCCGCGCCGTCCGGCCACACGAGTCGCACGGCGTCGGGACCGTTCTGCAGCTCCAGCGTCACGAGCGCATCGGCGGGCGGCACGACCCGGGCGCCGCCGATCACGAACCGGCCGCGCGCGCGGATCGTGTCGCGCGCCGCGCCGGTCCAGCGCAGCGTCCAGCGGTCGGCGGCCGAGCCGTCGCCCGCTTCGAGCCGCACGCCCGCGAGCGCCATGTCGTGCACGCCGGGATTGAACAGTTCGACGAACTCCCAGCCGGTGTCGTCGCCGTTGGCGTCGTAGTAAACCTCGGCGACGATCGGCCGGGCGGCGGGCGCGCACGCGAGCAGCGCGAGCGCGGCGAGCAGCACCGCTCCTGCCATGGGTTTCTCCGCGCCGGGGGCGGATCCGGGCCGTGCGCACGCCGGGTGCGCGCGCGTCGTTCAGCGCAACGACAAGGCAACGCGCGTGCCGCGAAGCACGCGGCCGCGGCGCGGCGTCAGGCAGGCCGCGGCGGCGGCGCGCGATCCACTCGAAGCTGAGCAGCGTCACCAGCGCCGCGAACAACCACGGCGACTCCCACAGCCGCGCGCTCGTGGTGCGGCGGCGCGTCAGCGCGCGCGTCTCGAGCGCGCCCGCCCAGTGCCGTGCGTCGGCGGCCAGCGTGGTGCGGCCGCCGCTCGCGCCGGCGATCGCGGCCATGGTGGCGCTGTCGGGCGCGGCCCGCAGCGCTTCGAGGCTCCAGCGGTCCACCGCGAACTCGCTGCGTGCGCGCCCGGCCTCGCGGCCGGACTTCTCGGCGCGCGCGCTCACCTGCCAGCGCCCGGCAGGCAGGCCGTCGAGCGTGGCGGTGTACACGCCGGGCGCGCCGGGCGCGAACTCGATCGCGCGCGAATGCCCGGCGCCGTCGGTCGCGTCGCCGCGCACGGTCGCGCCGGCCACCGGCGCGAAGGCGTCGTCCTGCAGCGTCGCCACCAGCCGCACGCGCTCGCCGCCCGCCGACAGCCAGCGCTCGGGCTGCACGCGCAACGGCTCGCCCTGCACGGGTTCGCTCAGCCAGCGCACGACGCCGCGCCACAGCCGGCGCGCGCGTTCGCCCGCGCGCTCGTCGTTGGCGGACAGCGACCAGCGCCAGAAGCCCGTACCGTTGAGCAGCAGCACCGGTCCGCGGCCGATGCGGCGCGACAGCAGCAGCGGCGCGCCGCCGCCCTGCGACTCGAGCAGCACGCGATCGCCGGCCGCCGGTCGCAGCTCCTGCACGTCGGCGAGCGGCGCCACCGCGCGCCACGCCTGCGCGCCGCGCGCAGGATCGTCGTCCCACGCGAGCAGTTCGCCCGCGGCGTCGGTGAGCTGCGGCCGCGCCTCGTGCGCGGCGCCCGTCACGCCGTCGAAGTCCAGTCCCTGCGCGAGCGCGCCCCGGCCCAGCCCGAGCGCGCCGTCGCCGGCGCCGGGCAGCACGAGCAGGCCGCCGCCACCGCGCACGAACTCGGCGAGCGCGGCGTCGAAGCCCGGGCTCACGTCGGAACCGGCGAGCCCGTCGAGCACCACGACCGCGACACCGCGCAGGTCCGCGGCGGCCGGAGCGGTGCGCTCGGCGGGACGCTCGATCGTGCGCCAGCCGTCGCGTTCGCGCACGCGCGTGGCGAGCGACAGCGTGGTGTCGCCGAGCAGGGCGCGGCGCAGGAACGCGAGATCCCACTGCAGTCCCGACGACACCACCAGCACGCCGAGCTTGCCCGGCAGCACGGGCACCGCCACCTGGCGCGCATCGTTCGCCGGCGACGCGTCGCCCTCGCGCTCGCGCCCGGCCACGCTCGCGGTCCAGACCGCGAGGCCCGGCCGCGCCGGCACCACGCGCAGGGTCACGCTCGCCTCGGCGCCGCTGCCCGGTGCGCTCACCGTGCCGCGCGCGAGTTCGCGCTCGCCGTCGAGCAGGCGCACCGGGATCACCGTGCCGCGCGGCTCGTCGCTCGTGACACGCACCACCACCGGCGTCGCCTCGCCCACGCGCGCCTGCGCCCCGGTCTCGACCGCCGCCACCGCGCGATCGGCGCCCAGCGGGCGGCCCACCAGCACGGTGTGCACGGGCACACCCAGCGCGCGCGCCGCCGCGACCGGATCGGTGCCGGCGTTCACGACGCCGTCGCTCACCACCACGACGCCGTCGGGACGGCGTTCGAGCGGCAGGTCGGCGAGTGCCGCGAGCGCGTCGCCCAGCGCGGTCGCGTCGCGCCCCTCGCCCGCCTTCGCGGAATCGCCGAGCAGCGCCGCCGCGAACCCCGCCTCGCGCACCTGCGCCCGGCCACGCAACGCCGCGGCCACATCGTGCGCGTCGGCGGTCGCGGCCGCCTCGCGCGCGGCGCCGCCCGGGCGCTCGGGCAACGACATGCTGGCGGAGCGGTCCACGAGCACGGTCACGCGCCGGCCCGACGCCGGCAGCGCTCGCTCGAGCACCGGCTGGCCGAGCAGCGCCACCAGCGCGACCAGCACCAGCGCGCGCGACACCGCGAGCACTCGCCGCCACACGGTGCCGACGGGCGGCATCGCGAAGCGGTAGGCCCACGCGGCGAGCAGCGCCACGGCGAGTGCGCCGAACACGATCGGGACCCACGGCGCGCGCGGGGCGAAGTGCAGTGCGAGGTCGGTCACTGCTGGGCGGCGGCTCGCGCGGCGCGTTCCTGGTCGGCGAGCCGCAGGCCTTCGAGGATCAGCCGGTCGAGATCGAGGTCGAGCTGGATGTCCTCGCCCACCGCCACGTCGGCGGGCGCGAACCGGAACGTGCCCGCGCGCCACAGCAGCACGCCGTACACGATGCGCCGCAGCACTTCGTGCACGGCTTCGCGCACGTGGTCGGGGTTCACGTCACCGGTTTCGACGAGCAGTTGGCCGAGACGCCGGTGCGGTTCGGCGCGCTGGCGCTCGAGCGCGCGCGCCACCTGCTGCGGCTGCGCCTGCCCGCGGTGCATGAGGATCTCGCCCGCGCGCACCGCGAGCCCGCTGGTGCGCGCGAACACGGGGCGGCCGCGCTCGAAGTACAGGTCCACGCGTTCGTCTTCGCGGCTCAGCTCGAGCCGGCCGCTCGCCTGCGCGAGCTGCAGCAGCTGCAGCACCTCGGACGGAAAGAAGTGCGCGAGGTCCCCTTCGAGCGCCACAGGCTTCACTTCGTCCTCCAGCGCGCGTCGTTCACGTCACGCACGTGTTCGGGAATCGCGCCGGTCATGACGCGCAGGTTGTACCAGCCCACCAGCACGATCTGCACGGTCGTCGCCACCAGCAGCGCGCCGAGCGCGATCTCGGTGAGGCGCGTGAGCCCCATGGCCACGTCGGAACGCAGCGCCCAGAGCAGCGTGTAGGTCGCGATCAGCGACGTCATCACCACGCCGGTCGCGCGCCCGAACGACGTCGAGCGGATGCGCACGGGACCGATCACGAGGTACAGCCACGCGCCGCCGACCACGAGGATCGAGTAGCGCGTCGCGCCGACCCAGAACACCCAGCGCGGCAGCAGTTCCGCCGCGGTCAGGCCCGACAGCATGGCGAGGTTGAACACCACGTCGATCATCGGGTCCATGACCGTGCCGAGGCGCGTCACCTGCCGCCAGCGCCGCGCGAGGTAACCGTCGAACACGTCCGAGAGCGCCGCGAGCAGGTAGGTGACGAGCGCCATCACGAAGTGGCGCTCGAGCAGGAAGAGGCAGATGCCCGGGATGAGCGAGACGCGCAGCAGCGTGAGCAGGATGGGCACGTTGAGCGTGGCGAGCCGGTAGCCGCGCTCGTCGCGCAACAGCCCGACGAACAGCGTCACCAGCGTGAACGCGATGCCCATCCACAGCGCGGTGCCCGAGAAGAAGTGGTAGGCGAGATCGCGGTCGTACACGACCGACATGACCACCGCCGCGGCGAACGCCGCACCGTAGTACGCGAGCGCCGCGGTCCAGATCGCGCGCACCGCCGAGGGATTCGCGAGCAGCTCGACACGCACGTGCGCTCCCACCGCGCGGGCGTAGGTGAGCCACGCGCGGGGTGCGAAACGTCGCTGCCTCAGGTCGCGAAGGTGCTCCTCGATGAACACGCGGCGGGCTCTCCGGGTGGGCTTGCGCGGGCGAGGATACGGGCCGCGCCGCGGCGCTTCAATCGAGCATGGCAGCAGCGCGACCGGCGTGGGCAAAAGCCGACCCGGCGCGCCGAAGCGCGCCGGGTGGCCTGCCTGACTGGCGTTCGTTCTCGCCCGAGGCGTCGGCTAACGAACGACGATCACCTTGGTCGTGGCCTGTCCGCGCCCCTCCAGCTGGGCCCGCACGAAATACACCCCTGACGCGACGTCCCCACTCGGACGCAGCTCGACGGCGTGCGTTCCCCGTGCGAGGCCGCGGTTCTCGCTCGTCGCAAGTCGGCGGCCCGCCACGTCGAGCAGTTCGACGCGAACCGCTCCACTCGTCCCCAGCGTGACGCTCGCACGCACGAGCGCGCCGCCTCCGAGGCGCGAGGCCGACGCGGTGACGGCGATTTCGGACCACGTGCCGTCGGTCACCCATTCGTCCGTGTCGCCCGCCGGATTCGGCGCCGTGTCGTTCGGCTGCAGCACGGTGCCCGACGACAGCAGGTGCGCCTGCGTCGCGTTCGACTGCTCGGCCGCCCACAGGACCTGGCCCTTGATCTGTCCCGACACGTTGTAGAAGCCGACTCCGACGGACGTCGGCATCGCCTCGGCGACGCGCTGGAAGCACCACGCGCCGTAGACGGTACGCGAGGCGACCCGCAGCGAGTCGTTGTTCTGGTACGCGATGAGTGGCGTCGCAGCGCTCCCCGCCAGGGCGATGTTCTGGTGCGCCGCACCGTACGCATCACGAAGGTCGGACGTGACCCAACCGAGCGTCGCGTCCCGGTAACCCCAGAGCAGCCGGCCCGCCTGGTTCCACGCGAGATGAGGGGTCGAGCCGTCCATGGCCAGCGAGGGATCGCTGCACGCAGTCGCCGAGATCTCCGGTGTCCAGTTCGTGGCCTTGTTGAGATACACGAGCGTGCCCGAGACTTCACCGACGTAGACGATGTGGGGGTTCCCGACGCCGTCCACCTTGACCTTCACCTGCGTGAACGACTCGGTGGCCTGCTGGACCTTGATCCGGTTCTTCCACGGGTCGGTCGGATCCGAAACCCGGGTCACGACCCAGAGTTCGTAGTAGGACGAACTCGCCCGCTTGATGCTGTAGGCCACGGTCGGCACGCCACCCGAGCTGAGTGCGATGGCGCAGGACTTCAGCGATGCGACCGTGTCGACTCCCGTCGCGCGGCGCAGAACGCTCTCGTAGGTCCACGTGGAACCCGATCGCGTGAGGTATCCGACCCACGGGTCCGGCGAGGCATGCCCGGAGCCCATGTCGGTCACGAGATGCGGCGTGTACGGACTGCTGCTGCCCACCGCGAGGCCGACGTTGTTCGCCGTCCACGTGATGGTGCTGTCGATGCTCCATGCGCCGTTCGCGCCGGTCTTGGTCGCGTAGCGAATCCCGGCGCTGTTCGCCGCTCCCGCCTGGTACGCGAGGCGGAAGAGCGGCGTACTCGAGTTCCGAACGTCGAACGCGAAGTACGCGTCGTCCGCACCGAAGGACGAAAGCGCCCGATCCACGAACGCGGTGGTGAATCCCTGTGCACCCGCGACACCCGGCCATGCCAACAGAGCCGCCATCGCCAGCCACTTCCCGAAACCCCAGCAACCCTTCGCCTGCTGCGACTGCGCCTTCGGAGTAGACATGACTCCTCCTCGTTTACCGGGGGAACGTAGGAGGGCCCGAACATAATCGGTGAATCATTGGTATTCCATCGGAATCCTCTCACCGCGATGCGAATGAAGTCTCCACATGCGAGATTCATATCTTCGCAGGGACCGCCGGGCTCAGCTGGCGCGAACGCCCGTCCCCTCGAGCCGGACGCGGGCGATGGTGCCGAGGATCTTCGTCCCGGCGCCCCAGACGCCGCGCAGCGTGCCGCTCACCTTGCTGCGGCCGAGCCGGCGGCGGCGGTAGCGCACCGGCACCTCGGCGTACGCCAGCCCCGCACGGAACGCCTTCGCCTGCATCTCGACCGTCCAGCCGTAGTCGGGGTCGCGCATGCGCAGGGCCACGAGCGCGTCCCAGCGGATCGCCCGGAACGGACCCAGGTCGGTCACCCGCGCGCCCCACAGCGCGCGCAGCAGTGCCGGCGCGAGCCAGTTGCCGAACGCCTGCGCGGGCGTGAACGCGCCCGGTTCGCACTCACCGAGCGTGCGCGAGCCCACGCAGAGCCGGGCCCGGCCCGCCAGCACGGGTTCGGCCACCTGCGGCAGTTCGCCCGGGTCGTCGGAGTGATCGGCGTCCACGAACACGACCACGTCGGGCGGCGACGCCGCGAGGTGCGCGAGCGCGGCGAGGCACGCGGAGCCGTAGCCGCGGCGTGGCGCGGCCACGACCTCGGCGCCGCCTTCGCGCGCGACGGCGGCCGTGCGGTCGGTCGAGCCGTTGTCCGCCACGACCACGCGGCGCAGCACGCCGCCGGCGGGCAGCGCGGCGCCCGTACGCGGCAGGTCCGCGAGCACCCGCGCGAGCGCGGCCTCCTCGTTCAGCGCGGGAATGACCACGTCCACCTGTGCCATGGCGGCAGGCTAGCGCAGCGGCGCACGGCAACGCGAAGGGCCGGGATCCTCGCGGATCCCGGCCCCGGCGTGCTTCGTGGTGCGTTCGACTACCGGCGATCGGCTTCCGCCGCCGTACCGCGCACGGCCGCCTGCGCCGCCGCGAGCCGCGCGAGCGGCACACGGAACGGCGAGCACGACACGTAGTCGAGGTTCGTGCGGTGGCAGAACTCGACCGAGGCCGGGTCACCGCCGTGTTCGCCGCAGATGCCGACCTTGAGCTTCGGACGGGTCGAGCGGCCGTTCTTCACCGCCCAGTCCATCAGCATGCCCACGCCTTCCTGGTCCACCGACACGAACGGGTCGCCGGGCAGGATCTTGCGGTTGACGTACTCGGGCAGGAACTTGCCCGCGTCGTCGCGCGAGTAGCCGTAGGTCATCTGCGTGAGGTCGTTCGTGCCGAACGAGAAGAACTCGGCCTCTTCGGCGACGCGGGCGGCCGTCAGCGCCGCGCGCGGGATCTCGATCATGGTGCCGACCATGTACTCGAGCTCGACGCCCTTCGCCTTCTTCGTCTCCTCGGCGACGCGGCGCACGATCGCGGCCTGGTCCTTGAGTTCCTCGACCGTGCCGATGAGCGGGATCATGACCTCGGGCACGACGCTGCCGCCCTCCTTCACGATCTGGCAGGCCGCTTCGAAGATCGCGCGCGCCTGCATCTCGGTCACCTCGGGGTACGTGATGCCCAGACGGCAGCCGCGGTGGCCCATCATCGGGTTGAACTCGTGCAGGTCCTCGACGCGACGCAGCATCTCGGGCATGCCCTTCTTCAACTGCGCGACCGTAAGGCGGTACTTCTTGGCCATGTCCTTCTTCTGGGCGGCCGTCGCGCGCGGGAAGATCGCGATGTCCACCATGAGTTCTTCGCGCTTCGGCAGGAACTCGTGGAGCGGCGGATCCAGCGTGCGGATCGTGACCGGGTAGCCCTTCATGGCCTTGAACAGGCCGTAGAAGTCCTTGCGCTGGAACGGCAGCAGCTTCGCGAGCGCGCCCTTGTACGACTTCATCGGGGCGGCCAGTTCCTTCTTGAGCGCCGCGACTTCGGCCTTGAGCGTCTTGGACTCACCGCCCATGGACGCCGCGAGCGCCTTCTCCTTCGCCGCGAGCTTCTCCGAGATGGCCTTGGCGACGGGCGCGGCCATGATCATCTGGACCACGTACGGGAGCCGGTCCTCGGCGAAGAACATGTGCTCGGTGCGGCAGAGGCCGATGCCCTCGGCGCCGAACTCGCGCGCCTTGATCGCGTCGCGCGGGATGTCGGCGTTCGAGCGCACCTTGAGGCGGCGGTGCTTGTCGGCGATCGCCATGAACGCGCCGAACTCGCCGCTCACCTCGGCGTCGATCGTCGGGACGGCGCCCAGCATCACGCGGCCGGTCGAGCCGTCGATCGTGATCCAGTCGCCTTCCTTCACGACGAGCTTGTCCACGGTCATCGTGCGCGCCTTGTCGTTCACGTGGATCGCGCTGACGCCCGAGACGCACGGCTTGCCCATGCCGCGCGCGACGACGGCCGCGTGGCTCGTCATGCCGCCCGTGGCGGTCAGAATGCCCTGCGCCGCGTCCATGCCGTGGATGTCGTCCGGCGTGGTCTCCTTGCGGACGAGGATGACCTTCTTCTTCGCGTGGCCCATTTCGGCGGCCGTGTCCGCATCGAAGACCGCGATGCCGACCGCGGCGCCCGGCGACGCCGACAGGCCCTTGGCGATCACGTTCAGCTTCGCCTTGGGGTCGAGACGCGGGTGGAGCAGCTGGTCGAGCGACGCGGGATCCACGCGCAGGATGGCTTCTTCCTCGGTGATCAGGCCTTCCTGCACCATCTCGACCGCGATCCGCACGGCGGCCTGCGCCGTGCGCTTGCCGTTGCGCGTCTGGAGCAGGTAGAGCGTGCCTTCCTGGATCGTGAACTCGAAGTCCTGGATGTCGCGATAGTGCTTCTCGAGGCGCGTGGTGATCTCACGCAGCTGCGCGTAGACCGCGGGCATCTCCTCTTCGAGGTGCGCGATCGGCTGCGGCGTGCGCACGCCGGCGACGACGTCCTCGCCCTGCGCGTTCGTGAGGTACTCGCCGTAGAAGTGGTGCTCGCCGGTGGACGGGTTGCGCGTGAAGCCCACGCCCGTGCCCGACGTGTCACCCATGTTGCCGAACACCATCGCCTGCACGTTCACGGCCGTGCCGATGTCGTCGGGGATGCCGTTCTGGCGGCGGTAGTAGATCGCGCGGTCGTTGTTCCACGAACGGAACACGGCGTTGCGCGACAGCGCGAGCTGCTCGAGCGGGTCCTGCGGGAAGTCGCGGCCCGCGTGCTTGCGCACGAAACGCTTGAAGTCGAGCACGAGCGTCTTGAGATCGTCGGCGGTGAGCTCGGTGTCGAGCTTCACCTTGCGCTTGTGCTTCAGCGCTTCGATCAGGTGCTCGAACTGGTTCTTCTCGAAGTCCATGACCACCGACGCGAACATCTGGATGAAGCGGCGGTAGCAGTCCCACGCGAAGCGCTCGTTGCCGGTCTTGCGCGCGAGGCCCTCGACCGACTGGTCGTTCAGGCCGAGGTTGAGGATCGTGTCCATCATGCCGGGCATCGAGAACTTCGCGCCCGAGCGCACCGACACGAGCAGCGGGTCGTTCGCGTCACCGAGCTTGCGGCCGAGCGACGCTTCGAGTCGCGCGAGCGCTTCGGCCTGCTGGCCCTCGAACACCTCGGGCAGCTGCTTCTCGTGGGCGTAGTACCAGCGGCACACGCTGGTCGTGATCGTGAAGCCCGGCGGTACGGGCACGCCGGCGTTCGTCATCTCGGCCAGGCCCGCGCCCTTGCCGCCGAGCACGTCCTTCATCTGGCCGTTGCCCTCGGCCGCGCCGTCGCCGAAGTAGTAGACGTATTTTTCGCTCATGGGATCCTTCGTGCCGTCGGTGACGGCGGATTCGCTGTCGGTGAGACTCATGGAAACCTCCGTGTTCGAGGAAACACGGGCCGAGAATAGGACGGGGCCGATGGCGTCACAAGCCATCGGCCCCGCACTTTGTCCGGCTGTTTCAGGAACTATTCCGAAACGAGAACGCCCCGAATCACGCGCGGCTTGAGGAACAAGGCCGGATCGATGGCCTGGTTGACGGAAGCCCGGTCCGTCGTGAAACGGGACAGACGTTCACCTTCTGCAAAACGTTCCTCGATGCTGGGCAGGACCAGCCCCCCGACCGGGCCGAACTGGGAGTAGACCCGGCGTTCCTTCCAGCGCAACCCCTCGCCCAGCTCGCCGTCGATGGCCACGACGCGATGCGTGGTCGCGTCGAGCGCGAAGCGCCAGCGCACGCCGTCCGCGCCCACGAAATCCACGAGCTCGCAGGGCTTGCCCTTGATCGTCTCGGTGCCGCGACGTGCCGGTCGCGCCCCCGGGAGCTGGGCCTGGCGCAGCAGGTGCACGAGGTCGCCGCGCAGCGACGCCTGCAGCGCCCGCACGCCGACCGAATCCACCGGGAGGATCGCCGCGGTATCGCCCTGGGTGAGCGTCCAGGCCGAGTCGGCCACGAGCACCTGCCGGCTTTCGAACTGCAGCATGCGGGTCGCGAGCGACATGCGGTCGGGATCCACGCGCACGTGGCTGAACTGGCCCTCGTACTCCTGCCCGGCGGCGAACAGCATCATTTCGCCTTCCTGCACGAGCGTCTTCGCGGCGGCCAGCTTCGCCGCGCCGCCGTGCGCGAGCACCGCGGCCGCGATCGAGAGCTTGCCGCGGCGGGCCTGCTCGGCCGTCGGCGCGGGCAGCGTGTCCGGCTTCGCGACGGTCAGCCGGTGATAGGGCACGACCTGCACGTCGCCGAGCGACGACAGCCTGCCGCTCAGCGCCTCGCCGGGTCCCGCCACGAGGATCGCCGGCGGGCCGGCGAGCCGCTGCAGCGCGGGCTCGATCGATGCCACGCCGAGCCGCTCGTACTGCTTCGCGAGCGCGTCGGCACCCATGCCCGCGTCGGCCGCGGCGAGCCACTGCGTGGCGCACGCGCCGAGGGTCTCGAGCGGCAGCGGGAACGCCTGCGCGGCGCGGCGACGCAGCGTCGCGAGCGCGTCGGCCGCCGGCGGGCGCGCGGCGAACGCGCGCACGGCATCACGCACGCGCCGCGTGACCGCGGGCAGCGAATCCGTGGGCGCGCCGAAGCTGACCGTGAGCAGGCTCGCGTCGCGCAACACCTGCAGCGAGGCACGCGCGTTCGCGGGAAGCGACGCCTGGTCGAGCGCCGCGGCCGCGAGCGTCCACGACGCCGCGTCGGCGCTCGCGCGGCCGGCGCCGATCCACAGGAGCCGCGCTTCGCTCCACTGCGCACCGGGCAGGTCCACGATGCGGACGACGGGCGTGGCCGGGAACGACGGCGCGACGCGATCGCCCGTCACGCGGCCGGACCAGCGGCCGAACCACTCGTCGGCCACGGCGAACGCCCGCTCCGGCGACACCGCGCCCGAGACCGTCAGCACCGCGTGGTCGGGGCGCCAGCGGCTGCGATAGAACGCGCGCACCTGCTCGGCCCGCAGCCCGAGCAGCGTTTCGATGTCGCCGAGCGGCGAGTGCCCGTACGGGTGCCACCCGAACGCGGCGTTCCACAACCGGTCGTCGGCCACCGCGGTGGCGCTCTGGCGCTGCAGCCCGAGCTGCTGCGCGACCGCGCGGCGTGCGGTCGCGAACGACTCGTCGTCCATCACGGCATTGATCGCCGCGTCGCTGACGAGTTCGGAAGCGACTTCGAACGAGACCGCGCGTACGCCGCACGCGACGAGCGCGTAGTCGCGATTCGCCGTGGCGCTGAACATGGCACCCAGGGCGCCGAGCTCCGAAGCGAACTGCGCGGCGGAGCGCGACGACGTGCCGTCGTCCACGAGCATGGCCGCAAGCTGCGCGAGCCCCGGAGCGGAATCCGGTTCCGCCGACGATCCGGCCCGTACGAGCAGCTGGATCTGGACGATCGGCGAGCGCGCGTCGGGGAACACGGCGACCTCGAGCCCGTTCGCGAGCGTCTTCACCACGGGCGCCGGCAGGACCGGCGCGGGCGCGAGCTTCACGGGGCGCGACTCCGGCACGCGCGCCGCGCCGGCGGGCGCGGCGTGGGACACGGGGGTGCAGGTGAACCATGCGGCGCCGACGGCCGCCGCCACGAACATCCGGGTCGAGCGGATCATCGGGAGCCCTCCTCCTGCGGCACGAACCAGACGATGGCTCGCGATTCCGGAACGAACGCGCGCTGCGCGACGCGCATGAGGTCTTCGGGACGCAGCGCCTCGAGCGCGGCGAGCCGGCGCTCGGACGAACCGGCGTCACCGCCGAACATCAGGCCCTCGCCCAGCGCCTGCGCACGGGCGCGCACCGTCTGCAGCCGCAGGTACTCGGCGGTCAGCAGCTGCGTGCGCGCGCGCTCGAACTCGTCCGCGGCCACGGGCTCGCGGGTGAGCTTCGCGACCTGGTCGAGCAGGGCGTTCTCCGCGATGCTCGAGTCGGCGTTCGCGCCGAGCGCCGCCATGGTCCAGAACATCGAGGCGTCGCGATTGGGCACCACGCCGGCCTGCGCGAGCACCGCGGTGTGCCAGTCCTCGACCATCGAGCGGCGCAGCCGCGACCCTTCGCCTCCACCCAGCACCTGCGCGAGCAGTTCGAGCGCGGGCGCATCGGGGTCGGAAGCCGGCGGAACGCGCCAGCCCGCGAGCAGCAGCCGCGCCGGCGTCTCTTCGCGCGCCCAGCCGCGGCGTTCGCCCGCGGCCGGGGCCTTGGGCGCCGCGGGCGACGCGACCGAGCCCTTCGGCAACGCGCCGAAGACGGCCTTCACGTAGTCGAGCGTCGCGGCGGGATCGAAGTTGCCGACCAGCGTGAGCACCGCGCCACCGGGCGCGTACACCCCGCGCCGCCACGCCTCGAGATCGCGCGCGGTGAGCCGGGCGAGTTCGGCGTCCACACCGAACGGCAACCGCCCGTACGGATGGCCCTCGAAGAGCAGCGCGCGCAGCCGCGCCAGCGCGCGCGTCGTCACCGGCCGCTCGCGCAGCGCGCGCAGGTCGTTGCGTGCGCCACGGCGCTCGGCTTCGAACACCTCGGGCCCGTACGCCAACCCGGTCATGCGCGACGCTTCGAGCTGCAGCGCCGACGCGAGCACCGCGGTCGGCACGGTCTGCCAGTAGCAGGCGAAGTCCGGCGAGAGCTGCGAGTTCACGGTGGCGCCTTCGGCGAGCAGCCGGCGCACGTGCTCGCCGTCGGGCACCGAGGTCGAGCCGCGGTACATGAGGCGCTCGCACAGGTGCGCGGCACCGGCCGCTCCGGCGCGTTCCGCGCGCGTGCCGGCGGGATACCAGACCGCCACGTCCACGGCGAGCGCGGCCGAATCCGGCGCGAGCACGACGCGCAGTCCGTTCGGGAGCGTGACGACGTTCGGGGGCGCGGCCGCGAAGGCCGTGGCCGCGGCACACAGCACGAGGCACGCCGTGGCGAGCACGGCGAAGCCGGGGGATTTCATGCCGGGAGCATCCTTTCGGGGATTCGGTCGTTCGGTGGGATCAACGAATGGCGACGATGCGGCGCGTGACGCGCTCGCCGGCGGCCTCGAAGGCGAGCAGGTACAGGCCGGATCCCAGTCCGTTGCCGGACCAGGACACGTTCACTTCCGAGCCGGGCGTGAGCGCGCCCTGCCACGGCGTGGCCACGAGGCGGCCGCCCAGGTCGTACGCGGCGATGCGGCCGCGCGCGGGCGCCACGTCGGCCGCCAGGGCAAACGTGAGCTGCAGCGGCCACTGCGAGGAGCGCACGGGATTCGCGCCGGCGATGCGGAACGCGAGGTGACCGCTCACGCTGTCGGGCACGTGCACGACGCCGTTGCCCCAGCGCAGCGCGGCGAGGCCGTTGGGAATGCCCCAGCCGAGCAGCGTGTCGGGATGCGCCGACTGCGACGCGGTCTCGCGCAGGGCGTGGATGATCATGGTGGGCGGCCAGCTCGGGCGCGCCTGCATGAGGCACGCGGCGAGCCCGGTGACGAGCGGGCACGAGAACGACGTGCCGCTCAGCGTGACGTAGCTGTCGACGCTGCCGGACGCCGAGGCGAGCCACGTGCCGACGCCGCGCGCGGCGAGGTCGGGCTTCACGCGGCCGTCGTAGGTCGGGCCCTTGGACGAGAAGCTGGCGCGCACGCCGCTCACGTCCACCGCGGCGATGCTCAGCACGCTGTCGCCGTTCGCGTCGGACGGGGCGGCGATCTTGTAGCCGACCGAAGGATTGCTGCCGTCGTTGCCGGCGGAGTTCACCACGAGGATGCCGCGACTGGCCGCGATCTGGGCGGCACGCGTGACCAGCGTGGTATGGCCGTCGAGCATCGAGTACGTGAGGGTCTGCGCGGGATCGTCCATCAGGTTGTAGCCGAGCGACGACGTGATGATGCGCGCGCCGAGGCTGTCGGCCCACTCCGCGCCCATCGCCCAGTTCACCAGCTCGACCGGGGTCTCGCTGGCCGAGTACTCGGTGCGCGCGAGCGCGAACTTCGCGCCGTAGGCGGGGCCGACGAAGTTGCCGGGGCTGTTGCCGCCCACGCAACTCAGCACGTACTGGCCGTGCGCGAAGTCCACGCCGAAGTTGACCGTGTCCTGCACGTTGAAGTCGCCCTGCACGAAGTCCCGCACGTGTCCCGCGGGCACGACGATGTTCCGGGTGGCCTCGTGCTTCTTGTAGTAGTTGAAGCCGTCGTCGAGCACCGCGATCAGGATGCCGGTGCCGATGTAGCCGGAGTCGTGCACGGCGGGCACGCCGATCTGCACGACCTGCTGGGCGGCGAGCCCGTAGTTGACCTGTGCGGCCAGCGGTGAGGCCGCGAGACTGCCGGCGGGCCGCGCCTGCTCCGACTCGATCACCGGCAGTTCGCGCGGACGCGCGAGCGGAGCCGGCGACACCTGCCGGACGAACGAGAAGTTCGCGAGCCGCGCCAGCTGCTCGCCCGAGGCGCGGATCGCCACGCCGTTGAACCAGCGCGACTGCCCGTACGGCGCGAAACCCTGGGCCCGCAACGCTTCGACGTACGCGGGCTCGAGCGGCAGGTCGAGGTAATCCACGAGCGGCGACACGTGCGCCCATTCGCGGCGTGCGCGGTTCTCGGGCGACAGGTTGCGCTCGGCTTCGGCGAGCCGCGCGGCCAGGTCGGCGGGGCCCTGCTCGCCCTTGTCCGCGAACTCCACCCAGACCGGCACGGCTTCGGAACCCGCTGCGAGCGCAGGTGCGAGTCGCGGGTCGAGCTTCGAGCCGGCGGGGGGCGCGGCGAATGCGACGGCCGTCGCACAGGCGAGAGCGAACAGCGCGAGAACGGGGCTGGATCGGCGCGAAAGCTTCAAGTGCGGTTCTCCCGGGGCCGGGCGGGTCGCGGTGATGCGGGCCCGCCTGCGTTGGCGAGCAAGGATTGTACAGGCCGCCCCCGCGGGGCAGACAAGGAAAACGGCGAATCCGGGCGAAAGAGCGACGGGCGGCCTCCCCCGGGGGGCGGCCGCCCGTCGAACGACTGCTGGTGCTGTCCGGTCGTCAGCGAATGATCACGAGACGGTTCTGGAAGGCGAACTCCCGGCCGTTCACGTTGGACTCGACCCGGTAGATGTAGATCCCCGAGGCCACCTGCTTGTTGGCGCCCGAACGCAGGTCCCAGCGCTCGAAATCGTGCGTGGGGTCGCTGTGGTGGATCTCGCGCACCAGGTCACCCGCCACCGTGTAGATCTTGATGGTGGCCGTCTGCGGCAGGTTGATGAAGTGGATCTCGTTGCCGCCCGCGGGATCCCAGACTTCGTTCGCGCGGAAGGGATTCGGCACCACGCCCACCCGCTCGAGGTTCGCCGTCGGGCCACCCGTCGGCTGCACCGGTCCGGCGAGGTTGCGCAGCTTGTTGTTCAGGTTCGGGCAGGTGAGCCGGTCGCCGTACGTGCCGCAGCGCGCCCAGTTGTCGAGCGTGTCCGGAACGAACAGGTCCTCGAAATCGTTGTCGGTGGTGTTCAGCTTCTCGTACGTGATGGAGTAGTACGTGAGGAAGCCGTCGTGCGGTCCCGGCGGGGCGACGAGCACGAACACCGAATCGCCGGGCGACAGGCAGCGCCCGGCCGCGTCACGGCGGCGGCAGAGCTTCTGCCACGAACCGTTGGAGTCGGGGTCCACGAACGTGACGATGCTGTCGTGCACGACCGCGTTGCGGCAGATGAACTGGCCCGAGGCGCTGTCCACGCGAGAGAAGGCCCACGAGTTCTCGCTGCCGGGGTTGATCGAGAACCGGCGCACCAGCACCGCACGGCTCGAGTCCGGCGTGTTCAGCATGCGATAGATGCGGTAGCCGCCGAAGTCGGGACGCGTTTCCGCCACCCGATCGCGCAGGAAGCGCAGGCTGGCGTAGCGGGGCGCGACGCGAACGCTGTCCGGGCGCGGCCCCATGGCGCCGACGCAGCGCGCGAACATGCCGGGATAGCTCGAGCTGTCCTGGAACGCGCCGGTGATCGTCCAGCTGTGGATCGACGGAAAGTTGCTCGCGGCCGCTGCGGCCGGAGCCGGCGCGAGGGCGGCGCCGACCGTGAAGGTCAGCGCCACCGCCAGCACCGTACGACGAAACACGGAAACGAAGTTTCCGGAAGAATTGGAGTTCATCCCTTACTCCCGCGTCCGGCCGATGGGCAGGCGCGCTGTGGAAGTCTTCTGTCCTTCGACGACCATCGGCGTGGCCGGACGACGCACTGCGGGCTGCGCCATGCGATTGATCGGCGCGCGCGACAGGCCCCAGATGCGCTGCAGCACGAAGTCCACGAGCGAGATGCAGTCGGCCTTCGTCCAGTCCCAGAACGAGAAGCCGCTGAACACGAGAGGCTGGCTCGTCATGCCGTGGTAGTAGGTCATCGAGGCGGCGCGCTGGCCCGTGATGTTGGTCGCCAGCGATCCACCCACGAGTTCGTAGAGGGTGTCCAGCGTCGAGATCTCGCGCGTCAGCACGGGATCGGGATTCGCATCCTCGACGTAGACGTTCGGCTGCGTCAGGAACTCGACCGGGATCGCGCCCGACGTGAAGTAGGACGATCCCTGCGTCGCCGTACGGGTGGGCGGCAGCGTGTCGCCCAGCGCGGCCGAACGACGCCGGAGCGTCGGGGGCAGCACCGAGTAATCCGGCGCGGTCACCGTGCCCACGTAGTTCACGCCGGGGTGCGTCCAACCGCCGACGGCACGGCTCGAACGCGTCACCTGCGTGTTCACGACCGACGTCACCATCTCGGACTGCCACTTCACGTAGTCGAACATGATGCGCCCGCCGACGAGCTCGCCGGAGGAGTTCGAGAAGACGGTGTTGCCGATGCCGTAGATGTTGTCGTTGCCGCGGACGCCGACGGCGTTGTAGTCGAGCAACGTGGCGTAGCCGACCGCACCGCCCGCCATCCACACCTTGCCGCCGGCGTAGATGTAGGCCGCGAGCGTACTCGCCTTGCCCGGCGCGCTCATGTACCGCAGCGTCGTGATGCCGTTCACGATGTCGGTGGGCGAAGCCAGTCGCGTCGCCGCGAACTGGTCCACCAGCCAGATGATGTGGCGGTACTTGCCCAGCACGCTCAGCGGCGCACCGTAGGTGGCGATTTCATAGCCCTGGCGCGTGCCGAGCGTGTCGAACGAGTAGCCAGAGAGGATGCCGGGCGTGCTCGTACCGGGACGCGGGGTGCGGCGCCAGTTGTAGCCGCCGACGGCGTACAGGAACGTGTCGAGCTCCGCCGCCGCGGGCCAGGCCGTCGTGTAGTTCTTCTTGGTGCCGTTGGCGTTGTTGTAGTCGAGCTCGCTGCGCATGTCGTCCACGACGAGAAGTTCCTTCTCGAAGGTCGGACGCTTGGGCGACAGCTCGATCGTGCCGATGGACTTGATGCCCGTGTTGTCCATGGCCTCGACGTACAGGTAGTGCGGCGGTCCGACCGGCAGGCTCGGGTTCGCCGGGAACGGTCCGATCGTGCACTGCGTCGTGCCGACGCTCTTCTGGCTCCAGTGGTACCAGTCGGTGGCTTCGTTGGTACGGGGAGTCTCGTCGGTGACGTCGCCGTCGAGCTTCCACCGGTACCACTCGATCGCGGCGCCCTCGGGCGGCTGCGCGAACCAGTTCACCGTCAGCGGGATGTCGGCCGGAATCTCGAGTCTCACCCACGACAGTTCGTCGTTCGGCGCGTAGCCACCGCTCGGGTAGAAGTAGTTGAAGAACTCGTTGAAGAACCCGAGCCGGGGACCGAGCGTGCCGGCGTAACCGACGGTCATCGCCAGCATGTTGTTGTCGAGCGACCAGTCGGCCGAATAGGCGCCGGCTTCGTCGAAGCCCACGACGATGAACAGGTAGACACCGCCGACCGTCGAGGGCGTCAGGCCCGTGTACTGCGCGAAGGTCGTTTCGGCGCTCGTCGAATCCCAGCCCGCGAAGTTCGTGGACGCGAAGTAGCGGCGCGCGGAGTTCGGGTCGCGGATCGCACGGTCGCTGGGGTACTCGGCGTCGCCGGGGCCCAGCAGGCGGTACTTGTACTTGACCGGCTTCTGGGTGAACACGCCGTCGTCGTCACGGCCTTCCCAGGTGATGCGCACGGAAGGCGTGACCTGCTTTTCGCCGAGGTGCGACGGGCGCGGGTTCACGATGTTCACGATGGGAGCCATCGTGTAGGAGATGAACGCACGCGACTGGGGCACCGACTGGTCGTCGTCGTCGTCGATCGCCTTGATCACGAACACGTGATACTCGTTGGCCTGGTACGTCGGGCCGCTGTTCGTGTCGGGGATCGAGGCACGGAAGAAGATCGTCTCTTCGTTCTTCG
This sequence comes from Candidatus Eiseniibacteriota bacterium, assembly GCA_046327815.1. GTDB lineage: Bacteria > Eisenbacteria > RBG-16-71-46 > RBG-16-71-46 > RBG-16-71-46 > CAIXRL01. Next base: position 484,880 of record JAXLXR010000002.1, on the reverse strand, counting down.
TCGTGCGCACCCAGGTGGTTTCCGGGTTCTCGCCGCCCTTGGGATCGATGGCGTAGAGGAAGTACGAGACGCGGCCGTCCGGATCGAAGCCCGACCAGCTGATCTTGTACGCGTAGTACGCGGTGTCGGCGGTGTTGACCGGGGCCGCGGTCAGCGAGACGCGCGGCCGCTCGTTCGGGATCAGCCGGATGGCGTCCTTGTTGCCGCCGCAGCCGAACGCGACGAGCGCGAGGAACACGCACGCGATCGCGAAGATGGCGCGAGTGAAGTTGCGGATGTTCATGGTTACTGCCTCCTACCGCTCGTCGGCGGTGACCCCGGTCGTTGGGTCGAGGGCACGGATTCGATCGCGGCATCTTCGGGGCCGGGCGCGTTCAGCGTGACCGGGTACTCGAAGTAGTCCTGCATGACGCCGTTGCGGTCGGGAGCTCGCAGCAGACGGGCACCGTGGGCCTGGTCGTCGGGCCGGTTGTCGGCGAGCTTGATGCGCACGTAGATGCGTCCGGGCAGGATCGTGCTCGGGATCGTGACGGTGGGGATACTGGCGACGTCGAGATTGGTCGCGACGTTGTAGCTGGCCCGCACGATGTTCGCGCTGTCGGGCGTGGACCCGAACTGCACGATGTCGATGGTGCGGATCAGCACCGGCTGCACGCCGCTCTGCGGTCCACCCACGCGCACGATCGGCTTGGTGAAGTCGATCGGGTCGAGGTCGTCCGCGAGGATGTTGAACGCGCTCGTGCGGCTGATCGAGGCAGGCACGCCCGTACCGGACGGCACGGCGGGCCGGAACGAACCGTCCGAGGTCTTCAGGAACGGCGCGTGGTTGACGTAGAACTTGAGGATCTTGGAGCGCACGGCTTCGGCGTCCGGCCGGTGCAGCACGTCGGCGTAGTAGGCGACCGAGTCCTGGCGCAGTGCGACGCGGCGCAGCCGGCGGTCCACCGTGCCGTCGCCGTCCTCGGAGACGGCGTACGCGTAGGCGATACCCGTGCTGCTCATGCTGGCGTACGGCAGGATGTGCGGCGAGTGGTACACGGACGCGATGTCGAAGACCGGGAACGCCGGGGTCTCCGACGGGTTCGTGAGGTTGCCGTCCAGCTGGACCGTGAGCACGTGCGAACGCAACGCGACGGGCGAACCGTTCGCCGGGCCCGGGGTCGTCACGTCTCCCACCGGCATGCCCGGCGTGATCGGGTCGGCCTTCACCCGGTACGGCGAATCCTTGTCGGAGCCGCCCGCGGGGAACACCACCCAGGAGTTGAGGTGAACCGTGTCACCTTCCTGGTGCGCCCAGATCTTGTCCTTGTAGATCTCGAAGAACGTGCGGCGCTCGACGCGATTGGCGGGAAGCACCAGCGCCGAGTCGGGGCTGAGCAACGTGCCCGGAACGCCGGCGAACGACGTCCAGTTCGCGACGTCCTTGTACCAGTACTGCTTGCCGTTGCGATCCGAGAACGTGCTCCAGCCTTCGGCCGGGTTGTTCACGTTGGGACCGGAGAACCAGGAATCCGGGGCGAAGTTGACCTGGAAGTAGCGGGTCGTCTGCCCGCGCCAGCCCGACTCGCCCACGGCGCGCAACGTGAACACCTTGAGGCCCGGGGCCACGGGCGTGGTGCCGGGGCCGTCGTTGTAGGTCACGCTGTGCACCGACGAGTCCACGACGTTGAACGAGGATTCGTCGAGCTTGTAGCGGTACCCCAGCACGTGCCCATTCGGGACCGCAGGTTCGCCGTGCCACTGGAAGTAGAGCTTCGAGCCCGTCGGCACCGTGTCGCGCGGGAACTGCTTCTCGATCGCGTAGGTGTCGGTGATGTCGTAGGTCTGCACCGACGGCACCACGCCACCACCCGTCACGGTGTAGACCGTGCCCGTCGCGCGCGCGACGTCGATCACCGGGGTCGGCGGGAACCGGTCGTACGCGCGGAAGATGAAGCGCGCGGGCGTCGGATCGGGCTTGCCCTTGTTGTCCACGGAGTAGACGAAGAACGCGTGCTCGCGTTCGGACACGTCTTCGGACGCACGGAAGATGAACGTGCTGTCGCTGCGCGTGGTGAAGTGATAGTCGCTGGCCTTGGGGCCCGGCAGGTTGGGAATCGGCAGGCCGTCACCCGGCGGCGTCGCGAGTGTCTCGACGACCGCCCAGTAGTAACCCGTCACCGCTCCGTCGCGGTCCGAGCCGGCCCAGTACAGATGGAACCGCACCGGAATACGCGTGATGACGGGGCTGACCGGCTGTCCCGTCAAGTTGCGGGTGGTGATGGAGTCCTGTGGTGCAGCGGTGATCCAAGTTTCCGGTGCCTGATTGTTATCTGCCGTCGGTTCGAGAGCCTTGCGGCAGCCCGCACCGAGGAAAACCGTCAATAGGCAAAGCAATAGCCCGACACGCAAGCGCATTCGCGCCCCCCAGCACGCCCAGTCATTTGAAGGGATTGAGGCCGCAACGTAGCAATGCCTGCTCGGAAGCGTCAAGGCAAAATCCGGCTAGGAGTTGCGAGTCGGGCCGGGGGGTTCGCCCGAGGGGGGATGACGCCCCGTCCGGCGGGCGGCGGCGGCCAAAACGAACGGAGGGCGGGGATTGCTCCCCGCCCTCCGTGCTTGCTGCTGGACTTCGACTGCTTACCGCAGGACCACCACGCGGCCGTTGATCGGCGCGCCCTTCGTCGCGTACTCGATGCGAGCGAAGTAGACGCCGCGAGCCACCTGGTTGCCACTGTCATCCGAGCCGTCCCACGTCAGCGAGTGCGTACCCGCCGCGAAGGAACGATCGGCCAGCGTACGGATCTGACGACCGGTCACGTCGTACAGCTTGACCTTGACGCGATCGTTGCCCGAGACGCCGAAGTTGATCGTGGCGTTGCCCGTGCGCATGACGCTGTTGCCAATCTTCATGAAGTTGGCGTACTTGCCACCGCTGTTGTTCTGCGGGACATCCAGCGTCGTCGCAGCGGAGCCGGTCAGCGTGCAGAGCGAACCGAACACGTTGTTGATCATGTTCCAGTAGTACGCAACACGGCCCATGGACGTGGCGCAGTACCGGCCATAGATGTGTTCGATTTCGAACGCTTCAGACAGCGCGACCCACGGACGGCCACCGGTCGACGGCTTGTAGACCGACGCGGTGTACGGAGCGTTCACACCGACGGGCTCGTAGAACGAGGCTTCGGTGGCTTCGGTAAGAGCCGGGTTGCGCTGCAGGAGGTCGTTCGACCACGTGCAGCTGTTGCCGACGCCGTAGACGTCACCGTTCGACGTGATGACGTTCGTGGTCAGCAGGTCCGCACAGGTGTTCAGGTTGGCCGACACGGACTGGTACGACGCATTGCGGAGGCTCCAGCCCAGCTTCTGGGTCAGGAAGTCGCCGTGCTGCGGGAAGGCACCAGCCGTCTGGTTCTCGGACTGCCCGAAGCCGTCGCCACTGATGAGCAGGCCACGCGGCTGCGCGGTGCCCAGGCTGTTCGTCAGGTAGTCGTTGAGCAGATCAATGTCGTCCTGCGAGCGGTTGACGAACGGGCCAAGGACGCCCGAGTTCAGGTCACCCGACAGGAGGGCAATGACGCGGTAGTACGTGCGCAGCATTTCCTTCGTGGGGCCGGTCATGGCCTGCTTGCCAGTGGCGAGGCCCATCGAAGCGCGGTTCGAGTAACGCGAGCCGAACGCGTTCGCCTGGGTCGTCAGCGACTCGGAAGCCTTGACGCCGTACATATCCCACGTGGTACCGGGCTGCTGGTTGTTGCTCACGAAGCCAGCGGGGTCGTTGATGCCCGTGCTGCCGGCACCCTGGTGCCAGCCGTTGTGGGCGCCCCACTTCGCCTGGGCCGTGCCGCCGAGGGAGTCCATGACGGACACCCAGACGCGCTCGTTACCGCGGCGATCGTTGTAGTCCACGTACAGCATGCAGGCCATACCAGCCGCCGTGTAGCCCTTCCACTTGTCGGGAAGGACGCCGAACTGCTGCCAGCGGTGGCCGTCACGCGAAGACTCGCGGTTCTGCGGGTCGACGAGTGCGGTATCCGGCGCGAACTGCGCGACGCCGAGACCGGCCGTGTCCTGCTTGCGGATGAAGTACTGCACGTGCGAACCCGGCGTCAGGAGACCGTCGGGGATGATCTTCGTGCACTCGAGCGTCGTCGTCGTGCCGTCCCAGCCGGTGCGGTTCTGCGGCACCGTGCTGAGCCACGCAGGGACGAAGCCGTCGCAACGGATGTTCGTGCCGACCGCGGACTGGTTCGTGTCCACGACGAAGCACTTGAACTTCGAGATACCGAGCGTCGAGTACTTCGGATCCAGCTCGTGGTACGTGGTCATGTAACGGCCCGCCGTCAGACCGTCACCGGTCGCGCCAGGCTTGCTGCCCGTGACACGGAAGATGTTGGCCTGCACGGTGTCCATGCGGGCCGAGTTCCACGTCATCGGATCCCAGAACGTGCCGCCGTAGTGGCCACCGGCAGTGCCGAAGTCGCCCGGCGCGGCCATGTACTGGCCCCAGAACGAAGCGTCGCCGGAGACGGCCACGTTCGCCTGGTTCGACGGGACCTGCAGGAGCTGCATGGTGTTCACGAGCGGATACGCACGGCCGGCCGAGATCTTGTAGTTACCCGGGCCCGGCAGGATGCGGAACACGAGGTCCACGCGAGTGGCGACACCCGTGTTCGTGGTGTTGTCAACGGCGTTACCGGCAACGACGACGACGGTGTCAGCCGGGATGTCGAAGCGAAGGGCGTTGCCCGTCGCCTGGGCGTTGTTGATCGCGCCCTTGACCATGGCCGTCGTCGTATCGAACGCCGACGTGGCCGGCAGACCCGCGGTCTCGTTGAACGGGAACGCGTCGTTGAAGAGCTGCCAGATGTCCATCGACACGTTGCCGACGGAGATCGCCGACGTGGCGCTGACCTGCGCCGCATCCGGGATGTCCGTGAACGCCAGCGAGACGTTGTCGAAGTAGCAGCCTTCCGCGCTGTTGCAGCCGAGAGACACGGCGAAGCGGAAGCACTGCTGGTTGTGACCGAGGAAGATGCGCATCGAGTCCGGCGTCAGCGAGACGTTGGACGTACCGACGATGTTCACACCACCGGTCGTGAAGGGCTCGAAGTCCGTGAAGCACTGCGGCTCGTTGTTGAAGATGATGAAGCCGGGAACTTCGAGTTCGCCCCAGCACTGCGCGCCGTTGGCCATCTGGGCCGGGAAGCTCTGGGCGCCATACGTCCAGGAGTTGCCCGTGAAGTTCAGGTTGAACATACCGGCATACATGTCGTACCAGATGTACCAGTCATCCGTCGCATCCACGATCGTGGACGTGAGGCCCTGGGCGTTCGGCGTGTTGTTGATCTGGTCCGTCGCCATGATGATCGTCGGCGAAAGGATGCCGTGCTGGACTTCGCGATCCGACAGGTAGTCGCGCGAACCCACGTGCTCGGCGTCATCCGCGTTACCCGCGGCGAACACCGTGCCGAAGATGTTGCACGAGCGAGCCGGCGAATCCGGAGGACCGCAGAGCTCGTTCCACGTCAGGTCGGCCAGGGCCGCCAGGTGGAAGTAGATTGCCGGGGGCTTGCCGGTCGACTTCCAGTTCGTGGTCGCCGAAGCGCCCGCGCGGTTGTCGATCGTGTTGACGCCGCCCTGCTCGCTACCTTCGAAGTCGCCGATGTTCGAGCCGTTGACCACGACGTCGTCGATCTGCACGGCGCCGCGACCGTTCGACGTATAGGCGGTGCCCATGTCGTCGAAGCCACGGTTCGTCTTGAGACGGAAGACGAGACGCACCTTGCCGCCCGTGTTGTTCACCGCATTGCGGATCGCATCCACGTACGTGCCGGGAATCGTCACGTTCACCGAAGGAATCACGACCGAGTTCGTGTCGGACGGGTTCTCACCGAACGCCGACGCGATCTCGTAGTACGGCACCGACGGGCCTTCGTTGATACGAAGGACTTCGGAGAACCAGCGACGCTGCGGGTCGTAGACCGCGCGATGCACGCCGTCCGAGTAGACGCAGTCCGCGTCGTTCACCGGAGCGCCGACATACACCATGAACGAGTCGATGGGAGCAGCCGCGCCCGCCGCCGAGCTCGAGATGAAGTTGCCCGCCGTCACGGACAGCGGATCGCCGTGGAACCAGCCCGTGCGCGTGGACGACGTCACGTCCACACCCGTGGACATGCGCGTGCGGTACACGAACGAGATGTTCAGCGGCTGGCCGGCGGCCGGGGTCAGATCGCGATAGAGCATCTGATCCATCTGGCTGCCGTAGCCGGGGAAGTGCTTCGTCGTCGGCGTCGTCGGGACGCCTTCGCCGTTGAACTCGAGCACCGTCTGGTTGAACGGGTTGCCCGTGATCTGGTCGACGACGGTGTTGTCACCGTGCTGACGCAGACCGCACCACGCCGACTTGCTGCCGGCGAGGGGCGACCACATGACGCCGGCGCCCGCAGGCTTGCCCGGGTCCGCGTGCCACACGCCGACGACGCCGATGGTGCGCTTGCCGCCGGCACCGGCGTTCATCACGTAGTTGGCCTGGTTACCGATGTCGATCGCCCACCAAGGACGGCTCGCATCGGGAAGCGTCAGACCGCCGGTACCCGAGTACACACGGCGAATCGGCCACCAACCCGCGAGGGAGTCGCCGACACCGTGGTTCGAGAGACCAGTCGAGTGATCCCAGTCCCAGATCGCGTTCGTCGGATCATTCACGCCCGGGAAGTAGTTACCGGTGTAAATGTTCCAGTAGTTCGAGACCGCGTTCCAATGATCGCTGTGGGAGTGACCAAGATAGACGGTGTCGGGATCGCCACCAGCCGACGTGTTCAGACGCTGAGCACGCGACTTGAGCAGATCCTGCATCGTCTTGGCGTTCGCGAGCTTGGCACCGGGTTCACCGGTCTGCGCGAAAGCCATGTTGGCCACCATCGCGGCTGCTCCAACGAGGAGAAGCAGCGCGACGAACGGCTTCTTCATAAGACTACCTCCATCGTCGCAATGCATGGGCAATGCGAAGTCATCCAGTAGAAACGGATTGCGAGCGAGGTGTCGCCAAAACAAATCGCCGACGGACGCTTCCCTGAAGCTCAGGGCAACAGCATTCCGACGGCAGTGGCTGCACTGCTGAGAGGCCATCCCCCCTTTCCGCTGCCTCGCCGGTTCTTAGGCAGTTCGAACCGGCTGCAGGCACATAGTGCGCTGATCTCGTTCTGAGCTCTCTCTCATATCCAACTTGCTGCTGCAGCAAGCAGCATATGGAAGAGCTGCGGAGCTTGAGGTGCACGTGTAAGGCGACCGGGAGATCCCGGCACACCGAGCACGGGACAAAGGCTAGGCTTCCTTCATGGGTCTGTCAATCCGTTTTTTTGCCGCCAATTGGCTCGCTGGCACGGAGCCAAGGCGCCTTCTTGCAGTGACCTGCAGGCGCGAGTGCCACTCCGGAATCGGCCCCCGAATCGGTACGCACGGCCACCTCGACTCGCCGCGACGTCGCGCTCGATCGGGCAGGATGCACTTCCCAGCCAGGCTGTGCGGAGTCGGGTGGAACGGCTCAAGGCGCTCCAGAATGGTGACTTGCCCCAATCCCGGATGCAACGGACAAGTTCGAGTCCGTGCGGGGATCCCGCTCAGCCGCAACCTCCCGCGGCTCCCGAAGGGGGCGCGGGCTCCGGGGCGAACCGGTCGAGTCCATGTGCAACCAATTCCGTCAGATAGCTCTCGAGCAGGGTCATCATCGCGGTGGCCGTACGCGTCCGGTTCACCTGCTCCCGGATCCGGTGGCTGTTCGGCAGCCCCTTGATGTACCAGGCGACGTGCTTGCGCATCTCACGCGCGGCGCCCTCCTCTCCCACGGTGCGGACCATCATCCCGAGATGACGCACGCCGGCCTGGAGCCGCTCCTCGGCCGTGGGCGGCGGCAGTTCCTCGCCGCGTTCGGCCAGCGCCAGGATGCGACGGAACACCCAGGGATCCCCGAACGCCGCCCGGCCGAGCATCACGCCGTCGCACCCCGTGGTCTCGAGCATGCGCACCGCATCGGCCGCCGAGCGCACGTCGCCGTTGCCGATCACCGGGATCCCCACGGCCTGCTTGGCGGCGGCGATCATGTCCCAGTGCGCGGTGCCCTCGAACTTCTCGGCGCGGGTACGCGCGTGGATCGCGACCGCCTTCGCGCCGGCCGCTTCGAGCGCGCGTGCCACGTCCACGACGTTGCGCGACTCCCCGTCCCAACCCAACCGGATCTTGGCGGTGACCGGCAGCGTCGTGGCCTCGGCCATGGCCGCAACGATGCGCTCGATCAGGGGGATGTCCTGCAGCAGCGCCGCGCCGGCCTTGCGGTTCACGACCTTGCGCACCGGGCAGCCCATGTTGATGTCCACGAGGTCCGGCCGCTGCTCCGCCGGCAGGTCCGACAGCACGCGCGTCGCATCGGCGAGCACGGCGGGGTCGGAGCCGAACAGCTGCACGCCGATCGGACGCTCGTGCGGTTCGAAGGCGAGGTAGTCCATGGTCGCCTTGTTGCCGCGCACCAGGCCGTCCGCCGACACCATTTCCGTGTACACGGCGGCGGCCCCCTGTTCGCGGGCCAGCTGCCGGAACGGCGAATCGCTCACCCCGGCGAGCGGGGCGAGCACGAACGGTGAAGCCAATTGAACGTCGCCGATCTTCATGGGGTGCGGGAGCCTCGGAGGTTCAGCGGCGGCGGGTGGATGCGGACGGTGTGCGTGAGGGCCGGGGAACCGGAGCCGAGAGATCCTGGCGTCGCGCGAACTCGGCGACATCGGCGAAGTGCTCGAACGGCACGTGCGGCAGGCGTTCGCGCTCGCACCACTCGCGCAGGTCGCCCCGGGCGAGGATCGTGTCCGCGGCCCGCGCTCCGCAGCGGTCCGAGAGTCCGTCGCCGACCAGCACCGTGTGGAACCCGCGCCCGCGGTACCGGCGCACGTGCTGGGCCTTGCAGTTGCCGCACGACTCGCAGGCCGGATCGGCGAACGGGTGCTCGGGCCGGATGCGGCCATCGGCCTCGAAGACCGCGCGGTTGGACGCCCACGGCAGTTCGGGGAACCCCGCACGGGCGAGGTGGTCGCGCACGTAGAAGTCGAAACCTTCGCTCACGACCATGACCGAATCGCCGCGACCGAGCGCCTCACGCACGAACGGCGCGAAGTGGGGATCGAGCCGGAACGTGCGGGCGAACTCGAGCGCCTCGGCTTCGGTCGCCCGCACCAGTTCGCACTCGCGCCGGGTGAGCTCACGGTGACCGAGACCGCCCGCGAACCACTCGGCGAGCAGGGCCTCGCGATCGGCGTCACGGCCGGCGGAGAACCGGCGCACGAACGCCGCCCCGATGTCCTCGGGCGAGATCGTCCCGTCGAAGTCGCACAGGTAGGCGAACGGCATGCTCAGCGCGCTCCGGGCTTGCCGTGCGGCGAAGGCAGCCGCCGCGGTGCCGAGGACGGCGAGGCCGCGGACATGGGACGGGACTTCGCGAACACGTCGCGCGCGACACGGGCGTCATGCAGCACGACGAGCGCGCGGCGCACCACGGGATCGCGGTCGAGCACGACGCGAGCGGCGGCGGCCGAACCGAGCCGGCGCGCGTGCTCGCGCTGCAGCAGCCCGGTCAGGGCACCGCGCTGCGGGTCGAGTTCCCCCGCCGCCACCGCCGAGGTCTCGGCGAGCGCGAAACGGCGGAACTCCGTCCATTCCTCCTCGCTCGTGCCCGTGGCGTCCGGGTGGCCGGTGGACCAGCTGCTCACGAACCGCAGCAGTGCCCGGCGCGACTCGAGCAGCCGCACGACCGGCGCGAGCGAGTCGGGCTTCACTTCGAGGTCCGGCGTGATGCCGCCACCACCGAACACCACGCGGCCCATGCCCGTACGGAACTCCTGCGGCTTCTCCGTGGCGACGCTTTCCGGCGCGGCGGCGTCCTCGGGCGCGTCTTCGTCCTCGGCGGCGTCGTCGAACGTCGGCATGCCCTTGCGCGGCTTCTGCAGCGATCGCCCGCTCGCGGTGTAGTAGAGGCCCGTCGTCAGCTTGAGCGCGCCGCCTCGATTGCGTAGCGGGTACACGTCCTGCACCGAGCCCTTGCCGAACGACGTCGAGCCCAGCACCAGCGCCCGGTCGAGGTCCTGCAGCGCACCGGTCACGATCTCGGACGCCGAAGCACTGCCGCCGTCCACCAGCACGACCATGGGCCATGCGGTCTCGGTGCGCGCCTTGCCGGCCGTGAACTTCTTGCCGACCGAAGCCGCGCGGCCCTTCGTGTAGACGATCAACGAACCCTCGGGCACGAACTGCTGGGCCACGGCGACGGCCTGGTTCACGAGCCCGCCGGGATTGCCGCGCAGGTCGAGCACGAGCTTGCGCGCGCCCGCGGCGCGCAGCGTGTCGAGCGCCGCGGCGACCTCGCTGCCCGCCTTCTCGGTGAAGTTCGCGAGACGCAGGTAGCCGACGCCCGGCGCGACGAGGAACGCGTGCGGCACCGCCGGCGTCTCGATGCGCCGGCGCGTGATCGTGACGTCGCGTTCCTCGGAATCGCCTTCGCGCACGATCGAGACCGTGACCTTCGTGCCCGCCGCACCGCGCAACCGCTTCGAGACTTCGGGAATCCCGAGCCCGTACGCGATCTTGCCGTCGATGCGCAGCAGGATGTCGCCCGGCATCACGCCCTGCTCCCACGCCGGCGAACCTTCGATGGGCGCGACGACGATCGGGTAACCCTCGTGCGTGTCGACGAGCAGGCCGACGCCGTCGAACTGGCCCGCGAGGCGCGACTGCATCTCGTCGTATTCGCGCGGATCGAGGTACTGCGAATACGGGTCGAGCTCCTTCAGCATGCCGCGCATGCCGCCCTCGATGAGCGGTCCGGGCTCGACGGGGTCCACGTAGTTCGTCTGCACCGCGTGCAGCACTTCGACGAACAGGTCGAGGCTGCGGTAGAGGTCACCCGACGCGCGGACTCGCCCGGCGGTCCAACCCACCACGAAGAGCGCGGCGAGCAGGGTGCCCAGCAGGATGCGGCGTCGAATCACGGAACCTCCGGGGGTACGCGTCGTGCACGGGAATCTCGGGACACTCGGTGGATTCGGTCGGGCAGCATAACATGTGATGCGGAAGGGTCCGGAGCGATCGTGGTTCGTGCGCCGCCACGCGCCGGGCGATTTGCCCGGAACGGCGCCCGGCGCCGCGGATCGCACGCTCGACGGTGCTGCCGGCTCGCGATTCCCGGCGGGCCCGCGTTCAGGCGCGAGCGCGGGAGAGCCGCGGACTGACGGCCTCCCAGACCTGCGTTTCGAGCTCGTCCGTGCCGAGCGAGGCGTCGAACGTCACCCAGCGCGTGGGCTCCGAACGCGCGAGTTCGAGGTAGCACGCGCGCACGCGCTCGTGGAAATCGAGCGGCTCGCGATCGAGCCGGTTCGTGGCGCCGGGCGCATCGCTGCGGCGGCGCAGGCCGAGCGCCGGCTCCACGTCGAACAGCAGCGTCAGGTCCGGCTTCAGCCCCAGCGTCGCCGCGTCGTTCCACGCCGCGAGCATCGAGCGATCGAGACCGCGGCCCGCGCCCTGGTAGGCGAGCGTCGAGTCGGCGTAGCGATCGCAGAGGCAGATGCGCCCTGCGTCGAGCGCCGGCTTCAGCACCGTCGCGACGAGCTGCGCGCGCGACGCTTCCATGAGCAGCGCCTCGGCGAGCGGCACCGGACGGCGCTCCGGGTCCAGCAGGAGAGCCCGGACGCCTTCCGCGACTGCGGTGCCTCCGGGCTCTCGCGTGACCAGTGGATCCATGCCCAGCGCACGCAGGTGCGCGGCGAGCCGCGCGACCTGCGTGGACTTCCCGGAGCCCTCGCCTCCTTCGAAGGTGACGAACAGTCCGGGCATGCCGGGTTACTTCTTCTTCGACGCCACGACGGCCTTGCCCGCCTTCTTCGCGGGAGCGGCCTTCGCAGCCTTCTTCGGGGCGGCCTTCTTCGCCGGCGCCGCCTTGGCGGCCTTCGCCGCCTTCAGCACGGGCGCCGACTCGCGCTTGAGCGTCGGCGGATTGACGCGCAGCTTGGCCTCGGTGCCCTTCGGGTCCTTGATGTACGCCTCGGTGAGCTCACGCGAGATGTCGTCCGGAATCTGCACCGGGGGCGACTTCTTGAAGTAGCTCGACGGCGCGATGAGCGCGCCCTTGAGGCCGTGATCGAGCGCGAGCTTCGCGCAGCGGACGGCATCGATCACGACACCCGCCGAGTTCGGCGAGTCCCACACTTCGAGCTTCATCTCGAGGTTCAGCGGCACGTCACCGAACGTCGTGCCTTCCATGCGGATGTGGCACCACTTGCGGTCCTTGAGCCACGGCACGTAGTCCGACGGGCCGACGTGCACGTCTTCGGCGGGCAGGTCGTACGGGATGTTGCTCGTGACGGCGGACGTCTTCGAGATCTTCTTCGACTCGAGGCGCTCGCGCTCGAGCATGTTCATGAAGTCCGTGTTGCCGCCGAAGTTCAGCTGGTACGTGCGGTCGATGCGCACGCCGCGGTCCACGAACAGGTTCGCGAGCACGCGGTGCGTGATCGTGGCGCCGACCTGCGACTTGATGTCGTCGCCGATGACCGGCAGGCCCTTCTTCTCGAAGCGCTGCTGCCAGTACTTCTCGCGCGCGATGAACACCGGAATGCAGTTCACGAACGCGCAGCCGGCCTCGAGGATCTGCTCGACGTACCACTTCGTGGCCTCTTCCGAGCCCACGGGCAGGTAGCTCACCACGACGTCCGTCTTCGTCTCGCGGAGCAGCTTCACGATGTCCACGGTCGAGCCCGGCGCCTTCTCGATGATCTGCGAGAGGTACTTGCCGAGGCCGTCGTGCGTCATGCCGCGCTGCACCTTGACGCCCATCTTCGGGACCTTCGCGAACACGGCCGTGTTGTTCGGCCACGTCACGATCGCCTCGGAGACGTCCTTGCCGACCTTGTTCTTGTCGATGTCGATGGCCGCGACGATCTCGACGTCCTTGATGTGGTAGCCGCCGAGATTCACGTGCATGAGGCCGGGAATGCGATCCGTCTCCTTCGCATTCTTGTAGTAGTACAGACCCTGCACGAACGACGAGGCGCAGTTGCCCACGCCGATGATCGCGACACGAACCTTGTTGCCCATGGACTTCATGCCTCCGTGTGATCGGGATCCGGATCCCGCTGCGACGTGCGCCGGTAGACGTGCGTCATCCGCTGCAACGCCGTCCAGAACGAGAGAATGACCAGGACCAGGAGCCCGGCCGGGATGACCGGCCCGAGCCCCGCGAATCCCATGAGGATCACGAGCACGATGCGCTCGGGACGCTCGAACCAGCCGACCTTGCAGTCGATGCCGAGCCCCTCGGCGCGCGCGCGCGTGTAGGACACCAGGAAAGAACCCACGACCGCGAGCATCGCGAGCATCGCGATCACGGCCCAGGTGATGGGCTCCAACCCGCGCTGCAGGTTGAGGAGCACCCGCTGCGGATTCACCGCCATGTCCACGAGGTTGGACATGTAGAACCAGGCGAATCCGAGCAACAGCGCCGCGTCCGCGAAGCGGTCGAGCGCCGAGTCGAAGAACGCGCCGAAGCGCGTGATCGTGTTCGTCTTCCGTGCGAGCTGGCCGTCGAGGATGTCGCAGAGTCCCGACAGGCAGGTGATGAACGCGCCCGTGCGGAACCGCCCCATCGCGAACGCGAGCCCGGCGCCGACGCTGAACACCAGGCCGAGCACCGTGAGGTGGTTCGGGCGCAACCCGAGCGCGGCGATCCCGGAGACCAGCGGATCGAGCACGGCGTGTGCTCCATCACGAAGCACGTCCTTGTAACCGCGGGCGGAGCCCTTGTCCTTGGACATCGCGTCGGCGCTCACGCTTCCGTGGCCCGATCCGCGCGGGTCGCGCGAGTCATGCCGCCCAGCACCAGCACCATTTCCCCTCGTTTCTGGTCCTCGCGCAGCGCCGCGCGGACTTCGCGCGCGCTGCCGCGCAGCACCTGCTCGTGCATCTTCGTCAGTTCGCGACAGAGCGCGATCGGACGATCCTGCCAGACCGCCTCGAGGTCCTCGAGACAGCGTTCGATACGATGCGGCGATTCGAACGCCACGATCGTCTCGCGGCGTTCGGCGTACTCCTCCAGCAACCGCCGCCTCGCGCCGTGCTTCACGGGCAGGAAACCGACGAAGGTGAACGCGTCCGTCGGCAGCCCGCTGACCTGCAGCGCGGTCAACACCGCGCTCGGCCCGGGAATGCTCTCGACACGAATCCCTTCGGCGACTGCCGCCCGCACCAACGGAAAACCCGGATCGGCGATTCCCGGCGAACCCGCATCGGTCACGACCGCCACCGATCCGCCCTGCTTCAGCCGCTCGAGAATCCCGGAGATGCGCGAACGCTCGTTGTGCTCGAACAGACTCACCAGCGACGCGGAAATCCCGAAATGGTCGAGCAGCCGACGCGTCCGGCGCGTGTCCTCGGCGGCGACCAGGTCCACTTCGCGCAGCATGCGCAGCGCGCGGGCGGTGACGTCCTCGAGATTGCCGATGGGCGTCGCCACCAGGAACAGGGTGCCTCCGTGGCCGGAGGGGTGCGATTCGGTCAAGCAGGGTCCTTCCGACTGACGGGAAGCCGATCCCGAAAAAGCGGGCCGCAAGTTAGCACGCGCCCCGGGGGGCGTCTACCGCACCGCCCGGATGGCGTCGGCGAAGGCGTCCACGGCCCGATCGATCGCCGCGTCGTCCACGTCGAGGTGGCAGATCGCGCGGATCCGGCCGGGGCCGAACGGCACCATGCGGACGCCACGCTTCTCGAGTTCTCCCAGCACCTTGCCCGGATCGAGCGGGGCGGCGAGCCGGGCGATCACGATGTTCGTGTCGGGCTCGTCCACGGTCACGCCGTCGCCACGCAGCCCGGCGGCCAGCCGGCGGGCACGCGCGTGGTCTTCGGCGAGGCGTTCGACGTGGTGGTCGAGCGCGTGCAGGCACGCGGCCGCCAGCATGCCGACCTGCCGCATGCCTCCGCCCCAGCGCTTGCGCACCCGGCGGGCGGTGCGGATCTCGCCCTCACCGCCCACCAGGATCGAGCCGACCGGGGCGCCGAGCCCCTTCGAGAAGCACATCATCACGGTGTCGGCGCAGGCCGCCCATTCGGCGACGCTCACGCCCGAGGCCACCGCGGCGTTCCAGAGCCGCGCACCGTCGAGGTGCACGCGCGCGCCGGCGGCACGCGCCGCGTCGGACATGGCGCGCAGGCGCGCGAGCGGCACGATCACGCCGCCGGCGCGATTGTGCGTGTTCTCGAGGCACACGAGCGCCAGCCGCGCCGCGTGATCGTCGCCCGCGGGCCGCACGGCGCTCGCGAGCGCGGCCGGATCGAGCGCGCCGCGCTCGCCCGCCGCCACGTGCGCGAGGCAGCCGCTGTTCGCGGCGATGCCGGCCTGCTCGTACAGGAAGAGGTGCGACTCGGCCTCGAGCACCACCGCGTCGCCGGGCCGGGTCAGCACGTGCACGGCGAGCTGGTTGCCCATGGTGCCGCTCGGCACGTACAGCGCCGCCTGCTTGCCGGCCAGCTCCGCACAACGTCGCTCCAGCGCGATCACGGTGGGGTCGTCGCCGAACACGTCGTCGCCCACCTCGGCTTCGGCGATCGCGCGCCGCATCGCGGGGGTCGGTCGGGTGACGGTGTCGCTGCGCAGGTCCACGGGGGTGGGAACGGGCATGACGGCGGAGCTCCGGTCGGCGGTGGCGGTCGAGTCGGGTTCGGGAAATCCGGCCGGCAGTCTAGCCCGGCGGCGGCGCGTCCGTCGCGCTCGACCGCCGCGATTCGACCCGTTCCTCACGCGCGCCTGACCCGGCCGTGACGTGACCGCAGGCTTGCCCATGGGATAACTTTCCGCGCCCCTCCATGCCGAATCGGCCGCGCACTCGCGGCATCCGACGGCGCGGCGGGAACCCTCACGTTCCGCGCCTCGCGTTCATGGTGATCGCGAGTCCCCCAAGGAGTGACGATTCCATGCCTCTCGGCTTCGGATTCGACCCCACGATGCTCCTGCTGCTGCCCGCGATGGGGTTCGCGCTGTGGGCCCAGTTCAAGGTCAAGAGCACGTACGAGAAGTTCGCCGAGGTGCCCGCCTCGAGCGGCCTGACCGGCCGCGACATGGCGCGCGCGATCATGCAGCGCAACGGCGTGTCCGAGGTGAACGTCGAGCCCGTCGGCGGCACGCTCAGCGATCACTACGATCCGGGCGCGCGCAGCGTGCGGCTGTCCGAGGGCATCTACGACGGCCGTTCGATCTCCGCGATCGCCGTCGCCGCGCACGAAGTCGGCCACGTGCTGCAGCATCACCAGGGCTACCTCCCGATGCAGCTGCGCGCGCAGTTCGTGCCGGTCGCGAACCTCGGCAGCACGCTCGCGATGCCGCTGTTCTTCATCGGCTTCCTCTTCGGCGCGAAGCTGCCGTTCGGCGGCATGCTCATGGACCTCGGCATCCTGTTCTTCGCCGCGGCCGTGCTGTTCCACGTCGTCACGCTTCCGGTGGAGTTCGACGCCTCCAAGCGCGCGCTCGCACAGCTCACGTCGAGCGGTGCGGTGATGCCGCAGGAAGTCGCCGGCGCCAAGAAGGTGCTCGACGCGGCGGCGCTCACGTACATCGCGGCGGCCGCCATGGCGGCGCTGCAGCTCATCCGGCTCGTGCTGCTTCGCGACAGCCGTCGCTGAGCCGATGACCCGGCGATCCTCGGCCGCGAAGACCGCCGAATCCCGCTCCTCCCGCTCCGGGCCGGTGGCGGCGCTCCCGTTCACGGAGCTGCCGGCGCCGGCCCGAGCGCTGTTCCTGCTGCTCGCGGCCACGGCGCTGCTGCGCGCGCTCGCCCCGCTCGTCCCCGGACGCTGGCTCTGGGGCGTGGACCTCGCGCACGACCTCGCGCCGCTCGCGTTCTGGCCGGCGTGGCTCGCGCTGGCGGCGACGCTGGCGTGGCCGGCGCTGTCGGGCCGGCTGGTCGCCGTCGCAGGCCGCCCGCGCTGGCCGCACGCGCTGGCGCTCGCGGCGCTGGTGGCGGCGCTGGCGTGGATGTTCCCCGAACACGCGTTCGTGACGGGCGACACCTCGCTGCGCCACGGCGCGTTCGCGCGGCTCGAGCACCCCGAACAGTTCGCGCCGCAGGCGCTGCCCGCCGACCTCGCGCTGCATCACGCCCTGCCGCGCGCCATGGCGGCCGCGCTCGGCGTGCCGCACGAACTGGCCGGCCGGCTCTGGGGCCTGGCGCTCGCGTTCGCGTGGGTGTTCGCGGCGTGGTTCCTGGCGCGCGCGGTCGCGCGCAGCGCGGCGGGCACCTGGGCGGCGCTGGCCGCCGCCGCGTTCGGCGCGCAGCTCGCGCTGCTGAACGGCTACGCGAAATCCACGGTCGAGATGAACGTGTGCGTGCTCGTGCTCGCGGCGGCGCTGCTCGCGCTGGCGCGCGACGGCCGCCGGCTCGGCGTCGCCGGGCTCGCGGTCGCGATCGCACTGGTGCTGCACCGCTCGGCGATCGCGCTCGTACCCGCGTGGCTCGCGGCGCTCGCGCTGGGCGCCACGGCGAAGCGCGACGCGCGCCCCTCGGTAGGCGACTGGCTGCTCGCAGCCACTCCGCTCGCGGCATTCGTGGTGGTGGGGCCGCGCATGTGGACCACGTTCCGCTCGTTCGACGCCACCCGGCACGCGCCGCTGGGCCTGCACGCGTTCGCCCCGGCCGCGCTGGGCGACGCCGTGCAGACGCTGCTGCTGCTCGCGCCGCTGGCGCTGCTGGCGCTGGCGCTGTTCGCGCGCGCGGCATGGTGGCGGCGTCGCGAAGTGCTCGCGCTCGCCGCGCTGGTGCTGCCGCAGTTGGCGCTGCTCGTGTTCGTGCGGCCGCAGCAGGGGCTCTTCCGCGACTGGGACGTGTACGTCGGCGCGGGCGTGGCGCTGTCCGCGCTGGTGGCGTGGCTGGTGGCCGAGGCGCTCGACGAGACGCCGGCCGCCGCGTGGCTCGCGCTGCCCGTGCTGCTCGCGGCCGCGCCCACCGCGATCCAGTGGCTGGCACACCAGTCGGACATGCCCCGCGCGCTCGCGCGTGCGAGCGACCTGCTCGCGGGCCCGCCGGCGCGCACGGCCAACGAACGCGCGAGCGGCTACGACCATCTCGGCATGATGTGGATGGCGGCCGGCGATCACGCGAACGCCGATCGGGCCTTCGCACGTGCGGTCGAGGCCGCGCCGAACCCGCGGCTCTTCGTCCAGTGGGGGATGAACTCCACCATGGCGGGCGACTACGCGGCCGCGCGCGAACACTACGCCCGCGCCGTGTCCCTCAATCCCGACCTCACGATGGGCTGGAAGGGACTCGCCACCTGCGCCAGCGCGCTCGGCGACGTACCCGCCATGGAGCAGGCGCTCGTCGGTCTGCGCCGGCTGCTGCCGAACGACCCGCTGACGCACGACGCCGAGGCGTGGCTGCAGACGAATCGCCCGGCCCCTCGCTGACGAGGACCGGGCGACGAACGCTGCACTCGGGACGTGTGGCGCGACTACTGCTGCGACACCATGTCCTTGAGTTCCTTCGAGACCTTGAAGACCGGCACGCGACGCGGCGGCACCGGCACGGCTTCACCCGTGCGCGGGTTGCGCGCGATGCGCGACTTGCGGTCCTTCACGCGGAACGTGCCGAAGCCACGGATCTCGATGTGGTGGCCGTTGGCCAACGCCTTGGTGACGGCGTTCAGGAAGCAGTCGACGGTTTCCGCGACATCTTTCTTGGTCAGACCCGTGCGCTCCGAGATCTGATCCACGATATCGGCCTTGGTCATCTCTCCTCCTTACTTCACGCCGGCACGGCTCGGACATGTCGTGGCGGGGCCCCGAACCGAGGTACGTCGCGACGGTATCCGGGCCCGCGCCGCGCTGTCAATCCGTTTTTGCTCAACGGGTTGGACGCATCGGGCCAACCGCGCCCGGCGGTTCAGGCCTCGGGCAGTCCCAGCGCCCTGCGCCGGGCGGTCTCCATCGGGTGCGACTCCGCCCGCGCGACCTCCCGGTGGACCACCGGGCGGCCCGCCGCCACCTCGGCGGCCAGTTCCTTCGCGAACGCCCCGCTGCGGATCTCGGCCAGCATCTCGGCCAGGACCCGGCGGGTCTCGGCGTTCACCACCCGCGGGCCGCGGGACACGTCGCCGTAGAGCGCGGTGCCGCTGATCCCTCGGCGCAGGCCCGACACACCGCGCTCGTGCAGCAGGTCGGCGAGGAACTTGAGCTGGTGGACCACCTCGAGGTACGCGATCTCGGGCGAGTAGCCGGCGTCGGCCAGCGTCTCCCACGCCGCGGTGACGAGCGCGTTCATGCCGCCGCACAACACGGACTGCTCGCCGAACAGGTCCACCTCGGTCTCTTCGCGCACCGTGGTGCGCCACAGCCGCGCGCGTGCGCAGCCGAGCCACCCCGCGTACGCCTCGGCGCGCTCCCAGGCGCGCCCGCTGCCGTCGCGGTGCACCGCCAGGTAGGCCGGCAGGCCTTCGCCGCGTTCGTAGACCTGCCGCAGCACCCGGCCCGGTCCGCACGGCGAGACCAGCACGACGTCGGCGTCCGCGCGCACGGGCACGTCGCCGTACAGCAGGTTGAAGCCGTGCGCGAACACCACGCACGCGCCCGCGCCCAGCGCCGCGCCGACTTCGGGCCACGCCGCGCCCACGGCGTCGTCCGGCACCAGCAGGGCCAGCACGCGCGCGCGCGCCGCCGCCTCGGCCGGTGCGAACACGGCGAAGCCCGCTTCCTTCGCACGCGCTTCGGCGCCACGGCCCGGCCGCGCGCCCACGATCACGTCGCAGCCCGAGTCGCGCAGGTTGAGGGCATGCGCCGCGCCCTGGTTGCCGTAGCCGAGGATCGCGACCGTTTCGCCGTTCATCGCACTGCCCTCCCGTGTCGCCCATGCGCACACGGCCTCCGGACCCGAAAGGTCCGGAGGCCGCGCGAGGCCGGTCGGTGCCGCCGCGCGGCGGCGCGACCGGTCACTTCTTGCCGAACGACCAGTCCGACTTCTGCACCAGCACGCCCGCGGCGTTGAACGTGAACGCCTGCTTCTTGCCGGTGTAGATCCACGTCTGCAGCGTGCCCGCGGTGTTGTCCGTCCACGTCATCACCTTTTCGGGTGCGCCGAGCGACGCGACGGTGTTGGCCGCGGCGGAGCCCGCCTTCGCGCCCTTGGCCGTCGCCGCCGCATCCGCGGCCGGCGTGCCCGAGTTCAGCGCGAGGTAGACGAACATCATTTCGGTCATGCGGGCGTTGTTGTTCTGCTTGCTGTACACGGCCGCGAGCTGGCGGTAGTAGACCTTCTCCTCGGGCTTGATCGAGATGGCCTTCGCCAACACCTGCTCGGCGTCGGCGAACTTCTTCTCGTCGGCGAGCACCGAACCGAGCTGCGACAGCGCGTCGGGATCGTTCGGCGACTTCACGAGCACCGCGCGCCACTGCGCCTCGGCGAGCGCCAGTTCGCTGGCGTTCTGGTAGGCGAGCGCGGCGTTGAACGCGAGGTTCGCGTCGGTGTCGCGCAGCGAATAGGCCTTCGCGTACGCGTCGCCGGCGAGTTTGTAGTCCGCCTTCTTCGCCGCGGCGTCGGTCTTGTTGCCGGCGCGCGTGAAGTAGGCGTTGCCGAGACCCATGTACAGGTCGGTGCCGTTCGGGTCCTGCTTCACGAGGTCGCCGTAGTACGCGATCGCCTCGTCGAGCTTGTTCGCCTGCAGCAGGCCGTTGGCCTTGTTCGCACGCACGGTCGTGAGCGCCGACGTCAGGTTCGTGTCGCCGGGCACTTCGACGATGGCGTTGCGCAGCACCGCTTCGGCGCTGTCGAAGTTGCCCATGAGCGCGAACGCGGTCGCGAGGTTGCGCAGCGTCTGCGAGTGACCCGGGCGCAGGAACTTCGCCTGCGTCAGCTTGGTGACCGCGAGGTCGTAGCTCTGCCTGGCCTGCGCGTAGAGCTCCTTCTCGTCCTCGGTCGGCGCCTTGGTGAAGTCCGGGTACGCGGACTGCGCGGTCTGGATGGCCGCGATGCCCTCGTTGTAGCGCATGGTCCAGTAGTGGTCGCGGTTGGTCGCGATCAGCTCGACCTTCTTCCGGTCGCCCTTGGCCGTGCCCGCCGCGATCGCCTTGGCGAACCACTCTCCGGCCGGCCCGCAGCTGTCGAGTTCGGCGTACGCCCAGCCCAGGTAGCCGAGCGCCTCGAAGTCGGTGTCGTCCTCGGTTGCGCACATGGACAACTGGTCCACGGCCTTGTTCATCTCGCGCTGGTAGTCCTCGGTGTTGCCCTTCTCCTTGTCGCGCAGGCCCTGCGTCACGTACTGGATGCCGCCCGCGCAGTGCGGGTTGCGCGCGAGCGCGGTGCCCGCGACCACGACGCAGAGGACGGCCGCCACACCGGCGGCGAGTACACGAGATTTCACGGCTACCTCCTGAAGAAGGGTCAGACGAGGCGGTTCCCGTTCACCGAGAGGCCGAACGTGGCCCCCAGGTACTTGGCCGCCTTGCGCGACGCCATCATGCGCGTCATGAATATCTCGAAGTACTCCATGACGTGCGAAATATTCGGGTCGATGGTCAGTTCCAGCGTGATGTGCTTCCGGTCGTCGTCCACGTTGAGGAAGCTCTTCTCCACCGCGTAGTTGACACGGTCGTGAATGTCGAACCGGATCATGTCGGGATTGCGCACCCGGGTGCGGTGCACGTCGCTCTTGTCCGCGAGGATGATGGCCGCCGCCACGGGGTTGACGGGGTCACCGTCGTTCTCGTGGTGGTTGCCGATCGCCGCGATGATCTTGAGCAGCTCGTGGTCCTCCATCCCGAACTCGTGGAGGATCTGCATGGCCATCACCGCGCCGGTCTGGGCGTGGTGTTCGCGATTGACGCCGTTGCCGATGTCGTGAAGCAGCCCGGCGATCGCCGCCAGTTCGCAGTCCCGCTCCGAGTAGCCCATGCGCTTGAGCACGTTGTGCGCGATGCGGCTCACCAGCCCCACGTGACGCTCGCCGTGCTCGGTGTAGCCGATCTGCTCGAGCGCCGCGTCCGCCATGCGGATGTGGTTCCGGACCCGGGGATGGTCACGCACGAACTCGAGCGTGATCTTCGGGGCCCCGCCGGGCGACTCGTGATCGGAAGCGGCCTTCGGCTGCGAGTGGGTCATGTCGAGAGCATTCCTTTGCGGGAACGATGCCAGCCCCCGGCCAGGTCCCGGTCACGGCGGACGGGCCGCGTGGGGAGCGGCTGCGGCGTTTCGGTGCGCGGCCGACCATAGGCCCGCAAAAAGATGGGCGTCAAGCGCATGGGGCATTTGCGGCTCGCTCCCACCGGGCCACCTTGCCCGGCGTCCGCCATGCCGCTCGGGAGCGCGCCGTTCGCCGGCCGGCGCCCGGCTCCGGGGTCGCCGTGGCGGCCGTGCGCCGGGCGTGACGATGCCGCGACGGGCCGGGCGCCCGGCGGGCGCCCGGCGGGCGCCCGGCGGGCGCCGGGCCGCCCGCCCGAAAGGCACCGACGGCGCCGCCCGACTTCGGCGGCACCGTCGGCAGGTCCCCGATCTTCCGGGCTCCGGTCAGCCGATCATCTTGCCTCGAGGCGTGTAGTGCGTGTGCAGGAGCTCGTGGCTCTTGTGCCCGCACGGGCCTTCGGTGAGGAACTCCTCGTAGAGCTTCAGCACCGCCGGGTTCTCGTGCGACTTCCGAACCGCGCAGCCGGCGTCCTCGGCGTAGATCGCGCGAGCACGCGCCTGCCGGATCTCCGGCGACGTGGGGATCGGCTGGCCGCCACCGCCCAGGCAGCCGCCCGGGCAGCCCATGAACTCGATGAAGTGGCACTGGCTGAACGGCCCGCCGGCGCGGATGTCCTCCATCACCCGCTTCGCGTTGGCGGTGCCGTGCGCGACGGCCACCTTGAGCGTGGCGCCCTTGAGGAACTCGAAACTCGGGACGAGCTTGCGGATGATCGCCGGGACTTCCGGCGCCACCTGCGTGACGGGCAACTCCAGCATGCGCACGCCTTCGAAGCCGCGCACGGGCACGATGTTCGCGTGCTCGAACAGCTTCTCGACCTTCAGGCCGGTCACCAGTTCCAGCACGGTGCGCAGCGCGGCCTCCATGACGCCGCCCGTGGCACCGAAGATCACGCCGGAGCCGGTGGCGTCGCCGAACGGATCGTCGAACCCCGACTTCTTCAAGCCCGGCAGGTGGATGCCGGCCTCGTGGATCATCTGCGCCATCTCGCGCGTGGTGAGCCCGTAGTCCACGTCCTTGAACCCGCTGCCGTCCATCTCGGGCCGGTTGCATTCGAACTTCTTCGCCGAGCACGGCATGAGCGCCACGGTCACGACGTCCTTCGGGTCGATGCCGTTGCGCTGCGCGTACCACGTCTTGATCACCGAGCCGAACATCTGCTGCGGGCTCTTCGCCGTGGACAGGTTCGGGATGTACTCGGGATAGAAGTGCTCGAGGTACTTCACCCAGCCGGGCGAACAGCTCGTGAACTGCGGCAGCGCGGTGGGCTGCTTGTCCACCAGTGCCCGCTGCAGCCGCGTGAGCAGCTCGGTGCCTTCCTCGATGATCGTGAGGTCGGCGGTGAAGTTCGTGTCGAACACCTTGTCGAACCCGGCCATGCGCAGCGCCGTGTTCAGTTCGCCCGTGAGCGGCGTGCCCGCGGGCAGCCCGAAGCACTCGCCGATCGCCGCGCGCGGGCTGGGCGCGGTCTGGATCACCACATGCTTCGTGGGATCGTCGATCGCGCGCCAGATCTCGTCCGACGAGTCGTTCGCGTGCAGTGCGCCGGTGGGACAGCGGTTGATGCACTGCCCGCAGTTGATGCACACGACCTCGGCGAGCGGCTTGTCGAGGTACGTGGAGATGCGCGTCTCGTGCCCGCGCCCGATCGCCTCGAGCACGCCGACCTCCTGCAGGTCGATGCACGTGCGCACGCAGCGGCGGCACAGGATGCACTTGTCCATGTCGCGCACGACCGAGTAGCTCGACGTGTCCTTCGGGATCCGCGATTCCTTCACGTGCCCGAAGCGGTAGAAATCCACGCCGTATTCCTTGGCCAGCGACTGCAGCTCGCAGTTGTTGTTCCGCTTGCACGAGTAGCACTCGCCGCAATGCGTCGCGAGCATGAGGTCGAGGATGTGGCGCCGCGCCTGGCGCACCTTGCGCGTGTGCGTGTGCACCTTGAGCGGGCTGGTCACGGGATACGCGCACGCCGCCTGCAGCGTGCGCTGGCCTTCGACCTCGACCACGCACATGCGGCACACGCCCGCGACCTTCAGGTCGGGGTGGTGGCACAGCGTGGGAATGTGCACGCCGACCTGCTTCGCGGCCTCGAGCAGCATGGTGCCGATCGGCACCTTCAGTTCCTGCCCGTCGATGGTCAGGCTCACCTCGCCGCCGATGGACTGCGCGGCGCCGGGCGGGTACGTGAGCGGGCGCGGCGACTGGCTCACCGGCGCGCGCTCGGTGTCGGGGCGGGTTTCCTTCACGGTGCTCATCGGCTACCTCCCGTCGTCGCGAGCGTGCGTCCGAGCACCTCGTCCGGGAAATGCTCCACGATGGACAGGAACGCGTTCGGGCTCGACTGGCCGAGGCCGCACTTGGAC
This sequence comes from Candidatus Eiseniibacteriota bacterium, assembly GCA_046327815.1. Classification (GTDB taxonomy): domain Bacteria; phylum Eisenbacteria; class RBG-16-71-46; order RBG-16-71-46; family RBG-16-71-46; genus CAIXRL01. Next base: position 460,284 of record JAXLXR010000002.1, on the reverse strand, counting down.
GCGACCTGCATGGTCTCGCCGAGCGCCTTGAGCTCCTCGAGGTACGCGGTCGAGCACTCACCGTGCTCGAGCCGCTCGATGCCTTCGAGCAGCTTGGCGTTGCCTTCGCGGCACGGCGTGCACTGGCCGCAGGACTCCTCCACGAAGAACTCCATGAAGTTCCTGGCCACCGCGAGCATGTCGCGGTCCGGCCCGAACACGATCACCGAGCCGCCGGTCGCGACGTCCTCGAACGCGATGCGCCGGTCGAACTGCTTCGCCGGCACGCACGTGCCCGAGGCACCGCCGACCTGCACGGCCTTCGCGTCCCCGCCGCCCACGGCTTCGAGCAGCTCGCGCAGCGTGATGCCGAGCGGGAACTCGTACACGCCGGGTGCGCCGCAGTCGCCGGACACGCTGAACAGCTTGAAGCCGGCCGAGCGTTCCGAGCCGAGCGCGCGGAAGGCGTCGGGACCGTGCGCGAGAATGGTGGTGACCGCCGCCAGCGTCTCGACGTTGTTCACCACCGTCGGCTGGCTGCGGAAGCCCGTGTCCACGGGGAACGGCGGGCGATTGCGCGGCTCGCCGCGCTGGCCTTCGAGCGACTCGATGAGCGCGGTCTCCTCGCCGCACACGTAGGCACCGGCGCCCATGCGGATCTCGATGTCGAAGTCGAAGCCCGCGAGACCGCACACGTTGCGGCCGAGCGTGCCCGCCTGCCGCCGCGCGAGCAGCGCCGCGTCGAGCTGCGGACGCAGGTACACGTATTCGCCGCGCAGGTACAGGATGCCGCGGCGGGCACCGATCGCGCGCGCCGCGATCGTCATGCCCTCGAACACGAGTGCCGCGTACTCGGTCAGCAGCACGCGGTCCTTGAACGTGCCGGGCTCGCCTTCGTCGGCGTTGCAGACGACGAACTTGCACTCACCCTCGGCCACGTGGGCCGCGGCGGCGAGGTTCCACTTGGTCGCGGTCGGGAATCCCGCACCGCCGCGGCCGCGCAGGTTCGACGCGGCCACCGTGGCGATGAGGTCCGCGCGCGACAGCTGGAGCGCGGCGTCCAGCCCCGCGCCGGGTTTCACGCGGTCGAACGTCAGCGGGGTCCTGCGGCTGTCCACGATCTGCATGACGTCACCTCCCCGTCGCGGCGAGCGCCGGCTGCGCCGCGTGGGCCGGCTGCGCGGCGTGCGCGCCGAACACCTTGCGGCAGTCCTCGAGGATCTCGTGCGCACGCTCGGGCGTGACCTTCGTGTAGACGCGGTCGTTCACGAGCAGCGCCGGGCCCTGGTCGCAGAGCCCGAGGCACGCGGCCCACTGCAGGCTGAAGCGCCCGTCCTTCGTGGTCTCGCCGAACCGGATGCCGAGTTCGTTCTCGAGCTGGCGCGCCACGCGCGCCGTGTTCGACAGTTCGCACGACACGGTGCGGCACAGGCGCAGCACGAAGCGGCCCTTCGGTTCGTGGTCGAGGAACGCGTAGAACGACACCACGCCGTAGACCTCGGCGGGATGCAGCCCGAGTTCGTCGGCCGTCACCTGCATGGCGAAGTCGGGCACGCAGGCGTGCTTCGCCTGGATGCCCTGCAGCACGGGCAGCAGCGCGTCGCGCGTGCGGCCGTGCACGGCGACCAGCGCCAGCACATCGTCACGGAGTTTCTGCTGGCTACCGACGAGCATGGCCGGCCTCCGATTTCTCGAGCAGTTCGCGCACCTTGCGGAGCAGCTCCGCGGGCGGGACGGGCTTCTCGAAGAACGCGTCCACGGGTACGAGTTCGGCGTCGGCGCCGAACGACATGCCGGTCACCTTGCCGACGCTCGTGAGCATCACGATCGGCAGCGAGCGGCCGGTGCGGCGCAGCTCCTGCGCCATGGCGATCCCGTCGTCGGGCTGCTCCATCATGACGTCCAGGATCATCAGGTCCGGCGCGAACGCCTCGATTTCCTTCATCCCGGCCGCGCGGCTCGCGGCCGACCTCACGTCGTGTCCTTCCGCCTTCAGGAACAGCGAAAGCGCGTACGTGATATCCGGGTCGTCGTCCACGACGAGAATCCTGGCCATGCCGGCCCTCCCTTCCGTTGACTTCACACGCCCGCGGTTTCGGCGCAGGCGAACTCGATGCGAAACGTGGTCCCGGCTCCTTCTCGGCTCGACACGGCGATGCGTCCCTTCCAGCGCTCCACGAGATGCTTGACGATCGCGAGGCCGAGTCCGGTGCCGGACTCTTCGACCGCACGCGCGTTCGGCGCGCGGTAGAACTCCTCGAACAGGTGCTGCTGCGCGTCTTCGGAGATCCCGATGCCCGTGTCGGTCACGTCGAGCCACGCGCGCGGCCCTTCGTGTCCGAGCGTCACGAGCACGCTGCCTTCCCGCGTGTACTTCACGGCGTTGCCGACCACGTTCGTCACGATCCGGTCGAGGTCCACGGGATCGCATTCGAACGACAGCGGCTCGGCGGGCACGCGCACCGCCAGGGCGACGCCCTTCTCGTCCGCCACCGTGCGGAACCGCTCGCTCGCGTCGCGCACCGCCGCGGCCAGGTCGAGCGCGCGCGGCTGCGGCGCCGACAGCTCGGCCTTGCCGGCCGCGAGGCTCAGCAGGTCGTCCACCAGCGCGTGCAGCGAGTGCAGGCGCTTCTGCGCGCGCTCGAGCAGCTCGTGCTGCGTGGGCGACAGCTCGCCGGCGTAACCGTCGCGCAGCGTCATGAGCAGGCTCTCGGTCACGCGCACAGGCGAGCGCAGTTCGTGCGTGGTCATGCGCAGGAACCGCGACTTGTCGCGATCGAGGTCGGCGAGGATCCGGTACGCCTTCGCATGCTCGATCGCGACCCCGCCCTGCGCGGCGACCGCCTGCAGGAACTCCACGTCCTCGTCGCCGAAGCGATGGCCCGTGCCACCGTACGCGCGCAGCACGCCGAGCGGGCCCGAGCGTCCCGGAATCACCACCGACAGCATGCTCGCGATGCCCTCTTCGCGGACGCGGTCGGGATGCCACACCCGCTCGTCGTTCGACGTGTCGCGCACGTGCGTGACGCCGTCGAGCAGCGTGTCGCGGTCGAGTCGCGAGCGCGCCATCTCGCCCGGCACCTCTTCGCGGTAGTCGCGGCTGAGTCCGAAGCTCGCGGCGAACTCCACCTGCGCGCCGGCGGTGTCGAGCAGCCGGATCGCGGCCGCGCGGCAGCCGAGCACCCGGGCGCCGGCTTCGCAGATGCGCTCGAGCACCACGTCGAGTTCGAGCGACGACGCGATGTCGCGCACGCCGTCGTAGAGCATGCCGAGCTCGGTCTCGCGGCGCCGCAGCCGCACCGCGATGCTCATGCAGCAGTACGCGAGCACCCAGCAGGCGATCGAGAAGAACCCGACCGACGCGAGCACGAACACGAGGTCGTGATGACGCGGCGGCTGCAGGATCGCGACGTGCGGCCGCAGCCCGAAGTACTCGAGCGCCGCGACCGTCGCGACCAGTGCCGGGGCGAGCCCGACGTAGAAGAACCCGAGCCGGTGCGGCAGCAGCAGCGAGGCGATCGCGATGTGGAACAGGAAGAACACCGCCACCGGGCTTTCGGCGCCGCCGGTGAGCGACATGAGTTCGGCCGTCGTGATCCAGTCGAGCGCGATCTGCAGCCGGGTGAAGTGCTCGAACATGCGCGCGTCGCCCGGCCGGCGACGGCGCAGCCACCAGAGAATGAAGTACAGCCCGGCGTTGTAGCCGAGGATCGCGAAGCCCGTGCCGGTGAGGCGCGCGGCCGGCAGCGGGGCGCCGAGCACCGACGCGGCGAGCGGCGCCATGAGCACGACCGCCGCACCAGCGAGCCAGCGCAGCGAGATCAGCCAGTCCACGCTGCGGACCAGTTCCTGCTCGACCAGCGTCACGCGGGGCGCGCTCACGGCCGCACCTCCGCCGCCGCGGGCAGGCCGCACGCGAACTCCACGCGGAACGTGCTGCCCGTGCCGGGCGCGCTCGTCACGTGCACGTCGCCGCCGTAGAGGGCGGCGAGCCGCTTGACGATCGACAGCCCCAGCCCGCTGCCGTCCACGTGCGCGGTCTGTTCGGTACGGATGCGCGAGAACTCGTGGAACAGCTTGCCGGCCTGCTCCGGCGTCAGCCCGATGCCCGTGTCCGCCACCTCGAGCGTGGCGCGGTCGTCACGCCGCCCCACGCGCACGTCCACGCGGCCGCCGTCGCGGTTGTACTTGACGGCGTTCGACAGCAGGTTGTGCAGGATCATGTCCACTTCGGCGCGGTCCGCGGCGAGCACGACCGGCACGGGCGCGTCGAGCGCGAGCGTGATGCCGCGCGCGGCCGCGGCCGCCTGCACGGTCTCGAGCGCCTCGCGCGCCGCCTCGCCCAGTTCGACGTCTCCGAGGCGGCGTTCGAGCCGTCCGGACTCGATGCGCGTCAGGTCGAGCAGGTCGCGGATCATGTGGCGCATGCCGTCGAGGCGCGCCTGGCAGCGTTCGATCACGGCGTCGTACGCGGCCAGCTCGGGACCCAGCGCCCGCGTGCGCAGCACGTCGAGCGACCACGTCACCGCACCGATCGGCGCCTGCAGTTCGTGCCCGAGCACGCGCACGAACTCGAAGCGCACCTGGCGTTTCTCGTCGGCCAGCTTGCGCGCGCGCCGCGCCAGCAGCAGCCGCGACGCCGCCTTCTGCAGCACACCCTTGAGCTCGGCGGGCGTGAACGGCTTGGCGAGGAAGTCGAACGCGCCGCGGCGGGTGGCGAGCACGGCGGTCTCGATCGTGGCGTACGCCGTGATCATGACCACGAGCAGGTCCAGCTTGCGCGGCGCGATCTGGTCGAGCACCTCGAGCCCGCTCAGGCCCGGCATCTTGTGGTCGAGCAGGACCAGGTCCGGAGCGCGATCGGACATGCGCTCGAGCGCCTCTTCGCCCGACTCCGCCGACTCGACCTCGAACTCCACTTCCGTGTCGAGCTCGGGCAGCGCCAGCCGGCAGTCGCGCAGCGCGCGCGTCACCGCGAGCCGCATGCCGGCTTCGTCGTCCACCACGAGAATGCGCAGCGTGTCCATCGCCGGTTCGCCGGCATCGCCCGCCCCACCGGGCGCGTCAGCCCCTCCTCGGAAGCGAGACCGTGAACGTGGTGCCCGTGGGTCCGGCCGTGGCATCCGCGCGCGAGACCACGCGGATGTCGCCGCCGTGCAGCTTCACGATGCCGTAGCTGACCGACAGCCCCAGCCCCGTGCCCTCTCCCATGGGCTTGGTCGTGAAGAACGGATCGAAGATGCGGCCGAGATGCTCGGGCGGGATGCCGGTGCCCGTGTCCTCGACCTCGAACGTGACGCGACGCTCGTCGTCGGTCATGCGCAGCGTGATGTCGCCACCCAGCGGCATGGCCGCGATGGCGTTCGAAAGCAGGTTCGTCAGCACCTGCACGACCTGGTCGCGGTCGAGTTCCGCGTGCGGGTCGGCCAGCCGGCGTTCCGTGCGCACCGTGACGCCCGCCGGAATCGCGGTCGCGCGCAGCGCGGCGTCGGCGACTTCGGGCAGCGACACGCGCGTGCGCGCGAGCTGGTTCTGCCGGGCGAAGTGCAGCAGCCCGGACACGATCCGCTTGCAGCGCTCGGCCTGCTCGGCGATCAGCGCCAGGTCCTGCACGCGCTCGGCCTTCGTGGCGCCGTTCGGAAGTTCGGCGCGCACCTCGTCGAGCAGCAGGTGCGAATACATGAGCACCACACCGAGCGGGTTGTTCACCTCGTGCGCGATGCCGGCCGCGAGCTGTCCCATGCTCGCGAGCTTCTCGGACTGCACGAGCGCCTCCTGCGCGGTCGCGAGCTCGCGCAGCGTGACGCGCAGCTGCTCGATCGTGTGCGGCAGGCACATTTCCGTCTCGGCGAGGTTCTCGTGGATCGCCACGGCGTGCGCCACGCACGAGTCGTAGCCGCACGCGCCGCAGTTCAGCTCGTCGGCGGCCGACGCCTTGCCCATGCGCGCGAGGATCGCCTCGACCGTCTCGCGCCGCGGCGACACGAGCCGCTGGTCGCGCGCGCTCCAGCGCCGCCGCAGGTTCACGTTCGCGAACAGCGCCATCTGCGCGTCCCAGTCCGCGCGGTCGAGCGCCTTGAGCCGCGCCGCGACGTGCCCCCGCACGCGCGCCTGGCGCTGGAACAGCGAGCGGTCGGTGGTCATGCCCGGGCCCGACACGCAGCCTTCGCAGCACAGCGCCTCGAGCAGCCGCGCGCCGAGATCGCCCGACGCGAAGTCGCGCACGCCTTCGACGAGGTGCCTGCGGCCCTGCGTCGCGATCACCTCGCCCGTGAGCAGGTCCTCGTCCATGCCCGCCGCACGCACGATCCCGCGGCTCACCGGGAACAGCCCGCCGAGTCCGCCGTGCGGCGGGTCGAAATCACGCGCGGGCGCGTCGCCGAGTGCCACGCCATCCTCGGAGAGCCACTGGCGCAGCTCGCCGAACGTGAGCACCACGTCCACGTCGCCCGCGACTTCGGGGTCCTGCGCTTCGAGCTTCTTCGCGATGCACGGTCCCACGAACACCGTCGCCAGTTCGGGCCCGTGCAGCACCTTGAGCACGCGCGCCATGGCCACCATGGGCGAGACGATCGGGGCGAGCCGTTCGGCCTGCTCGGGCGCGTGGCGTTCGACGTAGCGCGCGGTCGCCGGGCAGGTGGTCGAGATCCAGCGCGCCCCGCGGTCCTCGGCGAGCAGCCGCGCGTACTCGCGCGCGACGAGATCCGCGCCGAACGACACCTCGGCCACGTACGCGAATCCCAGCCGTCGCAGCGTGCCCGCGAGTTCCGCACCGCCGGTGCCGGGGAACTCCGCGGGAAAGCTCGGGGCGACCATGGCCGCGACTTCGCGACCGGCCGCCAGCAGGTCGCGCACTTCGTCGAGCGAACTGCGCAGCAGCTTGGCGTGCTGCGAGCACACGCGCACGCAGTTGCCGCACGCGATGCAGCGGTCCGCGACCACGCGCGCCTGTCCGTCGGTGATGCGGATCGCCTTCACCGGGCACTCGCGCACGCACGCGTAGCACATGCGGCAGCGTTCGGTGACGGTGGTGATGAAGGCGGTGCTCACGGGGCAACCCCCGATGCGATCAGTAGATCTTCGTGCTCATCGTGATGTCGTTCCAGATGTCCATGACCGTCCGCGACATCGTCCGGCGCCGGTCCTGGTACCACGTGTGCAGCAGGTAGTGCGCCCGTTCCGAGTACGGGCGTTCGAGGAACTCGCGATACAGCCGCTGGACCTGCGGGTTCGCGTGCGACTGGCGGCGCGGCCGCGCGCGGTCCATGCCGAACAGCGTGTCGCGCCGGCGCAGGGCGTGCGGCAGGTAGGCCTTCTTCGAGCGCAACGTGCCGCCACCGTCCACGCAGCCGCCGGGACACGCCATGATCTCGATGAAATCGAAGTCCGCGGTGCCCGCGAGCACCGACTCCACGAGCCGGCGCGTGGGCTTGAGGCCGTGCGCCATGGCCACCTTGACCACGCCCACGGCGCCACCCAGGTCGAGCGCGGCGGTGCGCACGCCGTCGAAGCCGCGCAGCGCCTGCAGCTCGACGGGCTCCATCTCGGTGCCGTGCAGCGTGTGCCACATGGTGCGCACCGCGGCTTCCATGACGCCGCCCGTGGTGCCGAAGATCACGCCGGCGCCGGACGAATCGCTCATGTAGGGATTGTCGAACGTGGACGGCTCGAGCGCCGCCAGGTTCACGCCTTCGCGCCGCAGCAGCCGCACGAACTCGCGCACGGTGAGCACCACGTCCACTTCGGGCGTCGTGCCGTGCCGCAGCTGCGGCCGCACGGCTTCGTCCTTCTTCGCCGTGCACGGCATGAGCGACACCATGCGCACCTGCGCGGGATCGAGCCCCATCTTCTCGGGCAGCCAGGTCTTCGCGAGGATGCCCACGGTCTGCTGCGGCGACTTGGTGCTCGAGAGGTGCGGCAGGATCTCGGGGTAGTGCGTCTCGGCGAAGTTGATCCACGCCGGGCAGCACGACGTGAACGTGGGGCGCTTGCCCTCGCCCAGCCGGCGCAGCAGTTCGGCGCTCTCCTCCATGATCACGACGTCGGCGCCGAAGTTCGTGTCGAGCACGATGTCGGCGCCGATCCGGCGCAGCGCCGCGACGATCTGGCCTTCGACGTTCGTACCCGGCGGCAGCCCGAACTCCTCGCCCAGCCCCACGCGCAGCGCGGGCGCGAATTGGAACACGGTGACGATCGCAGGGTCGTTCAGCCAGTCCACGACCGTCTCGACTTCGTCGCGCTCGCCGAGCGCGCCGGTCGGGCACACGAGCACGCACTGCCCGCACGTGACGCAGGTGGACTCGCGCTGCGACAGCCCGTCGCGCAGGCCCACGGCGGTGTCCTGGCCGGTGCCGGTCACGACGAGCGCGTCCACGCCCTGCCCGTCGCGGCAGATCGCGATGCAGCGCTGGCAGCGGATGCACTTGGTCATGTCGCGGATCATGGCGGGCGACGAATCGTCCACCGGCCGCGACGCCACGCGCGTCGGCGAGAACCAGCGGTTCGTGCGCAGCCCGACGTACTGCGCCACGTCCTGCAGTTCGCAGTTGCCGTGGCGGATGCAGGTGGCGCAGTCCTGGTGGTGGTCGGCGAGCAGCAGTTCGACCTGCAGCTTCTGCGCCTCGCGCGCGCGGCGCGAACGCGTGCGCACGTCCATGCCTTCCTGCACGGGCGTGTTGCACGTGGTGAGCAGCTGCGGTTCGGCGCCGGCGGCAGCGCGCACTTCGGCCACGCACACCCGGCACGTGCCGGGAGCGTGGTCGATGTCGTCGAGCTCGCACAGCGTGGGCACGTGCACGCCGTGGCGCCGCGCGCAGGCGAGGATCGTCTCGCCCTCGCGGGCTTCGACGGCGGCGCCGTTCAGCTGGATCGCGAACGTGCGCGCGGGGGTGTTGCCGGTCTCGGGGGCGATCATGCTCAGGCCGCTCCTTCCGGGATGGGCTGCGTCGTCACGACCGAATACACGCGGTAGCAGCGCAGGCAGCGGCGCGCTTCGCGGTACGCGTCCTCGGCGCAGATCGTGCCCTCGACTTCCTCGAACATCTGCTTGCGCACGTCGGGATCGAGTTCGGGGTGGTGCACGCGGTACTGCGGCCGCACCGGGAACTCGACGCTGTCCGACGCGAGCAGTTCGTGGCGATTGAGCAGCTGCCGCATGCGCGAACGCGGCGCGAAGCGGATGTGCCCTTGCGTGAGCCAGTCGTCGATGCTGCGCGCGGCCTTGAGCCCCGCGGCCATGGCGTGGATCAGCGTGGACGGTCCCGACGCGCAGTCGCCGCCCGCGAACACGCCGGTGCGCGACGTGGCGAGCGTGGACGGGTCGGCGGTGATGCAGTTCCAGCGGTCGAACGCGACGCCGTCGGTTTCGGCGAGCGCGCCCTTGCGCACCTGCTGGCCGATCGCGGCGATGAGCGTGGCGCACGGCAGCACGTGTTCGCTGCCCGGCACCGGTTCGACGTTGCGCCGGCCCTTCGCGTCGGGCTCGCCGGCGCGCATCTCGACCAGCTCGACGCCGGTCACGCGCCCGTCCTCGGACAGGATCCGCGACGGGTTCGTGAGGAAGTGGAAGCGGATGCCTTCCTGCTCGGCGGCCTCGATCTCGGTGTGGTCGGCGGGCATGTCGGCCCGGGTCCGGCGGTAGATCACGTGCACCGTGCTCGCGCCCATGCGCAGCGCGGATCGCGCGCAGTCCATGGCCACGTTGCCGCCGCCGACGACCACGACTTCGCCTTCGAGCGGGTGCTTCTGCAGCCCGGCCACGTGGTCGTGCACGCGCAGCAGGAACCCGATGCCCGGTTCGTAGCCCTTCAGCGACGTGTCCTCGCCCTCGACGCCCAGGCGCGAGCCCTGCTGGCAGCCGAGCGCGAGGAACACCGCGCGGTAGCCGCGCGCGAACAGGTCGTCGAGCGTGTAGTCGCGGCCCAGTTCCTCGCCGTAGCGGATACGCGCCCCCAGCGCGGTGAGGATCCCGGTCTCGGCGCGCAGCACGTCCTTGGGCAGCCGGTAGCTGGGAATGCCGATCGCCGCCATGCCGCCCGCCACTTCCATGGCCTCGAGCACGTCCACGTGGTAGCCGTGCAGCAGCAGGTGGTACGCGCACGACACTCCCGCCGGGCCGGCGCCGACCACGGCGACGCGCATCTCCGGGGGTAGTGGTTCGCGCACCATGTCGCGCCCGAACGTGAGCGCTCCCGGTCCCTGCTGCTGGTCGGCGACGAAGCGCTTGAGCGTCTTGATGCCCACGGCCTCGTCCACCAGGTTGCGGCGGCACGCCATTTCGCAGAAGCGCACGCACACGCGGCCGCACGTCGCCGCCATGGGGTACTTCTGCAGGATCACGCCCAGCGCGTGAGCGGGCTTGCCGTCGCGCACGTAATCGATGTAGCGCGGCACGTTCACGCGCGACGGGCACGCCTCGATGCACGGCGCGGTCAGGTAGGTCATGCCGTGCTGGCGCGGCCCCGGCGCGTCGTCGCGTTCGCGTTCGAGCACGTCGCGGAAGTGCCGCAGCGCGCCGATCAGCGCGACCGCGCAGGTGCGGCCGAGACCGCAGAGCGACGTGGTGCGCATCTGCTCGGCCAGCGCCTCGATCTCGTCGAACCCCGGGGTTCCCGCTTCGCCGCGGCGCAGCGCGCCCAACGCGTCGCGCACGATGACCGTGCCCATCCGGCACGGCGTGCACTTGCCGCACGACTGCGCCGCGGCTTCGTCGAGGTAGTGCCAGAGCGCGTCGGTCAGGTGGGCGTCCGGGTCGAACATCAGGAAGCCGCGGTCCCCGAAGAACGCGCGAATGCGATTGCCGTCGTTGAAGAAGTCGAAGTCCCGAAGCTCCGGCCATTCCGGCACGGCTTCGAGATCGCGCCCACGATGATCGTGGACGACACCGTCCCACACTCCGTACACCACGCGAGCCATCAGCCTTGTCCTTGCGGCCAGATGGCCGCCGCGGTGGCGAGGAGTGCCGGCGAAGCCGGTGTCACAGGGGGAACTCCCCGCCGACCGCGATGTGGTGACTCCGCCGACGGTGGCGGCATCACGCATGTGACGCTCCGCACGCTCCGAGTGAACGCGCCGTCGAACGTCACGCCACGAACGTTATCGGCGGACGCACGCCCGCGCCAGTGCAGCGCTCTCTCACGAGATGCGAAATCCCCAGATTTCATGCGGTCGTGACGCGTGTCCGGCAATCGCAATGTCTCGTATTCGCACGTCGTGCGAAACGCGCGAACGCGACTCGAACGTTGAGTGCGCGTGAAGCGATTGCTACGGTCCAGATCGTCGCTCGCGCCGCACGTCGCGCGAGCCGATGCATCGAACGAACGCCGTTCCCGCGCCGGCCGCTCGCACCGGCACATCGCGCCGCCCGCCTGCCGCGTGCGGCCCGCCGAGGTGTCATGCGTCGCCCCTGTCCGATCGTCCCCTGTGCCGTCGCGCTCGCGGTGTGCCTGCCCGCACTGCTCCCCGCCGCCACGCTGCGCGGCCGTCTCGTGGCCCGCGAGAGCGGTGCGCCGATCGAGGGCGCCGTCGTCCGCGTGCTCGAGTGCGACCGTGCGGCGCGTACCGGCGCCGACGGCGCGTTCGCGTTCGCCGCGCTCGCGCCGGGCCGCTGGACCGTGTCCGCGCGCCAGCTGTCGCGCGCCGACGCCGAGCGCAGCGTGACGCTCGGTGCGGACGACGCCACGATCGAACTGGCGCTCGCCCCCGCGGTGCACCCGCTCGACGAGGTGCTCGTACGCGGCTCGCGCGGCGCGTTCCCGCTGCGCCGCGCACCGTGGGCCGCCGGCGTGCTGGGCGTGGAGGCGCTCGAACGCGGCGCCGCCCCGACGCCGGCCGAACGGCTCGCGGCGCTGCCCGGCGTGGCGCTGGCGCGCGACGGCGCGTGGCAGACCACCGTGTCGCTGCGCGGCATGGGCCGCAGCAGCATCGTGTCGCTCGTGGACCACACGCGCATCGAGACGGCGCAGGACCTGGCCGGCGCACTGAGCCTGGTGAACGACGCCGACCTCGAGCGTGTCGAGGTCATGAAGACGCCGGGCTCGGTGCTGTTCGGCACGGGCGCGTTGGGCGGCGCCGTGCAGTACGTCACGCGCCGCGCCGCGTTCTCCGAACGCGCCACATGGAGCGCGCGCGTGGACGAGCGCGTGTCGTCCGTGGACGACGGCGTCGCGCACCACGCGTCGCTCGAGCGCGGTGGCGCCCGCACCGCGGTGCGGGCGAGCGGCCTCGCTGCGCGACGCCGGGCTCACCACCACGCCGCGCGGCGAACTGCCGAACTCGCAGTGGCACGACTGGACCGGCGCGTTCTCGGCCGCCGTGCGCACGCGCGGCATGCAGTCGCTGTTCGCCTCGTGGCAGCGCGCCGAAGCGACCGACGCCGGCATCGGCGGCGGCTCGGCGATCGCCGCGACCGCGACCGCCACGTACAAGCGCGCGACGCGCGAACGCTTCGCGCTGGAGTACGCCGTGCCGAACGTGGCGCGCGTGCTGCCGCTGGTCACGCTGCGCGCCGCGCACCAGGAAATCGCGCGCGAGGTCGAGATCCTGCAGAGCCCCACCGTCACGGTGACGCCGCACGCGACCCACCGCACCGTGAGCGCCCAGCTCGAGGGCAAGCTCGCGCCCGCGCCCGACCACGTGCTCACCGTGGGCGTCGAGGCGTGGCGCCGCGCGCTCGACAGCCGCCGCGAGCGCCGGCTCAAGGCGCAGAACCGCGTGATCGGCGAACGCCCGGTGCCCGCCGCGACGCACCTGAGCACGGGTGTGTACGCGCAGGACGACTGGGAACCCGTGCACGACCGCGTGCGCGTCACGCTCGGCACCCGCGCCGACGTCAGCCGCACGCACGCCGATCGCACACTGCAGCCGGAATACGTGCTGGTGGGCGGCGTGCCGCAGGTGCCCGTGCCCGGCCAGTTCGTGATGTGGGAAGCGAGCAGCGTGCACGACGCGTCGTGGGACGGCACCGCCGGGCTGCACGTGCAGTGCACGCCCGCGCTCGGCGCGCGCGTGCTGGTGGCGAGCGCCTACCGCACGCCGTCGCTCGAGGAGCGCTACCAGTACCTCGACCTCGGCAGCACGCTGCGGGTCGGCAACCCGTCGCTCGCGCCCGAACGCGGGCTGACGACCAACGTCGGGGCGCGCTGGAGCGCCGGCGGCACGACGCTCGACGCCGACGTGTTCTTCCACTCGCTCGCCGACCTCGTGGGCGAGGTGCCCGGCACGTTCGAGGGCCGCGCCGCGTGGGTGAAGACGAACATCGGCCGTGCCCGGCTGTACGGCGGCGAGTGCTCACTCGAGCAGAAGCTGGGCGCACGCCTGCTGGCGACTGCGTCGCTCGCGCAGGTGCGCGGCGAGGACCTGCGCGCGCACACCGAGCTCGGGCAGGTGCCGCCGCTCACCGGCCGTGTGGCGCTCGACGCCGACGCGCGCCGCGCCGGCGCGTGGCGGGTGGAATGCGTGGCGACGCACGCGCAGCGCCATCCCGGCCCCGGCGAGGCCGCGACCGCCGGCTGGACCGCGTGGAACGCGTCGTGGGCCAGCGCACCGCTGCGCGCGCACGGCGCCGTGGCGCGGCTGCGCTGCGGCGTGGACAACGCGTTCGACCGCGACTACCGCCTGCACCTGTCCACGCTGCGCGGCGTGATCCGCTCCGAGCCCGGCCGCAACGTGCACGCCGCGCTCACCGTGGAGCTGCCGTGAACTGGTTCGCGCTCGCCACGATCTCGGCGCTGCTCTCGGCCGCCGCCGCGGTGTCGCAGAAGCGCGTGCTGTTCCGCACCGCCGCGCTCGAGTTCGCGTTTCTCGTGAGCGTCGTGACGCTGGCGCTGTCGGCGTGGGTGCCGTTCCAGCTGGACGTGCTCGCGTTCGATGCACGCACACTGGGCCTGCTCGCGTTCAAGAGCGTCCTGTCCGGTGTCGCGTTCCTGCTCGTCATGCGTACGCTCGAGCGCAACGAGCTTTCAAACGCGCTTCCGCTGCTCGGGCTGACGCCTGCTGTGGTCGCCATGCTCGCGCCGTTCGTGCTGCACCAGGGACTGAAGCCGCTCGAATGGGGCGGCCTCGCGCTGGTCATGGGCGGCACCGGGCTGCTCGAAGCCCGCGACGGCCGCGGGCTCGGCGCCGCGTGGCGCGAGGCGATCACCACCGCCAAGCACCGCGACGTGATCGGCGCGCTGCTGCTGTTCGCCTGCACCGCGCTCGCCGACAAGCTGCTCGTGTCGGGCATGAAGGTGCCGCCGTTCGCCGTGCTGTTCCACCAGCACGTGCTGTACGTGGCGCTGTTCGGCGCGATGCTGCTGGTCCGCCGCACGAGCCCCGCACTGCTCGCCGCACGCGCACGCGAACACTGGCCGCTCCTGCTCACGATCGGCGCGCTCACGCTGGGCTACCGCTGGTTCCAGCTGCTCGCCACCAAGGCCGGCCCGGTCGCGCTCGTGCTGGCGACCAAGCGCACGTCCATCGTGTACGCCTCGCTGGCCGCCGGCTCGCTGTTCCGCGAACAGCGCGTCGCCGTACGCGTCGCCGGCGCCGCGCTCATCGTGCTCGCCGGCTTCCTGCTGCTGGGGCGGGAGTAGTCCCCGCCGAATCCGGGACGCCCGCACGCTCGCGCGGCCCGCGCCAGCCGCGGTCGCACCCGTGGTCGGGTTCTTACCGGCGTTCCGCGGGGGGCACGGGCGGGCGACGAAAGCACCTCAGGCGGCGATGCCCTTGCCTCGCTCTTTCAGGGCAGCAAGCACGCGGTCCTCGATCCTGCCCAGTGCCAGGTGCATCGTGCGTTCGATGGCGATCTCCGCCTGTTCGCGTGTCATGCCGAGCGACTTCAGTGCGGACATCAGGTCGGCGTCGCTCTCGCGCCGGGCGAGTGCGCGTGCGGCTTCTTCTTCCCGGGCCTTCTTCTGCTCGGCGACAGCGCGATCGTGCTGCTCGCGGGCTGCGGCGATCTTCTCTTCGCCGATGCGCTTCGCCGCTTCGTGGCGGTTGTGGTGGGCACAGAGCAGTCGCAGGTTCTCGGCCTTCGTCTCGCCACCCTGTGACAGCGGAACGATGTGGTCCACCTGCAGCGCTCGTTTCTCGCAGCAGCGATGGCCGTCGGGGCTGACGAACGAGCAGCAGCGACCGTCGCGATCGGCGATGAAGCGGCGCAGGGCCTTCGGGATGTGACGACCCTTGGGCACGCGCTTGAGCTCGGGCGATCCGGGCCTCGTGCCGTACTGCCTCTTCTCGAGATGCGCGGCGTAGTGGCTGAGTGCTCGGGCAATCACTTCCGCGGCGTCGCCATTGCGCACGACATGCGCGAGCATGTCGCGGGCCTTCACGAAATCGGCGAACTCTTCCTCGGTGAGTTCGACGCGAATGCCGCGCGCACCGGACTCGGTCTCGAAGACGCGGCCGCGGACGTGCGTTTTCACCTGCCCCGGGGCAGGCACGGTCATGGGCGTGTCAGGCCCGAGCATGTCTGGAAGTGCGACTTCGGCTGCGGCGTCGGGCGCGGCCGCTGCGCTCACGCGCGAACCTCGCAGCGATCCAGCGCTCCTGCGAGGCGGACCGTGAGCCGAGCGAAGGTGGGCCGCCGAGGCCGTCAACAGGAATCTGAGGTCCGAACCGCTCGCAACGAGGTGGCTTCAAGACCACCTCGCGCACCGCGCTTCCGCTACAGCACCTCGACGGGATCCACGTCGGCCATCACCTTCACGCGCAGCTTGCGGCCGGGTTCCTCGGCCCACGCGATCGCGGCGGCCGCGGCGGCGCGGACCTTCGCAGCGTCGTGACCCTTGAGCAGCAGGTGCCAGCGGTGCTGGTTGCGCAGGCGCGCCAGCGCCTGCGGCGCGGGGCCGAGCACGGTGACGCCGTACTCGTCGGCCACGGCGTGCGCGCGTTCGGCGAGCGCGTTCGCGGCCTTCTCGACCTCGGCTTCGTCGGGGCCCGAGACGAGCAGCGCGACGAGGCGCGAGAACGGCGGGTACTCGACCTCGCGCCGCTCGGCGAGCAGGGCCTTCACGAAGCCGGCCGTGTCGCCGGTGCCGACGGCGGCGATCGCGGCGTGGTCCGGCGTGCACGTCTGCACGAGCACCTCGCCCGGGCGCTTGCCGCGGCCGGCTCGGCCGCTCACCTGCACGAGCAGCTGCCACGTGCGCTCGGATGCCCGGAAGTCGGGCAGGTGCAGCGCCACGTCGGCGTCGAGCACGCCGACCAGCGTGACGTTCGGGAAGTCGAGCCCCTTGGCGATCATCTGCGTGCCCAGCAGGATGTCGGCGTCGCCGCGCGCGAACGCCGCCAGCACGGCGGCGGGCGCCTCGCGATCGCCGCGCGCCACGTCGGTGTCGAGCCGCAGCACGCGCGCCCCGGGGAACTTCTGCGCCAGCTCGCGCTCGATGCGCTGCGTGCCCGCGCCGCCGAAGCGCAGCAGCGGCATCTTGCACTCGGGGCACTGGCGGTACGCGATCTCGCGGTGATCGCAGTAGTGGCAGCGCAGCTCGAACGGCTCGGCGTGCAGCGTGAGCGTGATGTCGCAGCGCCTGCACTCCGGCGCCCAGCCGCAGCCGCGGCACTGCACGTGGTGCGAATGCCCGCGGCGGTTGAGCCACAGCAACGACTGCTCGCCGCGCGCCAGGCGGTCGGCCACGGCGGCGACCAGCGGCCGGCTCAGCAGCCCGCTCGCGGCATCCTCGCGGCGCAGGTCCACCACGTGGATGCTCGGCAGCGGGCGCTTGTCCACGCGTTCGGGCAGCGCCAGCCGCCCGTACTTGCCGCGCGCCGCGTTCGCGAGCGACTCGATCGCGGGCGTGGCCGAGCCGAGCACGACCGGCACGCCCAGCATCTGCGCGCGCCGCACCGCCACGTCGCGGCCGTGGTAGCGCAGCTTCTCGCTCTGCTTGTAGGCGCTCTCGTGCTCTTCGTCCACCACGATCAGCTTGAGGTTCGGCAGCGGCGCGAACACCGCCGAGCGCGCACCGACCACCACGTCGAGCGCGCCGCGCCGCGCCAGCTCCCAGTTGCGGCGGCGTTCGCCCACGCCGAGGTACGAGTGCAGCAGGCCCACGCGGCCGCCGAAGCGCTTGCGGAACCGCTCCACGATCTGCGAGCCCAGCGCCACCTCGGGCACCAGCACGAGCGCCTGCCCACCGGCGTCGCGCGCCGCGCTCGCCGCACGCAGGTACACCTCCGTCTTGCCGCTCGCGGTCACGCCGTGCAGCAGGAACGGCTGGAAGCCGCCCTTCGCCACCGCCTTCTCGACCGCCGCGGTCGCCGCGCGCTGCGCGGGCGTCAGCGTGACGCGCTCGGGCATCGCCATGCCGACGACGCGGTCCTCGACCGCGCCCTTGCGCGCGCGGCTGCGCGCGATGCCGTCCTGCCCTCCGGGCAGCGCCGCGGCGATCGCCTCGCCGGGCGGCGCGAGGTAGTACTCCGCCACCCAGCGCGCCAGCTCGAGCAGGTGCGGCGTCAGCACCGGCGCGCCGAGCACCTTGTCGAGCGGGACGACCTTGGCTTCGTCGAGCGCCGTCTTCGCCGAACGCTCCACCACCACGCCGCGCATGCGGCGGTTGCGGAAGCGTACTTCGACCGGCGCGCCGGGCACGGCCGCACCGTCCAGCTCCGCGGGCACGCGGTAGGTGAAGAGCTGGCGGGCGGGAACCGAAAGCGCGACGAGTGCGAAGGACATGACGAGCGGGACCCGGCGGGAGCGCGTGGACCGGCGCCGCGATGATCGCGCGCCGGGCGCGCAATGTGGCACAGCGCGGGCGGGCGCCCCAAACGCCGAATCCCGCCTCCCCCTCTCACCGGGTCGGCGGGACTCGTCGTGTGACTCGTTGCCTGGTCGCTACGCCTGCATGCGCTGCTGCGTCGAGCCCTGCCCCAGGATCGCGTTGATGCGCTCGACCAGCTTGCGCGGGCTGAAGGGCTTGGTGATGTAGTCGTCCGCGCCCACTTCGAAGCCCACCTTCTGGTCCACGTTGCGGCCCTTGGCCGACAGCAGGATCACCGGGATGTGCTTCGTGGTCTCGTCGGCCTTGAGCAGCTTGCACGTCTCATAGCCGTCGAGCTTGGGCATCATGATGTCGAGCACGATGAGGTCGGGCTTCTCGGCGCGTGCCTTTTCGAACGCCTGCTCGCCGTCCAGCGCGGTCAGGACTTCGTAGCCTTCCATGCCCAGGCTGAAGTCCAGGATGTGGACGATGTAGATCTCGTCGTCCACCACCAGGATCTTGCCCTTCGCCATGCCCTCACCTCCTGAACCGGTCCACTCCGTGACCGGCGTTCGAAAGACGCGACCGGGACCATGCCCGGTGTTCCCATACGTGCCCGGTATCGGCCGTGCACTTCGCCAGCTTGAGTGCCCCCTGCCCGGTATTTGCCTGGGTCAGGCGGCTTCCCGCAGGTCGCCTTCCTTCTCCAGCACCCGCAGGAACGCCTCCACCACCTCGGCGTCGAACTGCCGGCCGGCCTCCCGGCGCAGTTCCGCGGCCGCCTGCTGGACGTCCTGCGGCGCCCGGAACGGGCGGGGCGTGGTCATGCTCTCCCACGCGTCCACCACGGCCAGGATTCGGCTCCCCAACGGGATCGAGTCGCCGGTCAGGCCGCGGGGGTAACCCGTGCCGTCCCAGCGCTCGTGGTGTCCCAGGATGTAGTCCCGCACCACCCCGAGGTACTCGAGCGGGCGCAGGATCTCGATGCTCACTTCCGGGTGGGCGGTCACGGCGTTGCGCTGGCGCTCGTCGAGGCGGCCCGGGTGGGCGGTCTCGGCCTCCAGCCGCACCATGCCGACGTCGTGGATGCTGGCCACGTACCCGATCACGTCCACGTCCGCGGGCGACATGCCCAGTTCGCGCGCCACCGCACGGGCCCGCTTCATCTGGCGGCGTCCGCCCAGCGAGAAGTCACGCTTCAAGCGCGTCATGCAGCGCACGGCCTCGAGCGCGTCCTCGACCACGCGGCGGCTGTCCGGGTACGCGCACGCGCGCTCGATCGCGCTGCTCACGCGCTCCGACAGCATGACCAGCAGCGACAGGTCGTCCTCCTCGAACGCCTCGCCGTTGATCTTGTTGTTCGCGTTCACCACGCCGATCACTTCGCCTTCCACGCGCAGCGGCACGCAGAGCAGCGACTTCGTGTGGTACTGGGGGTGGTTGAGGCGGCGGAAGCGGCGGTCCGTCTCGATGTTCTCGACCAGCACCGGGCGGCCCCATGCGGCGACCGCGCCGGCGACGCCGGAGCGCAGCGTGGTGCGGCGGCCTTCGACGCCCGCGGAGTCGAGCCCGACGGAGGCGGCGAGGAACAGGTCGCCACGGTCGGGGTCCACGAGCACGAGCGACACGATGCTCGCGTCGAGCGTGGCCGCGACCATCTCGACGATCGCGTCGAACAGCTCGGCGAGGTCGGCGCGGCCGGCGGTCTGGCGCGCGATCCGGCGCGCGCGCGGCGACGCGATCTGGCGCGCGGGCAGCGCCACGCAGAAGCGTGCGCCCTGCTGCGAGCCTTCGGCGGCGTGCGGCTGCTCGGCCCACATGCGGCCGCCGTGCAGCTGCACGATGCTGCGCGCGATCGCCAACCCGAGCCGCGTGCCTTCGTGCGACGGCTGGCCGCCGGGAAGCTGGCGGCGCGCACGGTAGAAGCCTTCGAACACCAGCGCGAGGTCCTCGGCCGGCAGCGGCGGGCCGTCGTCGGTGATCGCGCAGGTCCATTCCTCGCCGCGCAGCGCGAAGCGCACGCGCACCGTGCCGCCTTCGGGCGAGAACTGCACCGCGTTCTGGATCAGGTTGCCGAGCACGCGGCGCACGAGCGCCGTGTCCACCTCGATGCGCGAGTCGCCTTCGCATTCGAGCGCGATCGTCACGCCGCGCTTGCCGGCGGCGTCGGCGTGCTCCACGCACACGGTGCGGCCGAGTTCGGCCAGCGAGCACGCCGTCAGCCGGAGCGTGGTCTCGCCGCCTTCGATGCGCGACAGGTCCTGCACGTCGGACACCAGGCCCGACAGCCGGTCGCACTCCTCCTCGATCACCTCGAGGAACCGGCGGCGCGGCGCGCGGTCGTTGTCGAGGTTGGCGGCCACCGTCTCGGTGTACGCCTTGATGCTCGACAGCGGGCTGCGCAGCTCGTGGGCCAGGATGGACATGAGGCCCGACGCCGAGTCGAGCGACGACGTGAGCCGGCGTTCGGCCGCGCCGGTGCGCGCGCGCTCCTGGTCGAGCAGGTGCAGCAGGTCGAGCCGTTCGAGCGCCAGTGCGAGCGCGTCCGCGAGCGACTGCACGAGCAGGCGCTCCGCCGCCGACAGGGTGCGCGGGGCGTCGAACGCCACGAGCAGGAAGCCGTAGTGCGTGTTGCCGGCCACGAGCGGCACGGTCGCGAGCGCGGCCGGCGGCCGCTGCCACAGCAGCGTCTCGCGCGCGGCGTGCGGGCCCGCGGCGCCGTCGTCGAACATGGCGCGGTCGTGGCGCATGACCCACTCGACCGGACCGCCGTGCTCGGCGAGGTAGGGCGTCTCGACGCCCGACTCCTCGTACAGGAACAGCGCACCGCTGCGGCGGTCGAGCCGCAGCAGCTTCGCGTCCACCGCACTGAGCGCGCGGCGCACGTTCGCCGACGCGATGCCCCACGACACGCCGAGATCGCCGGTCGTGCGCATCGCGAGAACGGCCTCGGCGAGCAGCGCCAGCGCCTCGCCCGGCAGTTCGAGCAGGCTCGCTCCGTGAGTGTGCGTCGCGTCCATGCGGTCTCCTGGATTCCTCGTGTCGCTCACGCGACGCTGCGCTCGTCCGCGGCATCGCCCCGGCGGCGACGCTCGCCGACCAGCACGCTGCCCGGAATGCCCTTACCGTGCGCCTTCAGTTCCTGCGCGATGTCGATGAGCTCCGCGAGGTGCGTGACCGGCACGCGGTCCGTGCTCACCATGGCGATCGTCAGGCTCATGAGCGGGAACCGCTCCGCCACATGCCGCCGGTTGAGCACTTCGACGTAGCCGCGCTCGCGGTCCTCGGTGTCGTACAGCTCGCGCGCCGAGGTGTTGAACCACTCGAGGATGTCCTCGCCGAGTTCCTCGGCGTACTCGGGGCTCGTGAGCACCACGAAGTCGTCGCCGCCGATGTGCCCCACGAACCCTTCCGGGCCGCCGTGGCGCTGCACGCTCTCGGTGAGGATGCGCGCGAGCATCTGGATCGCCTCGTCGCCGCGCGCGTAGCCGTAGTAGTCGTTGAACGCCTTGAAGTGATCCACGTCGAGCTGCAGCAGCGCGAACGGCGTTCCGCCCTGCAGGCGCCGCCGGATCTCGTCGTTGATCGAATGGTTGCCGGGCAGGCCGGTGAGCGGGCTCGCCGCGCGCTGCTGGGCGCTCCACGCGACGGCGTTGCGCACGCGCAGCAGCAGCTCGTCCTTCGACCACGGCTTCGTGACGTAGTCGTTGGCCCCGCCTTCGAGCCCGGTGACCTTGCTGTTCAGGTCGGCGCAGGCGGTGAGCATGAGTACGGGAATGTGCTTCGTGGTGAACGACCTCCGAAGGCGGCGGCAGGCCTCGTGACCATCCATGCGCGGCATCATCACGTCGAGCAGGATCACGTCGGGCTGCGTTTCTTCGGCGGCACGCACGGCTTCGATGCCGTCGCCGGCCTCGAACACGTCGTATCCCGCCAGCTCGAGCTGCATGCGCAGCACGGTCCGCAATTCGGGTTCGTCTTCCGCGATCAGGATGCGAGGACGTTCCACTCCGGCTCCCTGTGAGTCCTTTCGGGGGGACTGCACCCCACCGGTGCGAATGCAGGGGAGCGGACACCCATCCTCGTGATGGGCGCCCGGGTTCCATCCGTACCGGTACTCGCGGCCGTTATCGGCCGCCAATGGCAGGGGCTTGCGGGTTTTTCCGCCCGGCGCGGGAGCCGCCGGGGCCGGGCCTCAGCCCAGGTCCAGCCCCGAGGCCTCGAGCGACGCCGCGGCGTCCAGCTCGGGCGGTGACACCTCGCCGCGGGCCAGCCGCTTGGCGCCGACCAGCGCGATCATGGCGGCGTTGTCCGCGCACAGGCGCGGCGAGGGAATCCGCAGCGCGATGCCGCGCCGCTCGCAGGCGGTGCCCAGGGCGGCACGCAGCGCCCGGTTGCAGGCGACGCCGCCGCCCAGGCTGAGCGCCTTCGCCCCCACGGCGTCCACGGCCCGCATGCTCTTGCCGACCACGGTCTCGACCACCGCCGCCTGGAAGCTCGCGGCGAGGTCGGCGACGAGCGCGTCCGGGTACGGCGGCTCGCCGTGCGGCTTGAGCGCGATGCCGACCGCGGTCTTGAGGCCGGAGAACGAGAAGTCGAACCCCGGCCGGTCGAGCATCGGGCGCGGGAACGCGAACGCGTCGGGGCGGCCGTTGGCCGCCATGCGGTCGATCACGGGCCCGCCGGGGAATCCCAGCCCGAGTCGCTTGGCCACCTTGTCGTAGGCCTCGCCCGCCGCATCGTCGAGCGTGGCGCCCATCCAGCGGTACTCGCCGAACGCCTTCACCTCGACCAGCTCGGTGTGCCCTCCCGACACGATCAGCGCCACGTGCGGGTACGGCGGCTCGCCGTGCTCGAGCGTGGCCGAGTGCAGGTGCGCCTCGATGTGGTTGACCCCGATCACCGGAATGCCCAGCGCGGCGCCGTACGCCTTGGCGAACGCCAGCCCCACCACCAGCGAGCCCACCAGCCCGGGCGCGTGCGTGACCGCGATCGCGGTCAGGTCCTCGGGGCGCACGTCGGCCTCCGCCAGCGCGCCCTTCACCATGCGCGGCAGCAGCTCGAGGTGCGCGCGCGAGGCCAGCTCGGGCACGATCCCGCCGTACAGCTTGTGCACGTCCTGCGCGGCGATCAGGTGCGCGCGCAGCGTCACGCCGTCCTCGAGCACGGCGACCGACGTGTCGTCGCACGAACTCTCGATGCCGAGCACGAGCGCTTCGGGGCGACGGTCGCTCACGCGCCCTCCGGCGCGAGCGAGTCCTCGAGCCACTGCAGGTAGCGCGGCGAGCCGGTCGCGATGCGCGTGGCGATGCACTCGGGCGTGTCGTACGGGTGCAGCTCGTGCAGGCGCGAGACGAAGGCCGTCCAGTCCTGCTTGCGCGTCTTCATGAGCACGACCACTTCGCGTTCGTCCTTCACTTCACCTTCCCAGCGGTAGAGCGATCGCGCGCCCGGCAGGATGTTCGCGCAGGCGATCAGGCGCTCCTCCACGAGCGTGCGCGCGGCGCGCGCGGCGTCGTCTTCGTTGGCGAAGGTCGTCTGGACGAGCAGCATCTCGGTCATCGGGTCGGGGCCTCCGGCCCCGCGGTGTCCTGCGCGGAAGGGATTCGGACCAGCGTGGCCATGAGATGCGCGAGGAACGCGTCGGGGTCCTCGCAGAGTCCTTCGTGCACCTCGGACACCTGGATCACGGTGCTGCGCGGTGCGACCAACCAGCGGAAGCGCTCGGCCGCGGACAGCCGGCCGATCGGGCCGGCGTCGTCCGTGCCCGCGGCCACGCGCGTGAAGCCGTCGAGGTGCGACTCGATCAGCGCGACGTCGGCGCCCGGCGCGAGCGCGGCGAGCCGCGCGCGGTCCAGCTCGATGCCGGCGCGCAGCCAGTCGAGCGAACGGCACCACACGATCACGCCCGCGTTGAAGCGCTCGCCGCGCTCGACGCGCGGCACCACGCGGACGATCGCGTACTCAAACGAGCGCTGCTCGGGCACGTTCCGCCTCCGCGGTGAAGGTGTCCGCCGCCGCGAGCCGCGCGGCGAACCAGCGCGCGTACGCCTCGCGCGTCGCCGCGGGATCGCCCGGCGCGTCTGCCGCCGCCAGCCATTCGTCGGGCAACGCCGCGAGCAGCGCGCGCACGTCGGCGGCCGCGATGCGGGCGGCGAGCCGCTCGCCGGCCGCGCGGATCGCGCCCGCACGCGGCAGCAGCACGTGGTCGCGAATCGGCGCGAACGCGCTCTCGTGGCTCTTCGCCGAAGCGCCCCACGCATGATGGAAGTACAGCGCCGCGCCGTGGTCGATGAGCCACAGCCGGCCCTCGGCCAGCAGCAGGTTCGGGTTGCGCGGCGAGCGGTCCACGTTGAGCACGAACGCGTCGAACCACACCAGCGCCGACGCCGTCGCGTCGTCCACGTCGGGCGGCGCGACCGGGTCGTACGTGAGCGCACCCGGCAGGAACGCCAGACCCAGGTTGGCGCCGTGGCTCGCGCGCAGCAGGTCGCGGATCTCGGGATCGGGCTCGTTGCGGCCGAACGCCGCGTCGAGTTCGATGCGCGCCAGTTCGGGCACCGCGAAGCCGCACGCACGCGCCAGCTCGCCGCACAGCCACTCGGCCACGAGCGCGCGGGCACCTTGTCCCGCGCCGCGGAACTTCACGACCCAGAGCCGCCCGTCGGAGGCTTCGACGATCGCGGGCAGCGAACCGCCCTCGCGGAGCGGCGACACGTAGCGGATGGCGTTCAGCGTGCGCATGGGGAGCGAAGCTAGGCGGCGCGGCGCGGCCTGTCCAACACGCGGAACGGCCCGGCCGCCGATGTGGCGTCCGGGCCGTTCGTGCGCGAGGGGGCGTGCCGCTACAGCGCGTACGCCTCGATCACGTTGTCCGACTTCTTGAAGTAGATCAGCCCTTCCAGCTCGTCCACTTCGTACTCGGGCGTCTTGTCGCCGAGTCCGACCGACGAGACCACCTTGCCGTCCTTCTTCGCCACCTTCACCAGCCCGGGCCGCTTCTTGCCGCCGTCGTCCACGCTCGTGAGGATGTAGCGGAAGTCGTAGCCGGACGTGGTCGCCTTGAAGCGGCGCGACAGCTCGGGATTGCCGGACAGGTAGTAGGTCTGCGTGCCGCCGTAGCGCTGTGCGCGGTCGTACGCGGCGCCCGCGGCGGCTGCGTTGGTCGCCATCACGGCCACGGTGCTCACGACCTTGATCCAGCCGGCCTGGCCCGGCGCGGCGTAGTAGGCGCGCCACTCTTCCTTGCCGCCCTTCTCGAGCTTGAGCAGCGACTGGCTCGAAGTGAGCAGGAAGCCGCCGTCGCGCAGGCTCAGCGACGTCGGGACTTCGCCTTCCTTGAACTTGAATTTCGCGAGGATCTGGTCGGTGCCGTCGGCCAGCGCGACCGCGTGCATTTCGTTGTCCGCGCAGATGTAGACCTTGTCACCGTCCACGGCGAACGACGTGGCGTCCTCGAGGTCCTTGAACGGCTTCTTCCACACGGATTCGCCGGTCTGCGGGTTCAGCACGTCGATGAACGGCTTGCCCTTGGGCTTGTCGCCGTCCATGAACGACGCACCGCGCACCACGATGCCCTGGTCCACGATCATCATCTGGCACGGGCGGCCGCGGAAGTCCTTCTCCTTCTTCCACAGCAGCTCGCCGGTCTTCGCGCTCACGGCCTGCAGGCTCTTCTCGTAGGGCACGTAGATCGCACCATCGGCGCTCAGCATGCCGCAGAAGCCGTAGTTCATCGCGGCGGGCGTCTTGCCCTTGAGGCCGGCGCACGCCCATTCCTTGTTGCCGTTCTCGAGGTTGATCTTGATCGGACCGTCCTCGGTCAGCCAAACCACCATGCTGTTCTCGTCCGGGAACGTCGCGGGCTGGTTCCCCTCGATCGAGTAGCGCTTGAACATGCGGCCGCTGCCCTTGACCTCGAACAGCAGCAGCGGCTTCTCGAACAGGCGCTCCTGCTGCCACTTGATCTCGCCGGTCTCGGTGTCCACCGCGACCGTCATGGGCTTGTTGCCCTTCTTCGCGAGCCCGAAGATCACGAGCATGCGCTTGTGAGCGACCTGGATCTGGCCCTGGCTGCTGAGGATGGGCAGGCCCTCGGAGTCCCACTTCTTCTGGCCCGTCTGCAGGTCGATCACCTCGACGTGCCGCATGCGGCCGCCCATGCCTTCGCCGATGTCGAGCATGCCGTACGGCGTGTTCTCGAGTTCGTCGAAGTTGCACTCCTTGAACTTCGCGAGGTCCTTGCGCTCCCAGACCACGCTGCCGTCGGCGGGGTTGATCACGCGCAGGGCGTCGTCCGACGACACGAGCAGCGTGCCGAGCGACGTGAGGCGCTGGAAGACGATGCCGTTGGTCGTGTAGGTCCAGCGGGGCGTGGCGGCCGAGGCCGCGAGCGGCAGCAGCAGCGCGCAGGCGAACGCGGCGAGGAACGGGCGCAGCTTCATCCGGTGATCCTCCAGTGTGGGGTTTCGGGGGACGCGGCCGGGCCGGAATGCCCGGGTGACACTCAGCGATACGCGGCGCAGTAGCCGATCCAACAGTCTTCGTTGTCGAGCTTCGAGCGCTTGTGGAGCGTGCCGGTATGCGTGCGTGATTCGGCATCCCAGCCTTCGCTGTACACCTCGAAATCGGCGAACCCGGCTTCGAGGCAGGCCTCCTGCAGCTCGCGCAGCGTCCACATTCTCCAGTCGTAGACGAACGCGCGCGGCATGCGCGGCTGGTCCTTCGGCTCGAAATGGATGTAGGCGAGCAGCCTGCGGTCGAGCGCGTTGAACGACTTCTGCTCCCACACGTAGGTGAACGGCGGGAGCATGCGGCCGTCGGGCGTGTTCGTGGCGGACTTGCGCGTGCGCTCGGTCAGCGTGCGCTCGGCCTTCGTGCCGCCGAACGCGTTCAGCACGAGCACGCCGTTCTTCTTCAGCCCCGCGCGCGCGGCGCGCAGGTAGGCGAGCAGGTCGGGCCGCTCGTGGAACACCCACCACGAAAAGTTCAGCGCGCACGCCACGTCCACCAGCGGCTGCTGCGGCTTGCGCACGTCGGACTTGACCAGCGCGACGCGCTTCGCGACCTCGCGTACGTACGGCAGGCGGTACGTCTTCGCCCACGCGAGCGGTTCGGGATCCAGGTCCACCGCCCACGCACGGTTGTCGGGGTGACGCTGCGCCCACGCGACCGCGAGCGCGGCGGTGCTGCAGAAGTCCTCGCGGAACAGCCTCGGCTCGCGGTCGTTGCGCGTCTTGAACGCGCGCACGAGGAAGTCGAGGTCCCACTCGACGCCCTGGACGGCGGCTTCGTAGAAGGCGTGGCGGTCACGGCGTGGAGCGGGGCTTTTCATCGGGTCTTCCTGAGGTAGGATGCGCGCGATTCCGTTCGGGCCGTCCGCCCCCCCGTGGGGCGCGAACGGCGGGAGATGTTCCGCGATGCGCGAAGACGGCGTCAACGTCTTTCGCCGCTTCTTCGGGAGGGACATGGCCGTCCGCTCGACCCGTGGCGCCGCGACGCGCGCATGGCCGCGCCTCGACGAGCAGCGCCTGCTCGACCTGCGCTTCTGCGACCTCGGGCTCGACGAGCCGGGCGCGTTCCTCGCGCCGCACGTCGAACAGGTGTGGAGCGAACTCGCGCAGCGCGGCCTGCGGCTCAAGCCGCACGTGTGGCTGTCCACCGAGTGGTTCTCGCCCGACGGCGTGCCCGGCGTGGCGCTGCCGTTCTATCTCGCGCACCCGCGGCTGCTGCGGCTCGAGAAGTCCATGATGCTCGAAGCCGAGGGCGGCACGCGCGAGGAATGCCTCGCGATCCTGCGCCACGAGTTCGGGCACTGCCTGCAGCACGCATTCCGGCTGCACCGGCGCGCCGAGTGGCGGCGGCATTTCGGCAACACCCACAAGCCCTACCCCGAGATCTACCGGCCGAACCCGGCGAGCCAGCGGTTCGTGCAGCACCTGCGGCAGTACTACGCGCAGGCGCACCCGGACGAGGACTTCGCGGAGACGTTCGCCGTGTGGCTGACGCCGCGCAGCGCGTGGCGCCGCCGCTACGCCGGCTGGCCGGCGCTGCGCAAGCTCGAGTACGTGGACGAGCTCATGCGCGAACTGCGCGGCGCCGCGCCGCTCGTACGCTCGCGCCGGCGGATCGAACCGCTCGCGCAGGTGAAGCGCACGCTGCGCGAGCACTACGCCGAGAAGCAGGCGCACTACGCGCGCTGGAAGCCGAGCGTGCAGGACCGCGACCTGCAGCGGCTGTTCGCGGCCGAGCCCGGCCGACGCGCCGAACCCGCCGCACGCTTCGTGCGGCGCAACCGCGGCGAGATCCGGCGGCTCGTGTCGCGCTTCACCGGTGAATCCCCGTTCACGCTCGAGCAGGTGCTCGACGACGTGATCGCGCGCTGCCGCGCGCTCGACCTGAACGCGACGGGCAACGAGCGCCGGCTGCGCGTGGACGTGGCGCTCCTGCTCACGGTGCGCACCGTGCACTTCCACTATTCGCGCAAGAACTGGATCGCGTTGTGAAGCAGACCCTCCGAGTGCTCGTGCTCATGCACCCCTCGCTGGTGCCCCCGGATTCGCTCAAGGGACACACGCCCGAGGAGATCGCGACCTGGAAGACGGAGTACGGCGTGCTCCACACGCTGCGCGCGCTCGGTCACGAGACGCTCGCGCTCGGCGTACAGGAGGAGCTCAACCCGATCCGCGTGGCCGCCGAGGAATGGAAGCCCGACATCGTGTTCAACCTGCTCGAGGAGTTCCACGGCCTGTCGAACTTCGACCAGCACGTGGTGAGCTACCTCGAACTGCTCAAGCTCGCGTACACGGGCTGCAATCCGCGCGGGCTGGTGCTCGCGCGCAGCAAGGCGATCACCAAGAAGATCGCCGCCTACCACCGCGTGCGCGTGCCGGCGTTCTTCGTGGTCGCCCGGGGGCAGAAGCCGCGGCGCCCCAAGAGCCTCAAGTTCCCGCTCTTCGTGAAGAGTGCGAGCGAAGAGGCGTCGCTCGGGATCTCGCAGGCGAGCATCGTGGACGGCGACGACAAGCTGCTCGAGCGCGTGCGCTTCATCCACGAGAGCATCGGGACCGACGCGCTCGTCGAGGAGTACATCGAAGGCCGCGAGCTTTACGTGGGCGCGATCGGCAACGAACGCGTGCGCGTACTGCCCACGTGGGAGCTCGACTTCGGCAAGCTCGCCGAGACCGGCGAGCCGATCGCGACCGCGCGCGTGAAGCACAGCCCCGGCTACCAGAAGAAGCACAAGATCGACATCCGCCGCGCCGCGGGGCTCGACCCGGCCGTCGAACGCGCGCTCGCGCGCACCACGCGCCGCGTCTACCGCATGCTCGAGCTCGACGGTTACGCGCGCGTGGACTACCGGCTCACGGCGAACAACGAACTCTACCTGCTCGAGGCGAACCCGAATCCCGAGATCGCCGAAAGCGAGGAGTTCGCGAGCGCGGCGGCCGCGGTGAAGCTCGACTACCGCGCCCTGCTCGCGCGCATCCTGTCGCTCGGGCTCGCGCGCCCGGGCCGCCTCACCTGAGCGCCGGTCGCCCTACGCGGCGGCGGCGCGCCGCAGCGCGGCCTTCACGCGCGTCACGAAACGCTTCGCCTCGATCGGCTTGCGGATGTAGTCGTCGGCGCCCTCTTCCATGAGCCGCACCTCGACGTCCGGATCGATCGAACCGGTGAGCACGATCACGGGCAGCGACGCGGTGGACGGCGACGTGCGCATCTGCCGCAGCACGTCTTCGCCCTGGATGCCGGGCAGCCCGAGATCGAGCACGACCAGCGCGAGTGACGCATCGGTGGCGAGGATCTCGAGTGCGTCCTCGCCCGAGGCCGCCTCGATCACGTCGTAGCCGCCCTCGGCGAGCAGCCGCTTCGCGACCTTGCGGATCACCGAGTCGTCGTCCACGACCAGCACGCGCGGGCCCTTCGCGACCGGCTCGGCGGCCACGGGTGCGGGACTCGGATGCGCGGCGAGGCCGGGTTCGGCCGGCAGTTCGCCGACCACGCGCTCGACTTCCTGCAGCGTCGTCACGCCCTCGGCCACGCGTGCCAGCGCGGACATGCGCAGCGTGCGCATGCCGGCCTGCGCGGCGGCGGCGTGGAGTTCGACGGCCGGGACTCCGCTCGCGACGAGCTGCTGCAGCTGCGGCGTGAGCGTGAGGATCTCGAGGATCGCGACCCGGCCCATGTAGCCGCTGTTGCCGCAGCGCACGCAGCCGCGCGCACGCACGGTCGGTGTGACGCCGTAGGCCGTCGCGAGCCGCTGCTCCTCGTCGTTGAGTTCGGCGACCTTCTCGGAACAGTGCGGGCACACGCGGCGCACGAGCCGCTGCGCGATCACGCCGCGCAGCGTCGCGGAGATCGCCGGGCGCTCGACCCCGATGTCCACGAGGCGCGCGACGGCGCTCGAGGCGTCGTTCGTGTGCAGCGTCGTGAGCACGAGGTGGCCGGTCATGGACGCCTGCACCGCGATCGTCGCGGTCTCGGCGTCGCGGATCTCGCCCACGAGGATGACGTCGGGGTCCTGCCGCAGGATCGCGCGCAGCGCCGTCGCGAACGTGAAGTCGCGCTTGGTCTCGACCTGCATCTGCGTGATGCCGGGCAGCTCGTACTCGATCGGGTCCTCGACCGTGCTGATGTTGGTCTCGCCGTTGTTGAGCTCGCGGATGATCGCGTAGAGCGTGGTGGTCTTGCCCGAACCCGTGGGGCCGGTCACGACCACGACGCCGTTGCGGTTGCCCACGAGACCGCGCACCAGCCGCAGGTCGCGCTCGGACAACTGGAGGCTCGTGAGCGTGTCGCTCGAGGCGCCACGCAGCAGGCGGATCACGCACTTCTCGCCCTCGCGCGTCGGCACGGTCGAGATGCGCAGGTCCACGGTCTGGCCGTCCACCTCGAACGAGGCGCGGCCGTCCTGCGGACGCAGGCGGTCGGCGATGTCCATCGAGCCCATGACCTTGATGCGCGCGACGACGCGCTGCAGGGCGAGCGTGGGCATGCGCATGTGCACGCGCATCACGCCGTCCACACGGAAGCGCACCGTGCTCGTGCCCGCGGCCGGCTCGAAGTGAATGTCGCTCGCGCGCTCGTGCGCGGCGTTGCGCAGGATGATGTTCGTCAGTTTCACGACCGGCGCGGCGTCACCGTCGGTGATCGCGGCGTCGGACGTGGAGTTCTGCATGAGCCGGATCGTGTCCTCGGATCCGGGCCCCGCGGCGGTGGCCGCGGCCGGAGCCGCCGGCGCGCTGGCCGGCGCGGCGTAGGCGCGATCCAGCGCGTTCGCGATGGCCTCGTGCGACGCGATCTCGAAGATCGGCATGCGCCCGGACGCGAACGCGATGCCGCGCTCGATCTCGTCGTTCAGCGGATCGCAGCACGCGACCACGATCTGGCGGTCGCTCTCGCGCAACGGCAGCACGTGGAAACGGCGCGCGAGCTTCTCCGGCAGCAGCTTGAGCACGTGCGGATCGCGCTGTCCCAGCCGCGCGAGCGGCAGCCGCATCTGGTCGGCGACTTCCTGGGCGAGCTGGTCCGGGGACAACGCGCAATGACGCGCCACGTCCTGCCAGGCCTGCGCGAGTGATGTGCCCGGCGCGACCTGAACCGTGTCCGCCCCTTGCAGCCCTGCGCGTTGTGCGAGGTCCGTCAGCCAGTGACGGCCTGCAGCCCCTCGTTCCATGAGTCCCCTCGGAATGGCGTTCGCTCCGCGGCCCGTCCTCGCCGCGGCAATGCTCGTATCGGCGTGTGCGTGCGCATTCTTGAACACGAAATCGTTTCGGCATCAGGGGTTCCCGGGAACGGCCTCTCACGCGCGAGACGATTCGCGAACCCGGCGTGCCCCTGCCCGGCGCCGGGGCAACACACTGCCGCACGCCGGATTGCCGCATCGGGGGGCGCGTGGTACGACTGCGCGGCCCCACTGAAGCGAAACCGGGCGGCTCGACCGCCGCCACCGCCCCGAGAGGCTCCCCATGTTTTCGCTCTTCCCGAAGGAAGAGGACTTCTTCCTTCTGTTCCGCCGCCAGGCCGTGCTCGTCCGCGAAGCCTGCGACCAGCTGCACGAGATGATGGAGCAGTTCGACCGCCTCGAGGAACGCACGAAGGCGATCAAGGACACGGAGCACCGCGCGGACATCGTCACGCACGAGATCTTCGAGCGCCTGAACCGCACGTTCATCACGCCGCTCGAGCGCGAGGACATCCACGCACTGGCGAGCGGCCTCGACGACGTGATCGACGCGGCCGAGGCGATCGCCAGCCGCATCGTGCTGTTCAACATCGTGAAGGCCACGCCCGAGGCGGTGAAGATGACCGCGATCCTTCGCGACTGCGGGCGGCAGATCGAGCAGGCCGTGAGCAACCTGCAGAACATGCAGAACCTCATGAGCTTCACGATCGAGATCAACCGGCTCGAGAACGAAGCCGACGGCATCTCGCGGCAGGTCGTGGCCGACCTGTTCAGCGGCCGCCACGAGATCCTCGACGTGCTGCGCTGGAAGGAAATGTACGGTCGCCTCGAGAGCGCGGCCGACCAGTGCGAGGACGTCGCGAACGCCATCGAGTCCATCGTCCTCAAGAGCCGCTGATGGAGCTCCTGGCGATTCCGCACCTGTCGCCCATGCTGTGGGCGATCGTGCTGGTGGCGCTGCTGTTCGACTACAGCAACGGCTTCCACGACGCCGCGAACTCGATCGCGACCGTCGTGAGCACACGCGTGCTGTCGCCGCGGCAGGCCGTCGCGTGGGCCGCGTTCTTCAACTTCATCGCGTTCGCGGTGTTCGGCGTGCACGTGGCCAAGACCATCGCGAAGGGCACGGTGGATCCGGCGGTCGTCACGCCCGCGATCGTGCTCGCGGCGCTCGCGGGCGCGCTCATCTGGAACATGCTCACGTGGTGGTGGGGCCTTCCCACGTCGAGCTCCCACGCGCTGATGGGCGGCTTCATCGGCGCCGCCGTCGTGGCCGTGGGCCCGCAGGCCGTGATGCTGTCGGGGCTCACCAAGGTCGCCACGTTCATCGTGGTGTCGCCCGTGGTCGGCCTCGCGCTCGGCTTCCTGTTCATGCTGATCGTGATGTGGCTGTTCCGGCGCTCCACGCCGCGCGGCGTGGACACGCTGTTCCGGCGCCTGCAGCTCGTGTCGGCGGCCGCGTTCAGCCTCGGGCACGGCAGCAACGACGCGCAGAAGACGGCGGGCATCATCACCGCGCTGCTCTACTCGACCGGCACCATCACCGGCGAGTTCCACGTGCCCTTCTGGGTCATCCTCGCGAGCTACGGCGCCATCGGACTGGGCACCCTGTCGGGCGGCTGGCGCATCGTGAAGACCATGGGCATGAACATCACCAAGCTCCAGCCGGTCGGCGGGTTCTGCGCCGAGACCGCGGGCGCTTGCGCGCTGTTCGGCGCCAGCGCGCTGGGCATCCCGGTCTCCACGACCCACACCATCACCGGCGCGATCGTCGGCTCGGGCGTCAGCGCGACCCGGCGGCTCTCGGCCGTGAAGTGGGGCGTCGCCGGCCGCATCGTCTGGGCCTGGGTCCTCACCATGCCCGCCGCGGCCATCGTGTCCGCACTCTGCTGGTACGTCATCCATCTCGCCGGCATGCGCTGAGCGTCCGGCTTTCATCACTCCGAGGAGAGTTCCGCATGCAGCGCATCGACGACTTCATCGCTTCCGCCGGCGTGGACCGCACCCAGGAAGGCTGGCGCACGCGCCTGCCCAAGCCCACGGCACTCACGTTCGATCCCGCGCAGACGTGGAGCGCCCGCTGCCGCACCAGCAAGGGCACGATCGTCATTCGCCTCATGCCCGACGTGGCGCCGATGCACGTCACGAGCTTCGCGTACCTCGCGCGGCTGGGCTTCTTCGACGGGCTGTCGTTCCATCGCGTGATCCCGGAGTTCATGGCGCAGGGTGGCTGCCCGCTGGGCACCGGCACCGGCGGCCCCGGCTACAAGTTCGACGGTGAGTACTCGAAGAACGTGCGCCACGACCGCGGCGGCCTGCTGTCCATGGCGAACGCCGGCCCGGGCACCGACGGCAGCCAGTTCTTCCTCACGTTCGTGCCGACGCCCTGGCTCGACGGCAAGCACAGCATCTTCGGGGAAGTCGTCGAAGGCATGGACGTGCTCGGCGAACTCGAGAAGTGCGGCTCGCAGTCCGGCCGCACGAGCGAGAAGCTCGTCCTCGAACAGGTGACGATCGAGATCGCCTGATTTCGCCGCCATCTGCGCGCATCGCACCGGCGCCGGCACTCCTTCGGGAGCGCCGGCGCCGGCGTCATCGGCCGTTCGCGTGCAGACCGGTCGTTCAGGAATGGTGCAGGCCGCCGAGACTGCGCCGCGAAGCGGCAACCACGCGGCCCCGCCCCGCCATTCCATGACTTCGACCATCTCGCGACCCCGATCCTCGATTCTCCTCGGCTGCGCCACCGTGGCTCTGTGCCTCGGCGGCTGCGCTCCCGCGCCGCCCACTCCGCTGCGCGTGGCGATGAGCCCGTGGCCGGGATACGAGTTCCTCTACCTCGCGCAGCAGCGGGGCTTCTTCCGGGAAGAGGGCGTCGAAGTGCGGCTGGTCGAACTCGAGTCCCCGGGCGACTCGCGCGCGGCGTTCGAGAACGGCTCCGTGGACGCGTTCGCGGCGTCGAACGTCGAACTGGTGTTCAGTCACGCGCAGGCGCGGCGCCGTCCCCAGGCCTTCTTCGTGCTCGACTGGTCCGCGGGCGGCGACGTGCTTCTCGGCGACAGCACCGTGCACGCGATCACCGACCTGCGCGGCCGGCGGGTGGCGCTCGAAGCGGGATCGGTGGACGTGCTCAACATCTGGGCCGCGCTCGCGAGCGCCGGCCTGCGGCTGACGGACGTCGAGCTGGCGCCGATGCCGCAGAACGAGAAGGACTACGCGTTCGAGCGTGGCGGCGTGCAGGCCGTGCAGTGCTTCCCGCCCATCTCGCTCGAGCTGCTCGAACACCGCGGTGTGCACCGCCTGTTCGATTCGGCGCAGGCCCCGGGGCTCGTCGCCGACGTGCTCGTGGCCGACAGCGCGGCACTCGCCGACGACGCCACGCGCTACCGCGCCGTCGTCCGGGCCGTGCTGCGTGCGGAGGACTGGGCGCGCGAGCATCCCGACGAGGCGCGCGACGTGATGGCGGACCGCGAGCAGCTGGCGCCCGAGGCGTTCGCCGACGGCATGGCCGGCCTGCGTCTGGTCAGCCTCGCGGAACAGCGTCCGAATCTCGCGCCCGGCGGTCCGTTCGAGCGCGCGCTCGCGCGCACGTGGGACGTACTGGTGGAGATCGGGGCACTCGCCCCGCCCGTCCGCGGCGGTGCGCTCGTGACCACGCAGGCACTTCCGGATTCCGGATCATGAAGCGCCTGGCGCATTCCCCGCGATCGCTGCGCAGGAAGCTGCTGCTGCCCGTCATCGGGTTCGCGTTCGTGCTTTCGCTCTCGAGCGCGGTGTACGTGGCGATCGCGATGCGCCTGCAGTACGAAGGTCACATGACGCGCGAGTGCGAGCGTCTCGCCTCCGCGGCCGCGAACGCCGCACGCACCGCCGTCGCCGCGGACGAGATCCAGCGCTTCGTCGCCACGATGGGCGCCGAGCGGGGTGTCGAGGAGATCGTCGTCACCACGGGTGTGCCGCCCCGCGTGGTCGCGAGCACGAAGCGTGCGTGGCTGGATCGCCGGCTCGACCGGGTCGGCGCGTACGTGGACAACGTCCGGCGCATCGAGGACGACGTGCGGGACGGCGCGCTCGAGAGCGCGTCGCGCGATCGCAGCGGCCGGTTCCACCTCGCGCGGCGCGTGTGGATCCCCGAACCGGGCGATCACTCCGGGCGACTCGTCGCCGCCACCGTGCTCGTCACGGTGTTCGACCCGGTCTCGTACGCGGCCATGGTGCACGAAGCGATCGTCGTCGGGCTGTTCAGCTTCGCGCTCGTCACCGCGCTGGGCGCCCTGCTGCTGGTGCTCATCGAACGCCGTGCGATCCGGCCGATCGGCGTCCTCGCGGGCGCGCTGCAGGACCGGCAGGCGGGACGCCCCATGCCGGTGCTCGATCGCGTGACCGACGACGAGATCGGGCTGCTCGGACGCGAGATCGCGGCCCTGCTCTCGCGCGTGGACGAACAGACGCAGGAGATCGTGCGCACGCGCGGCCAGCTCTACGACGCGATCGAATCGCTCGAGGCCGGGGTCGCGCTGTTCGACGCGCGGGGGACGCTCGTGCTGTTCAACCGCCGTTACGCCGAGCACTGGTCCGCGCTGCGCGGCGTGCTCGTGCCGGGCGTGCATCGCGACGCGCTCGTCGCGGCGCTCGAGGCGCTTCCCGAGCCCCCCGGCGAACGCGCGCCGCAGGACTTCTTCGCCGGCGAACACGCGTTCGAGGCGCACGTGGACGGCCGCTGGCTGCGGTTCGTGCCGGGCGCCACGCGCGACGGCGGGCGCGTGCTGCTGCAGCAGGACGTCACCGTCATGCGCCAGATCCGCGACAGCCTGCAGCACGCCGAGGCGCGTGCGCGCGGCCTGCTCGACGCCGTGCCCGACCTCATGTTCCTGATGGACTCGGAGAACCGCTTCCTCGACTACCGCGCGCCCGCGGCGAACGCGCTGCTCCTGCCGCCCGACCAGTTCCTCGGGAAGTGCATGGAAGACGTGCTGCCGCCCGAGATCGCCCGGCCGATGGCCGAGAAGCTCGCACTCGTGCGCGCGCACGGCGGCGTCCAGCTGCACGAGTACCGGGCCTGCCTGCCGGACGGCGGCGAGAGCGACTTCGAAGCACGGCTCGCCGC
Organism: Candidatus Eiseniibacteriota bacterium; assembly: GCA_046327815.1. Taxonomy (GTDB): domain Bacteria; phylum Eisenbacteria; class RBG-16-71-46; order RBG-16-71-46; family RBG-16-71-46; genus CAIXRL01. Next base: position 423,833 of record JAXLXR010000002.1, on the reverse strand, counting down.
GACGGTCGAAGGCGAAATCCTCGTGATCATCCGCGACGTCACCGAGCGGGCCGCCGCCGAGCGCGAACGCCGGCACGCACAGGAGGCGGCGGAGTCGGCGAACCGTGCGAAGAGCGACTTCCTCGCGACGATGAGCCACGAGATCCGCACGCCCATGAACGGCGTGCTCGGCATGCTCGGGCTGCTGCTCGACACCCCGCTCGGCCCCGAACAGCGCGACTACGCCGAGACCAGCAAGGCGTCCGCCGAAGCGCTGCTCTCGATCATCAACGACATCCTCGACTTCTCGAAGATCGAGGCCGGCAAGCTCACCATCGAGCCCCTGCCCTTCGATCTCCGCGTCGCGATCGAGGAAGCCGCCGACCTGCTCGCCACCCGCGCCAGCGAGAAGGGCGTCGAGCTCGTCGTGCACTACGCGCCCGGCGCGCCCCAGCGACTGGTCGGCGATCCCGGGCGCATCCGCCAGATCCTGCTCAACCTCGCCGGCAACGCCATCAAGTTCACCGAGCAGGGCCACGTCCTGATCGCCGTGGACGCGCCCGAGGTGACGGCCGGCGAGGCGCTCGTCCGCATCCAGGTGCAGGACACCGGCATCGGCATTCCCGCCGACAAGCTGCCGTCGCTGTTCCACCGCTTCCAGCAGGCGGACACCAGCACGACGCGCAAGTTCGGCGGCACCGGGCTGGGGCTCGCGATCGCGCGCCAGCTCGCCGAGCTCATGGGCGGCGACATCGCCGTCACCAGCGAGGCCGGCAAGGGTTCCACGTTCACCGCCACGCTCCGCCTCCCGCTCGACGGCTCCGGCGCGGACGCCGTTCCGCACGAACCGACACTGGCCGGCCGGCGCCTGCTCGTCGTGGAGGACTGCGACGCGCAGCGGCGAGCGCTCGTCGAGGCGCTCGCGAGCGAAGGCGCGCTCGCCACCGGCGTCGCCGGCCTCGAACCGGCGCTCGAAGCGCTGCGCGCGGCCGCCGCCGGCGCGACGGCCTTCCACGCCGTGCTGGTGGATCACCACACGCTGTCGGAGGACGCGCACGCGGCCGCCGGCGCGCTGCGCGCGGCGGCCCCGGGAACCGCGCCGCGACTGGCGCTCCTCAGCGACGGCTGGAAGCAGCACACCGACGCCGTTCGCGCGGCGTTCGACGTGCACCTCGCCCGCCCCGTGCACTTCGCCGACCTGCTCGCGGCCTGCCGGCCCACGGACGCCGGTTCGGCGCCGGGATCGCTCGCGGCACCGCATCAGGTCGAGGAACCCGGCGCGGAAACCGCGGACCACGCACGCTGGCGGGTGCTCGTCGCCGAGGACAACGCCATCAACCTCAAGGTCGCCGTGCGCATGCTCACGAAGCTCGGCTGTCGCGTGGACGCGGCCGCGAACGGAAGCGAAGCCGTGCAGCTGTGGTGCCAGCTGCCCTACGACGTCGTGTTCATGGACTGCCAGATGCCCGAGATGGACGGATACGACGCGACGCGGGAGATCCGCCGGCTCGAGACGGGCACGGGCGGGCACACGCCGATCGTGGCGCTCACCGCGAACGCCATGCTGGGCGATCGCGAGAAGTGCCTCGGAGTGGGCATGGACGACTTCATCGCGAAGCCGATGGTGGAGTCGCGACTGCGCGAGGCGCTCGAACACTGGGCGTCCGGGGAGGGCACGTGCCGGGCCGCTTGACCGCCGCCATTTGCGCGGGCTCCCGCCCGTCGCCCTGCGCGTTCACTCAAGGAGTGACGGGCACGGCCGAGACTGGCCATCGCCGGTTCCTGCCGGCGTTCACCCATGACGATCCGCCTCGAGGAGCAGGGATGCCCGGAATGACCGAGCGACGCGCACGCTTCGCCGCCGCACGCCACGCGCTCGCGCGCGCCGCGTGGGCGGTGTTCGCCTGCCTGGCGGCCGTCGTGCCGCCGGCGTTCGCGCAGGCCCCGGACGCGAGCGCGATCAAGGCCGACATGGTCTGCAACATGGCCAAGTTCGTGCAGTGGCCGGAGGGCGTGATCGCCCAGAACCGCGGCCAGATCGTGGTCGCGATCCTCGGCGAGGACGACCTGGCCGTGACGCTCGCGTCGGTGCTCAGCGCTCGGACGGTGAACGGCAAGCCGCTCTTCGTGCGCTTCGCGCGCCGGGCCCAGGACTGCAAGGGTGCCCAGATCGTGTACGTGGCGGGGTCCGAATCGGCGCACGTGGACGAGATCCTCACCGCGTTTCGCGGGGCGCCGGTCGTCACGCTGTCCGACCTCGAGGGCTTCGCCCAGCGGGGCGGCATGGTGAACTTCACGGGCGCACCGCCGCGCGTGCGGTTCGAGATCAGCCTCCAGCGCGCCGAGCAGGCCGGCCTGCGGATCAGCTCGCGGCTTCTCGCGCTCGCACACGTGGTGGACGGAGCGCCCTGACCATGAGCCCCCTCCACGCGTTCCGCGATCTTTCGCTGTCCCGCAAGCTCGTCACCGCCATGGTCGGTACGACGCTGGTCGCGCTGCTGCTCACGTTCACGATCGTGCAGGCGCTCGACCAGCACACGTTCCGCGACCGGATCGGCCACGATCTCGACGTGCTCGCCGACGTGATCGGCTCCAATTCGACGGCCGCGCTGTCGTTCCACGACGTCGCCTCGGCCGAGGAGGCGCTCGCGGCGCTGGGCGCCAACGTGCGCGTGACCGCCGCGTGCATCTACGACGCACAGGGGGCGCCGTTCGCGCGCTACGTGCGCCGCGGCGCGCGCGTGGCACTGCCTCCGCACGCCCAGCCTTCGGGCGTGGTGCTGGGTGACCAGGCGATCGTGCTCGTCCAGCCCATCGAACTCGACGGCCAGACGATCGGCACCATTCTCCTGCAGCGCGATCTCGTGGACCTGCACGAGCGCGCCCGCAGCTACATGCTGCTGCTCGCCGGACTGTTCGCGGGCACGCTGCTCGTGTCGCTCGCCATCGCGTCGCGGGTCCAGCGCTTCATCTCCGAGCCGATCTCGCGCCTCGCCGGCGTGACGCGCACGGTGATCGAGCGGCACGACTACGCCGTGCGCGCACAGGCCGACCAGCACGACGAGGTCGGCGACCTCGTGCAGGGCTTCAACGCCATGCTCGACAAGATCCAGCAGCGCAATGCCGAGCTGCGCGAGCACCGCGAGCACCTGGAAGCCGAAGTCGAGTCGCGCACGCGCGACCTGCGCGAGGTCAACCAGAGCCTGGTTTCGGCCAAGGAGGCGGCGGAGTCGGCGAACCGTGCGAAGAGCGACTTCCTCGCGACGATGAGCCACGAGATCCGCACGCCCATGAACGGCGTGCTCGGCATGCTCGGGCTGCTGCTCGACACCCCGCTCGGCCCCGAACAGCGCGACTACGCCGAGACCAGCAAGGCGTCCGCCGAAGCGCTGCTCTCGATCATCAACGACATCCTCGACTTCTCGAAGATCGAGGCCGGCAAGCTCACCATCGAGCCCCTGCCCTTCGACCTCCGCGTCGCGATCGAGGAAGCCGCCGACCTGCTCGCCACCCGCGCCAGCGAGAAGGGCGTCGAGCTCGTCGTGCACTACGCGCCCGGCGCGCCCCAGCGACTGGTCGGCGATCCCGGGCGCATCCGCCAGATCCTGCTCAACCTCGCCGGCAACGCCATCAAGTTCACCGAGCAGGGCCACGTCCTGATCGCCGTGGACGCGCCCGAGGTGACGGCCGGCGAGGCGCTCGTCCGCATCCAGGTGCAGGACACCGGCATCGGCATTCCCGCCGACAAGCTGCCTTCGCTGTTCCACCGCTTCCAACAGGCGGACACCAGCACCACGCGCAAGTTCGGCGGCACCGGGCTGGGGCTCGCGATCGCGCGCCAGCTCGCCGAACTCATGGGCGGCGACATCGCCGTCACCAGCGAAGCCGGCAAGGGTTCCACGTTCACCGCCACGCTCCGGCTCCCGCTCGACGGCTCCGGCGCACACGAGAAGCTGCCGCGCTCGCCGCTCGACGGCGTGCGCGCGCTCATCGTGGACGACACCGAAGTCAACCGCCGCGTGCTGGTCGAACAGCTGCATTCGTTCGGGCTCCGCGCGCAGGCGGTCGAGCACGCCGAAGCCGCGCTCGTGGCGCTGCGGCACGCGCGCGAGGAAGGCGACCCGATCCGGCTCGCGCTGATCGACCACCTCATGCCCGGCATGGACGGCGAGCACCTCGGCCAGCTGCTGCGCGAGGACGGCGCCTACGACAAGCTCGCGATGATCATGTTCACGAGCAGCGGCCGGCGCGGCGAAGCCAAGCGGTTCCTCGCCGTGGGCTTCGACGCCTACCTCGTGAAGCCGCTGCGCATGTCGCTGCTCCAGGAAGCGATCGCCACCGTGCTCGGCATCCGCGAGAAGGGCGTGCGCGCCCCGCTCGTGACCCAGCACCTGCTCGCCGAAGACCGCGCCATGGCGACCGGTGCGCCCTCGGGGCCGGAGGCGCCGTCCGCTCCACGCTGGCGCGTGCTCGTGGCCGAGGACAACGCGATCAACCAGAAGGTCGCGGTGCGCATGCTCACGAAGCTCGGCTGCCGGGTGGACGTCGGCGCGAACGGGCGCGAGGCGGTGGACCTGTGGCGCCAGCTGCCCTACGACGTCGTGTTCATGGACTGCCAGATGCCCGAGATGGACGGGTTCGAGGCGACGCGGGAGATCCGCCGTCTCGAGAAGCCCGACGGCCGCCGCACGCCGATCGTGGCGCTCACCGCGAACGCCATGGCCGGCGACCGCGACCGCTGCCTCGAGGCGGGCATGGACGACTTCGTGTCGAAGCCGGTGGACGAAGCCCGGCTCCGCGAGGCGCTCGCCCGCTGGACGGGGGCCGGTGATTCGTCGCGCGAGGCCGAAGCCGCCTGAGGTCCGGCTCTCAAGGATTCGCCGGACGACCCGAGACTCCGTGACGTGGTTCCCCTTTCATGGACGGAGGATCGCTCATGGTTTCCGGAATCGGATCGCCGAGCCTGATGCCGTACGAGCCCACGCTCGAACGCACCGACGGCTCGGTCAGCAAAGGCACGAATGCCGCCACGAACCTCGTCGCCGCGAGCGCCCATCGCGAAGCGAGCGGCGACCTCACGATCAAGACGCTCGAGGGCGACACCGTGACGTTGTCCGCCCACCTCGAAGCGGACGCCACGTTCGCCTCGATCCGTTCGCGCGGCGCGCAGGCCAGCTACCTGTCGCTGGAATCGAGCGCGAGCTTCGAGATCACCGTGCAGGGCGACCTGAACGAGCAGGAACGCGCCGACATCGAGAAGCTCGTCAAGCAGTTCGGGCGCGAACTGCGGCAGTTCTTCCGCGGCAGCGAGGGTGCGAGCGCGGCCGACGTCGGCCGCGGCGAGTTCTCGTCGCTCGCGGGCTTCGCCGCGGACTTCGAGGCGAGCGCGTCGCTCACCGCGATCGCGGGTGAAGCGCGCCCGGTGCCCGTGGACGCGAGCGATCCGGGTTCGGTGTTCCTCGGCCCGGCACGCCCGGCCGAGGACCCGGAGTCCCCGACCGCGGACGGTTCGGCCGGTACCGCCGGCTCCGCGCTCGCGCCCGACACCAGCGGCCTGCAGGTGCTCGTGGCCCGGCTGCAGCGCATGGTCTCGACCGCGTCGGTCGGCCCCGAGAAGGCGCTGCGCGCGCTCGGTGCCGTGCTCGACCGGCTCGAGGATGCGCTCGGCGGCGACGACCGGCACCAGCACGTGCTCGACCACGTGCGCCGCGAGAGCGGTGCGCCGTCGGCCCGCGAAGGCCGCACGGAGCGTGGTCCGCTGGGCCCGGCCCAGCCCGCCGCACTCGGCGACTGAGCCCGTTCCCGAACACCCACGCCGCGCCCGGTGGCCCACGCCGCCGGGCGCGCGCGCGTTCGGGACCTCGGTGTAGGATGCCCGGCGATCGCACGACCGTTCGACCTTCCGGAGGCATCCCGCCATGAAGTCCTTGAACGCGCTCAAGCAGGTCCTGTTCGAAGTGTTCGACCTCAAGCACGCCGCCGCGCTGCTCGGGTGGGACCAGGCCACGTACATGCCCCCGGGCGGCGCCGACGCGCGCGGCCGCCAGCTCGCGCTGCTCAGCCGGCTCGCGCACGAACGCTTCACGTCGGCCGAAGTCGGCCGGCTGATCGAGGCCGCCGAACGCGAGACCGCGTCGCTGTCGTACGACTCGGACGAGGCCGCGATCGTGCGCGTCGCCCGCCGCGAGTTCGAGCAGTCGGTGCGCATCCCCGCGGCGCTGATCGCGGAATCGAGCGAGCACGCGGCCGTGAGCTACCAGGCGTGGACCGTGGCGCGGCCGGCGAACGATTTCGCCGCGGTCCGTCCGATCCTCGAGAAGACGCTCGACCTGAGCCGGCGCGTGGCGGAGTGCTTTCCCGATCGCGCGCACATCGCCGACCCGCTGATCGGGTTCCAGGACTACGGCATGAAGGCCGCCGACGTGCGCGTGCTGTTCTCCGAACTGCGCACGCGCCTCGTGCCGATCGTGCGGGCGATCACGTCGCGCCCGCTCGCCGACGCGTCCTGCCTCGCGCAGTTCGCCGCCACGCAGGACCAGTTGGACTTCGGCCTCGGGGTGATCCGCAAGTACGGCTACGATTTCGAACGCGGCCGCCAGGACCTGACGCACCACCCGTTCATGACCAAGTTCTCGCTCGGCGACGTGCGCATCACCACGCGCGTGCGCGAGAACGACCTCACGGACGCGCTGTTCTCGACGCTCCACGAGTGCGGGCACGCGCTCTACGAGCAGGGCATCCGCCGCGACTTCGAAGGCACGCCGCTCGCGAACGGCACGTCGTCGGGCGTGCACGAGAGCCAGTCGCGACTGTGGGAGAACATCGTCGGCCGCAGCCGCGGCATGTGGCAGCACTTCTACCCGGCGCTGCAGGCGGCGTTCCCGAAGCAGCTCGGCGCCGTGGCGCTCGACGACTTCTACCGCGCGATCAACCGCGTCGAGCGCTCGCTCGTGCGCGTGGACGCCGACGAGGTCACGTACAACCTGCACGTCATGCTGCGCTTCGATCTCGAGCTCAACCTGCTCGAAGGGCGCGTCGAGGTGAAGGACCTGGCGAACGTGTGGCGCGAGCGCTTCGAGGCCGATTTCGGGCTGCCGGTGCCCGACGACCGGCACGGCGTGCTGCAGGACGTGCACTGGTATTCGGGGCTCATCGGCGGCGTGTTCCAGGGCTACACGCTGGGCAACATCCTCAGCGCGCAGTTCTTCGGCGCGGCGTGCGCCGCGCATCCCGCGATTCCCGCCCAGATCGCCGAAGGCCGGTTCGACGTCCTGCACGGCTGGCTGCGCGAGAACGTCTACCAGCACGGCGCCAAGTACACGGCGGACGAGCTCGCCCGCCGGGCGACCGGCGGCCCGCTCCGGCTGGAGCCCTACCTCGACTACCTGTGGAGCAAGTACCAGCCGCTCTACGGGCTGCGCGAAGAGGAGCGCACCGCCGCCGGCGTGGCCTGAGAACCGGCCGCGGCACGGTACGACCGGCATTTGCCGGACCGCCCGAGGGGCGGCGACCCGCGAGGGGCGCCGCCCCTCAATGTTCGGGCGGACCGAACCGAGACTCCGAGTTGCGACGCGCGAGGCGCGGCGCCACTCCCCATCCCGCGACTCGTCCGGTCCGTCGGCCGACGGTTCGTTTCGGGCGCGAGACGGGTGATGACTCGGAGGAGTCGCATGCGCAAGCAGACCGTTCCGCTCTCTGGTCGCGAGGTGACGTTCGGCCAGGACGAACTCATCGTCAGCAAGACCGACCTGAAGGGCCACATCACCTACGCGAACCACGTGTTCCAGCGGGTCTCGGGCTACACCGAGGCCGAGCTCATGGGACAGCCGCACAACCTGATCCGCCATCCGGGGATGCCGAGCTGCGTGTTCAAGCTGCTCTGGGACACCCTGCAGGACGGGCGGGAGATCTTCGCGTACGTGTTGAACCAGGCCCGCAACGGCGACGAGTACTGGGTGTTCGCGCACGTGACCCCGAGCTTCGACAAGAACGGACGCTGCGTCGGCTACCACTCGAACCGCCGCGTGCCCTACCCCGACGCCCTGCCCAAGGTGAAGGACCTCTACGCCGGTCTCGTGGCCGAGGAACGTCGCCACTCGAACCTGCACGAGGGCATGTCGGCCTCGATGGGCATGGTGACCGGCCTGCTGCAGCAGAAGGGCCAGTCGTACGCCGAGTTCGTGTTCAGCCTGTCCGAGCACACGCGGCTCGAAAGGAGCATCGCATGAGCCTGCTGTCGAAGCCGGCCCCGTCGGCCATGCACAAGAGCGACGCGGAGTTCTTCCGCCACGTGGCGGACGCGTGCGAGCGCGCCGCGAACGGCGACCTCGAATCCCGCGTGCTCGGCATTCCCGAGAGCGGCGACGCACACCGCGTGGGCACGGCGATCAACGCGCTGCTCGACATCGCGGACGCCTACGTGCGCGAGTCGGCCGCGGCCATGGACCACTGCAGCCACGGCCTGTTCCACCGCCCGATCCTGACGCGCGGCATGATGGGCTCGTACCGCGACAGTGCGATCGTGATCAACAAGGCCGCGTACAAGATGAAGGAAGACGCCTCCAGCCTGCGGTCGTTCGAAGCCGAGCGCAGCCGCGTGGCCGCCGAGGTGGCCAACGCCACGAACGCCGTGGCCGCCGCGTGCGAGGAGCTCAACGCCACGACCACCGAGATCAAGTCGCACCTCGGTCAGGCCGTGGACATGACGCACAGCGCCGTGGACGAATCGAATCGTTCGGCCGAAGCGATCGCGCGGCTCGGCGACGCCGCCCGCCGGATCGAGTCGGTGGTCGGGCTCATCGCGCGGATCGCGCGTCACACGAACCTGCTCGCGCTGAACGCCACGATCGAAGCCGCGCGCGCGGGCGTGCACGGCGCCGGTTTCGCGGTCGTCGCGAACGAGGTCAAGGTGCTCTCGCAGGACACCGCGAAGGCCACCCAGGACATCGTGAAGACGGTCGAGGAGATGCTGGCCGCCACGGAGCACGCCGCGCTGGCGGTGACGCAGATCGGCGAGTCGGTGAAGAACGTGGACGCGACCGCGACGAACATCCTCGGTTCGCTCGACGAGCAGGTCCGCGCGACCGGCGAAATCGCCGACCGCATCACGGACGTGGCGAACCAGACCCGCGACATGTCGTCGCCGGGCACGCACATGCACGCCGAGGAGTTCTAGGCGCGGACGGCGCAGCAGGTACGAAGCGGCGCGGCTCGTGAGGGCCGCGCCGCTCTTCGTTCGCACGCTCGCGCGTCATTCCTCGCGATGCACGGTGCCGGGCGAGAACGCGGGCAGGCACACCGCGACGTAACGCGCGCCCCCTTCGTGCGGCGAGCCGTAGCGCACGCGTTCGCCGCTCTTCACGAGCACGGCCTCACCCGCGCGCACGTCGAGCATCCCGCCGTCGTGCTCGACGCGCAGGCAGCCCTCGATCACCACCGTGTACTCGTCGAACTCGGGCCGCTGCGCGGGCTCGACCCAGCCCGCGGGGCTCGTCATCACCGCCACGCTCAGCCGTGCCTCGGCGTTGTTGACGCGGCCGACGAACTCTTCGATGCGCTTGGGCGGATGCCCGGCGGCGGTGATGCGGGTCGGTGCGGGGATGTGCACGGGCATGACGGTTCCTTCCGTTCAGTGGACGAGCGGCCGGGTCGCGGCGCCGCCCCAGAGCTGCGCGAGCCTCCGGTCGCGGCCGCAGCCGGCACGATAGGTGCGGTAGCGTACCGGGTCCTTCTTCCAGAAGTCCTGGTGGTACTCCTCGGCGGGCCAGAAGGTCTTGCCCGGCAGGATCTCGGTCACGATCGGCTTCTTGAGCACGCCGGAACGTTCGAGCCGGCGCTTCGATTCGAGCGCCGCGGCGCGCTGCGCCTCGTCCTGCCAGAAGATCGCCGAACGGTACGTCTCGGCGATGTCGCAGAACTGGCCGTCGGCCTGCGTGGGATCGATCCCGTGCCAGAAGCGCTCGAGCAGCTGCTCGTAGGTGATGACGGCGGGGTCGAACGTGACCTGTATGGATTCGTAGTGCCCCGTCGTGTGCGCGCAGACTTCCTCGTACGTCGGGTTCGCCTTGTGCCCGCCGGTGTAGCCCGAGACCACCGTACGCACGCCGCGCACGCCCTCGAACTGCGTCTCCATGCACCAGAAGCAGCCGCCCGCGAACACCGCCACCGCGGACTTCGTCGTGCGCGCATCCGGCTTCAGCGCGGTCTTCGCGGCGTGGGACTGGGCGGGCACGAGCGCGAGTGCGCACGCGAGCGCGAGCGCGATGCGATGACGCATGAGACGGTCTCCGGGTCGGATGTCAGCGCGGCCGCGCGTCGGGACGGCCGCGCCGCGGGCGGGCCGTGCCGGGAGCGCGCTCGCGGACCGCGGGCATCTTCGCGCCGCGCCGCCGCGTGCTCCACAGCGCGCGCAACATAGCAGCCCGGAGCGGGCCGCCGGAACGGCCCGAGGCGCCCGGAGGGGCGAACGCGGCAGCCGCCGCCACGGCCGCGTTCAACGCGGGCTCCGGAAGTACGAGCGGATGCGCGACGGCGAGGCGAAGCGGAACGTGTGCATGGGAGGGGTCCTCGATTCGGTCCGCCCACCACGGGCGGGACCGCGCCGGTCCATCAACGGTCATGCCACGCGCAGGTGGGCGTGCGAAAGCCCCATCCGTGCCCCGCACGGCCGTTCGTTGTGCGAATCCGCCGCGCCGGATCGCTCAGTTCCTGCGGCCTGTACGCGGTTCGCGGGGCCGCCGCGGGGCGGGCCGCGCGATCCGCCCCACCGCGTTCGTCGCGCCTGCACGGCGGGATCGTGCCGACTGCGCGCTTGGGCCGGCCGCGCGCTTGCGGCATGCTGCGACCTTCCCGGAGGACCGCATGCCGCTCGCACCCCTCGATCCGCTGCTCGCGCTCGACGACTCGACGCTCGCCTCGCTCACGGCCGTGTTCCGCGAACGGGGCTTCACCCCGGACGCGTTCGCGCTCACCGAGCGCACGCAACCCGGGCAGTTGCCCGGCGTGCGCGATCCGTTCGTGCGGCGCGTGCTGGATCGCACCCCCGGCCCGGTGGCCACGCTGCTCGGGCTGTTCGTGTACGGCTACGAGACGCCGCGAGACGCCGTGCGCGACGCGCTCGGCGAGCCGCTCATGACCGTGTTGCGCGACGTGCTCGTGCTGCCCGGTACGCAGGCCCACCTCGTGCGTTCGCCGTTCCAGGTGCAGCCGATCGGCGAGCAGTGGTTCGTCTCCGATCCGCTCGAGGGTGGCACGCTCGCGGTCATGGGCCCGGGCGCCACCACGCTGATCCTGCACGAGTACGCGGCGCGTTTCGCCGCGGCGCGCGCGCTCGACCTGGGTTGCGGCGCCGCCTCGCTGGCGATCGCCGCCGCCGCACGCGGCGCGCGCGCGACGGCGACCGACGTCAATGCCCGCGCGCTCACGCTCGCGGCCTTCAACGCCCGCCTCAACCGCGTGCCGCTCGACGTGCGCGCGAGCGACGTCGGCGCGGCGCTGCGCGGCGAGACGTACGACCTCGTGCTGGGACAGCCGCCCTACCTGGCCGACCCGCACGCCGCGCCGGTGACGTTCCTGCACGGCGGCGCGTACGGGGACGAGATCGCGTGGCGGTTCGTGCACGACGCCGCGCGACTGCTCGCCCCCGGCGGCACGGCGCTGCTGCTGTTCGACTACCCCCAGCGCACCGGCACGCGGCTGGCCGAGCGCATCGCCGCCGCGATCGGCGACGCGCACGCGGGCTATGCGGCGATCAGCCGGCCCGGCGCGTCGCTCGACCAGGCGGCCGCGCACGTCGCGGCGGTCGGGCATCCGTCGCTCGGCGCGGAATGGGAACGCGAGGCCCGCGCGTACCGCGACCACTACGACGCGCTCGGCATCACCGCGTTCACGAACGTGCTGCTCGTGGTGCAGCGGCCCGGCGCCGACGGCGCCGTGCTGCCGCGCATCGTGGTCGAGCATCACGGCCGCAAGCCGCCGGAACCCGGCGTGCTCGCCGACTGGCTCGCGGGCATTCACGCGGCCGCGCGGCCCGACGACGCGCTGCTCGAATGCGTGCTCGCGCCCCTGCCCGGCGCGGTGTTCGCGGGCGTGTGGACGCATCCCGCGCACGAATCCCCGGCCTCGCTGCGCGTCGAGTTTCCCGAAGGTGCGTTCGCGACGAACCGCGAACTGGGCGATCGCGGCTGGCTGTTGTTCGGCCTGCTCGACGGCACCCGCACGTTGCGCGAGGCGGTGGCGCCGTTCGCCGAGGCGTGCGACGTGGCCCCGGCGGCCGCCGAGGTGGACGTGCTCGGGTTCGCGCGCGAGGGACTCGCCCGCGGCATGCTGCAGGTGCGCCGCTGACGCGGGATCAGGCCCCGCGACCACCCAGTTCGATCGCTTCCTTCGTCATGTCGTTCGCGGTTTCGAGCATGCGCAGCTGAGCCGAGAACGCGCGCTGCGCGACCATCATGTTCACCATCGCGTCGAGGAAGTCGTCGTCGCTCGTCGCCGGCACGATGGCCGTGGTGCCGCCCGCGGTGTCGGTCGGCACCGGAGCGGCGGGCGCGAGGTCGAGACCGGCGCGCGCGATCGTCTCGGCGGCGCGGTCGAGCCGGCGCAGCGAACCCTGCAGGCCCTGCAACGCGGACTGCGTCGCGGATAAGGGGCGGATCATGCACTCACCTCCGGTCGGACGGTGTCGTCGGAAGACGGGCCGTCCGTGGACCCGCGGCTGCACGAGGGAGTGTCGGAATCACCGCAGCCCACTTGAGCGCGCCGGGGCGGGTGATTTTTCCCGCCCCGATCCGCGCGCGTGCGCGCGCGGGCGCGCGCAGGCGCCGCTGCATGCGCGCACCGTCGCCGCCCGCTCGACGCGGCGAGGATCGGCTGGTGGCGCCCTCCGTACCCGGTATCCCCCCTGCTTCCCTGGATGTGGGCACTTCGGACGCCACCTCACCGTCGTACGGGAACGGGCCGCCGGCTGCCGGCGCCGGGGGAAGCACGCCGGCCGCAGGCCGAGGGTGACACCGCGGAGCGGGCACCGTTCCCTGCGTACCCACGAGGAGCGGACGGAACGCCTGAGGCGAGATGTCCGGCGTGCGACGCCGAGGAGGCTCGGCGCCCGCGTTCCGCCCGATCCGTTCGGGCACGACCTTCAGACCGGCAGTACTCCGGAAAGTCACATGCATTCCCGGATGGCCGCCGGATAGAGTGCCGGAGCCCCTCCGGTCGCCGGTGTCCGTCGCCCTCGTGAAAACGACGTGACTTTCGGCACCCCGCCGCTGTCCGAGTGGAAAGGTCGCTCATGGATCCCGACGAAACTCTCGTTCGCGCCGCACTCGCGGCTCCCGACGGCGACACCAAGGCGTTCGCCGAGCTGGTGCGACGGCACCAGTCGGCGGTGCTCGTGAACTGCCGCCATCTCACCCGTTCCCGCGACGACGCCGAAGATCTCGCGCAGGAAGTGTTCGTGAAGCTGTTCTTCAAGCTCGGCACGTTCGAGGGCCGCGCGAAGTTCTCGACGTGGCTGCAGCGCATCAAGGTGAACCACTGCCTGAACTTCCTGCAGTCGAAGCGTGGGAAGACGTACGTGGAGCTGTCCGAGCCCGAGCTCGCGGCGGTGCCCGAACTGCGCGTGGAGGACGGCGCGCTCGACGGGCTCGACGCCGACCGGCGCCGGGCGTTGATCCGCGAGGTGCTCGACTCGCTGCCCGATTCGCTGCGCGTGCCGCTGGTGATGTGCGACGTGGACGAACTGTCGTACGAGGACATCCGCCGCGAGCTCGGGATCGGGCTGTCGGCGGTCAAGATGCGCATCGCCCGCGCGCGCGCCGAGTTCCGCGCGCGTTGGGCGCGGGCGACGGCAGGCGCCACGGCGGGCGCGCGGGAGGCGACGTGAACGACGAGCGCGACACCACGAACGACGGTACCGGCGAGCCCGTGCGCGAGCTCGCGGAACTGCGCGAGGAGCCTTCGGCACGCTTCCTCGCCGGCGTGATGGACGGCGTCAACGCGCGCCAGACGAGCGCGCGCGCCGTGGAAATGTCCTTCTGGGGCATCAGCGAGTTCTTCCTCGAGATGCTCGGTTCGTTCTTCCAGCTGCTCGGCGTGCGCGACGAGCGCCGCGACAAGGAGTGATGCACATGGAATCCACGTTCACGATCCAGGGCGCCGTCGTGCAGGTGCTGCAGCAGCTCGGCACGGGAGCGGTCAACTTCGCACCGCGCTTCATCACCGCGCTGATCCTCACGCTGATCGGCTGGGCGATCGCCTCGCTCGTGCGCTTCTCGCTCGCGCAGGTCATGCAGCGCGCCGGCGCCGACGCGGCGCTCGAACGCGCCGGCCTCATGGACAGCTTCCGCCGTCTCGGCGTGCGCGAACCCATGCGCCGCGGCGTGCCCGGCATGGTGTTCTGGCTCGCGCTGCTGCTGTTCGTGCAGAGCGCCGCCGACATGGTCGGGCTCCGGACGATTTCCGACGGCATCACCGGGTTCTTCGCGTTCCTGCCCAACCTGCTCTCGGCCGCCATCATCCTGGTGCTCGGCAACGCGCTCGGGCAGTTCCTCGGCAACGCGGCGACGAACTACGCCCGCGACTCCGGGCTCGCGTTCGCGCGCTCGCTGGGCAGCGCACTGTCGGGCTTCACGCTGTTCGTGGTCGCGATCGTGGCGCTGGGCCAGCTCAAGGTGGACACGCGCATCCTCAACATCCTCACGATCGTGATCTTCTCGGGGCTCGCGCTCGCGTTCGGGCTGTCGTTCGGGCTCGGCACGCGCGACGCGACGCGCAACCTGATCGCCGGCTTCTACGCACGCCGCGTGTTCGGCGCGGGCCAGACGCTCGAGGTGGACGGTCGCCGCGGCGTGATCGCGGCGATCTCGGCGCAGCAGACGCTGCTCGAGGCCGACGGCGCCACGATCGCGGTGCCGAACACCGCGCTGATCGAGCAGGCGGTGCGGCGCTAAGAGTCCGGCGCGGCGTCGTAGCCGCGCCGGCCGTGGTTCAGGGCAGCCGCACCACGCGCGTGGTGCGGCGCTCGCCCGCCGCTTCGAGGCGCGCGAAGTAGAGCCCGGCGCCCGCGAGGCGGCCCGCCGCGTCGCGGCCATCCCAGCGCGTGGAGTGCTCGCCCGCGGTCATCGCGCCGTCGGCGAGCGTGCGCACGTGACGGCCCGAGACGTCGTAGATCGCGAGTCGCGCGCGACCGCCCGCGGCCAGCGTCCAGCGCAACGCCACCGCGCCGCCGCTCGGGTTGGGCGATGCGGGTGCGAGCCGCAGGCCGGACGCGACGCCGGGCGCGACCCCGGTGACGAGCACCGTGGGCGCGATGCGCACGACCTGCCCCTGCGCGTTCAGCCCGGTCGGGCGCGTGAACGAATCGCCGCTGCCGGCGTCGGCCACGTACAGCGCGCCGTCGGGACCGAAACCGATGCACTGCGTGCCCGACAGGTTGCCGAACCCGGTCGCGAACACGCTCACCACGCCCGCGCTGGTGACGCGCAGCACGCGCTCGTTGAGCAGGTCGGCCACGAACAGGTCGCCTCCGAAGCGGCCCGTGCGATCGAACGCGAGCGCGCCCGCGCCCTTGAGCGCGGTGGCGTCGGCGACGAACGTGCTCACCGCGCCGCCGCTCGTCACCCGCGCGATCCGCGCGCCGCCGTCGAGTGACGCGTTCGCGGCGGTGTAGTTGGGATCGCACACGTACAGCGACGCGCCCCACGCGCCGCCGGGACCGAACGCCATGCCGAGCGGCGCGTTCACGCCGCTCGCGAACGTGACGAGCGTGTTCGCCGCGGTCACCGTGGCGATGCGGTTGCCCGCCGGGTCACCCATCAGCAATTGCCCGCCCCACGCGGCGTCCGCCTGCGCGAGCGAGCCGAAGCTGGCGCCCGAGTACGTGCCCGCACGCGGCGTGACCACCCGGCGCGCGTCCACTTCGTAGAGCGCGGTGCCGTTGGTCACGGTCACGCGGCCGTCGGAGCCGCGGACGAGTCCGTACGACTTGGTCCAGCGCGAGTCGCCGAGCCAGTGCCCGAAGTCGCCGCCCGTGGTGAGCGTGAAGATGCGGTCCTTGCTCACGTCGCCCACGAGCATCGCCTGCTCGCCCGCCCACGGCGCGTCCACCACGCTGACCGGCGCGCCCAGGTTCTGGCGCGCGATGCGGTCGGCGACGAAGCCCGACGCGACCGTGATGCCGCTCGTATAGGCCGTCGTGCGGAAGCGGCCTTCGAACGGCGCGCGCAGCGCCGTGCCGTCGGCGCCGCGCAGCGCCGCGCCGAATCCCCACGACACGATGGTGGACGACGGCCACGGAGCGGCCGGGAAGAACTTCGCCGTGCGGCCGTCCACCTGCCACGCACCCGCCACCGCGGGCGCGGTCCACGCCGAGGCGGCGAGCGTCGCGCCGTCCACGGCGCGGTCGAACGTCGCGACGAGCGGCGAACGCAGGTCGTTGAGCGACTGGTCGTGCGCCGGGAACTGCGCCGTCACGACGACGCGGTCGTGCACGGGCGCCGCCGCGACCGCGTGCGCCGCGAGCGATTCGAACACGCGCGCCCCGCGCGCGCCCAGCGACAGCACCAGCACGCCGCCGGCGGCCACGGTGTCGCGCACGGCCGGTTCGAGCGCATCCACGAGCACCGTGCCCGCCGGCCACGCGGTTGCGAGCACCTGCGCGACCGGCGCGTTCGCGCTGTTGATCGCGACCACGACGGTGTCCGACGCCGAGCGCCGCTCGATCGCGTACAGCCCCGCGCCCGCGGCTTCGGCGTACAGGTGCGTGAGCGCGCCGCGGCGCAGCGCGTCGTGGCGCTTGCGCACCGCGATCAGGTCGCGCGTCCAGCGGAACAGCGAGTGCGACTGCTTGAAGTTGTCGCCGAGCGACGGACCGAAGTTCCACTGCCCGGCCCACATGTCCTCGCGGCACCACGGATCGCTGCCGCCGTCGAACTCCTGCTCGGTGCCGTAGTACAGGCAGGGAATGGCGCGCGCGGTGAGCAGCCACGCGATCGCGGTGCGCGCGCGCGACTGGTCCTGGTTCGCGACGCCGGCGCCCTGGAAGCGGGAGTTGTCGTGATTGTCGAGGAACGTGACGAGCCGCTCGCGCACCGTGGGATCGAAGTACGACAGGTTGCCGTACGTGTTCTGGATCTCGACGGGCGCCGTGCTGCCGCCCCACACGCCGTTCGTGGTCCAGTACATGCCGTACCAGAGCATCGAGTCGAACCGGTACGAGGCGCTGCCCATGGTGCCGGTGAACGGTCCCGCGGCCGCGTCTCCGTCGAACACTTCGCCGAACATGAGGAAGTCGGACTTGCCCTGCGTCGCGGCCCACGTGCGGATGCCCGGGCACCACACGTCCCAGAACCCCCCGTCCACGTGCTTCACGGTGTCCACGCGGAAGCCGTCGCAGTCGGTGTCGGCGATCAGCTGGCGGTACGCCGCGACCAGCTCGGCCTGCACGCTCGCGTCCTCGGTCCGGATGTCGTTGAGCCCGAAGATCGCGCCCACGACCTGCTCGGTGCCCGACCAGTTCGAGACGTCGCCGTAGTTGTGGAACTTCGCGGGGTCGGAGAAGAAGCCCGGGTACTTCTTGTTCGTGTCGCGCCACGAGAGCGGGTAGCCGGTCGGGTAGTTGTACGCGGGATAACCCGGCGCCGTGCTCGTGAGCAGCGTACCCATGTGGTTGCAGACCACGTCGATGACCACGTACATGCCGCGCGCGTGGCAGTCGGCGACCAGCGCCTGCAGTTCGGCCTTCGTGCCCATCTGCGGCGAGATCGTGTACAGGTCCTTCGCCGCGTAGCCGTGGTACTCGCCACCCGTGTTGATCACGACGGGCGAGATCCACAGCGTGGTCACGCCCAGCTGCTGCAGGTAGTCGAGTTTGCCGCGCAGACCCACGAAGTCGCCGCCGTGCGTGCGGGCGCCGTCGCTGGGGTTGTACGAACCTTCGGCGTTGTCGTTCGCGGTGTTGCCGTTCGCGAAGCGGTCGGTGATCACCTGGTAGATCACCTGGTCGCGCCAGTCGGGGCTCGGCGAGAGCGCGAAGGCGGCGGCGGCGAACGCGGACAGGGCGACGAGAGCGGCGAGGCCGCCACGGAGGAGTGTGCGCAAGGAAGTGGGGCTTTCGTGTGGGCGGCCGGTACGGCTCCGGAACGAGCGCCGGCGAGGGCGCGGGAACGGCGAAAAGTGTAGCAGGGGGCCCGCCGGCAACGCGAAACGGCGGACCGGAGCGTTCCGGTCCGCCGTTCCGTGCCGTGACGCGGCGTCAGCGCAGCTTCACGAGCCTCGCGTCGCGCGTCGCGCCGTTCGCCGTGAGCCGTGCGAAGTACACGCCCGGTGCGGCCGCGTGGCCGTCGCCGGCGCGGCCGTCCCAGCGCAGGTCGAGCGCGCCGGCCGGCGCGTCGCCTTCGAAACGCCGCACCTGCGCGCCGCGCACGTCGTGCAGCACGAGCTGCCAGCGGCCCGCCTGCGGCAGCGACAACCGCAGCGTCGCCTCGCTCGCGAACGGCGAACGCAGCGCCGCGAGCGCCAGCGCGCGCGGCGCGTGCACGGCGTCGTCCACGCCCGTCGTGCCGCCGTACTCGTACGCGGCGAACAGCGTGTCGGTCTCGCCCGCCACCGCGACGACGAGGTCGCGCAGGCCGCTGCTCGAGCCCGGCGGCAGCGTGCACACGAGCGTGCCCGGCGATTCGTCGGTGATCGTGAACGGGCAGTCGTCCTCGCCCGCGAACCACGCCGCGCGCGCCGTGCCCGGCGGGCCGAAGTTCGCGCCGTGGATCGTGATCGTGTTGCCGCCCGCGAGCGGGCCCGACGGCGGCGACACGCCGCTCAACTCCGGCGGCGCGAGCAGTTCGAGCGCGAACGCCACCGGCGGGCGCTGCGAGTCGGAATCGAGGCTCATCAGCCGCGAGCCCGAGCTGCCCGAGCCGAGCAGGATGGCGAAGCTCGTGCGCGTCTGGTTGGTCACGGTGATGTCGGGCCCCGGAAGACCGTCGGCCCACACGAGGTGCGCGGTCGGCCCGAAGTTGTCGCCGCGAATGGTGAGCGGGTAGCCGCCGATCGCGGTGGTCGCGGGCGAGTCGGGCCCGTCCACGACGGGCTCGGTGTACGAGAACGTGACCGCGGTGCTCGTCTGGCCCGCGGCCGACTGCACGCGGAACGGACGATTGCTCGGGCAGCCGGGCGTGCGTGGCGGTGTCGTGACCACGATCTGGTCGTCCGACCAGAAGTCCTGCGTCGGGATGTCGCCGGTCTCGAAGTAGGTCTTCCCCTTCGCGGCGCCGAAGCCCGAGCCGGTGATCGTGAGGACGTCGCCGCCCGCGGGCGAGAGCGCCGCGGCGGAGACGCCGGTGATCACCGGTCCCGCGTAGTCGAGCGTCTGCGCGTTCGAGCTGGCCGAACCGTTGACGACGCGCGCGGTCACGGTGGTGGGGCCGCTCACTTCGGGCGAGACGAAGCGGATCTGGTTGGGCGCGACCGTCGCCGGCGTCACGAGCGTCGAGGCGCCCGAGCCGGTCTCGACGAGCACGCGCGACTGCGCGACGAAGTCGCTGCCCGTGATCGTGAGCAGCGTGCCGCCCGCCCACGCCGAGTGCTGGCCGCCGGCGAGCGGGTTCGTCGTCTCGGTCTTCGGACCCTGGTAGAGCGGGTTCGACTCCTTGCCGTTCGCGAGCACTTCGATCGGCACGCTCTCTTCCATGTCGGCGAGCGCCGGCGTGGTGACGACCGCGAACGTGTTGCCGCGCGGATTGGGCGTGAGCACCTGGGTCCCGAAACGCACGAGCGGCGCGGCGCCGAAGTTCGAGCCCGAGATCGTCAATACCGTGCCGCCGCCGCGCGCGACGCTCGTGGGCAGCATGGTGCTCGCGATCGGCGCGTTGCCGTTGCCCGTGCCGCCGTAGGTGATCGCGTTGGTGCGCGTCGCGCTCACGCCGTTCACGCTGACGATGACGTCGGCGGGCCCCGCGGCGCCTGCGGGCAACCGCACGCCGAGCGCCTCGGGCGCCAGCCAGCGCACCGGCCCCGCCGGCGTCGTGACGCCGTTCTGCCTCACGCTCACCTGCACGTCGTGCAACGCCGACGCCGGGCCGAAGTTCGTCCCGGAGATCGTGAGGACGTCGCCACCCAGCGCGTTCGCCGGCGCGAACGCGTTGCCGATCGTGGGCGGCGGCAGCACGGGCAGGCTGATCGGCGCCGACGCGTGCCCGGCCTGCAGCAGCGAGACGTTCATGGTGCTCGCGGGCGAACCCACCACGATGCCCACGATCACGCCGGGTCCCACGCCGGTCGTCGGCACGACCACGGACGAACCCGAGCCGTCGTCGCAGCTCATGAGCATGTTCGGCCCGAAGTTGTCGCCCCGAATCGTGAGCGGGTAGCCGCCGCTCGCGGGCAGGCTCGACGAGCGCGAACCGCGGATGATCGGCGTCGAGTCGTAGTCGAGCGCGCACGACGAGCCGGCGACGCCGTTCGTCGTCACCACCACGCGGCCCTGCGCGTTCGACGGCACGACGGGCGCCGGGGGCGCGACCGCGAAGACCTGCGTGTCCGTGTACGAGGAGACGCGCGCGTCGGCGCACCGACCGTCCACGCACACCTGCGCGGTGGGCGGCGTGCTGCCGGCGGCGAAGCCGCTGCCGACGATCGTGAGGACGGTGCCACCCGAAGACGGCACGCTCGCAGGAGTCACCGAACTCGCGCGCGAGCCCGACAGCAGGATGTTCCGCGCAGCGAGATCGCGATGCACGATGCCCTCGCGCGCGAGCGTCACGTGCAGCACGCGCTCGTCGGAGTTCGTGTTGCCGTCGTCGCAGTCCTCGGTGCGGATCACGATGGACGTGTCGTCCGCCGCGACCACCTGCGCCGGGCAGGTGCCGCCCGTGGCGGGATCCTCGACGTACGCGCCGGGTGCGGAACAGCGGAAGTTGGAGCCCGTCACGGTGAGCACCGTGCCGCCGCCGCGCGGCACGAGCGCCGGCGGTGCCGAAACCACGACCGGAGGTTCGTAGCTGAAACGCGTGAGGGTGACCCGCAGCGGCTTGTTCTTGCCGGGGCGCACGTGGATCGCCGGCGTGGCCTCGTCGTCCTGCGGCGGCGCCACGACCACGAGCTGCGTGTTGGTGGCCGACAGCACCTGCACGTCGCGCAGGCCGATCGTCACCTTGGGGCTGCCGTTCGCGGTGAAGTTCGAGCCGTTGATCGTGAGCGAGATGCCGCCGGCGGCGGGCACCGTGGCGGGCACGATCGAGGTGACCACGGGTGCGGGACACGCACCGGCATGCACGAGGGCTGGGCACGCGGCCATGACCAGTCCGAACGTGGCGGCGAACCCGGCGAGGCGCGAGAAGCGGTGCGACGTGGGCATGTTTCGGCGCTCCGAGGATGGGACGGAACGGGAAGGCACGATGTCGTCGAATCTTCGCCCGGCGGCCCCCTCTTCTAACAGGGGCAAATTGCACGAAGGCGCAGGAAAAGCTGGTTACCGCCCGGCCTCGGCCCGCAGCCGGGCCAGCATGTCGCGGGATTCCGCGTCGGCGGCCGCGCCTTCCGCGCCGCTCGCCAGCCAGCGCTCGAGGTCGCGCGTGGCGGCGGCGTGGTCGGCGAAGTCGCGCCCGAACACGCGCAGGAACCCGATCGCGCGCAGGCACGCCGGATCGGGCGACGGCTCGAGCGCCTCGAACCGTGCCGCCCAGCGCTTCAGCGCCTGCCAGCCGTGCGGGTCGGCCGCGATCGCCGCCGCGGCCTGCGGCTGGCTCAGCACCAGTGCCGCGCGATTCGCCACCGCGGCGAAGCGTGGCTGCTCGACCCGCTCGAAGCTGGTCGCGGCCTGGCGCGCGAAGTAGGCGTCCATGCCGGACTCGCCGAACACGCGCAGCAGCACCGCGGTCTGCGCTTCGAGCGCCGGCGGCGCACCCGCCGGGCTCGTCCACGCCACGAAGCCCACCGGCGTCATGCCCCAGCGCAGCGACCAGCTGTCGTCCTTCACGCCGAGGAACGCGACGGGCCGCACCGGCGCGAGATGGTCGAGCCAGAGCAGGTTGCGCGTGCCGGGCAGGCCCGAGTACCGGTCGTCGCTCGGCTCGCGCAGCCAGCCCGTGCGGAAGCCCGCGCGCGTGGCGGCGAACGCCGACTCGGCCGGCATGGGCGCCACGCGCACGATCTCGCCGCCGCGCGCGGTGCCCTGCGCGCGTTCGGTGAGCAGGTCCACGGCCGAATCGCCGCGCGCGATCGCGAAGCCCTCGACCACGCGGCCGTCGCGCAGGAACACGCGCTGCGCCGCACCGAACGGCGGCAGCAGGTCCGGGTGCGCCGCGCGCACGCGCCGCACGTACCACGCGTAGGTCATGAGTTCCTGGTCGAGCACGGTGACGTCGGGGCGCAGCCCGCGCGCGCGCTGCAGGTAGGCGAGCGCGTTGTGCTGCAGGTCGCCCTGCACGAACAGCACCGCACGCTCGGGACAGCTCGCGAGCATGCCGCGGCCGAGCGCCTCGCACAGCCGGTTGCCCCGCTGCGACACGTCGGCCGCGTGCGCCGCCACGCCCGTGATCGCGTAGTACGCCGCCACGGCCGCCACCGCGGGCCAGCGCCGCCCGCCGGGCGCGGCGAACCACGCGCGCCGCTCGAACAGCCACGCGGCGCCGGCGCCCGCGAGCAGCGCCAGCACGAGCGCGGGCAGGATGTAGAAGCGCTCGATCACGCCGCGCAGCAGCGGCGAATCCGACGGGAATCCCACGCGCGTGAAGAACAGCAGCTGCAGCGCGAAGAAGCCGCCCAGCGCCGCGGCCACGCGCGGCGCGCGACGCACCAGCACCACCGCGCCGACCGCCGCCACGGCCAGCGCCACTGCGCCGAAGTCGCGCGGCAGCGATTCGAGCCACAGCAGCACGTGGTTGCGGTCGGCGTTCATGCCCGCCTGCGCCGGATCGAGCCGGAACGTGCCGTAGTCGTCGCGCAGCAGCAGCGACAGGAACCCGCGCGGCGTGTCGGCTTCGCCCCACACCAGCGCCCCGGCGCGGCGCGTGGCCAGCGGCAGCCAGGCCAGCGGCAGCAGCGCGAGCAGCTTGGCGCCCGCGGTGCGCGCGAGCAGCGCTGCGCGGGCGTGCCGCTCGCGCGACCACGCCGCGCCGAACGCCACGAGCGACGCCGGGATCCCGAGCAGCAGCAACGTGTGATGGTGCGAGAAGCCGAGCAGCGTGACGCCGACCAGCGCCAGCATGGCGCGGCCCGCGCGCCCGGCCTGCGTTCCCCCGTCGTCGTCGCAGGCGCGCACGAGCCACCACAGCGCCAGGGCGGCGAGCAGCGCGTTGAGCGCGAACACCTCGGCGACGATCGCGTAACGCCACACGGGCAGGCACCACGCGAACGCCCATGCCGCGAACAGCGCGCCCGGCGCCGAGCGCGTGAGCCGCCGCACCGCGACCGCGAGCACGCCCGCCGCGGCGCTCGCGCACGCGGCCGAGAACGCGTTGAGCGCCAGTGCGGGCTCGGCGAGGGCCGACGCGGCATGCGCCCACGCGCCGGCGAGCATCACGTAGAGCGGGTAGCCCGGTGGATGCGCCACGCCGAACGTCCACGCCGCGGTGACGAGTTCGCCCGAGTCGCCCGCGGCCAGCCCGGGCGCGAGCGTGAACGCGTACGCCACCAGCGGCGGCAGCGCCGCGAGCGCGAACACGAGCGGCGCCGGGAACGGCGCGTTCGGTGCCGCCGCCGCGGACGGCACCGGGTTCGGGGACTTCCGGCGGGAGGGTTTCATGCGCGCGGCAATGTAACGCACGCGCGCCGAAGTGCTAGCTTCCGCGCCGCCATGCCCCACTCCCCTTCCGAAGGCGTCATTCGTTTCGCGGTCGCGCACACCACGCGGGCGCTCGAACCGCGCGTGCTCGGCGAAGCCGCGGGCGTGCTCGGCGCGTGGCGCGAGATTCTCGCGCACCTGCGGGTGCTCGGGCAGGACCCGGCGCGCTACGAGGGGCTGGGGTTCGGCAACGTGAGCATACGCGTGGCGCCGCTGGGAGGCGCACCGCAGGGCGCGCGGCCGTTCCTCGTGACCGGCACGCAGACCGGCGCACTGGCGCACACCACGCTGCGCGAGTTCTGCCTCGTCGAACGCTGGGACATCCCGCGCAACGCCGTGACGAGCCGCGGCGAGGTCGCACCGTCCTCGGAGTCGCTCACGCACGCCGCGCTCTACGACTGCTCGCCCGCCGTGCGCGTGGTGCTGCACGCACACGCACCCGCGATCTGGCGCCGGGCGCGCGCGCTCGGGCTGCCCGTGAGCGATCCGGGCGCCGCCAACGGCACCCCCGCCATGGCGTTCGAGATGCAGCGCCTGTACCGCGAGGGCGTATTCGCCTCGCTGCGCGTGGCCGCGATGGGCGGGCACGAGGACGGCATCGTGGCGTTCGGCGCCACCGCCGAGGAAGCCGGCGGCGCACTGGTGCGTGAACTGGCCCGCGCGTTGGCGAACGCGCCGTCCCCCGCGCGCCCGGAGGGCAGGTCATGAAGGTGAACGGCGCACACACGCGCGCCTGCTGGTGGGACGACGACGCGCTCGCGTTCCTCGACCAGCGCGCGCTGCCCGCGCGCGTGGAAATCGCGCACGCGCGTTCGGTGGAGGACGCCGCACGCGCGATCGAAGACATGGCGGTGCGCGGCGCGCCGCTGATCGGCGTGGTCGCGGGCTACGCGCTGGCGCTGGCGGCACGCCGCGGCGACGACCTGGCCGCCGCGTACGAACGCCTCGCACGCACGCGCCCGACCGCCGTCAACCTGTGGACGGGGCTGGATGCCGTACGCGCCGCCGCACCGGACGCCGACGCCATGCTCGCCGCCGCGCGCGCGTTCGACGACGCCGAAGTCGCCGCGGCCGAGGCGATCGGCACGCACGGGCTGGCGCTCATGCGTCCCGGCATCCGCGTGCTCACGCACTGCAACGCCGGCTGGCTCGCGGTGCAGGACTGGGGCACCGCGCTCGCGCCGGTGTACAAGGCCGCGCGCGCGGGCATGGCGCCGTTCGTGTTCGTGTCCGAGACGCGTCCGCGCCTGCAGGGCGCGCGGCTCACGGCGTGGGAACTGGCCCAGGAAGGCGTCGCGCACGCGGTGATCGCCGACAACGCGGGCTCGCACCTGATCCAGCGCGGCGAAGTGGATCTCGTGCTCACCGGCGCCGACCGGATCGCGGCGAACGGCGACGCGGCGAACAAGATCGGCACCTATGCCCGCGCGCTGGCGGCACGCGAGCACGGCGTGCCGTTCGTGGTGGCCGCGCCGCTCAGCACCGTGGACGCGCGCACGCTCACCGGTGCGAGCATCCCGATCGAGGAGCGCGGTGCGGACGAAGTCACGCATGTCGAGGGCGTGGACGACGCCGGCGTGCTGCGCCGCGTGCGGGTGACGCCCGAAGCGACGCCGGCACGCAATCCCGGCTTCGACGTGACGCCGGCGCGCTTCATCACCGAGCTGCTCACCGAGCGCGGTCGCGTGAGCGCCAGCGCCCCCGGGATCACGCGGCTGCTCGGAAGGCACTGACGCTCCCGTCCCG
Organism: Candidatus Eiseniibacteriota bacterium; assembly: GCA_046327815.1. Taxonomy (GTDB): domain Bacteria; phylum Eisenbacteria; class RBG-16-71-46; order RBG-16-71-46; family RBG-16-71-46; genus CAIXRL01. The sequence continues at coordinate 398,335 of JAXLXR010000002.1, read as the reverse complement.
AAGGGACGCCTCCGCCTTCGCTTCGTGGGCGCTCCCGGCCCCGCACGCCCGGCAAGCGCGCGGACCGATGCCGTGACACCCGTGGCGCACGTTCGTACATGGTGCGTGCGCCCCGTACTCCTCGAGAACCTGGCCGTGGGGGCCGACGCGTTGCGCATCCACCCGGTGCGCACGCTGCTTTCCGTGCTCGGCATCCTGATCGGCTCCGCCGCGCTCGTCGCCACCATGGCGGTGAGCGACGGCCTGCTCGCGTTCGCGCGCGAGCAGGTGCAGCGCGAGATGTCCGTGCAGGTCGTCACGGTGAGCCCGCGCACGGCGTACCGCGAGAACGGCGAATGGAAGTCGGTGCGCGACTACCCGATCTTCACGACCGCCGACGCGAACGCGCTGCTGCAGCAGATCGAAGGCGCGCGGGCCACGACGCTGGTGCTGGGCGGCGGCGGCACGGCCACGCATCGCGGCGAACGCCGATCCACCAGCCTGCTGCTCGGCAGCGCCTCGCTGCCCGACTTCGGCAAGCTCGAACTCGGCGCCGGCCGCTTCTTCAGCACCACCGAGGCCGAACGCAACCGCCCGGTCGTCGTGATCAACTACGCGCTCGCGCGCGAGCTGAATCCCGGCGGCGACCCGCTCGACATGGTCGGCCGCGACATCCGCGTGAACGACCGCACGCGGCGCGTGGTGGGGGTGCTCGCCCCGACCGGCTTCGAGAACGAAGACGAGCCTTCGTGCAGCGCGCTGGCGCCGATCCGTGCGGCGCGCACGCTGCTGCCGCAGCGTCCGGGGCAGCGGCCCGCGCCCACGATCCAGGTGCTCGCGGCATCGCTCGAGGACGTGGACCGCGTCGAGGAGGGCGTGCACGAATGGCTGTCGCGTCGCTGGCCCGACTGGCCGCGCCGCGTGCGCGTGGCCGTGGGCCGCGAACAGCTGCAGGAAGTCGAGCGCGGGTTCCTGCTGCTCAAGGTGTTCGTCGGCGCACTGGTGAGCATTTCGCTGCTCGTGGGCGGGATCGGCATCATGAACGTGCTGCTCGCCGCGGTGACCGAGCGCACCCGCGAGATCGGCATCCGCAAGAGCGTCGGCGCGCGAGGCGCCGACATCCGCATGCAGTTCCTCACCGAGTCGGTCGCGATCGCGCTGGCCGGCTCGATCGCCGGGCTGGCGGTGGGGTTCCTGATCGCGGTGGCGGTCACCGCGGTGTTCCGGGCGTTCGCGCACGCGCCGGTCACGCCGGTGCTGTCGTGGCAGTCGGTCGTGGTCGCGACGCTGTCGTCGTCGTTCGTCGGGCTCGTGTTCGGCACCTACCCCGCCCGTCGCGCGGCGAAGCTGTCGCCGATCGCGGCGATCGCGCACGAGTGAGCGACGCGCCCTCGATCAGTGCAGCGGGTTCCCCGGGGCGTCGGGTTCATCGAACCAGTGGTAGCGCGTGGGCAGGCGCCGCTCGCGGCGGAGACGCTCCCAGGTCGGCCGAAGTTCGGCCGCGAGCCGGGGGCCGAAGTGCGCCGGTGCATCGCTGGGAGCGAGTACCTCCAACACGCGGTTCCCGGCGCGCGTGACGCTTCGCGAGTACTCGAGTCGCGTCGCGAACGACAGCGTGGTGTCGGCGAACACCTGCAGCCCGAGTTCCTCCGGCAGTTCGCCCTTTCCCGACACGTGCTGGAGCATTTCGACCACGTTGGCCATGAAGAAGCGGGGCACGCCGCCGTTCCCCGTGCGTACTTCCGCCAGCGCCTCCAGTTCGTACCAGGCCGAGAGCGGCAACGACCGCAGCAACGCGGCGTCGCGGACGGTGATCAGGCGAAGTCGTGTTCCCGGGTCCTCTCCGAGAAGCGGCATCCGCCCTTCGAGTCTTCGAATGGTGGCCTCGCGGCTCTGCCAGAGCGAGTCGAGCAGCTCAGGCTCCGCGAGCGCCTCACGGAACGTGAACGCCGCCTGGAGCTGCTGCCGGCGGGAATACGCCGTGGCGAGCATCGCCGCCGTCTCCCGGAACACGAGCCTTCGTGCGATCGCGCTGTCGAGCGTCGCGCCGTACTCACCCGCAGGCACCCGGCCGCTCGGGGGGCCGGGGCGCACGTGGTCGGTCGGCATGAACAGGAAGCGATCGGCGGGGATTGCCCCGATGCTGTCCAGCCAGCCGATCTGCCAGTGCAGCGGCTTCTCGGAACCGTCCGCCTGCCGCTCGTCGGGATCCCGCGGCACCACAGGCCAGTACATCGTGGACGACAGGAGCCCGATCGCCAGCGCGAACGTGTGGATCGTTCCCAGGTTCATGCACGCACCTCCCCATGCAGGAGAGCGAGAACCTGCCGCCGGAGCGGCAACCCGCCTGCCGGCGAAGATCCCGCTTGCGGCCGCATGCCGGCCCGCGTACATTGCCGGCCTCCCGCGACGCGCGTGGTGCGCGTCCGGTGAACGGAAAGGAGCGAACGAACGATGATTGCCTGTGTGAACGGTTTCCGTGCGTCACGCCCTCTCCGGACTCGCGCCTAGCGCCCGCGACCTTTCTCGCGCCGCGACCCGCGCCGCCCCGGAGATCGGGAGCGGCGTTTTCGTTGCCCGCCGCTCGCGCGCGTTCCCGGCGCCGTGACGCACGCACGCTCACTCACCTCGGGGCGAGGCCTGCCCCGCATCCGCGTGACGTTCACGAAAGGTCGTGCCCCATGTCTCTCCCCTCGCTGGGCTGGAACGCCCGCACCGAGGAATGCTTCACGCCGTACCGGACCCGAGGTTTCGAACCCGCGCGCGTCTCTCGCGAGGACCGCGATCGCTACCAGGTCCTGGGTGATGGCGGCTCCCGCTCCGCCGAGCTGGCCGGCCGGCTGCGGCACGAGGCGCGTTCGCGCGCCGAACTGCCCGCGGTCGGCGACTGGGTGGCCGTGCGGCCGGGAGACGCCTCGCCCGCGGTGATCGAGGCCGTGCTTCCACGATCGAGCGCCTTCGTGCGCAAGGTCGTGGACGCGGCCGCCGAAGCGCAGGTCGTCGCCGCGAACGTGGATACCGTGTTCCTGGTGTCGGGCCTCGACGGCGACTTCAACCTGCGCCGCATCGAACGCTACGTGGCCGCCGCGTGGGAAAGCGGTGCCACGCCCGTGCTCGTGCTCAACAAGGCCGACCTCGCGCCCGATCTCGACGCGGTCGTGGCCGAAGTCGAGGCGCTGTCGCCCGGCACGCCGGTCGTGACGCTGTCCGCGCTCGCGGGCGACGGGCTCGACGCGCTCGCGCCCTGGCTGCAGCCCGGGCACACGATCGCGCTGCTCGGCTCGTCGGGCGTCGGCAAGAGCACGCTCGTCAACGCGCTGCTCGGCGAGTCGCGGCAGGCCACGCACGCGGTGCGCGAGGACGATTCGCGCGGCCGTCACACCACCACGCATCGCGAGCTCGTGCCGTTGCCCTCGGGCGCGGTGCTGCTCGACACGCCGGGCATGCGCGTGTTGAAGCTGTGGACGAGCGAGGACGCCGTGGACGGCGCGTTCCCCGAAATCGCGGCGCTTGCGGAACGCTGCCGGTTCCGCGACTGCGCACACGAGAGCGAACCGGGATGCGCGGTGCTCGCCGCGCTGGAGTCCGGCACGCTCGCCGAGGAGCGTCTCGCGTCGTGGCGCAAGCTGCAGCGCGAACGCCGCTGGCTCGAGACCCGCGTGGACGCCCGCGCCCGCGCGGAGGAGGAGGCGAAGTGGAAGGCGATCCACAAGTCCATGCGTCATCACCCCAAGGCGGATCGCTGGAGGTGAAGCGCGGAAGGATCAGTTCCGGGTGGCCGGCGCGGACTCGTGCACGCCGCGCACGGCCGCCAGCAGTTCCGGCGGCGTGAACGGCTTGGCGAGGAAACCGCTCGCTTCGCCGGCGAAGTCCTGCGGCGAGCGCGCGTCGTCGGGGTAGCCGGAGATGAACAGGAAGCGCAGGCCGGGCCGCGCCTGCAGCAGCCGCTCCGCCATGTCGCGGCCGTTCAGGCGCGGCATCACCACGTCGGACACGATCAGGTCGATCGTTCCCGCGTGCGCGGCCACCGCCTGCAGGCCGGCTTCGCCGTCGGCTGCTTCGATCACGTCGTAGCCCGCGCGGCGCAGCGTCATGCAGACCAGTGCGCGCACGCCCGGCTCGTCCTCGACCACGAGCACGGTGCCGTGCATGGCCGGCGCCGGGGCGGCCACCGTCTCGGCCGGCTCGCCGGCCGGAGGCTCGCACTGCGGCAGGGCGATCCACACGGACGTGCCGCGGCCGGGGGCGCTGTCGAGCCACACGGCGCCGCCGCTCTGCTGCACGATGCCGTACACCGTGGACAGCCCGAGCCCGGTGCCCTGGCCGAGCGGCTTGGTGGTGAAGAACGGGTCGAACGCGCGGGCCTGTACGTCGCTGCTCATGCCGGCGCCTTCGTCCCGCACGCAGAGCCGCACCGCGGGGCCCGAGCGCGGACCCGCGAGCACCAGCGCCTCGGACTCGGCGACCGCGCCGTGCTCGGTGCGCAGCACGATCGGACCGCCGCCCGGCATGGCGTCGCGCGCGTTCACGAGCAGGTTGAGCAGCACCTGTTCGATCTGGCTGGGATCCACGCGCGCCCAGCAGGGGCCCGACGCGTGCTCGACGGTGAGCCGGTAGTCCTCGCCGATCAGCCGCCGCAACATGGCGCTCATCTGGTCCACCACCACCGTGAGGTCGAGCACGCGCGGCGAGAGCACCTGCTGACGGCTGTACGCGAGCAGCTGGCGCGTGAGCCGCGTGGCGCGGCTCGCCGCGTCGAGCACCTGTTCGGCCTGCGCGCGGATCGCGGGCGTGTCGGCCGAGTCGTTGCGGATCGCTTCCGCGCAGCCGTAGATCACGGTGAGCACGTTGTTGAAGTCGTGCGCCACACCGCCGGCGAGCTTGCCGACCGCTTCCATCTTCTGCGCCTGCCGGAATTGCGCCTCGAGTTCCTTGCGCTCGGTGATGTCCGCGATCGCGCCGTCGTAGTGCACGACCTGCCCGTGCTCGTCACGCACCGCGGTACCCGACAGCAGGCCCCAGAACGGGCTGCCGTCGCGCCGGAGGAACCGCACCTCCTCGTTCGTCCATTCGCCCGTCTCGCGGATCAGGCGCGCGAGCTCCTCGCGCCGCGCGGCGTCCACGAACGCGGCCTCGAACGACTGCCGCGGGAGTTCCTCCGGGCCCAGGTACCCGAAGATCCGGGCCAGCGCGTGGTTCGAATAGAGCAGCTCGAGTTCGGGCGTGGTGCGGAACAGCCCTTCCTTCACGTTGCGGTTGATGGACGCGAGCAGGTCCTGGCTGCGCCGCAAGGCGTGGATGCGGCGCTCGCGTTCCATGACGATCGCCGCGAGCACCGCGGCGCGCTCGGCGAGGGCGAGTTCGTGCGGATCGGGTTCGCGCACCTCGCCGTGGTAGATCGCGAACGTGCCCAGCACGCCACCGTCGCTGGCGAGGATCGGCACCGACCAGCACGCGCGCAGCCCGAGCGGCAGCACGCGGTCGAGGAAGCGCGCCCACAGCGGGCTCGTCGTCATGTCCGCCACGATCACCGTGCGCGCCCCGTCGGCGGCCGCGCCGCACGAGCCCACGAGCGGACCGATCTCGAGTCCCTCGACCGCGGCGTTGTAGGCCTCGGGCAGCGACTCGCCCTGCGCGACGTGCATCAGGCGGCCTTCGAGCGTCACGATGGAGCAGCGCGCGCCGGGCATCAGCCGTTCCATGCCGCGCGTGATCGCGCGGAACACCTCGGGCGTGGGCCGCCCGGTGGCGACCAGCGCGAGTACGTTCGCCTCGAACGCGGTCGTGCCCTCGCTCCAGCGGCGGTCGGTGATGTCCCGTACCACGGCGAGCAGTTCGTCGTCGCCGTGCGGCACGCACCGCGCCTCGCGCATGCGCGTCCGGCCTCCCATGACCACCTCGAACTCGACGGTGGCCGCCTCGCCCCGGGCGAACGCCGCGAGGATGCGCTCGCGCACCATGGTCACCTGCAGGGGCGACATCCATTCCTCGATGGACCGGCCGATCATCTGGTCGTGCGGGAACGGCGGCTCCACTCCGGGCGGGGTCGAGATCTCGAGACACGTGCCGTCACGGCGCAGGCGATAGGTGATGTCGGGAAGCGCGGACTGGATCGAGCGCCGCAGTTCGTCGCTGCGCGCCCCGCGCACTTCGGCCGCGCGACGCTCGGCGACCAGCGCCGCGAACCCGGGCGGCAGCGTGATGAACAGCAGCTCGAACAGCTGCAGCGCCACGTGGCGGTGTTCGCGCGGCACGTCGAGGAACGGGCCGTAGCCGCGCGTGGTCATGGACGCCACCGCGATCGCCGACACCGCGCTCGCGAGCGTGGCTCCGCGCTGCCCGAACCGGCCGGCCGCGTAGAACACGAGCGCCGCGAGCACGATGTTCACCAGCAGCACGCCGGTCACGCCCGTGGGCACGATCACGAACGTCCCGTACACGGCCGTGAAGATCGCGCCCACGGCGAGCAACGTGCCGGCGACCAGCCGGGGCGTGACCTCGTGCCGCGGGATGCGCGTCCAGGTGAGCGTGACCGGCAGCACCGTCAGCACGCCCAGCGCGTTCATGCGCCACCAGCCGTCCCAGCCCGAGTAGAACGGCATGTCGGGATTCGACCAGGCGAACGACCGGCCGATCCACGAGAAGAAGATGCTGCCGAGCGGTGCGACCATCGCGGCGACGACGATCGCGGCGATGTCGCGAAGGCGGTCGAGCGTGGCGCGGAAGCCGAGTCGCTCGAGCACCACCACTCCGATCACGGCCTCCGCCGAACTGCCCGCGGCGGCGGGCACCGCGACGCTGAAGTCGTAGTTCAGCAGCACGCGCTGCACCAGCGTGGCCAGAGCGATCACCCACCAGCCCTGCTTGCCGACCATGAACAGGCCGGTGATCGCCACGCCCGTGGGCAGCCAGATGATGGCCTGGTTGAGCGCGGAGTTCGGCACTTCCCTCAGTGCCGCGGCGACGATCAGCGCGGCGAAGAAGAGCGGGTAGGAAAGTGCCTTGCGGAATCGCATCCAGTTCATGGGTGTTCTGTCCGTGGGCGCGGCGGCTCGGAACGGCGCACTCCGAAGGGACCCGCATGGTAGCGCAGGCTCGCGACGCGAAGATACGGACAAGTCGCCACGGGGCTTCTCCCGGGGGGCGCCGCGTCGCGGCATGGCGCCGGCGGCCGTGTGGGCTATGTTGTCGCCATGCACTCCGCCCGACTCGACACACCCGAACTGCTGCAGCTCGTGCGCCGCGTCTTCGTGCCGCGCCCGGACGACCGGACGCTGGCGATCCTCGTGGACCTTCCGGACGACGCCCGCCCGGACCACCCGCACTGGGCGGCCCGCCGCGCCATGGCGGCCGAGTGGGCCGCGCAGCTGGCCGGCGTTCGCGCCGAACTCGGCATGGACGCGCGACTGTTTGCCTACCGCAACGTGCGGACCAACAACGCCGACCTGCCCGGCACGCTCGTGCCGTTGGAACCGGCGGCGCTCCCGGCGCACGCCGACGCGCTCGCGACCACGGACGCCGAGCCGACGACCGATGTGCTCGCGCGGCATTCGCTGGTGATCGCACCCACCGAGCTCTCGACCACGGCGCCTCTCAAGCTGCTCGCGCGCACGCTCGGGTTCCGCGCCGCGACCATGCCCGGGTTCGCGGAGTCCATGATCCCGGCGCTGCGGCTCGACTACGGCGAAGTGCGCCGCCGCGTGCGGCGACTGACCGCCCTGCTCGATCGCGCGACGAGCGCCACGCTCGAGTTCGTCGTGGACGCGCGCGAGCCGCTCACGCTGGTGCTCGACCTGCGCCATCGCGGCGCACATGCGTCCGACGGCGTGGTGGACACGCCGGGGACCGCGGGCAACGTGCCCTCGGGCGAGGCCTACCTCGTGCCGTACGAAGGTGAGCACGCGAACGACCCGAGCGGCACGCACGGCACCCTGCCCGTGCAGTTCGGCGCCGAACTGGTGCGGTTCCACATCGAGGGCAACCGCGCCGTGCGCGTGAGCGGCGAGGGCGCCGCGGCCGCCGAGCACGCGGCCTGGCTCGAACGCGAACCCGCCTACGGCAACATCGCCGAGCTCGGCCTGGGCGTGCTCGCCGACCTCGGCGTGAAGCCCGTGGGCGAAATCCTGCTCGACGAGAAGCTCGGCCTGCACGTGGCGTTCGGGCGCAGCGACCACTTCGGCGGCCGCGTCGGGGCGCACGACTTCTCGCGCCCCGACGCGGTCGTGCACATGGACCGCGTGTACCTGCCCGAACTGCAGCCGCGCGTGCTGCCGCGCGCGGTGGACCTGCTGCTCGACGACGGCACGCCGTTCGCGCTCATGCGCGACGGCCGCTACGCGGACGGCGTGTTCGGCTGAGTGTCGCGGCGGCTGCGACGGCGGCTCAGCGCCCCCTCACCGCCGTCGTTCGCTGCATGCCCCAGATGCGCTGCAGCACGAAATCCACCAGCCCGGCGCAGTCGGCGCGCGTCCATTCCCAGAGCGGCAGCCCCGAGAACACGAACCGCGGCGATTCGACGCCGTGGTAGTAGGTCATGACGGCCGGGCGCTGCTGCGTGATGAGCGTGGCGAGCGAACCGCCCGACAGCTCGTACAGCGTGTCGAGCGTCGCGAGCTCGTTCACGACGACCGGATCCGGCGTGACGTCCTCGTGCACTTCGTTCGGCTGCGTGAGGTATTCCACCCCGAACGCTCCCGAAGTGAAGAATGTCGTCGACTGGCTCGTGGCGCGCGTGGGTGGCAGCGTGTCGCCGAGCGCGAGCGCGCGCCGCCGCAACGTGGCCGGCATCTGCGCGTAGTCGGGTGCGGTGAGCGGCTCGCCGTGGTAGCCCGCGTGCGACCAGCCGCCGACGGCCCGCGGCGACCGGCGTACGCTGGTGACCACGTACTGCGTGACCAGTTCACTGCGCCAGTGCGCCAGGTCGAACATCGGCCGGCCCTCGAGCAACTCCCCGGCCCCGTTCGAGAACACCGTGTACCCGATGCCGTAGATGTTGTCGTTCGCCCGGACGCCGACGGCGTTGTAGTCCACGAGCGAGCAGTAGGCGGCGCCGCCGCCCGCCAGCCACACCTGCCCTCCCGCCGCGGCGTAGCTCGCGAGCACGTTGGTGTGGCCCGGCGCGCACATGTAGCGCAGCGTGCTGATGCCGTTGACGATCGCCGTGGGCAACGCGTTCGCCTGCGCCGCGGTGACGTCCGCGAGCCACAGCACGTGCCGGTAGCGGCCGAGCCGCGCGAGCGTCAGCGCCTGCGTGGGCGCCTCGAGGCCGAAGCGGGTGCCGACCGTGTCGAACGCGTATCCCGACAGCAGCCCGGGTGGCGACAGCCCCGCACGGCCCGCAGCCGTGCCGCGCCACGTGAACCCGCCGACGGCGCAGAGGAACGTGTCGAGCTCGGCCACCGCGGGCCACGCGGTCGTGTAGTTGCGACGGGTCCCGTTCGAGTTGTACGAGTCGAGCTCGAGCCGCGTGTCGTTCACCACCAGCAGGTCGCGCGCGAGCGACATGGCGACCACGTGCAGGTCCGCCACCAGCAGCCCGATCGAACCGAAGTTGTCCTTGGCCTCGAGGTAGAGCTTGTGCGAGCTGCCGCCGACGAACGGCCCGATGGTCGCCGTCGCGGTCGTGCTCCAGCGGCTCCAGTGCGACCAGTCGGTGCGTTCGTCCGTGCGCGGCGTTTCGTCGGCGAACTCGCCGTCCACCCGCCAGCGGTATCCGACGATGTCGTTGCCGAGCGTGGGCGTGGCCCACCAGTCGAACGCCAACGGCTGGTCCCCGGGCACGTCGATGGGCAGCCAGCTCGCCACATCGGTGGGATCGATCCCGCCCCGGGCCTGCGCGTACTGCACGAACGGACTGACGACCGCGAGCCGTGGCGAAGCGTTGCCCGACAACTCCGCGATGAACCGCAGCAGGTTGGTCTGCATGCTCCAGTCGGGGCTCCATGCCCCGGCCTCGTCCTGCGCGACCACCGCGAATACGTAGGGCGACTCGGCCGGCACCAGGCCGCGCAGGTCGGCGAACGCGGAATCGGCGCCGGTCGAATCCCAGCCCGCGAAGTTCGTGCCCGAGAAATACCGCCACGCGCGCTGCGGATCGGTGATCACGTCGCCCGCGGGGAACTCGGGATCGTTCGCCCGGATGAGCCGGTACTTGTAGCGCACGGGCCGCTGCGAGAAGACACCGTCCACGTCCTCGCCTTCCCAGTGCACGCGCATGGCCGGGCCGGACTGCAGCGACGACGACACGCTCGGGCGCGGACTCGTGATGCGCACCGAGGGCGCGACGGTGTACGAGTAGAACGAGCGCGACACGACCGGCGACGCCAGCCCGGCCGCATCCAGCGCGCGGATCACGAACGTGTGCGGCGCGATCACGCGCGCGCCGGCGCGCGTGGTGTCCGGCTGCCAGACCCGGAAGTGGATCTTCGCCTGCGGCATGCGCGAGACCACCCACGCGGTCTCGGGCGCGCTGCCCGCGACGGGATCGATCGCGTACTCGAAGTGGTCCACCGCGCCGTCGGGATCGCTGCCCGTCCAGTGCATCTCGTAGGCGTAGTACGCGGTGTCGGTTTCGCTCGCCGGCGCACTGGTCAGCTCCACGCTCGGGCGCTGGTTCACCTGCACGGGCAACCACGAGAACACCTTGGTCCGGGAACAGCCGGCGACACTCACGGCCAGCAGCAGCGCGCAGGCGACGAACAGGCGCCGCGACATGCAACGGGGATTCATGATTCTCGGCCTTCCTCGTCCGCGAACGCGGGCGATCTCCCCGGTCGACTCTCGGCAAGGTCCTCGGCTGCCTCGCCCGGGCGAACCGTAAGTCCGGGCGTGACGGCCGTGCAAGCGTGATCGGCCGGGGCGCTCACGGCCGCGCAGAATCGCGACCCGACGGCCCGCGACCGCATGTACTCGCGCTCCCGCTCAGCGATGACAGAGTTTGAGTGCCCCCCACGTCGAACGTCTCGCCGGTACGGGCGCGCCGCCGTAAGCCCAGATTCGGCAGAGGCCGGCATCTCCCACGAACAGCGTGCCGTCGGGCCCGGGCGCCACGGTGATCGGTCCCTGGAAACCCGTTCCGAAGTCGCCCCGATAGTTGCCGAAGCGATCGAAGGTCGCGACTCGCCCGAGGTACAGGTCGGGTACGTAGACGACACCGGCGTCGTCGATGGCCACATCGTAGGGCTGGTCGAACTGCCCCGGCCCGGTGCCCGCGCTGCCCCAGCTCAGCAGGTACTGACCCGCCGTGGAGAACTTCACGATGCGGTGATTGCCGTTGTCGACCACGTACAGATCACCCAGGCGGTCGATCGCGATGCACCTCGGCCAGCGGAGTTGCCCGGGTCCGGAACCCTCGGCCCCCCAGCTGGTGAGATAGCGGCCCTCGGGATCGAACTTCAGCACCTGGCTCGTGCCCGAGTTCAGCACGTACATGTTGCCCTGGGCATCGAAGACCGGACCGAATGGATTGTAGAACGACCAGTGATTCGGTCCCCACGTGTCCCAGCGCGAAAGGAACACGCCGTCCGGGGAGAACTTCTGGAGGCCGTGCTGGCAGCTCACGAACACGTTGCCGTCGGGAGCGATCGTGACCTGCTTCGGGAAGTAGAACAGCCCGTCGGCCTCGCCGTAGCCGCCCCACGTCCCCAGGAACGTGCTCGTGCTGCTGAACTTCTGGACGCGATTCGCGGTCTCGTCGATCACGAAGACGTTCCCGTGCGAATCCACGGCGATGTCCGTGAGCATGGTGAAATCGCCGTCCCAGGTGCCGCAGCGTCCCCACCACCCCGCGAGGGGCGGCTCCTGCGCGAAGCTCGGGTGAACGCTCGCGACCAGGCCACAGGTGACCAGCAGGGCCGCAAGAACGGCAGCCGTCAGGCGCCGGGCGGAACGGAAGGGAGGGTTCATGGGAGGTCCGACCTCTCTCGCAGACGCGACAGGCCGCGCGTGGGGCGGCGCCCGGCGTGCATCGCGGGCGACACCAATTTCTCCCCGCGAGCGAGAGGGCGGAAGGGCTCCGAAAGTCGCATGACCTTGGTGTCCCTTCCGCCCGAGCGTCGTGCGGCCGCGCCGCGGGACGCGTCACCGCAACAGCACGACCCGCACGTTGCGCCGCTCCCCGTGGCTCACGAAGCGCGCGAAGTACGCGCCGTTCGCGAGCGCGCGGCCCTGGTCGTCACGGCCGTCCCACGCGAGCACGTGGGCACCGGCCTCGTAACGACCGCTCGCCAGGGTACGCACGCGGCGGCCCGACACGTCGAGCAGGTCCACGGTCACGTCGCGAGCCGTCGGCAGCGCGAATCGCAGGTGCGCGTCGCCGTGCGCGGGGTTGTCGCTCGTGAGGGCGAACGCCAGCTCCTGCGGCAGCACGTCGCCGGCATCGGTGAAGACGGGATTCACCCACACCTTGAAGTTCGCGGACCTGGGGATGTCGGCATCGCCCGCCTTCCACACGACCACCGCCACCTCGTCGAACGCGGCGATACCGCCGACGGTGGCGACTTCGCCGCGCCCCGGGCCCCCGGAATCGGCGTAGCCGCCGGGCAGGCAACCGCTCATGTTGGCGAGCCCGGCCGGCGTGAACGCGAACACCGACAGCCCGAGGTCGGCGTCGCCCGAGATGTTCTCGAGCGCGATCACCGTGGGGCTGGGAGTCTGCGCCGGGAACCAGCGCGCGTACACGATGGACCCTGCCGGGATGCTGCCGGGCCCGAGGTTGTGGGTCGCGCCGAGGTTCGCCATCCCCCCGAGCAGGCTCTGGATCGTGTACGAGAGGTTGGGCCCGCTGTAGCGCACCGCCCCGATGTCGTACTGCCGTGACTGGCCGAGCGAGGGGCAGTCCACCAGCAGGTCCGTGAGTCCCGCCACGCGCGTCGAACTGACGAGCGGCGTGGTGAAGCCGTCGTCGGGCCCGGTGGACAGCGGGAACCACTCGAGATCCACGTCGGTGCCCGCGGCCGGCGAGAGCGCGGTCACGAGCAGCGCGTCCTGGGGCGCGAACGCGACACGCAGGCCGTCCACGTTCGCGTAGCGCGGCACGGACACCGGGATCGCGTCGTGCCCGCCGGTCGGCTCGGGCGGCATCGGCCGGACCAGCGGGGTGCCCGGCGACATCGCGAGCGGCGACCACACGAACTGCTTGCCGTAGGTGTTGTTCGTCTCCTGGATCTCGTCGATCTCGTTCGACGGATCGAGCGTGTACGAGAGCGTGTGTCGGCCGCCGCGCACGGTGACCCCGGGCAGGTAGCTGCTCAGGGTGTCGAAGGGGGCCATGGTGGAACGCGCGGACGAGATCTGCACGCCGTCGAGCGAGACCCGCCGTTCGACGTTCACGGCAGGCTGGTAGCCGTAGTTCCCCAGGTACCAGCTCACGGTGGTGTTCGGCGTGTTGCCGTCGAGTGCGGTGGGCAGGTTCGAGAGGTCGGCGCCGTGATTCGTGGCGTTGATGGGCGGGGTCCAGCCGAGGCGCTGGTCGTTCGCGAGGTCCGCCGGCGTCGCGATCACGTCGAGGTGGAACGTCGTCGCGGCCGTACCGCCGTCGAACTGGTCACGGAACACGACGATCCCGTAGTAGAGGTTCGAACCGGAAGTCGGCAGCGCGATGTCCAGCTGCGCCTTGCCCGTCGCGTCCGTGGCCACCTGCGCCGAGGCGTTGTTGCGCGCATAGAGCGGTCCGGCGGCGGGATCGAACAGCGCCACGTGCAGCACCGTGCCCGGCGCCGACGCCAGCCGGAACAGGACACGCGGCACGGTGAAGCTGGGAATGTGCTGGTACTGCGCCACCCACAACATCTGCTCCGCGGCGAGCGGCACGTTGGCCAACTGCGTCGGGCGCGACAGCGTGAGTGCGCCGTTACGGTGCTCGATGCCGTACGACTGCAGTGGGCCGTCGTAGTACAGCACGCCCACGTCGTGAGCCGGGGCGCCGACGAAGTTGCCGTTGTTGAGCACGAAGTCGGTGGCGCCGGCGCCGAACAGCGACTGCATGGTCGGCGTGCGGAAGCCGTTCCCGGTTCCCGTCGTCGCGTCGTAGAAATAGAGGTCGTAGTCGCTGCCCGACGGCGGCCGCATCGCGACGGCGTCCCACGGCTGCGCATCCGCAGGCAGGCGCACGCCGTCCATGTTGGGATACACGGCACCGGACACCGCGGCGGTTCCGCCGGCCGGCTCCGGGGGCGCGTTGCGCGTGGCCTGTGTGCCGACCGACAGGTTCACCGGGGTGAACGCGAGCTGGCGAGCGTGGACGTTGTTCGCTTCGTTCGATTCGCCCACGAGGCCCGTCGCGTCCGCGATGGCGCTCACGGTGTGCAGGCCGCCTTCGACCACCACGGACTGGTTCATTCCCACCGCCGCCGTGCCCGTCGAGAGCGCCGGCACGGTGAAGGTCAGGTAGGTGGAGCCGTCCACCTGCACCGCGGCCAGCGAGCCCGCGAGCCCGGCGGTCGCGCCGGTGTTCGCGATCGCGGCGCTGAACCAGCTCGACCCGCCGCCCGTGAGCGCGGGCGAGTTGACCGCGCTGCCCGTGGTGGCGTCGCCGGTGGTGCGTACCACGAGCGGCGTGGACCAGCCCGGCAGCGCGAAGGGCAGGTAGTCGGGCAGCGCGCGCACCGGCGTGGCGAGCGCGAACGAGCACAGGCATGCGGCGGCGAATACTTCGGCATGACGCTTCATCGGCCCGCCTCCTTCCGCACGCGCAGCGGAGCGGCGGCCGCGGGCGGTGCCGGGGGTTCGGCGGGGAACTCGCGCAGCGCGGGCGCGGGCAGCCGGCGCGCGGCGTCGATCGCGGCCGCGAGTTCGCGCGCTTCGTCGGCGCGACCCGAGGCCTGCGCGTGGCGCAGGCGAATGTCGAGCAGGTCGAGCCGCTCCTGGCGTTTCACCGCCTCGATGCGCTGCTGGAACGCGTCGCGCAACGGTGCGAACGACGTGGCGTCGTGGCGCGACTGCAGTGCGCGCACGTCGGCGCGCGCACGGACCGTGCAGCGCGCGAGTTCGTCGGCGAGCGCGCGTGCGTCTGCGCCGGCATCCGCCGGCGCGACGGGAACGACGCCGATGGACACGACCTGCGCGACCGGCGGGGACTGGGCGAGCGACGGCGGCGCGAACGCCGCAACGGTCGCGGTGACGAGTGCACCGAAACACCACGCGCGAGTACCGAGCATCACGAGACGCCTCCGGCGAGGGGCCAGATCGGCCGACGAGTGAAGACAGGGCGGACCGCAAGCACTCGTCCCTCGGCGGGGGCGGAAGGCGAGCTGGATCGGGAGCCTAGCGCAGGAATCTCGCTTTGCCGCGAAAATCTGCGCCGGGACAGGCGCTGCGACACGCCCGTGGCGAGTCTCTGCGACTGGCCGTCGGGATTCCGACAGTTCTTCCCGAGGCGGGTGCCGGTCGCGGGCGACGACGAGCGACGCGCGAGCAATCTGCCGCCGCTGCCCCGTGCCCTGCGCGACAGGCGACTCATTCGGCGGGAGTCGTCACTCGTCGGGCAGCTCCGACCTCGCCACGACTTCACCCGCGTGCGCCGCGCCCTCCGGGAAGAAGATCTCGACGCCTCCTCCTGCCTGGCCGTAGGCAGGGGCAACTGTTCCGATGTGAATGGGAGTGCCGGCGGGCGGGGAGATCGCGTAGACGTGAGACGCGGGTTGGTCGTTGGGTAGTGCATAGCGACCGACGGCAGCGAATCCCGACGGCGAGAGAGGTCGATCGGTCCGGGTGGTTCCATACGTGCCCGGGCTCCACGCACCGGTTCGCTGGTCGACGCGAAGGTCCTCCCGTGAGGCGGAGAATCGGAAGAACCAATCACCCGCCTTGGTGCGAGTCTTCTTCACGAGGGCGCTGCGCACCGGAAGTGCAAGCTGCACTGCGTCGCCCGAGACGTAGGTCTTGCCGACCTCCGTTCGGTAGATCAACAGCTCGGGATTGATCAGGCGGGTCGTCTCGGTGGCTTGACCCGAGGCGAAGTCGGTAAACCAGTCGTACGCACCCCGCGTCGTCAGCCATCGCTCCGCACCCTCATTCCTGCCGATCGCGAGAGCTCGCGTCGCCGACAGGACGAGCCAGCAGCGCTCGGTTCCCGAGATGGTCCCGGCGCGAACCACCTGAAACCCCATCCCGGACTCCGGAAGCCTCAGCAGCCGGGGCAACGAGTCTTCATGAACCCTGTAAAGCGCCATGCAGAGCCCTCCTCACACCTCCTGCCGCTCCAGCCTTTCGCGGCGGCGCTGCCAGTCGGGCATGCGGCGCGCGAGGAGCGCACGGAACTCGCGGCCGTGGTTCAGGGCGCGCAAGTGGCAAAGCTCGTGGACGATCACGTAGTCGATGCAGGCGGTGGGGACCTTCACCAGTTCGACGTTGAGCGTCACGCGCCCGGCGCGCGAACAGCTCCCCCACCGGCGCACCATGTGGCGAATGGCGAGGGTGGGAGCCGAAAGCTGGGCCGCGCGCCATTCGGCGAGGCAATGCGCGAGACGCGCGCCGAGCACGGCGGCCGCGCGCTGCTCGTACCAGCGTTCGACCAGCAGCCGGACGTGCTGGCGGTTCGCCGGTGCGGTCGTCGTCACGGACAGCCAGCTGCCGTCGAGCCGTACGCGGTCGACGCGGCCGCGCCGAATGCGAAGCCGGTACTGTCGCCCCAGGTAGCGGTGCGTCTCGCCCGCCACATGGCGCCGCGGCGGAGCCGGCGGCGCCAACGACTCGAAGCGCACGAGCTGCGCGCGAATCCACTTCACGCGCGAGCGCACCGCGGCACGCACGCGCTCGAGGGACGCTCCGGCCGGCGCGGTGACGACGAGCGCTCCGGACGGCTGCACCGCGATCTCCAGCGTACGCCTCGCGGTGCGACGCACGACCATCGGGATCCGTCGCGACCCCAGCGTGAACCATTCACTCACGGGCGCTGCGCCCTGGCGATGTTGATCAACGCTTCGATCAGGTCGTCCATGAGCGAGTAGTCCATCATCACGTGGTGCGCGGTACGGAACGCGAAAAGCTCGTCGTCGAGTTCGCGGCGCATGCGGTTCACCTGATCGGCGTTCTGGGTCCAATGCACGATGCGCAGGCCCTCGATGATGCGGTCCACGCGCAGCGCCAGCTCGGCCACGTCGTCGCGCCCGGCCCCGATCTCCTGCATGCGCCGGTAGAGCACGCCGAAGTAGGCACGTGCGACCACGTGGTGCCGGAGAGGCTCGGGCACGTCGTCGTCGGTGTGATCGCGCACCCGGTCGCGAATGTTCTCCACCTCGGCGAGGAATCCCGCGTCGTCGAGACGCTCCTGTCGGAAGCGGTCGATGGCGTCCTGCAGCAGCTTGGAGAACCGTTCGTAGAACACCGGGTCTTCGCTCATGTGAACGGTGATCGCACGCTTCACGCGGTTCGCGATCGTGTGCGCCTTGCTCGCCGGGCTCTCGAGCTGGTCGATCTCGCGCTGGAACGCTTCGCGGTCGAAGATGCTCACGGCATCGACCACGATTTCGACCTCGCCCGCGCCCACGTGCGTGTCGAGCAGCTTCTGGATGCGCGTCTGGTACTGCTTGAAGTCCACGGCCTCGGCGTAACGGCGCTGCACCGACGCGCGCAGGGCCATGAAGTACTTCAGGTCCCGCCGCCAGCGATCGAGCTTCTCGGGCTGGGCGTGATCGAGGAACTCGGC
Organism: Candidatus Eiseniibacteriota bacterium; assembly: GCA_046327815.1. GTDB lineage: Bacteria > Eisenbacteria > RBG-16-71-46 > RBG-16-71-46 > RBG-16-71-46 > CAIXRL01. The sequence continues at coordinate 380,712 of JAXLXR010000002.1, read as the reverse complement.
GCTCGACAACGCCACCTGCAACGTGCGCGCGAACAGCCCGAGACGTTCGTAGAAGGTCTCGCGCAGCTCGTCGGGCTCCAGCGCCTGCTCCATGGCTTCGGCGTCGTGCTTGTTGCGCACCGAGCGGAACAGGTCCCACACGTCGGAATGCCGCTGGGGAAGCCGCCGCGTCTCCTCGGAAATGTCGCGCACCGCGTGTGCGATGTCGGCGGCGTCGTACTGCTCGCCGAACGACTGATACAAGTCGAGCGCTTCGCCCAGCCGGCGCAGCACACCGCGGTAGTCCACGATCAGGCCGTGGTCCTTTCCCTCGTACAGCCGGTTCACGCGGGCGATCGCCTGCAGCAGGTTGTGGCCGTCGAGTTTTCGCGCCAGATAGAGGACGGCGTTGCGAGGCGCGTCGAACCCCACCAGCAGCTTGTCCACCACGATGATGATCTCGGGCTCTTCGGGTCCCTTGAACGCGGAGATCAGAGCCTTCTGGTAGTTCGACTCGTCGCCGAAGCGCGACATCATGCGCCGCCAGAAGTCGTTCACGCTCGGCCGGTCGGCACCGTCGCGAATCTCCTCGACCTCCTCGTGCCCTTCGCGGTCGTCGGGCGGCGAGATGAGCACTTCGCTGGTCACGAGCCCGAACTCGTCGAGGTACTTCTTGTACAGCAGCGCATCCGCCTTGCTGGGCGTGACGAGCTGCCCCTTGAAGCCCGTGCCACCGAACGTGCGCGAAAAGTGCTCGCTGATGTCCCACGCGGTGCGCTGGATCGTGCGTTCCGTGCGGCCGAGCTGGCCGGCCGTGGTGAACTTGCGCTTCAGGTCGGCGACCTGGTCTTCGGACAACCCGCGCGTGTAACGCTCGAACCACTGATCGATGGGCACTTGATCCACGTCCTGCTGCACGAGCCGCCCTTCGTAGAGCAGCGGCACCACCGCACCGTCCGCGACGGCGTCGTCGATGGTGTACGTGTCGATCAGGCCGCCGAAGCGTTCGAGCGTGCTGCGGTCCTGCTTCATGACCGGCGTGCCGGTGAACCCGAGGAAGCACGCGCGCGGGAGCGTGCGCTTCATCTGTGCGTGAAACGATCCGAATTGCGTGCGATGGCTTTCGTCCACGAGCACGAACACGTCGGGATCGTCGAGCTTCTCCGCCCCGCGGGCGTTGAGCGCCGCTTCGAACTTGTGCACCAGCGTGGTGATGATCTGGGTGCGCGATTCGCGCAGCAGTTCCATGAGATGGCTACCGGTCGAGGCGCGCGTCAACTTGACGCCGCAGCGCACGAAATTGCCGTAGATCTGTTCGTCGAGGTCCACGCGGTCGGTGACGAGCACGATGCGTGCGTCGGGAATGTCGTGCGCCTCGCGAAGCGCTTCGGCGAGCATGACCATGGTGATGCTCTTGCCGCTGCCCTGCGTGTGCCACACCACGCCACCGCGGCGCGTACCGTCGGGCTCGAACGTGCGCAGGCGCTCCATGGCGCGCTGCACGCAGAAGTACTGCTGGTAGCGCGCCAGCTTGCGCTCGCCGGCGTCGAACACCGTGAACCGCCGCGCGAGTTCGAGCAGGCGATCGGGCCGCGCGAGCGCGTGGAGCAGCCGGTCCTGCTCGGTGACCGAGCGGCCGTGCTGCTGCGTAGCTTCGAACCACGCGCGTACGCCGCGCGGATAGAGCCCGTGGAATCGCGCCGGGTCGTGCGTGAAGAATTGGTCGAGCTGCCCGGCATCGAGCGGCCGCGACACCAGCGCGGGCAGCGCGTCCTCGCCGCCGGGGCGTTCCTTCCAGCGCGAATAGAACCGCGCCGCGGTGCCGGCAGCCCCGTACGACGCCTCGTTCATGGCGACGGCGAAGACCGCCTGCGCGTAGTGGTAGAGCTGCGGAATGCCGTCGGCTTTCTGGTTGCGGACCTGCTGGCTCACGGCCTCGCCGAGCGCGTCGCGCATGCCGGGCCGCTTGCACTCGACGACCGCGAACGGAATGCCGTTGACGAACAGCACGATGTCGGGTCGGTAGGTGTCGTCGCGCCCGGCACGCGTGACCGCGAATTCGTCGGTGACGTGGAAGACGTTGTTCTCGGGGTGCTCCCAGTCCACGTAGTGCAGGGGGAAGCTGCGCGTGTCGCCACCGATCGTCTGGGGCTGGGTGACGCCGAAGCGGATCAGGTCCCACGCCGCTCGGTTGGTCTGCACGAGCCCCGCACCGTCGTCGAGGTCGCGCAGCTGCCGCACGGCTTCGGCAATGGCGCCCTCGGTGAACGGCTGCTCCTGCCCGCGGTGCCGCACACGGTTGATCCGGCGCAGCTGATCGGCCAACACGTCGAGCAGCAGCACCTGCGACTCGCGCTCGCCCCGCAGCCGCAGCGCCTCGGCGGGAAGCAGGTACCGGTAGCCGAGGTTCTGCAGCAGATGCAGGGCCGGGATCTGCGAGAGCTGGTCCTCGCGGAAGGCCGGGGTTTCGGGCGGAATGTGGTCGGGCGGCGTGGTCATGGGGTTGCGGCCCATGCATGGATGTGGGGATCCAGCTGATACGGAGTGAATCGGACTGTCGTTTCGCCCAGCGGCCGCTCGGCCGTTGGATTGGCCACGAGCCTGGCAATTCCATCCACCGCGGAAGCCATGTTGGCGACCTGTCCGAGGAGCAGGGCGCTGACGCGACTGTTACGAGGGTGAGCGATCGAGCCGAATGCCATGCTCACCCCGGCCTCGACGTCGCCAGGCTCGAGCCTGATGTCCATGAGATTGATGGCGATGATGTAGGGGTGCTCGAGGTGCCCGTAGTGGCTGGCCTTCTCTTCGACTGCAGCGGCGATGTCCCGATCTGTCACCGAGAGCTGGCAGGTCCCGGGGAGCATGTAGCCGAGTACCGTCGGCCGAAGCTCGCCGTGGGGGCGTTCGACCGGCACAGCGTGGAATCTCAAGTGAAACTGATCTGCGCTCCACGTCCAGACCGATTGCTGTGAGTGCCTGCCCGCGCGCGACACCGCGAGTTCGTGTTCGTAGTCGAGCGACTGCAGCCAGTCCGACACTCCGCGTCGCAACGAAATTGTCTCCACGGTCCGCGGCGGAGTTCCATGGCTCGACACTCCTACGGCGAATCCGCGTGACGGAAGCGAACGGACTTCATCCAGAATGATCCTGAGCCGCTTCTCGTCCGCCGCCGTTTCACTGGACTCGAGCTTCGTCTTGGCTTCGACGTAGAACGGTTCGCAGCCGGCACGGTGCGCGAGGAAGTCCGGCCGGTTCGGCGTACCGGGTAGCATGAGCTGGCACTCCACGTCGAACCCCGCCTTGACCAGCTGCTCGTGCACGAAGAGTTCGAACAGCGCCCCGACATGCTGAGGACGGCGCCTCGTCCGGAACTCGCGCCTGAGCCTCGGAGCGTCCTCGGGGCAGTACCGGCTGAACCAGCACTCGAGTTCGCTTCGCATCGCGGCGACTTCGGGACGCGCAGTACGGTTCCACCAGGCGAAGCCCTCTTCCGACGGACGGGCTCGGTCCATGTCCGTACGCTCGAAGTCGTCGAAGAGCCGGAGGTCGTGTCTCCGTGGCGCCGTCATCTCGCCTCCTTCCTGCCCCTCGGCAGCTTATTGCCTTCGCTTGCGAGCCGGCGTTCGAGCTTCTTGGCGTCTTCGGCGACCGGCAGGGACTCGGGCGTGATGCCGCGTTCGGCGAGTGCGCGGCGGATCTCGGAGTTGTTGCCCACGTGCTCGCCGATGATGTCGGGCTCGGTGCGCAGGTCGCGGACCTTCACGTTCATCGAGGTCATCTCGTTGGCGAGGTCCTTGGCCTTGATGGTGATGGTCGGCAGGAAATCGGCGAGCGGGCGGGCGTCGGGCACGCCGAGCTTCTTCTTCATGTCGCCGGTGGTGCGACCGCCGAACAGCGCGGCGTCGCCCTTGCTGCGGATGCGCGCGAAGCTGTCGCGATCACCGAGACGCTCGAAGATGAGCCCCGACAGTTCCTTCTCGGACGCCGTGAGGCGGCCGCGCGCTTCGAGCCGCTCGTGTTCGGCGAGCCGCTGCTCGATCAGTTCCTGCTTGCGCGTCTGGACCGCGAAGTACGTTTGGGCGAACGCGATCTCAGGCTTGCGCGGGTCGCCGTTCTGCGCGATCAGGTAGCAGGCGTAGCGCGTGAGCGCGAAGTCGGAGATGCGGCGGAACGCGCCGGATCCCACCTCGACCATTGTGCCGGCGTCGGCAAAATGGTCGGCGGCCGATTGGCCCGCCGTCTCGCACGACAACCGGGCCTTGTCGAGCACCAGTTCGAAGTTCGCCCACTTGCTGTAGCCCAACAGCACCATGAGCTCACGAGCAAGCCAATACTCGACACCGTCCTCGCGATGCGCGATGGACTCGAAGGACTTGAAGAGCCTGGCGACGAGATCGGTGTTCATGACGACTCCGCTTCGGAGCAGGTGCGATGCGGGTACTGCGGACTACTGAAGTTCGCCGGAGAGCAGCTTCTGCATGACGCCGCGCTTCTGGAGGCGGAGGGCGGTCGCCAAGTCGCCCGCCAGCGCAAGCTGGTGGTCCATAGCCTCAAGGAGCGTGGCGATGCGTTCCTGCTGATCGTACGGCGGCAGGGCAAGCCAAATGCGTCCGAATTTCTCGAACTTCAAGTTGAGCGTATCCTTGACCAAGCCCTGCGAGTGCCGATGGAAGATCTGCACCATGGTTGGAAGCTTGAAGAGCTGCGCGCAGTACCGTGAGGAGACGCCCGGCTTGGGGGTAATTACTGTGTATGCAGGACTGACAATTCCCTCCTGCAGGACCAGGCCGCAGTGTCCCTGCCACATTCGCATTGTGTTATATGCGATATCTCCGGGCACGACGCGCTTATAGGCTGCCTTGTCCGCGCTTGACGTGTCTCGGCGATCAAGCATCACTCGTGGGACGACTCCCTTGTCAGCAGTCACGGACAACAACGGGAGGGCAGAGAAGCCGGTTTCGGTGCGTTCGTCGAATGCCTCGGATGCTCGAATGCGGCTGACCAAGTGCACTTTTTCGGCACTCCTCTTGAGGACGCGGAACGTCGCAGCGTCTCGGTGCTGCTTCATGCCCCTCCTCACAGCCCCAGCTCCTTCAACGCCGCCTTCAGCTCCACGCGCGTCTTCGCGAGTTCGTCCTCGAGCCGGCCGATCTCCTTCTGCACGGCGTCCAGATCGATCGCCTGTTCTTCCTCGAACGTGTCCACGTAGAGCGGAATGTTCAGGTTGAAGTCGTTCTCCTTGATCTGTTCCAGCGAGGCGAGCTTCGCGTACTTGTCCACGTCCTTGCGCGCGCGCCACGTGGCCACGATGCGCTCGATGTCTTCGGGGCGGAGACGGTTCTGGTTCTTGCCGGGCTCGAAGTCGCGGCTCGCGTCGATGAAGAACACGCCCTTGTTCTTCTTGGCGCGATTGAACAGCACCAAGGCGGCGGGAATGCCGGTGCCGAAGAACAGGTTGCTGGGCAGGCCCACCACGCCGTCGAGCAGGTTCTCCTCGATCAGCTGACGGCGGATCTTGCCTTCGCTCTGGCCGCGGAACAGCACGCCGTGCGGCACCACCACGCCCACGCGTCCGTGGCCGGCGGCCGACGACTCGATCATGTGCGTGATGAACGCGTAGTCCGCCTTGCTGCGCGGCGGCAGGCCACGGTGGAAACGCGCGAACCGGTCGTGCGCGGCGTCCTCGTGTCCCCACTTGTCCAATGAGAACGGCGGGTTGGCGATCACCACGTCGAACTTCATGAGCCGGTCGTCCTCGACCAGGCGCGGTGTGCGCAGCGTGTCGCCGCGCTCGATCCGCGCGCCGTCCACGCCGTGCAGGAACATGTTCATGCGGCACAACGCCCAGGTGCCGCCGTTCAGCTCCTGCCCGAACAGCGCGTAGTCGTCGCTGCCCACCTGCTTGCTGGCGCGAATCAGTAGCGAGCCCGAACCGCAGCACGGATCGCAGATGCGGTCGCCCTTGGCCGGGGCCAGCAGCTGCGCCAGCACCTGCGCCACCTGCGGAGGCGTGTAGAACTCGCCCCCCTTCTTGCCGCTGTCGGCAGCGAAACGCCCGATCAGGAACTCGTAGGCGTCGCCGATCACGTCGCGATCGCCGATGCGGCTGGGCCGCAGGTCGAGCCGCGGGTCGTTGAAGTCGTCCACCAGGTGCTGCAGCCGCGCGTTGCGTTCCTTGGTCTGGCCGAGGTTGGCTTCGCTGTTGAAGTCGATGTTGCGGAACACGCCGTCGAGCTTGGCCTTGTTGGCGTCTTCGATCGCGGTCAGCGCCACGTTGATCAGTTCGCCCAGGTTGACGGCGTTGCGATGCTTCACGAGATGGTGGAAGTCGCTCTTGGGGGGCAGCGAGAACCGTTCGCGGCTCATGGCGCGCGCCACGCGGTCGGCGTCGCCGTCGTACTTCTTCTCGTACTCGTCCCGGCGGTCGTCACGCAGGTCGGTCAGGTACTTCACGAACAGCATGACGAGGATGTAGTCCTTGTACTGCGCCGGATCGATGGTGCCGCGGAACGTGTCGCACGCGCGCCACACGATGTCGTTGATCACCTGCTGGCTGGTTTCCTGTGCCATGTTCGGGGTCCTCGTGTGGAGTCAGTGCGCGCGGGCGGCGCGCAGGAGGTGCAGGTCCACCAGCGTGCGGCGTGCGGCGGAGAGCTGGTGCTGAAGGCGTTGCTCGTGGCGTGCAAGCGCGGCGGCCCGGCCGATGCTCCGCTGGGTGGGCCATGGGGGCAGTTCGATCTCGAGCCGTCGCAGGTCGGCCATGGATACGAAGGCCAGGCGCGTGCCTTTGACGAAGGCCCGCAGCGCGGCATGTGTGTCGGGATGATTGAGACGCCAGCACAGGTAGTCGGGGTCGAGTGATCCGGCGGCAGGGGTCACGACCGCGAGCTGACCGAGCACCACGACGCGATCGGGCGGGTTGCTGATGCGCCATGCGCGCAGCGCGCCGCGCAGGTTGACCACCACGTCGCCGTCCCTCACCACGTGACGCTCGGCGTCGGTCTCGATGCGCGGCGACAGGAGGCGCGACCAGTCGAACCCGCCCTCGGCGGCCAGGTCGCGCAGCTGGAGCGCGCGATAGCCGCCGAACGGATCCGCCACGAGCTGCCGTGGCACGTAGCCGTTCCGGATGCGGGCGATGTCGTCGAGACGGTAGGCCGTGGCCGAGCGGTACACGTGATTCCTCGGGGTGAGCCGGTGTGAAGGTGGCTTGCCGCCGCCACTGTGCACCGGCGGTCACCTCGAGTGCAACATTTTTGTTGCGGTGTTGCGATCACCGCATATGTTTCACCTTCAGCGCGGGCTCCGGACAGAGGCCGCACGGCCCCTTGCCCCGGCCAGTCCGCCGCGGCGCGACCGACATCGGCCCTTCGCTGATCCGCCCGGGTTGCAGGCGGTGTAGAACCTCACGTGCGTCCGCCTGCCGCCGCGGATGGCGCTCTCCGCTTGCGCGTATGCACTGATGGTGGCAGTTTCCATCGCCATTGAGTTCTCAACGGGTCACCTGGCTCCCCCGAGCGATGACGCCGCCCCCTCCGTTCGACGATGCGAGACCAAGGAGAACCCCGGGGTGAGTTCTGGAATGATGACTGAAACCGTGTTTCAGCCTGCTGCCAGCGCATTTGCGCTGTCGGACGGCGCCCGCACGGCGACCGGAGAACTGAGCGCCGCCGCGCGCGACGTGCTCGTGCAGCTGTACGACCATCCGCGCTGCTCCTGCGACGCGCTCACCTCGACCTGCGCGAGCGACCCGACCGACTTCTTCGCGGTCGTGAGCGGCTTGCTGGCCGACCGGCTCATCGAAGTGGTCCCGCGCTCCGAAGCCGACGCGGCCACCCGTGGCCTCATCACGGATGCCGCTCGTTCGGCGGCCGAGTCCCTCAAGCGCCAAGAGCGCGACTCGGCGGCACGGCGCTGGTACCAGTTCTTCAAGCAGATCGAGACCGACGTCGAGCTGCCGGCGTACATGCTGGCCATCACCCGCGAGGGCCGACGTCAGCTCGAGCGCGCCGTCGATTCCCGCTTCTAGGGCGCCCCAGCCATGGCCGCAAACCTCCTCCAGCTGGGGATTATTGTGTCTTGCGCCGGAGTCATCGTGGCGCTGGCGCGCATGGACGCCCGGGAACACCTCAAGTCGGTGCTCTATGGGCTGCCGCTCGGCGACGCCTACGGCGTTGAACTTGGTGAACTTGCCGTGCGGTACCTGGGCAAGCGCAAGCGCATCGAGTGGCGACTCGAGTTCTGGGCGCCGATCGTGCTGTGCGTCTTCGCGATTCTCGGCCTCGTGCTGCAGAACGAGTTCGCCTGGAAATGGGTGCTGGTCGCCGGGGCCGAGGAGTTCCGCAAGGCCCAGCTGCATGGATACGAGCCCGCCTGCGCGGCCGTCTTCTGCCTGCTCGTGTTCCTGCTGTTCCGCCTTCCCAAGAGCCGCAGCGAAGGCACGCTCCCGATCAAACCCCGCATGCTTCGCTGGGTGGCCCGCCTCTATCGCAACGGCCTCGAAGGCTACCTGCAGCGGTTCGTGGCCGAGGGTGATGCCGGCGTGTTCGTCTCCAGCGTGGCGCATCACATTCACGACCGCTTGATCGCCGACATGCATCGCCGGGCCGCTCGCGACCAGGCCGACAAGGCCGCGGCAGCGAAGGCCGAAGCGGAGAAGATCGAGCGGGAGCTGCACCAGCACTTGAGCCGGCGCAGCTCACTCGGACCGAACAAGCTCTCCACCCACGACCTGATCCTCAAGTACATGAAGAGCGAGGGCGTCGTGAAGACGCGAGAGCAGATCGAGAGCTTCCTCTCCACGCGCAAGGTCCGCGTGGAAACCCGGCAGCCCTACGCGGCGCGGGCGATCTCCACGGATCGCGACAAGGCGTGGACGATCGTCATCGACGGCCGCGGCGTTCGGTGCTGGAACCGCCCGGTTTCGTACGGGAGCTGCGATCCGGTGCTGGCCGAATGCCCCGAGGAAACCCAGTTCGAGCTTGCGAACGAGAACGGCCGTGCAGTGCGCCCCCGGCAGGTGCTCGTTCTGCGCAAGTGCAAGGGTGGCCGCCGCTACCTGGTCCCGGCCGAGACCGCGACGGCCGCCACGAACTGACGTACGGGGCGAGGGCGCACGTCGGCCCTCGCCCTCGAACACCCACCCCGATCCCAGACGACGCACCGAGCGTTTCGCCCGCACCCGGCGCGGGCCCGGGCGAGCCTGGGTTCTTACCGCCACGCGGCCGGCGGCCCTTTTCCCGCCTACTTCCCCAGCAGCACGTCCGCGTCGAAGCCGAACACCGCGGTCGTGTCCGACTGGACGGCGCCGTTCAACATGCGGATCACGAGGCGCGCACGGGAAGTGCCGGACATGGCATCGAGCCGCAGCGGGTGCTCCCGCGGTTCGGCGTCCGGAGCCGTCGAGAGCTGCGCGGTGATCAGCGAGTCCAGCGCGAAGCTCCAGCGGCCGCCCAGTGTGTCGGCCAGCTCGAACGCGCGCGTGCGCGCGTCGAACGACATCCGGAACGCCCCGTACGGGAACGTCGTCGGACCCGACGGCATGCCGGTCAGGTGCACGAGCCGGTCGAATCCGGCGATCGGTTCGACCTGGGGCGTGCCCGAATGGGTGCTGAAGCCGAAGCTCACGTGATCGATCTTGTCCCAGCGCGTCACGTAGCGCTGGCCCAGCCCGGTCATCACGGCCTGCGCCGCGCGTTCGCCGTCACGCCGGTCCTTCGCGGCCAGCTGGTGCCACGCTTCGTCGCGCTCGGCCGCCGCGCGCAGTGCTTCCGGCAGCGCCGACACGCCGTGCGTGCCGACCAGGTAGCGCACGCCGTCGCTCAGCCGTTTGCGTGCGTCGAATCCCAGCTTGGCCGGGTTCGACGGCGTGCCGTCGGGCTGCACGCCGAGTTCGGCGATCAACCGCACCAGCCGGCGCGACTGGTCGCTGCGCGACACGGCGTACGTGCCCCACGGGCCGAACGAGGTGAGCACCGCGACCGCACACAGCGACATCGGGATCCAGCGGATGTCGGCGCGGCGCCGCCACGAATAGCCCACCGCGACCAGCGTGACCCACGCGGCCAGCGCGAACAGGTCGTAGCGTTCTTCGGTGACGCCGTACTGGCCGACGCGCTTGCCGATCGCCGCGAACAGCATGCCGACCGCCGGCAGCAGCAGCACGAAGAACCAGCGCGTGAACGTGTCCATCCAGCGGTTCTCGTCGCGGTCGCGCACCGGGTGCACGAGCAAGATGGCGAGCAGGCCCGCCGCCGACACCGACGACACCAGCCAGCCGATCCAGCCGTTCGGCCACTGCCCGGTGACGAGCACCTTGCACAGGTAGACGGTCAGGATCACGAGGTAGAGCGCGACGAGCGGCACCAGCAGGTACTGCGCGAACACGCGCAGCACGATCGGGTAGTCGCGGTCCCCGGCGAGCGCATCGAAGTCGCGCGGTACGCCGGCGAGCACGTAGAGGGTCTGGAACACGAACGCGACCGCGAGCCAGAGGTCGCTGTAGGTGCGCTCGGGCACGTGCAGGCCGAACAGCGGCTTCATCGCCGCGACCGCCACCGCCAGCCCGCCGAACAACACCGCCGAGAACAGCCCGCCCACCACGAACCGCACGAACAGCGCGCGGTTCCACTGCCAGAACGCGTTGCCGTCGTGGCGCCGCACGAACGGCGCGAACGCGGCGCACAGGTGCGCGGTGAGCGCGAACTGCAGCAGCCGGTGCGCGCGTGCGTACGAACCCCATTGCCGCCACGCGAACGCGAACGCGAGCACGGCGATGCACACCGCCAGGTCGAGCAGGAGCCGCGTGCGATCGAAGCGCCCGATGCGCTCGGGGCGCAGCTGTTCCGACAGCGTGGTGGCGAGGAAGCACAACGAGATCGCGAGCCCGGCCGCGGCCCAGACGGCGCCCGGCGTCTCGGGATGCCCGCCGCGCGACGTGATCATGGCCGCCACGGCGGCGACCACGGCGGCCAGGATGGCTTCGGGAAAGCGTGCGATCACGTCGCGCGAGGCGGCGGTGAGGCCGGCGAAGGTCGGCAGTCGCATGCGGGCTCCGCGGAGAAGGTCGGCGAGGCGGCCGGCGGCCACCGTGCGGCGCATCCTTTCGGAGTCGGGACCGGGGCGCAACCGGACGGGGACCGCGCGCGTAGCAGTCCGCGCGCGCGGCATGCCACACTGCGCGCGTCGCCCCACACACACGTCGGCGCTCGCGCCCTCCCCGCGCGGCCCGCCCCCTACGGAGCCCTGACCCTCATGGCGTCATTCCAGTTCGGAGAAACCGTCGAAGGCTACGCCGTGCCCGTGCTCAACGAGCGCGAGATCCGCGCCGCGGCCGGCATCCTGTTCGTGTTCACGTTCCTCGCGCTGCTCCTGATCCTGCTGTCGGGCAAGTTCCTGCTCGTGAAGCTCGTGATCCCGGTGTTCCTCGCCGACCTGCTGGTGCGCGTGTTCGTGAGCCCGCGGTACTCGCCCACGTTGATCCTCGGGCGGTTGATCGTGGCGGACCAGGCGCCCGAATACGTGGCCGCGAAGCCGAAGCAGCTCGCCTGGGCGATCGGGATCGTGCTCTCGAGCCTCATGTTCGTGTTCATGGTGGTGATGAACACGTACAGCCCGATCACCGGCATCACGTGCCTCGTGTGCCTGGTCTTCCTGTTCTTCGAAGCCGCGTTCGGCATCTGCCTGGGCTGCAAGTTCTACAAGCTGGTCTTCCGCGAGGAACCGCAGCTCTGCCCGGGCGAAGTCTGCGACGTGCGCACGCGCGACGCCATCACGCGCACGTCGGGTGCGCAGTGGGCGGTGCTGCTCGTGGCGATCGCGGTGATCGTGGGCGGCGTGCTCGCGTTCTCGAAGCCGCTGTCCAAGCCGGCGCACGCGCTGTTCCCCGCCATGGAACCGAAGGCGACGGCGAAGCACTGACGCGAGGGCTCGCGCGGCCTCAGCCGCGCGGGCCGTGGATGTACGCGCTCAGGTACTCGATCGTCGCTTCGTGCTCGCCGACTTCGTGCGCGAGCAGGTCGCCGATCGTGATCATGCCGCACAGCCCGTGCTCGTCCACGACCGGCAGGTGACGGATGCGCTTCTCGGTCATGAACGCGCGGCATTCGCCCAGCGTGGTGTCGGGACGACAGGTGGCGACCGGCGACGTGAGGATGTCGCGCACGGCGGTGCGCTGCGGATCGCGCTGCGCCGCGACCACGCGCCGCAGGATGTCGCGCTCGGTCACGATCCCCGCGACGCGCCCTTCCTCGACCACGACGAGCCCGCCGACGGCGCGTTGATTCATGCGTTCGGCCGCCGCGAGAGCGGTGTCGGCACTTCCGATCGTGAAGACCTCGCGACCCTTGCGACCGAGGATGGACTGCACACAGGTCATGGCCACCTCCCGCCCCTGACGGGGCGCTGGAGCTGCGCGATCGTGGCCCGGCGACGCGCATGCCGCCGGCGTCCGACCGGAGTCGAGCCTAGGCCCGGGCAGGCGCCCAAGGCGACCGCGAAGTGCATGCGCGTTCCCGGCGAACGTGCGGAATGAAGAACGCCCCGGACGAACGAACGGGCGCGGAGCTCGTCGCCCCGCGCCCGTTCCACCGCTCTCGACTTCGAACCAACGCTAGACGTCGAACTTCACGCCCTGCGCCAGCGGCAGCTGGCCACTGCCGTTGATCGTGACCGTCTGGCGGCGCATGTAGATCTTCCACGAATCCGAGCCGGCCTCGCGGCCGCCGCCGGTCTCCTTCTCGCCACCAAAAGCGCCGCCGATCTCGGCGCCCGACGTCCCGATGTTCACGTTCGCGATGCCGCAGTCGCTGCCGGCCGCGGACAGGAATTTCTCGGCCGCCATCAGGTCCTTCGTGAAGATCGCGCTCGAGAGGCCCTGCGGCACGCCGTTGTTGATCGCGATCGCCTGGTCGAGCGTGTCGAACTCGATCAGGTAGAGCACCGGCGCAAACGTTTCTTCCTGCACGATCTTCATGTCCGCGCGCGCGCGCACGAGCGTGGGCTCGACGAAGAAGCCCGGACGGTCGAGACGCTTGCCGCCGTAAAGCACCTCGCCGCCTTCGGCCTTCGCGGCTTCGATCGCCTTCATCATGTCGGCGATCGCGCCCTCGTCCACCAGCGGGCCCATGAGCGTGCCCGGATCGTTCGGGTCGCCGATCTTGACCGACGCGTACGCCTTCTTGAGGCGCTCGACCAGCTTCGGCGCGATGCCCTTCTGCATGACGAGACGGCGGAGCGACGTGCAACGCTGGCCCGCCGTGCCGACCGCCGCGAACGTCGCCGCGCGCACCGCGAGGTCGATGTCCGCGTCGTCCATCACGACGATCGCGTTGTTGCCGCCCAGCTCGAGGATCGTGCGGCCGAAGCGCGGGCTGACGACTTCCGCGATGCGGCGGCCCATGCGCGTGCTGCCCGTCGCCGAGATGAGCGGCAGGCGGTGGTCGGCGAGCATGACGTCACCGACGTCGTTGCCGCGGCCGACGACGAGATTGAACACGCCGGGGCACTTGCACTCCTTCATCACTTCGTCGCAGATGCGCTGCACCGCGATCGCGCAGAGCGGCACCTTGCTCGACGGCTTCCACACGGTCGGGTCGCCACAGACGGCGGCGAGCGCCGCGTTCCACGCCCACACGGCGATGGGGAAGTTGAACGCGCTCACCACCCCGACGACGCCGAGCGGCTGCCACTGCTCGTACATGCGGTGACCGGGGCGCTCGCTGTGCATGGACAGTCCGTACAGCTGGCGCGACAGGCCGACCGCGAAATCGCAGATGTCGATCATCTCCTGCACTTCGCCCAGCCCCTCGGAGAGGATCTTGCCGTTCTCGAGCGCGACCAGGTATCCCAGCTCCTGCTTGTACTCGCGCAGCTTGTTGCCGAGCACGCGCACGACTTCGCCGCGCGCGGGGGCGGGCACGAGGCGCCAGGTCTCGAAGGTCTTCGTCGCGACCTTCATGACCTCGTCGTAGTCGGCGCGCGTGGCCTGACGGACCTTTGCGATCGCCTCGCCGGTCGTCGGGTTGTAGGAAGTCAGCTCGGCACCCTTGGTATCGATCCAGCTGCCCGTGCTCGCTCCCGGATTCACGTCCTGGATGCCGAGCCGGGCGAGCATCTCGCTCGTCTTCGTCGCGGTGGTCATGCGAGGTCTCCTGAAAAGAGGTGGGAAAGTGGGGGCAGGTTAGCACGAGCGGGGGGTGCGCTTCCCATGGGGCGGGGTCAAGGCCATGGGCGCGAAAACAGGGGACCCGGAAGCGCTGTCGCGCTCCCGGGCCCGCCCACCGGCCGCTCCGCCGGGGTGTCAGTCCGTCCGCACGATGCGGCGCGTGGCCCCGAATCCGGGCGCCTCGAGCTTCGCGAAATACAGTCCCGCGGCGACCGCGCGGCCACCGTCGTCGCACCCGTCCCACGCGATCGCGTGCTCACCGGCGGCGAACTCGCCGTTCGCCAGCGTGCGCACCCGGCGTCCGCCCGCGTCGTAGAGCGCGACGCTCACCCGTCCCGCGCTCGCGAGCCCGAACCGAAGCGCCGCCCCGCCGCGCGCGGGGTTGGCGCTCGCCAGTTCGAAGAACGCACGCGCCACGCCACCGCCTCCCACGCCGAGCGTGCCGCTCGGCATCAGCGTCGCGACGGGCGACTCGTTGCCGTGCTCGTCCACCGCGGTGAGCTTGTAGATGTACGGTGCTGCCGCCGCGTCCGCATAACCCGTGTCGGGCAGTTCGGCCACGAAGTTGCCCGGACCGGGCACGAAAGCCATCGACGAGCCACGATACAGGCGATAGCCCGCGAGGTCGGGCTCGTGGTTCGGGTTCCAGTGCAGCGCGGTCGAGCCCGCGCCGTACTGGCCGGTGAACGGCGCGGGTGCGGCCGGAGCCAGGTTGTCCACCGAATAGCCCGAGTCCGGCGCCGAGTACCAGTGGTCGGCCGCGACGGAAGTACTGCTGCGCGCTTCGACCATGAACACCGTGCGTGGGAACGAGCCCGGTACGGAATCGGCCGTCGTCGCGGCGACGTAGCTGTAGGCGGACAACCCGGCCGCCGACTGCGTGCCCACGATCTCCCACGCGTAGTTCGGCGCCGCGCTCGCGAGCACGAGCAGCGAGCCGTTCGCCGCGGCCTCGTCGGGGTTCGTCGTGATCGCGCGCGAGGCCGCCGAAGACTGCGCGAGCCCCGCGGGCACCGAACGCCAGATGCGGTAGTCGAACACGCCGAACTGCGGATCGGCGTCGAGCCAGCTGTTCGACCACGAGAGCTTCACGAACCCACCCTGATCGTTCTTCACGTCCTTCACGCCGGTGATGCGCGGCTCGGGATTCCCGAGCTGGCCGAAGCGCTCGACGCGCATGGCCGAAAGATCGAAGTCCACCGCGTTCGGAGGATCGAGGTAGCCGATGATCGCGCCTCCGTTGCCGTCCGTGACGGGCGTGGGGGTGAACTGGTTGTTCACCGAGGCGGAGACGAGCAGTCCGCTCGAGGCCCACTGCGTGACCCCTGCCCCGGAGATGCGCTGGGCGGCGATGTCCGTGCCGTAGCCGAGCCGGTAATCTTCCCATGCGAAGATCGCGCCGCCAGCACCGTCGCTCACCCCGCGGATGTTCGTCTGGCTGTTGGCCGCGGTCGAGAGGGCCACGCCGTTGGCGGTCCACGCCACACCGCCGCCGGACAGCACGCGCTGCGCGTACACGTCGTACTCCGTGACGCTCCGAAGGTCCTGCCACCCCACGATCACGCCTCCCGAGCCGTCGGCGACGACCGTGGGCAGGCCCTGGTTCTCCGCAGCCACGCTGACAGCGGTCCCATTGAACGCCCACAAGGCGACTCCGCTCGCGGACAGCCGCTGGGCGTAGATGTCGTACGTGGCGCCGCCGCGCAGGTCCTGCCACGCGAGCACGACGCCGCCGGTGCCGTCCGCCGCGATGCGCGTGTTGTTCTGCCCGTTGGTCGCGTTGCACACCGTGAGGCCGTTGGCGGTCCACTGCATCGCGCCGGTGGAAAGGATGCGCTGCGCGAAGACGTCACTACCCGCGCCGCCGCGGGCGTCGTCCCACGCCACGTAGGCGCCGCCGCTGCCGTCGGGAACCATCTGGGGTGAGAACTGGTCGGTCGCGGCGTTGCACACCACGACACCATTCGCGGCCCACTGCGCCACTCCATTGGCGTTCAGGCGCTGGGCATACAGGTCATACCCACCCGAACGAGCATCGGCCCAGGTGAGGATCGCGCCACCGGCCCCATCGGAGACGAGCGAGGGGGTTGCCTGCACGCCGGTCGCATTGCAGACCAGCACGCCGTTCGCGGTCCACTGGGGTACGCCCGAGGCGTTCAGTCGCTGAGCGTAGATGTCGGCGGCCCCCGAACGCGAGTCGGACCATGCGATCACGAGCCCCCCGAAGCCGTCGGGCGCGGCCGTCGGCTGCAACTGCGAGTTGGTGGCACCGCACACGAGCACGCCGTTCGCGGTCCACAGCGCCGCACCCGCGGAGCTGATGCGCTGGGCGTAGATGTCGTTCGCGGCGCCGCGCGGATCGCTCCAGACGTACAGAACGCCGCCATCGCCGTCCGACACGGCGCGGAAATCCGCCTGGTCGCCCGCGGCACTCACGATGGGTACTCCGGAACCGTTGGCGTCGTGCGGCCAATCCGCGCGGGCGATCGAGGGCAGCCCGAGGGCGAGGGCGAGCAGCGCCGTCGCGAGTGCCGGGCGGGAGCAGGGTGTGGTCATGGTGCGTCTCCGAGGATGGGGGGTGCACGCTGCGCGGGCCCGTCGAGCCCCCAGAGCGGGCCCGGAAACCGCGACGAAATCCTACCCCGCACGCACCCCGTGTCCGCAACACGAAAACTCCGCGAGCGGCTCGTGCACAGGAGCGAATCACCGCAATTCGCACGGGCCCGCGGGCGTGAACCACCCGCGGGCCCGCATGGGTCCGAGCGAGAACCGCCCTACGACTTCGGCCGCTTGGCCTCGCACGCCTTGAACATGGCCGGCGTGAGCACCTTCTCGCCGTTCAGCGCCTTCTGCAGCGCTTCGCCGTATTCGTTCAGCGTCTTCTTGTCCACGTGGCACACGGTGCACTTCGGCTTCTCGACTTCGTAGTGCGCGGCGTACTGCTTGCCCATCGCGGTCGTCGCCGAAGCGGACCCGCCCAACAGGAACGCGAACGCGAACGTCCCGAGCGCCGCGCCGATGATCGTCTTCATTTCGTACGTCCTTTTCAGGTGCGGTGACGCGGCGTGCGAGGCACGCCGGCCACCCGACTTCCGAGGGTGTTCCCCATCCCGTCCCCGTGAAGCATCGCGGCCGTGCGGCGCATTCAGTTCGAGTGCGCCACGAGCGTGTCGTCCAGCTTGAAGCGCCCGATCTGGCTGCGGAGTTCGTCGGCCTGCCCGGCGAGCGAGCGGGCCGTGCGATCCACTTCTTCGGTGTGCGACGCCGTCTCCTGCGTGACCGCGTCCATCTGCTGTACGGCGCGGCTCACCTGCTCGATGCCGTCGGCCTGTTCGGTCGACGCGCCGGCGATGCCGACCACGAGATCGGCGACCTGCTTCACTTCGCCGACGATGCCCGTCAGCGTGACGCCCGCGCGGCCGACGAGCTTGTTGCCCTCGTCCACGCGCGTCACGGTGTCGGTGATCACGCTCTTGATTTCCTTGGACGCTTCGCCCGAGCGCAGCGCCAGCGCGCGCACTTCGTTCGCGACCACCATGAAGCTGCGGCCCTGGTCGCCGGCGCGCGCGGCCTCGACCGCGGCGTTGAGCGCGAGCAGGTTGGTCTGGAACGCGATCTCGTCGATCGTCGTGCTGATGTCGGTGATGCGGCGTGACGCCTGGGCGATGCCCGACATGGCCTGCACCGCCGCCTGCACCGCCTGCCCGCCGGCCTCGGCCTGGTCGCGGGTCTGCGCCACGATGCGCTTGGCTTCCTGCGCGTGCTCGGCGTTGCTGCGCACGGTCTCGGTCATCGCCCGCAGCGACGCCGTGGTCTCTTCGAGCGACGCCGCCTGGTGCTGGCTGCCTTCGGCCAGCGTGGCCGCGCGGCCCGCGAGCCCGCCGGCCGCGTCCTGCACCGTCGCGACCGTGCCCGACAGCTCCTGCAGCACGCCCGCGACGCGCGAGCGCACGGTCTCGATCGCCGTCGCGATGCGGGCGACCTCGCCCACGGCCTCGACCTTCACCGGCCGCGAGAAGTCGCCGTCGGCGAGCGGCGCGACCGCCTCGAGCAGCCCCGCGACGGGACGCTCGACGGTGCCCGAGAGAATCCGCAGCAGTCCGAAGATGGCGCCGCCCATGATGAGCACGAGCACCGCGACCGCCTTCATGGAGCTGGTGCCCGCCGACGCGAGCGCGGCGCCGAGCGGCACCTCGACCACGAGCGCGCCGATGGGCTCGTGCAGCGCGAACCGCGGCTCGCCGAACGTCGCGGACTTCGCCGGGCCCTCCATCTCGTGGCAATCCACGCACGCCTGCAGCGTCGAGTTCTCGGCGCGCATGTACGTGAGCGTGGGCTGGCCCTGCACCTTGTGGATGCGCGTGGCCACGGCCTTCGGGTCCTTGAGGATCCTGCCCACGGCCTCGACCTCGAACGCGTCGCGCGGGCTGTGCGCCGAATCCACGGGCCAGATCCCGATCAGGTTGACGCGGTACAGGCCTTCGCCGTCCACGCTCATGCCGATCGAGTGCAGCAGGTCCTGGTCGAGATCGTCTTCGTTGATGTGGGTGAGGTACTGGGTGCGGTCCTGCCCGATCTGGTACGCGATGGACTCGGCCGACTGCAGCGCCTGCTTCTCGATCGTGCGGCGCGACTGGGTGACGAGGTACACGGCGCCGAGCACGGTGATCAGTGTTCCGAGAATCACGACGGGAACCATGAGGCGAGACGCGAGGGTATCTCGCCGACTGCCGAACGCTCGCATGACGAACTCTCTCTTCCGATGAGAAGACTCGATGGCGCCGGTCCCCCCGGTGGCCATCACCGTTTCCCGCAGCGCGCGAGGCGCGAACGCGCTGCGATGCTCACGAGGAGTCGGCTCACGGCCGCTCCTGCATCACTCGATAGGCTCGGCATGAAGGCGATGAGCTTGACGTGTCATCTCGTCGCGCCGGTTTTCGCGGGCGCATCGCGTCGTCGGGCGCAAGTGGCGGCGCCCTCGACGGCAGCGACGCGCGTGCGCACATGCGTTCGCCGCGCGGAGCTTGCCGGCGCGAACGCCGACGGGCGCGAAGCTCGCGGCTTCGCGCCCGTCGTGTGCCTCGTGCGTGCGGAACCGGCGCTCAGCGCATGACGCTCACGCGCCTGCTGACCGAGGCCGCGCCCTGCGTGACGCGCACCAGGTAGAGGCCCGGCGCGAGCGCGGCGTCGCCCAGCCGGACTTCATGCCGGCCGGGCGGGACGGCGGCGAGCACCTGTTCGCGCACTCGGCGCCCGCTCACGTCCAGCAGCAGGATGCGGACGGAGCCGGTTCCGGAGGACGTGAACTCCACGCGGAAGCCGGAGGCGCGCGTGGGATTGGGCGCGATCCGGGCCAGCGCCAGTCCCTCGGCAGGCCCGGTGGATGCGCTCGCGGTCCCCGCCGCGTACAGCGCCACGATGCTCGCCGGGCCCAACTCCTCGTCGTAGACACGAACTTCGTCGATCGTGCCCTTGTAGTAGTAATCGGGCGTGCCCCAGCCCGTACGGTACCAACGGCCGATCTCGAGCGGCGGGGAGCCGCTGATCGTCGTGTAGTCCACGTCACGCACCTTGCGCTGGACGCCGTCCACGTAGAGCCGAAGCGTGTCGTGCGCGGCGCTGAGCGTTCCCACGACGAAGTGCCAGCGCCCATCGGCGAGTGCGACGCTCGAGTCCGTGAGCTCGAAGTCGTGGATCGAGTCGTCCCGAACGTTGAACGCCGCGTGTCCCTGCCGATCCCACAGCGCCCAAAGCGCACCGTCGGTGCTGTTGCAGAGCGGATTCGCTCCGCAGCGGTACCAGGACGCGATCACCCCGGGCTTGAGCGTGTCGCCCGCCGAGCGCACCCACGCCGACACGGTCCACGCGCGAAGGCCCGGGCCGAAGTCGGTTCCGCTCCCTTCGAGGTACTGGTTTCCCCCATCGAGCGCCCAGGCCGTTCCGAGCACACCCGCGGTGCACGTCGGGCCACCGCCCAGGGCCAGGTCATGCCCGTGGGCGACGTCCTGTGCGGAGCAGCCGTCGAAGGTCCACTGGGCGAGGAGTGCGGCCCGGGTCGGAGCAGCGATCGGGACCACGCACGCCAGGAGCGCGGTCATGATCGGCAGGCGGATTCGGCGAGAGCGAGTCACGTGGTCCTCCGGTGGGGACGAGTCGAGCCTGCCGTTGCCCCGGACGAGGCGGCACGGCGGTCGGTAACAAGGAGACTCGAACCGACGGCGCATCACAGCCGGGTCGGCGTTTGTTCTTCTCCATGGGCCGAGCGTGCGGGACCGGCGAACACGCCGGCCGGTCCCGCGGGGCCCGAAGCGCCGATTGTGCCTGCCCAGCCGCTTCGCTAGCTTCGCCGCGTGACTCCCTCGGACCCAACGATTCCCGGGCCGCCCGGCGACGGGCAGGCACCGGACTCCCGGCCGCGCGCGGATTCCGACGCGTTCTTCCAGCAGGTCTACGACGAGCTGCGCACGATCGCGCACGCCCGCCTGCGCGGTGAACGCGCCGGGATCACGCTGCAGTCCACCGAGCTGGTGCACGAGGCGTACATGCGCCTGCGCCCGGCGAACACGGCGCCCTGGGAGAGTCGCGCGCAGTTCTTCGCGGCGGCGGCCGAGGCGATGCGCCGCATCCTCGTGGACCGCGCCCGGGCCCGGGGCCGGCGCAAGCGCGGCGGCGATGCCGACGGTCGCGCGGCGCAGAAGGTGCCGCTCGACGTGGCCGAGGTCGCGGCGCTCGCCGCCGACGACGATCCCGAAACCGTGCTCGCGCTCGACGACGCGATCGCGAAGCTCGCCCGGCAGGACGAGCGCGTCGCCGAGATCGTGCGGCTGCGCTTCTACGCGGGCCTCGGCGTGGAAGAAGTCGCCGAGCTGCTCGGCGCGTCCCCCCGCACGGTGCTGCGCGACTGGGCGTTCGCGCGCGCGTGGCTCTACGGCGAACTGACGAACGGGTAGCCGGGCCGCGACCGGGTGACCGCCAGCCGCGGGTAGCGCGCGACGTCGTCGGCCTTCGCGCCACAGCGCTTCGCGAGCGCGAGCGAACGCATGGCGTCGGCCTCGCGCCCGCCGAGCCACTGCACTTCGGCGAGGCAGAGCCACGGATCGAGCAGCTGCGGGTCGGTCGCCGCCAGCTCGCCACGCCGCAGCCGCATGCCGGCGGCGGCGAGCGATTCGGCCTCGTCGGCGCGCCCCTGCCGCACGTGCACGCGGGCGCGTGCGAGCAGGACGTCACCGCAATACCCGCGCGTCGCGGCGTTGGTCGAGTCGAGGCCGGCCCACGCCCGGGAGAAGAGTGTGTCGGCTTCCACCAGCTGTTCGCGGTCGAGGCACAGGTTGCCGCGATACAACCGGAACGCGGGCAGCGCGATGCTCTCGTCGTGATTCGCCTCGAGTACGGCGATGCAGCCGCGGAACAGCGTGTCGGCGGCGGCCAGGTGCCCGGCTTCCATTTCGTAGCTCGCCAGGTTCCCCATCGTCTCGCCCACGCGGTAGTGCCCGATGCCGTAGACCGCGCGGTACAGCCCCAGCGCTTCGCGCGTGGTGCGCAGCGCACGCTCGAGCTGGCCGGCCGTGCGGTAGATGTCGCCGAGCACGGCCAGCTCGAACGCCAGCTGCTCACCCGGCTTGCCGCTCGTCCGCAGGATGCGTACCGCGGCTTCCTCGGCATCCACGGCCTCGGCATGCCGGCCTCGCGCCACCTGCACCTCGGCGAGCCGGCCCAACGCGACCGCGAGCGAACGGTGCTCGGGCGCGTACAGCTTTCGCGACATGTCCACGCCGAGCTGCGCGTGCACCAGTGCCGAGTCCGGCTTGCCCAGCGAGAGGAACACCGAAGCCAGCCCCGAGTGCAGCCCGGCCGCACGCATGGGTTCGGCGGCCTCGAGCGCGTACCCGAGCGCGAGCCGGTCTTCCGTCAGCGCCAGGTCGAAGCGCGACCGCCACGACGCCAGCGTGGCGCGCGTGGAATGGATGCGCGTGAGCAGTGCCGGGTCCGGCTTCGGCGCCGTGTTCGCGACCGCGATCGCGACTGCAATGAGCGAGTCGGCTTCGTCCGTCGCGCCGGCGTTCATGCGCAGCCGCGACTTGCGGTACCAGCACGACGCGAGCAGTGAGGGATCGGCGCCGGGGCGCGCGGACAACAGCGCGATGGCCTGGTCCACGAGCGGCGGGATGCTGTCGGTGGCGCCCGCCATGCTGAAGCCGTTCGCGAGCTTGTCGAGGTAGCGCGCCACCTCGACGTCGTCGCGGGGCCGGGCCGACCGCGCGGCGGCGAGCGCCGTACGCGCCGCGCGCAACCCGGCCTCGAACTCGTCGAGGTTCAGGTACGAGTCGCTGATCGCGCCGAGCACGCGCGCACGCACGAGCGGATCGGACGGCGGTGCGCTCTCGAGACGCGCGAGACCGCGATCGAGCAGGCCGTGCGCGGTGAGCGAGTCGCCCTGTTCGCCGGGACTCGACGCGTGGAACAGGCCCACGAGGAACTCCGACACCTGCTTCGCGGATTCCGCCTCGCGCCGCGCCGCACGTTCGGCGCGGACCGCGCGCCCGAAGCCGATGCCCGCCGCGACGCCGCCCGCGACCAGCACGAGCAGCACCACGCCCGCGGCGGCCACGCCCACGCGATGCCGGCGCGCGAACTTGCGCAGCCGGTAGAGCGCGCCGGGCGCCGCCGCCGACACCGGCTCGTCGGCGAGGTGGCGGCGGATGTCCGCGGCGAGTTCGGCGACCGACGCGTAGCGCCGGTCGGGCTCGCGTTCCAGCGCGCGCAACGTGATCCACTCGAGCTCGCCGCGCAGCGCGCGCACGAGCGCACGCGCGTGGGTCGAACGCCGTCCCGCGGTCTCGGCCGTGCCGCCGCGGGCCGCACGCTCGGCCGGCGTCGGCGGATCGGCGAGCACGATCTGCATGGCCTCGGGCCACGACGCGCTGCGGAGCCGTTCGCGGTCGTACGGCAGGTCGCCGGCGAGCAGCTCGTACAGCAGCACGCCGAGCGAGTAGAGATCGGAACGCGTGTCCACGGGCGCGCGGATCGCGCCGAGCTGCTCGGGACTCATGTAGCCGGCCGTGCCGACGATCATACCTTCGCGCGTCATCGCGGGCCCGCCGAGCGAAGCTTCGCCCGTGGCCTTGGCGATGCCGAAGTCGATCACCTTGGGGGCGGGAACGCCGTCCCGCCGCGCCACGAGCACGTTCGACGGCTTGATGTCGCGATGGATGACACCCTTCTGGTGGGCGTGCTGGATGGCGTCGCACACCTGCAGGAACAGCTGCAGCCGCTCGCGCAGCGTGAGCTGCTCGGCGTCGGCGAACGCGGTGATCGGCGCCCCCGCCACGTGCTCCATGGCGAAGAAGGGCCGGCCCGCCTCGGTCTCGCCGGCGTCGAACACCTGCGCGATGCCCGGGTGGTCCATGAGCGCGAGCGCCTGGCGCTCGGCTTCGAAGCGGGCGATCACCTGCCGCGAGTCCATGCCCGGCTTGATCAACTTGAGCGCGACGCGCCGCCGCAGTGGCACCACCTGCTCGGCGAGGTACACCACGGCGAAACCGCCTTCGCCGATCGGCTCGATGAGCGTGTACGGCCCGACCGTGGTGCCGATGCCCGGCACCGGGCGCTCGGCGAGGAAGCCCGCCGACTCGTCGTGCGCCTTGAGCAGCGCCGCGAGTTCGTGCTGCAGCGCGGCGTCGTTTCCCACCTCGCGCTCGAGCACCGCCGCGCGCGCCTCGGGTGACAGCGCTCGGACACGCTCGAACAGTTCGCGCAGACGGGACCAGCGATCGTCGGCCATGACCCTCCCCACATGAGTGCTCGACCGCGGCGGATTCTAGGGGTTCGCGCCGGGGCGCCACCACGCCGGAGTACGTGCGCCGGAACCGTCGCGGGGGTGACACGCGGACCGCACGACGATTCCCGCCGCCGGCGTGTCACCTCGCGGGCCGATTCGGCGCACGGAGCGATACGGGCCGGGATTCCCCCGCCGTCGAGCCCCGACATGGACCCCACCGGAGACCTCTCATGCCGAAACACGCCCATCTCCTGTCGCTGCTGGCGCTGCTGCTCGCGGCTTCGCCCGGAGCCGCCGCGGCCGCTCCGCTCGGCCACGGCTTCACCT
The DNA here is from genome assembly GCA_046327815.1 of Candidatus Eiseniibacteriota bacterium. Lineage (GTDB taxonomy): Bacteria > Eisenbacteria > RBG-16-71-46 > RBG-16-71-46 > RBG-16-71-46 > CAIXRL01. Next base: position 356,464 of record JAXLXR010000002.1, on the reverse strand, counting down.
ACCAGGGCCAGCTGCAACAGGGCGGCGTACCCGTGAACGGTACGGTGTCGTTGAGCTTCAGCCTGTGGGACGCGGCCGGAACGGGCACGCCCCCCGGCGGCGGCACGCAGGTCGGCGACACGCAGCGAATCGCGAACGTGGCGGTCACCGGCGGTGTGTTCTCGGTGGTGCTCAACGCGGGCGACCAGTTCAGCAACGACGCCTTCAATGGCCAGGCGCGGTGGCTGCAGGTCGCGGTGTGCGCCGACTCCACGTGCGCGGCGGCCACGGTGCTCGGGCCACGCCAGCTGCTGACCGGCGCTCCGTACGCGCTGGGTCCGTGGCAGCTGGTGGGTGCGAACGTGAACTACTCGCAGGGCAACGTCGGGATCGGCACCCGGACCCCGGCCCTGCCGCTGCACGTGAAGGGCACGGGCGAACTCGCGCGCGTCGAGGGCGCGTCGGCCGGCACCGCGAACATCGCCTACGTCGGTTTCGGGAAACCCGGCGGCGTGCTGAGCGGCTACGTGGGCGACGCCAGCGCGAGCGACGACGACACGTACCTCGGCTCGCAGGCGAACAACGTGAACATCTACGCCGGCGGCTTCGTGATGTCGGCGCAGACGAACGGGCGCGTCGGGATCGGCACCTACTCGCCCGCGTCCGCGCTCGAAGTGCGCGGCGACGTTCGCCTGGGCACGTTCGGCGAGTTCTTCGCGACGAGCAGCAGCGAGAACCTGCGCATCGTGCGCGGCGAGGTGCTCGCGGCGGGCTCGATCTCCGCGGGCTCGGGCTTCACGGTCACGCACCCGGCGACCGGGATCTACAACCTCGTGTTCACCACGCCGTTCGGCGGCACGAGTCATCCCGCCGTCTCGATCACGCCGGTGGCGAACTCGGGCGCGTACCTCGCGATGCTGTCGTCGCTGCCCGGCACCAGCGTGGTCGCGCTGCGCATCGTCACGCTCACCGGCGCGGCCGCCGACGCCGCGTTCAGCTTCACCGTGATCGGCGCCCGATGAACGGCGCGCGCACGCACTCGCCCACCACCGCACCACTCCGGGAGGTCGTCATGCCGAAGCACGGTCTGCTGTTCCTGTTCCTCGCCGCACTCCTCGCACTGCGCCCCGACGACGGCGCCGCGGCCGCGCTGGGCCGCGGCTTCACCTACCAGGGCCAACTGCAACAGGCCGGCGTCCCCGTGACGGGCAACGTCTCGCTGCGGTTCAGCCTGTGGGACGACGCCGGCGCCGGCACGCCGCCCAGTGGCGGCACGCAGATCGGTACCACGCAGTCGCTCGCGAACGTGGCCGTCGGCGGCGGCGTGTTCTCGGTCGTACTGAACAGCGGCGACGAGTTCGGCGCGCAGGCGTTCGGTGGCGACGCGCGCTGGCTGCAGGTGGAAGTGTGCGCCGACTCGACGTGCGCCTCGACCACGGTGCTGGGGCCAAGACAGCCGATCACCGGCGCGCCGTACGCGCTCGGGCCGTGGCAGCTGACCGGCACCAACCTGAGCTACTCGCAGGGCAAGGTCGGCATCGGCACGACGACGCCCGCGTACCCGCTGCACGTGAAGGCCACCGGCCCCGCGCTGATCCTCGAGGACAAGGCGATCGCGTCGCAGCAGGCGGGTTACGTCGCGTTCTGGAATCCCACGTCCGAGACCGGCTGGATCGGCTACGGCACGCCGGGCAGCCCGGTCATGACGATGGCGAACGCGCGCCCCAGTGGCGACCTGCAGTTCTGGAGCTCGGGCGAACGCATGCGCGTGACGTCCACCGGCAACGTCGGCATCGGCACGGCGGCGCCGGCGGCGCGGCTCGAGGTGCGCGGCGACGTGCGGCTGGGCGCGGCCGGCGAGTACTTCGCTCCCGCCGGCACGGAGAACCTGCGCATCATCCGCGGCAAGGTCTCGGCGGCGGGCGGCATTTCGTTCGGCACGGGCTTCACCGTGGCGCGTTCGGCGGTCGGCGTGTACGTGATCACCTACACCACCGCGTTTCCGTCCGGCGCATGGCCCGTCATCACGGCCTCGGCCGAGTCGAACGGTTCCGTGGCGCGCTTCGCCATGATCAACACGCCCACGCACATCTCGGCCACCGTGCGCGTCGTGAACGGCTCCGGCACCGCCGCCGACGCCGACTTCTACTTCATCGCCGTGGGGACGCGATGAACGCCCTCCGCGCGACTTCGATCGCGCTGCTCGCGGCCTGCGCCGTACTGGTGGCGGCCGCACCGGCGCACGCGTACGACGAGATCATCTGGCGCACGCTCGACTGCGGCGGCACCGCGTCCGCGAGCGGCGGCGGCTGGACGCTCGGCGCCACGATCGGCCAGCACGACGCCGGAACGCTCGCCTCCGGCGCCTTCACGCTCCGCGGCGGGTTCTGGATCGGCGGCTCGCCGGGCGCGCTCGGTGTGGACGACACCGCCACGCCGCTCGCGTTCCGCTTCCTGCCCGCATGGCCGAACCCGGTACGGGCCGACGCCCGAGTGGCGTTCGAACTGCCTCGCGCGTCGCACGCGGCGCTCTCGGTGTTCGACGTTTCGGGCCGCGTCGCACGGCGAGTGGACTACGGCGTGCTGCAACCCGGGCGCCACGAGCGCACGTGGAACGCCGACGACGAGGACGGCCGGCCGCTGCCGAACGGCGTCTACTTCCTGCGGCTCGACACCGGGCGCGACCACGGCGTGCACCGCGTGGTGGTGGTGCGGTGACGAGACGGGCGCGCACGGTGCGCTTGACGGTTCCTCGTTGACCGCGTCGAGTCGAGATCGCTAGCCTGCCGCGCCCGCCGTCCGGCGGGCGACGGAGGTGCACCCATGCGACCCGACGACCCGACGCAGCCGCCCGATCGCCCCGAGGACCGTTCCACGGAGGCGGTCGAGCCGCGCTCTGTTCACGATCCCGGTTCGATCGGTCCCTACCGGCTGCTGCAGCCGATCGGTGAAGGCGGCATGGGCGAGGTCTGGCTCGCCCAGCAGCAGCACCCGGTGCGCCGCCACGTGGCGATCAAGTTCATCAAGCTCGGCATGGATTCCAAGCACGTGATCGCGCGCTTCGAAGCCGAACGGCAGGCGCTGGCGCTCATGGATCATCCGGCGGTCGCGCGCGTGTTCGAGGCCGGCACCACGTCGCGCGGTGCGCCCTACTTCGTCATGGAGTACGTGCGCGGGCTTCCGATCACCACGTACTGCGACCAGCACCAGCTGGCACCGCGCGCGCGGCTCGAGCTGTTCCAGCGCGTCTGCGAAGGCGTGCAGCACGCGCACCAGAAGGCGATCGTCCATCGCGATCTCAAGCCGTCGAACATCCTCGTCACCGAGCACGACGGCCGGGCGGTTCCCAAGATCATCGACTTCGGTCTCGCCAAGGCGATGGCGCAGAAGCTGACCGACCGGACCCTGCACACCGAGTACGGTGCACGCATCGGCACCCCGGAGTACATGAGCCCAGAGCAGGCCGACCCGACGATCGAGGACGTGGACACGCGCACCGACGTGTACTCCCTGGGCGTGATCCTCTACGAGCTGCTCGTCGGCGCGCTGCCGTTCGACGCCCAGACGCTGCGCAGCGCGGGCTTCGAAGGCGTGCGCCGGATCCTGCAGGAGGAAGAGCCGAAGCGGCCGTCGCTGCGACTGACGTCGTTGGGTGAGGGCGCCGCCGCCTCGGCGCGCGCGCGCGGCGTGGAACCGCTGGCGCTGCGCCGGCAGCTCGAGGGCGATCTCGACTGGATCACGCTCAAGGCGCTCGAGAAGGACCGCACGCGACGCTACGATTCGCCGAACGAGCTGGCGCGCGACGTCGGCCGCTACCTCGCCGACGAGCCCGTGCTCGCGACGCCGCCGAGCACGGCGTATCGAGTGAGCAAGTTCGTACGCCGCCATCGCGGCGCCGTGCTCGCCGGCGCGGCGCTCACGCTGGCGCTGGTCGCGGGCGTGATCGGCACCACCGTGGGACTCGTGCGCGCGCGGCGGGCCGAGGCGCTCGCGCGCGAGCAGGCGGCGAGCTCCGACCGCGTGTCGCGCTTCCTCGCGAGCATGCTCGAAGGCATCGATCCCCGGCGGCTCGGCAGGGATCTCCAGGCCGACCTCGAGCACCGCGTCGCCGAGGCGGGCTCGCTCGGCGCGGTGAACTTCGTCGACGTGTCCGCAGGCCTCATCGACCGCCAGATCTTCACGCCCGCGCGCGCGACGATCGACACGTCGCTCGGCGGCGATCCCGCGCTGGCGGCGCGGCTCGAGACCACGCTCGGCACTTCGTACATGCGAGGCCTCCAGCTGTTCGATCCCGCCGTCGCGGCGCTGCGGCGTGCGGTGGCGCTCGAGGCACACGCGCGCCGGCCCGGTGCGGCACGAGACTGGAACCCGACGATGGAACTCATCATGGCGCTCAAGCGTTCCGGCGGGGCATCGGCGTTTGCCGAGGCCGAATCGCTCTGCAACGCCGTGATCGCCGGGCACGGCGCCCGCGACGCCGACGATCCGCTCGTGCTGGAAGCGAAGATGCAGCTGGGTGACACGTACCGCACGCAGCGACGGGGCGCCGAAGCCGAGAGCACGCTGCGCGACGTGCTCGGCCGCATGCGGCGCGCGCCGGGCGTCACCCGCGAAATGCTCGGCTATGCCCTCAACGGCCTCGCACTCGTGCTGCGCGACGACGAGGCCACACGAGCCGAGAGCGATTCGCTGTTCCTCGAGTCCCTCGCGATCGCCTCGACGCTTCGCGGCCCCGGCGACTACGAACTCCTGAACGTGCGGCTCAATCGCGCGCGGCTGCTCCTGTACATGGAACGCTTCGGCGAAGCCGAAGGCGAACTGCGCCGGATCCTCGCGGACGGCCGCGAGACCATCGGCGTCGAGAGCGATCTCGCGCTGCAGGCGCGCGTCGCGCTGGGTGACGCGCTCAAGGGCGAACGGCGCTGGGACGAGGCCATCGCGGTCTACCGCGACGCCGAGCGCGCGATGCGCCGGCCGGGCAACACGTCGCGTTCGTTGGGCGCCTCGATCCTCAATCGCAGCGAAGCGCTCGTGGCGACGGGTCGCGCCGCGGAATCGATCCGCGAACTGGAGGCCTTCGCCGACGAACAGGGGCGCGCAGGCACCGAGATCGGGGCGTACCGGGTGCAGCTCTGCCTGTATCGCATCGCGACGCTGCACGCGGCGCGCGGCGATCGCGACGCCGGCCTCGCGAGCCTGCGCCGGTTGGCGGAGTCGGGCTTCGACGCGCCCGACGACCTCACGCAGGACTCGGCCCTCGCGCCGCTGCACGGCCCGGCGTTCGACGCGATCGTCGCGAAGGTGCGCGCGAACGCGGCACGCGCGGGCTGAGCCTGCGCGCCGACGGCCGCGCGGGCGTCAGCGGCCGATCGGCGACCAGGCCACGCCGTCGGGGCTCGACTGCGCCGCCACGCGAGCGAGCGTCTCGCCCGTCGCGAGGTCGAGCACGAGCACCGAGTCGTCGTTGCGCACGGTGACGAACGCGTGACGGCCGTCCGGGTGCGGGAACACGCCGGCGGTCGACGGGTCCGGGACGTGCGTGCCGCGCAGCGCGATGACCCGCGAGACCGTGCGCTTCGCCACGTCGAGCATCACGAGCGCGCCGGACTGCGCGTGCGGAACGAGCGCGTGCCGCCCGTCGGGCGTGAACTGCACGCGGTACGGGAAGCCGGGCGACGCGACCCGGGCGACGACCTTCAGGGATTCGGCGTCGAGGATCGAGATGGTGTCCTCGGCGCGATTGCCGGCCACGACCCAGCGGCCGTCGGGAGACACACCGACGCCCTCGCATTCCTTTCCGGTCGGGATGTCGGCGAGCTTCTCGCCCGTGGCGAAGTCGAACGCGCTCACGCTGCCGGCGGTCATGTTCGAGCAGTAGATCCTGCGGCGATCGGTGGACAACGCGAGCATGTGCGAGAGCGCGTTGCCGGTGTGGATCACCCGTTCGACCTTGCCGCTGCCGACGTGCACCACGAGCAGCGCGCTGTCGGCCTCGGCGGTGCAGACGACGCGCTCGGCATCCACCCAGCGCACGTCGTGAGGCTTGCGCCAGGGCGCGAGATCGATGGTGCGCAGCGTTTCACCCGACGGCAGCGCGACGACGCTGAGCCAGCGCTGCGGCTCGCCGGGCCGGGCGTAGTTCGTGACCACCACCGTGCGCCCGTCCGGGGACACGGCGGCCTCGTGCGGTGCCGCGACGACCTTCACGTGGCGGTAGGCCTCGCGCGTCGCGACGTCCACGAGCGTGATGCTGTCGGACTTCTGGTTCACCACCACGATCGTGCCCGCGAGCTTCTTGCTCGCAGCACGTGCCGTCGCCGGCACGAAGAGTGAGATGAAGATTGCGGTGGAGACCGCGATCACGAGCGCGAGCGAAGAGTTCGATGCGTGCATGGCGAGCGGCTCCGGTGGAGGACGACGGTGCGTGGCCCGGCATGGTCCGCGCCGAACAGCCCGGCCGCCAGCACTCGCGACCGGGCGCGGCCAATCGAAGTGCGAACGCTTCGGCACCGCGGACGGACGCGGCGCTCCGGCACCGGGAGCCGTCCCGCCCGCTCCCGCCGCGCATTCTTCCGCGCCCGTCGCGCGCCGCTCGCACCGACGTCGTGCGAGCGGCAGGCTCGGCCGCATGACGACACTCCGCGTGGTCTCCGCCGCCTGCGCCGTACTCCTGCTCGTCGCGCCACCCGTCGCCCGCGCCGACCAAGCGCCGTCCCATCTCGCCACTCTCGCCGAGCAGGCGCGCGCGCTGCAGCCACTCGTGCGCACGGGCGTCGCGCGCGACTTCCTCGCGCAGGTACCGAAGCTGCCGCACGTCACGCCGCGCACGGTCTGGCGCGACTCGGCGCGCACGCGCGCGTGGAGCGCGCGCGAAGCCGCCGCGCTGCCCGACAGCACGCGCGCCCGGCTCGTGCCGCGCGAACTCGACGAGCGCTTCTACTACGACACGCGCTACGGCTCGCCGCTCGCGTACGTGCGCGCGCTCGAACTGATGGGCGAGCACGGCCTGCGCGGCGTGAAGGGCCGGCGCATCGCGGACTTCGGTTGCGGCGCGCTGGGCCAGCTGCGGCTGCTGGCCGAGAGCGGTGCGCGCACGGTGGGCATCGACGTGGACCCGCTGCTGCCGGCGCTCTACGCCGAACCCGGCGATCGCGGCGCGGTGGGGACCGGCACGGTGCAGCTCGCCACGGGTCAGTGGCCCGCCGAGGACCGCATGGTGCGAGAGGTCGGCGGCGGACTCGACCTGTTCTTGAGCAAGAACACGCTCAAGAACGGCTACCTGCACCCGGCCGAGAAGGTGGACCCGCGCATGCTCGTGCACCTCGGAGTCAGCGACAGCGCGTTCGTCGCGGCGCTCGCGCGCGACGTGCGACGCGGCGGCATGGTGATGATCTACAACCTGTGCCCCGCTCCGGCGCCGCCGGGCAAGCCCTACATTCCTTGGGCCGACGGCCGCTGCCCGTTCCCGCGCGAGATGTGGGAGGCCGCGGGATTCCGCGTGCTCGAGTTCGACCGCGATGACGGCCCGGCCGCCCGCGCCATGGGACACGCGCTCGGCTGGGACGCGGGCGCGAACGGCATGAAGCTGGAGAGCGACCTGTTCGCGACGTACAGCCTGTTCGTGAAGCGGTAGGAACGCCTCCCCGGGTCGCGCCCCTCCTCACCGCCGAAGCGGCCCGGCCGAAGCCGCCCGCGCGCCCACCGCGGTTGTTTTCTGTCGCTATTCACCGCGGTCCGGACGGCCCCGCCACGACGCGCCCCGCACGGGTTCTCCATTGCAAAGGGCTTGCAAGCTCCTTAATCTTTGTTAGAACATGCAATGTGTTGGGCAGCAATTCGCAGTCGTTCCAGCGTCCCCGCGGGCAGGCAGCAGCGGCGCCAGACCTCACGGACTGACCCGATCCGCACGGCCAGCGGCGGTCGAATCGTTCCACGAGAACTCTCCGTCCATCCTCAGGAGGCTTCCATGCGCACCCGTGTAGGAGTTCCCGCCATCGTTCTCGGCCTGCTGCTCGCCAGCCAGGCTCACGCCGGCCACCACCTGTGGCGGTTCACCGAGGCGTTCTCGAACGCCAGCGGCGGAGTCCAGTTCATCGAGATGCACACGGCGGACGCGAACGAGCAGGCGATCGGCGGCTTCGGCATCACGTCGAACACCGGCACGTTCAACTTCGTGACCCCGCTGAGCACGAGCGCCACGGCGAACACGTCGATCCTGATCGCCACCGCGAACTTCGCGGCGCTCCCGGGCGCCGTCACGCCGGACTACATCCTGCCTGCGAACTTCATCAGCACGGGCGGCGGCACGCTCAACTACGCCGGTGGCGTGCACGTGTGGAATCACGGCGCGCTCCCGACCGACGGCGTGCACTCGCTGCTCTTCGGCGGCACGACGGGAGTCAATTCGCCGAAGAACTTCGCCGGCCAGACGGGCTCCATCAACCTCGCCAACGCGGTGCCCATGGTGCAGACGTGGGGCCTGGTCGTGCTCGTCGGCGCCCTGCTCCTGCTCGCGAGCGGCCTGCTCAAGCGCCAGGACGAGGCGACGCTGGCCTAGCGGCATTCCGGGTGTTCCGCCGGCATTTCCTTGCGCCGGAGCAGCTCAGCCGCGGGTGAAGAACGTCAGGTTGAACGCGCGCTCGAGCGCCCACAGGACCGCCATCCACGCGATCAGCAGGGAGCCGAGCCCCATGACGAGTCGCGGGTACCAGCTCCTGCGCGACGCCACGTAGAGCAGCGGCAGCGAGGCGCCGACCACCACGAGCTGGCCCAGCTCGACGCCGCCGTTGAACGCCGCGAGCGCGAGTACGTGCGCGTTTCTCGGCAGCGACAGGTTGCCGAGCGCGCCGGCGAACCCGAGCCCGTGCACCAGGCCGAAGACGAGCGCCACGACCCACGCGCGCCCGGGCAGGAAGGGCTTGAGGTTGTTCCAGGCCGCCGCGAACACCGATACGGCGATCGCCACTTCGACCCATTGCGCCCGCAACCGCAGCACGCCGAAGAACGCCAGGCAGAGCGTGAGCATGTGCGTGGCGGTGAATGCCGTGACGACCTTGAGCACTTCGCGCGTGGCCGGCCACAGCCCTTCCCGGCGCGTCCATGTCCTGCCGCTGCGCACCAGCGTGGCGGGCAGGATCAGCGCGATCAGGAACAGCATGTGATCGAAGCCGCTCCAGATGTGCTGTGCGCCGTCGGCGATGAACTCGGCCACGACTTCGAGAGGTCGAAACTGCCGGACGGGAAACTCGATGCTCCGCAGGTTCGCGCGGAACGCGCCGACGTTCGTCGAACGCGAGTCCTCGACGGAAAAGTAGGCGCGGTGCGTCGGGTCACGATCGAAGAGCAGGTTGCAGTCCATGCCGAGCCGCGCGGCCGCCACGGGCGCGCTGCCGGCGAAGTGCAGCAGAACGGTGCTCGCCTCCGCGTTCCACTCGAGCGGCGCGGACGTGAAAGCCAGCGTGCATGGCTTTCCGTCGGCCCGGATCGCGAACGAGCGCAGCAGCAGCGCGCGCAGCTCGGCCTCGTGCGGGCGCAGGTCCTGCCATCCCGCGTCGCCCGCGAGCTCGGTGTCGAGGCCGAGCGCCAGTCGCGCATCGCGCAGGTGCAGGGTCCAGTCCCCTTCGAGGCGGACACCGTCCACGACGACGTGAAGCTGGCTCATGCCGACGCCGTGGGCGGCGGCGGGACTCGCGGTCCACGCCGCGAACACGAGCGCGAGCAGCACGGCCGCGATCGCGACCCGGAAGAAGCACCCACGCAGGTTCATCATGACCTCCGGGCCGGCGAGCCCGCGGCCGCGACCCGCGCGCCCGTTCGAGCGAATTCGAGTACGCCGCGCCCGAGCAGCAGGAACCACAACGCCGCCGCGATCGCGAGCCCCGTGCCCCGGATCAGCCCGTCGGCCAGGCGCATGGCGGAAGCCTGCTGGGATTCGCCGCCGGCGCCGGCCGCCATCAGCGCGCCCATCGCCGCGGCGAGCGCGACGAGTTCGGCGACCACCATGAGCGGAGCGCCCAGGGCGAGTGCACGCAGGCGCCGGGGCCACGGCTCCCAGCCGCTGGCCAGGCAGAGCGCGACGAAGGCGGCGACGTCCATCGGATAGAAGAGTTCGAGGTCCACGAACTCGATCTCGCTTCCGGGCGGAGCGACGATTCGCCCGGCGACGGCGGCGATCGCGCCCTGCCAACCGTGCGAAACCAGCCACGCCGGCAGGAACGTGAGCGTGGCCCAGGCCGCGAAGGCGAGCAGGAACTTCAGGCGGAGGTCGAGCGCGGGGCGGTCCATGGAAGCCACAGGGCGAACGCGGCGATCACCACCACGAGGGTGCCGATCTGCCACAGGTAGACGTGGGCGAACTCGAACAGCGCCGGCCGCAGCGCGAGCACACCGATGAGCGCGAGAATGCGCACCGAGTTGAAGACGTGGATCACCAGCGCGCCGAGCGCGAGTCCGGCGATGCGCTGGCGCCACGTGGCGGGGCTCGCGAGCACCGCGCCGGCGAACAGCAGGTAGGGCAGGTGCGGGCTGCAGTCGGGCGCGATCTCGATGCCGGCCCCTCCCACCGCGAGGTGCCGCCCGATCTGCTGCACGTGCAGTCCCGCCAGCTGAAGCGCGGTGCGCACGGTCAGGACGGTGACGCGGATCCCGGCGGCTTCGACCGCGGGGATCCGGCTGACCAGCCAGAGCGCGACCGCCCACCAGGCGATACAGGTCGCGACGATCCGGACCGCGGCGCCGCCCGGCTGGGCGCGTCGGCGGGTGCCACGCGAACGGTCTTGCGGGGTCTTCGCGCTCAGGGGGCCGATCCGATCGAGGTCGAGGGTGGAAGCACGTGCGAGGGTCGTGGCGAGTGAGCTTAGCGTGCGACCACCTGCCGGCCCCAGCAAAAACGAGTGACAACGCGCACTTCTTCGGGCCGCGTCCGCGGCGTGTTGCGCTGCACTCGACACGTGGGCCGGACGGCGGCGCCGCCCGGCCCCGGCGTCAGGCGGTCGGCGCGATCGGCAGGCTCGACCAGCCGCGGAACTGGAAGCCGGGCCGGCGCACCGCGCCCGGGAGCACTTCAAGCCGCGGCAGTGCGGCGGCGAGCGCACCGAACAGCACCTCGAGCTCGAGCCGGGCGAGCGGCGCGCCGAGGCAGAAGTGGATCCCGCCGCCGAACGACAGGTGCGAAGCCTCACCTCGCGCGATCCGGAACGCGTCGGGATCGTCGTAGCGGCGCGGGTCGCGGTTCGCCGACCCGATCATCAGCCCCACGCGTGCTCCCCGCGGCACCGCCGTGCCCGCCACTTCGAAGTCGTGCTCGAGCACCCAGCGCTGGAAGAACTGCAGCGGCGGATCGAAGCGCAGCGTCTCCTCGATCGCGGGCTTGAGCAGCGCCGCGTCGGAGCGCAGCAGGTCCCACTGCTCCGGGTACGCGGCGAACGCGGCGACGCCGTTGCCCGCGGCGTTCACGGATGCCTCGTGCCCCGCCATGAGCAGGAGCATCACCGTGCTCGTCACCTGGGCGTCGCTCAGCCGCTCGCCGTCGATCATGGCGTCGAGCAGTCCGCTCAGCAGGTCGTCCGCGGGCGATCGGCGGCGCGCCGCGATCAGGCCCGCCGTGTAGTCCATGAACTCGCGCGCGGCGGCGTTCGCGCGCGCCTTCTTCGCCTCGGGCGGCTGCGGCTCGTACATGGCGACCACGTCGTGCGACAGCGCGAGGATCGCCGCGCGATCGGCGGGCGGCACGCCGATCAGGTCGCAGATGATCGCGAGCGAGAGCGGCTCGGCGAGGTCGGCCGCCACGTCCAGCGTGCCGCGCTCTCGTCCGGCGGCGAGGCACTCCGCCACGAGACGCCGGGCGATCGGGCGCTGGCGCTCGATCGTGCGCGGGGTGAACGCCTCGACGACCAGCCGGCGCAGCTTGGTGTGATCGGGAGGCTCGAGCGAGATCAGGTCCCAGCGCTCGAACGCCGCGAAGTCGGCGTAGCGCGCGTCGTACCACGGCGGGAGTTCGCCGTCGGTGAGGAACTCCTCGGCGGTCCAGCGATGCGACCAGCTGGAGCCGAGCCGCTTGTCGCGCCAGCTCGCGTGCACGTCCGCATGCCGCGTGAGGAACCAGATGCCGCTCGCGGGCGACCGCCACACCGGGTGGGATTCGCGCAGGCGCGCGTAGGTCGGGAACGGATCGAGCGCGACGGCCGGATCGGTCGGGTCGAACAGCAGCGGCGGCGCGGTCATGCGCCGGTCTTCCGCAGGACCCACGTCGTCATGCTGCGCCTGCCGTGCACCAACGTCGTCTTGAGCGGATCGGCGAGTTCGCCGCCCAGCGCGACGGCCGCCGCGGCGAGGCGCGCTTCGTCCACGAGGTAGCGCGTGGAGCCGTCCGGCAGCACGTAACGGTGATCGCCGAGCGGGTGAAGCTGTCCCTCGAGTCCGGCGGTCGAAGCGAGCCGCGCGAAGAACAGCCCACCCGGCCGCAGCACGCGCCAGCATTCGGCGAGCATCGCGTCGAAGTGCGCGTCGTCGTGTGCGAAGTGCAGCACGGCGCTCGCGAGCACCACGTCGGCGGACGCGTCGGCGAACGACATGCGCTCGACGGACTCGACGCGGAACGCGTCGGCGGGAAGCGACGGCGCCAGCTCGGCCGCCAGCGCGCGCACGGCTTCGATTGCCGCGACGCTGCTGTCGGCACCGCAGACGTCGTAGCCCTCACGCAGCAGGAAGATGAGATTGCGGCCGGCGCCGCAGCCCGCGTCGAGCACACGCATGCCGGGCGCGATGCGCCCGCGGAGCAACTGGTCGAACAGGTAGATGTCGATGCCGCCGAACTCTTCCGCCAGGTCGCGCATGGCGGCGAGACTACCAGCTGCGCGGCACCGGCACGGAAAGCAGGGGTTCGCCACGCCGAACACGCGCGAACCGCGACCGTCCGTTTCAGTGCCGCGGGTAGGTCGCCTGCAGCGCCGCGCGGAGGAAGACCCCGCTGTAGTCCACGACGAACTCGTCACCTCTCGGAGTCGACAGGCGCACGCCGTCCCCGGTGACGTCCAGCGCCTTGGCCTTGCGTCCGCCCACGCAAGCGGTCACGGCGAGAGCCGGCGTGAGCCTGCGCTCGAATCCGAAGCTGCCCTCGAGCGACCACCCGGTGCCTTCGAGGGCAAAGGTGTGCGTTTCATCCGCGAAGCTGCTCCGGATGCGGCCGTCGGTGGACAGGAATCCGAGCGAGCCCTCGGCGAAGCTGCGGGTGGCTCCGGTCCGCTGGAATGTGTAGCGCCCGAACAGGTGGATCACGTCGGCCGGAACGTCGTACTCGACCTTCAGCGCCCCGGTGCTCCCCTGCGTCGAGGCGTACAGACGCTGGTACCCCCCGCCCACGGTCCAGCCGTTCGACAGTTCGAGGCCGGCGGCGGCGCCCAGTTGGAATCCCGAGCTCACGTCGTCCATGGCGAACTCGATCTCGTCGCGTAACTCCTGCACCTGACGATTCACATCGGTGGGGTCGTACCAGCCGAATGCCGTGTTGGCGCTGATCCACGGCCGGGCGGTCTGGGCCAGCGCGGGCGCGGCGGCAAGGAACACGACGACGGACACCAGGGCGATGCGCTTCACGGCGCCTCCTCGTGCAGATGGCGTGACGGCGGAACGGTACGCTGCAGGGCACTTTCCCGTTTGCGGCGTGGTCACGGAGGAGCAGCGTCGGCGTGGGAGGGCGGCGCCGGATCGCAATGCTCCGCAAGGGCGATACCCACGGAGCCGGAGCCGGTTGGGAAACGAGCCGTGCGTCACACGGCGAACGCGCACCGTTCGCGCAGGTTCGCCCGGCGACGGCCAGCCCGGCAGACGGGCCCGGCGCCGAGCCCGTGGCGCCGGGGCGCATGTTCGACGGGCGCGGTGCCTTTCGGCCCCGCGCCCGTTGGAATGCTTGCGGCTTCCGGCCGCAGGTGCTGCGATCGCCGTACTACTTCACGTCGTCCGCGAGCACCGTCGCCTTGTTGTTCGAGACCTCGAAGAACCCGCCGCTCACGGTCCACTTCTGCTCCTGGCCGCCGGCCAGTCGCGCCTTGAGCGAGCCGCTCGCCAGTCCGGTGACCAGCGCGGCGTGGTTGGCGAGCACGCCGAAGTAGCCCTCGGTGCCCGGGGCTTCGACGTATTCCACCGTGCCCTCGAACACCGACTTCTCGGGCGTCAGGATCGAAAGTTCGAACGTTCCGGCCATCGCGTCAGCCCTGCGCCTTCATCTTCTCGGCCGCCTCGAGCACTTCCTCGATGCCGCCCTTCATGTAGAACGCCTGCTCCGGCACGTCGTCCAGCTCGCCGTTCACGATGCGCTTGAAGCTCTTCACCGTGTCTTCGAGCTTCACGTACTTGCCGGGCGAGCCCGTGAACGCTTCGGCGACGAAGAACGGCTGCGACAGGAAGCGCTGGATCTTGCGCGCGCGCGCCACCGTGATCTTGTCGTCTTCCGAAAGCTCGTCCATGCCGAGGATCGCGATGATGTCCTGCAGGTCCTTGTAGCGCTGCAGCACCGACTGCACCTTGCGGGCGATCGCGTAGTGCTCTTCGCCGACGATCGCCGGGTCGAGGATGCGCGACGTGGACGCGAGCGGATCCACGGCCGGGTAGATGCCGAGCTCGGCGATCGAACGCTCGAGCACCGTGGTGGCGTCGAGGTGCGAGAACGCGGTGGCCGGCGCCGGGTCCGTGAGGTCGTCGGCGGGCACGTAGATCGCCTGCACCGACGTGATCGAGCCCTTCTTCGTGGTGGTGATGCGCTCCTGCAGCGCGCCCATCTCGGTGGACAGCGTGGGCTGGTAACCCACGGCGCTGGGCATGCGGCCGAGAAGCGCCGACACCTCGGAGCCCGCCTGCGTGAAGCGGAAGATGTTGTCCACGAAGAAGAGCACGTCCTTGCCTTCCTCGTCGCGGAAGTACTCGGCCATCGTGACACCGGTGAGGCCGACGCGGAGACGCGCGCCCGGCGGCTCGTTCATCTGGCCGAACACCATCACCGTCTTGTTGATGACGCCCGACTCCGTCATTTCGCGATAGAGGTCATTGCCCTCGCGCGTGCGCTCGCCCACGCCGGCGAACACGGAGTAGCCGCCGTGCTGCGTCGCGATGTTGCGGATCAGTTCCTGGATGAGCACGGTCTTGCCGACGCCGGCGCCGCCGAAGAGGCCGACCTTGCCGCCGCGCTGGTAGGGCGCGAGCAGGTCGATGACCTTGATGCCCGTCTCGAACAGCTGCTTCTCCGTCTCCTGCTCCGCGAACGCGGGCGAAGCGCGGTGAATCGGGTAGGTCTTCGTGCCGGCCGGGATCGGGGCCTTGCCGTCGATCGTGTCGCCGGTCAGGTTGAAGATGCGGCCGAGGCCGATCTCACCCACGGGCACCGAGATCGGCGCGCCGGTGTCGGTCGCGGCCATGCCGCGCACGAGACCGTCCGTCGAGTCCATGGCGATGCAGCGGACGACGTTGTCGCCCACGTGCAGAGCCGCTTCGACGGTCAGCTTGATGCCGCGCTTGGCGTCTTCGATCACGATGGCGTTGTACAGCTTCGGCAGCTTGTCCGGATCGAACGCCACGTCCACCGTGGGACCGATCACCTGAACGACCTTGCCCATGTTCATTGCGTTGTGCTCCTCGGTTCACCAGCCGGCGCGCGCACTGCCCGCCAGCGCCGTGTGGATTACTTGAGCGCTTCCGCGCCGCCGACCAGTTCCGAAATCTCTCGAGTGATGGCCGCCTGGCGCAGGCGGTTGCGAGTCAGGGTGAGCGAGTCCACGAGTTCGCCGGCGTTCTTGCGCGCCGAGCCCATCGCGACCATGCGCGCGGAGTGCTCGGAGGCGAGCGAGTCGGCCATGGCCGCGTACAGCTTGGCCGTGGCGTAACGCGGCAGCAGCTCGGCGAAGATCGCTTCGGCGTTCGGCTCGAAGATCGCGCCCGAGTCCGTGCCGGCCGCGCCCTGCGCCGAATCGGCGCCGATCGGCAGGAACGTCTCGTTCGTGATCTTGCGCGTGATCGCGTTCACGAAGTGCGTGTACAGGATCTCGACGCGGTCGGCCTCGCCCTTCAGGTACAGCTCGGTGAGGTCGTTCGTGATCGCGCGCGCGAGCTCGAGGTTCGCCTCGCCCGGCAGTTCGGTGTGTGCGGCGAGCACCGGATAGCCGCGGCGGCGCAGGTAGTCGCGGCCCTTGCGGCCGACGACCACCGTGGTGATCGAGCCTTCGGGCGCGGACTTGAGCCGCTGCTCGGCGACGCGCAGCACCGCCGTGTTGTACGTGCCGGCGAAGCCGCGGTCCGCCGTGATCACGACGAGCACGGTCTTCTTGACCTCGCGCGCCTTGAACAGCGGGTGCTCCAGTTCGGCCGCCGCGCCGGACAGGTTGGCGAGCATGTTCGAGATCTTCTTCGAGTACGGACCGGAAGCCTGCGCGCGCTGCTGCGCACGGCGCAGCTTCGCGGCGGCCACCATCTCCATGGCCTTGAAGATCTGCTGCATGCTCTTGGTGGCGCGGATGCGCCGCCGGAGATCCTTCAATGACGCCATGGTCGTCTACGCCTTGAACTGGGCCTTGAAGGCCTTGGCCGCTTCGTGGAGCTTCTTCTCGGACTCCGGCGAAATGACCTTGGCGTTGCGGATGTCGTGCGCGACTTCGCCGTAGCTCTTCTCGACGAAGCCGAGCCACTCGGTCTCGAACTTGCGCACGGCCGTGACCGGCACGTCGTCGAGGTAGCCGTTCGCGCCGGCCCAGATCGAGACGACCTGCTGCTCGACCGGCATCGGGACGAACTGGCCCTGCTTGAGCAGCTCGACCATGCGCTCGCCGCGCGTCAGCTGCGCCTGCGTCGCCTTGTCGAGGTCGGAGCCGAACTGCGCGAACGCCGCGAGCGCGCGGTACTGCGCGAGGTCGAGACGGAGACGGCCGGCGACCTGGCGCATGGCCTTGATCTGCGCGTTGCCGCCGACTCGGGACACCGAGATACCGACGTTGATGGCGGGGCGGACGCCCGAGTAGAAGAGGTCGCCTTCGAGGAAGATCTGGCCGTCGGTGATCGAAATCACGTTCGTCGGGATGTACGCCGACACGTCGCCGGCCTGCGTCTCGATGAACGGCAGCGCGGTGAGCGAGCCGCCGCCGAGCTCGTCGGAGAGCTTGCAGGCGCGCTCGAGCAGGCGCGAGTGGAGGTAGAACACGTCGCCGGGGAACGCTTCGCGACCCGGCGGGCGGCGCAGCAGCAGCGCCAGCTGGCGGTACGCGTTCGCGTGCTTGGAAAGGTCGTCGTACACGCACAGCACGTGGCCGCCGTTGTACGTGAACTCCTCGCCCATGGCGACGCCGGCGTACGGCGCGATGTACTGCAGCGGCGCGGACTCCGACGCCGACGCGGTCACCACGATCGTGTACTCCATGGCGCCGTACTTCTCGAGCGTGCCCACCACGTTCGCGACCGTGGACTCCTTCTGGCCGATCGCGACGTACACGCAGATCACGCCAGTGCCCTTCTGGTTGATGATCGTGTCCAGGGCGATGGTCGTCTTGCCGGTCTGGCGGTCACCGATGATGAGCTCGCGCTGCCCGCGGCCGATCGGGATCATGGCGTCGATGGCCTTGATGCCGGTCTGCAGCGGCTGCGTCACGGGCTGGCGCTGGATCACGCCGGGCGCCTTGAACTCGATGTTGCGGTACTTGTCGGCGCCGATCGGGCCCTTGCCGTCGACCGGCTGGCCGATGGCGTTCACGACGCGGCCGATCATCGCTTTGCCGACGGGCACGGAGGCGATGCGGCCGGTGCTCTCGACGCGGTCGCCTTCCTTGATGTTCTTGTCGGAGCCGAAGAGCACGACGCCGACGTTGTCCTCCTCGAGGTTGAGGACCATGCCCATGATGTCGCCCGGGAACTTGATCAGTTCGCCGGCCATCGCGTCCTCGAGACCCCAGACGCGCGCGATGCCGTCGCCCACGGACAGCACGCTGCCGACGCTCTTGGTCTCGAGCTTGGCCTCGTAGCGTTCGAGTTCCTGCGCCAGGATGGCGCTCACTTCTTCCGGTCGAAAGGACATGGGTGCGAACCCCGATTCGTTTTGGTGATCGTGTGACGCGTGATTACACGCTGACGTCGTAGAGCTTGTTCGCGATGGCCTGCAGCAGCGTGGTCACGCTGCGATCCACGATGCGATCGCCGATGCGCACGTAGGCGCCGCCGACGAGCGCGGGATCCACCTGGGTCGTGATCGTGATCTTCTTGCCGGTCGTACGTTCGAGTTCGGCGTGAAGGCGATCGAGTTCCTGCTTCGTGAGCGCCACGGCGCTCACCACCTGCGCGCGCTGCAGCCCCTTGGCATGCTCCACCAGCACGGCGAACTGGTGCGCGATCTCGCCCGCGAAGGCGAGCCGCTTCTTGCGCAGCAACAGGTCGGCGAACACGGCGACGGTGCGCATCGCACGGCCGTCGAGGCCGAGCGCCAGCACGCGGCGCTTCTCCGCGGGCGGCACCTGCGGGTTGCCGAGGAACAGGCCCACCTTGCTGCCCGGCTTCACCAGTTCGGCGAGGCCGTTCAGGTCGGCGAGCGTCTGGTCCAGCACGTCGTGCAGCGTCTTGCCTTCCTTCGCCGCGTGCTTCTCGGTGAGGAGGAAGAGCGCCTTCGCGTAGCGGCTGGAGACGGTGTTCTCTTTCATCGGAGCGAACCGACCTCGTCGATGAACTCACCCGCGAGCTTGCGCTGCGCCGGATCGTCCAGCTTGGTGCGGAGGATCTTCTCCGCGGTCCGCAACGAGAGCGAGATCACCTGCTCCTTGACCTGCTCCTTCGCCTTCTCGCGTTCGCGCGCCACTTCTTCCTCGGCACGCTGGAGCCGCTCCTGCGCCTGCTTGTGCGCCGCCGCCTGGATCTCGGTGGCCACGCGCTGACCCTCGGCGACGCCCTCCTGGATCTTCTGGCGCGCCTGCGCGTCGATGTTGCGCAGTTCCTGTTCGTACTTGTTCTTCAACTGGTCCGCTTCCGCCTTGCGACGCTCGGCATCGGCGAAGTCGCCGGCGATCTTCGCGCGGCGCGCCTCGAGGCCCGCGAGGATCGGCTTCCACGCGAAGCGTGAAAGGATCATCACGAAGACCACGAAGCCCAGGATCTGGGTGAGTACGAGTTTGATGTCGATCAAACCGTTCATGAACGCTCCCGGCGCGCCGCGCCCCCCGAAGGGGGAGTCGTGCGCACGTCGTGCTCGAAGTGAATCGTCAGATCTTGCCGGAGAGGAGGAACACCGTCACGAACGCGTAGATCGTGAGCGCTTCGGCGAAGGCGCCGATGATGATCATGGCGGTCTGGATCTTGGCGGTGGCTTCGGGCTGGCGGCCGATCGCCTGCATGGCGCCATTGCCGATCATGCCGAGACCGATGCCCGAGCCGATGGCGGCAACGCCGACGCCGAGCGGGAGCGCGAGACCAAGAGAAGCGTGGAAGTCCATGAGATTTCTCCTTCGAGTTTAGTGGGCGTGGTGATGCGCTTCTTCCCCGTGAGCCTCATGACCGTGGTCGTGGTCGTGCGGCAGCATGAGGAGGAAGTAAATCGTGCTGAGCATGGTGAACACGAGCGCCTGCACCGGGCTCGTGATGAGCGCGGCGAGGAACATGAACGGCACCTGCAGCGGCAGGCCGAAGGGCAGGTGCAGCGCCGAGAGCGCCGAGATGCCGAGCGTCGCGAAACCGACGAGCAGCATGTCTTCGCCGAAGATGTTGCCGAACAGACGGCACGAGAGCGAGATCGGCTTGGCGATTTCGCCGATCAGGTGCACCGGCATCATGAGCGGCACGAGCGCCCAGCCCACCGCGTCGCGGGGGCTGCCGGCCATGTGGTCGAGCCAGCCGAGGAACCCGAGTTCCTTGAACGCCGTGAACTGCACGTAGACGAACACCGTCAGCGCCATCGCGACCGTGATGTTGAGGTTGCTGGTCGGCGAGTGCATGAACGGGATCAGCCCGAAGATGTTCATCACGTAGATGTAGACGAACAGCGTGCCGAGGAACGGCACGAAGCGCGGGCCGTACTTGGGACCGAGGATGCCGCAGAAGAAGTTCCAGGCGTGCTCGACCCACGTCTCGACGAGCGCCTGCAGCGGACCCGGCACGTCCTTCCAGTTGTTCGCCACGGAGATCGCGACGATCGAGATGATCGCGGCGACGAGCATGGAGTAGATGACCAGCTCGAACTGGTGGAGGAAGTGCACCCAACCGGGGACCGGCTGGCCCTTCTCTTCCGCCGAATGCTCGACGCTCTTCACGATCACGCCGATCAGGTTCTCGAACACCTTGGGGCCGGCCTCGCCGTGCTCGGCGGCGGCTTCGCCGTGCTCGCCCGCGGCGGCGGCGTGCTCGCCTGCGGCGCCTTCGGCGCCTTCGGCCGGCGCGGCCTCGGTGGCGTGCGTTTCCGTCTGCGCGTTCGCGCGCGGCGCGGGCTGGAAGTTGCTGGTCGCCCACCACGTGGTCGCGGCCAGCGCCAGCACCAGCGCGCCGGCCTGCCACGGGCTCGCCGTGAGGCGGCGCCAGAACGCCGACTCCAGCAGCGCCGACGAGGCGGCCTTCAGCACGATGACGAGGAACGGGAACGTGAAGCCTGCCGCCAGCGCCAGCGTGGGCAGCTGGAACAGCAGGTACGCGCCGGCGCCGAACAGCACCAGCGACGCCGCGAACGCCGCGCCCAGCCGGCCGAACGCCCGGCTCGTGCCGCGGTCGTTACCCGTCAGGGTCACGACCACGAACTGCAGCAGCGCCAGGTTGACCAGCGACCACGCGAGGCCCGCGGCGAAGCCGGCGGCCTGCGTGTAGGGGGCGGCAGCCGCGACGGCCAGCGTCACGACCAGCCCGGCGACGATCGAAGAACGGCGAACGCGTGCGAGGAATTCGAGTCCCATGTCGGCGGCCACGCGCGACCCGAAGGTCAGCGGCGCTTGTCGCCCTCCTCTTCAGCCTGCACTCGGCGGATGATGAAGTAGATTTCGCGTCCGGCAGCGATGAAACCCAGGACCAGTCCGACGAAGGAGAGCCAAGGTGCGGTCCTGAAACGCTCATCCGCGAACCTGCCGAGGAAGAATCCCACGAGCGGGGACACCAGCAGCAGGGTCGGGATGGCGAGCAGCAGGCTCGCAGACCGAAGGCCGGAATCGTCGGGCTTCGGGTTGCGCTGAGGATCCATGCTGCACGCCCCGGTGAAAGTTTTCACAAGCCACTTCACGACTCGCGCGAATGCGTGGGTCCAAAATGGCGCGGGCAAGGTAATGGGAAGCCCTGAAAGCGGTCAAGGCGGATTCCCGAGAAATCTTTTCGCGCGATTGCCGCTGGGTGCGATGGCCCCTTATCCTGCCGCCCCATGATTCCCGTAGCGTGCAAGCAAATCGAGGTTTACCTGTTCCGACGCCGCGGCCGGCGTGTCGAGGTGCTGCTGCTGCGGCGCAGTGCGACTCGCACGCTCGCGCTGGTGTGGCAGCCGGTGACCGGCGGCATCGAGCAGGGCGAGCCGGCGTACGTCGCGGCCGCGCGCGAGGTCCGTGAGGAGACCGGGCTCACCCCGGTACGCTGGTGGGCGCTGCAGCACCTGACCGCGTTCTACCAGCCCGCCTCCGACACGATCCACGTGGTGCCGGTGTTCGCCGCCGAGGTGGCGTGGACCGACCCCGTGCACCTGTCGCACGAGCACGACCGCTACGCCTTCGTCGGCCTGGCCACCGCGGCCCGCAAGGTGCTGTGGAATACCCAGCGCAAGTCGCTCAAGGCGTTGCGGGAAGAAATCTTGCGCGGGGGAGCGGGTGCCGACGCCCGCGACGTCACCGCCCGTATCGCCGCGGCCGCGAAACCGGCGCGACGGGCGAAACCTGCGCGCATCGCCGCATCGACGGGCGCAGCGCGCCGGCGGCGCGCGCACCCGCCCAAGCCCCGAAACGGAAGGAGCTCCTAGGAAAATGGCCACCACCAGTTCGTTCGACGTCACCACCGGCGTGGACATGATGGAAGTGAACAACGCCGTGGACCAGGCGCAGAAGGAAGTCGCCCAGCGCTACGACTTCAAGGGCCACAAGATCGGCATCGAGCTCGACGAGAAGGCGGGCACGATCACGCTGACCGCGCCCGACGACTACAAGCTCACCGCCGTCTGGGAAGTGCTGCAGGGCAAGATGGTCAAGCGCAAGGTGCCCGTGCAGAACCTCACGCGCGGCACCGCCGAGTCCGCCGCCGGCTCGTCGCTGCGGCAGGTGATCACGCTCACGCAGGGGCTTTCGAGCGACCTGTGCCGCGAGATCGTGCGCTACCTGAAGGACCTGAAGCTCAAGAAGGTGCAGTCCGCCATCCAGGGCGACACGGTGCGCATCTCGAGCCCGAGCAAGGACGACCTGCAGGGGGCGATGGCCACGCTGCGCGGCCACGACTTCGGCGTCGAACTGAAGTTCGGCAACTTCCGCACGAACGGCTGAACCATGGCCGCGGAATGGACGCGCGACGGCTTCACGGTGAGCGACGACCCGGCGCGCCTGCAGCTCGACGTGATCCACGGCTTCCTCACGACCGCGTATTGGTCCGAGGGCGTGGCGCGCGAGACGGTCGAACGCGCGATCGCGCACTCGCTGCCGTTCGGCCTGTACGCGGGCGCCACGCAGATCGGGTTCGCACGCGCCGTCACCGACCGCGCGACTTACGCGTACATGGCCGACGTGTTCGTGCTGCCGGAGTGGCGCGGCCGCGGGCTGTCCAAGTTCCTCGTCGAGTGCATGCTCGCCCATCCCGAGCTGCAGGGACTGCGGCGCTGGGTGCTGCGCACGCGCGACGCCCACGGACTGTACGCGCAGTTCGGCTTCGGGCCGATCCAGCAGACCGAGCGCTGGATGCAGCGCTGACGGCCGCGCTCAGCGGCCGCGCTCAGCGGCCGAGCGGCGTGAGCACCACGCGCTGCTGCGTGTGGCCGTCGCAGCGCAGCACCAGCACCGAGTCGCCGCGCACCAGCGAGTAGCGCAGGCGGCCGCGCGGCCGCACGACCAGGCGGTAGTCGCCGCACGGCAGGGGTCCCAGCCGGAACTCGCGCGGCGGTCCCATGTACAGGTCCACCGCGGTCTCCTGCCGCGCCGGGCCCTCGAGCGACAGTTCGACGAGCACGTTCTTCTCGAGCGGGCGCTCTTCCCACTCCACCTCGACCGTGCCGCGCAGGCGGCACGCGCAGGTGTCCGGCCCGCCGCCACCGGGCGGCGGCGCGAACGCCTCGATCGGCACCACGCGCGATCCCGGCGTGGTGCCCGGCAGGACGGGGCGCGTCACCGTCGCCGCAGGTGTCACGGGCGGCGCGGACGGCGCCGCAGCCGCGCTGTCGCGACGCGCGGGCGCATGCCCGGCCGCCGCAGGTGCGGCGCTCGAAGCCGCCGGCTTGCCGGCGGGCGCGGCATGCGCGGCGCGTTCCGCACGCGCCTTGCGTTCGGCCTCGCGGCGCTCGGCGCGGCGCACGGCGGCGAGCGAATCGCGCGAGTGCCTGGCAGCACGGGCGCGCTCGCGCTCGGCGTCGCGTGCGCTCTCGCGTGCGGCGGCCAGGCGTGCGGCCTCGGCGGCCGCGCGTGCACGCGCGGCGGAATCGGGCGCGGCGGCAGGCGCGGCCGGCTTCGGCCGGGCGGCGGGCGCAGCGCTCGGCGTGGAAGCCGGCGGCGGTGCGCCCGGCTTGAGCTTGATCGGCGGCGGCGTGCGCACGGGTTCGGGCTTCGCGCGTTCGGGCGCCGCCGGCGCGGTGCCCGGCGCGGGCGCCACGTTCGCGATCGTCACTTCGTCCTCGGCGTTCAGCGTCATGTCGCCGCTCGCGCGCACGGCGCCGCCGAAGTCGGCATCCACCCACGCGGTCGGCACGCCTTCCTGCGCGAACGCCGTGATCACCGCCGCGGTCGCCGACGGCGAGTTCGAGCGCACGCGCAGCCGCGTGGTGCCCGGCACGAACGCCACCTCGATCGCCAGCGCCGGCGCGCCGCTCGCCAGCGCGAGCTTGCGGCCCTGGTGCTCGGCACGCACTTCCACGCGGAACGCGCCGCCACGCAGCGACGCCGCCGACCCCATGGGCACCTGCAGCGAGTAGCGGCCGCGTTCGTCCACCGTAGCCGAAACATTCATCGCGCCCTTCGCGGTCACGCGCGCGCCCTCGGCCGCCTTGCCGTCCGCGCGCGCCACGAGCCCGCGCACGACCAGCGTGCGCGCACCGGCCGCGAACGCGGCAGCCGGCAGCACCGCGGCCAGCGCCAGCAGCACGCCGCAGGCGAACACGAACCGTTTCACGCCCAGCCGCCTTCGTCTTCGCGCATGCGGCGCCCGCGCATCTCGCGCTGCGCCAGCTTCTGCCCGACTTCACGCGCCACGCGCGGCATGACGCGGTCGCGGTAGCGGTCCATGAACCACGCGACGGCTTCGCGGTCGTGACGGATCAGCGTGCGCAGCGCCCACGACAGCGCCTTCTCGACCATCTCGTCGCGGTCGTCCACCAGCTTCTCGCACACCACCAGCGTGCGCGGCGTGTCGCCGTGGCCGCCGCGGCTCGGGAGGTTGAGCGACACCGTGGACGCCAGCGCGAGCCGCCGCCACCAGCGGTCGGGCGAGTCGCACCAGCGCAGCACGCGCGCGTCGTCGATGCCGCCGAGCCGCCACACCGCGCCCGTCACGTGCGACGCGAAGTGGTCCACGCTCGCCCAGTTGTCGAGCCCGCGCCCGAGCACGCCCAGGTCGGCGGCGCGCAACGACGCGAGTGCGGCGCGGTGCGCGCCGAGCACGTCGTACGCGACCTGGCGCGCGTCGAACGTGCGCGAGTCCACCAGTGCCTGCGCCAACCGCACCACGTCGCGTGCGGGCCAGCGCCGGCAGCGCTCGAGCAGCGCCTGCGCCGCGTCGTGGCACTCGGGCATGGTCAGCCCGAGGCGCTCCATGCGGCTGCCGTAGCCGCCGGACGCGGGATGCTCGGGCGCCGGGCGCGACGACGCGCGCAGCGCGCGCATCGTCGCTTCGGCTTCGCCGATCGGGTCGGGCCGCTCAGCCGCGGGCGAGTTCTTCGTAGAGATAGGCGCAGCTCCGGGTGCCGCCGTGGAACGACGTGAGGGAGAACTTCTCGTTGGGTGCGTGAACCTGGTCGTCGTGCAGCCCGAAGCCCATGAGGATGCACGGCTGGCCGAGCACCTTCTGGAACGTCGCCATGACCGGGATCGAGCCGCCTTCGCGGATCAACGCCGGCTTCTTCGTCCACGACCGCGCGAGCGCGCGGTGCGCGGCCTGCATCATCGGGTGCTCGGGGTCGGTGATGAACGGCATGCCGCCGTGCAGGTTCTTCACCACCACCGTGCAGCCCTCGGGCGCCAGCTTCTGCACGTGCGCCGCGAACGCCGGGAACAGCGCGTCGGGGTCCTGGTTGGGCACCAGCCGCATGCTGATCTTGGCGGCGGCGAAGCTCGGCAGCACGGTCTTGCTGCCTTCGCCCTGGTAGCCGCCCCAGATGCCGTTCACGTCGAGCGTCGGCCGCGACGTGATGCGTTCGATCGTGCTGTAGCCCTGCTCGCCCACGCCCTTGGGCGCGCCGGACTCCTTGATGAAGCCGGCCTCGTCGAACGGCAGCTCGCGCATGGCGGTGCGCTGCAGGTCGGTCAGCTCGAGCACGGAATCGTAGAACCCGGGCACGGTGACGCGGCCGTTCTCGTCCTTGAGCTTGTGGATGATCGTCGCGAGCGCGTTGCCGGGGTTGCACACCGCGCCGCCGAACTCGCCCGAGTGCAGGTCACGCGTCGGGCCGGTGACTTCGACCTGCGTGTACATGAGGCCGCGCAGCGCGTAGCACAGCGACGGCTGGTCGGGACCGAGCATGCCGGTGTCGCTCACCACGATCGCGTCGGCCTTGAGCCGGTCCTTCCACGCGACGAGGAACTCCTCGAGGTGCTCGCTGCCGACTTCCTCTTCGCCCTCGATGATCATCTTGAGGTTCACGGGCAGCTTGCCGTTCACCTTCATGTGCGCCTCGACGGCGGAGAAGTGCATGTAGACCTGCCCCTTGTCGTCGCACGCGCCGCGCGCGAACAGCTTGCCGTCCACGAGGGTGGGCTCGAACGGCGGCGTCTTCCACAGCTCGAGCGGCTCGGGTGGCTGCACGTCGTAGTGCCCGTAGAGCAGCGCGGTCGGCGCGCCCGGCGCGCCGAGCCACTCCGCGTACACGACCGGATGGCCCTTGGTCTCGGCCACCTCGGCGTGCGTCATGCCGATGCTCTTCAGGTGTGCGCAGACGTGCTCGGCGCAGCGGCGCACGTCGGCCTTGTGCGCGGGCTGCGCGCTGACGCTGGGAATGCGCAGGCAGGCCTTGAGGTTTTCGAGGAAGCGGTCCTTGTTCTGCTCGAGGTATTGGGTCAGGGCGTCCATGGCGGTGTCCCCGGGTTCGTGTGGGTGCGACGAGAGCGCGGGGAATGTAGCGCGAACGCGCGAAAAACGCGCGTCCCACGCACGGCCGGCCTTGCGCGCGCACGTCGCGCTCGCGCATCATGTCGCCCGCTTCGTTCCGTCCCCCCTTTCGCCATCGGAAAACCGTCTCTCATGCAGATCCGCATCCTGACCCACGAATGCTGCGGCAGCGGGCACTGCCTCGACCTCGCGCCCGGCGCCTTCACGCTCGACAGCAAGAACAAGGCGGTCGTGCTCGACCCCGAGTCCGAGACCGCCGAGCGCCTGATGGAAGCCGCCGAGGCCTGCCCGTCGTCCGCCATCGTGCTGCTCGACGACGAGGGCAACCAGGTCTTCCCGTGAGTCACGCGCGGCCGCCGGCGCGCGCACTGACGCTGCTGCCGCAGCGCTTCGCGATCTGCCGCTTCGCGCCCGATGCGCCGATGCCCGCGTGGGTGTTCCACGCCGAGGCCACCGTCTGGAGCGTCACACGCACGCCGCGAGAACTGTCCGTGGTCGTGCCCGAGGACGACCTGCCGCCGTCGGTCGAGGTGTTCGAACCCGGCTGGCGCGCGCTCGAACTGGCCGGCCCGATCCCGTTCGACGAGACCGGCGTGCTCGCCGGGCTCGCCGCGCCGCTGGCTGCCGCCGGGCTCTCCGTGTTCGCGATCTCGACCTATGACACCGACCTCGTGCTCGTGCGCGAGGCGACGCTCGAGGCGGCGATCGCCGCGCTGGCGTCGGCAGGGCACGCGACGGCGGGGTGAATCGAGCTCGCACGCGCCGCCCTCCAAGACGGCCATGTGCGCGTTTCGGCCGCCAAGAGCGCGGGCGTAATCGTGGTCGGGTTCTTACCGTACCGCGCCCGTGCACCCTGGTGCCGGCGCCTGGCGGGGCGCCAATCCCCTCGCGCTCGCGCCAGCAGGGTGAGAGAGTGACGGGCGGTCCGCCGGGTTCGCAATCGGGAGGCACCCGTGAAACTCCAACTCTTCATCGCGCTGGCGATTCTCGCTCTGGCCGCGCCGTCTGCCCGCGCCAGCGGAATCAATCTGTCGTGGGACGACTGCGGCCTGCAAGGTACGGAAAACAAGTCGTTCGCTTGCACGAGCAACACGATTCAGGGCGCCGCCTCGATCATCGGCTCGTTCGTGCCGCCAGCCGGAACGACCGCGATCACGGGCGAGGAAGTCATCCTCGAGCTCCACGACTGGCACACGGCGTCCCTGCCGGCGTGGTGGCAGTTCAGGAATGCGGGCGCCTGCCGTCGCATGGCGCTCAACGCGTCGGCCGACTTCACGGCTTACGAGAAATGTGCCGACTATTGGGCAGGGCTCGCTCAGGGCGGAGTTGCGGCGTACTTGAATCCCTACTCCGGTGACCCGGCACGAGCGCGTCTGCTGCTGGGCTTCGCGATCCCTTTGCAGTACGCGCGTGCGCTGGACGAGAACACCGAGTACTACGCCTTCCGCGTCGCGCTCTCGGGCGCGAAGACCGTCGGCACCGACGCGTGCGAAGGTTGCAGTTCTCCAATCTCGATCATCCTCCTCGAGATCCGTCTCACCCAGCCGCCCGGGGTCGGTGACTACCGGATGCAGTTCCCGCAAGACCGCTGGTGCATCCAGTGGCAGCCCCAAAGCCCGTGGGAGTCCTGTTGGTACGTCGTCAACCCGACTCGCAACTCGACATGGGGCGCGATCAAATCGCAGTACCGATGACGCCGCTCGACGAACGAAGAAGCCCCGCAGGATCGCGTCCGGCGGGGCTTCGTTCCTGTCTCACTCGTGGCGACTGCGCCGCGATCACCCGCCGCCCGCGCCGACCGGCGCGCTGCCTTCGGCGTACGAGCGCATGACCTCGTCGAGCACGCTCTTCGGCGGCCGCACCTGTTCGAGCGGCAGCGACGCGAGCGGCGCGTCCACCATGCGCAGCTCGTCGTGAAACGTGTGCGTCTTCGGGTTCACGTACAGCAGGCCGGTGATCAGCTTCTGCTCGGCGCGCGCCTCGTGGATCGCGGCCCACGCCTTCTTGAGGTCGGTCGGGTCGTAGTCCGTCTCGAGCTTCTTGAGGAAGATCTTCGAGCCGTCGGGCATGTCCACTTCACGCGTGGTGCCCGGCTCGTAGTCCACCGTGATGTCCTCGAAGTAAGGCACGTACTCGATGTCGTGCAGCGGCGCGTCGTGTTCCTTCACCGCGGCGTACGACTTGGTCGAGCCCTCGTGGTCCGCGAACGTCACGCACGGGCTGATCACGTCGATGATCGCCGTGCCCTTGTGCGCGAACGCGGCCTTGAGCAGCGGGCGCAGCTGCTTCTGGTCGCCCGAGAACGAGCGCGCCACGAACCCGCAGCCCAGCTCGATCGCCATGGCGCACAGGTCCACCGGCATGAGCCGGTTCGCTTCGCCGCTCTTGCGCGTGCTGCCCAGGTCGGCCGTGGCGGAGAACTGTCCCTTCGTGAGCCCGTACACGCCGTTGTTCTCGACGATGTACACGGCCGGAACGTTGCGCCGGATCATGTGCACGAACTGCCCCACGCCGATGCTGGCCGTGTCGCCGTCGCCGGACACGCCGATCAGCAGCAGCTCGCGGTTCGCCATGCTCACGCCGGTCGCGATGCTCGGCATGCGGCCGTGCACGGAGTTGAATCCGTGCGAGTGGCCGAGGAAGTACGCGGGCGTCTTGCTCGAGCAGCCGATGCCCGAAAGCTTGGCCACCTTGTGCGGCTCGAGTCCCGCTTCCCACGCGGCCTGGATGATGCCGCCCGTGATCGCGTTGTGGCCGCAACCCGGGCACAGCGTGGTCTTGCTGCCGTCGTAGTCCGCGCGCGTCAGGCCGACGCGGTTGACCGGCTGGCCCGCCGGAGGGGTCGTGGGGGCGCTCATCGCGCGGCTCCTTCCGTCACCGTGCGGCCTTCACCGGCCAGCACGCCGTCCACGACGCTCTGTGCGTCCATGGGCAATCCGTCGTAGTGCAGCACCGAGTGCAGCCGGCCCGCCACGTCCGGCGCTTCGGCCGCGAGCTTCTCGCGCAGCTGTCCGTCGCGGTTCTGCTCGACCACGTACACGCGCTCGTGCCGGCGCACGAACTCGTGCACCGAGCGCGGCAACGGCAGCGCGCGCACGCGCAGGTAGCTGGTCTTCACGCCCTGCTTCGCGAGCAGCGCCTGCGCCTCGAGCACGGCCCAGTCCGACGAGCCGTACGCGACGAGGCCCACTTCGGCGCCGGCGGTCTCCTGCACGACCGGCTGCGGCACCAGCGTGCGCGCGGTCTCGAACTTCTTCTTGATGCGGTCGAGCACGTACAGGAACGCTTCCGAGTTCTCGGTGTAGCGCGCGAGCGCGTCGTGCCCCGAGCCGCGCGTGAAGTACGTGCCCTTGGGGTTCTTGTTGCCGGGCAGCGTGCGCCACGGAATACCGTCGCCGTCGGGATCGCCGTAGCGCTCCCACTTCGCGATCTTGTCGAGCGCGGCCTCGTCGAGCACCTTGCCACGGTCCCACGGCTTCGACGGGTACTCGAACGGATCGCTCATCCAATTGTTCATGCCGATGTCGAGATCGCTCAGCACGAGCAGCGGCGTCTGCAGCCGCTCGGCCAGGTCGAACGCGGTGCCCGCGAACTCGAAGCACTCGGCGACCGAGTTCGGCAGCAGCACCGGGTACTCGGTGTCGCCGTGGCCCAGTCCCCACGCGAACGACAGGTCGCCCTGCATGGTGCGCGTGGGCAGGCCGGTGCTCGGCCCCACGCGCTGGATGTCCCACACGACCGCGGGAATCTCGGCGTAGTAGCCGTAGCCGAAGAACTCGGCCATGAGCGAAATGCCCGGGCCGCTCGTCGCGGTCATGGCGCGCGCGCCGGCCCAGTTCGCGGCCAGCACGTTGCCGATCGCGGCGATCTCGTCCTCGGCCTGCACCACGGCGAACGTGGCCTTGCCCGTCTTCGCGTCGCGGCGGTGCTTTTCGAGGAACGCGATCAGCGCCTCGACGAGTGACGACGACGGCGTGATCGGGTACCACGCGACCACGGTCACGCCCGCGAACATGGCGCCGAGCGCCGCGGCCGTGTTGCCGTCCATGAGGATCTTGCCTGCGGTCTTGTTACGGCGCTCGACCTTGAACGGAACGGCGAGCGGGTTCTCGGTGGCGTACGCGTAGCCCGCCTGCACGGCGGCCGCGTTGAGCGCGAGCGCCTTGGGCTTCTTGCCCAGCTGCGCCTGCAGCGCCTTCTCGACCTCGGCCTGCTCGATCCCGAGCAGCCGGCCGACCACGCCGACGTAGATCATGTTCACCACGAGCCGGCGCAGCTTCACGTCGTTCGTGATCGGCTCCATGAGCTTCGCCATGGGCACGCGGTACACGAGCCGGTCCGCCGGCACGTCGGGGAACTTGATCGCGTCGTTCGCCACGATGAGCGAGCCCGGCCCCATGGCGGCCACGTCGGCGGCCGCGGTCTCGGGGTTCATCACCACGAGCAGGTCGTTGCGGGCGTGGCGGGCGACCCAGCCGTCTTCGTTCACACGGATCGTGAACCAGGTCGGCAGCCCGGCGATGTTGGACGGGAACAGGTTCTTGCCGCTCACCGGAACGCCCATCTGCATGATGGAACGCAGCAGGACGTTGTTCGCCGTCTGGCTGCCCGAGCCGTTCACGGTGGCGACATGGATGCTGAAGTCGTTGACGACGGATTTCACGGGAAGTCCGGACCTTTCGGCCCGCTCCATGGAAGGGGTGCTGCACCCGGCCGGCGCCTCCGGGATGGCTCGCGGCGCACCGGCCGACTCGACATCGAGCGGCAGGCCGACCGTAGGCGCAGGCATTCGGAGGGTCAAATTCGCGCACCCCCCTCCAATCCGCCCTGCCGCGTCCGATACCCGCAGGCGTATGCGGGGGCCGCACGCCCCGGGAGCGTGACCGAACACGCCGGCGCCGGACGCAGTCCGCGCCGCCTTCCAAACGACATCGGATGAGGCGAAGACCGTGACGAACCCAGCCCATGTTCCGGGACCCCGGCCTGAACCGCGCTCGAACGACGCGGCGCACGCGCAACTGCTCGACCAGATCACCGAGGTCGTGTTCACGACCGACGCCGCGGGCCGGGTGCAGTACGTCAACGCGGCATGGCAGCGGCTCACGGGATTCCCGGCCGACCAGGTGATCGGTCGCGACCTGACGTCGTTCGTGGCGGAAGAAGAACGCGATCTCAGCATGGCGCGCCAGCGCCAGGTGCTCGACGGCCGCCGCGCCACGGCGCAGGGCGAGGGCTGGTTCCCGACCGCCGACGGCGAACGCCTGTGGTTCGAGGTGCACCTGCACGCGCAGACCGACTCGCTCGGCAACGTGACCGGGCTCACCGGCACGCTCGAGGACATGACCGAACACCGCCGGCTCGAAGACCAGCTCCGCCAGCTCGCGTACGGCGCGCAGGAAGCGCGCGCCGACGCCGAGTCCGCGGCCTCGCTGGTACGCGCCGAAGCCGAGGAACTCGCGCGCGAGCGCGACCAGGCGACCGCCGCTGCGCGGGCGTCGAGCGAGTTCATCGCCAGCATGGCGCACGACCTGCGCACGCCGCTCAACGGCGTGCTCGGCATGGTCGAGTTCCTGCTGCACGGCAACCTCGGCGAAGAGCAGCGCGACCAGGCGCTCACGATCCGCTCGAGCGCCGAGTCGCTCGTGCGGCTGGTCGGCGACATCGTGGACTTCTCGCGGGCCGGCGCGGGCCAGCTCGAAGTCGAGTCGCAGGAGTTCTCGGTGCGCGAAGTGCTCGACGACGTCGCGCGCCTGCTCGCGCAGAAGGCCGTGGTCAAGGGCATCACGTTCAACGCCGCCGTGGCTTCGACCGTGCCCGACCGCGTGCGGGGCGACGCCGCGCACCTGCGCCAGGTGCTCACGAACCTCGCGTCGAACGCCGTGCGCTTCACCGACGAAGGCAGCGTCAGCGTGACCATCTCGCGCGCGCCCGGCACCCTTGCCGACGGCCGCGTCCCGCTGCGCATCGAGGTGCACGACACCGACACGTCGCTGTCGGCCGAGAACCTGTCGGCACTGCTCGACCATCGCGGCGTGCCGAGCACGGACCAGCGCCTGGCGGGCAGCGCCGGGCTGGGGCTGGCGATCTCGCGCCGGCTCGTGGACCTGATGGGCGGCTCGATCGTGGTGAGCAGCGAACCCGGCCAGGGCAGCGCGATCTCGGTCGAGGTGCCGGTCGAGCGCGTCGCGTCGGCGCCGCGCACGGTGCAGGCCACGAACTTCTCGCTCACCATGAAGCCGCTCGAACTGAAGGTGCTGGTGGCCGAGGACAACGCCGTCAACCAGAAGGTCGCCGTGCGCATGCTGAACCGCTGGGGCATCCAGGCGCAGGTCGCGCCGGACGGCCGCGCCGCGGTCGAGGCGCTGCTGCGCGAGCGCTTCGACGTCGTGCTCATGGACGTGCTCATGCCGCGCCTGAACGGCTTCGAGGCGACCATGGAGATCCGCCGCAACGAGGCGGGCAGCGGCCGCCGCACGCCGGTGATCGCGATGACGGCGCACGGACTCGCGCAGGAGCGGGAACGCTGCTTCGAGGCGGGCATGGACGGGTTCGTGGCGAAGCCGATCCAGACGGCGGAGCTGTACGCGGAACTCGCCAAGTGGGCCGAGATGCGCGACATGGCGCAGGAAGAACGCCGGGCCGCCTGAGCCCGCGGACGCGACGCGACGGCGGCCCGCGCTTCACCGCGCGGGCCGCGACGTTTTGCGAAAGCTTGCGGTTCGGCACCCATGTCTTGACCGCCGGGGCCAAAGCCCTATCGTCCCGCGCATGTCCGACTCCCACGCACGCATCGAGCCGCCCCCGGCGACCCTCGATGCCGCCCGCCGCTGGCTCGTGCCGGTGCGCGAGGCGCTCGGCACCGAGTTCCTGTCGGCGTACCTGACCGGCAGCGTGCTCACGCAGGGCTTCGATCCCGCGCACTCGCGCATCAACCTGCTGGTCGTGTGCCGCGCGCTCGAAGGAGCGACGCTCGACCGGCTCGCCGCGGCGATTCCCACGACGCGCAAGGCGCCGCACTTCGACCCGCTGTTCCTGACGCGCGACCAGATGAAGGCGTCGCTCGACGTGTTCCCGATCGAATGGCTCGACCTGCTCGAACGCCACCTGCGGCTCGAGGGCGAGGACCTGTTCGCGGGCGTCGAAGTACCGCGCACGTTCCTGCGGCTGCAGTGCGAGCACGAGCTGCGCGGCAAGCACATCCGGCTGCGGCAGGAGTACCTCGCGTCGGGCAACCGCGCCGACCGGCTCGCCGAAGTGCTGTCGCGGCTCTCGAGCGGGTTCCACACGCTGTTCCGCACGCTGCTGCGGCTGCGCGGCGACGAAGCGCCGGCGAACGTCGAACGCCTGATCCAGGCCGTCGCCGACGCGTACGGGCTCGACGCGCGCGCACTGCTGGGCGCGCACCTGCTGCGCCGCGCCGGCCGCAAGCCGTCGGCCGACACCGTGCGCGAGACCTACCGCGCGTTCCTCGTGGAGATCGACCGCCTGATCGCGGCGATCGACGGGCTGCGCGTGTCATGAGGCGCGCGTTCGCGCGCGCCCTGCTCGTCTGCGCACTCGGCGCGCTGCTGCCCGCCGCGCCGCTCGCGCGCGCGCAGGAGTCCG
The DNA here is from genome assembly GCA_046327815.1 of Candidatus Eiseniibacteriota bacterium. Taxonomy (GTDB): domain Bacteria; phylum Eisenbacteria; class RBG-16-71-46; order RBG-16-71-46; family RBG-16-71-46; genus CAIXRL01. The sequence goes on along the minus strand of JAXLXR010000002.1, from coordinate 322,456 downwards.
CACCGGAAGCCGCGCCGATCCCGGCGGCCGAAGGCTACGTGACCGACGCGGCCGGCATCCTCGGCGACACGCGCGCGGCCCAGCTCGAGAGCTTCCTCGACCAGCTGCAGCGCAAGACGGGCGCCGAGTTCGCGGTGCTCACCGTGCGCACGACGGCGCCCGACACGCCCGAGGGCTACAAGCTGCGGGTGTTCGACGCGTGGAAGCTCGGCAAGAAGGGCACCGACGAAGGCGTGCTGCTGCTGGTCGCGCTGGACGAACGCGCGCTGCGGTTCGAGACGGGCTACGGACTCGAGGGCACGCTGCCCGACGGCTGGCAGGCGCGCATGCTGCGCGAAGTCGCGGTGCCGCGCTTCCGCGCCGGCGAGCCCGGCGAGGGCGTCACGGCGGCGGTGCTCGCCACGGCCCGGCGCATCGCGGACGAGAAGGGCGTGACGCTGGAATGGAACGGGCGCGAGCTGCGCTACTCGGGCGGCGCGCGCACGCGCGGCCTGCCGCTGTGGCTGATCGCGCTGATCGTGTTCGTCGTGATCTCGAACCTCGCCTCGCGCGGCGGCTACGGCCGGCGCGGCCGCTACTACGGCGGGCCCTTCATGGGCGGCGGCGGCTTCGGTGGTGGCGGTTTCGGTGGCGGATTCGGCGGTGGTGGTGGAAGTTCTTTCGGAGGATTCGGCGGCGGCGGCAGCGGAGGCGGTGGCGGCGGCGCCAACTGGTGAACCCGTGCCGCGGCCCCGCGGCGCACGCACAGGAGGAACACTCGGATGAACAAGGGACTGATCGGCATTCTCGTGGTGGTGCTGCTCGCGCTCGCGCTGGGCGGCTGCGCTGTGGGCAACTACAACGGCCTCGTCCGCGGCAAGCTCGACGTGGACAACAAGTGGGCGCAGGTGGACAACCAGCTGCAGCGCCGCAACGACCTGATCGGGAACCTGGTCGAGTCCGTGAAGGGCGTGGCGATCCAGGAGCAGACCGTGTTCGGCGAGATCGCCGCGGCGCGCGCGGCCATGTCGGGCGCCAAGGGCACCAGCGCGAGCATCGCGGCCGCGCAGGGCATGGACAGCGCGATCTCGCGGCTGCTCGTGGTGATGGAGAACTACCCGCAGCTGCGCAGCAACGAGCAGTTCTCACAGCTCATGGACGAAATCGCAGGCACCGAGAACCGCATCGCCACCGAGCGCATGCGCTACAACGACACGGTGAAGGCGTTCAACGCGCAGGTGCAGACGTTCCCCGGCAACATCTTCGCGGGCATGTTCCACTTCACGTCCGCACCGTTCTACCCGGTGCCGGAGTCGGCGAAGGCGGCGCCGAAGGTGGACTTCGGCGGCCTGCGCAACGACGGCGCGCCGGCGGACACCGCCAGGTAAAGGGGCGGCTCAGTCGGGGTTGTGCTCGGAGGATTGGTGAGAGCGCCGGGCGGTCACCTTTGAGGTGGCCGCCCGATGTGCTTGTTCAGGCGGCGTACTTGAGCTCGTGCCTGCGCCCGTTTGGCAGTTCGCGCGACTGCACTCGCCCCCAGTAGTACTCGCTCCAGCGCTCCGGTAATCGTGCCTGGCTCGGGAACAGCCGCTTCGCCAGCACCTCCCTCGGCGCCATTCGGTGATCCGTGAGCCCCAGCCGCATCGCCGGGGTGTCCCTGTGTCGCCGCTCCGAGGCCCACTTCACGTAGTTCCGCCATACCATGAACACCGCCATCCGCCAGATCGACATCTGCCTGCGCTTGGCGAACGCGATCGTCTCGCGCTTGTGGCTCGCGTCCGAGTGCCGCGTCACGAGGTCGTTCAGGTTCACGCTGAACACCGGGTTCGACGTCGTCCGCGCCGCACGTGAGCTGATTGTCTGGTGTGTCACCTCGAGGTGCGTAACCCGCGCGATCGCACGCGGGTAGTCCTGGTGCTCGTCCGTGTGCAGCTCGAGTGCCTGCGGCTTCGGCGCCACGATCGCCAGCAGCTCGGCGCAGTCCCTCTCCGTGGCCCGTGGGTCGGGCCGGCCGAGGAGGGATTCGTTCTTCCTGCGGTGCGCCTTCTGGGCCTTCGTCATACTGCCCGAGCGGCGCAGTTCCGTGACGGTGAACCCGTACAGGAAGTAGCTCTTCCGCCCGACCAGCACGTTGAAGCTGGTCGGGTGGTACTGGCTGTACTCGAACGAGAAGAACCCGTCCATGGCCACGGACTCGAGAATGCGGTCGCGGGGCCTGAGCCGTTCGTGGAACAACTGGCAGTGCCGACCGAGCCGGTTGGCGTGGAGCAGCACGGTCTGGGGCGAGCACTCCTGGGCGCGAGCGATCTGTCGCAGGCAGGAGCACGAGATCAGGCCATGGAACACGGGCAGGAGCAGTTCGGGGCGCTTGAGCCAGTAGCTGGTGCGGAAGGTCTGGTCGCTGAAGCGTCGCCGACAGTGACAACAGCGGTAACGCTGGACACGGTGCGGCGCGGACAGCCGGGCATGGTAGCCGTCACGCTGGTAACGCCAACCCTGTGGCGCGGCGTGAAATGGGCAGGCGGGGTTGGGACAAAACGGGGGTGCGTGGGAGGCCGTCGAATGGGTCATGCCTGGTCACATCAGCACGCACCGTTCCTTCACCAGTCTTCCGAGCACAACCCTCAGGCCGCCTGCAGTTCCGGGCCCGGGTGCGCGTGAGCGCGTCCGGGCCCGCGCACGTGCGCCGACGCCGCGAACGCCTCGTGCAGGCGCGGATCGAGCGCCGCGCTCACCCAGCCCAGCGCGCTGCTCCACGCCTCTTCGCGACTGCGGCCCGAGGTGCGCGCGACCTGCGCACGCACGACCACCGCGGCGAGCAGTGTGGCCTCGCGCAGTTCGGGCGCAAGGTGCGGCGGTAGGTCGAGCGACGACGCGCGTTCGACGAGTTCGGCCAGCGCCAGCAGGCGCGGCGAACGCGATTCGGCGGCGAGTGCGCCCAGCGCGGCGCGGCCGTCGCCGTCCCACGCCCAAGCGCCGAGCGCCACCGCGTGCGCCGCGAGCGCACGTTCGCGCGCGGGCAGCCCGAGCGCCGCGGCCATGCGAGCGGCGTGCTCGCGCGATTCGTCGCGTGCGTGCCGGGCACGTGCGTGCGCCATCGCGCGTTCGGCGAGCAGTTCGAGCGCGCGGTCCTCCGCCGCGCGATGCCGCCACGCGTTCTGCAGCGCGGGCGCCGCCAGCTGCGCGAGCGCGCCGAGCATCTCGAGATCGGAGCCCGAGTACGCGAGTCCGTCGGCGCGCTCGTCCGCCACGAGCAGCGCTTCGAGCCCGGCGCGCGTGCGCACGGGCGCGAACACCGCGGCGCCGAGCGTCACGAACGGCGCCAGCTCCGGCGCCACCGCGGGCAGGCGTTCGAGCTCGCCGCGCCGCACCGGTCGGCCGAGCCCCGACACGAGCGCGACCAGTTCGCCGTCGGCGCGCAGCGTGCGTTCGTCGAAGCCGCCGGGATCGGCGCCGGCGTACGCCTGCCAGCGCAGCGGTGCGGCGCCCGGCCAGCCGGCTTCGGGCGCGAACAGCACGAGCCGCTCGCAGCCGAGCAGGCGCTGCGCCGCGGCCAGCAGCTGCGCGGCGACTTCGTCGGGATCGAGCGAACGCTGCAGGTCGCGGCCGAGGCCGAACGCCAGTTCGCGCAGGCGCTGCTCGCGCCTGAGGTCGGCCGCCGCGCGGCGCGAGTCGTCCTGCGCGCGCTGCAGTTCGCGTTCGAGCCGCTGCGCGTGGCGGCGCTGTTCGCGCGCGTCGCGCGAGCGCGCGAGCAGCCGCTGCAGGCGCGCCACGAACTCCCGGGGCGAGAACGGCTTCACCAGCACGTCGTCGGCGCCGCGGGCGAACGCCTCCAGCCGCATCTCGCCGTCGGGAGCGTCGGCCAGCAGCACGACCGGCACGTGCGGGTCCTCGGGATCGTGACGCAACCAGTCGCACACCTCGAGCCCGTTCTTGCCGGGCATGCGCGTGTCGAGCACGACCAGGTCGGGCCGTTCGGCGAGCGCGCGGCGGATCGCCTCGTCGCCGTCGAGCGCGGTGACCACGCGCATGTGGTGCGACGTCAGCGTGAGGTGCAGCAGTTCGATCACGCGCGGATCGTCGTCGGCGACGAGCACGAGCGGAGCGGTCGAGGGACGGGCCTGCGGAACACTCGGCGGCAACCACTTCACGTGCGGGACTCTCCTCCGTCCGGACCGGCGTGCGCCGTGAGCAGCGCATCGAGGTCGTCGTTGTCGAACGGCTTGCGCAGCAGCAGCGCGGCGCCGGCGTCGCGCGCGAGCACGTCTTCCTGCTCGTCGCGGGTCAGCACCACCAGCGTGTAGGGCTCGCGGCAGGTGACGCGGTGATCGAGCAGGCGCTCGACGTGCGCGCGGCCGTACGCGTCGGGCATGGCGAAGTCGGCGCAGACCAGCGCCCACGGCCCGCGCGAAAGTTCGTCGAACAGCGCGGCGCCGTCGCCCACGGTCTCGACCACGTAGCCGCGGCGTTCGAGCATGCGCGCGAGGAACAGCCGCGCGACCAGCGAGTCGTCGGCGACGAGCGCGCGGCGCGCGGGATGGCGTTCGGCGGCGACCGACGGGCGTTCCGCGCGCGGCGCCGGAGGCGCCGAAGGCGCTGGCGATGCGAGTGCGACGGGCGCTTCGAGCGGCGGAATGACGATCGGCGCGGCCACGGGCGGCGGCGCCACGACGCTCGGCGTCGCCACGACGGCCGGCGCGGCGGCCGCCGGCGGCATTGCGGCCTCGGTGCGCGCCAGCTCGGGCCATTCGTCGGCCGGGGCGACCACGGTGATGCGCGCGCTGTAGCGCGGCGTGCTCGGCGCGAAGCCCGCGAGCGGCGCGTCGGCCGTGGCGGCCAGCGCCGGGCGTTCCTCGCGCAGCAGTTCGATCGCGCGCGCGACGGCGTCGGCGAGCGTGGTGCCGGCGGCGTCCTCGGCCGCGGCGTCGTCGGGTTCGGCGGCGTGCGGAACGGGCAGCGGGGCGTCGTGCGCGGGCACCACCGCTGGCGTCGCGGCCGCCGTCGCGCGCGCGCGCGGCGCCGGCGCGGCCACCGCCACCGGCTCCACGGTGCGCAGCAGGAACGCGGCGTCGGCGACCCAGTAGCGATCGTCGCCCTCGAGCGTCACCACGTGCGCGGGCGCCGCGAACGGCCCCTGCTCCAGCGTTTCGACCGGGTCCGCGGCCACGCGCCACACGATGCGGTCGGCCACGAGCCACGCGCGCGCCAGTCCCAGCGCCACCAGCGCCGCGGGACGTTCGCCGTCGCCGGGCGCGGCGCTCGCGAACGGCGCCAGCACGGGTTCGGCCAGCGACCGTTCCGCGCCGGGCGCGAGCATGCGCAGCCGCGCGACCGAATGCCACGGCAGTGCGATCGCGAGCCGGCCCTGCCGCACGAGCAGGAACGAACCGCGCTCGGCGTGCAGCGGCACGCGCATGGTCCAGCGCCCGTCGCTCTCGCGCAGCAGGCTGCCCTCGACCGTCGCGAGCACCGCGGCTGCGGGCCCGAGTCCCGATTCGTGGCCGGCGGCGGCGGTGAGCGTGAACGCCGAGTCGTGCACCTGCGCCTGCAGCCGCGGGGCGACATCGAAGCCCGCCCAGTCGAGCGCCGCGCGCAGCGCGCTGGCGACGCGGGCGGTGAGCCGCGCACGTTCGAGCGACGCGGGTTCGACGGGCAGGTCGGCCAGCACGTCGGCCGCCGCGTGCACGTGTTCGAGCGGCGCCCGCGCGGGCTCTTCCGCGGCGTGCCCCCACTCGGCCTGCGACAGGTGCGCGGCGTAGTCGGTGAGTTCGGCGCCGGCTTCGCGCACGACGCGCACGTCGCCGTCGTGCTCGGCCTGGTGGAGCAGCCGCTCGATGCGCGCCGCGAGCAGCCCGACTTCGCGCGGCCGGCGCGGCCCGGCGTGGTGTTCGAGCACCGCGAGCGCGGCGTCGAGCCCGTCCAGCCCGAGCACCTGCGCCACGTCGCGTGCCGCCAGGCGCGTGACCGCCGCGGCTTCGGCGCCGAGCGCCGGGCGCACGGCCCTCACCAGTCCGGCCGCGATCTCGCGGGCGTTGCCGGTGGCGCCGTTCACGGTCGGCCCTCTTCCTCGCGCGAGCGCGCGTCGGGCGACGCGGCGTCGGCGTCGGTTTCGATCGGGATCAGCTTGAGGCCCGCGCGCGTCGCGGGCGCGGGCGTGGGCTCGGCGGCGGCGTCGCCCACGGGCTCGAGCCGCACGCGCAGCGCCGACGCTTCGGCCGATTCGGATTCGATGCGGCGCGACAACCGTTCGGCCGCGCGCGACGTACGTTCGCCGGCGGCCGACAGGCGCTCGCCCTTGCGCGCCGCGTCCTGCACCATTTCACGCACGCGCTCGAGCAGGCGCTGCGCGTCGTCGTACGCGCGCTCGCGGCCCGCGCCGGGCGCGGCAGGAGCCTCGGGCGCGGCGGCGGTCGCCGCTTCGAGGCGTTCGAGCGCGCGCTGGCGCGCGACCGCCATGGCGTGCGTCGCGTCGCCGACCGCCATCTCGATGTCGTCCGCGAACGAAGCCGTGCGATCGGTGATCGCGCGCACTTCGAGCGCGAGCTGCTTGAGTTCGCCGGCCTGCTCGCCCGCCGGGTCCGCGCCCTCGCGCAGCGGCGACGACACGGCCTGGATCGCCACGAGCGTGGCGCGATTCGACAGCGTCTGCACCTGCGCCGACACGTCGTGCACGCGCAGCATGGCGCGGCCGATCGCCTCGACCGCCTCCTGCGACGCGTCCACCAGTTCCTCGAGCGCCTCGCGCGCGGCCTGCGCGCGCTGCGCGCGCTGCGCGTTCGACGCGTCCGCGGCGTCGGCCGGCGCCGCCAGCCCCGCGCCGAGCTGGTCGAGCGCGTGCTGGAGTTCGCCCGACAGCCGCTGCAGTTCGCGCACGGTCGTGAGCATGGCGGTGGCTTCGACGAACCCGCGCTCGGCCTGCGTCGCGGATTCCTGCGCGTCGGCGATCGCGGCGGTGAGTTCGCCGGCCACCTGCTGCGCCGCCTCGCGGTTCTGGTCGTCCACCACGCCGCGGCGCGCGAACCCGCGCGCGAGCGTGTCGTTGAGTTCGGCGAGCGCTCCCGTCGGAATCGCCGGCGCCTCCCACTGTTCGGTCGCGACCCAGCGATCGGCCGCCAGCTGCAGCGCGGCGAGCTGGCCGCGCAGCTGTTCGATCTCCTCGGCCGCGTGCCCGGCGGCGCGCAGCCGCGTGAGCACCGCCTGCACTTCCTCGGCGAGGTCGCCGAGTTCGCCCCAGCCACCGGCCGACGGCAGCCCGCGCAACTCCGACACCCGGCCCGTGCGCAGCGCCCGCGCCAGGATGCGCAGCTGGCCGACCACGTGGTGATCGAGCCACGCCGCCAGCACGAGCCCGGCGAGCACCGCCACGAACGCCACGCCCGAAAGCCAGGCGAGCAGCAGCGCCGGGTCCACGGCCCCGGGGGCGACGCGCGTGCCCATCACCCACAGCGAGCCGAGCCCGGCGACCGCGCCACCGGCGAGGCAGCCGAGCCACAGGCGCAGGCGCAGCCCGACCCTCGGTTCGGGTTCGGGCTTCGGGGTCACGGACCGTCGGGGTGCAGGCGTCATGGGTGATGGCTCTCGAAGGTTCACACCCGGTGGGTTCGCAAGCGACATGCCCCGGGCCGCGCGGACGCGGCGCCGCGTGTGTGGCGGTGGCGCGACTTCGGCGGCTCGCGCCCGCCGTGCAGGTCGCGAGTCGCCCGCGACGCGCACGGCTCGCGGCTATCGCGCTGCGGGCCAGCGTGCTCGCGTGCCGAGCGGTAGCAGACGAGAGCGCGGACGCAAACGGGAATTGCAGGACGCGTCACGCATGCAGGCGCGCCGAGCGATTCGCGCGGCCCCGGCGCGAGCCCCGAGAAGCCGCGATCAGGGCGCGTTTTCGGGGCATCGCGCCCAGCGAGTGGTGCGTCTGGCGCGAAGTGTCGGCCGCGACGCGCCTTCGTCGGCGGCCCGAACGGTCCACTTGCGAGGCGGGCGCGCCGCTTGCGGCCGGCGGGAGCCCGTCGCGGCCCGTGGCATGCCGGATGCAGAGCATGTCCGGTGAGAGCTCCCCCGCGGCCGGCTCGGCCGGCCGGCTCTCGCTTCACCCACGCCAACGCGACGAGGACGAGATGGATCCGCGCCAATACGTCGACCTGAAGGACAACAGCCGCGATCTGCAGCCGACGTACTACTTCATGATCAACTGTCTCCTCTACAGCCGCATGGAGACGGGGCTGGTGTCGAACCAGGACTGCTACGACGAGGACGTGAACGTCTACCTCGCGCACCTGCTGCACGCGTTCATCAACCCCGAGTACGTGGACCAGTCGAAGAAATTCCTGTCCAAGTACGACGCCGACGTGTTCCGCCGCCTGTCCACCTCGACCGACGCGCGGCTCAAGTACCAGATCTACAAGACCAACGCCGACTTCCTGCTCGTCTCCATCGGCATCTTCGACCAGCCGCACCTCGCGGGCGCCGTGCGTTCGCGCCTGCAGCCGAGCGAAGAGGCCTACATCGGCCGCGGCAAGACCTACTACCACTTCGCGTACACGTACTCGCAGCAGATGCATCGCAAGAACGCGGGCGTGTCCGAAGTGCTCGAAAAGCTGTCGAACGGCTTCGAGAAGTACCTGCGCATCCTGTCGCACATGCGCGGCGAATACCTCGACCTCATGAAGCGCTTCTCGGCGGGCGAGGTCTACCACCTCGAACGCAGCATCGACGAGCACTCGCAGCAGGAACTCCTGCGCGTGAAGCAGGACGAGCTGCTCGAACTGTTCACCGCCTGGCAGAAGGCGCCCACCGACGGCGCGAAGGAAGACCTCGCGCGCGTGGTCGGCGAAATCCGCCAGCTCGATCCCGGATTCCAGTTCGAACTGCCCAAGCACTGACGCGTTCGTTGGACGTGCCCGAGCGACCGTCCAGTCGCGGGCGAATGCGAAGGCCCCGGAGCCGGGTGGCACCGGGGCCTTTCGCCGCGCCGTTCGGGGGCCGGCGGATTCCTCGTCAGGCGCTCACGAACCGCGCGCTCCAGTGCGGCGGCGCGTCGAACTCGCGGGGCGTGTGGTCGTCGGCCAGCACGAACCGGCACCAGTCACCGGGTGTCGCCCACACCACGTCGAGTTCCTGCGTGGTGCGGTCCACGCGCGCGCCGTACACGGGGCGGCCCCAGTGTGGCGACGGCAGGCCGGGTGCGGTGTGCGTGCTCAGGCAGCCGATCCAGCGCTTCGCGCGCTCGCGGATCTCGTTCGGCGTGTCGCCGAAGTCGTACGCGAGCACCAGTTCGTGTTCGCGCAGCAGCGCCCACAGCTTGAGGTGCTGCGCGCCGAAGTAGCGCAGCTCGCCCACGTCGAGCGTTTCGGCGATCGCCATGCGCGGCACGACCACTTCGCGCAGGCGTTCGAAGAACTCGCGCGTCCAGCGCACGGCCCGCGGGTCGCTCTCGTCGCCGCGCACCTGTGCTTCGTCGGGCGACAGCGAGTAGTAGAGGCGGCGGCGCTGGTTCTGCTCGATCATGCGGCGCACGACGGGATTGCCGCGACGGGTGCCGATGGGTCGCATGGTCTCCTCCTCACGGGGAAAGGCGGGCCAGTGACGGATCGTTCGAGCGGGTGGGGCCGCGCGCGCAATCTAACGAAAGCGCGCACCGCGTGCAGCGCGAAAACCGATGAAACTGCACGGCGGGCGAAAACACCCGCGCGTGCGGTCAGCGCACTTCGTAGTTCGGCGCTTCCTTGGTGATCTTGATGTCGTGCGGATGGCTCTCGCGCAGTCCCGCGCCGCTGATGCGCGAGAAGCGCGCGTGCGTGCGCAGCTCCTGCACCGTGCGCACGCCGCAGTAGCCCATGCCGGCGCGCAGGCCGCCGACCAGCTGGAACACGGTCGAGGCGAGCGGGCCCTTGAACGGCACGCGACCCTCGATGCCCTCGGGCACGAGCTTGGCCAGCTCGTCGGTCGCTTCCTGGAAGTAGCGCTCGCGGCTGCCCTTCGCGGCGGCCATCGCGCCCAGCGAACCCATGCCGCGGTAGACCTTGTACTGGCGGCCTTCGAGCAGCACGGTCTCGCCCGGGCTCTCTTCGCAGCCGGCGAACAGGCCGCCGAGCATGACCGAGTGCCCGCCCGCAGCCAGCGCCTTCACGATGTCGCCCGAGTACTTGATGCCGCCGTCGGCGATCACCGGCACGTCGGTGCCTTCGAGCGCCTTCGCGGCCTCGAGAATGGCGGTGACCTGCGCCATGCCGGCGCCGCTCACCACGCGCGTGGTGCAGATCGCGCCCGGGCCCATGCCCACCTTGACCGCATCGGCGCCGGCGTCGGCCAGCGCCTTCGCACCTTCGCCCGTGCCCACGTTGCCGGCCACGATCTGCGCGTCGGGCAGCGCGGCGCGCAGCGAGCGCGTGGCCTCGACCACGCCGATGCTGTGGCCGTGCGCGCTGTCCACGACCAGCGCGTCCACGCCCACGCGCATCAGTTCGCGCGCGCGTTCGAGGAAGTCGCCGGCCGCGCCCACGGCGGCCGCCACGCGCAACCGGCCGAGCGAGTCCTTGCACGCGTGCGGGTGGCGGATGCGCTTCTCGATGTCCTTGACCGTGATCAGGCCCTTGAGCTCGCCGGCTTCGTTCACCACGGGCAGCTTCTCGATCCGGTGCTTCGCGAGAATGTCCTTGGCCTGCACGAGCGTGGTGCCCACCGGCGCGGTCACGAGCTTGTCGCGCGTCATCACCTCGGACACGCGCCGCGTGTGGTCGTCCTCGAAACGCAGGTCGCGGTTGGTCAGGATGCCGACCAGCTTGCCGTGCTCGGTGATCGGCACGCCCGAGATGTGGAACCGCGCCATGACCGCGTGCGCGTCGGCCAGCGTGGCGGTGGGCGGCAGCGTGACGGGGTCCACGATCATGCCGCTCTCGGAGCGCTTCACGCGGTCCACCTGCGCGGACTGCTGCTCGATCGAGAGGTTCTTGTGGATCACCCCGATGCCGCCCTCGCGCGCCAGCGCGATCGCGAGCCCCGACTCGGTCACGGTGTCCATGGCCGCGCTCACGATCGGGATCGGGATCTCGATGCCGCGCGTGAAGCGCGAGCGCAGCTCGACGTCGCGCGGGTGCACGGCGGACCAGCGGGGAACCAGCAGCACGTCGTCGAAGGTCAGCGCCTCGGGGCCGACCTTGTCGTTCCAGGCAATGCGCTCGCTCACGGGAAAGCTCCTTGCCCTCGTTCTTGCCGGAAAAGAGCGAAGCCGCAGCGTGATTCGCTGCGGCTTCGGGTACGTCCTAGTGGCCGGGCGTCGGCGTCGGGGCGCTCCCCGGAGCCGGCCGCGCGGGCTTCTTCCCTCGATTGAAGTCGAAGTAGTAGTGGACCCCGAACCGCGCCTCGAGGTTGATCGGGTTGCCGTTGAAGCCCTCGACGAACTGCTCGTCGCGCTTGCCGAACACCATGTGCGAGGCGACGGTCCATTCGAGCGACGTGTTCGGCAGGCTGCGGTTGAAGTGCTCGGCGCCCAGTTCGGCCGTGGCGGCGAGGTACGTGCCCTGGTGCAGGCGCTTCGTGGTCGGGTCCTTGAGCACCTTGCGGTGGTTCTGGATCACGATGCGGTAGGCACCCGGGCCGGCGCCCACGTGCCAGCGCCAGTGCGGGCCGCCCCACGCGCGCTGCCACTGCGCGTTGGCGCCGACCAGCTGCGTGAGGACCTCACCCTTGGACACGTCCGCGGGGAAGTTCGGGTCCACGAACGGCATGTTCGTGGAGTTCCCGTAGGTGTTCCACGTGAAGTACGGGCTCACCTGCCACGACCACTGCTTGTTGACGATGTAGCGGTAGCTGCCGGCGAACGTCAGCCGGGGCAGGGCGCCCTCGGAGTAGTCGCCCTCGGTGGCGAACCACGAGCCGCCGACCTGGAACCCGAGAGCTCCACGGCCGGGACGCGCGTACGACTGCTGGGGCGAAGTGCCCGCGTGGGTCGAGTCCGACGCCTGCTGGGCGTGGCTGACCGCGACGCTCGAGAGCAGCAGGAGAACCGCGACACTCGCGAGGCGAACGCGAGAGATCATGCGAGGGAAGCTCCTCATTCCGCGAGGGATAGGTGGGCCCGGTACGGTTGGCGCGGCACTATAGGAAGGCGCGCGAACGAGTGTCAAGAAATCGGCCCGCTCCGAGCGCTCGCGCGCGCGCACGCGCGCGTGCTCGACGAGCGCACGCCGGTGACGATGCGACGACGCTCGTGTCGCGGCGCGGGCGGGATCGCGCCGCGCGCCCGTGAACCTGCGCGGAGTTGCGAGCCCCGACCGCCCGGCACCGCGCTTGCGGAAGGGATCGCGGACGCGCCGGCGGGGAACCCACCTCACAACGCCGCAGTTCCCTCCCTCACCCCGCCCTTCCTCCAGATGAACCCAGCCAGACAGACCGGGCCCGGCCGCCAACCGGGCCCCGTCCCGGCCGGCGCGCCCGTTTCCCCGCGACAGACTGCGCCGCGGCCCCGCGCCCGACCGGTCGCGGTCCCCGAACCGAGGCTTGGACGCTCCGCCCCAAGCGGTTCTGCCGCCTGCTCGGGTTGACGCCCCGCTGACGGCCGCCCTAGACTTCGCCACTCAATTTCCGCACGCCGGGAGGGACAGCCTGCCTTCCCGGCGGTTGACCGTATGGGGGCATCCATGTCTCGCTCGGACCTTTTGAAGTTGGCGGGTGTCGTACTGGTGACCGTGCTGGCCGCCTGGTACCTCTACCCGTCCTACCAGTACTACTCGATGACGCCCGCGCAGCGTGACGCGCTGGCCCCCAAGAAGCTCGCCGAGCTTCGCAAGCAGGCCATTCATCTCGGCCTCGACCTCCAGGGCGGCCTCCAGCTGCTGCTCGAGGTGGACAAGTCGCGGCTCACGGCCGCCGAGGCGAAGGACGCGACCGACCGCGCGATGGAGATCATCCGCAACCGCGTGGACCAGTTCGGCGTCGCCGAGCCGCTCATCCAGCGCGAAGGCGAAGACCGCATCGCGGTGCAGCTGCCCGGCCTGACCGACCGCGCCCGCGCGATCGAGCTGATCGGCAAGACGGCGCTCCTCGAGTTCAAGCTCGTGCGCACGGGTGACGAGTCGAAGGCGGTCTACGAGCGCCTCGACGCGTACTTCGCGGCGCAGGGCTCGACCGAGCAGGACTCGCTGCTGCGCCTGCACCCGATCACGGGCCGCATGCTCGACAACGGCGTGTTCCAGGAGAACGAGGCCGTGATCGTCGAGAAGCTGCTCGCCACGGCGCCGCTCGACACGATCCTGCCCGCGGACACGCAGGTGCTGTGGGAGAAGGGCGCCCGCGACATCGGCGGCGTCAACGCCCGCACGCTCTACGTGCTCAAGCGCGAGCCCGAGATGACCGGCGGCTCGGTCGCGTCGGCGGACGCCGCGGTCGGCCTCGACCCGAACCGCCCCGGCGAATGGGGCGTGAGCATGAAGATGACGCCCAAGGGCCGCAGCGACTTCGCGCGCGTCACGGGCGCGAACATCAACCGCCAGCTCTCGATCATCCTCGACGGCGTCGTGCAGTCGGCGCCGAACATCCAGGACCGCATCCCGAGCGGCGACGCCCGCATCACGGGCAGCTTCGACATCAACTCCGCCAAGGACCTCGCGATCGTGCTCCGCGCCGGCGCGCTGCCCGCCCCGGTGAAGATCCTCGAAGAGCGCACCGTCGGACCGTCGCTCGGCGGCGACTCGATCACGCAGGGCATTCACGCCGGCCTGATCGGCACCGCGATGATCGTGGCGTTCATGGTCGTGTACTACCAGCTGTCCGGCGTCGTCGCCGTGATCGCGATGATCCTGAACACGTTCTACATCCTCGCGATCCTCGCCTACTCCGGCGCCACGCTCACGCTGCCCGGCATCGCCGGCCTCGTGCTCACGGTCGGCATGGCGGTGGACACCAACGTGCTCATCTTCGAGCGCATCCGTGAAGAGCTCCGCAGCGGCCGCAGCATCCGCCAGGCGGTGGATCTCGGCTACGACCGCGCGTTCCGCACGGTCTTCGACGCACACTCGACGCAGATCATCTCCGGCCTGTTCCTCTTCCAGTTCGGCACCGGCCCGATCAAGGGTTTCGCCTTCACGCTGATCTGGGGCCTCGTGGCCAACCTGTTCACGGCCGTGGTGTTCACGCGGATGATCTACGACTTCTGGCTCAGCCGCGGCAAAGCCGACCGGCTGAGCATCTAGCGGAGCGACGACACCATGTTCCAGATCCTGCACGACACCAACATTCCGTTCATGAAGCACCGCAAGCTGGCGTACCTGTTCTCGGGTGCGATCATCCTCGCGACGCTGTTCGTCCTGTTCACCAAGGGCCCGCGCTACAGCGTGGACTTCACGGGCGGCACGCTCGTCCAGATCCGCACCGCTCCGGCGGCGCACGCCGACGACGTCCGCAACGCGCTCGACGCGGGCGGCTTCAAGGGCGCCGAGATCCAGCAGATGACCGGCGAGTCGAAGGACGAGTTCCTGATCCGCGTCCAGAACGACGCCAGCGACGCCAAGCACATCTCGGAGCGCATCAGCGAGGCGATCACCGGCAAGATCGCCGGCACGGCCGTCGAGGTGCGGCGCATCGAGACGGTGGGCCCCAAGGTCGGTTCGGAACTGCGCACCAAGGCGGTCTGGGCGATCCTGAGCTCGCTGGGCGTGATTCTGCTTTACGTCGGCATCCGCTATGAGTTTAAGTTCGCGCTCGGCGGCGTCGTGGCCCTGCTGCACGACGTGCTCGTGACGCTGGGCTTCCTCATGTTCACCGGGCGTGAGGTGTCCCTGACCGTCGTCGCCGCGCTGCTCACCATCGCCGGCTATTCCATCAACGACACCATCGTGGTGTTCGACCGCATCCGTGAACGCAACAAGGCGCTCCGCAAGGAGACGCACTCGCGCGTCATGGACATCGCGGTCAACGAGACGCTCTCGCGTACGGTCATCACGGCCTTCACCGTGTTCCTCGCCTCGCTCGCGCTGTTCATCTGGGGCGGCGAGGTGCTGCGCGACTTCTCGTTCGCCATGCTGGTCGGCATCGTCTTCGGCACCTACTCGTCCGTGTACGTGGCGAGCGCGCTCGCGCTCGACACCTGGATCGCTCTGGACCGCCGCAAGGGCGTCCAGGCGGAGTAACGAAAGGCAATGGATTCCATGACCCAGTCACGCGTGGTGCGGGTCTTCACCGCGGCCGCGGCCGCGTTCACGCTCTTCGCGCTCACCGGTTGCGCGGAGAAGGTCACTTCGCCGGACGCGAGCTACACGACGCTCGAAGGCGTGCAGACGAACCAGCTGGTGATGGTCGGCTACCAGCAGCCGGCGCTGACCGAGTCGCACTGGCTGGTCGCGACCACGGACAACGCCACGCCGTTCTACTCGAGCTCGACGCCCATCGCGCCCGACAGCACGGGACGCAACTTCGGCGCGATCGTGGACCAGACGGTGTCCGACGGCGTGCAGGTCTACCGCAGCAGCAACGGCGGCGGACTGGCGCCGATCCACGACTACCCGCTGCGTCCGTTCATCAAGGTGCTGCCGGAGTACCGCGACCTGTTCCTGTTCGACGACCCCGACGCGGCCGCCGGCACGACGGAGTACGTCGCGCGCGGCACGCTGGAAGGCCGCGTGTCGAAGGACTCACCGGTGTCGAACGTGGCGCTCGCCACGGGCACGCTCGACGAGACGATGCTCGCGTCGTCGGCGACCCGGTTCCGCGACTCGCTCGGCACGTTCTCGTGGACGACCGACCCGCGGGCGGTGTTCTACATCGTCAACGTGCTCGACTACGGCGAAGTGAGCGGCAACCGCACCATGGCCTCGCGCTGCTCCTACCCGACGCCGTTCTACCCGGACCCGACGGTCACGCAGACGGTGCTGGTCACGACGGGCAACAGCCTCAGCTTCGACATGCGCGGACAGCGGTTCCCGATCCGCAAGCTCGTGCGCGTCGCGGCGGTGGACGCGAACTACCGCATCGTCAACCGGCTCAACCCCGGCGCGGCCACGCTCAACACGCAGCCGCCCGCGGCGCTGGACGCCTACAAGTTCCGCTTCACCGAGGAAGCCCCGGCCAACTTCAACGCCTTCGTCGTGTACACCCACGGCGGCGCGAAGGTCGTGTTCGACCCGTTCAACCAGGACGTCGGCATGCCGCATCGCGGCGACGGCGCGCTGGCTTCGACGCCGGTCGATCGCGCCAATCGTCAGGGCGTCGTCACGAAGGGCCTGACGCCCGCCGAAGTGCACGCGCTCGTCGCCCGCAAGGGCGGCCGGCCGGTGGCGCTGTCCATGTTCTGACGCGGCGCTCGTCGCGTTCCGCATCGCGTTGATCCCGAGGGGGGCCCGTCCGGGCCCCCCTCGTTTGTTATGCTTCACGCCATGAACCGCACCGCGGCAGTCCTGCTCGCCTCCGCGCTGGCCGTCTCGGCCGTGACCGCCACGCTCGTGCCGTCCGCCACGGCCGGCCCCACGCCGCCCGGCGCACGCGCGTTCGGCATCGCCCGGCTCAAGTACGGCGGTGGCGGCGACTGGTACGGCAACCAGACTTCGCTGCGGAACCTGCTCGCGGCGCTCCGCCAGCGCACCAGCATCGCGGTGGCCGGCGACGACGCGGCGGTGGTCGAACCCGGTTCGGCCGCGCTGTTCCAGTACCCGTTCGTGTACGCGGCCGGTCACGGCAACATGAAGTTCACCGACGCCGAGGCCGCGAACCTGCGGCGCTGGCTCGACTCCGGCGGCTTCCTGTGGGTGGACGACGACTACGGCATCGGCCCCAGCTTCCGGCGCGAGATGAAGAAGCTGTTCCCCGAGTCCGAGCTGGTCGAACTGCCGTTCTCGCACCCGGTCTTCCAGGCGCCCCACCCGTTCCCGAATGGTTTGCCCAAGATTCACGAGCACGACGGCGGCCCGGCACGGGCCTTCGGCATTGTTCGCGACGGAAGGCTCTGTGTATTCTTTTCCTTCGATTGCGACCTCGGAGACGGGCTCGAGGACGAAGCCGTCCACCACGACCCGCCCGACAAGCGTGAAGCGGCCCTGCGTATGGCGACGAACCTCGTCCAGTACGCGCTGACCCACTGAATCCACCCTGACCGGGCCGCCACCGATCGCCATGACCTCACGCTCGCGAGGCCCCTTGCTCCGCCGAACGCTGCAGCGCCGTCACGCCGACGTGCGCGGCGCGATCGTGGCCCGGCGCGCGCTGCGCGCGGCCGCCGCGGGAGCGGCGCTGGTCGCGATCGCGGTGCTCGCGGGTGTCGCGGGCGGCGGGCCCGGAGCGGCGACCGCGCGGCTGGTGGCGCTCGCGCTGGCGCTCGTGGCGGTGCTCGCGCTGTCGGTGCGAGCGCTGCTCGTCGAACTGCCGCGCTTCGACGCGTGGCTCGAAGGCGTCGAGCGCGCCCGTCCCGACGTGCGCTCGTGGCTGCGCAACGCGCTCGACCTGGAGACACGCACGCCCGACGGCACGTCGGAGTCGCTCGCCGCGGCGCTCGTGAGCGAGGCGGGCGAACGGCTCGCGCGCACCGAGCTCGACTCGCTGCGCCCGGCGCTCGCGCCGCGCCGGCCGGCGTTCGCACTGGCCGCCGCGGCCGCCGCGCTGCTCGCGTTCGCGCTCGTGGCGCCGCAGCAGGCGCTGCGTTCGTGGCGCACGCTGTGGGATCCCGCGCTCGCCGCGCCGCCCGTGTCGCTCGTGGTCGAGCCCGGCTCGGTGCGGCTCGCGCCCGGCGCCACGCTGGCGATCCGCGCGAGCGTGCGCGGCACCGCGGCCGCGCCGCGGCTGCTCGGCGACGGACCGTCGCCCGCGCCGGTGCTCGAGACCGACGCCGACGGCGCGCGCCACTGGCGCTTCGACCTGCCGCCGGTCACGCGCGCGCGCGACTACGCGGTGCGCGTGCAGCGCACCACCAGCGAGCGCTACGCGATCGCGCTCGACGGCACGCCGCAGCCGGTGTCGTTCACGTTCGAATACCGCGCCCCGGCGTACGCGCGGCTGCCGGTGCAGACCGGCAGCGCCACGCGCGGCGACGTCGCGGCGCTGCGCGGCTCGACCGCGCGCATCGAGGTGACGTTCGACCGCGACGTGGAATCGCTGCGCGCGACGCTTCCCGGCGGCCGTTCGGCCGCGTGGACCGCGATCACGCCGCGGCGCTGGCGCGGCGAGCTGCGCGTGGACGGCGACGGCGAGTGGTCGCTGCAGGCCGAGTCGCCCGGCGGAGCGTCGCGGCACGCGTGGCGCATCGCCGCACTCGCCGACGCTCCGCCGGTGCTCACGGTGGCCACGCCGCGCGCGGACCTCGACCTGCCCGCGGGCTCGTTCGTGCCGTTCGACGTGCTGGCCGAGGACGACCTCGGCGTGGCGGACGTGCGGCTGCAGTGGCGCAAGGCGGCGAGCGAGGCGTGGCGCGACGTGCCGCTGCCCGCGCCCGCCGGCCAGCCGCGCGAGGCGCGCGTCACGTCGCGCTGGGACGCGTCGGTGCTGGCGCTGCTGCCGGGCGAGTCGGGCACGTTCCGGTTCGAGGCGCGCGACAACAACGCCGTCTCGGGCGCGTCGCGCGCGCACAGCCCCGAGTTCCACGTGCGGTTCCCGTCGCTGTCCGACCTGTACGAGAAACTCGACCAGCAGCAGGAGACGGTCGCGCAGTCGCTGCAGCGCGTGGCGCAGAACGCGCGCGAGCTCCAGAAGTCGCTCGACCAGCTGCAGCGCCAGGCGCCGCGCCCGGGACAGCAGCAGCAGGCGCCGCAGTTCGAGCGCGCCGAAGAAATGCGCAAGGCGCTCGAGCGCCAGCGCGAGCTGTCGAAGCAGGTGGACGCGGCGGCGCAGCAGATGCAGGAGCACATGGCCGACGCCAGCGAGCGCGAGGCGTTCCGCGCCGAGCTGCAGCAGAAGCTGCGCGAGATGTCCGAACTGGTGCGCCAGATCCAGAGCCCCGAGTTCAAGCAGGCGCTCGAACGCATGCAGCAGGCGATCGACCGCATGGACCGCAGCCAGATGGAACAGCAGCTGCCGAAGATGCAGGAGATGAACCGCGAGATGCTCAAGGACCTCGAGCGTTCGCTGGCGCTGCTCAAGGCGCTGCGAGACGAGGAACGTCTCGACGCGCTCGCGAAGCGCGCCGAGGATCTCGCGAAGCAGCAGGACCAGCTGAACGCCGAACACCAGCAGCAGGCGGGCGACCGCCGTACCAGCGACGCCGACCGCCGCGACCTCGCGCAGCGCCAGCAGCAGGCCGCCGAGCGCACCGAGCAGCTGGCGCAGGACGCGCGCGAAGCGGCACAGCAGACCGACAACCCCGACGCGCAGCAGGGCCTGCAGCAGGCCGCCGAGCAGATGTCGCAGGAGGCCGAGGCGCAGCAGCAGCAGGCCGCGCAGCAGGCGCAGCAGGGCGACTCGAAGCAGGCGTCGCAGTCCGGGCAGAAGGCCAGCGAGAGCCTGCGCCAGTCGTCGCAGCGCATGAACGCGAGCAGCGCGCAGGCGCAGGCGCAGCGCAACTCCGAGCAGCTCGCCGCCATGCGCCGCGCCGCGCAGGACCTGGTCACGCTCGGCCAGCAGGCGGCGCAGAGCCTGCAGAGCAGCTCGGCGCAGGAAGCCGCCAACCGCCAGGCCGACCTGTCCGAGGGCATCGCGCGCGTGGCCGATTCGCTCAACGCGCTCGGGCAGGACATGACGTCGTTGTCGCCGGCGCTGCAGGAGCAGCTCGGCCGCGCCATGAACCAGATGTCGCGCGCGGGCCGCGAAATGCAGCAGGGCAACCGCCCCGGCGGCCAGCAGGCCGGGCAGGCGGCGGGACAGGCGCTCGCCGACGCCGTGAACTCGCTGCGCGACACCGAAGCGGCCATGTGCAACAAGCCGGGCAGCAAGCCCGGGCAGGGCATGCCCGGCAAGTCGGGCCAGAAGATGGGCCGGCTGCAGCAGCAGCAGGCCGACCTGAACGGACGCTCCAAGGAACTGTCGCAGCGGCTCGGGCAGGCGTCGCGGCTCACGCCCGGCGACCAGGCGGAACTGCGCCGGCTCGCCGACCAGCAGCAGCGCCTGCGCGAGGAACTGCAGTCCATCCAGCGCGACGAAGAGGCCAAGCGTGAACTACTCGGCCGGCTCGACCAGACCGCGCGCGACATGCAGGCGGCCGAAGAGCAGCTGCGCGCCGGCCAGCTGGGCGACGACCTCGAGCAGCGCCAGGCGCAGATCCTCTCGCGCATGCTCGACGCGCAGCGCTCGCTGCACCGCCGCGAGTTCGATCCGCAGCGCGAAGCCGAGCGTGGCGCCGACGTGCCGCGGCCCTCGCCCGCGCCGCTGCCCGAGGGGCTGCTGCGCGAGAGTGACCGCGTGCGGCTCGGCCTGCTCAAGGCCGACGCCGACCGCTACCCGGCGCAGTACCGCGCGCTCATCGAGCGCTACCTGCAGCGCCTGAACGGAACCCCGAAGTGAGCGCGCGCGTGGTCCGGCACGCGACGCCCGCGGCGCTCGCGTTCGCGGCGTGCGCCCTGCTGTGTGCGGGTGCGGCGCACGCCCAATCGCGTCCGTTCGCCACCGCGCCGCCGCCGCCCGCGTCGCAGCGGACGAACGCCGCGCTGCAGGCGTTCATCGCCGCGCCCGTGCCGAGCAGCGAGACGCCGCGCTTCAGCAGGCCGGTGCCGCCGCTCTCGACCGCGCAGTCCGAGCGGTTGCGCCGCGCGCTCGACCTGCGCATGGCGGGACTGCCCGATCGCGCGCGCGACACGCTGCAGCTGCTGCTGCGCGAGGTGCCGCACCATCCGCTCGTGGTCACCGAACTCGCGCGCGCACGTGTCGCGCGGCGACTGGAACGCGATCGTGCTGCTCGGCCGGGCCGAGCGCGCGCAGGGCCGCGACTCGCTGCTGGTGGCGCGCGAGCTGGCGCTCGCGTACGAGCGCCAGGGCCGCGTGCGCGACGCCGCGCAGGTGGTGACCGAGGCGTGGAGCGCGTCGGGCCGCGAGGCGCTGTGGGCCGAACAGCGGCTCATGCAGCTCTCGCCCGCCGACGCGCGCGGCGTGACCGACGTGCTTCGCGACGCCGTGGCCCGGCGCCCCGAGCGCTCCGACCTCGCGCTGGCGCTGGCCACGTTGTTCGCGCGCACCGGCCAGCCCGCCGCCGCGGCGACCACGCTGGCGAACGCCGACCGGCCGGTGATGCGCCCGGCGCTGCGCCAGCGCTGGGCCGACGCCGCGCTCGCCGAACGCATGGAGCCCGACTCGGCCGCAGCGCTCGAGGCGCTGGTGTCGCTCGCCGGCGACACGCGCTTCGATCGCGTGCTGCGCCTGAACGCGGCGCGCCAGGCCTACGGCACGGCGATCGCCCGCGGCGCCCGGCTGGCGTTCGCGCCGCGTGTGTCCGCGGCGCTCGCCGACGTGGCGCCGTCCGCGTGGGGCGCCGAACTGCTCGCCGACGTGGCGCGCGCCCTGCGCGAAGGCGGGCGCGGCGCCGAGTCGCGCGCGCTGCTCGAACGCGATCCGGCGGTGGCGACCGGCATGCCCGAGCTCGCGCTCGAGCGCCTGCTCGGCCGGCTGCGCGAAGGCCCGCCGGCCGCCGTCGTGCCCGCGCTGGATTCGCTCGCACGGCGCTGGGCGCCGGCCGGCTACATGCGCGCCGAGGCCGAGTTCTTCGCGTGCGCGTGGGACTCGGCGCAGGCGCACTTCGACGCCGCCGCGCGCCTTCCCGGCACCACCGACGCGATCGCCGCGCTCGACCGCTGGTACCTGCTCGACGAAGCGCGCCAAGACCCGGCGCTGCCCGCCTACGCGCGCCAGGCCTACGCGCGCTGGCGCGGCGACGACGTGCGTGCGCGGGCGCTCGCCGACTCGCTGCACCGCGTGCTGCCGCGCACGTCCGCGCTCTGCTCGACCGTGGCACTGGCCGCCGCCGACGCGCGCGCGGCCGCGAACGACTGGGCCGGCGCGCTCGCCGCAGCGCTGGTCGTCGCCGACTCGCTGCCGGCCGACCGGCTCGCACCGCTCGCGCGCCAGCGCGCCGGCGAGCTGCTGCTCGCGCGCGGCGACTCGCGCGGTGCGCTCGCGCAGTTCGAGGAAGGACTCGCGCGCTACCCGCGCGCGTGGAACGCACCCGAAATGCGCCGCCGCGCCGAGCGGCTGCGCAAGGACCTGCGCGGCGCGACGCCGCGTCCGGAGGTGCCGTGAACCGTCTCGCAGGCCGGGGCCCGCTCGGGCGGCCCGGCGGCAACCCGGTGGTGCGCACGGTCGGCCCGCTGGGCGCGGTCGTCGGTGCCGTCACCGCCGTGGTGATCGCGATCCCGCTGCTGCTGATCGGACTCGTCACGCTGGTGGTGGCGCTCGCACTGGCGCCGGGCGCGAAGCGGCAGGTGCGCGTGTGGAAGTTCGGCGGGCCCATGCCCGGGTTCGCGCCGCCGCCCGGCGCAGGCGACGAACCCGCGGCCGACGCCTCGCCGGACGCCGCGGCCGACGCCACGACGGCCGACAAGCCGCGCGCACGCGAAGCGTCGTACGCGGAAGTCGTCGAGGTGTGGCCGCTGCTGCTGGCCGGCGCGCTCGCCGCCACGGCGCTGGCGCCCGCGGTCGCGCACGCGAAGCTGCTCGTGCCCATGGACGAGGCGCAGACCGACCACCTCAAGGCCTACGGCCTCGTGTACTGGTCGCTGCAGCAGGGCGAGCGCAGCGAATGGCTGCTCAACTACCGCGGCGGTTCGTTCCTGCTCCCCGGCGGCGCGGCCGAGGAGCGCGAAGCGAACATCCGCGGCGTGGCGTTCCAGAACGTCTCGGCGTCGGACGAGGCCCGGATCCGCGCCGAGATCGCCGACGCGAACATGGAATCGGTCGCGCTCGAGAAGGCGCCGAAGGTCGCGGTCTACATTCCGCCGAACACGCCGCCGTGGGACGACGCGGTGACGCTCGCGCTGCAGTACGCCGACATTCCCTACGACCGCGTGTGGGACGAGGAAGTGCTGCGCGGCGACCTCGCGAAGTACGACTGGCTGCACCTGCACCACGAGGACTTCACCGGGCAGCACGGCAAGTTCTGGGCGTCGTACCACCTGATGCCGTGGTACATCGAGGAAGAGGCCGTGCAGAAGGCCATGGCCGCCAAGCTCGGCTTCGCCAAGGTCACGCAGCTCAAGTCCGCGGTCGCGCTGACCATTCGCGACTACGTCGGCCGCGGCGGCTTCATGTTCGGCATGTGCTCGGCCACCGACACCTACGACATCGCGCTCGCCGCCGCCGGGCTCGACATCGCCGACGCGATCTACGACGGCGATCCGCCCGACCCGGGCGCGTTCCGCCGGCTCGACTTCACGCGCACGCTGGCGTTCCGCGACTTCCGGCTCGAGCCCGATCCGTACCTGTACCGCTTCTCGGACATCGACGTGACCATGGAGGCCAACCAGCGCGGCCCGAACACCGTGTTCACGCTGTTCGATTTCAGCGCCAAGAACGACCCGGTCGCGGCCATGCTGACGCAGAACCACGTCAACGCGGTGCCGGAGTTCCTCGGGCAGAGCACGGGCTTCCACCGCTCGAAGCTCAAGCCGGGCGTCACCGTGCTGGCCGAGGTCGAGGGCACCGACGAGGTGAAGTACCTGCACGGCCAGTTCGGGCGCGGCACGTTCACGTTCCTCGGCGGCCACGACCCCGAGGACTACCAGCACATGGTGGGCGACCCCGAGACGAAGCTCGAGCAGTACCCGCATTCGCCGGGATATCGGCTGGTGCTGAACAACGTCCTGTTCCCCGCCGCCGAAAAGAAGAAGCAGAAGACCTGAGCCTGCGGTCCGGCCTCCCGCGGATTCCCCGGGCGCCGCGCCTTCAGGTGCCGCCCGCCGCGACCGATACGAGACAGCGATGACGCCCGTTCCCCTCGAACGACGGCGCCGCCCTCACGCACGGGATCCGCTTCCCCCCGAGGTCGAATCGTCATGACGAAAGCCCGTACCCGCCGCGCCACTCCCGAGGCGGCTGCCAAGACCGCACCCGCCCGCCGCACGCGCGAGCGCCTGCCCGAATCCGCCACGGCCGCACACGAACAGGAGCAGGTGCTGCGCCGGCAGATCGAAGCGCTCACCCAGCTCAATCGCGAGCTCGCGTTCGCGCGCGACATGGCCGAGGCGTCCAGCCGCGCGAAGAGCGAGTTCCTCGCCACAGTGAGCCAGGAGATCCGCACGCCCATGCAGGGGCTGGTCGGCACGCTCGACCTGCTCGTGGATTCCTCGCTCGGCGGCGAAGCGGCCGACCTCGCCGAAACGGCGCAGGCAGCGAGCAACGCGCTGGTCGCGATCGTGAACGACCTGGTGGACTTCGCGTCGAACGAACCGGCGCAGGCGCTCGCCGAACCCGTGCCGTTCGACCTGCGCCAGCTCGTCGAGGACGTGGCGTCGCGCTTCACGCACCGCGCCTCCGAGCGCGGCGTGGAACTGGTCGTGCAGTGGGGCGAGGAGACGCCCGCGCGGGTGATCGGCGACGACGAGCGCGTCCGCACGCTGCTGCTGCAGGTGGTGGACAACGCGGTCAAGTTCACCGAGCGCGGTCACGTGCTGATCGGCGTGGACGCGGCGGTCGCGACCGAGGCCGACCTGCTCGCGCGCATCACCGTGGAGGACACCGGCTGCGGCATCGGGCCGGAACGCCTGCCGCTGCTCTTCACGCATCACGAGCCCGGGCTGCGCCGTCACGAAGCCGGCGCGGCGCACAGCGGCCTGCTCGTGGCGCGGCAGCTCGCCGAGCGCATGGGCGGAACGATCATCGCGTCGAGCCGCCTGGGCGAGGGCTCGCGGTTCACGATCACGTTCAAGCTCGCCCGCGACGTCGAGGGCGCGGACGGCGCCGACGGTTCCGTCGCGCAGGCGGCGCGCAGCGCGCTGACGCACGTGCACGCGCTGGTCGTGGACGACGTGGCCGTGCACCGCATGGTCATGCAGCGCCACATGAACGCGTTCGGCATGCGTGCCGAGGCGGCGCCCGACGGCGCGACCGCGCTGCAGATGGCGCGCGAGGCCGCGGCGGCCGGCGATCCGTTCAAGCTGCTGCTCGTGGACCAGAACATGCCGGGCATGACCGGCGAGCAGCTGGGTCGGCTCGTGCGCGAGGACGAGACGATCGGGCGCGTGGCCATGATGCTGTTCACCGCCACCGCGAACCGCGAGGAGATGCGCAAGTTCGCGCGCGCGGGCTTCGACGGGTACTTCCTCAAGCCGATCCGCCCGTCCGAACTGGAGGAGGCGCTCACCGCGGTGCTGCGTTCGAAGCGTCGCGGCACCCCGCGCCTGGAGCTCGTGCCGGCCGCGCCGCAGGCGCCGTCGCATCCGCGCCCGCACGCGGGCCATCGCGTGCTGCTGGTGGAGGACAACGCGATCAACCAGAAGGTGGGGCGCCGGATGCTCGAGAAGCTCGGCTGCGCGGTGGACGTGGCGTCGAACGGGCTCGAGGCCCTGCAGCAGTGGGGCGTGCACACGTACGACGCCGTCTTCATGGACTGCGACATGCCGGTCATGAACGGCTTCGACGCGACGCTCGAGATTCGCCGGCACGAGGCGGACAACGCCCGCCGCACGCCGATCGTCGCGCTCACCGCGAGCGTGCTGCCCAGCGACCGGGAGCGCTGTCTCGCCGCCGGCATGGACGACTTCGTCGCCAAGCCCGTACGCGAAGACGCGCTCGACGCGGTGCTCGGCTCGGTGTTCGGAGCCGCCGTGTAGGACCGCTTTTCAACGCGATACGGAACCGCATGCGCGGCCGCCGGACCCGATCCGGCGGCCGCGTCGCAATTCGCGCGGGCCGTGCACATCGCACACGCGCGCGCGCCGTGAATGCCGTTTCGCGACGGCCGCGCGCTCAAGTTCGTGCGGACCACGCCGAACCCTGTGCAGGACGGGGTTCGGCGTCCCTTCGGCCGCATCCCCGTCCATTCCCACCCCTCGGGAGTGCCGCGTTCCGGGCCGTCCGGCGGAGCGCACCCGCCGGACGCCCGCTTCCGCGCCCGGCGCCATTCGACGATCGGCAAATGTCCGCGCGGCGTGCACGTGCACCGGCCGCGCGATCGGTGACGTGAACGAGGACGGGTGTCATGGGCATGAACGAAGATCTTCAGAAGCAGCTCATCAACGACCTGCTCATCGAGAGCTTCGAAGGTCTCGACCGCTTCGATCAGTACCTGCTCGATCTCGAGAAGGGCGAAGGCGGCAGCGAGACCTTGAACGGCATCTTCCGCGTCATCCACACGATCAAGGGCACGAGCGGCTGCATCGCGCTCACGAAGATCGAGAAGCTCGCGCACGTGGGCGAGAACCTCCTGAGCCTGCTGCGGGACGGCAAGCTCACGGTCAAGCCCCTCATGATCACCGCGCTGCTGCGGCTCTCCGACGGGCTGCGCGAGATGCTCCGCACGCTCGAACGCGACGGCCACGAGGGCGAGAACGAGTACGGCGAGCTCAAGGAACTGCTCACCCGGCTGCAGGACCCCGACGCGGTCTTCGTGGACGAGACGCGCGGCAGCAGCTGGGGCCTGTTCGACGACGACGACGTGGTCGCCGAGACCCCCGTCCCGGCGAGCGCCGAGCCCGAAACGGAGTACCCGGCACCCATCCCCCTGCCCGTGGCGCACGTGACGCCGGCGCCGATCGCGGCGGCGGCCGAACCGCAGCCCGAGAGCGTCGCGACCGCCGCGGCGCCGGCCGCCCCCGGCGCGCCCGAGCCCGCGACGCGCGCAGGCCGCGGCTCCGTGACGGACTCCGCGATCCGCGTGGACGTCGGCCAGCTGGACCGGCTCATGAATCTCGTCGGCGAGCTCGTGCTCGCGCGCAACCAGATCGTGCAGCACTCGTCGGACCGCTCGAGCGACGGCCTGGCGAAGGCGTCGCAGCGGCTGAACATCATCACCACCGAGCTGCAGGAGAGCGTCATGAAGACGCGCATGCAGCCGATCGGCAACGTGTGGTCGAAGTTCCCACGCGTCGTGCGCGACCTCGCGAGCGAACTGGGCAAGGACATCCACTTCGTGATGGAGGGCAACGAGACCGAGCTCGACCGCACCATCATCGAGGCGATCAAGGACCCCCTCACGCACATCGTGCGCAATTCCGTGGACCACGGCATCGAGACGCCGGAGCTGCGCCGCCAGGGCGGCAAGTCACCGCGCGGCTCGCTCGTGATGCGCCTTCCACGAGGGTGGCCAGGTCATCATCGAGATCGTGGACGACGGCCGCGGCATCCAGGTGGATAAGGTCGTGAAGAAGGCGGTCGAGCGCGGCGTGCTGACCGCGGATCGCGCGGCTCGCCTGAGCCCACGCGAGGCGTTCGGGCTCATCTTCGCCCCCGGCTTCTCGACGGCCGAGCAGGTCACGAACGTCTCCGGCCGCGGCGTCGGCATGGACGTCGTCAAGACGAACATCGAGAAGATCGGCGGCTCCGTGGACGTGACCAGCGAGGCCGGCCGCGGCACCACGATCCGCATCAAGATCCCGCTCACGCTCGCGATCATCCCGGCGCTCGTCGTGAGCTGCGGGCACGAGCGCTTCGCGATTCCGCAGGTCAGCCTGCTCGAACTCGTGCGGCTCGAGGCGGACCAGGCCCGCTCGGCGATCGAACACGTCTGCGATGCGCCGGTCTACCGGCTGCGCGGCGAGCTGCTGCCGCTCGTGTACCTCGATCGCGCGCTCGGCGTGAACATGCAGGCCGACCCCGAGGCGCCCGTGAACATCGTGGTGCTGCAGGCCGACGGCCGTCCGTTCGGGCTCGTCGTCGAACGCGTGAGCGACACCGCCGAGATCGTGGTGAAGCCGCTCGGCAAGCAGCTGAAGAACCTGTCCAGCTTCGCCGGCGCCACGATCATGGGCGACGGCCGCGTCGCGCTGATCCTCGACGTGCTCGGACTGGCGCAGGCGTCGGGCGTGATCTCCGAAGTGCGCGAGAGCGCGCTGCTCGAGGAGAAGTCCGAGACGACCGGCCCGGCCGACGACGTGCGCACGCTGGTCGTGCTCAAGCTCGGCAAGTCGCGCCGCGTGGCGGTGCCGCTGTCCGCCGTGGCACGCCTCGAGGAGATCGAGGCGAAGGACATCGAGCAGGCGGGCACGCGCATGGTCGTGCAGTACCGCGGCCAGCTGCTGCCGCTGCTGCGCATCGAGGACTACATCGCGGGCGGCGAACCGTCCACGACGTGGCCGGACCTCGTCCGCGTCGTGGTGTACACGGACCACGGCCGGAGCGTGGGGCTGGTGGCCAACGAGATCGAGGACATCGTCGCGGAACGCATCACGGTCGAGCGGCGCACGGGCGAAGCCGGCATCGTCGGCTCGGTCGTGCTGCAGAAGCGCGTCACCGACGTGCTCGACGTGCCGGCCATCCTGCAGATGGCGGGCCCCGACGTTTCGGAAACGGCCCTGGCGGCCTGAGGACTTCATGAACGACACCCGTTCGTACTGCACGTTCCACCTCGACGGCCTGTTCTTCGGGATCGAGGTGTTCCAGATCCAGGAAGTCCTGCTCTACCAGGACATGACCCGCGTGCCGCTCGCGCCCACCATGGTGCGCGGCCTGATCAACCTGCGCGGCCAGATCGTCACGGCGTTCGACCTGCGCCGCCGCCTCGAGCTGCCGCCGCTCCCCGAAGGCCGCCTGCCCATGAACGTGGTCGTGCGCGACGAGGACTCGCTCGTGAGCCTGCTCGTGGACGAGATCGGTGACGTCGTGGACGTGGACGAGACGTCGTTCGAGGCGCCCCCCGAGAACGTGACGGGCGTCGCCCGCGAACTCACGACCGGTGTCTACAAGCTCGACGGCCGCCTGCTGCTGATCCTCGACCTCGCGAAAGCCATGCAGATTCCCGGAAACGCGGCCGGCGCCCGCGCCCACCAGAACGAAGAAGCGCGCGCCGCGGCCTGACCGCGCGCCGGACGAGGACCCCCCCCCATGTCGAACTTCCCCGGCTTCACGCTCGGCTCCCGCTCCCGCAACGGCCTGCCCGTCTCGGCCATCGACGCGATGCTCGACGCCGCGCCGCTGAACATCATGTATGCGGACCGCCAGAACGTGATCCGCTACATCAACCGCCGCTCGCTCGACACGCTCACGAAGCTCCAGCACCTGCTGCCCGTGCCGGCGTCCCGGATCGTGGGCTCGAGCGTGGACGTGTTCCACAAGCGCCCCGAGCACCAGCGCCGCATTCTCTCCGACCGCGGCAACATGCCGCACCGCGCGATCATCTCGCTCGGCGAGGAGAAGCTCGAGCTGAACCTCGAGGCGCTCACCGATTCGGGCGGCAACTGGATCGGCACCATGGTGTCGTGGGCCGTCGTGACCGAGCAGCTGGCGACCGCCGAACGCGAACGCGTCGCGACCGCGAACCTGAACCACGCGCTGGGCGCGCTGACCGACAATTCGCACACGCTCGCGGGCGCGGCCGAGGAACTCACCGCCGTCAGCCGTTCGATGAACGACAACGCGGCCGAGGCCGCGGCGCAGACGGACGTGGTCGCGGCGGCGTCGGAACAGGTCACGCGCAACGTCGAGACCGTCGCCACGAGCGCCGAACAGCTCAGCCAGAGCGTCGGCGAGATCGCCAAGAACACGACCGAAGCGGCGCGCGTCGCGTCGCAGGCGGTGCGCGTCGCCGATCAGGCGAACCACACCGTCGCGCAGCTCGGTTCGAGCAGCGCCGAGATCGGCCAGGTCGTGAAGGTGATCACCACGATCGCGTCGCAGACCAACCTGCTCGCGCTCAACGCCACGATCGAGGCCGCGCGCGCGGGCGAAGCCGGCAAGGGCTTCGCGGTGGTCGCGAACGAGGTCAAGGAGCTCGCGAAGCAGACGGCCGCGGCGACCGAAGACATCGGCCGGAAGATCGAGGCGATCCAGACCGACACGTCGAGCGCGGTCTCGGCGATCGAACAGATCACGTCGATCATCTCGCAGATCCACGACATCCAGAACACGATCGCGAGCGCGGTCGAGGAACAGAGCGCGACGACGGCCGAGATTGCCCGCAACGCCGGCGAGGCCGCCAAGGGCAGTCACGAGATCTCGCGGAACATCGCGAGCGTGTCCGAGGTGTCGCGCAACACGCGCGTGGCCGCGAACGACGCCCGCGAAGCCGCCGAAGGACTTTCGAAGCTCTCGCTCGAGCTGACGGAGCTCGCACAGCGGGTGGGAGCGCGCTGACACATCACGAGTTCACGAGTCGCACGCCGGCGCACCGGGACCGCCATCCCGGGCGACGGTTTCACCGGACCGCCCGCACGGGGTTCCACTTCCAGAAGAGAGTCGAACCATGAAGCCGAGTGAGGGTCATCCGAACGCCGCCGGGACCGGTTACGCGGCCAGCGGACATGCGAACGTCTCCCACCGCGGGCCGGCCCCCGGGTGGAAGCAGCGCCTGGACAACAGCCTGCGCAACAAGATCCTCGTGCCCGCCGTGGGTGCGATGCTCCTGACCGCGATGGCCGTGATCGGCGCGGTGCTGTTCTCGTCCGGTGCGATGCGGACCGAGCGCCTCCATTCCGTCGAATGGGCGGCGGCCCACGGGCAGGACAAGGTGGATCGCGTCATGTTCGAACGCTACGGCGACGCCCAGGCGTTCGGCCTCAACGACGAGTTCCACCAGGACCTGAGCTCGGTCGGGGCCGAATCCCGCGGTTCCATCGAGAACCTGCTGAACGGCTACGCGAGCACCTACGGCTGCTATGACCTCATCGTGATCCTCGACCGCAACGGCCGGATCGTGGCGACGAACACGAAGGACGCCGCCGGTCGCGAGCTGACCGGGGTGCACGAGCTGATCGGGCGCGACTGGTCGCAGAACGAGGGCTACCGTCACGCGGTCCAGCAGCAGTGGACGACCAGTGACGCGAGCGGCTCGATCACGGGCACGTTCGTGGGCGAGCCCGAGAAGAGCACGCTGGTCGCCGAGGTCTACGGCGACAAGGCTCCCGCGTGGAACGTGCCGTTCACCGCGCCCATCACCGACGACGACACGCATTCGGTGCGCGGCTACGTGCAGAACTACTTCGACGCGCACACCATGATCGAGCCGATCCTCGCCGGCATGTACCACGCGCTCGAGGACGAGGGCCTGCCGTCGTCCGAGTTCCAGCTCATGGATCGCCAGGGCCGGCTGCTCATGGACATCGACCCCCGCTCCACCGGCAACGACAAGTCCGTGGAGGAAGGCATCCTGACGTCGAACCTCGTCAGCGGCGGCGACGCGCTGGCCACGAGCGCGGCGAAGCCGGGCGCCCCGTCGCAGGAGCACTCGATGTTCCGGGAGGCGGGCAAGTCCGGCGAGAAGGGACACGACCCGAACCAGGCCGGCGGCTACGCCCGCAGCGTGCCCATCATGGGTTACGCCGGCAGCGGCTACACCACCCTGCTGCGCGTGAACGGCGGCGAACTGCTGACCCACCTGAACTTCCTCATGTGGGCGGCGATCCTCGCGTCGCTGGCGGGCACGGTGATCGGTGCGTGGCTGCTGTCCCGCGTCACGGGCACCGTCGTCGGCTCGGTCAACACGGTGAAGCACGCGATCGTCGGCCTCGCGAACGGCGAGATCGGCCGCGACGTTCCGGTGACGACCACGGACGAAGTCGGCGAGATGGCGTCTTCGTTCAACACCGCACGCGCCGGCCTGTTCGGCGTGTTCGAACAGGAACGCGTGGACTGGAGCGACATCGGCGAGAAGCAGCGCGCCGCGGCCCGTCTCACGGAAAGCCTCAAGGTCACCATGTCGTCGGTCGCGAAGAACGCGCAGACGCTCGCGAGCTCGGCCGAGGAGCTCACGGCGGTCAGCCAGCAGATGAGCGCGAACGCGGAAGAGACCGCGGCGCAGACGAACGTGGTGGCGGCGGCGTCCGAGGAAGTGAGCAAGAACGTCGAGACCGTGGCGACGAGCGCGGAAGAGATGAGCGCGAGCGTCACGGAGATCGCCAAGAACACGTCCGAGGCGGCGCGCGTCGCGGCCAAGGCCGTGCACGTGGCCGGCGAGACGAACCGCACCGTGGCCAAGCTCGGCGAAAGCAGCGTCGAGATCGGCCAGGTGATCAAGGTGATCACGTCCATCGCGGAACAGACCAACCTGCTCGCGCTGAACGCCACGATCGAGGCGGCGCGCGCGGGCGAAGCCGGCAAGGGTTTCGCGGTCGTCGCGAACGAGGTCAAGGAGCTCGCCAAGCAGACGGCGTCCGCGACCGAGGACATCAGCCGCAAGATCGACGCGATCCAGAACGACACCCGCGGCGCGGTGACGGCGATCGAGGAGATCAGCGGCATCATTTCGCAGATCAACGACATCCAGAACACGATCGCGAGCGCCGTCGAGGAGCAGAGCGCGACGACGAACGAGATCGCGCGCAATGCGAGCGAAGCGGCGGTCGGCAGCACGGAGATCTCGCGCAACATCGCGAACGTGTCCGAAGCCGCACGCAGCACCACCGAAGGCGCGAGCAACACGCTGACGGCGGCGCAGGAACTTTCGAAGCTGGCCGGCGACCTCATGATGCTGGTCGAACAGGCCGACGTTCACTGAGACAGGAGGCGGGCCGCCCCGGCGGGCGGCCCGCTCGACCACATGCGCGCACTCATCATCGACGATTCCATGGCCATGCGCCGGATGCTCGCCGCGTACGTGCAGGGGCTGCAGGTCACGCCCCTCACCGCGGTGGACGGGCAGGACGCCGTGGAGGTGCTCGAACGCGAAGGCGAGTTCGACGTGGCTCTGGTGGACTGGGACATGCCGCGCATGAACGGCATGGACTTCGTGCGCCACGTGAAGCGGGACTCGCGCTGGCCGAACATGAAGCTGGTGATGGTCACGGCGCACGTGAACCCCGACGACATCGTCGAGGCTCTGCAGACCGGCGCCGACGACTACCTCATGAAGCCCGTCTCCTCGGAGATGATCGAGGACAAGTTCCGCCTGCTCGGGCTCGTCGCCTGAGGGCCGCGAAGGACACATGCCCCGGATCCGAGTCTTGATCGTGGACGATGCGGTGGTGATCCGCCGCATGCTCACGCAGGTGATCGAACAGGACGACGCGCTCGAAGTCGCCGGCGTGGCCGCGAACGGCAAGATCGCCATGCAGCGCATTCCCCAGGTGAACCCCGATCTCGTCACGCTCGACGTCGAGATGCCCGAGATGGACGGCATCACGACGCTGCGCGAGATCCGCAAGGCCTACCCGCGCCTGCCCGTGATCATGTGCAGCACGCTCACGGCCAAAGGCGCGGCCACGACGATCGAAGCGCTGAGCGCCGGCGCGACCGATTACGTCACGAAGCCCGCGAACGTCGGCTCCGTGGTCGAGGGCCTCGGACTGATGCGCGACCAGCTCGTGCCGAAGATCAAGGCGATCTGCGACAGGCCGGATGCACGCCCGGCCGCGCCGGCCGGCGCGGGTGCCGCCGCGCGGATCGTGCGACCGGCACCGCCGGTCGCCCGGCCGACGGCGCATCTCAGGCCCGCGGTCTCGGGACCGGTCGAGGCGATCGCGATCGGCTGCTCGACGGGCGGCCCGAACGCGCTCCACGAACTGTTCGCGGCACTCCCCGGCGTGCCGCCCGTACCGATCTTCATCACCCAGCACATGCCGCCGCTGTTCACGTCCTGCCTCGCCGAGCGCCTCGGCCGCTCCGGCCCCGTGCGCGTGCACGAAGGCAAGGAAGGCATGGCGGTGCTGCCCGGCAATGCGTACCTCGCGCCCGGCGGCTACCACATGATCGCGAAGCGCGACGGCGTGCTCGTGCGGCTGCACCTGAACGAGGACCCGCCCGAGAACTCCTGCCGCCCGGCCGTGGACGTGCTGTTCCGCAGCCTCGCGTCCGTGTACGGCGGCCACGTCGTGGCCGCGGTGCTGACCGGCATGGGTGCCGACGGCACGCGCGGCGCCGCGGTGCTGCGCGAGAAGGGTGCGCACGTGATCGCGCAGGACCAGGCCACGAGCGTGGTCTGGGGCATGCCGGGTTCGCTCGTCGAGGCCGGCCTCGCCGACGCGGTGCTGCCGCTCGCCAGGATCCCGCACGAGCTGCACCGCCGTTCGCTCGAACAGCGCAGGAGGGCGGCATGAACCGCAGGCGTGGTTCGTCTTGCCCCGCGGGGGCCCGCTCATGGCACTGACCCCGCAGGCGTTCCAGTTCGTCTCGGACTTCGTGCGACGCGAAGCGGCGATCGTGCTCGAGCCGGGCAAGGAGTACCTGGTCGAATCCCGCCTCGCGCCGGTCGCGCGCAAGGCCGGGTTCCCGACGCTCGACGCGTTCCTCGACCACATCCGCACGGCGCCGCGTTCGAGCCCGCTGATGTACCAGATCGTGGACGCGCTCACGACCAACGAGACGCTGTTCTTCCGCGATCACCACCCGTTCGAAGCGCTGAAGAAGGAGATCCTGCCGCGGCTGATCGAGGCGCGGAAGAGCGTGCGCAAGCTGTCCATCTGGTCGGCGGCGGCGAGCACCGGCCAGGAGGCCTACTCGCTGGCGATGCTGCTGCGCGAGAACTTCCCGATGCTCGCATCGTGGGACGTGCGCATCCTCGGCACGGACCTGTCCACGACGGTGCTCGAACAGGCGAAGAGCGGCAGCTACTCGCAGCTCGAGGTGAACCGCGGCCTGCCCGCGCCGCTGCTCGTGAAGTACTTCGAGAAGGCGGACGGGCGCTGGATCATCAAGGAAGACCTGCGGCGCATGTGCGAGTTCCGCGCCATGAACCTCACGACGCCGTGGCCGATGATGTCGCCGTTCGACCTCATCTTCATCCGCAACGTGCTCATCTACTTCGACCAGGCGACCAAGCAGGGAATCCTCAAGCGCATGCGGGGCGTGCTGCTGCCGCACGGCTCGCTGTTCCTGGGAACCGCCGAGACCACGATCAACCTGGACCCCGAATGGGTGCCGACGAAGGTCGGCAACACGACGGTGTTCCGGGTGTTGGGCAAGGGCGGCGCTCCCGCCACCACGGCCGCTCCGGCATCGGCGCCACCCGTGGCGCCGCGCGCCGCCTGACGCGCTCACGAAACGCCGACGCCCCGGAAGCTCGCGCTTCCGGGGCGTCTCGCGTTCGTCGGTGGGCGGTTACTTCGCGCCGCCCGCGGGCGCCGTCTCCTTGGGAACGAAGTGGCGCTTCTCGCGCTCGATCCGCAGCACGTCGGTGTTCGTCACCTTGAACTCGACGCGGCGGTTCTTCGCCTTGCCGAGCGCGGTGGTGTTCGGCGCGACCGGCACGGTGGGCCCGTAGCCCTTCACCGTGAAGTGCGTCGCGTCGAGCGTCGGGTACTTCTGCGTGATGTAGTTGAGCACGGCCAGCGCACGGGCTTCGGACAGCGTCATGTTCTTCGCCTTCACGCCGCTGTTGTCCGTGTGGCCGCCGATCTCGATCGTGAGCGCGGGGTACTGCTGGAGGATCGCCGCGACCTCGTCGAGCACCGGGAACGACTCGGGCTTGATCGTCGCCTTGTTGACGTCGAACTGGATGCCCTGGAGCCGGATCGTGCCCGTGTCGAGCAGCTCGGTCTCGCGCTCGGTCACTTCGATCGGGCAGCCGTTCGGGTCCACCTTCAGGCCCTGCGGGGTCGCCGGGCACTGGTCGAGGCCGTCGAACACGCCGTCACCGTCCGCGTCCGTCGGGCAGCCCTTGTCGTCCACCTGCGCACCCTTGGGCGTGTTCTCGCACTGGTCGAGGCCGTCGAAGACGCCGTCACCGTCGGTGTCGATCGGGCAGCCCTTCGCGTCCACCTTCGCGCCCTTGGGCGTGTCGGCGCACTGGTCGAGGCCGTCGCACACGCCGTCGCCGTCGGTGTCCACGATGCAGCCCTTCGCGTCCACCTTGCAGCCGGCCGGCGTGCCTTCGCACTTGTCGAGGCCGTCGAAGACTCCGTCGCGGTCGGTGTCGAGGTGCACGCCGAACGCGTCCACGCGCGCGCCGATCGGGGTCGCGGGCTCGCGATCGATCCAGTTGCGCACGCCGTCGAGGTCCTTGTCCTTGATGCGGCCGCGGAACGCGTACTGCAGGCCGGCGGTCGCCGCGATGTGGTGGCTGAACTCCAGCGCGCCGCGCTCGCGGAACATGATGTCGCGCGCCTGCAGCCGCAGGTACGTGCGCGAGTTGCCCATCAGGTTGTAGAGGAAGCCCACGCCGAGGCTGGGCGTGCCGCGGCCGATGTGGCCCGTCACGTCGTCGAGCGCGCGGCCGTAGCCGAGCCCGACCAGGAAGAACGGCGTCGCGCGTTCGCCACCGTCGCGGACGTTCCAGCGCAGGTCGAGGCCCTGGTACGACCAGTCGTGATCGGGCTCACCGGCGAGGTCGCGCTTGGCCTTCGCGCCCGTGAACGTGGCTTCCCACGTGAACACGTCGGACCAGCGGTAGCCCAGCGACCCGGTGAACGCCGGCGAGTCCTGGATGAAATCGCGCGCGTCGAAGCTCTGGATGCCGGCGCCGACCGACGCTTCGACGGGGTGCCCGGCGATCTGGGCGCGCGCGGGGGCGACGGCCAGCGCGACGAGGGCGGCAGGCAGCAGGAAACGCTTCCACCAGGACATGCGACGAAACCTCCTGAACCCGGTACAAGGCCGATCACGAAAGGCCGGCTCGGAAGGCGCGGGCGTGGCGCCCGGCGCGCGGCTCCGGCCTCGAGCATGCGGAAAGAGCCGTGAGTGGTAGCATTCGCCCCCGCGCCGGTCAACGCGCGAGCCCCCCGGCCCGCGCCGCCGCCGAACCCACCCGAACCCGCCCTCCGGAGGCCCGATGACCCCGCAGGAACGCCAGTCCCTGATCGCGAAGTACAAGGCCGGCTACGCCGAGGTGGTGGCGGCGCTCGACGGATTCCCCGCCGGGCAACTCGGGGCGCACCCGATCCCCGGCAAGTGGTCGGCCGCCGAGATCGTGCACCACCTCGCCGACAGCGAGATGAACAGCGCCCTGCGGCTGCGCAAGCTGCTCGCCGAGGGCAAGCCGCTGATCCAGGGCTACGACCAGGACGAATGGGCGCGGGTGCTGGGTTACCAGGAACGGGCACTCGAGCCGTCGCTGCTGGCGTTCCGGGGCGCCCGCGAGAGCACGGCGCAGCTGCTCGACCGCATGACGGACGACGACTGGCGCCGGCACGGCTGGCACACGGAGGCCGGGGCGTTCCACGCCGAGATGTGGCTCGAGTGGTACTCGGCGCACGCCCACAACCACGCGGACCAGATCCGCCGCCTGCGCGCGGCGCTCGGCGCCTGAGGTCGCGCATGCTCTGGCGCTGCCGCGACCGCGCGCTCGACCTGACCCGCCGTACGGCGGTCATGGGCATCGTGAACGTGACGCCGGATTCGTTCTCGGACGGCGGCCGCTGGCTCGACCCGGCCGCCGCGATCGCGCGCTGTCGCGAACTGGCCGCCGAGGGCGCGGCGATCCTCGACCTGGGCGCCGATGCAGCACCGCCCCGGCGCGGCCGCAGTGCCGGTGGCCGAGCAGCGCGCCGGCTCGAACCCGTGCTCGCCGCGCTCTCCCGCGAACCCGCCGCGGGCCCCGAGGGCCCGGCGCTCGTGTCGGTGGACACGCGCGACGCCGCGGTCGCGGCCCGCGCGCTGGAGTGGGCGCGCACGCGATCAACGACGTCAGCGGGCTCGACGACCCCGCCATGGCGGGCGTGGTGGGGGCGGCCGGAGCCGGGCTCGTGCTCATGCACATGCGCGGCACGCCGGAGACCATGCAGTCGCAGACCGCGTACGGCGACGTGGTCGCCGAGGTGGCCGCGCACCTGCGCGCCCGCGCCGACCGCGCGCGGGCGGCCGGCGTGGCGGACGACGCCCTCGTGCTCGATCCGGGCATCGGGTTCGCCAAGTCGGCCGAGCAGAGCCTCGAACTGCTCGCTCGGCTCGCCGAGCTGGTGGCGCTGGGCCGGCCGGTGCTGGTCGGCGCGTCGCGCAAGAGCTTCCTCGCCCGGCTCGGCGCCGGCGACACGCCGGCGGACCGGCTCGAGGGAAGCCTCGCGGCGGCGGCGATCGCCGCGTTCGCGGGCGCGCGGGTGCTGCGCGTGCACGACGTCGCGGCGACGGTGCGCGCGGTGCGGCTCGCGGACGCCGCGCGGAGCGTTCGGGCGTAGGAGACCGCGGTCGCGTCTGCTAACTTTCGCGCGCCATGATCGGGAACCATCCCCACTGGATCAAAGGCGCGATCGACATCCTGCTCGTCGCCGCCTTCTTCTACCGGCTGCTCACGCTCGGCAAGGGCACGCGTTCGGCGCAGATGTTCGTCGGGCTGCTCTTCATCGTCGTGATCGGACTGGTCGCGGGCTATTTCGACCTGCTCGCGGTGCGCTGGATCATGGACAGCCTGCGCACGGTGTGGCTGATCGTGTTCGTGATCCTGTTCCAGCCCGAACTGCGCCACGCGCTCGCGCAGATGGGGCGCACGCGCTACGTGCGGTCGTTCCTGCGCGGCGAACACTACGGCGTGCTCGGCGAAGTCGTCCGCGCGCTCGAGTCGCTCGCGCAGCGCCGTCACGGCGCGCTCGTGGTGATGGAGCGCAACGTCGGCCTGCGCAACTTCGTCGAGACCGGCACGCGCATCGACGCCAAGGTGAGCGCGGAGCTGCTCGTGACGCTGTTCAGCCCGGGCTCGCCGCTGCACGACGGCGCCGTGATCATCCGCGAGGACACGATCATCGCGGCGTCGTGCATCCTGCCGCTGTCGAACAACCCGCTCACCGCCGTCGCGCTCGGCACGCGCCATCGCGCCGCGATCGGGCTGTCCGAGGAGACCGACGCGGCCGTCATCGTGGTGAGCGAACAGACCGGCAGCATTTCGGTGGCGTACCGCGGCGTGCTCTACCAGCGGCTCGACGAGGGCCAGCTGCGTTCCGAGCTGTCGCGCATCTTCCGTATCCGGCCGCAGGACGAACCGCCGCTGCCCGCGACCGACGCGGCCGGCACGCCGCCCGCGCCGAC
The DNA here is from genome assembly GCA_046327815.1 of Candidatus Eiseniibacteriota bacterium. Lineage (GTDB taxonomy): Bacteria > Eisenbacteria > RBG-16-71-46 > RBG-16-71-46 > RBG-16-71-46 > CAIXRL01. The sequence goes on along the minus strand of JAXLXR010000002.1, from coordinate 283,612 downwards.
CGAAAAAGCGGCCGGCTGAGCGCCCCGATGAGCGACGCGGCCCATCCCCCGGGAGCCGAAAGGCGCCCCTCGCGCATCACCGCGCAGGCGCTCGTGCAGGTGGCCGACTGCCGCCGCCGGCTGTGGCTCGGCGCACACGCGCGCGTGCCCATGGCACCGCTGCCCGAGCACGTGGTGGTGCTGCGCGAACGCGCGCGCGAACACGAGCGCGCGCTGGCCGCGCGCTTCGACGATCTCGCCGGACCGTTCTGGAAGCACGACGGCCCGTTGTCCGAAGTCGCGGCCGAGACGCTGCGGCTGCTGCGCGAGACGCGGCGCCCGGTCTGGCGCGGCGCGCTGATGTCCGCCGACGGCCACCGGGTCGCGCATCCGGGCTTCCTGTCGTGGGACGGCGACACGCTGGTGGTGACCGAAGCGCGCCTCGCGCTGCGCCCCGAAGCGCGCGCCGACTTCGCGCTGCAGCTCGCGCACGTGCGCGCACTGCTCGAGGAATCCGGCGTGCACGCGCCGATGCGCTTCGAGATCGTGAACGGGCAGGGCGAGACGCTGGCGGTGGAGCCCGCGACCGCCGCGCGCTACGCGTCGGTCGTGCGCGCGGTCGAAGCCACGCTCGCCGAACCCGACGAGCCCGGCGAACTGCGCGCGCATTCGAACTGCAAGCGCTGCCCGTACTACGAGCACTGCTGGGACATGGCCGAACGCGACGGCCGCATCGAACTGCTGCCCGAGGTGCAGATCGCGCACGTGCCCGACTACCACGCGGCCGGCGTGCGCACGCTGGCCGAGCTGGCGCAGCTCGATCCGCTGGTGCTGCCCGAGGGCCCCGTGCGCACCGCCGCGCGCAAGGCGATCGTGGTCGCGCGCGCGTGGCTCGAACATCGCGCCGCGTGGCTGCAGCCGCCGCACCTGCCCGAGGGGCCGCTCGTCTGGTTCGACCTCGAAGGCGACTCGCTCGGCGAGAAGTCCGAGAACCCGATCTACCTGTGGGGGCTGGCACTCGAGACGCCGGGCACGGCGGCCGCGGCCGAGGCGGTGCTGGCCGAACTCGGCCCCGACGGCGACCGCGCCGCGTGGGAGCGCTTCGTGAGCCGCGCGAGCGCGATCCTCGACGCGCACCCCGACGCGCGCTGGGTGCACTGGGACGCGTTCGAACCGCTCTGGATCGAGCGCTACGCCGAACGTCTCGGCGCGCCCGAGGGCTTCGTCAAGCGCATGAAGCTCGCGTGCTTCGACCTCAAGCGCGTGCTCGACCGCTGCGTGCGGCTGCCGCTGCGGTCGTATTCGATCAAGCACGTCGCGCCGTGGATGGGGTTCGAGTGGCGCAATCCCGAGTCGGGCTCGGAGTGGTCGGTGGCGCAGTTCCACCGCGCCCGCGAGAGCGCCGACCCGGCGGAACGCGAGCGGCTGGTGCAGTCGCTGGTCGAGTACAACGAAGACGACCTCTGGGCCATGCGCGCCGTGTGGCGCTGGCTGCAGGCGAACGCCCCGGGCGGCACGCCGGCGAAGGGCTGAACGCGCCCTCGCGGCGGCGCCCTCGCGCGCCCCGGCGGCCGCGGCACCCGGCGGCCCGGCCTGTGCCGAAAGCCGCGCCCCGCTTGACGGAACCGCGCCTCCCCCCTATTTTTCGCCACCCGTCGGCCCACCCGGCCGGCACCGGAACGCCAGGGTAGCTCAGTGGTAGAGCAGGGGACTCATAAGCCCTTGGTCGGGAGTTCAACTCTCCCCCCTGGCACCATCTTTCGGCGCGACGCCCCACCAGCCGCGCGCGCCCTCCCGAGCAGGCTTCCATGCGCCTTCGCCGCCTCGAGCCGCTCCTCCGCCGGGCCCTGCGGGGCCCCTGCCACGTGCGCCACGGCGCGCGCGTGCTGGTCGCCGTGAGCGGCGGCGCCGACTCGACCGCGCTGCTCGTGGCGCTGGCGTCGCTGGCGCGCGAGTTCGGCCTGGCGCTGCACGCGGCGCACCTGCATCACGGCCTGCGCGGCGCCGCGGCCGACGCCGACCGCGCGCACGTCGCGGCCCTGTGCGAGCGACTGGGCCTGCCGCTCACCACCGGCCGGCTGCGCCCCGCGCCGCGTACCGGCGAGGCCGCGCTGCGCTCGGCGCGACGGCGCTTCCTGCTCGCCACCGCACGCCGGCGCGACTGCGAGGCGATCGCCACGGCGCACACCGCCGACGACCAGCTCGAGACGCTGCTCATGCGGCTCGCGCGCGGCACCGGGCTGGCGGGGCTGGGCGGCATGCGCGCGCGGCACGGGGCGTGGCTCAAGCCCTGCTCGAGGCCGGCCGCGCCGACATCGAGCACGACCTGCGGCGCGCCGGGCTCGACTGGCGCGAGGACGCCAGCAACCGCGGCCGCGACTACTTCCGCAACCGCGTGCGGCTCGACGTGGTGCCGGCGCTGGCCCGCGCCGCGGCGGCCGGCGCCGGCCGCGCGGCCACGCCCGCGGCGGTGGCCGCCGCGCGCCGCGCTCGTGCGCCACGCGGTGGAGTCGGCGCACGAGGCGGCGGAGGCGGCGGCGAGCCTGCGCGCGCCGGGCGCGGCGGCTGCTGGCGCGCGCCGGCACGCCCGCGCGGCCGGCGCGGCTCGACCTGGTGCGGCTGGCGGCGGGGCGCGACCCCGCGGTGCGGCGCACCGCCCTGCGGCTGTGGTGGGCGCGGGCCTGCCCGGGTTCGACCGGGCTCACGCGGGCGGCGCTCCGGGCGCTGCTCGAGCGCCTGGAGCAGCCCCGGACGGACGCCGAACTGGCGCTCGAACAGGGGCGCACGGCCCGGATCCGGCAGGGCGTGCTCGAACTCGGTGCACGCCGGTCCGCGACCGGCAGCGGTCGGGCCGCATCGAAGGGTGCACCGGCGAGCAGGCCCCGCCCGGGCTCTGATATGGTGCGGCGCGGACCCTCCCGCCCCACGAACCGATCTTCGACTTCCCCCGCGGCCCGCCCCCGGGCGGCCGACTGAGCCGAGACCTCCGCGACACCGACACCGGCGCCGCCCGCTGCGGCGTCCCGACTGGAGCGCCATGACCGAGCAGCGACCCGCCGTGCAGGCCGACCCCGCACTCCGAGTGCTCTTCTCCGCCGAACAGATCGCCGCCCGCGTCCGCGAGATGGGGCTCCAGCTCGCGCGCGACTACGACGGCACCCGTCCGCTGTTCGTGGCCGTGCTGAAGGGCGCCTGCATGTTCCAGTGCGACCTCGCGCGAGCGACGCCCATCGACCTCGAACTCGACTTCCTCGCGGTCGCGTCGTACGGCCACGGCACCACCTCGAGCGGCACGGTCCAGCTGATCATGGACCTGCGCACCGACATCCGCGGCCGCCACGTCGTGCTTTGTGAAGGTGTCGTGGATTCGGGCCTGTCGGTGAGCTTCATCCTCGACCTCTTGAAATCCCGCGGCGCGGCCAGCATCAAAGTCGCCACGCTGCTCAACAAGGAACCCTGCCGCAAGATCCCCGTACCGGTGGACTACGCGGGCTGGACGATCGGCTCGGAGTTCGTGATCGGGTACGGCATGGACGCGGGCGAACGTTATCGCAACCTGCCCTTCGTGGGCGTTCTCGAGGAGGCGTGATCCCTTGACCCAGTTCCACAGGGACGACGAAGACGAGGGCCGCGGCCGCGGTCCCCAGCGTGGCGGACCGCCGCGCGCGCCGCAGAACAACCTGCCGGGCGGCAAGCCGTTCCGGACGATGGCGTTCTGGGTGCTCGTGGTGCTGCTCGCGCTCGTCGCCTACCGCATGTACAGCGGCAACCTGCTCGCGACCCAGCGCGTGGACATCCCGTACACGGCGTTCATGCAGGAAGTCGAGAAGGGCAACGTGGACAACGCCAGCTTCGCCGAGCAGACGCGCACGGTGACGGGCGAGTTCAAGGCCGCGGTGCCGCAGAAGATCGCCACGCGCGAAGTGCAGGTGAAGGCGTTCAAGACCAACTTCCTCGGCGACGGCGCGCAGCTGGCCGACCAGGTGCGCGCGACCGGCGCGAAGGTCAGCGTCAGCGGGCTGGGCGTGGACTGGCTGAACATGCTGTTCAGCTGGCTGCCGCTCGTGCTGTTCCTGGTCGCGTGGATGTTCGTGCTGCGCCAGATGCAGGGTGGCGGCAACGCCGCTATGCGCTTCGGCAAGAGCAAGGCGCGCGTGCTCATGGAGTCGCAGACCAAGGTCACGTTCAAGGACGTGGCCGGATGCGACGAGGCCAAGCAGGAACTGCAGGAGATCATCGAGTTCCTGAAGGAGCCGCAGAAGTTCCAGCGGCTCGGCGGCCGCATCCCGAAGGGCGCGCTGCTGCTCGGCCCTCCCGGCTCGGGCAAGACGCTGCTCGCGCGTGCGGTGGCGGGTGAAGCGGGCGTGCCGTTCTTCAGCATGTCCGGCTCGGACTTCGTCGAGATGTTCGTCGGCGTCGGCGCGAGCCGCGTGCGCGACCTGTTCGAACAGGCCAAGCGCAACGCGCCGTGCATCGTGTTCGTGGACGAGATCGACGCGGTCGGCCGCCATCGCGGCGCCGGCCTCGGCGGCGGCCACGACGAACGCGAGCAGACGCTGAACCAGCTGCTCGTCGAGATGGACGGATTCGAGTCGAACGAAGGCGTCATCATGATCGCCGCCACGAACCGTCCCGACGTGCTCGATCCCGCGCTGCTGCGCCCGGGCCGCTTCGACCGCCAGGTCGTCGTGGACTGGCCGGACGTGCGCGGCCGCGAAGGCATCCTCAAGGTGCACACGCGCAAGATCCCGCTCGCCGAGGACGTGGATCTCAAGGCGATCGCGCGCAGCACGCCGGGCATGGCGGGCGCCGAACTGGCGAACGTCGTGAACGAGGCGGCGCTGCTCGCGGCGCGGCGCAACCACAAGAAGGTCACCGACCGCGACTTCGAGGACGCGAAGGACAAGGTCATGCTCGGCACCGAGCGCCGTTCGCTCGTGATGACCGAGGAGGAGCGCAAGACCACGGCGTACCACGAGGCCGGTCACGCGCTGGTGGCGTGGCTGCTGCCGGGTTCGGACCCGGTCACGAAGGTCACGATCATCCCGCGCGGCCGCGCGCTGGGCGTGACGTTCTACACGCCGCAGGAAGAGCGCCACAACCACAGCAAGAAGCAGCTCGAGGACCGGCTCTGCCACGCCATGGGCGGGCGCGCCGCCGAGATCCTGATCTTCGACCACCTCACCACGGGCGCGGTCGGCGATCTCGACATGGCGACGAACATCGCGCGCAACATGGTCACGCGCTACGGCATGAGCGACAAGCTCGGCCCGCTCGCGTTCGGCAAGAACCAGGACACCGTGTTCCTCGGCCGCGAGATGACGACGCACAAGGACTACAGCGAGCAGACCGCCGTGCTCATCGACACGGAGATCCGCCACATCATCGAGCGCGCGCACGAAAAGGCGATCGAGCTGCTGAAGGGCTCGCTCGACAAGCTGCACCTGCTCGCGAACACGCTGCTCGAGCGCGAGACGCTCGACGGCGACGAGATGGACCGCGTGCTGCGCGGCGAGAAGCTCGAACCGATCCAGCGTCACGACTCGTCGGGCCCTACGGCCGACGCGCCCGTGACGCCGGCGCCGTCCGAAGGCGAGAGCGGCCAGCTCGACGCGTTCGGCGGTGCGGGGGCGGCGCCGAATCCCGCCTGACGCGCCTCACGCACACGGCAGCAGCACGCAGGCCCGGCGGAACGATCCGCCGGGCCTGCGTGCGTCTCAGCGCGAGGGGCTCGGCGAGGGCGTCACCGCGAGCACGTGCTTCTCGCCGCCGCGCAGGATCTCGAGCGGCAGTTCGGCCCCGATGCGCTTGCCGGTGAGCAGCCGGTGCAGGTCGTCCACGCCGGCCACGGCCTCGCCCGCGAACGCGATCACGATGTCGCCCTCGCGCAGGCCCACGCGCTCGGCCGGGCTGCCCCCTTCGACCGACAGCACGAGCACGCCGGACTCGTGCGCGAGCGCGTGTCGGCGCACGAGGTGGCGGCGCAGCCGCGCGTTCTGGCCCGCGAGCCCGAGCCAGCCGCGCACGATGCGGCCCTCGCGTACGAGCGTGGACGCGACGAAGCGCGCGAGGTCCACGGTGATCGCGAAGCACAGCCCCTGCGCCGGCAGGATCGTGGCGGTGTTCACCCCGATCACCTCGCCGCGCGTGTTCACCAGCGGCCCGCCGGAGTTGCCCGGGTTGAGCGCCGCGTCGGTCTGCAGCACGTCGTCGATGAGCCGGCCCGACTGCGCGCGCAGCGTGCGTCCCAGCGCGCTCACCACGCCCGCGGTGACGGAACCGTGAAAGCCGAACGGGCTGCCCAGCGCGATCGCGATCTGGCCCACGCGCAGCCGCGACGACTGCCCGAGCGTGGCGGGCACGAGTTCGTCGGCCGCGACCCGGATCACCGCGAGATCGGTGTCGGGGTCGTCGCCGACCAGCGTGGCCGGCGAACGGCGGCCGTCGGCGAGCGTGACCACGAGCTTCGACGCGCCGCCGGCCACGTGGCTGTTCGTGAGCGCGAAGCCGTCGGGCGTGAGCACGAAGCCCGAACCCGAGCCGCCGCGGCGGCCGCCGCGCTCGACGTCGATGCGCAGCACGCTGGGCGCGGCGATCTCGACCGCGCCGGCGACGGCTTCGGAGTAGGCGTCGAGCAGCAGGCCGTCGCCGGGTTCGGGGGCGAGCGGGGCCGCCGCGGACCGGGCGGTGTCGTCGGGAACGGAAAGCAGTCGCAGTGCGGGCATGCCGGATCTCCGGGAGTCGGGAACCCCGGTCACGCACGGCGCGGCGGCCTCGCCCGGCGTCCGGGGAGGCTGCATTGGACGCGCGAACGCCCGGCCGAGGTTCAACCCCGGGGTGCGCGCCAAGGGTTTGCCGCGGGTTTGCAACTTTTCGGGCCGCTCCGGCGTTCTAACAGTTGTCACCCGGGAGCGATCCGAGTGGCTGCACGCAGTGAGGCCGTCCTGGCAGGGCGACCGAAGTGGCAAAGGCGGGTTGGCAAGGCTCGCCGGCACAACGAGGAGTGGCGTCCGGGTGAGAGATCCGGACGCCACTTTGCCGTTGGTGCGGAATCGCGGTCTTCGGCCGCGCCGTCGTCAGCGCCCGGCCACCAGCTTCTCGACGCGCGCCTTCACCCGCGGGTCCTCGGGATCGCCCAGCGCCTGCAGCGTGCGCCCGCGCGCATCCACGAGGTAGAGCCAGTCGTACGCGCCGCCACCCTTGCGGTAGCGGTGCTGCTCCACGATCAGGCAGCCCGCCCGCGGGCCGCGCTCCAGCACGCGCAGCGAGTTCGCGCCGCAAGCCTCGCGCAGCGCCCCGGTGCGCAGGTCGAGCGCGCAGGCGATGTCGCTGGTGACCGTGGCCGGGCTCGTGAACCACACCGTGCGGCCGTCGGGCGAGAACTGCGGCGACCAGAAGCCGGCGACCGGCGAGCCGTTGCGGTGGCGCTTCGCCCCCGCCACGAGCAGCACGCGTTCGTCGCCGCCCGCGACGTTCGCCAGCACCAGTTCGCTCGCCGGCAGGCTGTCGCCGGAGGGCGCCGCGAGGAGCCGGCCTTCGAGCGGGCGGACGAACACCACCTGCCGGCCGTCCGCCGAGGTGTCGCTTTCGGCGGGCACGGCGGCGAACGCAGGCACCGCGCTCGCGACGAGGCACGCGAACGCCAGCGCGGCGCGGAAGCGGTTCAGCGCCATCCGATCTTCCTCCCGCGGTTCTGCTTCACGAGCCAGTCCATGAGCGGCTGGTAGTAGTCGAGCATCGCGCGCGTCGAGAGCTCCTCGCCGGTCGCGTCGCGCAGGATCACGCGCCAGTCCTGCGTCGCTCCCGGCGCCTGCATGCGCTCGAGGAACGCGCCGACTTCCGGGTGCCCCGCGAAGTTGCAGTTGCGCGGGTCCTGGTGCAGCACCTGCTTCGCGATGTGGCAGTACACCTGGTACTGGAACACGGTCGCGATCGCGTACGAGAAGTAGTAGGCCGGCGTGTCGTTGATGTGCGTCTTGGTCGCGGGGTCGCACCATTCCTCGCCGCGCGGCGCGGGCGGCACGATGCCCTGGTAGTCGTTCACGTACTGCCACCAGCGCGCGTTCCACTGGTCCTGCGGCAGCGCGTGCGCGTACACGTCGGCTTCCCAGTGCGTCATGGGGCCGCACGCGAAGAACATGAACGGCACCGTCGCGAGCGCGTCGTGCAGCAGGCTGCGGACCTGCGCGTCCTTCGAGCGCGGACCCGGGGGCACGAGCCCGAGCGACTGCAGGTACGGCACCTGCCGCGCCGCCACCTCGGCGACGCCCGCGAAGCCCTCGTGGAACGCCGGGCTCGCGCCTTCGCGCAGCAGGTACGGCACCTCGGGACGCATGTACGCGAGGTCGTAGTAGGCGTGACCGAGCTCGTGATGCAGCGTGCCGAACCACATTTCGTCGGACTCGACGCTCATGAGCGAGCGGATGTCGCCGTCGAGGTTCATGTCCCAGCACGACGCGTGCGCGTTCTTGCGGCGCGTGGACGGCGGCTGCACCGGGTACAGGTCCGAGTCGCGCCAGAACGACTCGGGCAGCGGCCGGCGGCCGAGGCTCGTGTAGAAGCGCTCGCCGGTGCGCACCAGCCACTCGGGGCTCTTCTTCGCGATCGTCGAATCGAGGCCCGGCACCGCGACGAGCGCCTGCCACTCCTGCCCCCAGCGGTTCGGCAGCCAGTCGGCGGGAATCCGTTCGGGCACCGGCTGGTGGTACTTCTTCGCCAGCTCGTAGCGCGCCCAGGTGTAGAGCTGCTCGTAGAGCGGCCGCAGCGTGACGAGGAACTGCTCCTGCATCGCGAGCACCTCGGCCGTCGTCATGTCGTGGCCCGCGGCCTGCAGCGTGAAGTAGTCCGGGTAGCCCAACTCGCGCGCGACGCCGTTGCGCAGGCCCTGCAGCTTCGCCAGCCCCGGCCGCAGCGCGGGCCCGATCGCCTTGGACGCCTCCCAGACGGCACGGCGCTCGGACAGGTCGGTGGCGGCGACGAGGCGCTCGTCGAGGTCGTTCGCGATCACGTCCTTGCCGCCGAGCTGGAAGCGCCAGCCGTTCATGGCCGACGCCTGCTGCGTTTCGGCCTCGATGCGCGCGGCGACCAGCGCCGGGTTGGTCATGGGGCCTTCGGCGGCCAGCAGCAGGGCCCGGCGCAGCTGCCGCACGGTGAGCGCGTCGAGTTCGCGCTCGTGCGCGAGCAGCGCGCGCGCTTCGGTGATGAGCGCGGGATTGCCCATGAACGCGGCGCGCGCCTTCGACGCCGCGGACGAGGCCGCGTCGTGCGCGTCGCTCACGTCGGTGGCGGCGTCCCACGCCGCGTGGTTCTCGACCGTGTAGAGCGCCTGCCAGCTGGCGTTGACGAGCGCGAGGAAGCGGTCGGCGCGTTCTTGGATCGGCGAGACGGGCGGAGCGGCCGCGGCCGGTACCGGCGCGGCGAAGGCGAGCGCGACCGCGAGCGCGGCGCACGCGAGGCGTGAGGTGAGCATGGTGGAGTCCCTGTGAGTGAGGAGCGACGGTGACGCGCGCACTGTCGCCCGCCCGCCGACCCGCGCGCAACCCACGGGCCGGCGCACGGCGGTGCGCCGCCGCTCACACCACCGGGTGCGTGAACGTCTCGCCGGCGTCCGCCTTGCGCACGAGCAGCGCACACGGCTCGAACCGCGCCCCCACCTCCGCGCGCAGCGCCCGCAGCCGGGACACCACGTGCGGCAGCCCCAGCGTGTCGGCCCAGCGCAGCGGCCCGCCGCGGAACGGCGCGAACCCGGTACCGAAGATCATGGCCAGGTCCACGTGGCCCGCGTCGGCGACGATGTCCTCCTCCACGCAGCGCGCGGCCTCGTTCACGATCGCGAGCGCCATGCGTTCGTACAGCTGGTCCGCAGTCAGCGTGCGCCGCGTGGCACCCAGTCCGAGCAGCGTGCGCACCTCGGCGTCGGGCGTGCGTTCGCGGCCCCGGTGCCGGTAGAACCCGCGCCCGCTCTTGCGGCCGAGCCGGCCCGCGGCGACGAGCTGGTCGAGCAGCGGCGCCGGCGCCATGCGGTCGGGGAACGCGGCCGACAGCACGCCGGCCACCTTCTTCGCCACGTCGAGCCCGACTTCGTCCACCACTTCGAACGGCCCCATGGGCATGCCGAAGCGCTTCATGGCCGCGTCCACGTCACCGACCGCGTAGCCCTCCTCGAGCAGGTGCATGGCTTCGCGCAGGTACGGCATGAGCACGCGGTTGACCACGAACCCGGGCGAATCCTTGACCACGACGGGCGTCTTGCCCAACCGGCGTGCGAGCGCGACCGCGGTCACGAGCGCGGCGTCCGACGTCTTCTCGCCGCGCACCACTTCGACGAGCGGCATCTTGTGCACGGGATTGAAGAAGTGGAAACCCACGAACCGTTCGGGATGTCGCAGTCCGTCGGCGAGCGCGTTGACCGACAAGGACGACGTGTTCGTGGCGAGGATCGCGTCGGGGCGCACGCGCACCTCGAGTTCGGCGAACACGCGGCGCTTCACGTCGAGGTCCTCGACGACCGCCTCGATCGCGAGGTCCGACAGCGCGACGCCGGTCAGGTCGAGCGTCGGCAGCAGCCGCGCCATCTGGCCGTCCTTCTCGCGCGCGGGCGTGCGCCTGCGGCGGCCGCGTTCGTCGAGGATCGCGCGCACGGTCTCGAGCCCCTTCTGGATCGCCTCGGGCTTGAGGTCGCGCCAGCGCACCTCGATGCCGTGACGGCTCGCCAGTTCGGCGATGCCGCCGCCCATCACGCCGGCTCCGGCCAGCGTCATGCGGGCGATGCGCGCGGGTTCGAGCGCGGCGTCCGGCACCACGTCGGCGCGCTTGGCGTCTTCCTGCAGGAAGAAGATGCGCACGAGGTTCTTGCACACGGGCCCGGTCACGAGCGGCGCGACCGCGTCGGCCTCGAGCGCCAGTGCACGTTCGAGCGGCAGCGTCATGCCGCGTTCGATCACGTCGAGCGCCGCGAGGGGCGCGGGGTACTGGCCGCCCGTCTTCTTCAGCACGCTCGCGCGCGCCTGCTGGAACACGACCTGCCGTCCCGGCGAGGTCGCGAGCAGCGAAGGCACGACGCCCTTCGGGCGGAAGCGGTCGCGACGCGACCCGGCGGGCCGCTTCGCGAGGTCGGCGAGGCGCTTCTCGGCCGCGGCGAGCAGCCACGCGGCCGGTGCGGCCTTGGCGATCACGCCCATCTTCTCGGCACGCTTCGCGTCGAGGGTGCGCCCGGTGAGGATCAGGTCGAGCGCCGCCGGCAGCCCGATCAGCCGCGGCAGCCGGGTGGTGCCGCCGAACGCCGGGAACAGGCCGAGCAGCGTTTCGGGCAGGCCGATCGCCGTGCGCGATTCCTCGGCCGCGACGCGCGAATCGCACGCGAGCGCGAACTCGAGCCCGCCGCCGAGGCACGGTCCGTCCACCAGGGCCACGGTCGGCACGCGCAGCGCGGCGAGCCGCGTGAACGCGGTGTGCGCGCGGCGCACGAGCGACTTCACGAGTTCGGGATCGGTGATCGTGCCGATCTGGTGCACGTCGGCGCCGGCGATGAACGAGCCGCTCTTGCCGCTGCGCACGATCACGCCGGTGAGGTCGGTGCGCGACTCGAGCTCGGCGAGCGCGGGTTCGAGCGCCACGATCGCGGCTTCGTCGAACACGTTCACCTTGCGCGCGGGATCATCCATCACGAGGTGCGCGAGACCGGCCTTCGGGTACTCCACGCGGAAGATCGCCATCACGCACGCTCCAGCACGAACGCCGCGCCCTGGCCGCCGCCCACGCAGAGCGTGGCCATGGCGTACTTCGCGTTGCGGCGCCGCAGCTCGTGCAGCGCGGTCAGCAGCAGCCGCGCGCCGCTGGTGCCGACCGGGTGGCCCAGTGCGATCGCGCCGCCGTTCACGTTGAGCTTGTCCACGGGGATCTCGCCCAGCGCCCGGTCGCGCCCCAGCTCGCGCTTCGCGAAGTCGGCGGACTTCGCGGCGGCGAGGCAGCCGAGCACCTGCGCGGCGAACGCCTCGTTGATCTCGAACAGGTCCATGTCGTCGAGCGTGAGCCCCGCGCGGTCGAGCGCCTTCGCCATCGCGTACACCGGCCCCAGCCCCATGCGCGCGGGCGACAGCCCGGCGAACGCGAACGCGCGGATGCGCCCGAGCGGCGGCGTCGCCCAGCCCTGCGCGGTCGCGTCGTCCGCCACGAGCAGCGCGGCGGCGCCGTCGGTCACCTGGCAGGCGTTGCCCACCGTCACGGTGCCGTTGCGGCGGTCGAAGTACGGCTTGAGCTTCGCGAGCGCCTCGAGCGTCTGGCCGTCGCGCGGACCGACGTCGTCGCGCACGGCTTCGTACTTCGGCGCCGCGAACACGGGCACGATCTCCTCGCGCAACCGTTCGCGCGCCGCGACCGCCAGCTGGTGGCTGCGCAGCGCGAACGCGTCCTGCTGGTCGCGCGTGATGCCGAAGTCCTTCGCCACGTTCTCGGCGGTCTGGCCCATGTTGAGCCCGCACACGAGATCGGTGAGCCCTTCGGCCAGCGCGATGCGCGGCGCGAGCATGGAGAACCGGAACTTCGCCGCCGCGCCCAGCTTCTGCGCGGGCGTCTTCGCGCGCATCAGCCCCTCGAGCCAGTCCGCGTACTCGGGCACGAACTGCAGCGGCACCTGCGTCATGTTCTCCATGCCGCCCGCGAGCACGAGCGACGCGTCACCCGACGCGATCCGGTACAGCGCGCTCGCCACGGCTTCCATGCCCGACGCGCAGTTGCGATGCACGGTGAACGCCGGCACGTGCTCGGGCACGCCGGCGCGCAGCGCCACGATGCGCGACGAGTTCGCGGCTTCGGCCGGCATGGCGCAGTGCCCGAAGATCACTTCGTCGAGGCGCCCCGGGTCGAGGTCGGCGCGCGCCAGGGTTTCGGCCGCGGCGACGCGACCGAGCTCGTACGACGGCACCTTGCGGAACGGGCCGCCGGCTTTGACGAAGGGCGTGCGTACGCCCGACAGGATCCATCCCGAGGTCGGCATCACTTGGTCTTCGCCAGCAGCGCGCGGGCTTCGGACTGCCAGCGCCCGTCGAGCGCACTGCTGGTCGGCGGCAGCGCCGCCGCTTTCTCGAGTTCGCGTCTGGCTTCGGCCTCGCGGTGCAGCGCGCGCAACAGGCGGCCGTACTCGAGGCGGTGGTGGACGTACTGGGGCTGCAGCTGGATCGCCCGTTGGAACGCCGTTTCGGCGTTCGCCCAGGATGCGCCCTTGGGCACGCCGCCCAGCACGGCGTTCGCGGCGAGGCGCTCGACCGCGTTCAGCTCGGAGATCTTCACGTTCCAGACGGCCAGCACGTGCCATGCCCGGCCGTTGTCGGGGTCCATCTGCAGCGCGCGGTCCACCTCGGACTTGATCTCCCGCGACAGCGCCAGCTTGGTGCGCGCACCCTCGCCGAGCGCCTGCCGGCCGAGCGCGACCGCAAGCCAGACGTGACCATCGGCGGAATCCGGGGCCGCCTTCACCGCCTCGCGGGCATGTTCCACGGCGGCGGCGCGCATGCGCCGCTGTTCGTCCCCCCGCTGGAGTTCGGCCAGTTCGGACTCCGTGCGCGCCAGCCGGCACAGCGTGGCGAACTGCCCGGGTGCCGCGGCGAGGGCGGTGCGATACGCCTCCTGCGCCTCGGCAAGTTGCGCGGCGGCGTAGTGGCGGTCGCCTTCGGCCAGCCACTCGGTGGCGTCGCGCGGGGCCGCCGGCGCGGGCGCCGCCGTCATCGCGAGCCACACGAGCGCGCCGAGGGCCGGGCCCCACGGCCACCCTGAACGTCCGGTCCGGCGAGCGTGCGCGGGTGATGCTCCGCCCATGGATCCGACCTCCGCTCGAGCCTCCGCACCGCGCGACGGCTCGGGCCGACCATGCGCCCCCCGTTTCCGCGTTGTCAAACTCATGACTCCGGTGTTACGAATCGCCCGCGCTCGACTTACGCGCGCGAGCCCGCCGCTCGGCGAGCATGGAGCCCGGATGCCCAGAACGCTGATCCAGATCTTCCTCGACACCGCCGACCGCCACGACAAGCCCGCGCAGTTCCTGCGCAAGACGCCCGCCGGCTGGGAAGCGATCCCGGCGCGACAGGCGGTCTCGGATGTCGAGTCGCTCGGCCTCGGTTTGGTCTCGCTCGGCGTCGGCCGCGGCGATCGCGTCGCGCTCCTCTCGGAGAACCGCTACGAGTGGGCGGTGAGCGATCTCGCCACGCTCGGCATCGGCGCCGTCACGGTGCCGATCTACCCGACGCTCACGGCGCAGCAGGTGCGCTACATCCTCGAAAACTCCGAGGCCAAGGTCTGCATCGTCTCGACGCCGGCGCAGTACGACAAGATCGTGCAGATCGCCGACACGCTGCCGCACCTGCGCGTGATCCTCGCGATGGAGCCCGCGCCCGTGCTGAGCGGCCGCGGCCAGTCGTTCGCGCAGCTGATCGCCACCGGGCTCGAACTGCGCGAGCGCGAACCGCGCGCGTTCCGCCAGGCCGCGGCGCTCGTGAAGCCCGACGACATGGCGACGATCATCTACACCTCGGGCACCACGGGCGACCCCAAGGGCGCCATGCTTTCGCACGCGAACGTGGCGTCGAACGTCGAGGCCGGGCTCGACGTGGTGCAGCTGAACGCCTCGGACACGAGCCTGTCGTTCCTGCCGCTCTGCCACATCTTCGAACGCATGGCCGGCATGTACTGCATGCTCGCCGCCGGCGTGACGATCGCGTACGCGCAGAGCCTCGACACCGTGGCCGCCGACGCCATGAAGGTGCACCCCACGGTGCTCACCGGCGTGCCGCGCTTCTACGAAAAGGTCTACGCCCGCGTGATGGAGAACGCGATGGCGCAGCCGGCGCTGCGCAAGAACATCTTCTTCTGGGGGCTGCACGTCGGGATCGCGGTGGCGCGCCTGCATTTCCAGGGCCGCAAGCCGACGGGCTGGCTCGCGCTCCAGCACGCGATCGCCGACAAGCTCGTGGGCGCCAAGGTGCGCGCGCGCGTGGGCGGCAAGCTGCGCTTCTGCATCTCGGGCGGCGCGCCGCTGAGCCCCAAGGTGATGGAGTTCTTCTTCGCGGTCGGGATCCCGATCTGCGAAGGCTACGGGCTCACCGAGACCTCGCCCGTCATCTGCCTGAACCCGCCCGGCCGCGAGCGGCCCGGTGCGGTCGGCCCGGTCGTGCCCGGCGTCGAGGTGCGCATCGGCGACGAGGGCGAGATCCTCACGCGCGGCCCGCACGTCATGATGGGCTACTTCCGCAACGACGAGGCGACCCGCGCGGCGATCCGCGACGGCTGGTTCCACACCGGCGACGTGGGTCACCTCGACGACGACGGCTACCTGTTCATCACCGACCGGCTCAAGGACCTGCTCGTCACGGCCGGCGGCAAGAAGGTGGCGCCGCAGCCGTACGAGGGCCGTCTCAAGATGTCGAAGTGGATCTCCGAGGCGGTCATGCTCGGCGACCACCGGCCCTACTGCATCGGGCTGCTGGTGCCCAACTTCAGCGTGCTCGAGCACGAGGCGCGCGTGCGCGGCTGGGCGCACAACAACCGCCGCGAGCTGCTCGCGCATCCCGACGCGCTCGCGCTGTACCAGCGCGAGGTGGACAAGCTGAACGCCGACCTCGCCCCGTTCGAGCAGATCAAGAAGTTCGCGCTGCTCGATCGCGACCTGAGCCAGGACGCCGGCGAACTCACGCCGACGCTCAAGGTGCGCAGGCGCGTGATCACCCAGAAGTTCGCCGAACTGATCGAGTCTCTCTACGCGCCGGCGCAGTGAGCCCGGCGCGTTCACCTTCCATCCTTCCCACCCCCCGATTCCGCTTCATCCTTCCGGAAAGGACCCCATGAAACTCCTCCGCAGTGCCCTCGCCGCCGTCGCTCTCGCGTCGGCACTGGCGCCCACCTTCGCGTTCGGCGCGGGGTACGCCATCTACGAACAGGGCGCGGCCGTGCTCGGCATGGCCGGCGCCGGCACCGCGTCCGTGCACGACGCCTCTGCCGTGTTCTACAACCCCGCGAACCTCGTCACGCTGGACGGCAAGAGCTTCTACGTGGGCGGCACGTGGCTCTCGACGCACAACAGCTTCGCGGGCGTCGCCCCGAACCCGGGCTTCGGCGTCACCGAGGAGATGAACACGGGCAACTTCTTCCCGCCGATGGGCTACTGGACGAACCGCCTGTCGAAGCGCTGGGCCTACGGCGCCGGCGTGAACGCGCCGTTCGGCCTGGGCGTGGACTGGGCGAACCCCGAATCGTTCACCGGCCGCGCGCGCGTGACCAAGGCGACGCTCGAAGGCATCAACGCGAACCTGTCGCTCGCGTTCGCCGTGACGCCGGAGTTCAGCATCGCCGGCGGCTTCAACGCCCTCTACGCCGGCGTCGAGGTGAACCAGGTCGCCACGCAGGTCATTCCCGGCGGCGGCGGCGGCGTGGCGAACATCGCGAACGTGAAGCTCAAGGGCGGCCTCACGCCCGGCTACGGCTGGAACACGGCGCTGTCGTGGCGGCCGAGCGACAAGTGGGCGATGGGCGCGTACTACCGCTCGCACGTGCACGTGGCGATCGACGACGGCGACGCGACGTTCACGCAGATCCTGACCGGCGACACGCTGTTCGACGCGGTCGTCGCCGCCGGCTTGCCGCCGGCGCAGGGCGTGTCCACGACGCTCGAGTTCCCGGCGATGTTCTCGGGCGGCGTCGCGTGGCACCCGGTGCCGAACTGGACGTGGGAGATGGACGTCAACTTCACGCAGTGGTCGGCGTTCGAGGAACTGCCCATCACGTTCGCGCAGACGACGTCGAAGAACGTGTCCATCCGTGAGGACTACGAGGACTCGTGGCGCGTGAGCGTCGGCGCCGAGCACCAGCTGCCGCGCTACACCTACCGCTTCGGCTACTACTACGACCAGCAGGCGGCGCCGATCGAATCCGTCACGCCGCTGCTGCCCGACGCGCCGCGTCACGGCGTGACGGTCGGCCTGGGCTGGAAGCTGGGCGCGAAGAAGAACTGGACGCTGGACGCGTACAACCTCGCGCTGTTCGTCGAGAACCGCAGCACCGAGGGCCAGGAGCGCGACGGCTACAACGGAACCTACAAGGCCTACGTGAACGGCACGGGCCTGAGCCTCGCCTACCACTGGTGAGCGCGGGAGGATACGACCCCATGAAGAAGCATCTGCGACTCACGCCGGTCCTGCTCCTCGCCGCCTTCGTGGCCGGCTGCCAGGGCCCGTGCGAGAAGATCGGCAGCATCACCGGCCCTGCGCTCACGAGCGGCACGGCCGACTTCACCACCTACGTCGCGGCGGGCACGAGCATCTCGGCCGGGTACCAGTCCGGCGGCATCGTGGATCGCCACCAGACGAATTCGTTCCCCGCCATCTTCGCCCGCCAGGTCGGCAAGACCGTGCTGCAGAACGGGCAGGGTGACTTCACGTTCCCGTCCATGGGACACGACGGATTCCCGCAGCTGCTGGCGATCCAGTCGTTCTCGCCGCTCATCATCAGCAACTCGGGCCGCACGCTCGGGTACCCGGCGGCGAACTACATGCAGGCCACGTCGTACCAGAACATGGGCGTGCCGGGCGCGATCGCGTTCGACTTCGCCGACACCACCCGCTATCACGCGACCGCGGACCCGAACATGTTCTCGGTCGTCGCGCGCTATCGCGGCACGGTGGCGGCGCAGGTGCTCGGCCAGGCGCCCACGTTCATTTCGTACGAGTTCGGCGCCAACGAAGTGCTCGGCAACGCCACCACGGGCGGCTTCACGCCGATCTTCCCGTCGGCGAACTACGCCGCGCTGCTCACCGGTCACATGAACGCGATCCACGGCACGCTGCCGAACGCCAAGCTCGCGATCTTCACCGTGCCGGACGTGGCGAGCATTCCGTTCTGCACCACGTTCAAGCCGTACACGGTCATGCTCTCGACCGGCGCCGTGACGCCGCTGCTCGTGAAGCCCACCTCGGGCTCGACGCCCGAGAACCTGTCGCCGAACGACCTCGTGCTGCTGACGGCCAAGGACTCGCTCGCGATCGGCACCGGCTTCCCGGTCGGCGCGTACAACTACCTCAATCCCGCGGCGCCCGGGAACGGCCGCGGTCTCGCCCGCACGCAGGTGCTGGACGCGACCGAGCAGACGGCGATCCGCAACGAGACGGCCAAGATGAACCTCGCGGTGGATTCCGTGGCCGCGCGCCCGTGGGTGACCAAGGTGGACCTCGCCACGCTGCTGTCGGACATCGCGACGAACGGCTACTCCGTCGGCGCGGTGCACCTGACGACGGCGTTCGTCACGGGTGGCCTGTTCAGCCTGGACGGCGTGCACCCGAACGACACCGGCCACGCGATCATCGCGAACGCGATGGTGGACGCCGTGAACGCCAAGTTCGGCGCCGCGGTCCCGCACGCGAACGTCAACGACTACATGACCACGACGGCATCGCGGGCGCGTCCGGCCACGGACGAACGCATGCTGAACGGCATGCGCGTGGACGGGCTGGAGACGGGGTTGCGCGCGATCGGGCTGCTGCCGGTGCGCTGACGTTCCGCAGGATGCACGAAGGGGGCGGCGCCATCCGGCGTCGCCCCCTTTCGCGTGCGCGCGGCGGGAACTACCGACCGCTCGCCGTCGCGGGCGGCGCGAGCACGGCCGCGATCGAACGGATCCACTTCACGAGCCGGTCGAAGTAGCCGGGCGTCAGTTCGACGCCGTCGTGCCCGGCCGCGGGCAGGCTCCAGCGCTCGATCACCGACAGGTTGTAGCGGGTCACGTCGCGCGTCACGTTCGGCGGCGTCACTTCGTCCTTGCCGGCGTACACCACCCAGAGCGGCACCTGCAGCATGGGCACGCTCGACACGGGCTCGTCGCTGCCGTCCACGAGCCGGCGATGGCGCCGCTGCACCTCGACGTCCTGCGACGTGCCGTTCCAGCGGATCTGCTCCTGCGCCGTGCGGAACAGGCCTTCGCACGCCACGCCGTCGGCGTTGCTCTTCGCGCGCGAAGCCGCGGCGACCGCGACCGCGCTGCCCAGGTCCTGGCCCCACACGAACACGAGCCGTCCCGGCGCCTTGCGCCGCGCGAACCGCAGCGCGCCCTCGGCGTCGTTCACCCAGCGCGACGCGAAGATCACCTGCGCGAGCGAATCCGACGGCCCCGGCGTCCCCGGTCCGAAGTCGCGATAGTCGAACGTGAGCACGGCCATGCCGCGCTGCGCGAGTTCGCGCACGGACGGCAGCAGGTCCGCCATGGTGCCGTGGCCGCGCGAGCAGATCACCACCACCGGCGCTCCGGTCGGCTGGTCGAACCACCAGCCGTTCAGCTCGACGGAATCACGCGTGGAAGGGAACGTGACCGACTCGTAGGGCAGCCCCGTGCGCTTCGGGTCCTGCGCATGCTTCGCCCCGGGCGACACGGCCTGCGCCGGCGCGGCACACGTCAGCAGGAGCCCGACCACCGCGGCCCAACGCCGCAGGCACCGGGCCGTCATGCGGCTCCCAACCGCGCCCAGATCTCTTCGCGCACGAGCGAGGGCGGAATCGTGCCGCTGGCGAGCAGCGCACCGTGGAACGTGCCGAGGTCGAACTTCGCGCCGAGGCGCGCCTTCGCTTCCTCGCGCAGTTCCGTGATCGCGAGCTTGCCGACGAGATAGCTCATGGGCTGGGTGGGCGTCATGCAGTAGCGGCGCACTTCGCCTTCGGCGTTCGCGCGCTCGAGCATGGCCTCGTTCACGAGCAGGTCCACGGCCTCGCCGAACGACAGTCGCCCGGCGTGCAGCCCGGCGTCGAGCACGACGCGGCACGCGCGCCAGAGTTCGTTGCGCAGCTGGAAGAGCCGCGTGAGCGGGTCCGAGGTGAAGAACCCGTGCTCCCACATGAGGTCTTCGGCGTACAGCGCCCAGCCCTCGGAGAACACGTCGCTCGTGCCGATCCGGCGCAGCCGCGTGGGCGCGGCGTTCGCGTGGCACTTCTGCACGTGGTGGCCCGGGTAGCCTTCGTGGATCGCGACCAGCGGCAGCATGGGCGTGCAGTGCGCCTGCAGCTGCGCGGCCTGGCGCTCCTTGCTGCGCTTGAGGTCCACCGGCGTCACGTAGAACAGCCCGGCCTGCTCGGCGTCGAACGGCGCCGGCGCCTGGTACGCGGAGTACGGCGTGGTGACGCGCTCGAACACGGGCGTGTCCATGATCTCGAGCTTCTCGCCGCGCGGCATGGGCACGAGCTTGCGCTCGATCACGAACCGGCGCGCGCGCTCCATTTCGGTCACGTACGCCTCGCGCAGCCAGTTCGACTCCGGGTGGCGGCGGCGGCCTTCCTCGATCAGCTCGCGCCACGAACGCTTCTTGTCCACGCGGCGCGCCTCGTCCTCGAGCAGTGCGCGCGTGCGCGTCACGTGCTCGCGGCCGAGCGCGTCGAGATCGGCGCAGGTGTAGCCCAGCAGGTGTTCGCGCTCGAGCTTGTAGTTCATCCAGCGCTCGCCGATCGCGTACGTGCCGCCCGCCTTGGCGCGCAGCTCCTTGTCGAGCGCGTCGTGGAAGCGCAGGAACCCGGTGCGCGCGCGGCTGCCGGCGTGCTCGAGGCGCTCGGCCTCGCCCGGGAACTGCCGCAGCAGCTGGCGCACCACGTCGTCCACGAAGCCCGGACCCTGCGCCGCCATCTCGATGCCGGTCTCGAGCAGCACTTCGGGCACCACGTCGAGGTTGCGCCGCGCCGACTCGAGGTAGTCCGGGATCGCCATGAGCCGCGCGACCGCCGACTCCTTGCGTTCGTCGAACGGGGCGAACGAGCGCGTGAGCAGCAGGTGCACGCCCTGGAACGCGCGCATGAGGTAGAGCGCGGGCGTCTTCTGCGGTACGTGCACTTCCTCGAGGTCCGCGCGGAGCGACGCGATGCGCGAGCGCAGCAGCGCGAAATCCGAGCGCGACTCGAGCGGCAGTTCGTCCCACGGCACGGACGCGACCAGCCGCTGGTCGAGGTCGCGCAGCCAGGCCGCACGTTCCTTGAGACCTTCGGGCGAGTCGTCGGGCAGCAGGTGGTCGTAGTCGTGGATGCCGGCTTCGGTGGCGGCCACGGGGTGGTGCTTCATGTACAGCTCGACGAACTCTTCGCTGAGCGCCGTGAACGCCTTGAGCGTCTCGATCATGGAAATCCGTGTCCGGGGGAGAGAAACCGACCGGGCCTCCGCAAGTATCCGGGCGCCGTGCGCCCGGCGCGGGAGGCCCGGTCGGTGTTATCGGCTCGGGCCGGGAGCGGCTTCACCCGGCCGGCCTCGGTTCATTCGCGGGTGACGTTCGCGGCCTGCTTGCCCTTCGGCCCGGGCACGACGTCGAACTCGACGCGGTCGCCCTCGGCAAGCGACTTGAAGCCGTCGCCCATGATGGTCGAGAAGTGCACGAACACGTCTTCGCCCGAATCCGTCTGGATGAAGCCGAAGCCCTTCGCGTCGTTGAACCACTTCACCGAACCACTCATTCGGCCTTCGCTCGGTCCCGTCGGGGCACTCGAACGCTGCGAGCGACCGCCGCCGCCACCGTGACCACCGTGTCCGCCGTGGCCACCGTGGCCACCGCGCGAACCACCGCCGCCCGAACCACCGCGCGACGAGTTGAAGCAGTCGCGGCAGAGCACCGGCCGGCCGCTCGTGGGCTGGAAGGGCACCATGGTGTCCTTTCCGCACTGCGAGCACACCGCGGGGAACATCGGCTTGTCGCCGCCCCGGCCACCACCACCGTAACCACCACCGCCACCGTACCCGCCGCCACCGCCGTAGCCGCCGCCACCGCCACCGTCACGGTTGGCCTTGCGTGCGTCGCGGCAGCTCTTGCAGCGCGTCGGCTCGTTCGTCAGGCCACGCTCGCGGTAGAAAGCCTGCTCGCCCGCCGAGAAGATGAACTCCTGGCCGCAATCCACGCAGGTGATGCTCTTGTCTTCACCGTTCGCCATGACGATCTCCGACCTGCCTTCTGGTACGACGGGACTGATACGGTGGGGCCCAAACACGAATGCCCCGACAGGCGCACCTGTCGAGGCGACTCAGGCGACGAGATGGACGCGTGACACGGCCGAAGCGAAGACGAAGCTGCCTGCAGGAACGGTCACTGGCCTACCAGACTCGACGAGAAGGACCCACGCACGGGACGAACTGCCGCGGAAAGTATCGGCCGCCCGTCAGAACCATGTCAACGGGTGAAAACGCGCGAGAAGCCCGTCGCATTCGTGCTCCCGGCCGACGGCCGGCCGGGTTCCGGCAGCCCGGTCGCCCGCCCGGGCGGCGGTTCAGCGCCCGAGGTTCCTGCGGATCGCCTCGGTCCAGTCGAGGTCCCGGTAGACGCTCCGCGACTGCACCCCGGCGTAGACGTCGAGCACCGAGCCGAAATCGAGCATCCAGTGACTCGTGCCGAATCTCGGAAACAGGTCGTGGACAATGACATTGGTCATCATCGAGGCGGCGAATGCGAACACCGTTCCCGGGTGCGCCTCGGCTTCGGCGGCCACCTCGTCGCGGATTCGGTCCATCTCGAGGTAGCAGTTCAGGGCCGGGATCGGGATGAAGCGGGCGACCGGGAACACCACCCCGTCCAACGGGCGCAGGTGGTCCGGGCCGACGAGCACGATGCGGTGCGGGCGCAGCGCCTTCACGAGCGGGAACAGCCGGCCGTCGCGGTTGGCGTAGTGGAACACGTTCGCGTTGCACCACGGGACCGTGACGCGCGCCGATTCGAGATAGCGGCGGATGCGCAGCCCGTCGAGCCCCATGACGCTCGGCTGCATGCCGTAGTGGTACGTGAGCGGCTGCTCGAGCGTGCGGCGCAGGTCGGCGCCGAGCTGCGGGAAGTACTGGTGGCCGTCGGCGTTCGCGCCCGGGTCGCCGAGGATCGCGTACCACTCGCCGTCGCCGAAGCGCGTGAACGAGTAGGGCTGGTTGCGCTCGAGCGGCGTCACGAACGCCTCGAGCGGCAGGTCCTCGTAGCGGATGTGGCGGCGCAGCCACCACGAACGGACGAACTTCGTCAGCTTCGACATGCGACCCCGCGAAGCGGCCGCGCGCACGATCGGCGCGGCGCGAACGCCGCACGGTAGCCCAAGCGCCCGCGGGCGTCGAAGCGGCGCGGCGCGCGAGGGCTCAGTCGCCGAACGTGAACGCCCGCCGCGGCCGCGGCGACACGCCGGCGCACAGCGCGTGCAGCAGGTCGCCCATGACGATCACGTCCACGAGGTTGTGATGGAACACGGGCGCGAGCGGCCACGGATCGCCGCTCTTCACGTAGTCGTGGTACAGCCCGGGCACCTCGGAGCCGTCCACGTCGCCCGTGCGCAGCGGCCGGCCGCAGACGCGGCGCTCGAGCGTCTGCAGGCGGCAGTCGGGCAGCTCGTGCTTCCAGCGCCGTCGCGACGCGTGCAGCAGGTCGAAGTGCGCGGGCGGCAGCTCGAGCTCGACGCCCAGCGCGAGCGCGCGCGTGCGCAGCATGGGTGCGTCGAACGTCTTGCCGTTGAACGTCACGAGCAGCGCGTGCTGGCGGGCGTGCGCGTGCACGGCGCGCAGCAGCGCGGCCTCTTCGCCGTAGTGTCGCGCGAAGTACTGCCGCAGCACGAAGTCCTCGCCGTTCCAGTGCATGGTGCCGGCGAGGAAGATCGGGTTGCTCGCGAGCCCGCAGGTCTCGAGGTCCAGGAACAGCACGCGCTCGAGCCCGCCCGCCGCGATCGCCGCGAGGTCGTGGTCGTGTCGCGTGGGCTCGCCCGCGGGATCGGGCATCGGCAGCCGGCCCCAGTGCGGGCGCCGCCGTTCGACCTGCGAGCGCAGCCGTTCGTGCACGTACACCTTGCCGCCGCGGTCGTCGGCCCACTCACCGCCGGGCAGGAACTCCTCGACGCCGGCGCGCTGCGTGCTGCGCTCGCCGTCGGCCTTGCGGCGCCGGCGCTTCGGCTCGGCTGCCGCTCCGGCCGCTCCGGCCGCGCCGGGCACGGCCGACGCGGCGGGCACGGCGCGGCGCGTGCGCACGAGCTCGCCGAGGCGGGCGCGCAGCGTGTCGCCCGCCCCGCCGGTCATGCGGTGCGCTCGGCCAGCAGCGCGAGGCGCCGCGACTCGGTGCTGTAGGGCTCGCGTTGGATGCCGCCCCACGTGGCGGTCACGCGCAGGCCCACGTGACGCAGCAGCGACGTGAGCTCGGCGCACGTGTACGCGCGCAGCGAGTACTCCTTGTTCACCTTCGGCCCGCCCGCCGGGTCGATGAGCATCTGCCGGGTCACGACGCGCGACTCGGCCAGCTGGATGAGCGTCTCCTCCATGAGGAAGCTGCCGTCGTCCTGCTGCGTCCAGACCAGCTGCTGCGGGTGCGTGAGCAGCCAGTCGCGGTTGAGCATCTCGATCAGGAACCGGCCGCCCGGCTTGAGCGCACGCGCGATGCCCTCGAGCACGCGCTCGTTCTCCTCGTCGTCGTAGTAGCCGAACGACGTGAAGAACGAATAGACGCTCTCGAACTCGCGGTCGAACGGCAGCGCGCGCATGTCGCCCTGGCGCCATTCGATCTGCGCGCCGGAGGCACGCCCCTCTTCGGCGGCGATGTCGAGGTAGTGCGCGTTGAAGTCGAGCCCCGTCACGCGGTGACCGCGCAACGCGAGCGCGATGGCGTGGCGGCCGTAGCCGCACGCCAGATCGAGCACGGCGCCGCCACGCGGCACCTCGAGCGCCTGCTCGATGAAGTCCACTTCGGCGGCGGTGCGCTCGGGCGTGAAGGTCGGCCGGTAGATGCGCAGGTAATCGTCGTCGAAGAAGGCCACCGGCCATTCGTGCTGCATGGTGTCGTTGCTCCTGATCGGGGTCGTGAAGCTTCGCGCCGCGGCGGCCGCGGCGCACGAAGGGCGAACAGGATAACCGTTCCGCGCGGGCGGGGTCATCGCCCGGCCGCGCGTGCGGCCGGGTGATTTCGCCCGTCAGCCGCGCGCCAGCCAGTATTCGAGCATGCGCCGCGCAGCCGCCTTGCCGGGAATGTCGCGCGCCTTCTTGAGCGCGTCGAGGTCCTGCTGCTGCGCCGGCCGGTAGATCGGCGTGCCCACGCACGCCGGGCAGCCGTCACCGCAGGGGCAGCCCGACAGGTGCGCGAGCGCCGCTTCGGCGAGTTCGTCGAGCCGCGCCCAGCCCTGCTCGGCGAAGCCCAGCCCGCCCGGGTAGCGGTCGAACAGGAAGACGCCCGGGCGCCCGAGGTTCGACGAGTCGATCATGCCGCCGAGGTCCGCCGGATCGCACATGGCCATGAGCGGCAGCAGCGTGACGAACAGGTTGCGCACGCCGTTCAGTCCCTCCCACGGGTTCAGCCCCTCGCGCGCGAGCGTGGCCCAGCACTCGGCGCCGGGCGCGAACCAGAACCCCGCGGTGTCGAGCGTGAGCCGCGGCAGTTCGAGCGGGTGGTAGCCGATCGCGTCGAGCGAACGGAACCGGATCTTCTTCATGGCGATCACCTGCCACGAGTACGTGACCTCGCCGAAGCGCAGGCTCTCGCCGCGCCAGTCGCGGCGCTGCAGTTCGTTCCGCACGAGGATGTTCGTGTCGAGCACCGGCTGCGTGTAGTAGTCCACCTCGCGCGGCTCGACCGTGGCGATCTTCTTCTCGAGGTCCAGCTCGCGCACCCACCAGCTCTCGCCCTCATGCAGGTAGATCGCGCCGGGATACACCAGCTCGAGCCCGCTGATCGCGTCCACGGTGCCGATCACGCGGTTCGCGCTCGCGGCGTCCTGGATCGTGTAGGTGTCGTCGCTCATCGCGCGCAGCGACACCTTCGCGCCCGGGAAGTCCGGCTTCGCCCAGTAGGCGCGCTCGTCCACCGTGTGCGTCTCACCCGCGTCCTCGAGCGCGGCGAGCACGTCGGCGGTCTGCGGTCCGAACGCGGCGGCGTCCTCGGGCGCGAGCGGCAGCTCGTAGGCCGCGCACGCGAGCTGCTGCGCGAGGATGTACGGGTTGTGCGGATCCACGCACGCCGCCTCGGGCGAGCGGCCGAAGAAGTAGTCGGGACGGCGCATGAGGTACTGGTCCACGGTGTCGTTGTACGCGACCAGCACCACGAGGCTCTCCGAACCGCTGCGGCCCGCGCGCCCGGCCTGCTGCCAGATGCTCGCGAGCGTGGGCGCCGCACCGATCAGCACCGCGGCGTCGAGCCCGCCCACGTCGATGCCCAGCTCGAGCGCGTTCGTGCTCACCACGCCGCGCAGCTCGCCGCTGAACAGCGCGCGCTCGATCGCGCGGCGCTCCTCGGGCAGGTAGCCGCCGCGATACGGCCGCAGGCGTTCGTGAAGTGGCGCGGCGCCCACCCCCGCCGCGCCGTCGTCGTGCGCGACGAGGCGCGGCCGCCGCCCGCGTTCGCGGTCTCGCCATGCGCCACGCTCGAGCTGCTCGCGCGTGTAGCGGTAGACGAGTTCGGCCGACACGCGCGACTTGGTGAACGTGATCACCTGCGCGCCGCGCTCCATGAGCCCGGCCATGATCTGGCAGCCCTCGACGTTCGAACTGCGGCGCTCGACCAGCGTCTCGTCCTTGTGCGGCGGGTTCCAGAACACGAAGTGCTTGGCGCCGCGCGGCGAACCGTCGTCGTCCACCACGTCCACCTCGCGGCCGGTGAGCGCCGTGGCGAGTTCGCCCGGATTGCGGATCGTGGCGCTGCAGAGCACGTAGCGGAACTCGCCGCCGTAGTGGCGCACGACGCGTTCGAGCCGACGCAGCACGTTGGCGACGTGGCTGCCGAAGATGCCGCGGTAGGCGTGCATCTCGTCCACGACCACGTAGCGCAGCTGGCGCAGGAAGCGCGCCCAGCGCGCATGCTGCGGCAGGATCCCCGCGTGCAGCATGTCGGGGTTGCTCAGGATCACGTTCGCGCCTTCGCGCAGCTTGCGGCGAGTGCCGGCGGCGGTGTCGCCGTCGTACACGCCCGCCGACAGGATCCCGGTGGTCTCGAGGTCGCCGTTCGCGAGCCGCGTGAGCGACTTGAGCTGGTCCTGCGCGAGCGCCTTGGTCGGGAACAGGTAGAACGCCGTCGCGCCCGGCTCTTCGAGCAGCTTCTCGAGCGTGGGCAGGTGGAAGCACAGGCTCTTGCCGCTCGCCGTGCCCGTCACCACCACCGTGTCGCGGCCGGCGCGCAGCGCCTCGACCGCGCGCACCTGGTGCGTGTAGAGCCGCTCGATGCCCTGCGCACCGAGCGCGTTGCGCAGCGCCACGGGCAGCTCGGGCAGCAGGTCGCCGAAGCGCGCCTCGCGCGCGGGCAGCGTGCGCCACTCGGCCAGCGCGCCTTCGTTCTCGGGGCGCGCGGCCCAGTCCTCGAGCCAGCGCGAGAGCTCGCCGCGCTCGCGCGGGCCGGCGTCCAGGAAGCGGGTGGGTTTCGCCTGCATGGCATTCCTCGTGGCGGGGTTCGTCGGCGACTGCACGGATGGGCAGTATCGGGGCAGCGGCCGGGTCCGTCCAGAGGAAAGCTCGGGCCGTGCGGAGCGGCCGGCGCTATTCGACGGCGCGGTTCGTGGGCTCGAAGCCCGCGATCATCCAGTCGCCGTCGCGCGGCTCGAACATGACGCGGAACGCGTCCTTGGGGCCGCGGAAGAACACCATCTCGAGCGCGCTCTCGTCGGTCGCCGGGGCGACGCGCCAGCGACCCTTGGTCGTGACGTGCCATTCGAGCCGGCGCGCGAACTCGATCAGCGACGGGTCCACGACCTCTTCGCTCGCGCGGGCGCGGTCGTTCGCCACCAGCGCCGCCACGAACGCCGTGAACGTGCTGTACGGCGAGGGCACCGGCATCTCGGCGAGGCGCGTGAACCCGGCGGCGCCCCACTCGAACCGGCGCTCGTGGTAGACGTGCGGGCAGGTCGCGCACTCGTCGAAGTACGGCGTGGGCCGGAACGTGCGCGTGGTGAGTTCGGTGGTCGAGTCGTCGCCGGCGAACTCGCCGGTGCCCACGCCGCCGAGCGAGTCGGCGCCGAGCGTCTGCAGCAGGTCCCAGCGGCCGCCCGGGGCGTGCCGCCACACCGTGAGCTGCGGCTGCAGGCCGGCGCCCACGCGGCGGTCCCACAACACCGCGACCTGCGCGCTGTCGCCGGGCTCGGACGCGTCGTCCATGCCGCGCGTGGCCACGGACGCCAGCTTCATGCCGCGCGTCTCCAGCGCCTGCGTGCGGACGCCGCCGCCTTCGCGCCAGAACAGCCACGGCCACGAGTCCCCTTCGCCCTTCGTGCGCGAGAACAGGTTCACCACGCTCGCGCGATCGCTGCCCGCGACTTCGGCGCCGATCCCGAGCGAATCGAGCACGCCGCGCAGGCGCTCCGCCCACGGCGCGTTCGGCCGCGCCTCGAGTGCTTCGCGCGCGAGCAGCGCGCTGGCCGTGGAGCCCTGCGCGTCGTCACCGGCGTCCCACGCCTCGACCGCCTGCCGCGCGTGCACGGTGAACGAGTCGGGCGCGGCGGCCGTGGAGTCCGCGCTCGCGGGCATGAGCGTGGGCTTGCGGTTGCAGCCCGCGGCCAGAGGCACGCACGCGGCGAGCGCGAGCAGCGCACAGGCGAGGCGCGGTCTCACGGGCGTCGCGCCGCGCCGCCGCGGGCGCTGTCTGCGGGTGCCGCACCCGGCCGGCCCGGACGCGGGTCCGTGACCGGGATCCAGTCGCGGATCACCCAGCGGTCGTCGCGGATCGTGAAGTGGAAGATCCAGCGCTTGGAACCGCCCTTCTCGCGCACCTTGAGCGCGAGCCACTCCGGCCACGGCTGGCCGGATTCGCCGTACTCCACGAGCCACGCGCCCTTGCCGCGATCGGAACCCCAGCCCCGCGCGAGCGCGTCGGCCAGCTTCTCGGGCTTCAGCATCATCTGGCGCGCGCGGTCGTACTGCTTCTTCTCGAGCAGCTCCGTGAACAGGAACAGCGTGTACACCGGGCCCGGCAGCGTGCGCATGTCGTGCAGCACGAAGCCCTCGGGGCGCTCGGTGTAGAGCAGTTCGTTCACGAGCCCCGGCGCACCCGGCGCGCACTTGAGCGTCGAGTCGGGCTGGAAGCGGTTGTACACGAGCAGCTCGGGCAGCCCGTCCTGGTTGAGGTCGGCGAACACCGACTCGGCGCCGGGCTCGAAGTGCGGCCCCTTGCCCTCGTACTGGATCAGGTTCCAGAACGCGGCGTTGTCGCCCATGCGCAGCAGCTTGAGCGCCGGCACGCGGGTGCCGAGCTTGCGGTCGAACAGGATCGCGGCTTCGTACGGGCCCTGCGCGCGGCCCGTCCACCACACCTTCAGGCGCGGGTTCAGGCTCGGCGGGAACCCGATGCCCTGCTGCATGAGCTGGTTGCCGCGGTACCAGAACAGGAACCCGATTGCGTCCGCGCTCGCGCGCGAGGGATTGCGCACGAGCACGAACACGAACGTCGGCGAGGCGGGGTCGTACACCACGTCGGTGTCGAGCCCGAGCGAGTCGAGCGTGGACTCGATCGCCGGCGCCTGCCGCACGTTGTCGCGGCCGAGCACGCGCAACAGCCGGCGCGACGCCTGCGCGACGAGATCGTACGCGTCGAAGTTGAGCCCCGTGGCGCTGTCGCCGGTCGCGCGCTGGAAGCGCACGCGCGCGGCGCTGGCGAGCTGCAGCAGCGTGTCGCTCGCGGGCGCCCACGGCTTGACCACCTGCGCGGCGGCGGGACGGACGACGGGCGCCGGGGTCATGGCGAACGCGGCGGCGAACAGCACGGCGAGAACGGCCGGCAGGAGCCGGCGCAGCGGGCGGAAGTTCATGGTGCGGGAGTTTTCCGGCTTCGCGGTGGGCGCGGTCAAGCGCGAATCCTCGGCGCCACGCACTCGTGACGCTCGCTTGTCATCTCTGCACGCCGGCGGCCGGCTTGTAGTACCAGACCTTGAGCGACGGCGGCGTCGCGCCGGGCGTCGTCACGTCCCAGTTCACGGTACTGGTGCCCCGCAGCAGCAGGCCGAAGAAGTTGCCGTAGCGCCCGGCGGCCTCGACGAACGCGGCCACCGCCGGGGTGCGGAACTCCGCGTGCAGCCCGTTGATCTCGGCGGTCGCGAGGTAGCCGTTCGTCTCGGTGTAGGGAATGCCGTTGAGCGTGAAACTGCACGCGGACCACGGATTCTGCGCGTACCACGCCTGCGTCTGCGCCGTGGCCACCGCGGCCGCACTCGAGGAGTTCGCGTTCATGGACACCACGGCGTCGGCCACCTGCAGCGTGGGCCGGTTGCCCGACAGCGCGAACCGGATGCCGCTGTTGAACGCGGAGCCCGTGCTGAACTGCTGCGACGTGCAGAACTGCACGCGGTTGTTGCTGCCCGCGCCGCCGTAGTCCTGCAGCGAGAGCGTGAACGAATCCACCGGCGCGTCCGCGGGGTACACCAGGAACGACGACACCGGCCCGTTGAGCCGCTCGTGCGTGGTCATGTTCTCGGCGGTCAGCGACCAGTAGGTCTTTGTGCCCGGGGTCCACGCGATGCGCGGCAGGTAGTTGAGGTATACCGCGCGCTGCAGCGGAGCCATGGTGCGGTTCAGCACCGCCTCGGAGTCCGACGAGGCGTAGACCTCGTACATGATGTTCGTCGTGATCGCGCCGTTCCCGCCCCATTCGAGCAGCACGTGCGGGCCTTCGAGCCGGTCTTCGACCGGCCGCCAGTTCTCGATCCGGCGCAGCGAGTTCGTCGTGAACTGCCAGCGCACCGGCGTGCCCAGCGAGTCGCCCTCGGGCGTGCGGATCCGCCCCGACATCTCGACCGTGTAGGTGCGGCTCAGGTCCAGCGTCGCGCGGGGCGTGAGCTGGATGCGGTTCACGATGCCCATGTATTCGACGTTCACCGGGATCCGGCGCGTGTCCACCTTGAGGAACACGGTCGTCGTGTCCACGGTGCGCGGATCGAGCGCATGATCGAACTGCGCCCAGATCGCGGTGTCGTAGAACACCCCCGTCGAGCGGGGCGCCGGGAACATGCTCTGCACGACCGGCGGATGGTTTTCGACGGGCGCCACGACCGACGCCTTCTTGCTGCAGGCGGGCGCGGCCGCGCACACGAGCAGCGCGGCGCCCAGCGCCAGCCACCGGCCGCGCGCGCTCACCGGATCACCACGAAGCGTCCGCGCTGCTCGCCCAGCGGCGAGCGCACGGTGAAGAAGTAGATGCCCGAGGCGATGTCCTGCCCGTTGCGCGAGATCAGGTTCCAGCGCAGCTCGCCGTTGCCCGAGCTGCCGTCGTGCGGCAGTTCGGCGACCAGGTCGCCGGCCGCCGTGTACACGCGCACCACGCACTGGGCGCGCGGCAGGCCCATGAAGTCCACGTGCCGCCCGAACGTGTCGCCCGCGACCGGCGGGCGGTCCCATGCGACGTGCGCGCGGTACGGGTTCGGCACGACCCACGCCTGCCCGGCGCCGCGCGCTTCGGCACGCGGGGTCACGAGCGAATCGAGGTTCGTGAGGATCGGGCTCTCGAAGCGCTCGACCAGCGTGAGCGACGACGAGATCCGCGTGGTGCGCTCGCCCACCGTGGTGACCACGTAGAGGTAGTCGAAGCCGTCGTTCACGCGAGTGTCCTCGAAGCGGTAGCGACCGATCGGGTAGCGCGGGGCGCCGAACAACACGAGGTCGTAGTCCACGTCGGGATTCGTGATGCCCGCGATCGGGCGCTGGCCCTGCAGCGTGTCCACGCCGAACGACGCGATCATCTGGAAGCGCTCGGGCCCGGGCAGCAGGCCGTAGCGGCGCCAGTCCGACAGCCGGTACACGTTGTAGCCCGTGAAGCGCGTCGGCGACGAGGTCGCGCCGCTGGTGGGCGCGAGCAGCGCCACTTCGGGCGAGTTGTCCCACTCGAGCGTCACCCGGTGATCGCCCGCGACCGCACGGAAGGCGGGCGACGGCGGCACGCGTGCCGGGTCGGCCCAGTGCGACTGGGTCTCGTTGCCGTTGAATCCCGTGCAGGCGTCGCAGTCGAGGTCGGCCCACATGCAGGTGCCGTGGACCATGGGCACCGAGTAGTCCGGCGTGCCGTCGCTGTCCACCGGGTACTTCATGTAGCAGTGCGGGTCCATCACGAACGTGATGCCGACGGGCGCCTCGAAGCAGGTCTCGTGGCCGGTGATGCCGCTCTTGCCCGCGAGGAAGTTGCCGTTGTTGCCGCCGGTCGTGTCCGCCATGCGGTTGATCCAGTTGCCGCGCCGCGTGATCGCCGCGAGCTGGATCGTGTTCTGCAGGCTGTCCAGGCTCGGGGCGCACACGAGCGCGACCTCGAACTGCAGCGACTGCCCGGGCACCATGCGCTTGAACGGTCCGCAGCTGACCAGCACGGCGTAGTCGTGCGTGACGGCGAGGCTCGGCGGCCCGGGGAACTCGCCGGCGAGCGCGCGGTAGCGGTCGGCGTCGAAGACCGGCGCGCCCCCCTGTCCCGGCGGCAGGTCGAGCGCGAAGTACGACGTGGTGAAGCTCACGTCGGCCGGTCCGGTGACGAACGGGTCGAGCCGGTTGTCCACGAGATCGTGCTTGCGGATCACCGCGAGCGGGTCGGTCGTGTGCGACAACGGCACCACGCCGAACACCGGCAGGCCGCTGTTCACCCGGCCGTCCGTCACCGCGACGGCCTCGCCGGACACCAGTCCGATGCAGTTCTTCGCGTACGGGACAGCCGGGTCGCCGAACCGGGCGATGTTGATCGTCGGCACCGACGAGATGCCATCGTTGTACCCGACCGCGTAGGGCACCGCCTGCACGTGGTCGTTCAGGTGGCCGCCGCTTTCGCCGGTCGCGCTCACGTCGAGGTCGGCGAGCAGGCCCATCCGCACGTCCTCGAGCGTCTCGGTGCCGTGGTTCGTGATCGTGAAGCGGATGCCGGCGATGCGGTCGTAGCCCGGCACGGACCACGCCATGGCTTCCTGGTCCACCGTCAGGTGCAGGGCTTCGTGCGGTTCCTCGGTGAAGCCGTAGTCGAGCGCCTCGGGACGGTCGTCCACGTAGCGCGCGTACAGCTTCTGCGCCGCGGAGACGCCGAGGTCCTCGTCCACTTCGCCGTCGCCGTCGTCGTCCTGGCCGTTGAGCACTTCCTCGTCGAACCGGCCGTCGCCGTCGTCGTCCACGTCGGGCTGCGTGCCCAGCTGGCCGCCGAGCGCCTCGCGCACGCGGTCTTCGGCCGCGAGCGTGGGGCGCCATTCGAGCAGCGGGCCGCCGCTCACCCGGTACACCCCGTCCGCACGCCGCGCACCGACCCAGAGGTCGGCGCTCTTCAACCCCTCGATACCGCTGCCGCGCGGGTATTCGAACGACGGATCGAACGAACGCCCCACGTTCGAGAACGGGTTACCGAGCGCGCCGATGTTCGTCACCCGCATGGCGAACGCGCCCGCCTGCAGCGTCGGGCCGCGGTTCTCGATGTCCAGCACGGCACCCGCCGGGCGCGCGAAACACAGCGCGCAAGCGAGCGCGGCGAGGACACGACGGCTGTTCGGAAAGGCCAACACACACTCCGTGGACTGTCGGGGGACGCCAGAATGAAGTGCGGAAGTCTATGAGCGCGAACCGCGATCGGGCAATGAAAACCCTCCGAGCGCGCCGAGAGAGGTCATCGGCGCGGGCTCGCCGGCCGATAAAGCGCTGGACAGCCACCGAGACTCGTCGCAAGAATGCGGCGTGTGGTCGCGCCCCAGAGGTCGGGACGCTCGGGTGGAGTGGTATCGGGAGGGGTTTGGGGATGGATGCGTTTCCTGCCTGCAGCAAGTGCGGCAAGGGTGTGCTGCTTCCGCTGTCCGACTACGGACGCGACGGCGCGCCGATCACCTACAAGGCCTGGGTCTGCAGCAATCCCGCGTGCGGCTTCAACGTGAGGATCGACAACGGCGAGATCTCGCTGGGACGGACCATCGGGCCCTCGACGAAGTGAACTCCGGAGAACCGCGCCGCGTGATACAGGCGATCGTCTTCGATCTCGACAACACGCTGACCGACTTCATGAAGATGAAGGAGGCGGCGATCCAGGCGGCGATCGACGGCATGATCGACGCGGGCTTCAAGCTCCCGCCGGCCGACCTGCGCGCACGCGTGGACGCGATCTACCAGGAGCTCGGGCTCGAGTTCCAGCGCGTCTTCGACGAACTGCTCGAACGCGAGTTCGGCGAAGTGGACCCGAAGATCCTCGCCTCGGGCATCGTGGCCTACCGGCGCGCGCGCGAGTCGAACCTCGTGCTCTACCCGCACGCGCAGATGACGCTGCTCGAGCTCGCCAAGCGCGGGATCAAGCTGGGCGTGGTGTCCGACGCGCCGCGGCTGCAGGTGTGGCTGCGGCTGTGCACGCTGGGGCTGCAGCACGTGTTCGACGCGGTCGTCACGTTCGACGACACCGGCGAGCGCAAGCCCGCGCCCGCGCCGTTCCGCGAGGTGCTCCGCCGGCTCGGCGTGGAGCCCGCGCACGCGCTGATGATCGGCGACTGGGCCGAGCGCGACGTGGTGGGCGCCAAGAGCCTCGGCATGAAGACCGTGTTCGCGCGCTACGGCGACTGGTTCGACACCAAGGTGTCGGGCGCGGACTACGACGTGGACGACGTGTTCCAGCTGGTGAGCATCGTGGATGCACTGAACGGCCGCGCCTGAGGCGCGGCTCATCACACAAGGAGGCGTGATGTCGTCAGCGAAGATCCGGGCGGCCCGGATGAAGGTGTACGAGCCGCCGGCGGGCGTGAAGGCCGACTCGCAGGTGCACGTGTACATCTTCGACGTGTTCAACGGCGAGTTCCTGGACGCGCACCGCACGTTCGAGAACCTCGAACGCGCCGCGCAGCACCAGCGCCACGAACAGGAACGCATCTACACCGAGCAGGAAGCCGAGCCCGAGCTGTTCGACATCCCGTTCCTGTCGTCGGATCCCGGCCTGCTCGAGCGAGTGAAGACCGACGCCGAATACGCGCGGCTGCTGAAGCGCGACCTCACGTCGGACGCGCGCAGCCGCGGCCGCCGGCACTGACGCCATGTTCCTGCTGACCGCCGCCGAGATGCGCGCGCTGGACCGCGCGACGATCGAAGGCGGGCACGCCACGGGCCCCGAGCTCATGGACCGCGCCGGCCACGGCGTGGTGCGGGCCATGGAGGCGCGCTTCGGCGCGGTGGTCGGCATGCGCGCGCTGGTGCTGTGCGGCACCGGCAACAACGGCGGCGACGGCTACGTGGCCGCGCGCTACCTGAAGTCCGCCGGCGCGGTGGTGCGCGTGGCGGTGGCGGGCCCGCGCGCCAAGGTGGCGGGCGACGCCGCCGTGCACCTGGCGCTGCTCGAGCACGCCGGGGTGACGCCCGAGTTCTGCGAGGACGACGCGTCGCTCGCCGGCATCGTGGCGGACACGCACGGCTGGGAATACGCGGTGGACGCGCTCATGGGCACCGGCGCGCGCGCCACGCCCGAGGGCGTGCTCGCGACGGGCTGCGAGGCGCTGCTGCTGCTGCGCGCGCGCGGCACGCGCATCGTGGCGGTGGACCTGCCCACGGGCGTGTCGGCCGACGACGGCACCAGCTACGAACACTCGGTGCGCGCCGACCTCACGGTGACGTTCGGCCACGCCAAGCGCGGGCACTTCCTGTTCCCCGGCCGCGAGTGCCGCGGCGTGCTCGAGGTGGTGGACATCGGGCTGCTCGCGCCCGATCGCGCCGGCCTCACGCCCGCGACGCTGTCGCAGCCCGAGGAACTGGCGCAGGTGGCGCCGCGCCGCGACATGCGCGCGCACAAGGGCAGCGCCGGCCGCGTGCTGGTGGTGGGCGGCGCCATGGGCATGGCGGGCGCCGTGGTGCTCGCCGCACGCAGCGCGAGCCGCGCGGGCGCGGGCTACGTGCGCGTCGCCGCGCCGTCGAGCCTGCACGACGTGCTCGCCTCGCAGCTGGTCGAGCAGATGCCGGTGCCGTGCGGCGAAGGCCCGCTGCGCTCGCTCACGACCACCGCGGTCACGCGCGTGCTCGAGGAGACCGCGCTGGCCGACGCCGTGGCGCTCGGCCCCGGGCTGTCGCGCCACGCCGACACCGTGCGGTTCGCGCAGCTGCTGCTGCCGCGGCTCGAACGCCCGGCGGTGCTCGATGCCGACGCGCTGTTCGCGTTCTCGCCGCCCGAACACGACCTGGCCACGGTGCTCGCCCGCTCGCCCGCGCCGCGCGTGCTCACGCCGCACCTCGGCGAGATGGCGCGGCTCACCGGCATGCTGCCCTCCACGCTCGAGTCGCGCCGCGTGGACGTGGCCGCCGAATGGGCGAAGAAGTGGAACTGCGTGCTCGTGCTGAAGGGCGCGCCCACGGTGATCGCCGACGCGACCGGCCGCGTGAGCGTGAACCCGACCGGCAATCCCGGCATGGCGACCGCCGGCATGGGCGACGTGCTCACGGGTGCGATCGCCGCGCTGCTCGCGCAGAAGCTGTCACCGTGGGACGCCACCCGGCTCGCCGTGTTCGCGCACGGACTGGCGGGTGATCTCGCCGAACGCGAGATCGGCGCGATCGGACTGGTGGCGGGCGACGTGGTCGAACGCCTGCCGCGCGCGATGGCCATGGTCAGCGAGAGCGTGGCGCGGCGGTAGGCGACGCGGCTTCCGCCCGCATGCGAAACGGCCCGCGCTGCGAGAGCGCGGGCCGTTCACACTTCCGCGAGGGCTGCGGCTAGACGTGCCGCGAGACCATGGCCGCGAGATCGGCCTTGGGGCGGTTGCCGAGCACGCGCTCGACCACTTCGCCACCCTTGAACACCATGAGCGTCGGGATGGACGTGACGCCGTACTTCATGGCGACTTCACCCGACTCGTCGGTGTTCAGCTTGACGACCTTCAGCTTGCCGGCGAAGTCGGCCGCGATCGCGTCCACGGTCGGCGCCACCGCGCGGCAGGGACCGCACCACGGCGCCCAGAAGTCCACGAGGACGGGCTGGGTGGACTTGAGCACTTCGGCATCGAAGGTGGTGTCGTTGACAGCCTGAGCGTTCGACATGACAACTCCCTGCGGCGATGGTCCATTCTGGAATCGGAGCGACGCTGTAGATGTCGGCCGGCGCGCTCCGGTTGCAAAAGGTTTTTCAGTGGTACGAAGTCGGGCCGGAACATAGGCACCCACCCCAACAGCGTCAAACCTCGGCCGCTCCGGCGGCATCCACACGTATTTCCGTCACTTGGTGTCCCAGGAGTCCGTTCGGCCGTGTTCCCGATTCGCGACGACAACCCCGCGCAGCGCCCGCCCGTGGTCACCCGGGCGCTGATCGTGCTGAACCTGGTCGTGTTCCTGTTCGAGCTGTCGCTGGGCCCGGACCAGGTCTGGTTCCTGCACAACTGGGGCCTGGTGCCGTCGCGCCTGATGTACGGCTTCCTCGGCGCGCTGCCGCTGCAGGAACCGGTCACGACCGTGTTCACGTCCATGTTCCTGCACGCGGGCTGGCTGCACCTGATCGGGAACCTCTGGTACCTGTGGATCTTCGGCGACAACGTCGAGGACCGCATCGGCCGCGTGCGGTTCGTGCTGTTCTACCTCGCGGGCGGGCTCGCGAGCGCCGGCCTGCACGTGCTGCTGCACCCGTGGTCCGAGATCCCCGTGGTCGGCGCGAGCGGCGCGATCGCCGCGGTGCTGGGCGCCTACGCCGTGCTGTTCCCGCGCGCGCGCGTGGTCACGCTGGTGCCGATCTTCTTCTTCTTCCAGATCGTGGCGCTGCCCGCGCTGCTCGTGCTGGGGCTGTGGTTCGTGTTCCAGTTCCTGTCGGGCACGCTCGCGCTGTCGGGCGCCGGCGGCGGCGTGGCGTGGTGGGCGCACATCGGCGGCTTCGTGTTCGGCATGGTGACGGTCGCGTTCCTCAAGCGCCGCGAGCAGCGCTCGGCGGCGTGGGTCGAGGAATAGCGCCGATCACGCTTTCGCGGCGGCCTCGCGAGCCCATGCGACGGCCTCGGCGAACACCGCCTCGAGCGACGGCTCCCGCCCCGCCGCATGCAGCCGCGCGTACTCCGCGGCGCCCAGGGCGGCCTTGAGCCGCGCCTGGATCGGCAGGTGGAACGCCGCGTCGGCCGGCTCGCGCTGCGCGCCGGAACGCGCCATCTGCTGCTCGGACGCACCGTAGAAACGTGGCGACAGGTCCGGCCGCCCGAGGAACTCGGCCGCGCTGGCGGCGGTCTCGATGAACGCGGTCGAGATGCGGCGTGACGCGGCAGCCTCCGCGCAGTCCGCGGCGCGGAGCAGCGAAGCCAGCAGTTCGCGAGCGTTTCCCAGGGCCGTGTGGATCATGCTCATGTTGCTGTAGGTGATGGACTGGCTGGCCGGCGAAGCGTCCTGCGACTTGGGCAGCAGTTCGTCGTACAGCTCGAGCGCCCCGGCGAGGTCGCCCGAGGCGCGGCGGATCTCGCTCAGGTAGGTGAGCGAGCCCATGAGCCAGCGCGATTCGCCCGCCTCGCGGGCGAGTTCCACGAACTCCTCGCACAGCACGCGCGCCTCGTCGGCCTCGCCGAGCGCGTAGACGGCGCACGAGGCCGCGTCGAGCGCCGAAAGCACGGTCGCGCGATCGCCCAGCGCCCGCCCGATCGCGAGCGCCTCGCGGCCCGCGCTCGCGGACTCGGCGTACTCGCCGCGGAAGTAGTAGACGTCGGACAACCCGGCGAGCAGGTGTGAATACTCGCGCGTGTCGCGCAGGCCGCTCGCACGCTCGAGCGCCTCGTTGAAGATGCGCTTGCCCAGGTCGAGCAGGCCGCGATCCACCCAGTAGCGCCGCAGCCCCTTCACCAGCCGCAGGTCGCGCAGCGCACCGTCGCGCGCCTCGCCGCACCAGACGTGCGCGGCGAGCACGTTCTCGAGCTCGCGATCCATGAGCGGGCCGAACGCCACCGCGGCGCCACCCGTGCGCAGGCGCTCGAACTCCTCGGCGAACGCGATGAAGCGGTCGAGGTGCCGGTCGCGCACGGCGTCGCGCTCGGGCGACTGGTTCAGCAGTTCGAGCGCGAACTGGCGCACGGTCTCGAGCATCGAGTAGCGCGCCTCGCCCTCGCTGCCTTCGCGGTCCACCACGACGAGCGACTTGTCGGCCAGCCGGGTGAGCAGGTCGAGCACCTCGAACTCGTCGGCGTCATCGCCCGCCACCGCGACGGCGTCGGGCAGCGTCCAGCCGCCGGCGAACACCGCCATGGCGCGGAACGCCCCCTGTTCGGACTCGTCGAGCTGGTCGTAGCTCCACTGGATGGTGGCGCGCAGCGTCTGGTGCCGCGGCAGCGCCTTGGCTCCGCCGGTGAGCAGGCGGAAGCGGTCGTCGAGGCGCGCGCGCACCTGTTCGACCGTGAGCATCTTGATGCGCGCCGCGGCGAGCTCGATGGCGAGCGGCATGCCGTCGAGCCGGCGGCAGATCTCGGCCACGGCCGGCGCGGCGGCCTCGGCGAGCACGAAGTTCGGCACGGCCTGGCGTGCGCGATCCACGAACAGCTTGACCGCTTCGCACTCCTCGATCGCGTGCAGGTCGTGCTGCTGCGCGACCGACGGCACGCCGAGCGAACGCAGCGCGAACACGTGCTCGCCGGGCACGCCGAGTCCTTCGCGGCTCGTGAGCACGATGCGCAGGTGCGTGGTGGCGCCGAGCAGTGCGTCCACGGTCTCGCCCGTCACGCCGAGCAGGTGCTCGCAGTTGTCGAGCACGAGCAACACGCGCTTGGCGGCGAGATCGGCGGCGACGGACTCGAGCAGCGTGCGGCCGACCTCCTCCTGCACGTTCAGCGTGCTCGCGAGCGTCTGCACGAAGCGCGCGGCCTCGGTCATGGGCGCGAGGTCCACCCAGAAGACGCCGTCGGGGTGCGACTCCATCAGGCTCTCGGCGATCCGCAGCCCGAGCCGCGTCTTGCCGCAGCCGCCCACGCCGGTGAGCGTGAGCAGGCGCGTCTCGCCCAGCAGCCGCGCGCATTCGGCCAGCTCGCGCGTGCGGCCCACGAAGCTCGTGCGCTGCTTGGGCAGGTTGGTCGGCACCACGCTGGCCTTGAGCGCAGGCGAAGGCGTCGGCGTGCGCGCGCCGGTCGCGGCCAGCGCGAGCGCCTCGGCGAACCGCGCCATGCTCGCGTGGCGGTCGGCCGGCGCCTTGGCGAGCGCCTTCTCGATCGCGCGCTCGAGCGCTTCGGGCAGGTCGGGGCGCTCGGCGCGCAGCGGCGGCACGGCTTCGGTCGCGTGCTTGAGCAGCAGCGCGGCGGGCGACGGCGCGACGAACGGCGGTTGGCCCGTGAGCAGCTCGTACAGCACGCACGCGAGCGAGTACTGGTCGGCGCGGCCGTCGAGCGTGGCTTCACCCGTCGCCTGTTCGGGCGCCATGTAGAGCGGCGTGCCCAGCGTGAGCCCGATGCTCGTGACCGCCTGCGTGGACACCTGCGTGTCGCGCCCCGAGTCGGGCGACGTGGCGCGCGCGATGCCGAAATCGGCCACCAGCGCGATGCCGTCGGACAGCAGCACGTTCTCGGGCTTCACGTCGCGGTGCACCAGCCCCTGCGCGTGCGCGTGCCCGAGCGCACCGGCGATCTCGCGCGCGAGCCGCAACGCCTCGTCCATGGGCAGGCGGCGTTCGCGCTCGATGCGGACGCGCAGCGACTCGCCGGTCACGAACGGCATGACGTAGTAGAACTGCCCGTCCGCGGCGCCCGAATCGAACAGCGGCAGGATGTGCGGGTGCGACAGCCGCGCCGCGATCTCGATTTCGCGCAGGAACCGGTCCGGCCCGATCCGCGCCGCCATTTCGGGGTGCATGACCTTGAGCGCGACCTTGCGGCCGTGCTTGAGGTCGTCGGCCAGGTACACCGTGGCCATGCCGCCACGGCCGAGCTCGCGCTCGATGCGGTAGCGGTCGGAAAGGGCGGCGGCGAGGGCGCGGGGCAGGTCGCTCAGGGGCGTCTCCGTCGGGGCGTGGGAACGGACGGCAAAGTCGGGCGGCAATCTACCAAGCGCCCGGCGTGGCCGCCGCAGTGAAATCGCCGCCCGGCGCGGCCGCGAACGCCTTCTCGCCGCTGGCCCGAAGGCCCGCGAATGGCTTAGATTCGCCGCCCCGAGCGCGCTCCGGCCCGCGGTCCACGCCGCCGAAAGCCGCGCCACCTCCGGAGGTCATCCCCGACATGCGTTCCGATCTCGACCGGCTCATGCGCGAGCGCGGGCTCGCCGGCGTCATCGTGCTGGCCCACGACCGCTACTGCCCGGCGTTCTACTGGTGCACCGGCCAGAAGATCCACCACGGCGTCTACTTCCGCGCGGCCGACGGCCGGGCGCACCTCGTCGTGGACCCGATGGAACGCGACCAGGCCGCGCTCGTGGGCTGCGAATGGTCCACGTACGCGCAGCACGGCTTCCTCGCCATGATCAAGGCCGCGCACTCGCAGGCGCAGGCGCTGGCCCAGCTGATCGCGAAGATCGCGGGCGAGATGCAGCTGTCGGGTCCCGTGGCGTTCGCGGGCGACGCGCCGCTCGGGTTCTCGTGGGCGATGCTGTCCGAGCTCGCGAAGACCGCGCCCGGTATCACGGTGGACGCGAGCACGCCCGACGTGATCGCCGCCGCGATGATGACCAAGGAGGCGCACGAGGTGGACAAGATCCGCCGCGCCTCGAAGGGCGCCGTGGCCGCCATGGACGCGGTCCGAACCTACCTCGGGTCCTTGTCGCCGAAGGCCGGCGCGCTCACCGACGGCACGCACGACGTGGTCACGCTCGGGCACGTGCGCGCGCTCATCCACCGCGTGTTCGCCGAACACGGGCTGGCCGAGGACGGCG
Source organism: Candidatus Eiseniibacteriota bacterium (assembly GCA_046327815.1). Classification (GTDB taxonomy): domain Bacteria; phylum Eisenbacteria; class RBG-16-71-46; order RBG-16-71-46; family RBG-16-71-46; genus CAIXRL01. The sequence goes on along the minus strand of JAXLXR010000002.1, from coordinate 241,950 downwards.
AGAGCATCGTGGCGCAGGGCCGCGACGCCGGCGTGCCGCACAACCGCGGCAACGACGCCGAACCCGTGCGCATGGGCGAGAGCATCATCGTGGACATCTTTCCGGGTGAAGCCGGTGGCGGCTACCACACCGACATGACGCGCACGTTCTGCGTGGGCCCCGCGCCGGAGGCGCTTCGTGCGATGTACGCCGAGTGCCGCGAGGCGTTCGACGCCGCCATGGCCGCCACGAAGGGCGGCGCGCTCTGCCGGTCGCTGCAGGACCTGACCTGCGACATCTTCGAGCGTCAGGGTCACGCCACGCTGCGCACCAACGCGAGCGCGGTCGAAGGCTACGTGCACTCGCTCGGCCACGGTGTCGGGCTCGCGGTGCACGAAGGGCCGGGGCTGCGCAGCGGCGAGCAGAACAAGGCCGTGCTCGAACCCGGCCACGTGGTGTCGGTCGAGCCCGGGCTCTACTACCCCTCGCGCGGCATGGGCATGCGCATCGAGGACCTCGTGGTAATCGGTCCCGACGGCGCCATGGAGAACCTCACGCCCTGCTCGTACGAGCTCGAAGTCGGAGTGAAGGCTTGAAGGCTGCGCCCTACGAAGTCCCGCGCCCGCCGCGCTGGGAGAACGCCGTGCTCGTCGGCCACGCCGGCCGCGAGAAGGAGCATCTCGAGCGTTCCATGGAAGAACTCGCGCTGCTCGCCGACACGGCGGGCGGCCGCGTGGTCGGCACGCTCGTGCAGCGGCGCGGCACGATCCATCCGGCGCACTTCATCGGCAAGGGCAAGCTCGAGGAGCTCAAGGCGCTCTGCGAGGAGTCCAAGGCCGAGCTGCTGATCTTCGACGACGACCTGTCCCCGGCGCAGGTGCGCAACCTCGAGAAGGCGACGCAGCGCAAGGTGATCGACCGCTCGGAACTGATCCTCGACATCTTCGCGCGCCGCGCGCGCACGCGGGAGTCGCGCCTGCAGGTCGAGCTCGCGCAGCTCGAGTACACGCTGCCGCGGCTCATGGGCATGTGGAAGCACCTCGAGCGGCAGGCCGGCGGCATCGGCACGCGCGGCCCCGGCGAAACCCAGCTCGAGACCGACCGCCGGCTCGTGCGCGACCGCATCGCCAAGCTGAAGGAGGCGCTGCGCGCCGTCGAGCGCGAACGCGAGACGCAGCGCAACCGCCGCCGCCGCGAGTACCGCGCGGCGCTCGTGGGCTACACCAACGCGGGCAAGAGCACGTTGTTCAACGCGCTCACCAAGGCCGACGTGTTCGTCGAGAACCGCCTGTTCGCGACGCTCGATTCGACGACGCGACAGATGGTGAGCCGCGAGCGCGAGACCGTGCTGATGACCGACACGGTCGGGTTCATCCGCAAGCTGCCGCACCACCTCGTGGCCTCGTTCCACAGCACGCTCGTCGAGGCGATCGAGGCCGACACGCTGTTGCACGTGACCGACGCGAGCGACCCCGACTTCCGCCGCCAGATCCTCGCGGTGGACGGCGTGCTCGACGACATCCTCAAGGAGCCGCGGCCGCCGCGGATCATGGTGTTCAACAAGATCGACCGCATCGACGACGAAGCCGCCGCCGCGCTGCGCGCCGAGTTCGAGGGCTGCTTCCTCGTCTCCGCACGCACGGGCGAAGGCCTCGACGCGCTGCGCGCCGAACTCTTCCGACGCTCGAACGAGCGCAAGGTGCCGGTGGCCGGATGAACGAGACCGTGACGCTGGATTTCGACGTGCTGCTCACCGCGCCGCCCGAGCGCGTGTTCAAGGCCATCTCCGAAGGCCGCCATCTCGAGCGCTGGTTCTGCGACGCGTGCGAGAGCGAACCGCACGAGGACGGCCGCCTCACCATGCGCTGGCACCGCCTCGATTCCACGCCGTGGCCGTACGAAGCCACGTGGACCGAGTTCGCGCCGCCCGCGCGCTGCGCCTGCGTCGGCGGCCACCAGGGCTACCCGAATCGCGACGCCGGCCGCATCGAGTTCGAAGTCGAGCCGCGCGACGGTGGCGCCCGGCTCGTGGTGCGGCACTCGCTGCCCGACCAGCCGGCGTACGCGCCGCACGCCGAACAGTACCGACACGCCTGGCCGCGCGCGCTCGCGCGGCTGAAGACGTACCTCTCTCCGACCACACGGGAAAACGCATGAGCACGCCTTCGACTTCGCTGCGCACCGTCCGTTTCGGCCACAGCCCCGACGCCGACGACGCCTACATGTTCTACGGCTTCCACACCGGCGAGGCCGTCATCGAGGGCTGCCACGTCGAGCACGTGCTGCAGGACATCCAGTCGCTCAACGTGCGCGCGATCGAGCACGCCGACCTCGAGATCACCGCGGTGTCGGCGCACGCCTACGCGTTCCTCGCCGACAAGTACGCCGTGCTCGCGTGCGGCGCGAGCTTCGGCTGGGGCTACGGCCCGGTGCTCGTGGCGAGCACGAAGCGCACGCCGGAATCGCTCGCGGGCAAGCGCGTCGCCATTCCCGGCAAGCTCACCACCGCCGCGCTGCTGCTGAAGACCGAGTTCCCGAACGTCGAGACCGTCGAGGTGATGTTCGACGACATCCCGCGCGCCGTGCTGGCGGGCGAGGTCGAAGCCGGCGTGATCATCCACGAGAGCCAGCTCACGTACGAAGCCGAAGGCCTGCACAAGGTCTGCGACTTCGGCGAACTCTGGAAGGAGCGCGACGGCCTGCCCGTGCCGCTCGGCCTCGACGTGGTGCGCCGCGACCTCGGCCCCGAACTCATGAAGGCCTGCTCGATCGGCTTCCGCAAGTCCATCGACGCCGCGTTCGCGCACGAAGAAGAAGCGATCCGCTACGCACTGCAGTTCGGCCGCGGCCTCGACGTGCCGCAGGGCAAGAAGTTCGTGCACATGTACGTGAACGACCTCACCCTCGACATGGGCGAACAGGGCCGCAAGGGCATCGCGCTGCTGTACGAACGCGCCCTGAAGGCCGGCGCGATCACGAAGGCGCCGGACTTCTCGGTGATCTGAGCGAAGGCGACACTGTCCTCACGAGCGCCCGCCAGGCGGCGGGCGCTCGTTTCATGAACTGTCTCGATGCGATCGTCGCGACAGGAGAGAAGCGCGAGCCCGGTGGTCCTCCACGAGGAGGCCACCAACGGCCGTTTCGTAGGAGCCGGCCGGGGTGAAGGGCACTCTCAGTTCGGGAGGAGACGCCGAGGGTTCGCGTCGCGGAGAGGCTGCCCTTGGCTGGCCCGGCTTGCCCAGCAAGAAGACGCTCGCCGTGATCAGGATCCCTGCTGCGCATGCGATCGCCGCCGCGTACGCCGGGACGCGACCCGTCAGCCATGTCGCCGCGTCGCGCCGAGGAGCGTCGCGGAGCGCGGCGCGCACTCGCGTTCTCAAATCTTCGCGCGGGATGGCCGCTGCCCCACGAATGGCCTCTCGCAACTCGAGCAACCGCGCTTCACGGAGCCGGCAGTTTTCGCACTCCGCAAGATGGACATTCAGCTTGGTCTCAGCGACCGGATCGAGCGCGCCAAAAACCAGCTGCTCGATGGCCGTGATGTCTTCAACGCAACCCTTCATTTGTCTCTCCCAACAGCGCCAGACCCGGCCTGCTCCACCGAAAGGCGAAGCTTGCGTACGGCATGGTGCAGCCGCGACTTGATGGTGCCCTCCGGGACACCGATCACGTGAGCGATCATCGCGATCGGCATGTCCTCGCGGACTCGCAATAGCAGAACGACTCGTTGATCATCCGGCAACCGCTCGAGCGCATCCTCAACGGCCCGCTCGCGCTCTGACTCGACCCACAGGCATCCGGGATCGGATGGCTCAGGGTCGGGCACGTCGAGTGCCTCGGGTCCGAGCGTGTCCGTCCCTCGGTAGCGACGGCGGCGCAGCTCGGTGATCGCGAGGTTCGTGGCGATCCGGTAGACCCACGCGCGAAAAGCGCCGGGGTCGCGACACGTTTCGATCTGCCGGAACACGCGAAGAAGGGCCTCCTGCAGCAGGTCTTCCGCGGCCTCCCGATTGCGAACCATGCCGATCAGGTACGCGAGCAGTCGGCCCGCGAACCGGCTGAAGAACTCATCGAATGCTCCGGGATCGCCGCGCTTGATGCGGCGGGCAAGCGCGGCGTCGTCGGGCTCTGGGGAGTTCGGGCCAGCGGTCACGACTCGCTCACCTCGGGTACTTGGCCTTCCAGCGCGCGAGCTCGGGCGAGTCCGCATCCCGGGCGTTCCAGTATTCGATCCAGCCCTGCATGTCTCCGGGGCTTCGGTGGTGGAATTCCATCACGGTCAGGATCCAGTTCAGCCGCGCGTTCATGCCCGAGAGGTCTCCCGACAGATACGTCGCCGACGCGAGCTTCAATGCGACCCCGGTGTAGTTCAGTACGAGCTGGCGCACCGCCGACCATGCGTCCCAGTCGAGCGAGAGCGATTGCACGCTCGAAAGCCGATACACCTCGTCGAGGTTCCTCTTCGCGCGCACCGCGTCGAGTTCGGGCTCCCCCCCGATCGCTGGAAGCGCACGGTAGACGAGCCCCTCGAGCGAGAGTCGGTTCGGGATCACTTTCGGAGCGTCGTAGACGGTCACGGCCAGATAGAGCGGGCGACGGTTACCCTCAGCCTTGAGTTGATCGAGCAACCCCTTCACGGCCTTCTGGCTCAGCGTTCCGGCATGAATCGAGTCCGCGGCCCCTTCGAGCATGGGCACGGGAACGGCACCGGACCCGCTACGCAGGTCGCGCCGATACCACTCGAGATTGAGCAGGCTCAGGTTGACGACTGCGACATCCGTTCGAAACTTCCGCGCGGTCTGCAGAGCGATGACCGGATAGGTGTCGTTGTCTCCGTTCGTGAGAAGGATCGCGTTCGGTTCGAGCCCCGCGAGAAGGTTGTAGCCGAAGTCCACGAGGGGTTCGGGCATGCGTCCGCCGTCGAGCAGGGCGCGCAGGTGCTCGTTCGCCTCTTCCCGCCTGCCCTGGGACATTCGCAGCGTCCAAAGCAGGTAGTGCGGGTCGTCGAGTCGCGGGTTCAGCTCGAGTGCGCGCTCGAGTAGTCGGATGGCTTCGGCCGGGTCGCCCGGCTCTTCCGGGCACCACGTTCCCCACCGAACCCGGCCGAGTGTCGCAAGGGCCTCGGCGTCGTTGGGCCCGAGACGGACGGCTCGCTTCGCATATTCGACGTACTCGCGGCATGACGCACCGTCGTACATCGCCGCCTTCGCGAGCTGCGACCAGCCCACGGGGTCCCGCGGATGCGCCTCGGTGTAGGCCTGCCACTCCGCTCGAAGCGCTCGATAGCGCTTGGGCTCGAGGATGCGCACACGCTTCGAGACGATCCGCTCGGGAGTACGGTCGGCCGCCTGAGCCGCTTGAATGGGGACCGAGGCGACCGCGACCAGCGCGACAAACATGAGGACGATGCGTGCACCCATGGCGACCTCCGGAGCCGGGCCGGCTCTCCAGGCGATCGTCCGGAGAGCCGGCCCCACGCACACAAGACGCGTGAGGCCCGGAAAGGTTCAAGTGATTCTTTCTGGACCGATCCCTACTTCGCCCCCAGCGACTCCAGGTACCGCCGCACCGCCGCGCCCTCACGCTCGCGCAGCGACATGCAGCCGTGCACCTGGTCGGACACGCGCTCGAGCGTGGATTCCACGCCCGGGATGCCGCGCGCCGGGTCGCCGAAGAACGCCTTCGCAGCCTGCAGGCGTTCTTCCGAACAGCCCGAGCCCATCATGGGGAGGAACCGCAGCGCCGGCGGCGGGATGCGCGCCGCGATCTCCGCGTAGTGCGTCGTCACGAACTCGAACAGCCGCGCGCCCGTGCGCTCGCCCTTGTTGCGGAAGCCCATCATGACGAGCATGGACTCCGACGCACGCACGCGGTCGGACAGCATCAGGTCGAGCGCGCGCTGCTCGAGCACCGGGTCGTCGAACGCACCCAGCGTGCCGAGGTAGCGCCGGCGCATGGCGGGCACGCTCGCCACTTCGTAGCGGTGCACGAGCTCGTCGAACAGCGCCGCGTCGCCCTTCTGCGCCGCCAGCTGCAGCACGGCGTCCACGATGCCGGGGTCCACGCTCGACGAATCGGCGAGGTAGCGCTTCGCCTGTTCGGTGGCGAACGCGCGCACGCGCGGCTCGTCGCCGCGCACGGCCAACCACTCGAGCAGCTGGCCGCGCACCGTGCCGAGCAGTTCGTCTTCGCCGGCGCGGCGCTCGAGCCCGATGCGATCGAGCGCGGGGCCGAGCGTGGCGCGCACGTACTGCGCGAACGGCGCCGCCGCCGAGTCGGGCACGAACGCCGCGCGGGCGCCGCCCAGCCGCGCGAGCACGCTCGAGAGCACCTGCGGCTCGGGATCGTCGCCGAAGTGCGCGATCACGCGCAGGTAGGTGTCGCCGTGCACGTCGCCGGCGTCGAGCAGCATGGCGAGATTGCCGAGCATCTGCACGCGCTCGTGGGAGTCCAGCGCCTCCGGCGCTGCGGCGGCGAGCGATTCGATCATGCTGTCGGGCATGCTCCACGCGTAGTAGCCGTGGCCGCCGGCGTTGGGCATGAGCCACGCGATGCGGCCGCCGGGCGCGGCGCCGACGAGCTTCACGTCCATCGTCTCGCCCGCGAGCAGCACGCGCTGCAGGCGCACGGTACGGCCGTCGGACCAGCGCAGCGCGACCGGCACGCGCCAGCGCTTGTCCGGCTGCGACACGCCGTACGGCGAGAAGCGCTTCTGCGTCAGCCGCACGCCGCCGGGAATCGGCACCACGCGCACGAACGGCACGCCGGGCTGGTCGGTGAACGTGGCCATGGCGGCCGACACGTCGCTGCCGCTCGCGGCATCGAGCGCCTTCCACAGGTCGCCCGCGGTGGCGTTGCCCCACGCGTGGTCCTTGAGGTACTGGCGCACGCCCTTGCGGAACACCTCGGGCGCGAGCCAGTTCTCGAACATGGACAGCACCGCGTTGCCCTTGGCGTACACGAGCCCGACGTTCTGCAGCCCCGCGCCGACGCTGCCGAAGTCGGTGCGGATCGGGTTCGTCGAGGGCAGGCCGTCGGACTGCTTCACCTCCTGCTGACGCTGCAGGTCGTTCAGGCCTTGGCGGAACTCGGGAAACACCTCGTCGGTGACCTTCGCCGCCATCCAGTCCGCGAACGACTCGTTGAGCCACAGGTCGTCCCACCACGCCATGGTCACGAGATCGCCGAACCACATGTGCGCCAGTTCGTGCGCGTGCGTGTTGGTGATGCTGCGGCGCTGGCCGACGGTGGCCGTGGCGGGATCGAGCAACAGCGCGTCGTCGCGGTACACGATCGCGCCGGGGTTCTCCATGGCGCCGTACGCGAAGTCGGGCGCCGCGATCAGGTCGAGCTTGGCGAACGGGTACGGGATCCCGAACCAGCGCTCGAGCGCACCCACCAGCCGGGGCGTGATTTCGACCGCGTACGCCGCGAGCCGGCCCTGTCCCTGCGTGGTCACCACGCGCGTGGGCACCTTCATGCCCGGCACGGGCGTGAACTCGAGCGGCCCCGCCGCGATCGCGAGCAGGTAGCTGGGCAGCGGCGGCGTGGGCGCGAACGCGAGCGTCTTCCAGCCGTCCTTCACCACGCGCGAGGCGAGCGGCGTGTTCGTGAGCGCTTCCTGCGCCTCGGGCACTTCGAGCGTGAGCTGGTACGGGATCTTGAAGATCGGCTCGTCCCAGCACGGGAACGCCTCGCGCGCGTCGTCGGCCTCGAACTGCGTGAACAGGTAGCCGCGCGAGTCCTTGTTGACCTTGTACAGGCCCACGGCACGCGTGCCGTAGAGCGCGGTGAACTCGATCTCGAGCGCGGCGCTGCCCGCCGCCAGCGGCCGCGCCGCCTTGAGCGTGACCAGTCCGTGCGGACCGCTGCGGCGTTCGACCGCGATCGTGTCGCCACCCTGCAGCAGCGAGATGCGCACGAGCTTCTGGCCTTCGGCGTGCAGCACCACGCTGTCCACCGCCGCGCTCACGCGCAGCTCGGTGCGGATCGTGCCCGAGTACGAACGCTTGTCGGGATCGAGCTTGAGCCGGACCGCCTGCGACAGCGGCAGCGGGTTGCGCGGCAGGCGCGCTTCGGGCGCGTTGGCGGCGCCCGCGGGCGAGGCGGCGACACCCAGCACGAACAGCGCGGCGAACAAGTGGCGGTACATGACGGCCTCCCGGGATGGCGCGGGTCTGGTGGCGAACCGCGGCACTGTGCCTGCCCGCGCGCGTGAGCCGCAACGCGCCGTCCGTCGGGCGCGGCAAATCGCGCGACGGTTGAGCCGCGGATGCGCTCGCGCGTAGTGTGCGCGCATGGACACCCCTCGCCATCGGATCTCCGAGCTCGTGCTGCTGCCGCTGCTGCTCCTGACCGGCACCGTGCTGTGGCTGCTGCACGCGCAGGCGTGGGACCTGGGCGGCAAGTCGCCCGTGCTCGGCTACGACACCGCGCAGTACGCGCTCGCCGCACGCGAGCTGGCGTGGCACGGCCGCTTCGCCACCCCGTTCGCGCTGCCGATCGAACTCACCACGCAGGCGCAGCCGCCGTGGCCGCTGGCCGTGGTGCAGCCCGGGCTCGTGCTGGTCGAGGCGGCGATCTTCAAGCTGGTGCCCGCGCGCGCGGTCATGGCGGGCTCGGAGCCGCGCGGCTGGCTCACGCTGATCCTGCCGTTCTGCTGCTACCTCATGCTCGGCGCCTCCATGGCGCTGGCGGTGCGGCACCTCATGCAGCGCTGGTGGGTGGACGCGAGCGCGCGCATGCGTGCGGGCGCGGGACTGGCGCTGGGACTCGTGTTCCTGCTCGATCCCGAGTCGCAGCATTTCGCCATGGGCGGCTTCACCGAACTGCCGTTCACGCTCGGGCTGCTGTTCGCCGTGCTCGGCCTGGCGCTCGAGGCGCCCGGCTTCCTGCCGCTGCAGTACGGGCTCGTGCTCGGGCTGACCGGGTTGTTCCGCGCCAACATGCTCATGCTGGCGCCGGTGTTCGCGCTCGCCGCCGCATGGAGCGCGCCCGAGGGACGTCGGCTGCGCACGCTGCTGCTGGTGCTGCTCGGCTGGGCGCTGCCGCTGGCGCCGTGGTGGTTCTACAAGTGGCGCGCGTTCGGTTCGCCGGGCTGGGACCTGACCAAGTTCGTGGTCTGGGACGGCGTCGGCGGGCGCAGCTGGTTCTCGCTCTACCACCTGCCGGAACTGCCCGAGCTGCCGAAGGGCGCGGGCGCCGCCGGACTGCTCGCCGCCAAGGTCGCGCGCAACGCCGGGCCGCTCGCCAACGCGCTGTTCATCGGGCCGCGCGCGCTGTGGCTCGTGGCGATCCCGCTGTGGCTGTGGCGCTGCCGCCCCGAGCGCCCGCTCGCCGCGGCCGCGCTCGTGGTGCTGGCGGCCACGGCGCTGGGCTTCGCGAGCGCGGCGGTGAGCATTCCGTGGACGCGCTACGTGTACACGGCGCGCGTGCTGGCCGAACCGGTGGGCCTGCTGGCGCTGTGCGCGCTGGTGCGGCGCGAGGGCGGGCGCTGGCTGGGCCCGAACGGCCGCCGCGCCGCGGTGGGTGCGCTCGGTGCGCTGGCGATCGCGTGGGGTGTGTGGACGACGCTCGGCGGCAACGCCGAGGCGCGTGAAGCGTCGCGCGAACGCGGCGTGCCCACGGCGCAGACGCTGACGTCGCTGTCCATCCTGCTCAACGACCGGCTCGAACCGGGCGAACCGGTGATGAGCAACCTGGGCCCCGCGCTCGCGTGGCAGACCAATCACCCGGTCGTGCACCTCGCGCTCACGCCCGCCGACGTCGAAGCCTGCCGGCGAAGGCTCGACACGCGGCACGTGGTGCTGGCGTTCCGCAACAGCGAGCGCGCGTGGCCGGGCTGGAACGAGATCATGGAGCGTCCCGGCGCGGCGCAGGCGATGGCGGCGCTGTCGGTGCTCGACGAGAAGCGCTTCCGCACGGCGGACGGCTTCAGCATCGTGTGGCTGGAGCTGGCGCCGCTGGCGCCGGCGATGGCGAGCGCGGTCACGAAGTAGCGCGGCACGCGCGGCCGCGCCGCCGCCACCTCAGCGCAGCTGCCACCCCGCCGCGGCCCAGCCGGCCACGTCGTTCGCGGTGCCGTTGCCGCCGTCGTCCACCACCAGTTCGAGCACCCTTGCTCCCGGCGGCAGCGGCACGTGCACGCGCGCGAGCGCGCCGTGACGCCGCGCGCCCGAACGCCAGAGCGTGCGTCCGTCCACGCGCACCGCGAACCCGACCTGCCCGCCCGGTGAAGCGTCGTCCACGCCGCACACCGCCACGAACGCCAGCGCGCCCGCGGGCACCGCGAACGTACGGCGCTGGTTCGCGCCCATGCGCAGCCCGCTCGCGAACGTGCGCCCGGCCAGGCGCGGCGTCACGCCCGCGTCGCCGGGCAGCGGCACGCCGGGCACGTCCTCGCGCCGCGTCGCCAGCCACGCGATCACGTCGCGCAGCTCGTGCGGCGTGAGCGTGCCGAACATGGGCGGCATGACCGACGCCGCCACGCTGCGCGCGACGATCGAATCGCGCGGCACCCGCCGCTCGCCGCCGTCGGTGCGCAGACGCAGCGCCGCCGCGGTGGAGTCGCGCAGCATGCCGGTGACCTCGGACGCATCGCGCAGCGTCAGCGCGAGCGTGCCGTAGCCGGGCGCGAGCTGCGCGTTGGGCTGCACCAGCGCCTGCAGCAGGTACGTACGATCGTGCGCGCCGATCATGCCGAGATCGGGGCCCACGTCGCCGCCCACGCCGTCCACGGCGTGGCAGCGCACGCACTGCGCGGCGGCGTGCGTCTCGAACACGCGCTGGCCGCGCGTGGCGTCGCCGCCATGCAGCAGCGGCCACAGCGTGGGGAGCGCTTCGGGGTCCGCCGGCGGCAGGCCCGCCCACGCCGTGCCGGCACGGCGTCCCGCCTCGGCCAGGTCGAGCGCGAGCGACGAATCCACGGCACCGCGCGCGAGCTCGGCGAGGCGCTGCTGCACGAACGCCTGCGCCGCGGGCGCGGCCGTGGCGCCGAGCGCGCGGATCGCGGCCTGCCGCACCGCGAGCGGCACCGCGGGCGACGTGAACGTGCGCCGTGCGCTCGCGATGGTCGCGGCCGGGTCGGCCGCCAGCCGCAGCGCGTACGCGGCCACGAACAGCGAATCGTCGCGCCCGGCGAGCGCGGCGGCGAGCGCGGCCGGCGCTTCGGGCGCGCCGCGCGCGGCCAGCCAGCGCAACGCGTGCACGCGCGTGGCCGTGTCGAGCGCCTCGTCGCCGGCCCAGCGCGCGAGCTGCGTGTTCGACAACGTCAGGTTGTGGCGCCGCGCCAGCTCGAGCGCCACGGCGAGGTCTTCGCCGCGCGCACGGTCGAGCACGACCGGCAGCACGGCGGCGATCGCGGCGCGGGCGTTGCCGGGCTCGCGCGGCGCCGGCGTACGCAGACGCCCCCAGACGCCGTCGAAGTCGGACGGCGCATCCCACGTCGACAACACCACCAGTGCTTCGGTGCGCCACGGCTCGCTCGTCGCGGAGTCGGCGGCGAACGCCGCGACGGCGCGTGCTTCGGCGGCACCGCCTCCGTTCGCGGCCGCGTGCAGCGCACGCAGGGCGACCGCCTCGGTACGCAGGTCGGCACGCAGCGCCGGCAGCCGCAGCGCGAGCGCGCGCCGCGCGAGCGGCAGGTCGAGGTCATACGCGGCACGCGCGGCTTCGGTCGCGACCTGCGTGTCGGCGTCGTCGAGGAACGCCGCGACGCGCTCCGAGCGCGCTTCGCGCAGCGCGAGCAGCGCGCCCAGCCGCACCGCGCGATTCGCGTGTGACGCGAACGCCGCGAGCGTGTCGGCGGGCGTGCCGGCCGCGAGCGCGCGCGCGTACGCGAACCGCAGCAGGCGGTCGGCGTCGGCGTTCTCCGCCAGCGCGTGCACCAGCGCCGCGGTGGCGCGGCCGCGCAGCGCGGCCAGCGCCTGCGCGGCGGCGAAGCGCACGCGCGGCGCGTCGTCGGCGAGCAGCGGCACCAGCCGCGGCACCGCGGCCGCGGCGCCGAGTTCGCCCGCCACGGTGGCAGCGACGCGCCGCACTTCGGGGTCGGCGTCGGCGAGCGCGAGGAGCACGTGCGGCGCCACCACCGCCGCGCCGCGCGCGTGCGCGATCACGCCCAGCGCCCAGAGCGCGTGGCGGCGCGCGAGCGGGCGGGCGTCGTGGGCCGCCACGTCCGCCAGTTCGGCCACGGCACCGCGGCGCGCCAGCTCGAACGACGCGCGCTGGCGCAGGCGCCGGTCGGCGTGCGCGAGCAGCGCGCGCAACGCCGCCACGTCGAGCGGCGTGAAGCCTGCGCGCAGGCGTTGCCGCACTTCGCTCACGAGCGCGGTGTCCACGCCCGCGGCCGGCGGCGTCAGCACGTCGAGCCGTGCGCCGTCGTCGATCCCCCACGACTCGCCCCAGTGCAGCGCCCATGCGCGTCCGTCGGGGCCGAAGTCGAAGTCGTTGATCCCCCAGCCGTCCCGCCACGCCCAGTGCCAGTCGCGCATCGCGAAGCCCGCGCCCTCAGGCGTCACGCGAAAGGCCTGCACGCCGCCGAGGAAATCGGCCAGCCACAGCGTGCCGTCGTACGTGTGCGGCAGCCCGGTGCCCGGGTATGCGGTGAAGCCCGACGGGCACGTGCCGAGGTAGTCGAGCGTCGGCAGCGTCCACGTCGGCTGCACGGCGTCGCCGAAGGCGCCGGAGGCGCCGGAGGCGCCCGAAGCGGCGACGTCGCCCGGCTTCTCCCACATGCGTTCGCTCGTCCACGGTCCGCAGCCGCGCCGGAACTGCTGGTAGTACGTCCAGCCACCGTCGCCGCCCATGGGCAGGTAGAGCAGCCGCGAGCGGTCGCCCACGTCGGCGTTGTTGTCGCCGGTGAACAGGTCGCCTTCGTCGGTGAACGCCAGCTCCTGCGGGTTGCGCAGGCCGCGCGCGAACACTTCGAGCCCGGTACCGTCGGGCCAGCAGCGGAACACCGCGCCGGTGTGGCCCACCAGGTGCCGGCCCTCGCGCGTGACCAGGTCGAAACCGCGATCGCCGACCGACCAGTAGAGCCAGCCGTCGAGCCCCATGACGAGCCCGTGCAGGTCGTGCCCGGCCTGCCCCATGTGCACGCCGAACCCGTACTGCAGCGAGCGCCGCGTCCAGTCGCCGTTGCCCGTCGAATCGCGCAGCTCCCACAGGTCGGGGATCACCGTCGCGTACACGCGCCCGCCCCACGGCAGCACCCCGGCCGCCGCGCCCTGCAGCAGGTCGTTCATGCCGTCGGCGATCGCCGTGACGCGATCGGCGCGGCCGTCCCCGTCGCGATCCTCGAGCCGGCGCACCTGGTCGGCGTGGCCGGCGAGCTCGCGCAGCGTCACCTTGCGCTCCGGCGTGTCGAGCAGGCCCGAACGCACCCACTGCTCGGTGGCCACGCGGCGCTCGCGCAGCGAGCGGATCCGCAGGTCGCCCTGCAGGTTCGGGTACGCACGCACGTCGAAGATGCCGTGCCCGTCGTAGCGCAGCGCGTTCGCGGTGTACACCGCGCCGGTGTCGTCGAGCGCGAACGCGACCGGCGCGGGCAGCTGCGCCGCGGTGGCGAACGTGCGCTTCGCGAACGCGACCGGCGCGTGCATGACGGCCGCCGCGGCGCTGTCGCCCGGCGCGGACGCGCCGGTGACGGCGGCGAACAACAGCGGCAGCGCGAACCCGGTCATGAGCAGGCGGCCTCCGATCATGCGCGGGCGCGGCAGGGTGCCGCGCGAGCCGCGCGAAGATGCGGCGCGCACGGGGCGTGCGTCAACGAATCACGCTCACGCGCCGCGCGAGCACGCGCCCCTCGACCGCGGCGCGCACGAAGTAGAGCCCCGGCGCGACGCGTGCGCCGCCGGCGTCGCGGCCGTCCCACGCGAGCCGCGTCGCACCCGCGACGCACGTGCGCGGCGCGTCGGCCCACACGCGGCGGCCGTGCACGTCCACCACGTCGAACGCGACGTGCGCGTCGCGCGGCAACGTCAGCAGCACGGCGGCGCCGTCGGTGGCGGGATTCGGCCACGGCTCGCCCAGCGCCAGCGCGGCCCCCGCGGCCGGCGCGACGTCGGCGGTGGGCGCCCAGCGGATGCGCCGCACGCGGTCGTCCATGATGCACGCCACGTAGAGCCATCCGGTGGCCGGTTCGACGGCGAAGTCCACCGGGCCGTTCATGCCGGTCGCCAGCAGGTCGGTCGTCACGAAGCGCTGCGCGGCGTCGAACACGCTCGCGTGGATCCAGCCGCGGTAGAAGTCGCCGAACACGAAGCGGTGCCGCCACGACGCGGGGAACTGCTGCGCCTCGTAGAACAGTCCGCTCGTGATCGAGTTCGCGCGCGTCGCGAACGTGCCGTTCGTGTCGGCGGACGGGTGGTAGAACGCCAGCTCCGGATCGGCCAGCGGACCCGGCACGTTCCCGGCGTACGGCGGCGCCAGCGCCTCGTACGGCACGTTCACGCGCGCGCCTTCGCGATACGGCCAGCCGTAGTTGGTGCCGCCGGTCGTGACGACGTCCAGCTCCTCCCACAGGTTCCAGCCCACGTCGCCCACGTAGAGCGCGCCGGGATCGCCCGCGGCGGGATCGGCCGAACCGGTGCCGGGGCGCACGCAGAAGCGGAACGGGTTGCGCAGGCCGTACGCCCACACCTTCGAACGCACGGCGGCGGGATCGCCGTTCCAGAACGGGTTGCTCGGCAGGCCGTGGCCCGTGGCCGGGTCCACGCGCAGCAGCTTGCCGCCGGGCACGTCGAGTTCCTGCGCGCGGAACGCGCCGCGATCCCACGCGAGCGGCGCGCGGCCGGGTTCGAACAACCCGGCCGACAACCCGCCGGGATCCACCATGTCCCAGCGCGCGCCCTCGCCCATGGACAGCAGCAGCGTGCCGTCGGCGGCGAAGCGCAGCGCACCCACGCTGTGCGTGCCCGAGTAGTTCGGCACGCCGTCGCTCCAGCTGGTGCCGAGCAGCACGGTGCGCGTGGACTCGTCGATCCGGTCGGGATCGCTCGCACTCACCTCGTAGCGCACCAGCCGCCCGAAGTGGAGCGAGTCGTCGTCGGCGCCGTTGCTGTCGGGATCCACCGCGTAGAACAGGTAGATGCGGCGATTGTTCGCGAACGCGGGATCGAGCGCCATGCCGAGCAGCCCGCAGTCGCCGTTGATCTCGACTTCGCTCTCGTGCGCCCACATGGGCACCGGCTTCTGCACGCCGTTCGCGATCACCCAGATGCGGCCGGGCACGTCGGCCACGAGCAGCCGCCCGTCGGGCGTGAACGCGAGCGCGACCGGCGCCTCGATGTGCGAGCCGGGAACGGCGTTCTCGACCACGAAGCCCGGCGCCGCCTTCGGCGCGGCGGCCGCGGGCGGAACGGGAACGGCGAGTGCGAGCGCCGCTGCGAGTGCGAGGTGTCGTGGGTTCATGGCGCGGAGCGGCGAAAAGCGTACCCGCGCGCTCCGCCGCGCGGCAATGCGCGCTTTGGCGCAGCCGCGCGGCGGACGACGCGTCAACGCACGAGAATGGTGCGCTTGTGCTCGCTGCGTCCGGGCGTGACGAGCCGCACGAAGTAGATCCCGGGCTCGAGCGAACCGCCCGCGCCGCGCGAGGCGATCGCGACCTGGTGGAGCCCGGCCGCATGCCGCCCCGACGCCAGCGTGCGCACGAGTGCGCCGCGCACGTCGAACAGCTCGAGCCGCATGTCGCACTCCTCGGCGAGCGAGAAGCGGATCACGCCGCCGTCGCGCACGGGATGCGGGAACGCGCCGACCAGCGCAGTCGCGTACGCCGCCGGGCCGCCGGCGTCGAGCAGGCAGTCGAAGGCGTTGCACGTCGCGAACGCCGCGGCCGACGTGGCTTCGGCGGGTTCAGCCAGTTCCTGCGGAACCAGCGACAGGGTCGTGGTGGTCACCGCTCCGGTCGTCCCGACCACACCTGCGGACACGCCACCGATGCCGCCGCCGCCCGCGCCACCGGGTCCACCGGTGCCGCCCACGTAGGTGATGGACGTGGACGTGATGGTGCTGGCGCGGTTCAACACGCCGATCGCAGGCCCACCGGCACCACCGCCACCTGCGCCCGCGTGGCCACCGCGACCGCCTGCGCCACCCGCGCCGCCCGCCGAACCCGCGCCTGCCGCCAGGCCGCCGGGCCCGCCCGCACCACCGGGCTGTCCGGCACCCGCGGCCCCACCGATGCCGCCCGTTCCGCCCTGCCCGCGCTGGAGTACGCACGAGCGCAGCGTCAGCACCGAGTTCAGGGCGAACACGCAGATGCTGGCGCCGCCGCCGGTGCCGCCGGAGCCGACGACCGGGGCGCGACAGCCGCCCGCACCGCCACCACCGCCGCCCGCGCCGTACGCGCTGGGCAGCCCCGCGTCGCAACCGCCGCTCGCACCACCACCGCCACCACCGCCGCCGTCGAGCCCGAGCGCACCGCTGCCGCCCCAGCTGTTGACCCAGTAGTTCCCCACGACCGCCCCGTTCGTCCACGAGCCGCCGCTGCCGCCGCTGCCGTGCGTGGCGAGCCCGGGCTCGCCGTTCGTGGGAGTTCCGCATGCGCTGCCGCCGCTGCCGCCCGGGCCACCGCCACCGAACGCTCCCGTGGCCTGGCCGCCCGCGATGCCCACGCTGCCGGCGGTCGCCGTGCAGTTGCCGCCCACGCCGCAGGTGCCGCCGAATCCGCACGACGTGTCCATGGTGCCGCCGAGCCCACCGTCACCGCCCGCGGTGCCGGTGCCGCAGCTGGCGTTCGTGGCCCCCGCACCGCGCGCGCCGCGCGAGCTGGTCTCGCACACGGAGACGAAGGCCTGCGCGTTGCCCCCGGCACCACCCGAGGCGGCCGCGACCTGCGAGGCGCTCGTGCCGTTCGAGCCGCCCGCGCCGTTGGCGCCGTTGGCGCCGACGACCGTGACGTTCTCGAGCTCGAGCGTCGAGTTGCGCACCACGATCCCGTGCGAGTTGCGGCCCGAGCCGTTCGACGTCCCGAACGCGGCCGGCGCCTGCACGACGAGGTCGCTCAGCTTGCTGGCCGCGGCCAGCGAGATCGCGCGCACGGTCATGTACTGGCCTTCGGAGCTGACGAAGCCGCCCTGGAGGATCACCTCGTGCCCGGGCGCAGTGGGCGGTCCCCACTGCCAGTTCGTGTCGAAGCCGCCGCGCAGGTGCAGCCCCGGCTGCACGTCGAGCCCGCCGGGGTACACGCCCGCCTGGATCAGCACGCACGTGCGTCCGGTCGCGAGCGCTCGCGACTGCGCGAACGCGAGCGTGCGCACGGGCGACGCGGGCAGCAGGCCGTTCGTGGGCACGTCGGTGCCGCTCGGGGCCACGTAGATCGCGCAGCCCGGCTGCGCGCACACCGGCCGGGGGGCGGACATCGCCAGCACGGCGGCCAACAGGACGAAGAGCGCGGAGCGGAGCGAGCGCGGCATGCGAATCTCCCGGGTGCGGATGGCGGCCGGCGAAGCACTCCTGCGCCGGGAAGGAAGATTCTGGCCGGGCCACGGACCCGCTGGCAACGCCTTTTCCGCCCCGAATCGGGCGTCGCCGCGGGTCCGCTCGCCGCTACGGCAGCTTCACGTCGTCGTCGAAGTGCCGCCGCACCCACTCGATCCAGAGCTTCGTGCGCTCGCGCTGGTTCACCGGATCGCCCGGGTTGTGCGTGCGGCCGGGGAAGCCGATGAACTGCGTCTCGACTCCGTTGTCCTGCAGCGCGCGGTAGAGCGACATGGCCTGCGCGGGCGGCACGCGGAAGTCCTCCATGTGCGCCATCACGAGCGTCGGCGCCTTGGCCTTCGTCGCGAACGTGATCGGCGACTGCTGGCGGTAGAACTCCGCCCGATCGCCCACCCACGGCGAGCCGCCCATGTCGTGCCGCAGCGACACGTTGCCGTCGGACAGGTTGTACTGGTCGGCCCAGCTCGTCACCGGCGCGCCGGCCACCGCGACGCGCCACTTGTCGGGGTAGTTGCCGATCAGCCAGCTGGTCATGTAGCCGCCGTACGACCAGCCGGTCGCGGCGATGCGCGTGCGGTCCACCCACCCGCGCGCCTCGAGCGCGGCGACGCCGGCCATGACGTCGCGGCCCGGTCCGGGGCCCCAGTCGGAGTGGATCGCGCTCTGGTACGCGACGCCGAGGTTGTCGCTGCCGCGGTAGTTCGGGCTGAACACGCACCAGCCTTCGGCCGCCATGAGCTGCGCCATCGTGTTGAAGTTCGTCTTCGAGCTGGCCGTGGGCCCGCCGTGAATGACCAGCACGAGCGGGTACTTCTTCGCCGGATCGAAACCCGGGGGCGTCACGAGCACGCCGTCTTCGGTGAAGCCGTCGTTCGTCCACGTCACGCGCTCGGTGCGGCCCAGCGCGACGCTGTCCACCCACGCGTTGAGCCGTGTCAGCCGGCGCGGCTTCGCGCCCGGCGAGTCCATGGCGTACAGCTCGGCGGGACGAGTCGGGCTCGTGGCCGTGAACACGATCGCGCCGGTGCGCGCCACGGTGTAGTCGAACCCGAACGCGCCGTTCACCACCAGCCCGCCGGTGTCCACGCGCTTCGCCGCGCCCTCGAGCGGCACCGTCCACAGCCCGGTCGTCGCCTCGCTGTTCGCGCCCACGAGCAGCGTGCGGCCGTCGGGCAGCCACTCGCCCGTGAACACGTTGCGGTCGAGCGCGCGCGTGAGCGAACGCGCCTCGCCGCCCGCGAGCGGCTTGAGCCACCACTGGTTCTCGAGCCCGGCGTCGCCGCGGCCGTCGCGCGGCATCCAGTACACGAGCGCCTTGCCGTCGGGCGTGAACTTGGGATTGCTCTGCCAGCGCTTCACGTCGTCGAACGGCTTCACAGTACCGCTCGCCACGTCGAGCAGCGCCACGCTCACGGAGTCGAAGCGCCCGCTCTCGGGCGCGGGCACGCGCGCGAACGCGAGCGTGCGGCCGTCGGGCGACCACGACAGCGGCGACGGCGGGCTCGACGGCGGCAGCACGAACTCGACGCTCCAGCCGCCGCCCGTGAGGCGCTTCGCCGCGCCGCCCGAAATCTCCTGCAGCCAGATGTGGCGCGACGGCAGCTTCGAACGCAGGAACAGGTCCTGCGCGCCGACGTCGAACGCCGTCACGAACTTCTCCTCGCCCTTCTTCTTCGCCGTCGTGTCGGCGGCGACGTACGCGATCGCCGAACCGTCGGGCCGCCACGCGAACTGCTCCACCCCGGTCGCACTCCGGGTGACCTGGCGCGCTTCGCCGCCGCGGAACGGCAGCAGCCACACCTGCGTGAGGTCGTCGGCCGCGGGCGCGAGGAACGCGATCGCGGCGCCGTCGGGCGACCACGCGGGCGCGCCCGCGTGCTTGCGCGAGAACGTCAGCTGGCGCGCCTCGCCGCCCGCGACCGGCACGGTCCACAGCTCGGAGAGGTTCTGGTCCACCTCGTAGTCGGGACGCGACACCACGAAGGCGACGTCGCGACCGTCGGGCGACACGTCGGGCGCGCTCACCGCGGCGACGCGGCGCAGCGTCTCGAAGGTGAAGGATTCGGCGGCGGCGGCCGCCGAGGCGAACGCGGCGAGCGCGGCGAGCGCGAGGACGATTCGGCGCATGGGGACACTCCGGAGCGAATGGACGGGCGCGCGTGGGGGACGCGGCGGGCGAAGTGCGGAGCACGGTACGCCCGCGGCCCGGCGGCCCGCGCCGCCGGAAACACGAACGCGGCGGTGGAGGCCACCGCCGCGTTTCGTGGTCGTCGCCGTCGAGCGTGCGCGACGTCAGCTCGGGTTCACCAGCTCCTCGCCGTCGAGCTGCGCCGGGTACTCGGCCGGAAGTTCGCGCAGGCTTTCCTGGAACAGCGGCACGTCGGCCGACAGGTTCGCCAGCGCTTCGGGCCCTTCGGCCGTGCGCAGGATCGCGTACTCCGTGTCGCGCTGCGCCGGCGTGTAGCCCGCCTCGCGGATCAGCGTCTCGATCTCGGCGATGGTCGTCTTGTTCAGGTGGCCGGTCGCGAGGTGCACGTTCTCCTCGAACAGGGTGCCGCCGAAGTCGTCCGCGCCGAACTGCAGCGCGATCTGCCCGGTCTTCTTGCCTTCGCTGAACCACGTCGCCTGGATGTGATCGAAGTTGTCGAGGTACAGCCGGCTCGCCGCGAGCACGCGGTAGTACACGTTGGCGCCCGCGATGTGCTTGACCTTCGACTCCATGGGCGTGTTGCCGCGCTTGTACGACCACGGCACGAACGCGGTGAAGCCGTGCGTCTCGTCCTGCAGCGCGCGGATGTAGTCGAGGTGCTCGACGATCTCGGCCGGAGTCTCGACGTGCCCGTACATCATGGTCGCGGTCGAGCGCATGCCCACCTGGTGCGCGGCGCGGTGCACTTCGAGCCAGGTCTCGGGGCCGCCCTTCTTGACCGAGATGCGCTTGCGCACGCGCGTCGCGAGGATCTCCGCGCCGCCGCCGGGCAGCGTGCGCTGGCCGGCTTCGTAGAGCGCTTCGAGCACGCCCTTGACCGTGAGCCCGCTCACCTCGGCCATCTGGTGGATCTCGGGGGCCGAGAAGAAGTGCGGCGTGATCTCGGGGTAGCGCTTGCGCGCCTCGCGCACGATGTCCGTGTAGAAGCTCCACGGAATCTCGGGATTGAGGCCGCCCTGCAGCAGCACCGTGGTGGCGCCGAGTTGCCGGGCGTTCTCCATCATCTTCATGACGCCTTCGACGTCGTGCGTGTAGCCGTCGGCGGCGGGCTTGCCGGGCTTGCGGTAGAACGCGCAGAAGTGGCAGTCCACCGTGCACCAGTTCGTGTAGTTCGGGTTCGTGTCGATCACGTAGGTGACGAACTGCGAACCGTTCTTCTTGACCCGCTGCGCGTGCGCCAGCTCGCCCATGTCGAGCAGCGGCGCGTCGGTGAGCAGGTAGATGCCTTCTTCGGTCGTCAGGCGCTCGCCGCGCTGGACCTTGGCTTCAATGGTGGACCACACCGTGGATGCTCCTCGGGGCTGTGGCGGCCGCGGCAGGCGCGCCGATCGCGGTGATGACGTGCGCGGCAGGATAACCGCGCGGGGGTGGCGCCGTCGAGCGCCACCCCCGCCGTTTACCCGCGAAAATCGCGGCTTTCAGCGCGCGATCACGATCCGTCGCACGGCCGGCGCGGTTCCCGCGGCGCCGTGCAGCCGGGCGAAGTACACGCCCGGGCTCGCGAGCCGGCCACCGCCGTCGTGGCCGTCCCACTCGAGCACGAACGCGCCCGTGCCGCGACCGGCCAGCGGCAGCGTGCGCACGCGCCGGCCCCCCACGTCCACGATCTCCACGCTCGCCCCCGCCGCATCGGGCGCGAGTTCGAGCGCCAGGCGCACCGCGCCCGCACTGGGCACGGGCCACGCGCCGGTCCAGCGCGTGGCGCTCACGGCACCGCCGTCCACGCCGGCGAACTGCGACACCGTGGCCGGCGTCGGCGTGGCGCGGTCGGCGAGATCCACCGCGCAGTCGTCGGTATCGAGATTGGGGCTCGAGCGTTCGAGCGAGTGCAGCGACGGCACCGCGGGCTTCGCGGTGACGCCCGGGTACGTGGCGTTCTTGTAGGTGATCACGTCCACCACGGTGTTCGCGCGATCGAGCACCAGCACCTGGTCGCCGGCCGCGGGAACGTTGAACGCGATGTTCGACGCCCAGCCCGTGAACGCCAGCATGTCCGGCGTGGCGCCGTCGCTCGAGTTGCATTCGGCATCGGCGCGGAAGCCGTGCTCGGCGAAGAACGTGGCCCCGCGCGCCGCCACGACCACGGCGTGGCCGGGATCGAGCAGCAGGCCTTCGGGGAACCGCGCCATGCCTTCGTTCGCGCCCGGCGTCTCCGCGTCGCCGACCTTGAACTGGTTCAGCGGCAGCACGCTGGATGACACGTTCACGAGTTCGAGCCACTGCGCGTTCACGCCGCCCTCGAAGAACACCTCGTTCACGACCAGCGGGGCGATGCAGCGACCGCGGCCGTCGAAGAAGGCGTCGAGCGCCTGGTCGAGCTGCGCGTCGGTGAGTTCGCTGCGCGTGTTGCCGCTCCCGGCGAGGCCGTACTGGCTCACCACGTCCGCGGCCCGCGCGGGCACGCCGTCGCCCGCGGGCAGGATCTCGTCCGAGGCGTCCGACAGGAACGACGCGACGCAGAGCCGGATGGGATCGGCGGGCGGGTACAGGAACCCCATCGCCGCCCACGGGATCGAGATTTCGCACGCGCCGGCCGGGTTCAGCGCGGCCACGGCGCCGGCGAGTTCGTTGCCGTACTGGTCCACTAGCCGCGGCGGCTGGCCGCTGCCGAACCGCGTCTGCACGGCGTACTCCCACGCGGCATCCGGCGTCACGAAGGGCGCGTCGGTGCCGAGGAACGCGCCGGCGCCGAGCCCGCTGAAGCGGTTGATGTCCACCGTGACCTGCAGCTGCCACGCGCTGTCGCCGCTCGCCGGCACCGGGCCGGTGAAGGTGGCGAGCAGGTAGAGCCGGTCAGCGTCGCCGGTCACGCGGAACTGGCGCAGGTCGCACGCACGCATCGCGGCCGAGCCGCGTGCATCGCCGGCCGCGTCGCGCCAGACCAGTTCACCCGACTGGTCGTGGCGGCGTGCGACGCGTGCGGTGTTGTCCGAGGGCGGGAGTTGTCCGAACCAGTCCGAGGTCACGCCGTCCACGACGATGCCCGCCCCGGCCGAAACCGGGACGAGCAGGGTGCTGCAGGCGAGGACCAGGGTCCTGAGCGCTCGGTGCGGCCACCGGCGGCTCACGGGAGTTCTCTCCACGACAATGTCACGAACTGGCCTCCGTAGCGTGCGAGCGCCTGCGAGATCGCTTCGCTGCTGTAGAGAATCGTGGCGCCGCCGTTCTGGCGCACTTCCGAGCGGCCCTTCACGATCACGCCGCCCAGCACCCATGCCTGGCCGTTCATCTTGAGATCGCCCTCCACGTAGAGGAGTCCGCGGTAGCTGAACTGCGCGTTGATGGTGAGGTCGCCGTCCACGTACAGCATGCCTTCGCCGTCGCCGCCGTGAATGCCGACGTTCGTGGACTGGTTGCCCACCGTGCCGTCGCCGTCGATGTAGTAGATGCCGTTCAGGCTGGCCGGCGCGGTCGAGATCGGCGCGCCGATCCACGACAGGAAGTTCGCCTGCGACATGCCGAGCGCGTCCCACGGACCGGTGTAGAAGCCCGTCTGGCCGCTCAGGTTCACCGGCGGAACGCCGGACTGGTACGCGCCGCCGCCGTTCGTCGTGCCACCCGTGGTCCACGAACCCGGGAGGTCGCCCGATCCGGTCTCGTGATCGGCGCAGTCCGGCGAGCTGCCGCGGCCGTTCTTGCCGTCGTCCGTGTGCGTGGCGGCCGTGTGGTTGTAGCCGCACACCACGGCGTTGCCCACGAACCGGATGTCCTGGTTCGCGGCCAGCGCGGCCTTGGCGAGCGCGTTGAACGGCTTCTGGATCACTTCGGTCTGGATCGTGCGCCGGCTCGTGCCCTGCATGCCGGTCGAGGTGATCACGTAGATCGGGTAGCCGCTCACCGTGTTGATCGGCTCGGCCAGCGTCGGGTTGTAGCGCATGATCGTGGTGCCGGCGGAGTTCGTCTTGAACTTCACCGTCAACGCGCGGTCGCTCCGCGCGGTCGAGCTGTACTCCAGCCAGTTGCCCGACGGCTGCATGGTCGCCAGGCCCGTGCTGTCGGTGCCGAGCGACGGCACGCTGCCGAGCGCGCAATTGAAGATCTGCGCGACCGACGCGGGACGCGCCACGTCGAGCGACGCGTCGCCGTTGCGGATGCGCGACATGGCCTCGCTCACGCCCGCCTCGGCGATGTTCAGCGCCTGCGAGCCGCGCACGTTGTAGCCCACCGACTGCCGGTCCATGGTCGCACTCATCATGAGCAGCAGGCCCAGCACGGTGAGCACGAGGAGCACGAGCATCGCGATGACCAGTGCGATGCCCCGCTCGCTCCGGAACTGCCGTGTCGTCCGGTTCACGAGGTCCCTCCTAGCGGATGAAGACGACCAGTGCGCCGGTCGAAGCGCCCGACTTCACGCCGACCGCGAGGTCGGGCAGGTAGGGCGACGGCGGTGTCGTGGTGAAGAGGCCGTAGTTGTAGTTCGCGGTGGTGCTCGCGGGCACCATGTTGACGATCGAACCGTTCGACGGGTCCACGCCCGTGTTCGGCAGGGTGCGGATGTCGAGGTAGTAGATGCGCACGCCGCCGCCGTACGAGCCTTCGGCCGTGCGGTAGCCGACCGCGAGGTCCTGGATGCTCGCGTTGCCGCCCATGTCGGCCACGGTGAGCGACTGCACGATGCCGGGCGCCGCCACCTGACGGTCGAAGCTGAAGTACCAGTAGGTGGTCGAGCTGTAGTTGCGCATGTACTTCAGGTCGCCGCCGCTCACGCCGTTCTGCGTGCCGTACACGAGGTCGGGCTTGCCGTCGCCGTTCATGTCGGTCACGGCGAGCGCCGTCACCGCGCCGTCGGTGGACGACACCGTCATCTTCCAGACGAAGCGGTTGCCGTTCACGCGGCCGTTGCACTTGAAGAACAGCACTTCGCCCGTGTACGTGCCGGTCTTCGTGCCCACGACCAGGTCACGGACGCCGTCGCCGTCGAAGTCGGCGAGCGCCATGGCGGTGACTTCGCCCATGACACCGCCGGGCACGCCGCCCGCCGCCGGATAGACTTCCTGCCGCGTGTAGGTCGGGGTGGCGGTGTTGCTGTTCTGCCAGACTTCGACCGACCCGCGGTTCAGCGTCGTGGACTTGGTGCCCACGATGATGTCCGGATAGCTGCCGCCGGAGCAGTCGTAGGTCAGCACGGACTGGACGTCGCCGCCGTCCATGGTCGTGTACGCCTGACCGGTCGAATACGTCGTCGGGATGTAGCCTTCGTTGTTCTTCGAGCCCTGCGAGTACCACACGAAGAAGTTGCCCGCGGCGGCCTTCTTGGTGCCGGTCACGAGGTCGGGACGGCGGATGATGTCGTTGCGGTCGAGCGTGTCGAGCGCCATCGCCATGACGGCATTCGGAGCGGAGCGCACGTAGGTCGGCGCGGCCGTGAACAACGGCGAGCTGGCGTACTGGTTGAACCACGCCGAGACCTGGTCCGTGCCGCCGGCGTCGGCGCCGAGCACGATGTCCGCGTCCATGCGCGCTTCCTGCGTCTTGTTGGCCTGCCAGTCGGCTTCGACGAGGTCGGACGACGCCAGGCTGAGCACGCGGCTGGCGTTCAGCGTGATGACCGTGAAGCTCGACATGCCGAAGTTCTGGTTCGAGACGGTCGCGTTCGCGCTCACCCAGATGTTGCCGATCGTCGTCGAGTTCGTGGGGAAGAACCCGGCCGGAGGCACGAGGAACACGGTGTAGGGGTTGGTGTGCGGCGGGTTGTTCGCCGGCACCGTGATGTCGTAGTGACCGGTGCCGTCGGTGTACGCGTAGCCCTGCACCGTGACGCCGTTGTCCGTGGTCACGCCGACCCAGACGTTGCCGAGCCCGGCGTCGGTGCCGTCGGGCACGCCGTTGCGGTTGTTGTCGCGGAACACCTGCCCGGTGATGTGGCCGTTCGTGGAGCGCTGCAGGCCGAACGTGTGCGAGGCCGTGCCGCCCATGGTCATCGTGCCGGTGACGGGATTCGTCGTGGTCGCCGTCATCGAATCGGGCACGTCCACGCCGACCTGGTAGTTCGCGGCGGGCGCGAACAGGCGCGCGACGCCGTTCACGTCCGTGAACGCCTCGACGTGCCCGGGGTCGAGCACGAGCCGGACGGCCGCCATGTACGACTCGTCGGAGTCCTTCGTCTGGTCGCCGTCGGCGTCGTCGAACACGGTGCAGTTGACCCAGCCGCCGGCGCGAGCCGTGTCGGCGAAGCTGCGCGACACCGCGGCGCCGGCCACGGTCACCACGAAGCTGTCGGGGCTCGTGAAGCAGCCGTAGCCCGTCGGCGCGGTGTGGCGCAGCGTGTAGGTGCCGTTCGGGACGCGGAGCGCCCAGTAGCCCGTGGCCGCGGTGTAGCCGATGTAGTTGCCGAGCCGCACGGTCACGCCGCTCAGGCCGGTGTCACCGGTGTCCATGGTGTGGTTGCGGTTGGCGTCCTCGTACACGTAGCCGCTCACGGTGTACGTGGTGACGCCGAAGTCGGGCGTGCTGCGCAGCGCGTTGATCTGCTGGCTCAGCCGCGTGCTCGGGTAGGTGCCGTCGGCCGCCGGCTTGGAGGCGGGCACGGTGATGCTCACCTCGACGCGCTCGATGTCCTGGAGCTGGCCCGCCGGCACGGGGCCGTTCGCCCAGTTCCACGGCGTGCTGCTGCCGCGCATGTACACGGTGAACATCGGGGGCACGGAGCCGCCCGGCTTGGAGACGAGCGCGACGCGTTCCTGCGCGCCGCCGTTGTCGCCGAGCGAGTTGTTCGTGGAGTCGCCGTAGACTTCGCGCACGAGCACGTAGTCGTTCGGGTTCGGCGTCATGCGCGCGTCGGCGCCCTGCGCGGCCGACAGGTCGGACGCGTTCACGCTGCCGTCGTTGTTCACGTCGAGCGTGTAGCGCACCAGCTCGGCGCCGGTGCGGTACTTGGCCGGGGGCGCCCACGACGTGGCGTTGAGCCGGGCCGGCTTCGGCGAGCCGGAGGGGTCGTACGCCTGCGGCGCGAGTCGCCGGGCCGTGAGCGTGTCGGGCCAGGGATTGAGGTTCTCGCAGAGGATGATCTCCGCGGAATCCACGTACGCGATCGCGGGCTGCGGCGCGCCGGGATACGACAGGTCCACGTCGTAGCCCGCGCTGCGGATGTCCTTCGTGAGGTAGTCGAGCGCCGCCCGTGCCGTCTGCTCGGCCGCGAGCCGCTCGGACGTCGCGCGACTCGACTTCGAGGTGCGCATGACCACGACGGCGATCGCCACGGCCACGATGGCGAACACGACGAGCGTGATCATGAGCTCGACGAGGGTGAAGCCGACTTCCTTGCCGGCGTCGCGATGAATGCTCCGGGGGTTCTTCATCGTCAGCGCCTCACGTAGGTGGTCGCCACGATGTCGTGCGCGGCATCTCGGCCCGCGCCTCGGTACGTGACGGTGACATCCACCCGTTTCAGGTTGTCGAGTGGACTGCTCATGGCGGTCACGGTGTACCAGCGCCGCCAATTCCCGTTGCCCAGCGATTCCGTGGAGGTACCCCCCGGATGCCGGCCGACCGAGAGACTCGTGTCGGACCAGGTGCGTCCGGCGAGCTGCTCGATCTTCTCCTGCGCGTAGTCGTTCGCCTTGGTGACGATGTGGTCCTGCGCCTGGGTGCGGGCGCCGATCGGGAACAGCCGCGCCACCGCGAGCACGCCGATCGAAAGGATCACGAGCGCGACGAGCACTTCGACCAGCGACATGCCGCGTTCGCGGCGCGAGACGTTCCGGTGGGTGCGCATGCGCTCTCCTAGCGGACCAGCACGAGCCCGGAGAGCTGCACGCTCACCGTGTCGCGCACGCCGCCGGCGTCCCTGAGGATGATGTAGGTCGAGGTCGTCGCGCGGCCGTCCACACCCAGGACCACCGAAGTGCCCGAGCCGCTCGCGTAGGTGATGTGGCGCGGCAGGTCCCACTTCTTGGCGATCGTGCCGTTGTGCACGTGGTAGTCGCCGGCGCCCGTCGAATCGAGCGCGAAGTGCACGGTCTGCGCGACGTGCGTGGACATGGCGCGCGCCCGCGCCTGCTGCAGCGACGAGGCGATGTCGCGCGACGCCCAGCGGAGGGCGTTGGATTCCATGTAGTGGTGATAAGCGGGTACGGCCATGCCCAGCGTCACGCCCACGATCGTGATCACGATCAGGAGCTCGATCAGGCTGAACCCGTCCTGGGAGCGATGCACCGGCATGGACGACCTCCTCGGCCACGAACGATCCACACGGGTAGTTCGACCCGTGCTCCCGTTGTCGTCGCGTGTGGTGCCACCCTTCACTGCAAATGCCGACCACACAGAGAATTAGCTGTCGTTTTTGAGCCCGGCTTCTCATTCCTCCGAGATGCCGGGTTCATCGGACTTCCCGCCACGAAAGGGTGACGATCTCGCGTGCCGCCCGTCCCAGGGCCTCGTTGACGGCGTCGCGGCTGTAAACCACGGAAGGTCCGTTACTCAGGGCACAACTGCCTCCGCTCGCCCCGTGCACGATGAGCCCGCCCACGAGCGCGCCCCCGGCCGTCGAGCTGAAGTCGCCCGCCACGTAGACCAGCCCCCGGTACGCGACCGTTCCGGTCAGCTCGAGGTCGCCGTCCACGTACAGCACGCCGGTACCGCTCAGGTTGTCGATCGCGTAGGCGCGGGTGCCGTTGGCGAACGTGGCGTCGTCGTCGAGCCAGACCATGCCGTCCCAGCTCGACGGCGCCGTGGTGTGGGTGCCGAGCAGGCGCGTCAGTTCCGCCGGGGTCATGCCGAGCGGTTCCCACGGCCCGTCGTAGAAACCACCCTGCGACTCGATCGTGGGCGAAGGAATGCCGGTGACCTGCACGCCGTTGTTCGAAAGCGTGCCCGCGGTCCACACGCCGGGCAGGTTGCCGATGCCGACCTCGTGTTCGGTGCACGACGGGCTCCCGCTGCGGCCGAGCTCGGCGTCGGTGTAATCGGTGGCGGCTTCGTGCTGGTAGCCGCAGACCGACATCGTGCCTTCGAGGATGACGTCCACCCCGGAGCAGATCGCGGCGTTGAACGTGAGATGGTGCGGTTTCCAGAAGAACTCGGTGCGGATGCGCGTCCGGTCACCGTTGATCTTGCCGGTGGACGTCACGCTGTAGACCGGCATCCCGCACGCCGTGTTGAGCGCGGTGGACTGTTCGTCGTCCCAGCGCACGATGCGGCCCGCGTCGTCGCGGCGGAAGCCGAGCGTCAGCACGTCGGGGCCGCGCGACGATGAACTGTAGTCGAGCCACTCGCCGGACGGCTGCACGGTCGCGTACGCCGTCGTGTCGGCACCGACGGCCGGCGCCTGCCCGGCCGGAACGAGGAAGATCTGGACGGCCGAGGCCGGCTCCAACTCGTCCAGTGTGATCTCGCCGCTGCGCATGCGGGACAGCATCTCGGCGACGCCGGCCTCGGCCGCGCTCAGCGCCCGCGAAGTACGCAGCCCATGCCCGCTGATCTTGCGTTGCGTGGACAGGTTCTGCATGACGGCGGTGGCGAGCAGGCTGATCACGAGCAGCACGACGATCGCCATCACGAGCGCGACACCGCGCTCGTCCTGCACCCCGAAGCCGCGACGCGCCCTCATCGCGTGTACACCACGAAGTAGCCGACCGTGGTCGAACTCTTCCATGCGATCGCGAGATCGGTCTTGTAGGGGCCGGCCGTGGCGGGGCTGGACGTGTAGTTGAAATTGCCGGTCGCGATCGCGGTCACCTGCCTGGTGACCGAGCCACCGGACGGGTCGAGGCCGGAGGTCGAGAGCACGCCGCCGACGTTGTAGAAGATGCGCACGCCGCCGGCGCCGGACGTCGTGTTCGTGATGTACCCGACCGCGAGATCGAACGACGAACTGCCACCGAGGTCGGCCATCTTCATGGACAGCACGCAGCCGGGCGCGGCGAACGCCTGCGTATTGGAATAGGTCCATGTGCTCGTCGCGTGCGTGTTGCGATAGACGAGGATGCGGCCGGCGGTCGAACTCGTCTTGGTGCCGACGACGATGTCGGGATAACCGTCGCCGTCCACGTCCGTGACGGCGAGCCCCTTGGGGTTGTCGGACGAGTAGGTCCACATGTTCCGGTAGCGGAACCGGCTGCCGTTCGTGCGCCCGATGTTGTCGAGAACGATGATCTCGCCCGAGTACGTGCCGGTGGAGGTCGCGATCACGAGGTCCTTGTCACCGTCACGGTCCATGTCGGCGAGCACCATCTGCTGCACCTCGCCCATCTTCGAACCCGGCACGCTCGCGGCCGACGGGTAGGTCTCCTGCTTCGAGTAGTTCGGGCTGGTGCCGTCGTCGCTCTGCCACACGTCGATGGTGCCCTTGTTCGTCGAAGAGCGCGTCCCGATGAGCAGGTCGAGCTGGGTGCCGCCCGAACAGTCGAGCGCGACCATGGACAGGTTGCGACCGGCGTCCGCGGTGCCGAACTTGCGCAGCGCGCTCGTGGGGATGACCGACGACGTGTGCGCCCAGATCTCGGTGTTGTTCGAACCCGTCGTGCCCACGACCAGGTCCGGGGCGCGGCTCGTGCTGCCCTTGCGCAGGGAATCGGAGAACAGGCTGTAGATCGTGGACGACAGCAGGTTCGTCGTGGAGGAAGCACTCGAGAACGGCGTGCCGCCCGAGATCCACGCGTTCGGCACGTACACCCAGAGCGGAATGCCGAACACGCTCGTCGAGTAGACGAGATCGAGGTCGCCGCGCGTGTTCGGCGTGGCGCCGCTGCCGTCGTTCTCCCAGAGGTCCGTCGCGATCATCTGCGTGGCCGGGTAGCCGGAGAACTGTGCACTCGAGAACGTGGAGAACCCGAAGTCGTACCCGGTCTTCGCCACGCCCGTGAGCACGAGTCCCGTGTACAGCAGCGTGGTCGTCGGGTAGTAGCCGGACACCATCGCGCAGCCGATCGAGTACGTGGTGCCGCTGCCGGCGGCCGGCGTGGGCAGCGAGAACGTGTACTTGCCCGAAGCGTCGGTCTTGGTCGTGGCGTAGGTCGTGGACGTGCCGATGTAGGCCGTCACGGTCACGTTCGCGATGCCCGTCTCGATCCCGTTCAGCGCGCCGCTGCCGTCGGTGTCCTTGAACACGTAGCCGCTCACGCTGGTCGCGACCGACTTGTACTGGCCGAACCGCGCCGTCTGGTTGCCGCCCACCGTCATCGTGCCGGTGACCGGGTTCGTGGTCGTGGTCGAGTAGCCCGAGAGCGGCGTCACGCTGAGCGACCACGCGCCCGCGGGCACGAACACCTGCACCTGGCCGGACGTGTTGGTGACGGTCTGCGCACCCCCGGCCACGATCACGGTCACGCCCGACAGCGCCAGCTCGCCGCCGTCCCACACGCCGTCGGCATCGTCGTCGCTCCACACGGTGGCGGTGATCCAGCCTCCGGTGCGGCTGGTGTCGGCGAACGAACGCGACACGTTGCCGGCCACGTCCACCGTGAAGCTGTCGGGGTTCGAGTACGAACCGAAGCCCTGTGGCGCGACGTGCCGCAGCGCGTAGCTGCCGGCAGGCACGTGGAACGCGTAGTAGCCCGACGCGTTCGTGTACGCGGCACGGCCGCTGCCGAGGCGCACGAGCACGCCTTCGAGCCCGTGCTCGCCGGTGTCGCGCGTGCGGTCGAAGTCGTCGTCCTTGAACACCCAGCCGTCCACCGTGTAGCTGTCGTTCGAGAAGTCGGGCGCGTTCCGCAGCGAGCGCACGGCGGTCTGGATCCGGGTCTGCGCGTACAACCCGCGCGTGTCCGGCTTGCCGCTCGCGGCGGTCACCGCGATCTCGATACGCGAAATCTCGTCCAGCCGTGCGGCCGGCACCGGCCCGTGCGACCAGTCCCACGGCGTGCTGCTGCCGGTGAAGTACACGGTGAACAACGGCGCGACGCCGGGATCACCGGGCTTGAGCACCAGCGCGATGCGCTCGCTCGTGCCGCCGTTGTTCGACGCGACGCCACCGCTGCCGGCGCCGTAGACCTGCCGCACCAGCGTGTAGTCGTCGGGGCACTTCGAACGCCGTGCGTCGGCGCCTTCGCTGCTCGCCACGTCCGACGCGTCCACGTGCCCGTCGTCGTTCAGGTCGAGCGTGTAGCGCACGATCTCGGCGCCCGTCGCGTACTTGACCGGCGGCGTCCAGTCCGTACCCACCAGCGGTTTCGGCTTCGGCGTGCCCGTGGGATCGTAGGCCTCGGGCGCGCCGGGCACCGCGGTGTCGGGCCACGGCAGCGCGTTCTCGCAGATGAGCACCTGCGTGGAGTCGATGTACGCGATCGCCGGCTGCGCACCGGCCGCGTTGTCGAGGTCCACGCCGTAGCCGGCGCTGCGCAGGTCGCGCGCGATCAGGTCGGCGGCCGAACGGGCGGTCTGCAGCGACTCGAACCGGTTCGCCGAGGCGAGCCGCGAGGCGGTGGCGCGGATCAACACGGTGGACAGCGCGCCGACGACCATCGCCATGATCGTCAGCGTGACGATCATCTCGATGAGCGAGAAGCCGCGGGCGTCGCGCGCCCGCGCCGCGCAGGCGGCCCTCATGGCCGCACATACGTCGAGATCACGATCTCGCGCCCTCGCGATTGTGCCCAGGTGACGTGCAACGTGACGCGCTTGAGGTCGTCGAGCGGCGCCTCGACCGGGGCGACCTCGTACCAGCGCGACCAGCGGTCGTTCGGTCCGCAGGCCACCGTGGCGGTGCCCGCCGGGTGACGGCCCACGGCCAGTTCGGCGTCGTCGAAGTCGAGCCCGCCGAGGCGTTCGAGTTCCTCCTGTGCGAGGAATCCGGCCGTGGCCTGCAGCTTGTCCTGCGTCTGCCCGCGCGTGCCGGCGGGAAACAGCCGCGCCACGGCGAGCACGCCGATCGAGAGCACGATGAGCGCCACCATCAGCTCGAGCAGGGAGAAGCCCCGCTCGTGCCGGGCCGCGGACCGCATGCGAGAGCGGCTCACGGGTGCACCACCATGCCGGAGGCCATCACGCTCACGGTGTCGCGACGGCCGTCGCGGTCCATGAGGATGAGGTCGGCGGACGCGTTCGCGCGCCCGTCCTTCGTGAGCACGAGGGTCTTCGCGCTCACGGGTGACCAGCCGATCCCGGTGGGGAGGCTCCAGCGGACGATGAGCCGCCCGGACTGGAACATCTGGAGATCGCTGGCCAGCGAGTCTTCGGCGAACCGCAACGTCACGTCCGCCTGCGCGTCCACGGCCTTCTCGCGAGCGAGATACAGCTGCGTCGTCACTCCGTCGGCGCCCACGGCGAGGCGGGAACTGATCGTGGAGTGGAACACCGTCGGAACGGCGATCCCGAAGATCAGTCCGAGCAGCACGAGGACGACGCCGAGTTCGATCAGCGTGAATCCCTGTGCATGGGTGCGCAGCATCGCGAGGGTTCCCTCCCGGGCGTGGCCGAATGGACGCACCGCCTGCAGAGCGGTGCGCTGCCAGTCTCGGCAGGCTCACCGCCCTCTGGAGAGGGGGTATGACGCGCGATCCGCGCGATGCCGCAGCGCCGGCCACGCATTCACCGGCAATTGCGTTCGGCGCCGGGAACGGGACCCGGCGCCTCGTCGTGCGTTCATGTGTTCGACCACCGCGCCGCGGCGCCGCCGGGGGCTAGAAGCTGAGCCCGATGCTGCCGTAGCGGTGGGCGTCGGGGCGCTCGCGGAACTGCCGGGTGGTGTACGAGAACAGGTAGCGCAGGCCGATCGAGCGCCAGCGCGCACCGAAGCCGAGCTGGGTCTCGCCGACGAACGGCACCCGGTGCACGCTCATGCTGTTCCCGAACGTGTTGCCGTCGAGGAAGATGCTGTGCGCGACGGCACGTCCCTCGGCGCGCGCGAAGCCGTAGAAGTGCACCTTGCCACGCCTCTCGCCCGGCCCCGGCTGCGCCGTGGGCGCAGGACCGAAGTCGTCGGGCAGCGGCAGGCCGACGCGCAGCGTGGCGCCGCCGCCGGCGTACGTGAGCACGTTGCCCACGGCCGCGGTCGCGTGCGGCACGAGGTCCACGTGCGTGCGCCGGCCCCACGGGCGACGGCGTTCGGTCATGCGCACCATGACACCGGGTTCGTCGTGCAGCTGGTACTGCCAGCCGCGCGGCACGCGAATGCCCAGTTCCGAGTGCCACCACTTCTGCGCGTCGCTCGCGAAGCTCTGCGGACCCACCACGCCGGCGGTCAGTTCGAGCGTGCGCTCGCGCTTCTCGGTCGCGCTCGTCACGAACGCGCTGCCGTAGAGCCAACCCGCGTACGGCCGGTCGTTGAGGATCGGCGTGCGGCGCGAGATCGCGTCGGGCGTGTAGATCTCCTGGCCGATCGCGAGCCCGAAGCGGCGCTCGTCGTCGCGGCCGCCGATGCGGCCCGCGAGCTTGTCCGCCCAGTTCGGCATTTCACCCGGGCTGCCGTACCACGCGATGCGGGCGCCCTGCGTGTAGTTGCGGTCGGTCGTGCTCGGCCCGGGAACGAACGCGTCCGTGTCGTTGTCCACCGTGGTTTCCATGGCGCCGGCCTGCGCGAGACGCGCGACGCCGATGGTGGCGAACAGCAGGAGCACGTAGATCAGACGAGGAGCCCGAATGGTCATGGAAGTCCGTGCACTGGTGTCGTGGCCCGCTGCCGCACCCTCGTCGGCAGCCGACCCTCGAGCTGACGAAGGAAAGCTTGCCGAGCGTCCGCGGGGGCGGACAACGCTCGAATTGCACGCCGCAATCCCACCCACCCCGCTGGGTGCGATCGCGCAGCGCGGTCATCGCGTTGCGACGCAACGGCCGTGACGACCGGCCGTGGAGCGCGGGACACGAAATGCACGATCGCGACGTGCGAAATGACTTGGCGACGCGCACGCGACGTCGTGCACGGGCGAACGCGAACGCCCTCGCAAGGGCGCGAGGCCGAACATTTCCTTGCCATTCGCCCGGCGCTGCTCGTTACTCCCGGAGGCTTCTCCGAAAGCAGGCGTGCACGGATGCGCGACCGACCGGGCGCAGCCGTGCACCGCCGTCCTGATGTCCCCCACACGAGGACTCGAGGTGCCCCCGATGAGCAAACGCCACAGGATCGTGCCGTCGCTGCTCGCCGCGCTCGCCACCCTGGCGCTCGCCACCACCACCGCGCTGGCCGCGGGCAATGGCAAGCTCCAGATCCACCACATGAAGATCGGGCAGGGCGACGGAACGCTGCTGATCTCGCCCAACGGCCAGACCGCGCTCTTCGACGAC
The DNA here is from genome assembly GCA_046327815.1 of Candidatus Eiseniibacteriota bacterium. GTDB lineage: Bacteria > Eisenbacteria > RBG-16-71-46 > RBG-16-71-46 > RBG-16-71-46 > CAIXRL01. The sequence continues at coordinate 207,170 of JAXLXR010000002.1, read as the reverse complement.
GGCGTGTACACGAACTGCACGTACATCAAGTCGTACCTGCAGGGCCTCGGCATCGCGTCGGTGGACTACCACTTCCTGTCGCACTACCACGCCGACCACCTCGGCTGCATCGACGACCTCGCCGCGGTCGGCATCACGGTGCTCACCGCCGGCTACGATCGCGGCAACTCGTATTCGAGCGCGACCTACACGGCCTACACGACCACGCTCGGCGCCAAGCGCACCACGATCGCGAAGGGCCAGACGATCACGCTGGACGCGGGCTCGGCGAACCCCGTCACGGTCACCTGCGTGGACCTGAACGGCGCCGGCGTCTACTCGGTGTCCGGTTCCGACGAGAACGCGAAGTCCGCAGTCTACAAGGTGAGTTACGGGGCGTTCGACGAGATCGTCGGCGGCGACCTCACCGGCAGCACCGCGAACGGCAACGACGTCGAGACCACGATCGGCCCCGAGGTCGGCGACGTCGAGGTCTACAAGGTGCACCACCACGGCTCGGCGTACTCGAGCAACGACAACTGGCTGAACGCGATCACGCCGGAAGTCGGCATCATCATGTGCGGCGACGGCAACACCTACGGTCATCCGACGGCGGCCGCGCTCACGCGCCTGCACAACCACGCCGTGCACACGTACTGGACCGAGACCGGCGCCGGCGCCACGCCCGACGCGAACTGGGACAAGGTCGCGAACGGCACGGTGCTGGTCGAGGTGACGCTCGCGTCGAACAGCTACACGGTGACGGCCGGCGCCATCACCGACACGTACACGATCCCGACCGGTGGCCCGCCGCCGACGCTCAACGCGAGCGTGGCGGCCTCGTCGGTGGTGCTGGCGCAGGGCACGATCACCGCCGGTTCGGTGGCGTCGCTCGCCGCGAGCGACAACACCAAGATGACCGTCACCGCCGCGAAGACCGGCACGAACTACTGGACGGACTGGTACGGCGAAGCCGTGCTCGCGCACCCGCCCACCAGCCTGACGATCACGTACGAGGCGTCGTACAGCGTGTCGCGCACGCAGACGCTGCACGTGTGGAACTGGAGCACGAACGCCTGGGAGCAGGTGAACAGCGCCACGGTCAGCACGACGGACGTGGTGAAGACCTGGACCACGACGGCACCTGCGAACTACGTCTCCCCCGCCGGCGTCGTGCGCTTCCGCGCGCTCGCGAACACGCGCACGTCGTCGTACACGTGCCGCGCGGACCAGCTCAAGTTCGACTACCAGTACCTGCAGGGCACGATCACCACGCGCACGCCCGAGGAATACGCGCGACTGGTGCCGGCCGCGTTCCACGAGCCGTACCGCAACCTGACCCCGCAGGCGTCGGTCCGCAGCCTGACCGCGGCCCCGGCCGCGCGCGGCGTGACGCTGTCGTGGAGCACGGGCGCGCACGACCACATGGACGGCTTCAACGTCTATCGCGAGAACGCGGCGGGCGACCGCGTGTTCGTGGGCGGCGAGGCGGTCGTCGCGACGACGGCCGAGGAGATCACGTTCGGCTTCACCGACGAGCAGGCGCCCGAGGGCGAGTCGCGCTACTGGCTCGGCGCGCGCTCCTGCGCCGGCCCCGAGGGCATGATCGGTCCGTTCACGGTGACCCGCGCCGCCGCGGCACCGGCGCCCGCGCTGCAGGCGCTGTCGTTCGCCGCGACGCCGAACCCGGCGACACGCAACGTGCGCTTCGCGATCACGCTGCCGGCCGCGGGCCGCGCCGAGCTGGCGGTGTTCGACCTGTCGGGCCGCCGCGTGGCGAAGCCGCTCGAGGGCTCGCTCGACGCGGGCGTCACGCACGTGGACTGGGCGCTGCAGCGCGACGACGGCGGCCGCGTGCAGCCCGGCGTGTACTTCGCGCGCGTTTCGGCGTTCGGCCGCGCGCAGGTCGTGCGCGTGACGGTGCTGCAGCCGTAAACCCGCCGGCATCCGTCACGAGGCCCGCCTCCGGAATCCCGGAGGCGGGCCTTCGTGTGCGCGCGTGCGCGTGCGGCTACTGGCCGTCGCCGTCGAGCAGGTTGCCGAGCCCGCCGAGGATCGAACCCTGTTCGCGGCCGCCGCCGCCCGTCTGCGGCGCCGCGGCGTAGATGCGGCTCGCGAGTCGCGAGAACGGCAACGACTGCAGCCACACCTTGCCGGGACCGCGCAGCGTGGCGAAGAACATGCCCTCGCCGCCGAAGAACATGGTCTTGATGCCGCCGGCCATCTGGATGTCGTAGTCCACGGTCGGCTGCATCGCAACGATGCAGCCCGTGTCCACGCGCAGCGTCTCGCCCGGCGCCAGCGTGCGCTCTTCGAGCGTGCCGCCGGCGTGCACGAACGCCCAGCCGTCGCCCTGCAGGCGCTGCAGGATGAAGCCTTCGCCACCGAACAGGCCGGCGCCGAAGCGCTTCGTGAACGCGATGCCGAGCGCGACGCCCTTGGCGGCGCACAGGAACGAGTCCTTCTGCGCGAGGATCTCGCCGCCCATCTCGGCCAGGTGCATCGCCACGATCTTGCCCGGGTAGGGCGCCGCGAACGCGGCCTTGCGCTTGCCCTGCCCCTGGTTCTGGAACACGGTCATGAACAGCGACTCGCCCGTCAGCAGGCGCTTGCCCGCGCCGAGCAGCGCGCCCATGAAACCCTTCTGCTGGTTCGAACCGTCGCCGAAGATGGTCTGCATCTGGATGCCGTCTTCGATGTACATCATGGCGCCGGCTTCACCGACCACGGCTTCACCCGGGTCGAGTTCGACCTTCACGAACTGCATGTCGTCGCCGAGGATCTCGTAGTCCACCTCGTGCATGTTGGCCATGTTGCCGCCTCCGAATGGGTGTGGGGAGCGTGCGCGGCCGCGCGAAGCGCCGCGCAGTGTACGACAGGGCGAAACTACGGGAACGCCGCTCGGCGTGTTGCGGCCGGCCGGCGGGGCTCAGTCGCCCTGGACGAACCCGTGTTCCTGCAGCAGGGCGTCGAAGCGCTCGAGGCCCTTGAGCTCCTCGGGGCCGAAGCGGTACTGGAAGCGCCGCAGGTAGGCCTCGACCTCGTGCGACTGCCAGCCCGGTGCGGTCTGCTGGCGCGCGACTTCCGGCAGCGTCGCGAGCCCCGCCGTGAGCGACGACTCGAGGAACGCGCGCAGCTCGGCCTTGACCGACTCGTCGAGCGACGAGCGCACGACCCACACCGCGTAGACGAACGGCAGGCCGGTCCACTCGAGCCAGTCCGAACCCAGGTCGAGCGTGTGCACGAACCCCTCGGGCGGGCGGTTGCGCGTCTGCATGGCGCGATCGCCGATCAGGAGCAGCCCGTCGGCCTGCGCCGGCTCGAGCCCGCGCAGGAAGCGCGTGCCCGTGAAGCCGCGCTTCACGGTGAGCAGCAGCTTGAGCAGGCGGATGGACGTGGACGTCTCGGGTGTCACCGAAACGAGCGCGTCGCCGAGCGCGTTGGCCGGCCGGCGCGAGAACAGCAGCACCGACTGCACCTGTCCGCGCGCCGCCACGCCCATCGGCGCGAGCAGTTCGAACTGGCCGCGCAGGCGCAGGTAGTCGCCCGCCGCCATGAGCCCCATGTCCACGCCGCCGGACTCGGCTTCGCGCCCGAGATCGCGCGGCACGAGGTTGCGGACCGCGAACGGCGCGTCGTTCCACAGCGCGTAGAAGGGCGCGGCGTTGGCGTACGGGATCCGGGCGGCGACGGTGCCGGTCAGGGCGCGGGAGGAGTTCATGGGAGGGGCACCTTACTAGGGGCGGCCGGGCCCGTCGAGACGTCCGGGCGGCCCCGGAACCGGATTTTCCCCACTTTTCACGGTGCGGACGGGATTTTCCGCTTGCGGTGCACGCGGGTGGCGGCCGAAGATGCCGCCCTCATGTTCTTCGCCCTCCACCATCATGCGCATCGCCATCACGCCCGCACGGGCCGTGGTGTCCACGCGCATGCCCGGGGTGCTCGCTAGACCCCGACGCGAAGAACGCGGCACTCCACGGCTCGTCCACCCGGACGGGCCGTTTTCGTTTGTTCCCGATCATCCCCCGCACCACCGGAGTCACGACATGTTGCGCATCGCACTTCCCAACAAGGGCCGGTTGTCCGAAGAAACCCGCGAGCTGTTCGGCGACGCGGGCCTCGACGTGCGCGCCGCCTCGTCGCGCTCGCTCACCGCCTCGCTCGGCGGCGAGTTCGAAGCGATCTTCGTCCGCGCCCAGGACATTCCCGAGTTCGTCGCCGACGGCGCCGCGATCGCCGGCGTGACGGGGCACGACCTCGTCGAGGAGTCCGGACGTGCGCTGGCGCCGCTCGCCGACCTGGGCTTCGGGCGCTGCCGTCTGGTGGTGGCGGCCCGCGAGGAGTGCGGCATCGCCGACGTCGCGTCGCTCGCGCGCGCGAAGCGGGTGGCGACCAGCTTCCCGCGGCTCGCGCGGCGCTGGTTCGACGCGCAGGGCATCGCGATCGAAGTCGTGCCCGTCTCGGGCGCCGCCGAGATCGCGCCGCACCTCGGGATCGCCGACGTGGTGGTGGACCTGAGCTCGACCGGCTCGACGCTGCGCGTGAACGGGCTGCGCGAGATCGCCACGATCGCCGAATCCACGGCGCGCTTCGTCGCGGCACCGGGCACCGCCGACGGCGACGGCCCCGTGGCGCGCACGCTGCGCGAACTGGTCACGGCGCTCGAATCGGTGCTGCGCGCTCGCGGCCAACGCTACCTCATGGCGAACGTGCCGCGCACCGCGCTCGATCGCGTGAAGGGCGTGCTGCCGGGACTCAACGGCCCCACGGTCACCGAAGTCATGAACGGCGGCATGCTGGTCGCCGTGCACGCGGTCGTGCCCGCACAGGGCATCTACCGCACGATCGCCGACCTTCGCGCGCTCGGCGCCGAGGGCATTCTCGTCACCCGCATCGAAAGGCTCGTGCCATGACCCCGACGATCCTGCGCTTCGACGCCGCGCCGCTCGCCGACGCGCGCGGCGAGGCGCTCGCCGGACGCGACGCGTTCGAAGCCGCGCCCGCCGACGTCGTGAACGACGTCGCCGCGATCCTCGCGCGCGTGCGCACCGACGGCGACGCCGCACTGCGTGCGTACGCCGCCGAGTTCGACGGCGTCACGCTGGCCGCGCTCGAAGTGCCGCGCGCCGAGCGCCGCGCCGCGCTCGATGCGCTCGACCCGGCGCTGCGCACCGCGCTCGAACACGCGGCGCGCAACATCGAGCGCGCGCACCGCGCGTTCCTGCCGCAACCCGCCGAAATCGAAGTCGAGCCCGGCGTGCACGTGGGCCGGCGGCCCGAACCGCTCGCGCGCGTGGGCGTGTACGCGCCCGGCGGGCGTGCGGCCTACCCGAGCAGCGTGCTCATGGCGTGCGTACCCGCGCGGGTCGCCGGCGTGCGCGAAATCGTGCTCTGCACGCCGCCCGCACGAGAGACCGGCCGGCCCAGCGCGATCGTGCTCGCGGCCGCCGAACTCGCGGGCGCCGATCGCGTGTTCGCGCTGGGCGGCGCCGGCGCGATCGCGGCGATGGCGTTCGGCACCGCGAGCGTGCCGCGCGTGGATCGCGTGGTCGGGCCGGGCAACGCCTGGGTGGCCGAGGCCAAGCGCCAGGTGAGCGCATTCGTCGGGATCGACTCGCCCGCAGGGCCGAGCGAGCTGCTCGTCGTGGGCGACGCATTCGCCGACCCGGCGGCGATCGCGCGCGAACTCGTGGCGCAGGCCGAGCACGACCCCGAAGCCGCCGCGCTCGCGGTGGTGGTCGGCGACGACACGGCGCGCCGTGCAGCCGTGGCTCTGCGCACGGCCGCGGCCGCGTGCGGACGCGTGGAGATCGTGACGCGCGCGCTCGCGGCGCGCGGCGGCGTGCTCGCCGCGGCGACGCTCGAGGACGCGCTGGCGTTCGCGAGTGCCTACGCGCCCGAGCACCTGCTGCTCGACGTGCAGGACCCGGCCTCCGCGCTGGCCGCGGTGCGCGACGCGGGCGCGGTGTTCCTCGGCGCCTGCAGCTCGGTCGCGTTCGGCGACTACGTCTCCGGCGGCAACCACGTGCTGCCGACTGCGGGTTTCGCGCGCACGCTGTCGGGGCTTTCGACGCTCGACTTCGTGCGCTGGACCCAGTGGCAGCACGTCACGCCCGAGGGCGCCGCGCGACTCGCGCCGGATTGCGCGGCGCTGGCGCTCGCCGAAGGCCTGCCGGGGCACGCGGCCGCGGCGCTCGGCGCCGCCGGTGCCGAGGAGGTGACGCGATGACCACGCTGCCGCCGCCGCGCCGCGCCGACTGGCGCGACCTCGTGCTCTACCAGCTGCCCGAAACGCCGGTCGCCGTGGACCTGTCCGACAACACGAGCCGCTTCGGCGTGCCGCCCGCGGCACTCGCCGTGCTGCGCGATCCCGACCCCGAGTCGATCGCGCGCTACCCGAGCGGCTACGGCGAGCCGCTCAAGCAGGCGCTCGCGGCCTACGCGGGCGTCACGCCGGGGCAGGTCGTCACGGGGTGCGGCTCCGACGACGTGCTCGACTCCGCGGTGCGCGCGTGCGCGCGGCCCGGCGATCTCGTCGCCACGCTCGCGCCCACGTTCCCCATGCCGGCGCGATTCGCGCGGCTCAACGGCCAGAGCGTGTCCGCCACACCGGTCGAACCCGACGGCACGTTCGATCCGTCGGCGCTGCTCGCCGGCGACCCCGCGATCGTCTACCTGTGTTCGCCGAACAACCCCACGGGCGCGCGGCTCGACCCCGGCGCGGTGGATCACGTGCTCGCGCACGCGCCCGGCGTGGTGATCGTGGACGAGGCGTATGCCGAGTTCTGCGGCGAGACCCGCGCCGCGGCGGCGCCGGCGCTGGGCCGCGTGCTCGTGGTGCGCACGCTGTCGAAGGCGTTCGCGCTCGCGGGCCTGCGCGTGGGCTGGGCCACCGGGCACGAAGCGCTGGTGCGCGACGTGGAACTTTCGCGCGGGCCGTACACCGTCAACGCGCTCGCCGAACGCGCCGCGATCGCCGCCGTGACGCACGACGCCGGCTGGGTGCGCGAGCGCGCCGCCGAAGCAGTCGCGGCGCGCGAGCGCCTGGCCGACGGCCTGCGCGCGCTCGGGCTCGCGCCGCTGCCGTCGGCCACGAACTTCGTGTTCGTGCCGGTGGCGGACGCACCGGCGGTGGCGGCGCGTGCGCGCACGCTCGGACTCGGCGTGCGCGCGTTGCCCGCGACGCCGCGCTACGGCGACGCGCTGCGCATGCACGCCGCGCCCGCAGCGGAGCAGGACCGCGCGCTCGCGATCCTGAAGGAGGCGCTCGCATGCGCGTGACGCTGTTCGACTACGGCGCGGGCAACCTGCACTCGCTCGCCAAGGCGCTCGCCGGCGACGGCGCCGACGTGCGGCTCGAGCGCGATCCGGCCGCCACGCTCGCGACCGACGTGCTCGTGCTGCCGGGCGTCGGCGCATTCGGTCCTGCCGCTGCTGCGCTCGCGCCCGCGCGCGAGCGCGTGCGCGACGCACTCGCCGCCGGACTGCCGTGCCTCGCGATCTGCCTCGGCATGCAACTACTCTTCGACGGCAGCGACGAAGGTCCGGGGCTCGGCGTGGGCCTCGTGCCCGGGCGGGTACGTGCGTTGCGCGCGCGGCGCGTACCGCACATGGGCTGGAACGAGGTCCGGCCGGCCGGTGACGGCGCCGCGGCGCCGGCGCTCGCGCTCCCGCCGATCGCCTACTTCGCGCATTCGTTCGCATGCGCGCCCGACGACGACCGCGGCGTCACCGCGTGGACGACGCACGAAGACGACCGCTTCCCCGCGGCCGTGCGCGTCGCGAACACCGTGGGCGTGCAGTTCCACCCCGAGAAGAGCAGCGCCGCCGGCGTGGCGTTCCTGCGCGGGCTGCTCGCCGGCGTGCGCGCGCGCGCGGGAGCGCGCGGGAGCGCGCGGCCATGATCGCGATTCCCGCGCTGGACCTGCGCGAGGGCGCCTGCGTGCAGCTCGTGGGCGGCTCGTACGACGACGAACGCGTGCGCGAGCACGATCCGGTCGCGGTGGCGCGGCGCTGGCGCGCGGCCGGCTTCCGCACGCTGCACGTGGTGGACCTCGACGCCGCCACCGGCCGCGAGCCCCAACCCGCGATCGTCGCGCGCGTGCTCGACGCGTGGGCGGGCGACGCGCAGGTCGGCGGCGGCCTGCGCGACGAGGCGGCGATCGCGCGCGTGTTCGCGGCGGGTGCTTCGCGCGCAGTGGTGGGCACGCGCGCGGTTCAGGATCGCCGCTGGCTCGAGGGCGTGGCCGCGCGCTGGCCCGGGCGGCTGGTCGTGGCGCTCGACGCGCGCGAGCGCGAGGTGGTGACGCACGGCTGGGCGGCCGGTTCCGGCGCCGACGTGGCCGCGCTCGCGGCCGAACTGTCCGAGCTGCCGCTCGCGGGCGTGCTCGTGACCGCGGTCGCGCGCGAAGGCCGGCTCGCCGGACCGGATCTCGAAACGACTTCCGTGGTGGCCGCGGCGTGTGCACTGCCGGTCACCGCCTCGGGCGGCATCGCGTCGCCCGATCACCTGCGCGCCCTCGCGGCGCGCGGCGCACGTGCCGCGGTGCTCGGCATGGCGCTCTACACCGGCGCGCTCGATCCGCGCGCCACCGCCGAGGAGTTCGCATCGTGACCCGAGTCCAGCGCACCACCCGCGAAACGAACATCGAGATCCGGCTCCGCCCGGGAAGCCGGCCGCCGGACGTGGCCACCGGCCGCCCGTTCCTCGATCACATGCTCGCGACGTTCGCGACCTACGCCGGGCTCGAGCTGCACCTGCGTGCGAGCGGCGACCTGCCGCACCACCTGGTCGAGGACACGGCGATCGCACTCGGCGAAGCGCTGGCGCGGCTGGCGCCCGAACGAGCGCAGCGCTACGGCGAGCGCGTGATCCCGATGGACGACGCGCTCGTGCAGGTGGCGCTCGACCTGGGCGGCCGGCCGTACTACGCAGGGCCGCTGCCGTCGCGGATGTACGACCACTGGATGCGTTCGTTCGCCATGCAGTCGCGCGCCACGCTGCACGTGCGCGTGCTGCGCGGCGACGACCGCCACCACGTGGTCGAGGCCGCGTTCAAGGCGCTCGGGCTCGCCGTGCGCCAGGCGCTCGCCGAAGGCGACGCGCTCTTCAGCACGAAGGGTGCGGTGCGCTGGACCGTAAGCGAGGAGGACTGACCGTGCTCGCGCGACGACTGCTCGCATGCCTCGACGTGAAGGACGCCCGCGTGGTGAAGGGCGTCCGGTTCGTGGGCCTGCGCGACGTGGGTGATCCCGCCGAGCTCGCGGTGCGCTACGAGTCCGAGGGCGCGGACGAGATCGTGTTCCTCGACATCACCGCCACGCACGAGGGCCGCGCCACGTTCCTCGACGTGGTGCGCCGCACGGCCGAACGGTTGTTCGTGCCGCTCACCGTGGGCGGCGGCCTGCGCACGCTCGAAGACGCGCAGCGTGCGTTGCGGGCGGGCGCCGACAAGGTCGCGTTCAACAGCGCGCCGGTCGAACGCCCCGAAGTGCTCGGCGAGTGCGCCGAACGCTTCGGCGCGCAGTGCGTGGTCGCGAGCGTGGACGCCGCGCGCACGCCCGACGGCTGGCGCGTGGTCACGCACGGCGGACGGCGGCCCACCACGCTCGACGCGGTCGAATGGGCGCGTGAGTGCGTGCGCCGCGGCGCGGGCGAGATCCTGCTGACGAGCGTGGACCGCGACGGCGGACGCGACGGCTACGACCTCGCGCTCACGCGCGCGGTGGCGGACGCGGTGCCGGTGCCCGTCGTCGCGTCGGGCGGCGCCGGCGATGCCGCGCACGTGGTCGCCGCACTCACGGAGGGCGGCGCCGACGCCGCGCTCGTCGCCGGCATCCTGCACGACGGCGTCACCACCGTGACCGCACTCAAGCGCGCCATGGCCGCCGCCGGCGTCCACGTGCGCGCCGCCGCCCCCACCTCGGGAGGAAACCTCGCATGCTGACGCTCGAACACCTCGGACCCGACGATCGCGTGGTCGTCGTGGCGCAGCACGCCCGCTCGGGCGCCGTGCTCATGGTGGCGTTCGCCGATCGCGAAGCCCTCGAACGCACGCTCGCGACCGGCCAGATGCACTACCGCTCGCGTACGCGCGGGCTGTGGCACAAGGGCGCCACCAGCGGGAACACGCAGCAGGTGGTCTCGCTCGCCTGGGACTGCGATCGCGACGCCGTGCTCGCACGAGTGCTGCCCGCGGGCCCCGCCTGCCACACGGGCGTGCCGAGCTGCTTCGGCGCCGCGGCCATGGCGGCCGATGCGGCCGCGGCCACCGACGCCACGATCGCGGCGCGTGCGGTGCAGGCCCCGGCGGGGACCGGCGATGCCGACCCGCCCAGCTGGACGCGCCGGCTGCTCGCCGACCGCAACCTGCGCCTGAAGAAGCTGGGCGAGGAGGCCGCCGAACTGGTGCTGGCCTGCGCGGACGGCGACCGCGAGCGCGCCGTGTCCGAGACGGCCGACCTCGCCTACCACGCCATGGTGGCGTTGCGCGCGCTCGGCGCCGGATGGGAAGACGTTCGCGAAGAGTTGGCGAGGAGGGCGGCCCCGGAAGCGCGATGATTCCGGCAAGACATCCTCCGGCGAGGACCGCGCGCTCGCGGGAGCATTGCCGCCCCATGCCGTGGCGGCGATAGTCCGATCGTCCTCGGTACGCTGCTCCCTTCCCCCACGAGGCGCGTGATGCCGGCTCCAGAGACCCCCGACCCGGGCGCCTTCTTCGACGCGGGTACGTGCAGGCTCATGCTCGACCAGCTGCCGACGCCACTCTGGCTCTCGGCACTCGACGGCAACCCGCTCTGGCTGAATCGCGCGTGGCTCGACTTCACGGGCGTCACGCTCACCGCAGCCGTCGCTTCGCCGTGGACGGCGTTCGTGCATCCCGAGGACCGCGACGTCGTCACCGCCGTGTGTGGTTCCGCGTTCGCGGCGCTCCGGCCGTTCGAGTCCCTCACGCGCATGCCCCGGCACGACGGCGGGTGGCGCTGGGTGGTGAGCCGCGGGGCTCCGTACCGCGACGCGAACGGGGCCGTGATCGGCTACGTGGGCACGTTGACGGACGTCACCGAACAGCGTGATTCGCGCGCGCGGCTGCAGGAGGTGCTCGACCACCTCGGCAGTGCGGCGTTCCTGCACGGGCTCGACGGGCGGTTCCTGTACGTGAACCGCACCTGGTGCGATCTGTTCGCACCGGACGGCCGCGAGGTGGTGGGCCACACCGTGGGCGAGTTCTTCCCGCCGCGTCTCGTGGAGGAGAGCCGCCGCTCGGACGAGGCCGCTCGCCAGCTCAGCGCGGGATTGAAGTACGAACTCAGCCTGCCGACCGCGATCGGCGTGCGCGACTTCCTCGTGCACAAGTTCCCGTTGACCGATCCCGGTGGCGGCGGTGAGGCGATCTGCGGCATCGCGACCGACCTCACCGACCTGCACGAGCGCGAGGCACACGCGCGCGATCTCGAACGCCGGCTCGACGAAGCACGGCACCTCGAGCGCATCGGCGTGCTCGCGGGCGGGGTGGCGCACGACTTCAACAACCTGCTGCAGAGCATGCTCGGTCATGCCGGCCTGCTCGCGGCCGAGCTGGCCGACGGCTCCGCGGGACACGAGAACGTCGCCCAGATCGAGGAGGCCGCCCGGCGGGCCGCGTCACTCACGCGCCAGCTGCTCGACTACGCCGGTCTCGCCACCGTGATGCGCGAGGCCATCGAACCCGAGTTCCTGCTCGCGGAATGGGAGTCCGCGTTCCGCGGGCGCGTGCCCCGTCACGTCGCGTTCCGGGTCGAGCCGGTGGAACCCGGCATGCCGAACGTGATCGGCGACGCCGCGCGACTCGGTCAGGCGCTCACGAACTTCGCCACCAACGCGATCGAGGCGTTGGCGCAGCGACCGGGGCGCATGGTGGTGCGCGCGCGACGGCGCGCGTCGCCCCTGCCGCCGCAGGCGCCGCCGGGCCGCGCACCCTTGCCGCCCGGCGACTACGTGCAGTTCGAAGTCGAGGACGACGGCGAGGGCATGGAGCCGCATGTGGTCGAACGGCTCTGGGACCCGTTCTTCAGCACGCGGTTCCCCGGCCGTGGGCTCGGCCTGCCCGCGGCGCTGGGCATTGCCCATGCACACGGCGGCACGATCGAGGTGACGAGCACGCCGGGCGCGGGCTCGACCTTCCGGTTGGTGTTGCCGGCGGCGTTGCGAGAGGGCGACTCGGAGCCGTCCGCGATGTAGCGCGTTCCGTGCTTCCCCGGCGGGACACACGACGCCGTCGAGTGACTTGCCCGGCGCACCGAACCGGTGGATGGTCCCATGGTCCACGAGGCTCGGGTACCCCCGGTTGCGAGACCCTCGCATGCGGCATCCTTCGGATCCCCCTCCCATGGCGATCGGCGCCACCACGTTCGAACGCCTGCTCGACCGCGTGCCCGCGCCGATGTGGCTCGCGTCGCTCGAGGCCGGCCCGCTCTGGCTGAATCGCGCCTGGCTCGAGTTCACCGGCTGCTCGCTCGAAGAGGGGCTCGCGACGCCGTGGACCCGCTGGGTGCACCCCGACGACATGGCGCACGTCGCCGCGATCAGTCTCGGCGCGATGGAACGACGTGAACCGTTCGAGACGCTCGCGCGCCGGCGAAGGGGCGACGGCGAATGGCGCTGGGTGCTCAACCGCGGCGTTCCGTACACCGACGACAACGGCGAGATCGTCGCGTACGTGGGGCTGTTCACCGACATCACCGAGCGCCGGCAGGCACAGGAGCGCCTGCAACTGGTGCTCGATCACCTCGGCGCGGCGGCGTTCCTGCACACGCCCGAAGGCCGCATCCTGTACGTGAATCGCGAGTGGCACGTGTTGTTCAACCCGGGCGGCCAGCCGATCGAAGGCCGGATGCTGTCCGAGCTCCTGCCGCCCGAGCAGGTGAGCGAGATCCGGGCTTCCACCGAAGCCGCGATCGCGCAGGGCGGGCGCGCGCAGCACGAGATCACGCTGCCGACTTCGATCGGGCCGCGCACGTTCCTCGTGAACAAGTTCGTGCTGACCGATCCCGTCGGCGGGGTCGAGGCGGTGTGCGGCATCGCGACCGATCTCACGCACGTGCGCGAACGCGAAGCGCACACGCGTGAACTCGAACACCGGCTCGCCGAGTCCCGGCGCCTCGAAAGCCTCGGCGTACTCGCGGGAGGGCTGGCGCACGACTTCAACAACCTGCTGCAGAGCATGCTCGGCAACGCCAGCCTGCTCGCGACCGAGCTGCCCGAAGGCTCCGCGTCGCGCGACTACGTCGCGCAGATCGAAAGGGCCGCTCACCGCGCCGCCGACCTCACCCGGCAGATGCTCGATTACGCCGGGCTCTCCATGGTGACGCGCGACACGATCGAGCTGGCGGCACTGCTGGCGGAGTGGGAACCGCTGTTCCGCGAGCACGTGCCCGGTCACGTCACGCTCCGGGTCGAACCGCCGGACGCCGGCATGCCGGGCGTGATCGGGGATGCCGCGCGCCTGCGACTGGTGCTCATGAGCCTCGCGACCAACGCCGTCGAGGCCGCGGCGCAGAAGCCGGGCCGGATCGTCGTGCGCGCGAAGCGCCGCGCGCCGTCGCCCCCACCCCGGCTGCCGCAGGTGCACGAGTCGTTGCCGCCCGGCGACTACGTCGCGATCGAGGTCGAGGACGACGGCGAAGGCATGGACGCACACGTGGTCGAACGGTTGTGGGACCCGTTCTTCAGCACCCGGTTCCCCGGCCGCGGACTCGGCCTGCCCGCGGCGCTGGGCATCGCGCGCGCGCACGGCGGCACGATCGAGGTGGAGAGCACGCCGGGCGCGGGCTCGGTGTTCCGGCTGGTGCTGCCGGCGGCTCAGCCTTCGCGCAGCGCGACGAGGAACTCGGCGCCGTAGCGTTCGAGCTTGGCGGGCCCGACGCCGGGTACGTCGAGCAGTTCGCGCTCGTTCGCGGGCACGCGCACGGCCATCTCCCGCAGCACGGCGTCGTTGAACACGATGTAGGCCGGCACGTTCTCGGCGTCCGCGAGCCGCCGCCGCACCACGCGCAGCCGCTCGAAGCGCTCGAGCTGCGCCTCGTCGAGCTCGGCCGACGCGCCGCCGGCGCGCGGCTTCGCGCCCGCGGCTCGCACGCTCACGGGCGCGACGAGGTCGGCCACGCCGATCCCGCGGCAGGTGTCGCACGACTCGCCGCACGGCTCGATGGTCTCGTCGAACCACGCGCACGCCGCCTGATGACGGCAGCCGCCCGTGTCGAACATGCGGAACAGGTCCACGGTCTTGCGGCGCGTCTCGGCACGCAGCATCTCGTCGTCGATCGAATCGAGGAACGAGTCGTACCCGATCACGTCGGCGTACGAATAGAACACCACGCAGTCGCTCGGCAGGCCGTCGCGGCCCGCGCGGCCGATCTCCTGGTACCACGCCTCGACGCTCTTCGGCATGTCGCGGTGCACCACGAGCCGCACGTTGCTCTTGTCGATCCCCATGCCGAACGCGACCGTGGCCACGACCACGTCCACTTCGTCGCGCGCGAACGCGTTCTGGTGCCGCTCGCGCAGCTCGTCGGGCAGCCCGGCGTGGTAGGGCACCGCGCGCACGCCCTGCGTGCGGAGCCACTCCGCGGTCTGTTCGACCGAGCGGCGGCTCATGCAGTACACGATCGCGCTCCGCCCCATGTGCCGGCGCAACAGCCCGAGCAGGTCCTTGCGCACGTTGCGCTGCGTGCCGTCGGCGGCCTTGCCCTTGCGCACCGCGGTGATGTGCAGGTTCGAGCGGAAGAACGAGCCCTTGAACCCGTCGGGCTTCTTCATGCCGAGCTGGCGGATGATGTCGCCCGCCACGCGCCGCGTCGCCGTGGCGGTGAGCGCGAGCACCGGGATGTCGCCGAGCTGCTCCTTGAGACCGCGCAGCTTGCGGTAGGCCGGCCGGAAATCGTGGCCCCACTGGCTGATGCAGTGCGCTTCGTCCACGACGACGAGCGAAATGGGACAGCCCGCGATGAAGTCGCGCAGCGAACCTTCGAGCGCCTCGGGCGCGAGGTAGAGCAGTTCGATCTCGCCGCGGCGCAGCGCCGCGAGCCGCTCGCGCCGGTCCTCGAACGGGATCGTGGAGTTCACCATGGTCGCGCGGAAGCCGAGCCGCACGAGCGCGTCCACCTGGTCCTTCATGAGCGAAATGAGCGGCGACAGCACGAGCACCGTGCCGCTCATGAGCTTCGCGGGAATCTGGAACGTGAGCGACTTGCCCGCGCCCGTCGGCATCACGCCGATGCAGTCGCGCCCCGAGAGCACGGCGTCCATGATGCGGCGCTGCCCCGGCCGGAACTCGCGGTAGCCGAAGATCGCCTCGAGCGCCTGCTGCGGATCGGTGAAGCGCGTCTGGTGGAACAGCGGCGCGTTGGTGTCGAACAAGACGGCTCCGGGCGGGGACGGGAAACGCGGAGGGGCCGCGACGTGCGCGGCCCCGCGCGAAGGATCAGCCGACGAGGCGCTCGAGACCGAGCTCGCGGCGGCACATGGCGAGCTGGCCGAGGTGATACGAATCGTGCACGGCGGCCAGTCCGACGACGCCGAACAGCGTGGGCTCGAGACCGGGCACCGGCGTCTCGACCTTGAGGCCGTCCATCGTCTGGCGTTCGAGCGCCGCCATGAACGCGGCGTGCACCTCGGACCACTTCGCGCGCACGTCGGCGAGGCTCGGCCAGCCGGCGCCGTCGCCGTGCTCGCCGCCGCGCTGGAAGTGCTTCGCCCACGCGATGTCCACCTTGCCGCCGATCGCGCCGAGGAACAGCCCGCGCGTCACCGTCATGTGCGCCGCGATCCACATCGGCGAGTTCATGTTGCCGGGCTTGCGGCGGGCGCTCTCGTCGGTCATGCCGTCGAGCGCGCGCAGGAAGAGCGCGTCGGACGTGCGGAAGATCAGTTCGTAACCACGCAGCTCGGGAATCACGTCAGGCCTCCGGTGTCACGGTGGGCAGGCCCCGCTCGTTCCAGCCGCGCCAGCCGCCGTCGAGCGAGAGCACGTTCGTGTAACCCATCTTCTGAAGGTTGTCGCAGACGAGCACGCTGCGGAACCCGCCGCCGCAGTAGGCGACGATCGGCGTGTCCTTGGCGGGCAGCTTCGTCTCGACGTCGCGTTCGATCACGCCCTTGCCGATGTGGTGCGCGCTCGGCAGGTGGCCGGCGGCCCACTCGCTCTCCTCGCGCACGTCCACGAGCACGAAGCGCTCGCCCGCCTGCAGGCGGGCGATGAATTCCTCGATCGAACACGTCTGGACGCGCTGCTTCGCCTCCTCGATCAACGCGAGGAAGCCCGGGTTGTGCGCGTGCGACTTCGGAGCGGTTTCGGTGGACACGGTCAGGCCCCCACGGCGAGCGCCGGTTCGTCGCGGCGCGAGTACTCGCGGACCACCCGGTAGAGCGCGTCGCGCTGCACCGGCGTCTTGCCCGCTTCACGGATCATCTGGACCATCCCCGCCTCGGCCATGCCGACCGGGCTGCGCGCCTGCGCGGCGTGCGCGATCTTCTCGAGCCCGATCGTGCCGTCGAGATCGCTGGCGCCGAAGTTGAGCGAGCTCGCGGCGGTGTCCTGCCCGAGCATGACCCAGTAGCCCTTCACGTGCGGCACGTTGTCGAACACGAGCCGCGAGATCGCGATGGTCTTGAGGTCTTCGATCGCCGACGCCTGACGGCGCACGAGCCCCGTGTTGCCGGGCTGGAACGCGAGCGGGATGAACGCGAAGAACCCGGGCGCGCGCATCTCGAGTTCGCGCAGGTCGATCATGTGCTGCACGCGTTCGGCGCGCGTCTCGATGTGCCCGTACAGCAGCGTCGAGTTGCTCGGGATGCCGAGCCGGTGTGCGGCCTCGTGGATCTCGAGCCAGCGCCGGCCGCCGATCTTCTGGTGGAACAGTTCGCGGCGCACGCGCTCGCTGAACACTTCGGCGCCGCCGCCGGGAAGCGCGTCGAGCCCGGCGTTCTTGAGCTCGGTGAGCACCCAGTCGAGCGGCTTCTTGGTGAGCCGCACGAAGAAGTCGATCTCGACGGCCGTGTACGCCTTCACGCTCAGGTCCGGCTTCTTCTCCTTCACCCAGCGAATGACGTCGAGGTAGTCGTCGAAGCGCCACTTGTTGTGCAGGCCGCCCACGATGTGGATCTCGGTGATCTCGGGGTCCACGTGCGCGAGCACGTCTTCCCTGCTCATCGTGTACGACGTCGGGTCGCCGGGCTTCTTGGCGTAGTCGCAGAACTTGCACGCGAGCACGCAGACGTTGGTCGGGTTGAGCTGGCGGTTGACGGTGAAGTAGACCCGGTCGCCGTGCTTGTCGCGCGCGAGCGCGTCGGCCAGCCGGCCGAGTTCCAGCAACGGGGCATCGAACAGCCGGATGCCGTCTTCCTGGGTCAGGTGATCACCGGCGACCAGCTTGGCGCGGGCGGCCGACACGAGCGGATCGCGAAGGCGGATGTCGGAAACGAGACTCAAGGCGGGTGATCCTTTCCGCGGCGTTGGGGACTTCGAAAAAGCGCGGCGCAGTATAGCCGCGCGCGGGCGAACTTCTCCACACCCGGCGGGCGTGTGGACGCATCTTCAGGAGGCTCCTACTCTGCCGCCCCCGCCCGTCCATCCCCCCGGAGGCATTCCAGCCGATGAGTTCCGCCCCGGCGCCCAGCGGCGCCCGTACTCCCGTCGCGGCCGCCGCGCCCGGCAAGAAGCCCGTTTCGCTCAAGTCCGTGTGGCCCGAGATCGTCGCCCTCGCCCGCCCGCGCACCGGCAAGCTCACGATCGGCCTGGTGCTCGTGCTCGTGCGCAGCATCACCGGACTGGTGCTGCCGCTGTCCCCGATGGTGCTGATCGACCGGATCATCACGCCGCGCAAGCCCGAGCTGCTGCCGATGCTCGTGCTCGGCCTGCTCGCGGCGACCGCCGTGCAGGCCGTCACGTCGTACGTGCTCACCCAGCTGCTGTCCAAGGAAGGCCAGCGCGCGATCGCCGAGCTGCGCGCCAAGGTGCAGGAGCACATCGGCCGGCTGCCGGTCGGGTTCTACGACGCGAACAAGACGGGCACGCTCGTGTCGCGGATCATGAGCGACGTGGAAGGCGTGCGGAACCTGGTGGGCACCGGGTTCGTCGAGTTCATCGGCGGACTCGTCACCGCCGCGGTGTCACTGGTGTTCCTGCTCAAGATCAACTCGACCATGACGCTCATCACCGCCGCGGTGCTGGTCGTGTTCACGGTCGCGCTGAGTCGCGCGTTCAACGTCATGCGCCCGGTGTTCCGCGAGCGCGGCAAGATCCAGGCGGAAGTGCAGGGCCGCCTCACCGAGTCGCTCGGCGCCGTGCGCACGGTGAAGGGCTACCACGCCGAGGAGCGCGAGCGCGGCGTGTTCGCCGCGGGCGTGCAGCGCCTGCTCGACAACGTCCTGCGCACGCTGTCGGCGCAGTCCATCATGCAGCTCTCGATGGCGCTGCTCATGGGCCTCGTGGGCGCCGCGGTGAGCTGGTACGGCGCCCGCCAGATCCTGGCGGACCACATGACGCTCGGGCAGTACATGGCCTACAACATGCTGCTCGGGTTCCTCATCGCGCCGATCTTCCAGATCGTGAACATCGGTACGCAGCTCACCGAAGCGCTCGCCGGCCTCGAACGCACGCGCGAGGTGCTCGACGAAGCGCGCGAGGACGCCGATCCGAAGCGCACGGCCGTGCTGGGCACGGTGCGCGGCGACGTCGCGTTCGAGCACGTGGATTTCGCGTACGAAGCCGACAAGCCGGTGCTGGACGACGTGTCGTTCGTGGCGCCCGCGGGCACGGTCACCGCGCTCGTGGGTTCGTCGGGCTCGGGCAAGAGCACGATCATCGGGCTCGTCTCGGCGTTCCACGCGCCGGGCGAAGGCCGCGTCACGGTGGACGGCACCGACCTGTCCACGGTGCGGCTGTCGTCGTACCGCACCCAGCTCGGCGTCGTGCTCCAGGACTCGTTCCTGTTCGCGGGCTCGATCCGCGAGAACGTGGCGTTCTCGCGCCCCGATGCGACCGAGGCCCAGGTGCGCGAAGCCTGCCGGATCGCGCGCGTGGACGAGTTCGCGGACCGCTTCCCCGAAGGGCTCGACACGATCGTGGGCGAACGCGGCGTGAAGCTGTCGGGCGGACAGCGCCAGCGCGTGTCCATCGCACGCGCACTGCTGGCCGACCCGCGCATCCTGATCCTCGACGAAGCCACGTCGAGCCTGGACTCCGAGAGCGAGGCGATCATCCAGGCCGGGCTCGCGCACCTCATGAAGGGGCGCACGACGTTCGTGATCGCGCACCGGTTGTCCACGATCCGCCGCGCCGACCAGATCCTGGTGGTCGAGGAAGGCCGCATCGTCGAACGTGGCGATCACGCCGCGCTGTACGCGTCCGGCGGGCGCTACCGCGAGCTGTACGACCGCCAGCACGGGCTC
Organism: Candidatus Eiseniibacteriota bacterium; assembly: GCA_046327815.1. Classification (GTDB taxonomy): domain Bacteria; phylum Eisenbacteria; class RBG-16-71-46; order RBG-16-71-46; family RBG-16-71-46; genus CAIXRL01. Next base: position 187,762 of record JAXLXR010000002.1, on the reverse strand, counting down.
GAGCAGAACCTGTTCCTCGCGCCCGGCGAGGGTGACGACGTGCCCGACGACGACGGTCCGCGCGGCCGCGGTGGCCGCGAACCCGGCATGCTCGACGCGATGCAGGGCGGGGCGCGCTGAACGCGCCCCGCTACGCGCGGACCTCGATCGGCCGCGGCGGCGTCACGTACTCCGACGCGGGCTGGAACGACGCCACGATCCACTCGTGCTTCGTCGAGTTGAGCGGCGTCGCGCAGTAGGGACACGCCAGTTCGATCGAGTCCTTCACCGGACCGCCGCATGCGGAGCACTGGTGCTGGTACAGCGCACCCTTCGCCGGCGCGCCGTCGGCGTCGCGCTCCATGACGAGCACCCAGTCACGCCGCGTGGGCTCGTGGTCCAGCAGCCGCAGCCGCCCGCCCTCGACCAGCTCGACGCGCTGGGCGGTCACCGCCACGCCGAGCGCGATCCGGTGGCGTGGCGACGACGCTTCCGCGTGCAGCAGCACGGACTCGTTGATGTACAGCCGGTCGAAGGCCTCGTGCTGCGGGCCGATGCGGCGGCGCACCGCGTCGAACGCCGCGTCGCTCACGAAACGCCGGGCCACGGCGGGCTCGCGCGTCGCGAACGCCGTCATGATCTGCATGAACGCGTTGCTCGCCTTGTCCTCGGCGAGCTGCACCGCGAAGTCCGGCGCGGCCGCGCGCAAGGCCACGACCTGCGCCGCGAGCTCCGGCGAGGCGCGGCGTTCCAGCGCGCCGGTCGTCTCGTAGTCGTCCTGCTGCGTGATCTCGGCCAGCACCCAGTCGAACTCGCCGCTGTTCACGAGCGCTCCGCAGTAGCGGCAGTTGCACACCTCGCCCAGGTCGTCGGGCAGCGGCGCACCGCACGCGGGGCAGGTCTGCGCCTCGTACGCGTCGCCCCGGGGCGCGGTCGCGTCGCGCTTGCGCAGGAACGACCAGTATTCCGTGAACGTCTCGTGACTCGTCGTGTTCAGGGACGGGTCCAGCTCGCTCACGAATTCGTCGAGCATGCGTGCGGTGATCGCCACGTCGAGCACGTCGTACGCGCCGTCGGCGCGCGCGGCGACCGGGCGGACCGCGTGGATCTCGACCTGGTCGAGTGCGTTGCGCTGCCGGAGCAGCGCCATCATGCGGAACTGGGTGGCGAACCGCTGGTAGGTGCCGTCCGACAGGAACGGACGCGCGAGCCCGAGGTCCTGCTTCGACCACGCCTTCTGGATGCGCAGGAAGCTCGCGCGCACCTTGCCCTGGAACTCCTGCGGATCGAACTCCGGGTGCGCCGCGCGGAACGCCTGCAGGCTCGCGGGGTCCATGACCGTGTCGCGGACGGGTTCGTCGTTCGAGCCGTCGCCGCCCGAAGTCGAGAACGTGCCCGTCGCCCGGCCCGCCGCCTGCTGCTGGTTCGCGTACAGGATGACGGCGACGATCACGAGGAAGAGGACGATGGACAGCGGGTTGAACTCGCCGCCACCACCACCGCCGTGCGAACCGCCGTACGAGTGACTGAAGGAACCGCCGCCCGAATGCCCGCCACCACCACCACCGCCTCCTCCGCCACCACCGCCGCCACCGGCCCCGCCCGCGCGCGCATGCGCCAGGGCGGCCAGCGAACCGAGCAGCAGCAGGCACGCGAGCGCGCGGCTCGCGTGCATGCGCCAGTCGAAGCGGAAGCGCGTCGGCATCGTCACATCTCGGACAGGATGCGCTTCTTCTGCTCGTCGAAGTCGGCCTGCGTGATCAGGCCGTCGTCGAGCATCTTCTTGAGCGCCGCGAGCCGCACGGCGGGCGACCTGGCCGCCGCGCCGCCCTCGGTGCCCGCACCCATCACGCCCGCCATCATCTGGCCGAAGCCCACGCCGGCGCCGAGCCCGACGCCCAGGCCGGCCGTGCCGCCTTCGTTCTTCGCCGCGTCGCGCAACGCCGCGAGCTTCTGCATCTGCTCGTAGTCGAGCCCTGCGGCCGCGGCGGCCTGCGCCTCGGCCGACATGTCGGCGATCCGGCCGATGCGGCGCGTGGTGTCGTCGTCGAAACTCGTGCCCTCGATGCGGAAGTCCGCCATCTCGAAGCCGAGCGTGCGGAACTCCTGGGTGAGGCGCTCCTTCATGCCCGACGCGATCTCCTCGCGGTTCGCGTCGATCTGCGCGTAGCTGAACTGCGACGTCGCGAGGAAGTCGGCGAGCGGCTGGCCGATGCGCGCGCCGACCACCTGGCGGAACTCCTCGACGGGATAGTCGTCGGCCACGCCCACGACGTTCACGAAGAACTCGCGCGGCTCGGCGATCCGGAAGCTGTAGTTGCCGAACGCGCGCAGCCCGACCGGGAACTTGTACTTGGGGTCGTCGTACTTGATCGCGCTCGTCGTGCCCCACTTCTCGTTGAGGAACTGGCGCGTCTGGAAGAAGTACAGCCCGACCTTGTACTCGCTCTCGAACGACTGGAGGATCTTGGTGATGGTCGTCCAGAACGGGATGTTGTCGGTCTTCAGTTCGTACGTACCGGCCTGGTCGAAGACGGCCTCGACCTTGCCGCGGTACACGAACACGCAGCCCTGGCCCGGGTTCACGATGAGCTTGGACGCGTTCTTGATCTCGTCGCCGTTCTCCGACCACTTGTGGAACAGCAGGCCGGAATCGGGATTCGTCCACTCGATGACCGAGCGCAGCTGGCTGCGCATGCTGCCGAAGATGTTCATCACTTCTCCCGTGTCGAGGGGTGATGCCGCCGGCCCCGGCGGCGTGACGCCGCAGTATAGGCCGGGCGGGAATACGCAGGGGGTGCCCCGGGCGTTGCAGGCCCGCCCGGGTGCCGGTTCCCGAATTTCGGTGTGACGGGCGGACGTCGGCGGACTCCCTCCGGGCGTGAAGCGTCGTCCACCCACGGTCCCGGAGTCCCCCATGCCCCGCTCGATCGCACGCCTGCTTGCGCTGTTCCCGTTCGCCGCCGCCCTCCTCGTCGCCACTCCCGCCCGGGCCGTCTGGCCGCACGACCCCGCCGACGGGGTTGCGCTCACGAACGGCACGGTCATTACCTCCAATCTCGTCGCCGGCGCGCCCGACGGTGCGGGCGGCCTGTTCCTCGCGTGGACCGACACGCGGCTCGGCAATTTCAGCGGCGACGTCTACCTCGAGCATCTCGACGCTTCGGGCCATGCGCTGTGGGGAGGCACGCCCATCGGTGTGGTGGCGGCGGCCGCCACCGGCAGCCGCAACTGGCTGCAGATCGCGCCCGACGGCACCGGCGGCGCGATCGCGGTCTGGATGGACAACCGCAACGGCAACTCGGACATCTTCGGCCAGCGCGTCTCGGCCGCCGGCGCTCCCGCGTGGGGCGCGGGCGGGCTCGCGATCTGCAGCAACACGGCCTACCAGGCGTTGCCCGCGCTCGCGGTGGCCACGAGCTGGGTCGGGATCGTGTGGGCGGACGCCCGCAACCAGTTGACGACCGACTACGACATCTACTGGCAGGTCGTGGCGTTCAACGGCTCGCGTGCGTTCATCACCGACGGCGTCGCGCTGTGCAACGCCGCCGGGCAGCAGTACCAACCCGACATCGCCGGACTCGGCTCGTACTTCGTGACCACGTGGCAGGACGCCCGCAACTCCGCCACGAGCGGCTACGACGTGTACGCGCAGCGTTCGAGCGCCGGGGGCTCCGCGCAGTGGGCGGCGAACGGTGTCGTCGTGTGCAACACCGCAGGCACGCAGTCGTGGCCGCAGGTCGTGCTCGACGCGGGCGGTGCGCCCACGTTCGCGTGGCTCGATTCGCGCGGCGCGACGAGCCAGGTGTACGCCCAGCGCATGAGCACGGCCGGCACGGGGCAGTGGACGGCGAACGGCATCGCGATCGCCCCTTCGTCGGGCAACCAGGGCGACCTGCTCGTGCGCGCCGACGGTGCGGGCGGGCTGCTCGCGGCGTTCACGGACGCACGCAACACGGCGGTCTACGGCACGGACATTTACGTCCAGCGCGTGCACTGGACCGGCACGCTGCAGTGGGGTGCCAGCGGGCTCGCGCTCGCCACCGATCTCGCCGACCAGGTGCCCGAGTCGTTCGAGGCCGACGGCAACGGCGGCGCGTACGTGGCGTGGACCGATGCGAAGAACCTGTACGTGGACCTGTCCGTGCAGCACGTGCTGCCGGGCGGATCGGCCGAGTGGACGTCGGGCGGCGTGCCGGCTGCGAACGGGCCGGGCTTCCAGTCCTACCCGAACCTGAGTCCCACGCCCGGCGGCGGGCTGCTGCTGACGTGGTCCGACGACGCGTCCGGCACTCCCAGCAGCTATACGCAGCTCATGGTGCGCGGCGTGGATCGCTTCGGCCGGCTGGGCGCCGAGCCCGCGATCGCGTCCGTGAGGGACGTGCCGAACGACCAGGGCGGACAGGTGAAGGTGTCGTGGAACGCGAGCGCGCTGGACACCGATCCGGCGTTCTACTCGATCTCGACCTACTACCTCTACCGCTCCGTACCCGCGGCGGCGCTCGCGAACGCGGCGTTCGCGCGGCGGCCGCTCGTGGACGACGCCGCGTACGATCCGGTGCGCGACGCCGGCGCGCTGCGCGTGACGCACACGGCAGGCGTCGCCGCCTACTGGGAACAGGTCGGCACCGCGACCGCGCGGCACCTCGACAGCTACAGCCTGGTCGCGCCGACGACGTCGGACTCGCTGCCGGGCCGCAACCCGCGCACGCAGTTCCTGGTGGATGCGGTGGGCTTCAGCACGTCGCAGTACTGGACCAGCGCGCCGGACTCGGGTTACTCGGTGGACAACCTCGCGCCCGCGACGCCGGTGGCGTTGACGTCACCGTACGCGAACGGCACCACGTGGCTGCGCTGGCAGCCGAACACGGAGCCGGACCTCGCGGGCTACGCGCTCTACCGCGGGGGTTCGCCGGCGTTCCCGGCCGACGCCGCGCACCTCGTGGCCACGCCGCCGGACACCGGCTGGGCCGACGCCGCGGGCGCACCCTGGTACTACAAGCTCGTCGCGACCGACACGCACGGAAATCGTTCCGCGCCCGCGCTGCTCACGCCCGCCGGGGCGCTCGACGCGCCGGAGCGCACGCCGGCCGCGTGGTTCCTGCGCGCCCCGCAGCCGAACCCGGCGCACGCGGGCACGACGCTGCGCTTCGGGCTGGCGCGCGACGGTGCGATCGCGCTCGAGCTGTTCGACGCCGCGGGGCGCCGCGTGCGCACGCTGGCGCGCGGTACGTTCACCGCGGGCGAGCACGCCGTCCGTTGGGACGGCGCGGGCGACGACGGCGCACGCGCGCGCGCCGGGCTCTACTTCGTGCGGCTGCGTGCGGCGGGGTTCGAGGCACGCCAGCGGTTGGCCGTCACCGACTGACCGTCCGGAATTGCGAGGGGCCCGGTCGTTCGACCGGGCCCTCGCCGTTCCGTGGCGCTCCCCAGCTCACACGGAACGTTGCTGCCTTTCGTGACCGGCTACAGCGTGAAGTGGTGCGCCACCTTCACGAGGAACGTGTTCGCGGCGTCGGCGTGACCGAGCGCGGCGAGCGAGTGGTTGAGCCAGCGGTCGGGACCGTGACCGACGTAGTCCACCACGTCCTCGCGCTGCTGCGTCCACACCAGGAACACGGTCGAGCCCGGCTGGTATTCCCAGCGCAGCACCGCGTTGCCGCGCACGCTGCGATAGGTGAAGTCGTCCGTGCCCAGTTCCGGCAGCGCCACGAAGTCGTAGCTCGCCGCTCGCGCGAGGTACTTGTAGTCGGCGTAGTCGCCCGACGTGATGTACGGCTGGGCGTAGAGCTGGAACGACAGGTTCGGCGTGATCGAGTAGTCCATGCGCAGGCTCGCCGAGAGCGTGTTCTGGTCGAGCTGGGCGAAGACGTACCGCGCGCCGTACGTGGCGGTCATCGCGGGATCGCTCTCCTGCGAGACGTACTGCGCATCCGTGCGCCCGCGGTACCACGAGGGGTTGAACTCCATGCGCAGGTTCGAGACCGGCTTGTAGACGAGCCCGGGGCTCACCGAGAACTCCCAGCCGCCGTCCTCGGACAGGCTCGGGTTCACATCCACGTACCAGAAGCGCTTCGCCTTGCTGTTCGTGTCGAAGTGCAGGTTCGTCGAGCCGCCCGACAGGTTGCGCATGGTCGGGCCGCCGCGCGTGGCGCGCGTATTCGTGGTCGCGGGGAACAGGAACACGCTCGTCTCCCACGAGTTGTGGTTGCGCTGCTCGAGGTTGCCCGCGAGGTAGAGCATCTTGGTGGTCGGCAGGCCGTGCGAATCGAACGTGGCGGCCAGCGCGCCGATCACGTGCGCGTACTGGCGCCAGCCCTTCGGCTTGTTCCACTGGTAGCCGGTGCCGAAGTGCCCGTTGAGCACGTCGCCTCGCGACATGAAGCCCATGTCGTTCGTGTCGAAGCCGGGCGACAGGTAGCCGACCGCCGAGTTCAGCATCCACGGCCCGTTCTGGCGATTGAGCCACAGCCGCGCACCCTGGCCGTTCAGCGTGGTCGCGTCGGGGTCCACTTCGACGTTCGCCGCGTCGGGGCGCTGGAAGTAGTGCGTGCTGCTGCGCTGCAACGCGGTGATGCGGTCGGTCGTGCCCGAGACGGTGCTCATGCCGGCCCAGCCCGACACGACCCAGACCTTCTTCTTGTCGAGGAACGTCCAGCCGTCGAGCGCGGTCACCACGCCGGACTTGTTCACGAAGCGCTCGAGTTCCCGCGCATCCGAGAACGAGCGGATCGTGGTGGTGTTCATGAGCCCGAGGCCCTGCCGACCCTTGTTGAACGCGTGCATGCCGCGCAGCACGCCGTAGTAGGTCAGCGGCTCGACCGCGACGTCGTGCGCGCCGGTGGAATCCGTGAGCACGCCGGTCTCGCGCGCGGTGACCGCGTGCACCATGCCGAAGTCCCAGCCCGGCACGACCTGCCCGGTGATCTTGGCCGCGCCGAGGATGGACGTGCCGAGCGGCGCGGAGCCGCGATCGGCGAGGAAGAAGGCCTGCGGCGCGCGGCCGATGCGGCGCGTGTAGAGGAACGTCGGCTCCGGCCAGTTGAAGCCCCAGTAGTCGTTCGCGCCGTTGTTGCCGCAGCGGAACACCGACAGGCCTTCGGTGAAGAACGGCCGCTTCTCGCTGAAGTAGGTCTCGACGTCGGACAGATTCACGACCGCGGGGTCGAGCTCGACCTGGCCGAAGTCCGGGTTCACCGTGGCGTTGAGCGACAGGTTCGGGCCGAGGCTCGTGCGCAGGTCGCCGCCGGCGGCGTTCGTGTAGTCGGAGTTGCCGCGGAAGAAGTCGCCCTTCGAAGTGAAATACGGCGTGACTTCGAACGCGCGGCGCGGCTTCACGCCGTCGAGCCCGTGCAGTTCGGGGAAGCGCGAAATGAACCCGCTCTCGCCTCGCAACGGGAACGCGATCATGTCCTCTTCCGAGCTGCGCGTGATGAAGCGCTTGAAGTTGACGCCCCACACCATCGGGTTCGCGTTCGCGAAGCGCATCTGCGAGAACGGAATGCGCATCTCGGCGGTCCAGCCCTTGTCGTCGCGCACCACGTGGCCGTTCCACACGCCGTCCCACGAGTCGTCGTCCCAACCGTCGTTCATGAACACGCCGTCGAGCTGGGTGTTCGCGGCCGTGAGCCCGAAGTAGTAGCCCGTGCGCTTGTCGTGGAAGGGGTCGAGGAAGATGAAGAACACGTCGGACGACGCGTCGCCGTCGCGCCGCACGAGCCGCGCCACGATGGAGTCGGGCTGCGTGTCGTACATGCGTGCGCCCACGTAGAGGGCGTCGTCGTCGAAGGCCAGCCGCACTTCGGTCTTCTGCCGCGTCGGCGCGTTCTGGTCGGGCTCCTTCTGCCGGAACTCCGTCACCGCTTCGGCAGAACTCCAGATGGCCTCGTTGAGCGCGCCGTCCACGACGATCGCCTCGTTCGTGCGCGTCGCGCGCACCGGGGGAACCGCGGCCGCGGGCGCGGGAGTCTGCGTGGGCTGCGCGACGGCGGGGGCGGCCAGCGCGAGAAGAAGCAGGAGTGGGGCGACGAGACGCATGGGAGCTCCGGGGGCGTTGGCGAACGGCACGCAGGCTTGGACGACTCGATCCGGCGTGGGGTTGGAACGTCCGCTGGGGGGCGGAGGTGCCGCGGTCTACGCGCGGTTCCGCGAAAGGGTTTCCGCGCCGCGCAGCAAAATGCTCCTTCGCATGCGAGCGCGGGGAATCGCGCGGACGAACGCGGCGGCCCGGCGCACGAGGGCGCGCGAAAGCGCCTCCAGCGCCGGGCCGCGGCCTGTCCCGGAAAAGTTCAGTCCCGCGCGGCGCGGTTCGCGAGCGCGACCGACAGCTGCGCGGCCACGCGGGCGTTGTTGCGCAGCAATGCGAGGTTCGCGCGCACGGATTCGCCGCCGGTCACCTGGCGCATGCGGTCGAGCAGGAACGGCGTGACCGCGCGGCCACGCACGCCTTCACTGCGGGCGGCGGCGAGCGCTTCGCCGAGCGCGCGGGTGTAGAGCGCGAGCGGCATCTGTTCGGATTCGGGAATCGGGTTGGCGACGAGCACGCCGGTGCCCATGCCGATCGCGAAGTGCGCCGCGACCGCGGCGGCCAGTTCCTCGATCGTGTCGAAGCGGTGGTCGACCGGCAGGCCCGACTCGCGCCGGTAGAACGCCGGGAACTCGTCCGTCCCGAAACCGAACACCGGCACACCGAGCGTCTCGAGCATCTCGACCGTGCGCGGCAGGTCGAGGATGGCCTTGGCGCCCGCGCACACGACCGCCACGGGAATGCGCGAAAGCGCGGTGAGGTCGGCGCTCACGTCGCCGGACTCCTGCGACTCGCGATGCACGCCGCCGATGCCGCCGGTGGCGAACACCGGGATGCCGGCGTGGTGCGCGGCGAACATGGTCGCGGCGACCGTGGTCGAGCCCGGCCGGCCGGCCGACAACGTCGCCGCGAAGTTGCTCAGGTTGAGCTTGGTGACGTCCTTCGCCTCGGCGAGCGCGGTGAGCTCGGCCTTCGTGATGCCCACGTGCACCGCACCGCCCCAGACGCCGATCGTCGCCGGCACCGCACCGTTCGCGCGCACGTCGTCTTCCAGCAGCAGCGCCGCCTCGACACCCTGCGGGTGCGGCAGGCCGTGGGTGACCACCGTGGTCTCGAGCGCGACGATGGCGCGGTTGCCCGCGAGCGCGCGGTTCATCTCGTTGTTGAGGACGAAGCGGTCCTTCACGATGCACTCTCCTGTGGGTACCACGACTGCAGCCGGGCCTCGGCGTCCTCGCGGGTCGCCGCGAAGAGCGCTTCCGGGCCCCACGCCTGGATCGCGAAGCTCGCCGTGACGACGGCGCGCCGAAGACACTGCTCGACGGGCAGGCCGGCGAGATGCGCGGTGAGGAAGCCGGCCGCGAAACCGTCGCCCGCGCCGGTCGGATCGGTCAGCGTCTCCGTGCGCGCTTCCCATTCGTGGAAGCGGCCGGTGTGCGCGTCGAACAACAGCCCTCCGGCCGCGCCCCGCTTGGCGAAGAGGAAGCGAATCCGGCCGCAGGCGAGCCGCCGCAACGCACCGCGCGGATCCTCGGCGGCGCCGTCGAGCCGCAGCTCGTCCTCGCTCGGGAAGAACGCGTCGACGTGCGCGAGCACCGCGCGCCAGCGCTCGAGCGTGGCCTCGGTGACCAGTTCGTGCGGGTCCACCGACACGAACGCGCCCCCGGCGCCGAGCGACTTCACCACGCGCTCCTGCAGCGCGATCGGCATGGGCGCGAGATGGAACGCGCGCGCGCCACGCCAGGCCTCGGGCACGTCGTCCGCCTCGGGCGAGACTTCCTCGTGCGTCGGGCACGCGAGCCGGTGCACGACGCGGCGCACACGACCTTCGTAGAGCAGCCACGTGCGTACTCCGTCGCGGCCGAGCCGGCGCACGCCGTCGAGCGCGACGCCGTGGCGTTCGAGGCGTTCGAGCGCCTCGACCGGGTAGTCGTCACCCAGCAGGCTCACGCAGCCGACGCGCGTGCCCCACAGCGCGGCCGCGACCGACGAGTGCAGGATCGCACCGCCGGGCTGCGCCATGCGCGTGGAGCCGTCCGGGAACACGATGTCGTCCACGAGCAGGTTGCCGAGCAGCACGAGTTCCGGAGCGGCGGTCACTTTCCGAGCGCCCGGAACGCGTCGGCGTTGGCCTTGACCCCGGCGGGATCGAGCGCGTTCGACCACAGCCCGCCCTGCTTCACCGACGAGCCGACGATGAAGCCGTGTGCGCGCGCGAAGCGCGCGTAGTTGTCGGGCGCGAGTCCCGAGCCGACGAACACCGGCAGCGCCACGGCCGCAGCCACTTCTTCGACGTCGGACGCCTTCGCGGGTTCGCCGGTGGCGGTGCCCGTCACGATCACCCCGTCGGCGAGGAAGAACTCCGCCGCCTTCGCCGTTTCGGCCAGCGACACGTCGGCCGTGATCGCGTGCGCCGAGTGCTTCTTCTTGATGTCCACGAACACGCTCACCGCTTCGGCGCCGATGGCCCGCCGGTAGCGCAGCAGGTCGCCCGCGCAGGATTCCATGAGCCCTTCGTCCGCGACGTGCGCGAACACGAAGCCCTCGGCGCGCACGAACGCCGCGCCGGAGGCGAGCGCCACCGCGAGCGCTTCGCGGTTCGCGCCGGCCAGCACCTGCACGCCCAGCGGCAGCGGCACTTCGCGCGTGATCTCGCGCGCGACGACCGCCATGGCGGCGGTGATCTCGGGCCCGACGGTGTTCTTCACGTACGGGCGGTCGTGCATGTTCTCGATCATGAGCGCCGTGTAACCGGCGTCGCGGTACACGCGCGCTTCGGCCACGGCCTTCTCGGCGAGGCGGGCGATCGGTTCGGACGCCGCCGGCGTGCCGGGCAGCGCGCCCACGTGAATCATGCCGATCAGGGCGCGCGAGGCGCCGAAGGTGCGGGTGAAGCGGTCGGGAGCGGTCATAGGGTGCGCAGGTTAACGCGGGCGCGCGATGTGCGCACGGCGACGGCCGAAACCGCCCCGCTCGCGGACGACGTCGCGGTAAGAACCCGACCCGGTCCGCGCCCGCGATTTCCGCGGTCCGAACGCGCACCTCCGCGGCCGGGATGGACGGCGACGCCGGGCCGCGCCGTGCTGCGGCGAGCATGGCGCGGTACTCGTCAGCGCGCCGCGATCCACTCCGCCAGCGAACGCTCGTTCGCCGGCACGATCGGCGGTTCGCCGCCCACGACGCCTTCGGGCCACGGCGACTTGTGCACCGGCGGCACGACGAGCTGCAGCGACAGCTGCGGCAGCAGCGCGCGGTTCGTGACGCCCGCGACCGGCCCGCCGCTCCACGCGCCGACGATCAGGTTCCGGCGGCGCCAGCCGTCGAACGTGATCGTGCCCGCCGAGTCCGCGACCACGAAGCGCACGCGCGGCGAGTCGAACGACACGCGCCCGACCGGTTGCCCGGTCACGTGCAGCGCCGGCGCGTCCATCGTCGCCACGAGCGAATCGCCCTCGGCGCGCACGTGCAGCACGAGCGGCGTGGTCGCGTCTCGCCACGCGACGTGGCCCTTCCAGTCGCCGACCAGGCCCTGCGCGGTCTGCACGTCGCGCGGCCCGCATCCGGCGGCGGCGAGCAGCAGGAACGCCAGCGCGACCCCGCGAAGCCTCACGCCGTCGCTCCCACCGTGTCGCGCGCGCGCGCCGAAAGGCTCGCGAGCACGGGTTCGAGCGCACGGGACGATTCGCCGACGACGAACAGGTACTCGCGATTGCGCAGGTGGCTCACGCGGCCGACCTTGCGGCCCGCCGGATCGTGAATGCCGATGCGCGCGCCCACGTAGCGCGGGAAGTCCACTTCGACCGTGGCCACGTGCCCGCGGGTCGCGAGCAACGCTTCCATGGCTTCGCGCGTGACGTAGCCTTCGTTGCTGAACGACACCACGAGGTGGCGGCAGCGCAGCCGTGCGACGACGCGTTCGAGCGCGGGCAGGATCCCGGGCCGCGAGTTGAACGCGCTGCGGTAGTCCCGGCAGTCCTCGCGCTTGCACGCGACGCCGTAGACGCCGGGCTTGTCCCAGCGGACGAGCGATTCCCAGACGTGGTAGTTGCCGAGGTAGCGATGCTGGTTGTAGGGCGGGTCGAGGTACACGAGGTCCGCTTCGAAGCGTCCGGCGGCCTCCTCGGCGTCGAGCTGCGTCGCGCGTCCGGGACCCGGCAGGATCGCCGGCAGGCGCAGCTCGAGCGGCTTGTGTGCGCGCGCCGCCCACGACTTGAGGTAGGCCATCTGCAGTCCGGTGGTCGAATCCACGCGGTCGGCCGCCTCCATGAGCGAGACGAGCAGCACCGAGCGCAGCGGCTCGTCCACGGCGAGCGACTCGATGCGCTCGCGGATCGCATCCACGCGTGCGCCGTTCTTCGGATGCAGGAACCGCGAGCGCTCGCAGAAGGTCTCGGTGAAGTAGCCCGGCGCGCCCGGCAGCCGCGACAGTTCGCCGATCAGGCGCTCGGCCGCGCGCGTGACGCGATCGGCGTCGGCTTCGACGTGGCCGCGCGCGAGCGTGGCGGCGTACTCGAGGTGGTCGTTCGCGGTGACGACGAGCCCGAGCTGCTTGAGCGCGAACGCGACGCGCGACGTTCCCGAGAACAGGTCCAGCGCGGTCCGCACGCCGCGCATGCCGCGCACGAGCGCGGTGATGCGCGGCAACAGCAGCCGCTTGGAACCGAGGTACTTGATCACCGCCGCGTCATCCGCGTCCCCACCAGCCGTCCACGTTCGCGATCACGTCCGCGGGCGTGGCGACGGGTTCGGGGTAACCGTCCTTCCACGTGGCGTCCACGCCGAGCGGGCCCGTCACCTGCAGCCAGGCGCCGCGCGATTCGACGCGCGCGGGAATGGTGTCGCGGGCGCAGTCGAAGCGCGTGAAGATGCCCCACAGCAGCAGGTCGTCGTCGTCGAGCGGCACGTCGGTGCTCACCGCGACCAGCAGCTTCACGTGCGCGCATTCGTCGCGCAGCAGCAGGTTCTCGATCACGCCGCGGCCTTCGTTCTCGACCTGCACGACCAGCATGCCGCCCCACGCGAGCCGGTGGTCCTTGACGCGCTCGTCGAACCGGCGCGGGTCCACGACCTCGCGCAGCAGTTCGGCCGGCTGCACGCCGGTGCCGGGCGAGTGCCCGCTGGAGCCCACGTGACGCCCGTGCGACTGCGCGTCGAACACCATCTTGCTGCCCAGGTTCATGGTGAAGCTGGTGAAGTCGAGCGTGTCGAGCGGCACGCCCGGGATGAGCATGAAGTCCTCGGCGGGATCGAAGTGCTTCGCGATCGCCTCGAACACGGCACGGCGGTCGCGTGGGTTCACGTCCCCGTCCACGAGCACGATCATCTTGGTCAGCGACAGCTGCCCGGTGCCCATCAAGCCCAGCGCGGTCTTGCGGCCTTCGCGCGCGAAGCGGTTTTCGACCGCGACCACGAGCAGGTTGTGGAAGCCGGCCTCGAAGTACGCCCACAGGTCGGTGATCTCGGGATGGATCACCTTGAGCACGCCGGTGAACATCTCCTGCACGGCTTCGCCCATGTACTTGTCTTCCTGCGGCGGCTTGCCCACGACACTCGCGTGGAAGATCGGGCGCTCGCGGTGCGTGACCTCGCGCACGTGGAACACCGGGAACGGCGCGGCGTGCGAGTAGTGGCCGAAGTGGTCGCCGAACGGGCCTTCGACGCGGCGCTCGCCGGGCGGCACGATGCCCTCGATCACGAACTCGGCGTCGGCGGGCACGCTCATGGACAGCTTGCGCGCCTTCGTCATGCGCGTCGGCGCGCCGCGCAGGAAGCCCGCGAACGCCAGTTCGTCGATGCCTTCGGGCAGCGGCGCCACGCCGGACAGCAGCGTCGCGGGGTCGGCGCCCACGGCGATCGCCACTTCGAGCGCGTCGCCGCGCTTCTCGGCCTTGTGGTAGTGGAACCCGCCTCCCTTGCCGATCTGCCAGTGCATGCCCGTGGTCTTCGCGTCGTACACCTGGATGCGGTAGAGCCCGAGGTTGCGCTTGTGCGTCTCGGGATCCTCCGTGAACACGAGCGGGAACGTGATGAACCGGCCGCCGTCGTGCGGCCACAGCTGCAGGATCGGCAGCGGCTCGAGGTTCGCGCCGAGCGTGTGCTGCTGCACCGGCGCGCCGCTCACGTGCTGCGGGCGCGCGGCGAGCACGCGCCCGGCGCTGCCGCGCAGCGCCCACAGGTCGGACAGCTTCTTCGGCGGCAGCGCGTGGAAGATCTCCTCGATCTCCGCGCCCACCGACTTCGGCGTGCGGCCGAGCGCCCACTCGATGCGGCGCTCCGCGCACAGCACGTTCACCGCGAGCGGGAACTTCGAACCGCGCACGTTCTCGAACAGCAGCGCCGGGCCCTGCGCCTTCGCCTCGCGGCAGCCGATCTCGGTGACCTCGTACTTCCAGTCCACCTCGCGCGTGACGCGCTTCAGGTCGCCCTTCGCTTCGAGGTGGTCGAGGAACTGGCGCAGCGTGCGGAAGCTCATGCGAGTTCGTCCTGTCTCCACGCCGAGCCCGCGCCCTTTTCTCCCAGCAGCGTGAGCAGCTTGTCGGTGAAGCCGGCCACGAGTTCGTCGAGCGACTTCGGGCTGCCGTACCACGGCGGCGACACCGGCATGATCACCACGCCGTCGCGCGAGAGCTTGAGGCAGTTCTCGAGCGCGATGGTCGAAAGCGGCGTCTCGCGCACGCACAGCACGAGCCGCATGCGCTCCTTGAGCGCGACCGCCGCGGCGCGGGTGATCAGCGTGTCCGAGATGCCCGCGGCGATCTTGCCCAGCGTGCTCACGCTGCACGGCACGATGACGAACGCGTCGTAGCGGTTGCTGCCCGACGCGAACGGCGCCGCGAGGTCGTCGTCGCGGAAGATCTTCTTCACGTGCGGCTCGAGATCGGAGGACTTGAGCCCGTGCTCGGTGAGCAGCACCTGCCGCGCCCAGTCGCTCATGACGAGGTACTTCTCGCCCGGGCAGCGCTTCACGAAGTCCACGCCGTGGATGGCGCCCGACGCGCCGGTCATGCCGATCAGGTAGCGCGACATCTTCTAGAAGCCTCCCGCGGCCATGCGCGCGGCGAGCACGATGGCGAGCACCATCACGCCGACCCACACGTTGATCTGGAAGAACGCGAGGTTCACGTCCTCGGCCCAGCGCTGCTCGAGCCACAGGAGCAGCAGCGCCCCACAGTAGAGCGCGATGGCCGCGAACGCCCACGGCATGTGCTGAGGCGCGTGCTGCATGGCGCCGAGCGCCACCTGCGCGAGCGCACCCGCGGCCACCAGGTGCAGCAGCCAAGACACCTGCAGCGCGGGCCGGCGGCCGAGCCACGCGACCATGGAATGCACGCCGTGCGAGCGGTCGAACTCCTCGTCGAGCGTGGCGTAGATGATGTCGAAGCCCGTGACCCACGCGAGCGCGAAGCCGGCGAGCCAGAACGCCGTCTGCGGGTGCTCGAGCCCGGGGTGCGCCGCGGCGTACCCGGCGAGCGGCGCCAGCGCGAGCGCGGTGCCGACGCCGAAGTGGCAGAACGGCGTGAAGCGCTTGAGGTAGGGGTAGAGCGTGAACACCGCCAGCGGCACGATCGCCACCTTCAGGAACCACGGACCGAGGATCGCGCAGGCCGCCAGGTAGGCGGCGCCCGAGCCCACGAGCAGCGCGACGGCTTCGGGCGTCTTCATCTTTCCCGCCGGCAGTTCGCGAACCTTGGTGCGCGGGTTCAGCGCGTCGATCCGGCGATCGATCAGGCGGTTGAGCGACATGCCCGCCGTGCGCGCCCCGACGGCGGCGATCGTCACCCACAGCCAGCGCATCGGCGCCATGGCCGGACCGGGCACGCTGAAGACGCCCGCCAGGATCAGAGGCAGCGAGAACAGCGTGTGCTCGAACCGCACGAACGAGGCGTAGGTACGGACGCGCGACACGGCGGGGGCGGACGGGACCGAAGTGGTCATGGGGCTCCGTGAGGACGGATGCTCGGGCGGGAAACGCGGGCAAAATGTAGAAGTCTCGTGGTGATTTCTCAACCTCCGCTCGGATATCCTTTCCGCTCCATGCGCTCGTTCCTCCCCCGACTGCTGGCCGCGATCGCGATCGCACTGCTCGTTCCGGGCAGCGCGCTGGCCGGCGCGCTCGTGCTGCCCGCCCTCGAGGCGCCCGCCTCGGCGCTGCATCCCGGGCAGGAAGTGGTCACCCCGATCCCCCCGTTGCCCGCCGAAGTGCGCGAGTTCGAGCTCGTGCTCGTGCCCGACGTCGGGCCCGCGGTGCAGGTCACGGCCGAGTGCCTCGCGGGCGTGCGCGAGGTGCGCTGGCGCGTGCCGCGTCTCACCGGGACGTCGGCGCGGCTCGTGCTGCGCGCCGGCTCCGCTCGCGAGGAGTTCGCGTCGCCGCCCTCGGCGCGCATCGCGTTCTCGGCCGCGGCACTGTCGCCGTTCGACGCCGCCGCGTGGCTCGGTGACGCCGTCGCCTGCCCGGCCGCACTGGGGGCGCACGACTCGCGCGAGCTCGCCGCGGGCGGGCTGCTCGCGCACTCCGCCGAGGAACCCGACGATCACGACACCGGCGAGGTGCCGGTCGCCGTCCACGTGCCGTACACGTCGTCCGGCGTACCCGTCCGCGAACACGTCGTCCGCCTCACGCACGGCCTGCAGCCGAGGTTCACGCCGCTGCGGAACTGAGCGCTCGAGAAGAACCCCGAATCCATCACTTCACGCTCACGGGATTCGCTTCCTCTCGAAAGGACGTTCCATGTTCCGCCGTATCCCGGTCGCGCTCGGCGCGACCCTGACGGCTGTTGCCGTCGTTGCCTCCGCCGCGCTCGCCGCGGCCCCCGACACCCTCACCGTGAACGACCCCGCGCGCTTCGGCGTCGTGGTCTCGGCGACCAAGACCCCGAAGCGCGCGATCGAGGTGGCGAACGCCACCGCCGTCGTCAGCGGCGCCGAACTGCGGCGCACCGGCGCGCGCACGTTGGGCGACGCGCTCATGGATGTCGCCGGAGTCGAAGCCGGTGGCGGCACCGACAACGGTGCCCACCTCACGAACATCGGCATGTGGGGGCTGAAGGAGTTCGACGCCCTGCTCGTGACCGTGGACGGCGTGCCGGTCGGCGGCCCGTTCAACCCGTCGCTCGTGCAGCTCTCGCTCGACGACGTGGACCACATCGAGATCCTGAAGGGACCGCAGGGCACGCTGTACGGCATGGCCGCGTTCGCGGGCATGGTGCAGGTGTTCACGCATCGCGGCTCCGGAGCGGGCCAGTCGGTCACGCTGGGCGGCGGCTCGTTCTCGAACTTCGGCGGCTCGTACGCGGTCACGCGGCCGGTGAACCCGGCCTGGTCGCTGAACGCGAACGCCTCCGGCCACACGGGCGACGGCTGGCAGGACCGCACGGGCACGAACGCCTTCCGCGGCCGCGTGTCGCTCGACGGCACGATGGGCAAGGCGAAGGTCGGCTTCGACCTCACCGGCCTGTCCGACCACTCGGACTGGGGCACGCCGATGCCGGTGGACCTGGCCGACCCCGTGCCGGGCTTCGAACGCACGGCGAACTACGCCGTCGGGGGCGCGAAGATGAACCACGACGTGCTGTCGCTCGGCGTGCGCGAGAACGTGCCGGTGAACGCGCGCGTGCGCTTCGAGAACACGCTGAACTTCACCCGCGACGGCCAGGAGCAGGTGCGCAACTTCTTCTCGGGCGTGCCCGACGAGAACACGCCGGACACGGTGAGCTTCGCGGGCGTGCAGCTGGAACCGGTCGAGCGCGCGCTGTACGACGACGCCCGGCTCGTCTCGATCTTCGAGGCCGGCGGCCACCACGAACTGGTCACGGGGGCGGCGCTCACGTGGGGGCACACCGATGCCGAGGGCATCGGCTTCGACGTGGACGCGCGGCTGAGCGCGCACGGCACCGACCTGCCGGACTGGGAAAGCGTTCCGGTCGGCGATCACCGTTCGTTCGACGACAAGCGCACGTTCGTCGGCGTGTACGCGCACGACGAGTGGACGCCGCACCGTGCGCTGACGCTGTCGGGCGGCGGGCGCTGGGATCGCGCGAGCGAGGCGCTCGAGGCGTTCGGGCAGGAAGTCGGCGGTCCGGCCGAGACGATCACCGACGACAAGACGTCGTCCGCGTGGTCGGGCGACCTCGCGGCGCTCGTGCGACTCGTGCCGCCGGGCCGGCCGCACGTCGTGAACGTGTACGGAAACTGGAAGAGCTCGTTCAAGCCCGCGGCGCCGAACCTCACCGAGGCCGAGAACGCCCACATCCTCGATCCCGAGCGCACGCACTCGATCGAGGGCGGCGTGAAGGGCTCGCTGTTCGACGGCCAGCTGTCGTTCGACGCGCACCTGTTCGAACTCGACTTCTACAACATGGTCGTGGGCGCCGTGGCCGGCGACGGTTCGCCGACCAACGTCAACGCGGGCCACGAACGCTTCAAGGGCACCGAGGCGAGCGGCACGTTCGCGCCGAAGCAGGTACCCGGGCTCGCGCTGACCGCGGGTTGGGCGAACCACGATCCGCGCTTCGTGGACTTCCAGTTCTTCGCCGATCCTTCCGACGCGGCGTCGCTCAGCGACATCAGCGGCAACCTGGTCGAGGTGGCGCCGCGGCAGATGTGGAACATGCGCGCGTCGTACGCGCCGGCGAAGTGGCTCGGCGCGTGGGTCGCGGCGCGGCACGAGGACTCGCGCCCGATGAAGCGCCGCAAGCAGTGGCAGCCGGCGCGCTGGACGCCGCCGTTCACCGAGTACGACGCGGGCGTCACGTTCGCGTACGACCGCGCGCTGGTGTCGGTCGCGGGCCGGAACCTGGGCGACGATCGCCACTTCGTCGCCGAGAGCGACATCGGCGACTCGCAGTTCTACTACGCGCCGCCGAAGCGCTTCACCGCCGAGGTCAGCTGGCGGTTCTGAGCACCCGGCGCCCCACCCCCGAGCGCCCCGGTACCCCTCGCGGTACCGGGGCGCTCTCGCGACCGGCCCGCCGGCGGGGGGGGCGATTTCGCGCATCGCGGCCGGTTTTCGCTTCGGCCGGAACGGGGTCGCTTGCTACTCTTTTCGCCCTGTTCCCCTTCCTCCCCGGAGCCCCCGTGCGACTGGTGTGGTCCTTCCTGCTGCTGTGCTGCGTGCTCGTCGCGGCCCCCGCGCGCGCCGCGGTGCGGCTCGACGTACCCACCGGCGGCACGCTGCGCGCCGGCGAGACGATCGAGCTGCGCTGGGAAGGACTCGACCCGGGCATCCGCGAAGTCGAGTTCGAACTCTCGCTCGACGGTGGCCGCTGGATCCGGATTTCGCCCGAACTCGACGCGCTCGAAGGTCGCTGGACGTGGCACGTGCCGTCGCTGGCGGCCGAGCATGCGCGACTGCGGTTGCGCTGCGGCGGCGAGCACCGCGAGACGGTCGCCGCCACGAGCGGGGCGTTCGCGCTCGCGGCGCGGCCGGGTGACGACCGCGAGTTCCTCGGCGAATGGTGGCCCGCGCTCGACCGCCACGCGTGCGACACGGCGCCCGCCGGACTCGCCTCGCGCGACGTGCCGGTGCTGGCCGCGGCGGCCACGATCGTGCAGACCGACGTGCCCGGTGCGCCCGGACTCGTGGCGCCGTCGGACTCCGGCTCCACCCTCGACGCACCCGGCGACGCTCCGCTTCCCACCGGCAGGTCCCTCGCGCGCTCCGCGCGCCCCGCGTTCGTTCCCATGCGGAACTGAGCGCTCCTCGAGACACGCGATCGGTTCATTCCATCGTACGGCCGGCGCCGCGCGCGCTCGGTCGCATCCATCGCATTCGTCCTGAGGAGAGCTCCCGTGCTGTCCAATCTCATCGCCGCGCTGTCGCTGGCCGCAGCCGCCGACACCGCGGTCGTCCCGCTCCACGAGACCATCGTCACGGCCGCGCGCAGCGCGCAGACCGTGCTCCGTACTCCCGCCGCCGTCAGCGTGCTGCGGCGCGGGGACTTCGAGCACAACCGCAACATCAGCCTCGCCGACGCGCTGCAGAACACGCCGGGCGTGTTCGTTCAGAGCCGCGGCGGCGCGCAGGACGTGCGCATCACCATTCGCGGCTACGGCGCGCGCGGCAGCGCAGAGCGCTCGAACGTGGGCAACATGCGCGGCATCCGCGTGCTGACCGACGGCATCCCGGTGACCGAGCCCGACGGCCGCACGTCGCTCGATCTCGTGGACCTCGGCGGCACCGACCGGATCGAAGTCGTGCGCAGCAACGCGTCCGCGCTGTACGGCAACGCCAGTGGCGGCGTGATCCACCTGCGCACGAACACGTCGTTCGAGCGGCCGTTCTTCGAGTACTCCGAACGCGCCGGCGCCTACGGCTACCACCGCGAGCAGGGCATCGCCGGGTTCACGCTCGGCCAGGGCCGCGGCACGGTGTCGGTGCTGAACTCCACGTTCGAGGGCTGGCGTACGCACAGCCAGAGCTACTCGACCGTCGCGAACATGCGGTTCGTCACGCCGCTCGATCCCGAAACGCGGCTGACGCTGCTGCTCGACGGCAGCAGCAACCTGAACCGTTACCCGGGCGCACTCACGGCCGCCGAGCTCGCGGCCGACCCGACGCAGGCGCGGCCGCACTTCGTCACGCGGGACGAGCGCCGGCGCAATCGCGTCGGGCGATTCGCCGTGTCGCTCGACCGCTCCACCGCCGCGGGGCAGCTGCTGTCGGCCGCCGCGTGGGCGGAGCCCAAGGTGCTGCAGCGCTCGGAGCGCAACAAGTGGAAGGACTTCACGCGCTACCACGTGGGCGGCAGTCTCGTGGGCGGGCGGGAATGGAAGCTGGCGTCCGGGGCCACGACGCGCACGCTGGTCGGCGCCGACGAGGACTACCAGGACGGTGCGATCCGCTTCACGACGTTGAGCGCGACCGGCGGCCACAAGACCACGTCGCTCACCGACGACAAGCGTGAAGGCTCGAACGCCGCGGGACTGTTCGCGCAGCAGTCGTACCACGCCGGTCCGTGGACGTTCCTGGCCGCGGTGCGCTACGACAACCTCTGGTACATCTCCGAGAACAACCTCAACTTCAAGCTGAACTCGACCCGGCGCTTCACGCACTACACGCCCAAGGCCACGGTGTCGTACGAGCAGGCGGACCGCACGTACTACGCGGCGCTCGGTGGCGGCGTCGAGTCGCCGGCGTTCAACGAGATCGACCCGCCGGCGCCCTACGACACGCTCACGTCGTTCAACCCGTTCCTCGAACCGATGCTGTCCACGACGTACGAGGTGGGTTCGCGCGGTCATCTGGGCGGCGCGTGGCGCTACGACGCGGCGCTGTACTGGATCGACGTGAAGAACGACATCATTCCCTACAACAACGGCGGCTACTTCTTCACGGCCGGCAAGACTCGCCGCCGCGGTGCCGAGCTCGCGCTCGACTGGCAGCCGCTCGCGGCGCTGACGCTGGGCGGAACGGTCACGGCGTCGCGCAACGAGTACGTGACGTACAAGAGCGATCGCGGGACGTTCGACGGCAACGACGTGGCCGGGCTGCCGGCGCTCGTCTTCGGCGGCCGCGCGAAGTACCGCTGCGCGGGCCACGTCACGACGGAGCTGGCGTTGAACGGCAACTCGAAGTACTTCGCGGACGACCGGAACACGATCGAGATCATGCAGTACGGCATCCTCGACGCGACGATCGCCTGGGAGCACCGGCTGCCGCGCGCCGCGCTCAGCGCGTTCGTGTCGGGCAACAACCTGCTCGACAAGGAGTACGTCGGCTCGGCGTTCATCAACCCGCAGATCTCCGGCAGCGCTCCGCCGCAGGTCTACGAACCGGGGCTGCCGCGGAACTTCTCGGCGGGACTGACGCTTCGCTTCCGGTAGCACTCTCCTTCAGCAGGGACACGAAGGCCCGGCGAGCTCGCACGACTCGCCGGGCTTTCGCATGCGCCGCCGGCACCGCCATTCGTCACCCCGCACCCCACATGGTGCGCGACGCGCGAAGGCTCTTGCGCGCGGATGCCCCCACCCGTTCGCTCGAGCCTCCGACTGCTTCCTCGCACCGCCGGTGGATGGCGGCCGTCGCGCCTCGGACGATCGGCCCCCGATAGCGATCCCCCTCGGAGCCTTCGGCCGGTCACCCACCGGCGCGGTGCAAGGGAGGCCTTGCGGCCTCGCCCGACACACATCGCAATCGGCCGGCCAACCGCGGCAGGCCCGGCGGGTGCGGGCAACTCGTTGTGACTGCACGGCGGCCGGCGCCGCACCGAAGTCGCGTGCGTCCGGGCGGCGTCGGCGGCGTCGGCCCGTGGACGGCGGGCTCGGGGAGGCCGGCGGGCGCCCGGGAAATTTCGTGTTGACCCGCTGCACGCGTGTGCACTATGGTCCCGCACGTGCCAGGTTCGAAGTTCGAACCGCTCTCACACGGACGGAGAAGCCCATGCTCAACGACAGGGCGCGCGAGATCTACGCCTTCATCCAGAAGTTCCGCCGCGAACACGGCTCGATGCCGACGATTCGCGAGATCGGCGAGCAGTTCCACATCTCGTCCACGAACGGCGTCCGCTACTACCTGAACCTCCTCGTGAAGGCCGGCTACATCCATCGCAAGGGCAAGGTCGCCCGTGGGATCGGCATGTCGAACGACGAGCGCACCGCGGGGATCCCGGTGCTCGGCCGGGTCGCGGCTGGCCAGCCGATCCTCGCCGAAGAGAACATGACGGACTCGCTCGACATGGCGGCCGTCTTCGGTGAAACGGAAGGGCTGTTCGCCCTGAAGGTGCGCGGCGACAGCATGATCGACGCGGGCATTCTCGAAGGCGACTTCGTCATCGTGCACAAGCAGGAAGAGGCGCGCGCCGGCCAGATCATCGTCGCATTGATCGAGGACGAAGCGACGGTGAAGTACTACCGCCCGCGCAAGTCGCACATCGAGCTCGAAGCGGCGAACGCCAAGTACGAGCCGATCGTCGTGAACCGCGATGCGTCGTTCCGGATCCTCGGAACCGTGCGCGGCGTGCTTCGCACCACGTAGTTCGACCCAGGGTTTCTCGACGGGAGCTTCGTGCTCCCGTTTTTCACCCCCGCGTACTGCACATCCGTTCAATCGTCCCCGCAGGAGGAAGTCTCGTGGAACTCGATCTGGCTCCGCAGGTGCAGAAGGCGCTCGAGAATCGCTGGGAGACGGTCTATCGCAGCCAGCTCCACTACCTCGTCACGTGGAACACGCGCGGCCGCCGTCCGGTGCTCAGGGAACGCCACCTCGACCTGCTGCGCTCGCTGCTGGCGCGGACCTGCGAGGAGCGGGGCTTCGAACTGGTCGAGCTCGTCGCGGCTCCCGATCACGTGCACGTGCTCTTCGGGCTTCGTCCCACGCAGAGCGTGGCGAGCGCGGTGCGCGAGATGAAGGGCCGCAGCACGCTCGAGCTCATGGCGCAGTTCCCCGAGCTGCGCGTGTGGCTGCGCGGCAACCTGCTCTGGGACGAACGTTACGCCGTCGAGACGGTGAGCACGCTGCGGCTCGAGAAGACGCGCGAGCGCCTGCAGGGTGCGCACCGCGCGCTGTTCGACCCGCTCTATCCCGAGGCGGCCATGGCGCCCGAACCGTCCGACGTGCAGGAGCTCTGGGCGCAGGCCAGCTGATCCGGATTTCCCCGCGCCGAGCGCGCGATCGCAACGCGCCCGGCTCCCGCAGCAGCGCGTTCGGCGCCGGGGATGAATCGCTCAGGCGGAGTGCGCGACCGTGCCGGCCGGCGGCGGCGCTCCGGCAGCGCCGTTCGTGCGCGTCGGTGCGACGCCCAACCAGTGCCCCGAGCGTTGCTGCTTGGTGCGCAGGTAACCCGCGTTGTGCCGGTTCGGTTCCGCCACGATCGGGATCCGGCCGGACACCGTGATGCCGTGCTCGCGCAGCCCGGTGACCTTGCGCGGGTTGTTCGTCATGAGTCGAATGCTGCGCATGCCGAGGGCGCGCAGCATGTCCGCCGCGATCCCGTAGTCGCGTTCGTCGTCGCCGAACCCGAGCAGGTGATTGGCTTCGACGGTGTCGTGCCCGTCGTCCTGCAGGGCGTACGCGCGGATCTTGTTCGTCAGCCCGATGCCCCGGCCTTCCTGTCGCATGTAGAGCAGCACGCCTTCCGACAGCGTGCCCAGGTGCGCGAGCGCGTGCTCCAGCTGGTCGCGGCAGTCGCAGCGCAGCGAGCCGATCACGTCCCCGGTCATGCATTCGGAGTGCACGCGAACGGGTACGTCACGCGACCCGCGCACCGTGCCGCGCACGATCGCGAGGTGTTCCTTGCCCGTCGCGTCGGGCGTGAAGGCGACCGCGCGAAAGTGCCCGAAGCGCGTGGGCAGGTCGGCGATCGAGACGAGCGTGACGGCGGGAGCAGGGCTGCGGTGAAGGCCGGCCGCGGATCGGCTGGCGCGTGTCGAACGGGCGTTGGTCATGGATCCTCCCTGCGAGCCCCCTTGGGATGCAGGTCGGGGCACGGGAGAACCACGTGGATTTCGTGCGTGACCGCGCCGGGCGCTGCGTTCAGCCGCGCTCGACCGCCGCTTCGGTGGCTTCGGGGTTGTTGCGCGAGGCGAGCAGCGCCGCAGCGAGCACGAGCCCGGCGCCCACGAGCTGCATGGCGCCGAGGTGTTCGCCGAGGAAGATCGCCGCGGTACACATGGCGACGAGTGGTTCCGACGTGGCGATGACGCCGGCTTCGGCCGCGGGCAGGCGGCGCAGCCCGAGGTAGAAGAGCCCGAACGGCACGAGCGTCGAGAACAGTCCCAGCAGCACGAACATGGCCCAGAGTTCCGCCGGGTAGTGCGCGGCGGCGATCATCCACGGCGGATTCCGGAACGCCCAGAAGATCGCCGCGATGACGAATGTGTACAGCAGCACCGTCTCCGGTTCGTAGCGCGCGAGCACGTGCTTCGAGTTCATGATGTAGAACGCGAACGCGATCGCGGAGTAGAACGAAATGCCCCAGTCGAGTGGGGTCGCGTTCACCTGCCCGACGCGCACGCCGCCGACCAGCAGCACGGTGCCGAGCAGCGCGCTGAGCACGGCCACGATCATGGTCCAGCCGACCGGCCGGCCGCGCACGAGATCGAAGGCCACGATGAGCGCCGGAGCGAGGTACTGGATCAGGATCGCGAGCCCGACCCCGAGGCGTGAGATCGAGTAGTAGTAGCTGCCCTGCACCGCGGCCACACCGAGCAGTCCCAGCAGCAGGAATCGCGGCAGGTCCGCCGGGGCGATGCGCAGCGAAGACCGCCGGAACAGCGCGAGCAGCAGGCCGAGCACGACCGACGCGATGGTCAGTCGCAGCTCGACCACGACCAGCGGGTCCACGGCGCGCGCGTGGAACATGAAGCGCGCGAGCGTGGCCGTACTGGCCCAGAGCACGGTCGCCGCGAAGACGAACCAGCGGCCGGTGGTCTTCTGGCGTTCGCTGACGGTCATGCGCTCCTCGATGGCGGATCAAGCAAGCGGCCCGGGCGAAGTCGCCCGGGCCACCGTTTATCGCAAGCCCCCGAAGGGATCAACGTGCGCCCACCGTGAGCGAGTAGCTGGTCGCGGTACTCGCGAACGATCCCACACGAATGGTGTACGTGCCCGGCGCGAGGCCGGGGATCGTGCAGCTTTCGGGATGCGAGGCGGTATCCACCGTGCGCACGAAGATCCCGCTCGCGTTGCTGATGCTGAGTTCGAGGTCGTTCGATCCGCTCCAGTTCAGGCTCACGAGCAGGTTCGTCGCGCCCGTGATCGTGACCGTGTACAGGTCCACGTCCCCCTGTCCGGCCGACGAACCCGACCACACGATGTCGGCGCCGGCCAGCGTGCCGATGGACTGGGGCGTGAAATCGTTGGGCTCGGTCTCCGAGTTGCCCGAAGGCGTCGTCGGCCCGCCGCCACCGCCACCACCACCGCAGCCGGTCAGCGCACCGAGCACGAGCAGCATCGCCAGCAGCATCCGTACCTTGTTCATCGGGAGGGTTCCCTTCTCGTGCGCGCTCATCGCGACACCACCATGCGGATCGACCGCGTCCCGGCCGGAGTGATCAGGCGCGCGAAGTAGATGCCGCTCGCCACGGCGCGGCCGCCCGCGTCGGCGCCGTCCCAGTCGAACGCCTGCGGCCCGGCGCCGAGCCAGCCGTCGTGCAACGTGCGCACGCGACGCCCGCCGATGTCGTACAGCGCGAGGTGCGCGCGCTGTCCCACGCTGCTCGTGAATCGCAGCTGCGCGCCGCCGTGCGAGGGATTCGGGTACGCCATCATGGCGAATCGGACGTCGGCCTGGTCGCACGGCACCGTGGTGCCGTTCGCCAGCGTCACGAGGCAGCCGAGCGGGTCGGGCGTCGCCTGCAGCGCCGCGAGCGCATTCACCCGTCCGGCGCCCTGGATGTCGGGCGCCGCGCCACTGACCACCGTCGCGCTCTGCGCCAGGATCGTGCGGACGTTCTCGGGCGTGAGCGACGGGTCGCGCTGCAGCATGAGCGCGGTGATGCCCGTGACGTGCGGCGCGGCCTGGCTGGTGCCCATCTGCTGCTGCAGCCCACCGCCGAACAGCACGCTCGTGCGTTCGGCCGGGTAGTCCTTCGAGAGTGCCGAAATGATGATCGCGCCCGGCGCGGTGAAGTTCGGCAGGTGCCGGCCGTCGCGCGAGGGCCCGCGGCTGCTGAAGAACGCCATCGAATCCAGCTGGGCGCCCACGAACACGCGCGTCCCGCCGTCGAGATCCACGTACGACGTCTTCGAGACGTGCGCGCCCACGCAGACGATGCGCTTGCCCGTGCCGGGCATGCCGACGGTCTTCGCCACGTCGCCCCGCCGGTAGAAGTCGGGCTGCGCCAGGTCGTCGCTGACGAAGTGCCCGCCGTTCGCCCACATGTCCACGCTGCCCGAACCGAACACGTAGATGCCCCAGAGAACGAGGTCGGGGTTCACGCCGCCCGCGGCCGGCTGCACGCTGACGAAGATGTTCCGGTCGCCGTTGTTCGGATCGGCGGTGGTGCGCGCATCGATGCTCACGGTGCCCAGCGGCACGCCCGAGTCCACGTCGGTGAGCGTGCCCTGCAGGAGCTGCCCCGGAGCGGCCGCGGCGCTCACGCGCATCGCCGTACCGGTGTTGGGGTCGTAGGCGACGATCCCGACGTTCACGTTCGCCGTCTTCGGCGCCCAGATGTCCACGACGGCGGAGCCGCCGACGGTCTGCAGCCACGATTCCACCGAGGAGTCGTAGTTGCTGCCCTGCGCCGTGAACGCGGCGTGGATGGGGTCGCCCCCGGAGTTTCCTGCAGCCGCCACGATGATGCGGCCCGGGCCGGCGAAGCGATCGAGGAACTGCTCCTGGAGACTGGTGCCGTCGTGCGCGCCGATCTGGCCGCCGAGGCTGAGGTTCACCACGCACGGCTTCCCGAGCGACGCGGCGCGGTCGAGGATGAAGCCGGTGCCGTTCACGACATCGGCGTCGGAGAACCCGCCGTTGCTCTGCGCGTCGCGAATACCCTTCACGAACACGATGTCCGCTTCGGGCGCCATGCCGACGTACGCCGCATTCCGCCGGCCGCCTCCGGCGGCGATGCCGGTCACGTGCGTGCCGTGGCCGTGCCCGCCCGAGCCGTCGATCTCCCCGCACGTGAGCGAGTCGAGCTGGCCGACGCGGCACTCCGCGCCGTCGGTGCCGACCGAGAAGTCGAGCATGCCCTTCAGGCGCGATAGCCCGCCCGCGGTCCGGAAATCGGCATGCGTGTAGTCGAGCCCGCTGTCGAGCACGCCGACCACCACGTTCGCTCCTTTATAGGCCTGCGGCAGGACGCCGCCCGTATTGTTCTGCACCGCCGCGGTGCGGCTGCGTGCGCGGCTCGAATCGAGCGCGCTCGCCCAGCGCAGCGACAGCGCCATCTGGCGCACGGCATCCGAACTCGCGATGCCGGCCAGCTTCGCGATGGGTGCACGCACGATCGCGAGATCGCCGGACTGCCGCACGATGCTGCCGCCGGCGGCACGCACCGCGTCGGGGCCGGTGATTTCGTCGAGCTTCGCGAACACGAACGTCTCGGGTTCCTCGCCGTCGGCTGCGGGCAGCACGTAGAACGGCGAGCGCGCGTCGTGGAACGTCGCGAGCGCGGCGGCGTCACGCGCGAGCGAGGTGCTCCGCGCCGCCGCGGCCTCGGGCGTCGCCACGCCGGCCCGCTCGAGCAGGAAGCGCAGAGGGGCGGACAGCTTGCCGTCGAGCGCGCTGGCCGTGCGCACCGCAAGGGGGGCGATCGCCGAGGAATGGCGGTTCGCGGAGAGCGAGTGAGCGTCGAACGGCAACGGGCGCGTCGCCGCGTGTGCACTGGCGACCGAGCCGATGCACGCGAGTGCGATTCCGAGGAGGCGCCGGGTCGGCATCATGCGATCTTCCTTTCGCGGGTCGCGTTACTGCGGATCACGCACCTGGGCGAGCTGCAGGCTGACGACGAAATCGAGCGCGGCCACGTGTGCGACGTCGGCGGGGCGCATGCGCGCGGTGAACAACGCGTCCGTCACGGTGCCGATTTCGGCGCCCGCGGACTCGAGTTGGCGCCGACGTTCGGAGTCGAGCGCGCCGCTCACCTTGCCCAGTACGTCCACCTTGTCGGTGGCGCCGCCCTGGAGCAGGGCCTCGACACGCGCACGCAGGGGCGCATCGCACTTGGCTTCGAACGCCTGCCGCTCGGCGTCGGTGCAGCCGACGACGCATGCCAGCACCAGGGTCAGCACGATCCACAGGTTCTTCATGCGCTCCCTCGCAGTTGTATTCGTGACGTGTTGCATGGCAGCACGTTAGACAGATTTGTGTTGCCGGTCAGCGACGGGGATCGGTATTCATCTCCACCGATTCACTGCCGACTTCCAACATGGTGCAGCGCCCGGTGAAGTGAACGCCGGACTCCATGATCACGCTGCACGCGGCGACATCGCCTTCGACGCGGGCGCCGGCCCTCATCTCGATCACGCCGAGCGCGCGAACGTTGCCGTGCACGCGGCCCCGGATCAGGGCGTCTCGCACCTCGACGTCGGACCGCATGATTCCGTGCTCACCGATCTCGAGGCGGTCGCAGTTGAGGATGTCGCCCTCGAACTCGCCGTCAATGCGAAGCGTCCCCGTCACCATGAGCGTGCCGCGAAAGCTCGAGCTCACGCCGATCAGGGTGTTCGGTGGCGGCGTCTCTTCCTGCGCTGCACGCTTGGGGAACTTCATCATGAAGGTGCCTCCGAGGTGGGACGACGGCTCAACCGCTACAGCACCCCCCAGGCTTCGAGCAGTCGCTCGAGATCTTCCTGTGAGTAGAACTCGAACTCGACCTTGCCACCCTTCCGGCCGGGGGCGATGGCCACGTGGGTCCCGAAGCGCTGCTGCAGCTTGGTCTCCCACTCACCCAGGCCCTCCAGCTTCTCGGTCCTCGGACGGGAGTGGGCCTTGCGGGACTTGCGCCGCACGAATGCTTCGGTGCGACGCACGGAAAAGCCCTTTGAATGGACGTAGCGTGCCGCGGCCAGCTGCTCACCCGGGGCCTCGATCGCGAGAATCGCGCGGGCGTGCCCGGCGGTCAATGTTCCACGTGAAACCATCTCCATCACCTCGACCGGGAGCACGAGCAGCCGGAGCGAGTTGGTGATCGAGCTGCGCTGCTTGCCCACGCGCTCGGAGACCTGGTCGTGCGTCAGCCCGACCTTTTCGATCAGCGCGTGGTAGGCGCGAGCCTCGTCGATCGGGTCCAGGTCCTCGCGCTGGATGTTCTCGATGAGCGCGAGCTCCATCATCTCGGTGTCCGAGTAGTCGCGGACGATGGCCGGCACCTTGGTCAGCCCCGCCAGGTGCGCGGCGCGGAGCCGGCGCTCGCCGGCGACCAGCTGGTAGTCGTTCGCCCCCCGCTTGCGGACGATCACGGGCTGCAGGATCCCGCTTGCGCGGATCGAGTCAGCCAGCTCCTTGAGCGACTCGTCGTCGAAGCGCTTTCGCGGCTGGAACGGGTTCGCGCCGACGTCCTGGATCTCCAGCTCGAGCACCCCGGCCCCGGCGGGGGGCTCGGCGACCGCCGCCTTGCCATCAACCGCCTGCGCCGCCGTGGACGACGAGATCAGCGCCTCCAGCCCGCGACCAAGTACTTTCTTACTCATGCTCCATGACCTCTCGTGCGAGCTCCCGGTAGCTGTCCGCACCGGTGCTGTTGGGGTCGTACAGGACGATGGGCTTGCCGTGCGAGGGAGCCTCGCTCAGCCGAACGTTCCTCGGGATCATGGTCTTGTACACACGATCGGCGAAGAACTTTCTCGCCTCTTCCGCCACCTGCTGGGACAGGTTCAGGCGCGCATCGAACATCGTGAGCAGCACACCCTCGATCCGCAGCGCTGGATTCAGGTGGTCCTGGACCAACCGGATCGCCCCGATGAGCTGGGTGAGCCCTTCGAGCGCGAGGTACTCGCACTGCAGGGGGATCAGCACCGAGTCCGAGGCGGTCAGCGAGTTGACCGTGAGCATGCCGAGCGACGGCGGGCTGTCGATGAAGATGTAGTCGTAGCTGTCCCGGACCTTGGCGAGGCAGGTCCGCAGGCGCGTCTCCCGCGCCATCATGCCGACCAGTTCGACCTCACCACCGGAGAGCCGCTGGCCCGTCGGCACGAGGTCCAGCGACGCGAGCGCCGTCGGCATGACGGCCTGCTGCATCTCGGCCTGCCCGATCAGCACCTCATAGGTCGTCACGCGCTGGTCGTTGCCGTTGATGCCCAGCCCGCTGGTGGCGTTGCCCTGTGGATCCATGTCCACAAGCAGGACCCGCTTGTTTTCCTGGGCGAGGCAGGCCCCAAGGTTGATTGCGGTCGTGGTCTTGCCAACGCCACCCTTCTGGCTGGCGATCGAAATCACTCTTCCCATGGGGTCAATCGTCCAGGCGCGCGGGGCGCCGTCGAGGCGTAGGGAGGGGCCCGGCACTGTGGGGCGCGAGGAGCCGGCCTTCAGGCGGGGATGCCCGAGCGGGCACTGATGGGCTCGCTTCGGCGGCGCGAAGATAGCAACGCGGCCAGCGCAGCCTCAAGCACTATGTTCCACGTGAAACCATTACAACAAAGTCTCGTTGTGTGTTTATTTTCTTCTGAATACGGCGCACACGTTGGCGCCGTCCGTGATCTCGTGCGCGGCTTCGAACTCCCAGTCGCCGGTCCAGAGCTCGGGGTCCGCCTGCATCTCCTCGACGTAGCGGCTGCCCTTCCACAGGAACGCCCGCCCGCCCGGGCGCACGATGTCCTTCGCCAGCACGAGGGTCGGGGCGATCATCATGGTTGCGCGCGAGGTGAACCCGTCGCAGGCCAGCGCCCCGGCGTCCTCCTGGATCAGCATTTCGAGCCGGCCCGTGAGCACTTCGAAATGCTTCAGATCCAACTCCTGCTTGGCTTTGCGAATGAAAAGCGTCTTGTTGCGCCGGGATTCCACGCAGGTCCACGACGCCCCGACACCCGCGACCGCCAGCGGCACCGCCGGCAGCCCGGCGCCCGAACCGAAATCCACGAAGCGCTCGCAGCCCGATTCGCGCAGCAATCGCGCGGGCGCGAGCGACTCGCGCAGGTGACGCTCGACGAGTCGCGGCTCGTCGTTGTGCGAGACCAGGTTCGACACGCCGCGGTTCCACTCGAACAACGCGCGCGCGTAACTGCGCAGGCGCTGCATGGCGGCCGCCGGATCCGCGCTCACGCCCTCGAGCAGCGGCTCGAGCAGCGCCCATGGCTGGCGCGCGAGTGCCATCTCCGCGGCCGCGGGCGAAAAGCGGCGCGCCGGACGCTCGTCACGCGGTGCGCGAGGTGCGCGCGGTGCGCTCGACTGCCGTTGGGCTCCCGAGCCGGGACGGCCGGGCGAGGATTCACTGCGGCGGCCCGCGGGGCCGCGATCACGCGGATTGCTGCGTCGAGGTGCGCTCATGGGGCGCGCACTCTACCACGCCCCGCACCTCCGGCGCTTCAGCGCGCCGCGTCCGCCCGCTTCACGTGGACGAGCAGCACGGCCGCGTCGGCCGGCGTCACGCCGGCGATGCGCGAGGCCTGCGCCACGGTCAACGGACGCCATCGCAACAACTTCTCGCGCGCCTCGCTCGACAGCCCGTCGAGCGATCCACTCCACAGGCCCTCGGGAATCGATACCCGCTCCAATTCGAGCGCCGAGGCCGCGGTGCGCTGCTGGCGTTCGATGTAGCCGCGGTACTTGAGCCGCACCTCGAGCGCCTGCGCCCACGACGAGGGCAGCGCGCACGTCACTCCCAGTTCCGCCAACCCCGCGATCGTGCCCTCGGGCCGCGCGATCCACTCCGACGCCCGCACCGTGCGCTCGCCCGCATCCGCCGCGCCGCCTTCCGCGCGAACGCGCACCCACGCGGACTCGAGCCGCCGCGCCTCGGCCGCGATCGCCTCGTACTTCGCGCGTACCGCCGCCGCGTGTTCGGCCGGAAGCAGGCCGATCTCCGCACCGAGCGCCGACAGCCGTTCATCCGCGTTGTCGGCGCGCAGCAGCAACCGGTGCTCCGCCGCCGAAGTGAACATGCGGTAGGGCTCGACGTGTTCGCGCGTGACGAGATCGTCCACCAGCACCCCGATGTAGGCCTGGTCGCGCCGCAGTACGAACGGCGCCTCGCCACGCTGGGCCCGCGCGGCGTTGATGCCCGCCATGAGTCCCTGCGCCGCGGCTTCCTCGTAGCCCGACGTGCCGCAGATCTGCCCCGCCAGGTAGAGCCCCGGAATGCGCCGCGTCTCGAGGGTCGCGTGCAGCTGGTGAGGCAACACGAAGTCGTACTCGACCGCGTACCCGGGCCGGATCATCTCCGCTTGCTCGAGCCCGCGGATCGTGCGCAGGAACGCGAGCTGCACGTCCTCGGGCATGCTCGTCGAGACACCGTTGACGTAGATCTCCGGAACGTCGCGGCCCTCGGGTTCGAGGAACAGGTGGTGCGACGTGCGCTCGGGGAACTTGACCACCTTGTCCTCGAGCGACGGGCAGTAGCGCGGCCCCGTGCCACGGATCGCGCCCGAGTAGAGCGGCGAACGTGCGAGGTTGTCGCGGATCACCGCGTGCGTGCGCGCGTTCGTGTGCGTGACCCAGCACAGCGCCTGCTCGACCTGCAGCTCGCCCGTCCAGTGCGAGAACGGCTCGGGCACGGCATCGCCCGGCGCCTCCTCGAGCTCCGACCAGCGGATGGAATCGCGATGCAGTCGCGGCGGCGTGCCGGTCTTGAGGCGGCCGCGCTCCAGCCCCAGTTCGGCGAGGCACTCGCTCAACGCCCGCGCCGCGTGCTCGCCGATGCGGCCGCCTTCGAGCTGGCGGTCGCCGATGTGGATCAGGCCGTTGAGGAACGTGCCCGGCGTCACGATCACCGCATCGCCCGGCAACCGCCGGCCGTCCATCAGTTCGAGCCCGCACACCCGGCCGGCCGCCAGCAGCACGCGGCGCGCCACGCCCTCGACGATGTCCAGTCCCGGCACGCCGTCGAGCAACGCCAGCATCTCGTCGGCGTAGCGCTGCTTGTCGCACTGCGCGCGCGGCGACCAGACCGCGGGACCGCGGCCCCGGTTGAGCATCTTGAACTGGATGCCGGCGCGATCCGTGACGCGCCCCATGAGCCCGCCGAGCGCGTCCACCTCGCGCACCATGTGCCCCTTCGCGATACCGCCGATCGCCGGGTTGCACGACATGCGCGCGATGTCGCCGCGCTTCACCGTGAGCAGGGCCGTTCGCCGCCCCAGGCGAGCGGCCGCATGCGCGGCCTCGCAGCCGGCGTGCCCGCCACCGATCACGATCACGTCCCAACGCGGTTCGCTCATGCGCTCACTTCCCGATGCAGAAGCGCGAGAACACGCGTTCGAGCAGGTCGTCCGACACGCGCAGCCCCAGCAGTTCCTCGACCGCCGTGAGCGCGTCGCGCAGCTCGAGCGCGACGATCTCGCCCGGCGCACCCGCCACGCCCGCGGCCGCGGCGCGCTCGAGCGCCGCGCACGCACCCTCGAGCGCGTGCACCTGCCGTTCGATGCCCAGCGTCTCGCCCGGCACGAACCCCGCCACGCGCGCCAGCGCCGCGAGCGCCTCCGCGGTGCCGTCGCCCGTGAGCGCGCTGGTGGTCACCACCTCCACGTCGCCCTCGGGGCCGAGCGCGCCGGTCACGTCCTCGGCGTGCATCTCGTGGCCGCGATCCGCCTTGTTGAGCGCCACGAGCACGCGCCGCCCCGCCAGGCGCGCCGCCACCGCACGGTCTTCGTGGGCGAACGGCCGCGAGCCGTCCAGCACCCAGACCGCCACGGCGCTGGCCGCCAGCGCGGCCTCGGTGCGCTCGATGCCCAGCGCCTCGACCCCGTCGGCCGCATCGCGCAGGCCGGCGGTGTCCGAGAGCGTGAACAGCGCGCCCTCCAGCTCGATCGTCGCGCTCACGCGGTCGCGCGTCGTGCCCGGTACGTCGGCCACGATCGCGCGGTCCTCGCCCACGAGCCGGTTGAACAGCGACGACTTGCCCGCGTTGGGCTGGCCCACGATCGCGACCGGTACGCCTTCGCGCATCGCCCGCCCCCACGCCGCGCCGCGCAGGTGCGCACGCAGCGTCGCCGCGATCGCGCCCACCCGCGCGACCAGCTCCGCCGGCACCTCCACGCCACCCAC
This sequence comes from Candidatus Eiseniibacteriota bacterium, assembly GCA_046327815.1. Lineage (GTDB taxonomy): Bacteria > Eisenbacteria > RBG-16-71-46 > RBG-16-71-46 > RBG-16-71-46 > CAIXRL01. The sequence goes on along the minus strand of JAXLXR010000002.1, from coordinate 153,175 downwards.
GTCCTCGGCGAAGTCCACGCGCGCCTCGACTTCCGCGAGCGCGTCGGCGATCGCCTCGAGCTGCGCGCGCAGGTCCCGCGACAGCTCGCCGCCCAGCCGCGCGAGCGCCGCGCGCTGCATGCGGGCGTTGCGCGCACCGATCAGTTCGGCGACCGCCTCGGCCTGCACGAGGTCCAGCCGGCCGTGCAGGAACGCCCGAAGCGTGAACTCGCCGGGCCGCGCCAGCCGCGCGCCCGCTTCGAGCAGCAGTGCGAGCACCGCACGCGCCGGCATCGTGCCGCCGTGACACGAGAACTCGACCACGTCCTCGCGCGTGTACGACTTCGGCGCGCGGAAGACCGCGGCGACCACCTCGTCCACGCGTTCACCGGCGCCCTCGAGCCAGCCGTGGTGCAGCGTCGAGGCGGCCGCCGAAGCGAGCGACGCCGACCCGCGGAACACCCGGTCGGCCACGCCGAGCGCGCCGGGGCCGCTCACGCGCACGACCGCCAGCCCGGCTTCACCGGGGGCGGTGGCGATGGCGGCGATGGTGTCGTCGAGCACGAGCGACAAGCAAAGCTCTCCCAAATGACGAAGCGCCGGGCCCTCTCGCGGAGAACCCGGCGCCTCGTGGTGTACCGGACTTCAGCCCGCGTTCGGCTCGTCCGCCGGCTCGGGGAAATCCGCCGGCGCGATGGTCACGCGTTTCGTGCGATCGTGACCGAGCGAGTACGTCTTCACGCGCGGGTCTTCCTTGAGCGTCATGTGCACGATGCGGCGCTCCTGCGAGTTCATCAGGTCCGTCACGACCTCGCAGTGCTCCGCCACGGCCTTCTCCGCCAGCTGCTTCGCCAGCTCGGCAAGCTCGCCTTCGCGCTTGAGCCAGTAGTCGTTGACCTCGAGCTGCAGGTGGTAGCGCGAGCCCTCGCCGCGGTTGATGAAGCGGTTGAGCAGGTGCTCGAGCGCCATGCGCGTCTCACCCTTGTAGCCCGTGAGCAGGTCGTCGTCCTGGCCGACTTCGACCATGACGTCCACGCGCGTGCCGTCCACCTTCGCGGTCACCACGGCGTCGAAGCCCATCAGGCTGAGCAGCTCGTGCGTCGCGCGGATCGCGAGCGAACCCAGGTCCGCGGGCTCCTCGGACGTCGTCGCGGACGCGGCGACCGGCGCGGGCGCCGGCGGTGCGGGCGGTGCCACGGGCGTCGAAGGCGCCGCAGGCGCAGCGGCCAGCTGTGCCGCGGCCACCTCGGCCACGACCGGCGCGGGAGCGGCCGGGGCAGGCACGGCCGGCGGAACCGGTGCGGCCTGCGCCTTCACCGGCGCCACGGCCGGCTCGTCGCCCTCGAAATCGTCCCCTTCGAAATCGTCGTCCATCTCCGGCTCGAGCGTCGAAACCGCCTCGTCGCTCTCCGGCATGCCTTCGTTCGGCGAGCCCGGCGCGTTGCCACGACGGCGACCCCGGCCACCACGGCGGCCACGACGGCGGCGGCGACGCGGCGAATCCCCGTCGGCCCCGGCATCGGCCGCGGCACCCGCCGCGGGAGCGGACGCCGACACCACGACTTCCTCGGCCTCGACCGGCACAGGCACGGCCGCCGCCGGACGACGCTCTTCACGAGCCTCGCGGTTCTCCCGCGGCTCACGGTTCTCACGCGGCTCGCGCGGTTCACGCGCCTCGCGCGCTTCACGCGGCTCGCGGTTCTCCTTGCCCTCGCGGCGATCGCCACGACGGCCCTCGCGGCGGCCACCCTCGGCACGCCCACCCTCGCTGCGGCCACCCTCGGCGCGGGCACCCTGCTGCTGGCGCTCGCCACGCGGTTCGTTGCGGCCGTCACCGCGGCCTTCGCCACCGCGGCCGCCTTCGCGACCGCCTTCGCGCTTGCCCTTGTCGCGCTCGCGGTCACGATCGCGGCCGCCCCGGCCACCGCGGCGGTCGTCGCGACGGCTGCTGGAGACGCGGCGCTCCTTCTGCTCCTCGGGCTCGCGCACCGCGCCGCCGGGACGGCGCATGACGCTCACCCGGAACGGGCGCGAGCCGAAACCGAGGAAACCACCCTTGCCCTCTTCGATCAGCGTGATCATGGCCTCCGCCCGGTTGAGACCGAGCTGGTCGAGGCCCTTCTTCACCGCTTCGTCGAATGACTTTCCTTCGAACACCGAACCGTTCGCCATCTTCTTCTCTTTTCCGGTTGCCCGATCGCTCGCGGCCGATGAAGGCGCTGCCCGTCTGGGCGCGCCGGCGCGGCGTCGGCGGATGATGCTGCGGATGTGATCCCTCGGCGCGGCGGATTCGCGCGGCGCCCGGCGGGGGCCCGGGCGGCCGGCGCGCGTCGCAACGCTGCCGGAAGGACCGTGATTGTGAGACGGGACATCACACTACTTCGGCGCCGGCCCCGTCCGCCACGCCGAAAGCTGCAACTTACTTCCGCTTCCCACCCTTGCCCGTGGGCTCGACCACCACGACCGACCCCGAATCGCCCCGCAGCGCGAGCCACTGCTGCAGCGCCGTGAGCAGGTTCATGACCGTCCAGTAGAGCACGAGTCCCGAAGGCATCGGATAGAAGATGAACAACATGACGAAGTTCATCATGTACATCGTGGGCGCCTGCTTGGGATCCGTCGGCGTGAACAGCTGCGACAGGAAGCCCGTGGCCGTCATGATCAGCGGCAGGAAGTGCACGTCGAACGAACCCACCGAGAACAGCCGGTCGGGTGCCGAAAGATCGTGGATCCAGCCGATGAACGGCGCCTGACGGAGATCGATCGCGTTGAAGATCACGGCGTACATCGCGAAGAACAGCGGCATCTGCATGAGCATCGGCAGGCAGCCACCGGCGGGATTGACGTTGTTGTCCTTGTACAACGCCATCGTCGCCGTGTTCAGTGCGGCCGGATCGTTCTTGTACTTCTCGCGGATCCGTTCGATCTCCGGCTGCAACCGCTGCATGGCGCGCATGCTCTTCATGCTCGACATGTTGAGCGGGTGCAGGACGACGCGAACGAGCGTCGCCAGGATCAGGATCGTCCAGCCCCAGTTGTGGACGATGCCGTCCACGCCCTTGAGCAGCCGGAGCAGCAGCTTGCTGACCGGCACGATCCAGTTCCAACCCATGTCCACCGCGCGCTCCAACTGCAGCGCGCCGCCTTCCTTCGCGAGCGCGAAGTAGTCGGCGGGTCCGAGGTACGTGGTGAGGTGCTGCACGCCGCCCGCGGACGGGAGCGGCATGACCAGCGTGCCGATCGCCATCGGCTGCGCTTCCTTGGTGCCCTTCGGCAGGTGCTCGAGCTGCGCCGCCGTGAGCATGCGGTTCTCGCCCGCGCTGCGGGTCCCGCGGCCGTCACCCGCGTTCGCGGCGACCAGCGCCATGAAGTAGTGGCTCTGCACGCCCGCCCAGTGCGCGACGCCGTTGTACTGCTTCGCCGACTTGTTCACGAGGCCCTGCGCCACGTCGCGGTGCAGGTCCTTGCCCAGCAGCGACACCGCGCGCACGCCGCGCAGGTCGTTCGCCGGGTTCGCTTCGGTGAGCAGCGGCCAGGTCTGCGTGGTGATCGAGTAGTCGGTCAGGCGCCAGGCTGCCGGCACGTTCCGCGTCTCGACCTCGAGGTCGAGCACGTAGGTGTCCGGGCGCACGCGCCAGGTCTGCCGCAGCAGGAACCCGCTCGAATCACGCAGGCTGAACGTGAGCGCGCGCACCGCGCCGGCCGCGTCCGTGCTCTCGACGACCGCGAACATCGCGTCGGCGAGCGAACGCTTCGCGGCATCCGAACCGAGGTCGAGTGCGAACGTCGGGCCACCGGCCAGGTTCACGCGATCGCCCTCGGGCACCGTGGCGCCACGCTTCGGGCGGCGCGAGGGGAACTCGGCATAGCGGCTCGTGCCGTGGGCGGCCGCGTACTTCTTGAGTTCGAACGACACGAGGCGGGCGCCGCGATTGCTGAACTCGGCGCGGTACAGCTCCGTCTCGATCACCGAACGCGTCTCGGCGACCGCAGCCGCCGCGACATCACCACCGACGGGGGCCGGTGCGACCGCGCCGGTCGTACCCGTCGCGGTGGTCGCCGCCGCACCCGGCGTCGCGGGAGCCGTCGCGGCCGCGGAATCCGGCCGCATGCGCGGCTTGGGCTTGGGCGCGTACTTCTGCTGCATCGCGGTGAACAGCACGAACACCGTCAGCGCCAGCACGAGGGCCAGCGAAGTCTTGCGATCCATGGTCAGGGCACCGGGTCGTAACCCGCCGTTCCGAGCGGGTGGCAACGCCCGATCCGCACCAGCGCCAGCCGTCCACCCTTCCAGACGCCGTGACGCGAGATGGCCTCGCGCGCGTACTCGGAACAGGTGGGACGATGGCGGCAGCCGCCGCGGAACGCGGGCGGCATGAGCAGCTGGTAGAGGCGGATGAGCGCGAGAGCGAGCGAGCGCATGTCGTCAGGAGGCCAGTGCCGGAGCGAGCGCGCCCGCGTGGGCGAGCAGGCTCTCGACTTCGGAGGCCAGCACCTGGTGTGTGGCGCTCAGGGACGCGCGCGAAGCGATGAACACGAGTAGGAATCCGTGGTGTGGCAGGCGTGGCCAACGGCGCCGCACGATTTCGCGCAGCCTGCGCCGTGCGCGATTGCGTTGCACGGCACCTCCGACCCCACGCTTGCTGGCGATCCATCCCACCCGCGTCACCTCGCCGGGAGCGGCGAGTGCCAGCAGGAGGCAACAGCGGCCTCGATAGGCGACGCCCCGTCGTTTGACCGCCGCAAAGTCATCCGAGCTGCGCATGCGATGCTGGGGCGCAAGTCGTTCGGAACGCGGCTGGCTCATCGGATTCCATCGAGAGGCAGGCGCGACTCCACGGGCGTACCCCGATGGAGTCCGGGGCCGGCGGCTGCTGGTGTGATCCCGGCGATGCTGTCACGCGCGAGATCGGGTGCGGCGGGAAGGATACCGACTAAGAGGAGATCGTCAGGCGCTTGCGACCACGCGCGCGGCGAGCCGCGAGCACCTTGCGGCCGCCCTTGGTCTTCATGCGGGAGCGGAAGCCGTGCGTCTTCTTCTTGTGGCGATTGTTCGGGCTGAACGTACGCTTCATGGAAGGAACCCCTTGGAACAGTTCAATGGATGGCGCAAAGAGCGGGGACAGTAGGCGACGGGGCGCAGGTCCGTCAAGAAACCGGACAGCGATGCCCGGGGGGAACAAGCATCCGGCGCTCTCCGGAGAGGGGTCATCGTGGCGCCACATTAGAATTGCGCCGCGACCACGGTCCTGCCTCAAAGTTCGATGCCCGGCGGCCGATAACGTGGACGCAACCCCGTACTGCGAACGGGGAGACTTCCCCCTGCCAAGGAGTCGGCCATTTCCTCCACCGCCTCACAGCCGCGACGCGCAGGCGAACTGTCGCCGGCCGCACGCCAGGTTGCCGAGTGGTTCCGCCACCTCGACCGGCTCGTCCGGGCGGGCCGGACCTTCGGGTGCGAGGCGGCGAACGTCGTGCCCATGCGCGAACGGGTCGTGGAGGACATGCTCGGCCTGCTCGAGTTCCACGCCCCGCTGCTGCTGCGCTGCTCGGCCGTCGAGATCTGGCTTCGCGACGAGCTGGTGGTGAAGGGCCCGGCGGGCGAAGAAGCGTCCGGGCACGCGCTCGAACGCCGCATTCCGTTCCTGCTCTACCGCGACGGCATCCGCACCGTCGAAGTGGCCGCCAACGCGACGCGCGCCGACCTCGAGACCCTGATCGGCGCGTTGCTCGAGAGCGCCGCCGGCCGCAGCGAGGATTCGGACCTCGTCTCTCGCCTCTGGGAAGCCGAACTGACCGGGCTGCGACTCGAGATCGCGCCACTCGAAACCACGCTCACGGTGCAGCTGCAGCCCGGCGCCGGCGGGCCGGCGACGGCGCTGGCCGGTGACCCCGGGGCCGATCCGTTCGACGACTGGATCGCCGACGCCCCGACCACCGACACCGTCACGCTCTGGCGCGCACTCGAACCGCTCGAAGGCCGCGCGTCGGCCGAATGGCTCGGGCGCTGGGTCGCCGATCGCGAGCGCCCGCGCCGCGAACGCACCGCCGAGGTGCTGCGCTCGGTGCACGCGCTGCAGGACGACGCCACCATGCGCCTCGCGCTCGCGCAGATGACCGCGGGCTGGCTCGCGCACGCCATCGAACACGGACATTGGGACGAGGCGCAGGAAGCCTACGAAACACTGCCGCGCGACGAACAGCTGCGGGAAGCCGTCGAGCCGATGCTCGCGGACCTGCTGGCCGGGCTCGACTGCGAAGCGATCGCCGAACGCCTCGACGAGAGCGACCCCGAGACCCAGGGCCGGTTCTTCGCGCTCACCGTGCAACTCGGCCGCATGGCGCTGGATCTCACGGTGGCGGTGCTCGGGCTGGCGACGCGCGCACGGCTTCGTGCCGCCGCGACGACGGCCATCTGCTACACGTGCTCGGACCAGCCCGAACGGCTGGAACGCTACCTCGACGACTCGCGCTGGCAGGTCGTGCGCAACGTGGCCTTCGCGCTCGGCCAGATCGGCGGCGATGCGATCGCGCCGCTGCTCGCGCGTGCGTCGCGCCATCCCGATGCCCGCGTGCGCAAGCAGGTGGTGCAGGCCCTCGGGCAGGTGTCGCCGGCGCGCCGGCTTCCCATCCTGATCGCGCAGCTCGACAGCAGTGACGCCGCGCTGCTCGGTGCGACGCTCGCGATGCTCGCGCGCACGCCGGAGCCGCGCGTGGTCGAGGCGCTGCTGCACCGCGTCAACGCCGTGGACTTCGAATCCCGCCCGCCCGAGATCCGCGTCGCGCTGCTCGGCGCGCTGGGCGAACTCGCGGACGATCGCACCGTACCGGCGCTCGAAGCACTGCTGCATCGCGGCGGCTGGTTCGCACGCCGCACGCCCGAACGCACCGCCGCCGCGGAAACGCTCGCACGCATCGGCACGCCCGAAGCGATCGAAGCGCTGCGCGCCGGCACGCGCGCCCGCGCCGAAGCGGTGCGCGCCGCCAGCCAGGAGGCGCTCGCGCGCCGGGAGCGTGCCGCATGACGTTCGATCCGCACGGCTACGCGCCGACCGACGATTCGCGCCACGAGCATTCGGCACAGCTCGCGATGCGGTTCGTGGCGCTGCTGCGAACGGCCCGCTCGTACCAGCTCGGGAACCAGGTCCTCACCACGCAGGTGGACCACTTCCTCGGCGTGCTCGGCGCCGCGTTCGCCGATCACGGCGAGATCCAGCTGGTGGACCACGACGGCGACCTGCACTTCAACGGTGCGCGCGTGCCGCTGCGCGGTGCGAACCTCAAGTTCCTCGAGCAGCTGCAGATGGAGTTCGCCGGCCGCGAGATCGCCGGGCTCGTGTTCGTGCCCGGGCTCGAGCGCCCGGAGTTCGAGTCGTTCCTGCGGTTCTTCCTCGCGAGCGACGCCTACAAGGGCATGGAGCTGTTCAACGCCTGCGAGGCACAGGGCATCATCCACGTGTTCCCCGCCTTCGCGACGTTCGAGGCCGACGCGGTGCCGGCCGGCGAACCCGCGCTGCCCGAACTCGCCCAGGCGTTCGGCGCCCACCAGCACGCGCTGCGCCTCGTCGAGGCCTTCCTCGGCGAAGGCCGGCAGGCGGCAGGCGTCGAACTGCGGCACCTCAAGCGCATCCTGCAGCCGCTCGTGGACGACGCGATCGGCGGCACGCCGGACGCGAGCCTGTCCACGATCGACGGCGTGCGCCCCACGGCCGGTGCGCATGCGCTGCACGTCGCCACGCTTGCCGTCCGCATCGGTGCGGCGCTCGGCCTCGACCGTCGCGCGCTCTCCGAGATCGGCGCGGCCGCGCTGCTGCACGACACCGGCAAGCCGGCCGTCGCGGCCGGCATCCCGTGCCGGCCCGAGGAGTGGACCGCCGAACAGCGCGTCGCCGCGGCCACACACGCGATCGAAGGCGTGCGCCGCGTCGCGAGCGCGAACGCGCTCAACGAAACCAGCCTGCTCGCCATGCGCATCGTGCTCGAGCACCACGCATGGGGGCCGCACGCCACGCCCGCACTGCCGGCGGGCTACACGCCTTCGCCGTTCTCGGAGATCGTCGCGATCGCCGACGCCTTCGTCTGCCTGCGGTTCGCGCTCGACGCGAACGGCCGCCAGCGCACGCCCTGCGAAGCGCTCGCGTGCGTACTGGGTCCGTTGGGCGAAGCGTTCGATCCCGCCGTGCGCGCCGCGCTCGTGCGGAGCGTGGGCGTCTACCCGCCCGGCCAGGTCGTGGCGCTCGACGACGGTGCGCTCGCGTTCGTGCTCGCGACGCTCCCCGACGCGCCCGAGCACCCCGAGCTCGAGTGGCTGACCGGGCCCGGAGGCGAGCCGCTGCCGGCCGACGAAGCGCGTCCGGCGGGACGCCTGCCCGACGATCGCCGCGTCATGCGCGCGCTGACGCGCGACGAGTGGCCGTTCGGGGACGCGACCGCGGCCTGAGGGCCGCGCACGACTTCAGGCGGCGCGGCGTTCGCCCGGCTCGGCGTCGGCCGGACGCTCGCACTCGGGAGCGATCGGCAGCCGGACCCAGAACGTGCTGCCCGAGCCCGGCCGGCTGTTCACGCCGACGTGGCCACCGTGCAGTTCGGTCAGCCGCTTCACGAGGTGCAGCCCGATGCCCAGGCCGCCTCGCGACTGGGGTTCGTCGCCCGCGCCCTGTGCGAACAGCTCGAACAGGTGCGTCGCCGCCTCGGGCGGCACGCCCGGTCCGTCGTCACGCACCTCGAGCCGCACGAAGCGGCCGTCGAGGCGCGTCGAGACGCGCACCGAGGCGCCGCGCGGGCTGAACTTCACCGCGTTCACGAGCAGGTTGACCGCGACCTGCCGGATCTTCACTTCGTCCATCACGATCACGGGCAGGCCGGACGCGAAGTCCTCCTCGACCGTGACCTCGTACTTCTTCGCGAGCGCACGCGTGGTCTCGATGCCGCCGCGCACGACTTCGTCCAGCGCCACGGGGCGCTGCTTGAGCTGCATCTTGCCGCTCTCGAGGCGCGAGAGGTCGAGGATGTCGTCGATCAGGCCGAGCAGGCGGTGCGCTTCCGAGCGCAGCCGGCCCACGAACTCGCGCGACTGCTCGCGCGTGAGCTTGCCGTCGTGGTCGTCGAGCAGCTCGGCGTAGGCGATCACCGAGCTGAGGGGCGTCTTCAGCTCGTGGCTGGCCGTGGACAGGAACACGTCCTTCATCTGGTTGAGGTCCGCGAGCTTCTCGTTGTCGAGCTCGAGCTGGTGCGCGCGCAGGCCGAGCCGTTCCATGGTCTCGGCGCGGTCGATCACCGCCGCGAGGTGCTCGCCGAACACGCGCAGCAGTTCGACGTGTTCGGGCCCGAACGCGTCGGGATGATTGATGCGGTTCACGTTGAGCACGCCGATCACGCGCTCGCCGATCACGAGCGGCATGGACAGCGCCGAGCTGATCGTGCGGTTGTCCTTGTACCAGCGCGCGAACTCGTCGCTCGGCGCCTTGGCGCCCAGCAGCAGCGCTTCGCGCCGGTGCGCGACCCAGCCCGCGATGCCCTCGCCGGGGCGGCGGCGCGCGCCGCGCGAGAACTCCGACTCGAGACCGTACGACGCACGCGTGACGAGATCGCCCGTTTCGACGTCCACGATCATCACCGACGCCTGCTGCGCCTTGAACGTGGCGACCACGCGACGCACGAGGATCTCGAGGATCGTGTCCAGCCGGAGCTGCAGCTGCAGCGAAGTCGAAACCTCGAACAGCGCGAGCAGTTCCGACATGCGCGCGCGCGAGGCGTCGCGCTCACGCTCCTCCTGCTCGAGCGCGCGGCGCATGAGCTCGACCTCGCGCTGCTTGGTCACCGTGTACAGGCAGAACAGCAGCACCAGCCCGACCAGTCCGACGATGGACGCCCAGGCCTCGCGCGGCAGCGGATGCGGCATGCCGTCTTCGCTGCCGAGCGTGGCGAGCGGGTAGTAGAGCGTCGGCACCGCGGCGGTGAGCGCGAGCAGCAGTGCGAACGTCGCGAGCCAGAGCAGCCAGCCCGCGCGATCCACGCGACGCCATTCCTGCGAGATGGGGCGAGGGGACATCCGGCGAGAGCCTCCGCGAAAGCGTGCGTGGATCATGGGGGAATACCTCCGGGTTTTCGGCCGAGCCGCCCCCCGCATTGAGCGCCAAGTGGCCCGCGCCCAACGGCTCCCGGCGCCCTCCCGGCGGCCGGCGGCTCGCACCGCGGCGAGCCTCCGGGCTACAGTCCCGCCCCGTGACGACATCCCCGACCGCCTCCGCCCGCACGCGTGCCCTCGCGCCGCTCGCCTTCGCCGGCGGGCTGTTCGCGCTCTACGCGAACGCCCTCGCGACCGGCTTCCTCAACGACGACCACCTGTTCCTCGAACAGGCTCGCGAACGCGGGCTGGCCGCACTCGCCTCCGGAGGCGGCGGGCTCGCGAACTACTACCGGCCGCTGTCGCGCGAGATCTGGTTCGGGCTCCTCGCGCCGGTGGCCGACGGCCGCGCGTGGGTGTTCCACGCCGCGAGCTTAGCCGTGTTCCTCGCCGCCGCCGCGCTGCTGTTCCGGCTGCTGCGAGCGCACACCGGCCCGGCCGGCGCGTGGATCGGCACGCTGTGGTTCACCACGCTGCCGCTGCAGCGCGTGAACCTGCTCTGGATCTCGTGCAACCAGGAACTGCTCGCGCTCGCCGGCACGCTCGCCGCGTTCGCGGCGTGGCGCGCGCGCCGCGTCGGCTGGGCGCTGCTCGCGTACGCGGCCGCGCTCGCCAGCAAGGACGTCGCCGCACCGCTGCCGGCCGCGCTGTTCCTGTGGAGCGCGTGGATCGAGCGCCGGCCCGCGCGCGAGACGGCGCGCGCTCTCGCGCCGTTCGCGTTGCCGCTCGCGCTGCTGCTCGCCGGCGAACTGCACCTGCGCTCCACGAGCGCGGCCGCGGCCACGCTCCGGTTCGAACCGTCCACCGCGCTCGCCGCGTTCGCGCACCTCGTGCAGGCGCTGACCGGGCTCGATGCACCGGGCGCGCTGCCGCAGGCGCTCGCGCTGGCGCGCCCCTCGCTCGTCGCGCTGGCGGCGTTCGCGCTGCTCGCGCTCGCGTGGCCCGCCGGCACGGCGCGCGGCAAGGACGGCGAACCCGCGGCGGCGCCGGACCGCGGCCCGCTGCTGCGGTTCGCGCTCGCGTGGGTGGTGCTGTTCACGCTGCCGGTGATTCCGGTCGCGCACACGTGGAGTTCGTACTACTACACGCTCGCCGCGGCGGGTGCCGCGCTGGCGGTGGGCGTGCTCGCGCGCGACGCCGCCCGCTTCGCCTGGCTCGGCAGCGTGCTCGTGTTGCTGCTGTGGCACGCCGTGTCGGTGGCCGCCCCCAGCTTCGCGGTCGCCGAATCGGCCTGGAACTGGACGAGCCACCTGACCACGCACTACTTCGAGCGCGGCGCGGCGCTGTCCACGCGCATGCGCACGGCGCTGCTGCGCATCGCACCCGCGCCCGCGCCCGGGACGCGCTTCTGGTTCGCCACGCTGCCCGAGTTCGCCGGGTTCCAGATGGGCAACGGCGCGGCGATCCGCGCGCTGTACCGCGATCCGTCGCTCGAGTCGCACTTCTACTCGCAGTTCGCCGAATCCACGGCCGCGTCGTACCCGTGCGAGTTCCTGTGGTGGAACGGCGTGGACTTCGAACGCCTGTACACGAACGCACGCGACCCGTTCTTCCAGGTCGGCACCGACCTGCTGCTGCTCGACCGCCCCGACGGCGCGGTGTGGGCGTTCCGTCGCGGCCTCGCCGCGGGTGAGAGCGCGGACGACATCCTGCCGTGGCTCGGCTGGGCGCAGCTGTGGGCCGGCCGGCGGACCGAGGCCGAAGCGTCGTGGAAGCTCTTCGGCGCGAAGGACGACGCGACCATGCACGTGGCGTGGCTGCGCGCGGCGCGCACCGCGCTCGACGAAGGCGACTCGACCGCGGCGCGACGAGCGCTGTTCGACGCCATGAAGGCGGGCATCGGCCGCCCCGAGGCGCACGCGGTGCTCGGCGAACTGCTGCGCGCGCGCAGCCCCAAGTTCGCGCTGCTCGAGACCCTGGTCGCGACCCGGTTGCAGCCGAACGACTGGCTCGCGCGTCGCGACCTCGTCGCCGGCCTGCTCGACGCACGGCTCGACGAGCGCGCGGCACAGGAACTGGCGGTGCTGATGCGCATCCATCCCGACGCGCAGGGCGATCCGGTCCTCGCGCAGATCGAACACACACTTCGCGCGCGCCGCAGCGGCACGCGCGCCGGGAGCAGCCGATGAAGCGTGGACGCGTGACGATCGTGGACTTCGAGAGCGAGGTGCTGCGCGGCAATCCCGCGGGCGACCCGCACGTGCGCCGGATCCCGGTCTACCTGCCGCCGTCGTACGACGACTCGCCCGCGAAGGCGTATCCCGTGCTCCACGTGCTCAGCGGCTTCACCGGCCGCGGCCGCATGCTGCTCAACGACAGCACGTTCTCGCCCTCGCTCGACGACCGTCTCGACGCGCTGATCGCCGCCGGCGCGTGCGAGGAGTGCATCGTCGTCATGCCCGACTGCTGGACGCGCTACGGCGGGTCGCAGTACCTCGACTCCACCGCGACGGGCCGCTACGCCACGCACCTGTGCGAAGAACTCGTGCCGTGGGTGGACGCACACTTCCGCACGCGCGCGGGACGCGAGCACCGCGGCGTGGCGGGAAAGTCGTCGGGCGGCTACGGCGCGCTGGTGCTGGGCATGCGGCGTCCCGACCTGTTCGGCGCGGTCGCCTGCCACAGCGGCGACCTCTACTTCGACTACTGCTACCGGCCCGAACTGCCCGAAGCGCTCGGCGCGATCCAGCGCGCAGGCGACGTGCGCGCATTCCTCGAGAAGTTCGAGCGTGCCACGCAGAAGGGCAAGCACGAGTTCGCCGCCTACAACACGCTCGGCATGGCGGCGGCGTACTCGCCCGACCCGAGCGCCGAACTCGGGATCGCGCTGCCGTTCGACCTCGACACGGGCGCGTTCCGCGAGGACGTCTGGGCGCGCTGGCTCGAGCACGACCCGCTGCGTCACGTCGAGGCCTGCGCCGACGCGCTGCGCTCGCTGAAGCTGCTGTACCTCGACTGCGGCACGCGCGACGAGTACCACCTGCACCACGGCGCCCGGATGTTCGCGCGCGAGCTCGCCCGGCTCGGCGTCCCGCACGTGCACCAGGAGTTCGAGGATGGCCACATGAACGTGGGCTACCGCTACGACGTGAGCCTCCCGCTGCTGACCCGCGCGCTCGCCGGCTGAGACTCCGAGTTTTGTACGGGGCGACGACGTTTGGTGGTGCGAGCCGGGTGGGCACCCCAGCAGGCCATCGCCATCGAGAGACCGGCGCGAACCCCAGCTCAACCCTTTCTGGTCGGCGGGTGACGACGCGCGGGCGCGCGAGGCCAACCAGAAACAACCCCTGAACCTGTGTTTTCCGCATTGCAAAGTGCACGATGCCACATATACTTGGAGCCGTGCATGGTCCCCCTGCGGGCTCGCTGGTACTGAGCCTGTCCTGCACATCACGCTCCCGCCCCCCCCGCGCGGAGCAGTTCCCGAGTCCGACGCGGCGCGTGCGAGACACGTGCTCGGGGAGTGAGGTGCAGGGCAATCACCGGCACCTGGACGACAGCAACCCAGTCTTGAGTTTCCCAAGTTCCATTGGAGGTGCTCGATGAAGCGTGGTGCTTTGCTACTCCTTCTTGCCGCGATGACCTTCTTCGCGGTCCCCGCGCAGGCGCAGCGCGACTTCCTCTGCGGCTACACCGGGTTCGACTTCGTCGTGTCCGAGTCCCCGCACGGCGGCCCGTTCCTCGCCAACGGTGACGAGTATCGCGCCGTCGGCTTCGTGACGTCGTTCTCGACCATGTTCAACGGCGTCACGGGCGCCGGCGAGCACACGTTCTACCTGTCGGGCGCGACCGTCGCGAGCAGCTCGTTCGTCGGCAACGTGCTCGAGGTGACCTTCGATCCGCACGCGCGCTTCCGCATCTACGAAGACGCCGCGAACAACGGCAGCTACGGCGTGAACCCGCCGAACGGCACGGTGCCGAGCACGTTCATCGACGGCACGCTGTTCCTCGGCGCCGACGTGAACTCGCTCGTGCTCGTGTACGACTACAACGACAACTCGGGCAACTTCGAAGGCCTCGCGACCCTCGACGAAGGCTCCGCCCTGTGGGTGGTCGCGCCGTCGCGCCGCGCGGGCTGGGTGCTCGGAGGCCAGGCCGGCCAGCCGAACGGCAGCGTGCCCGCGGGCTACGTGAACCAAGTCAACGGCGAGATGCAGATTCCGAGCGCCGTGCCCGCCGCCCACAAGACCTGGGGTCAGCTCAAGACCCTGTACCGCTAAGCCTCGACCGACATCGGGCGCCCCACGCGCCAAGGGAGGTTGCTCATGAAGAGGATTCTCGGGACGGCGGTGCTGGTGGGCCTGCTCGCGCTGAGCGCGTTCGCGCCGCTCGCGTCCGCGCAGTGCGTCACGGGCACCGGCGTCAACGTCCTGCTCAAGTGGGACGCGAACGGCTTCTCGTACGAGACCGGACTCGCGTACACGAACTACATGTCGCCTGCGGGCAACGTGCTCACGAACGTCACCTCGGCGACGCTGCTCTGCGGTCCGCTCGCCGGGCTGGACCCGAACGATCCGGCCAAGGAATACACCATGGTCTGGACCGGTCTGGTCTCGAGCGGCACGACGACGTCGCCGTTCGGTTCGAGCGGCACGCGCTACAGCACGGTGTACACCGGCGGCGCCTTCGCGCTGTACGAGGGCCCGGTGAACGCTCGCGCGTACACCGCCGGCACGATCCCGGCGCCCGCGATCGCGCTGCCCGGCTACACGGACGGCTCGGTGATCCTGAGCGGTGTCATCGACTCGCTCACCACCACGATCACGCGCAGCAGCCTCGGCACCGTGAACGGCTCGTTCCGCGGCAAGTACCGCATCACCGGCGGCACCTACGCGAACGCGTTCTGCTCGGGCAACTCGCCGGCCGCGCTCATGGACGGCCTGTGGTTCCCGGTCGCCCCGCCCGCGGGCTACACCGGCCACAACAACGGCAAGTTCGACGCCCCGGATTGCACGACCCCCGCGCAGACCACGACGTGGGGACGCATCAAGACGATGTACCGCTGATCGCGGCCCACCCCTTGCCGCTCACGCGCCCGGTGTCCTCGCGACACCGGGCGTCGTGCTTCTCCCGGCACCCCGCCGCATCGAAGCTCGCATGACCCTCGCCATCCTCGACGACCTGTTCTTCATCGCCCGGCTGCAGGCCACCGCCCAGGCCGCGTCGGCGCCGCTGACGATCGTGCCGCCCGCCCGCGCGCTCGAGGCGTGGCGAGAAACCCGCGCGACCCACGTGCTGGTGGACCTGCACGCCCCGCTCGAACTCGAAGCGCTCGTCGCGGGAATCCGCGCCGAGTCCGGCGGCTCCCACGTGCGCATCACCGGCTTCTACTCGCACGTGGACCAGGCCACCCGCACGCGCGCCATGGCCGCCGGGGTGGACGCCGCCATGCCGCGATCGGCGTTCGTCACGAAGCTGCCCACGCTGCTCGCCGCCGGCACCGATCCGAATCCCACGGAGACCCGCCCATGAGTGGACGCATCCTGACGCGTGAAGAGGAGTACGCCGAGGTGATCCGCGGCATGCGCAGCATCGGCGTGTTCGGCATCAAGGACGGCACGCGCCCCGACGCACCGGCCTACACCATTCCGCGCATGCTCGCCGAACAGGGCTACGCCATCGTGGGCATCAATCCCATGGTGAACGAAGCGCTGGGCAAACCGGTGCTGCCGGCGCTCGACCAGCTCACCGCGCCCGTGGACGTGCTCGACGTGTTCCGGCGCTCGGACGCCATTCCAGAGCTCGCGGACGCCGTGCTGGCGCTGCCCGAGGCGCTGCGCCCCCGTACCGTGTGGCTGCAGAGCGGGATTCGCCACGACGCCTCGGCCGAACGACTGGCGGCGGCGGGCATGGACGTGGTCCAGGACGCCTGCCTGGGGGTGCTGGCGCGCCGCTACGGCCCGAGGTGACGCTGCCGGGACCGGCTCGCTATACTGGCCCGCGTTTCGAAGCCACCACCCTCGGCACCGGAAGGACCCATGAGCCACTCCCCGACGCCGGCCAAGACCGGCGAACGCGTGCGGATCTCCTGCCCCGGCTGCGGCCGCCACGACTACGTGATCTGGCCGGAGCAGCAGGAATCCCTCGCCTTCAAGTGCTTCAACTGCGAGAAGACGACCACGCTGCACAAGGGCGGCAAGCACTGACGAAGCGATCCCGGGCGCGCCGCGACCGGCTCTCGCTTCGCGGTCCGAACGACCCGTGAACCTTCGCTACTCCGAACTCTTCCACTCGCTGCAGGGCGAGGGTCCGTCCACCGGCACTCCGGCGCACTTCCTGCGCCTGCAGGGCTGCGACGTCGGCTGCCGCTGGTGCGACACGCGCTACACGTGGCCCGCCGACGGCGGCACGAGCGCGACGTGGGCCGAAGTCCGCGAACGCCTGCAGGGGCTGGGCCGCGCCGACCTGATCGTGGTCACGGGCGGCGAACCACTCGCGCACGCGGGCATCGCGGAACTGCTCGCGCTCGCACTCGAAAGCTGGCCCCGCGTCGAAGTGGAGACCAGCGGCATCGCGGCGCCGCCGCTGCGGCACGAACGGCTCTTCTACAACCATTCGCCCAAGCTGCCGAGCGTGACCGAGCGCTGGCAGGACACCTGGCGGCACGCCGGCGCGTTCGCCGCCGACCCGAACACCACCACCAAGATCGTGATCGGCGACGATCCCGACACCGAGGACGCGCTGCGCCTGATCCGCACCCACGAACTGCCACGGAACCGCGTCATGCTGATGAGCGAAGGACTCACCGATGCCGCGCTGCGCGCCCGCGCGCAGTCGCTCGCCGAACTCTGCAAGCGCGAAGGCCTGCGCTTCTCGCCCCGGCTGCACGTCTGGCTGTGGGGCGCGCGGAGGGGCGTGTGAGCGCGCGCGCCGTGGTGCTGCTTTCGGGCGGTCTCGATTCCACCACCTGCCTCGCGTGGGCGCGGGCGCAGGGCTTCGAGTGCGCGACGCTCGCCGTGGACTACGGCCAGCGCCATCGCGTCGAGCTCGAAGCCGCCGCGCGCGTGGCCTGCGCGCTCGGCTCCGCCGACCATCGCACCGTGCGCATCGACCTGTCGGCGATCGGCGGCTCGGCGCTCACCGCCGACATCGCGGTGCCGAAGGGCCGCGACGCGCACGGCATGGCCGCCGCCATCCCGGTCACCTACGTGCCCGCACGCAACGCGGTGTTCCTCGCCACGGCGCTCGGCTTCGCCGAAACGCTCGGCGCGACCGAACTCGTCGCGGGCATGAACGCGATCGACTACTCCGGCTATCCCGACTGCCGTCCCGAGTTCGTGCGCGCGTTCGAAGCGCTCGCGCAGCTGGCGACCAAGGCGGGCGTCGAAGGCGCGCGCTACACCGTGCACACGCCGCTCATGACCCTCGACAAGGCCGGCATCATCCGGCTCGGCCGGTCGCTGGGCGTGGACTACGGCATGACCCATTCCTGCTACGACCCCTCGCCCGAAGGCCTCGCCTGCGGTGAGTGCGATTCCTGCCTGCTGCGCGCCCGCGGCTTCCGCGAGGCCGGCGTGGCCGACCCCACCCGCTACCTGAACTCTCCCGAGGCCTGAACGTGCGCGTCGAACTCGTGAAGCGTTTCCGTTTCGAATCCGCCCACCGGCTGCCCATGGTGCCGCCCGACCACAAGTGCCACCGCATCCACGGCCACTCGTTCCGCGTGGACGTGACCATCGCGGGCGAGGTGGACCCGAAGATGGGCTGGCTCGTGGATTTCGGCGAGATCGCCGCCCGGGTCGAACCCATCCTCCGGCAGGAGTTGGATCACCGGCTGCTGAACGACGTGCCCGGGCTGGAGAATCCCACCTCCGAACTGCTCAGCGTGTGGCTCTGGAACCGTTTGCAGTCCGTGGTGCCCCACCTGGACGCCATCACGGTCCACGAGACCTGCACCGCGCGCTGCACCTACCGCGGTCGCTGAGCATCCTTGTCGCGAACATGACGCGCCTCGGGGAATGGTCGAGGCATCTTCAGCGTTGAAGGTCGCGTGAGGGCCACCGGTTCCCGCCGACTCCACTCAAGAGTCGCCGCGGACGGCCGATGCTGGGAGCGCCCTCCACTCGTCAGGAGCCCAACATGAAACATCGCATCTTCGTCACCGGAGCCTCGGGCTACATCGGCAGCGCCGTCGCTGCGCGCCTCGTGCGCGCCGGCCACGACGTGCAGGGTCTCGCGCGCAGCGAGGCCGCGGCGCAGAAGCTTCAGGCCATGGGTGTCACGCCGGTTCCCGGCCACCTGACCGACTTCCACGAATGGGTCGGCGTCCTGCAGAACTGCGACACCGCGGTGCACGCGGCCGCCGACATGGCGAACGGTCCGTCCGAAGGCGACCAGCAGGCGCTCGAAGCGTTCCGCGCGGCGTCGCTCGACGGCCGGCTGCGCAAGGTGATCTACACGAGCGGCATCTGGGTGCACGGCCCGGGCGGCGACCGCGTCGCCGACGAGACGTCGCCGCTGCGTCCGCTCGAACTCGTGCAGTGGCGCGTCGCGCACGAGGAGATCGCGCTCGACCTGGCCGCGCACGACGTGGCCACGGTGATCCTGCGCCCGGGCATGGTGTACGGCGAAGGCCGCGGGCTCTTCGGCGCGTGGTTCAACGAAGCTCGCGAGAAGAAGACGCTCACGTATCCCGACGGCTCGCAGTACTGGGCCATGGTGCATCGCGACGACGTGGCCGAGGCGTACGCGCTGGCGATCGAGCACGGCAAGGGTGGCGAGCGCTACCTGCTGGCGGACGAGAGCCGCCATACCGTGAAGCAGATCGCCGAAGCGGCCGCGGCCGCCGCCGGTGCGAAGGCCGTGTCGCTTCCCGCCGACGACGTCGTCCGGCACATGGGACTGTTCGGCAAGGCGCTGCTCAACTCGCTGCAGGTCACAAGCGCGAAGGCGCGCCGCGAACTCGGCTGGGTGCCGCGTCACACGTCGTTCGTGAACGAAGCCCCGGCGCTGTGGCGCGAGTGGCTCGACGCCAAGGAAGCCCCGGTCGCCTGAGCAGGAGCACGACCCGCCAGTCACGAAGGCCCGGCCCCGCGCCGGGCCTTCGTCTTTCGCCGACGGCACCCATTCTCCGCTCGCGTCGCGGGAATCGTCCGGGCTAGGCTGCCGCTCGGATGAAACCCACCCCGCTCCGGCTGGCGCTCGCCGCCGCCGCACTGTTCGTGGCGCTCGGCATCGCCGCCACCCTGCTCGCACCGCGCTTCGCCGCCGCGCGGCTGCACGCCGCCGCCCGTGCACGCGGCGTGGCGCTCACGTGGCGCACGCTCGACTGGCACTGGCCCGCGCAGGTCGCGATTCGCGACCTCGCCGGACGATCGCTCGACACCGGCGACACGCTGCTCGCCGCCGGCCGGCTCGACGTGCGGCTCGATCCGTGGCCGCTGCTGGCGGGCCGGCCGCGCATCGCCGGGCTCACGCTGACCGACGCACGCGTGCGGCGCCCGGCGGGCGCGCAGGCCGACGCCGACACGCTCGTCGCCACCCCGGACGATCGCGCCGACGCGCACGCACCCGTGGACCCGCGCGTGCGCGCGAAGGCCGAGCAGCTCGTACGGCTGCTGCTCGTGCCCGCGCGGCGCCTGCCGGCGCTGCACATGGAGCGCGTCACGCTGGCGACCAGCGAACGCACGCTCGTGCTCGACGCGTTCGACCTCTCGCACCCGCCCGCGGGCACCGTGCTGGCCGCGGTGGGAACGCTGCGCGGCGAAGACGACGTGCCGTTCGACCTGCTCGCCAAGTGGACACCGGCGGACCGGCTCACCGCCCGCGCCGAGTTCCGGATCGCGGGCTCCGAGCGCCCGTCGCCCGACGCGGTGGTCGTGCAGTTCGACGGCGTGGTGCGCCAGGACCGGCGCGCGCACGAGCTGCGCATCGAGGACGGCGCGCGGGTGCGCATCGGCGAGCTGGGCGCGACGTTGTCGGCCCGCGTCGCCGAAGCGGGCCCGCGTTTCGAATGCGCGATCCGCGCCGACAGCCTCACCGCGCCCCGCATGGTGCGCAGCCTGCCGCAACCGGTGCTCGGCCCGCTGCGCCACCTCGAAGTGCGCGGCTCATGGGACTGGCACGCCGGCGTGACGCTCGATCTCTCGCAGCCCGACAGCGTGCGGTTCACGGCCGACGTGATCCCGCACGGCCTGTGGCTCGATCCGGCGCTCTCGCGCCCGAGCCTGCACGCGATCGCGAACCCCTTCACGGCCGAGATCCACCTGCCGAAGCAGCGCATCGTCACGCGCGAACTGTCGCCGCTCAACCCGCACTTCCGCCCGCTCGAGCGGATCAGCCCGTACCTGCGCGACGCACTCGTCACCAACGAGGACGGCGGCTTCTGGAAGCACCGCGGCTTCAACACCGAGGCGATCGGGCTCGCGATCGCCGCGAACCTGCGTGCGGGTTCGTACCGCCGTGGCGCCGGCACGATCACCATGCAGCTCGCGCGCAACCTGTGGCTCGGCCACCAGCGCACGCTGTCGCGCAAGGCACAGGAAGTCGTGCTCGCGTGGCTGCTCGAACACCAGACCGGCATCCCGAAGGAACGCCTGATCGAGATCTACCTGAACGTGATCGAGTGGGGGCCGGACCTGCACGGCGCCGACGAAGCCGCGCGCTGGTACTTCGACCGCGACGCCGCCGACCTCACGCTGGACGAGGCGCTGTTCCTGGCGATCGTGGTGCCGAGCCCGAGCAAGTGGCGCTGGCGCTTCGACGCGCACGGCGAGCTGCGGCCGTTCGCGCGCGCGCAGATGCATTTCATCGCCGACAAGATGGCGGCCAAGGGCTGGCTCGACCCGCTCGCCGTCCCGGCCGCGGATTCGCTCCGCGTCACGCTGCGCGGCCCCGCCGCGGCCACGTTCGCGGTGCCCGACAGCGCGGTGGCGCCCACGGGCACGCCGGCCGACGCGCCGGCCGACTCGCTCGCGAACGAGCCGATCTGACGCCCGTCAGGGCTTCGGCGCGTACTTCGGAACGTACACCGGGTCCAGCTCGCGCAGGCGATCGCCGTGTCGCATCGCCACCACGCGCACCTGCGTGGCGAGCGCCGCGCGGGCCGAATCCAGCGTGCACGTCGTCGCCGAGGTGTCGGCGATCCACGTGATCGAGCCGCCCACGTCGAAGCATTCGATCGTGTAGCCGTCCGCGCCCGAGACCGGCGCCCAACGCACGGTGAGGTCGCCGCGCGCGCCGAACGCCACGGTGGTCGCGGCCTCGGCGCGGCCGCCGCGGGTCGCCTCGCCGACCCGCGCGGGCGGATCGCGGCGCGCGACCACCACGGCCGACACGATCGCGATCACCGCGAGCGCGCCCGCGAGCCGCAGCGGCGGCGCGAACAGCGGCCCGAACAGGCGCGCGAAGAAGCCGCCACCGCCGGCGCGTGTCGCCACGGCCGGCGCGTCGGCCCCGGTCAGCTCGCGCGTGAACGCCGTGAGCCGCGCCTCGGCACGCGCGCGCTCGGCCGGCGCGATCGCCGGATCACCCGCGACGAACACCTCGTGTTCGCGCCGCCACGCCGTGCAGCGGGCACAGCCCGCGACGTGCGCGCGCACCTCGCCGGACCACGACTCCGGCGTCGCGAGCACTTCCCAATCCGGGCACTGGTTCGTCACGAGCCCTCCTCGTCGTACACGATGCCGCGGCGTTCGAGCGCCGCGCGCAGCTTGCGCCGCGCCGTCTGCAGCAGCCCGCGCGCCCCGCTCGCGCCCTCCACGTCGAGCACGCGCGTCAGTTCCTCGACCGGCATCCGGTCCATGCAGCGCAGCCACAGCGCCTGCTGCTCGAGTGGTTCGAGCGCTTCCCGCATCACGTCCAGCACGATGTCGTCCTCGATCCGGCGCGCGGCCTCGTCGTCGGGGCCGGGAGCCGGGTGCTGCAGCGCGTCCGCGTCGGTTCCTTCGTCGCGCGTCAGCGCCACCGGGCGCATGGCCCGGATGCAGCGGTGACGCGCGATCGTGAACACCCACGCCCCGAACGGCGCGCGGAACTGGAACGACCCCAACGAGCGATACACGCTCGCGAGCACCTCCTGCGCGAGGTCCTCGGCGCGATCGGGATCGCGCGCGAACCGCCGGCACCACGCGTAGACCGGGCCCTGCCAGCGCTCGAGCAGCGCCGCGGCCGCTGCTCGCGACCCGTCGCCGCCGGCACAGGCCAGCCGCACCAGTTCTTCGTCCGTTCGGCCTTCGAAGGCCGGACGCTTCACCATGCAGGAGTCCGCCGTTCCGGGTGCGTCACAGGAGAAATGGCACCGCGGCTGCGCGGGCCGTCATCACCGCCGAGCCTAGCCTACCGGCCCGCGATCCGGCGGAAGGAATCCACCCTACCGGCGCCGGAGTGGCGGCCGCACCGTACCGTCGCCGCTCAGCACGAAACCCGCCCACCAGTGCGGATGGGCCAGGTCGGCCGACCGGCGCAACGCCTGCCGGGCCTGGTCCAGCGCCGTCGCGGCGTCGTCTCCGGCCGCGAGCCGGGCGTAGAACGCGGCGGCCAGTCGGGCCGTGGCGGCATCGTCCACCGGCCAGAGCGACGCGATCACCGCGCCGACGCCGGCGGCATGGAACGCCGCGGTCAGGCCCGCGACGCCCTCGCCGTCCACGACGCGGCCGTTCGCGGTGGAACATCCCGACAGGAACGCGAGCCGTGCATCCAGCCGCATGGCCGCGATGCGCCGGGCGGTGAGCCACGGCGTGCCGCCGTCCGCGGTGCTGTCGGCCACGAGCAACCCGGACTCCCACGGCGACTCCTCCAGCGCGCGCGCGTGCCCCGCGAAATGCAGCACGTCGTAGCCCGCCAGCTCGCGCTCCTCGGGCGCCGTCGTGGCCCGTCGCCCGTCGCGCACGTCGGTGCGGACGAAGCGCGCGCGCAGCGCCGCGATCTCCTCGTCCGCGCCACGCAGGGACGGCAGTTCGGGATCGTTCGCCCCGCGCCACGCGAGCACGCGTGCGCCGGTGCCGCGCGGCCGCTCGCGCAGCGCCAGCCAGACGGACGCCGACGGCACGCGCCAGACGACCGGCGCCGACGCACCCGCCACGTCCGCCACCATCGCCTCGAGCGGTGCGAGCGCGAGCGGACCGTCGGGCACCACGATCACGCGGCGCGCCCGGCGACGTTCGGGCTCGACCTCGCCCAGCAACGTGCGGGCGAGGCGCACGCGCGCCGGTTCGCCGGTCTCGGCGGCGCCCGCGCCGAGCGGCGCGCTCGCGAGCATCCGGAAGTGGGTGCGCAGCGCCGACGCGAGGTCGTCCAACGGCTGCAGCCGCACCACGCGCGCCCCCGTGCGCGTCACCACGAACAGCAGCGTCGCGCGGTCGCTCGTGTGGAAGTCGAGCAGCAGGTCGCCGGGCGCGAGCAGCGTGCCGCGCACGCGCGCCAGCGTGGGCGGCTCCGGCGCGCGGCCGTCGCCGCCCTGCAGTCGGTCGAGCACGGCACGCGCGCGCACACGTTCGAGCGCCTGCCACGAGGCCGCCACCTGCACGGGGTCGCGTTCACGACCCTCGAGCGCGAGGTCCTCGGCGGCCGCCGGAATGCGCCCGAAATGGAACGAGCGCAGCTCGCTCCAGTGTTCCCGGCCGACCCCGCGGCGCCACGACTCCCACTCGTGAATCGCGCGCGCGTACATCGCGCGCGCCTCGGCACGGCGGCCCAGCGCGCGCAGTACGTCGCCCATGAGGCTGCGCACGCTCGCCGTCCGGGTCGGATCCGCCGCGGCGCCGCCCTTCACGCGCAACGCCCGATCGCCGGTCGCGAGCGCCTCCGCGAAACGCCCCGCTTCGAGCTGGGTCCGCGCCACGCGCGCGAGCAGCTCCAACCGCCCCGCACCGGCCACCGCGTCCGCGGCCGGGAGCACTTCGCGCTCGGCGAACGCCAGCACGGTCTCGTCGGGCTCGAACTGCGCGCCGGCACGCAGCTCCAGCCCGAGCAGCACCGCGCGCACGGCGTCGTAGCCCGCGGGCAGCTCGAGGCGGGCCGCACGCGCCACCTCGCGCGCCTCGCGCGGGCGCTCGCGCAGCAGCAGCATCTCGGCGCGCTGGGTTTCGAGCACCGCGACCGCCGCGAATTGCTTCGCCGCCCGTGCGCGCGCGACGGCGCTGTCGAGCAGCGCCGTGGCTTCGGTCGTCCGCCCGAGTCCGTCCAGTGCCATCGCGAGGTTCGAAACCGCCACGCCACCGCCGTCGCCCGAAGGCACGCTGCGCGCCCGCTCCCGCGCCAGCGTCCACCAGCGCACGGCGCGCAGGGCGTCGCCCCGCGAGTACTCGATCGTGCCCAGGTTGGTGAGGGCGTCCACCTCGTTGCGGCCCACCTGCTCGCGGCGCGATTGCGCGAGCACCTCCATGTAGATGCGCTGCTCGGCGTCGAAGTCCCCGAGCCCGTGCAGCGTGCGCGCCAGCCCGACCCGCGCCGTGGCGTGCAGCACCGGATTGCGCGCGGCACGCAGCAGCGGCACCGCACGCTCGTAGTGCGTGCGCGCCGCGCGCAGCTCGCCGCGCTGCAGGCGGGCGTAGCCCATCCCGAGGTGCGCCGCGCCCATGTGCAGGGTGTCGCGCGCCGGCACCGCGGCACGCAGCAACGCGCGGTAGGTGGACTCGGCCGCCGCCGCGCGGCCCTGCGTCTCGAGCGCGAACGCGAGCCAGCGCGTCGCCCGCCGCTGGTAGCCGCGCTCGCCGAGCCGCCGGGCGATCGCGTACGACGACCGCGCGAGCCGCTCGGCCTCGGCGCCGTGGCCCGCCAATCCCTCCGAGGCCGCGCCGATCAGGTCGGCGGCCATTTCCGGCCACGCGGCCCGCTCGGCCCGTGCACGCTGCGACAGCACGCGCGCCGCCGCGGCGGCGTCGGGTGCGCGGTACGCCCAGAGCAGCGAATCGGCGCGCCGCAGCTCCGGCGCCCAGCTCCGCCAGCGGGCCGGCGTTGGGAAGCCGCGCCCGGCGGCCGCCGGTTCCGCCGCACGCGCGGCGGGCACGAACGCGAAGGCGAGCACGAGCACCACGAACGCCGCTCCGAGGTTGCGCATGCCGCCAGACTGCCGTCCGCCTCCGCCGGGGTCAACGCGCGTTCGCGTGCGCGAGGGGCCCTCGCCTATCATGCGGCCACATGCACCCGCTTCCCATCGGACCCTGGGAGTTCCACCTCTCGCGCGCCGCGCGCGAACGCTGCCGTTTCGACGGCCTGCTGTTCGCGACCGACGGCCGCGCCGTGCTCGACCAGCCGGTCGCCGCGCGCGGCCTCGCCGCGGCGCTGACCCGCGCCCGCGGCGGCGAGCCGGTCGCCTCGGCCGCCGAGATCTACGCGATGGGGCTGCTCGACGAGGCCATGCACCTCGCCGCCCGCCGGTTCCGCGACTCGTGCGACCCGCGGGTGTGGCGCGACGCGCTCGACTGGTTCGCCGCGCGGCTCGGCGGCGACGCGCTCGACCGCACCCTGCTCGCGTTCTGCGAGGAGTTCCCGCCGCTCGTCGTGCACGTCGGCGAACGCTCGGCGCGCGACTGGCTGGCCGACGAGACCGACGGCCTGCCGCACCGCGCGGTGGCGCTCGAGGAACTGCTCATGCTGTGGCTCGGCAACGCGAACCCCGCGTGCGAGCCGTACCGCGAGCTGTTCGACGACCGCGCGCTCGTGGCCGGCACCGCGTACGCGCGGCTCACCGCGCTCATGCGCGAGTACTTCGAGACGCGGCCGCGCTTCGGGCCCGACGCGCGCAACTTCGTGGACTTCCTGCGCGCGCCCGTGCTCGCCGCGCCGAACTCGCTGTTCGACCAGATCGAGTACGTGCGCGAACGCTGGTCGTGGCTGCTCGGCGACCTGCTCGTGCGGCTGCTCGTCACGCTCGACGTGCTGCGCGAAGAACAGCGCTGGTACGAATCGCGGCTGCACGCGCGCCGCATGGCGGAACGCCACGGGCACTTCGGCGGCGACTCCGGCCCCGGCGCGGTGCCGCAGTACGGCGCGCGCGACGTGGAGTACGAGGCGTTCAGCCCGGACGAGCACTGGATGCCGCGCACCGTGCTGATCGCCAAGAGCACGTACGTGTGGCTCGACCAGCTCGCGCGCGAGCACGGCCGCGCCGTCACGCGGCTCGACGAGATCCCGGACTCCGAGCTCGACCGGCTCGCCGCGTTCGGCGTGACCGGCCTGTGGCTGATCGGCCTGTGGGAACGCAGCCCCGCGTCGCAGCGCATCAAGCAGCTCTGCGGCAATCCCGACGCGGCGGCGTCCGCGTACTCGCTGCGCGACTACACCATCGCCCACGACCTGGGCGGCGAAGAGGCGTACCGCAACCTGCGCGACCGCGCCGCCGCGCGCGGCATCCGGCTCGCGTCGGACATGGTGCCGAACCACATGGGGCTCGACTCGCGCTGGGTGGTCGAGCACCCCGAGTGGTTCCTCGCGCTGCCGTACAGCCCGTACCCGTCGTACACGTTCCACGGGCCCGACCTGTCGAGCGACTCGCGCGTCGAGCTCAAGGTGGACGACCACTACTACGACCGCACCGACGCGGCCGTCGTGTTCCGGCGCGTGGACCGCGCCACCGGCGAGACGCGCTACGTCTACCACGGCAACGACGGCACCAGCTTCCCGTGGAACGACACGGCCCAGCTGGACTACCTGAACCCGGCCGCGCGCGAGCAGGTCATCCGCACGATCCTCGACGTGGCGCGCCGGTTCCCGATCATCCGTTTCGACGCCGCCATGACGCTGGCCAAGCGCCACGTGCAGCGGCTCTGGTATCCCGAGCCCGGCAGCGGCGGCGCGATTCCCTCGCGCGCCGAGCACGGCATGCCGCGCGCCGCGTTCGACGCCGCGATGCCGAACGAGTTCTGGCGCGAGGTGGTGGACCGCGTAGCGCGCGAGGCGCCCGGTACGCTGCTGCTCGCCGAAGCGTTCTGGCTCATGGAAGGCTACTTCGTCCGCACGCTCGGCATGCACCGCGTGTACAACAGCGCGTTCATGAACATGCTGCGCGACGAACAGAACGCGAACTACCGCAGCGTGATCAAGAACACGCTCGAGTTCGACCCCGAGATCCTGCAGCGCTACGTCAACTTCATGAACAACCCCGACGAGCGCACCGCGGTGGACCAGTTCGGGCGCGGCGAGAAGTACTTCGGCACGTGCACGCTGCTCGCCACGCTGCCCGGCCTGCCCATGATCGGGCACGGCCAGATCGAGGGCTTCGAAGAGAAGTACGGCATGGAGTTCCGCCGCGCGCAGCGCGTCGAGACGCCGGACGACGGCCTCGTGGCCGAGCACTGGCGCCGCATCTCGCCGCTGCTGCACCTGCGCTGGCTGTTCTCGGGCGCGAGCGAGTTCCGGCTCTACGACTGCTGGAACGATCACGGCGGCGTGAACGAGGACGTCTACGCGTACTCGAACCGCAACGGCGACACGCGCGCGGTGGTGCTCTACCACAACAAGTACGCCGAAGCGCACGGTTGGCTGCGCACGTCGGCGTCGTACGCCGAGAAGCGCGCCGACGGTTCGCGCCCGCTCGTGCACCAGGCGTTCGCGCAGGCGTTCGGGTTCGATCCGCACCGCGCGCCCTACGTGCGCTGCCGCGACCTCGTGTCCGGGCTCGAGTTCCTGTACCGCACGCGCGACCTCGTGGATCGCGGCCTGCGCGTGGAGCTGGGCGCGTACGGCTCGCGCGTGCTGCTCGACTGGCGCGAAGTGCACGAGGACGGCCGGCCGTGGAGCGAGCTGTGCAACGCGCTGCAGGGCCAGGGCACGCCGAGCCTCGACGAACGCATGCTCGAGCACGAGCTGGCGCCGGTGCATCTCGCCATGGCCGCCGTGCCCGAAGCGCTCGGGCTCGTGCACGGGCACCACGCCCGCCACGGCGTGAAGCCCGAGTTCCACGGCGACGATCCCGCGCGCATGCGCGCGGAGTTCGAACAGCGCGTGCAGGCGCTGCTCGAACGCGCACGGTTCTTCGTGACCGGCCCGTCGGCCACGCTTGCGCGGCTCGAAGCGAACGAATGGGCCGGCGCCGAGGCCGAAGCGGTCGCCGAAGCGGGCCGCGAGTTCGCGGCGCTGCTGCGCGTGAGCGAACGCTGCGCCGCGAGCGACTGGGCCGACGACCCGAACGCGCGCGCCGTGCTGCCGCTGGCGCCGCTCGAAGCGGCGAACACCGCACCGGAGCAGGCGCTGCCCTGGGTGCTCGCGACCACGCTCGTGGCCGCGCGCGCGCTCGGGCACGCCGCCGGCGGCGTGCCGCAGGTCGGCACGGCGGCGCGACGGCTGTTCGACGCGCTGCGACTCAAGCGCGGCATGTACGAAGCGCTCGCGTTCCGCGAACTGGGTGAAAGCGCCGAGGACCGCTGGCGTCACGCCGCGCGCGTGCGCGCGTCGCTCGCCCACGCGGAGTGGGCGCCGGGCCACGAGCCGTGCGAACCGTGGCGCGACGACGAAGACGTGCGCTGGTTGATCGGCGTGCACGAGAGCGACGGCGTGCAGTGGTTCCGCGCCGAGGACCACGCGCGGCTGGCGTGGTGGCGCACGCTCGACGCGTTGCTCGCCATTCCCGCCGGGGCCGCCGAGACCGAAGTGGACGAAGCGCTCGAGCAGATGGCCGAGTGGCTCGACGCCGAGTTCGAACGCGCCGAAGCGAGCGGCTGGAAGTACGACGCGCTCGTGGCCGCGCCGAAGCCCGACCCGGCCGCGCGCTGACGCTCAGCGCAGCACGGTCGCGAGCTTCGCGGACTCCGCCAGCCGTTCGCCGCCGCGCAGCGCGACGACCCGGCACCACACGTTCGCACCCGCGGCCGCACCCGGCACCATCACGCGCTCCAGCGCCAGTTCGGGCGACTTCACCGGCCCGAGCGTGACCAGCACGGTGAGCGCGGAGTCGAGCACTTCGATCTCGTACTCGTCGGCACGCGGATCCGGCGTCCACGTGAGTGCGATGGCGGATGCGACCGTGTCGGCCGCGGCGGCATGCAGCACCAGCGGCTCGTTCGGGGCTGGGGCCTCGGCGGCCGGCGGCGGCGCCACGCGCCGCTCCCACGTGACCACCGCGGCGACCACGGCGATCAGCACGAGGCCGATCAACACGCGCAGCGCCGCGCCGGCCCAGCTCGGTCTGGAAAGAGTCATTTCGCCGCCCCCGGTTGGCCCATCCTCGCGAACGGGCCGCAGCATAGCCCAGACGACACGGCGACGTAGTTGCACCTTGGCGCGCCGGGGAACGCGGGCGTAGCCTCCGTCTCGCCACCGCGCTCCCCCCGCGCTGGGAACACTCCCCCGTTCGCCCTCACCCGCGCCTCGCGCGCCTGGAGTGCCCATGGTTCGCCGCACTTCCCTCGTGCTCACGATCGGCCTGATCGCCGGTCTCGCGTGCTCCGCCTTCGCCGCCTCCGGCGGCCCCGTGAAGTCGCCCGCATGGGCGTTCGAGTTCGGGCTCGCCAACGCCACGCTCACGTCCTTCGACGGTGCCACGATCTCGCTGCGCCGGCAGACCAGCCCCGGCGCGGCGTGGCGGTTCGGGTTCTCGTCGTCGTACTCGAAGTCCTCGAACGAGAACGATCGCAACACCGTGGGATCGTCCCTGACGGCGCACGACGAGGACGACAACTCCACGCACAACCACACGCTCTCCGTCACGCGGCTGTGGTTCCCCGCCCCCGACGCCGTGGTGCGGCCGTGGTACGGGCTCGGCCTCGAGGGCAGCTGGGGCGGCTCGCACCGCGAGCACGAAACGGTGTTTCGCGACGCCGGAACGGTGACCGGTACGCAGAGCTATTCCGACGACAGCAGCGGCCCCGGCGCGGGCGCGCTCGCGCTGTTCGGGCTCGAATGGAACGCCACCGAGCGATTCGTCCTGCACGCGCAGTACGGCCAGGCGCTGCGCTGGCGCCGGCGCAACTACACCTACGACGAGCGACAGACCTACTCCAGTACGCCGGACGTGGTCTATCACCGCGAGGGCCCGGTCACCGAATGGACGTTCTCGGGCGAAAGCGCCCGTGCCGGCGTCAGCGTGTTCTGGTGAGCGCCGTGATGCGGCACGCATGCACGAGCCTCGCGTGCGCGGCGCTGCTCGCCGCGTTCGCATCCGCCGCGCTCGCGCAGGACGGCGAGAGCTGGCGGCCCGCGACGAACAAGGCGCTCGAGTACGAAGTCTGGGGCGGGCGGCTCTGGGACCTCGACGGTGCCACGCTGTCGCTGCGGCGCCAGAGTGGCGAACACGCGGCCTGGCGGTTCGGCCTCGACTGGTCGGGCACGAAGTACCGCGACCATACGGACTACCGGTCGAGGTTCGGCGAACTCGAGACCCCGTACACCGTGAACGTCAACAGCGACGCGTATGCCGTCGGCGTCCAGCTGTCGCGGCTCACGTTCCCCTGGCCGGAACGCCGGCTGCGGCCGTGGGTCGGCGCCGCGTTTCGGGCCGACGTGGACCACCAGGGATTCGCCTTCCGCTCGAGCGGCAGCTACGAACAGGAAGCCGGCACGACCAACAACCGCACGCGCATCGCGCTCGTCGCGCTCGCCGGCGTCGAGTACGCGCTGTCGCGACGGTTCGCGATCCACGCCCAGTACGGGCAGGGCGCGCAGTACTCGTTCGAGGACACCCACGGGAACAACGCGCCGACCGAGAGGACCGGTGAAGGCAACGCCCTCTACTGGTACGCCTACTCCGCCCGCACCGGTCTCGCGGTGTTCTGGTAGCCGCGTCCCTCACCCGCACACGCGAACGGGGCAGGTGGCTTCGAGACCACCTGCCCCTTCGCACGTCGTGAAGCGTGAAGCGGACTACCGCTGGAACACGATCTCGCCGTCGTCGTTCAGGTCGAACTTCTCGGCGAGCGATTCCTTGGGCAGGCCCGGCATGCGCATGATCTCGCCCGTGATCGGGACGATGAACCCGGCGCCGGCGGCGAGCTGGATTTCGCGCACCGTGACGAGGAAGTCCTTCGGACGGCCGAGCAGCGCGGGATTGTCGGACAGCGACTGCTGCGTCTTGGCGATGCAGACGGGCAGCTTGCCGAAGCCGGCCTTCTCGAGCTGCATGCGGTCGCGCTTGCCGCGCGCCGTGTAGTCCACGGCGACGGCGCCGTACATCTCGCGCGCGATCGTTGCGATCTTGTTCTCGATCGAGTCGTTCCAGTCGTACAGCGGCGTGAACGCGGGTTCGGTCGCGGCGACCAGGTCGCGCACGACTTCGGCCAGTTCGGTGCAGCCCTTGCCGCCTTCGCTGAACGTCTTGGCGACCACGGCCTTCAGGCCGAGCGCCTCGCAGTGCAGCCGCAGCGTCTCGATCTCTTCCTTGGAGTCGGTCGGGAAGTGGTTGATCGCCACCACGCACTTCTGGCCGAACTTCTTGATGTTCTCGAGGTGCTTCTCCATGTTCGAGAAGCCCTTCACCATCGCCGCCACGTCGGGCTGGCCGACTTCGGCGAGCGGCTTGCCGCCGTGCATCTTGAGCGCACGGATCGTGGCCACGAGCACGGTGCAGGCGGGCGAGAAGCCGCCGTAGCGGCAGTTGATGTCGAAGAACTTCTCGGCGCCCAGCTCGAACGCGAAGCCGGCTTCCGTCACCACGATGTCGGCGTACGCGAGCGCGGCCTTGGTGGCGTTGATCGTGTTGGTGCCGTGCGCGATGTTCGCGAACGGGCCGCCGTGCACGAACGCGGGCACGCCCTCGGTCGTCTGCACGAGGTTCGGCTTCACGGCTTCCTTGAGCAGCGCGGCCATGGCGCCCACGGCGCCGAGGTCCTTCGCCGTCACCGGCGTGCCGTCGGTCCGATAGCCGATCACGATGCGGCCGAGACGGACCTTGAGGTCCTGGATGCCGTCGGCGAGGCAGAGCACCGCCATCACCTCGGACGCCGCGGTGATGTCGAAGCCGCTCTCGCGCGGGATGCCCTCGGTGCGGCCACCGAGCCCGATGATGATGTCGCGCAGCGCGCGGTCGTTCATGTCCACGACGCGCTTCCACGTGACGCGGCGCGAATCGATCCCCAGTGCGTTGCCGTGGTGCAGGTGGTTGTCCACCATGGCCGCGAGCAGGTTGTGCGCGGCCGAAACGGCGTGGAAGTCGCCGTTGAAGTGCATGTTGATGTCCATCATCGGCACGATCTCGGACGCGCCGCCGCCGGCACCGCCGCCCTTCATGCCGAACACGGGCCCGAGCGAGGGCTCGCGCAGCGCGGCCACGGCGTTCACGCCGATCTTCGCCAGGCCCTGCACGAGGCCGACCGTGGTCGTGGTCTTGCCCTCGCCGGCCGGCGTCGGCGTGATGGCCGACACGAGCACCAGCTTGCCTCGACGCGGCTTGCCGGTGAACGCCTTCAACGAAATCTTCGCCTTGTAATGGCCATACGGCTCGAGGTGAGCCGGATCAATGTCGAGCTTCTTCGCAATCTCGGTAATGGGTTTCATGGCTCTCTCTTCTCTCTCCCTCGCCGCGCGGGTCAGGGGTGCGCGACACATGGACTCGGGCATCCTCGCCCCGCCGGGAAACGATGTCCACCGGGCCGATCGGCCCGGTGAACCGCCCTCGCGAGGCGCCCTGATGGTTGCGGTCCCGGAACCCGGCCGCCTAATCTGCCGGCGGACGATTGCCATCGAGCCGTCCGGGCCGTCCCGCCCGGGCGGGTGTTCGACTTTGCCCGGTGACCGCGTGACACACCTGCCCCCTGCGGGTGCGCCGGCGCGGCCGCCACGAGGATCCCCCCGTGACTCCTGCCGCCCGCCGGCTGCGCTCCCGTCTGGCCTCCCTCCTTTGTAGTGCCCTCTCGCTGGCCGCTCTGGCGTTCGCCCCGGGCCGCGCCGCCGCCGAAGGCAGCGCCTCACTCGTCCAGAGCGGGGGCTACCGGCCGTTCCTCGAATACCGGAACGATTTCACCCAGAACTCGACGCTCGCCCGCAAGACGATCGTGCGCGTGTACGTGAATGCCGGCGACACGTTGCTGCTGGGCTCGAGCGCGAGCGGCGTGGCGCAGGGCCGCATTCGCTGGCGGCGCCCCGACGGCGCGGCGTTCCAGGCCACCTCGGGCGCAGGCCAGATCGCCACGGCCGCGCAGGAAGCCGCGGGGCCCCGCCCGAACGCGGGCGGCTACGCGCCCCTCGCGATCCCGGTCGCGGCCGGGCAGGCCGGCGTGTGGGAAGTGTTCTTCGTCAGCCCGGATTCCACCAGCAACCTGAACCCGCCGCAGGTGCCGGTCGCCAACAACTGGAGCCAGGCCGGCAACGTGGGCTACGTGTGCGCGTGGGACGTCACGGTGCGCAACGGCGCGGGCGTCACGCTGCCGGGCCGCGCGTACGTCAACAACCTCGCGATGAACATGGGCGGCCCGACGGCGTCTCTGTCGAGCCAGATCTGGCTGCTGACCCGTGACGGCTTCCGCTACCGCGTGGACGTCAACGGCGCGCAGCCGTTCGGCTTCAACCTGTTCGCGAACAACAAGGGCTTCAAGGGCGCGAACGGCCTGCCGCTCTACCACTCGGTCGAACTCGGCGGCTCGCTCGTGCACGACCCGGACGCGCTCGACACCGCGACCGACTACACGCACAAGATCTTCTTCAACACCCCGGCGCTCGACCTGCCGGCTTCGGCCGCGTCGCCGACCGGCTCCACGTGGCTCGCGACCGCGCCGTTCGTGGCCACGGTGAGCAACTTCCGGTTCGTGGGCGTGGACGGCACCGACGGGCAGGCCGCCTCGGGCATCGGCGGCACGTTCTCGTTCCAGTCCACCGGCACGGGCAACTACGTCGTGCGCATCGATCTCGACGCCGACGGCAGCTTCACCGGACCGGTGGACCGCGCGCTGATCGGCGTGGCGACGGTCGGGCTCAACTCGATCGCGTGGGACGGACTCGACGGCCTGGGACGCCGCGCGAACCCGACCGGCGATCCTTCCAACGTGAAGGCGCGGGTCACGCTGCTCGGCGGCGAAGTCCACTTCCCGTACATCGACGCCGAGAACAACGTGAACGGCATCGTGATCGAGCGCCAGACCGGCGCCGGCGCGCCGGACTTCACGGTGTTCTACAACGACGTGCCGGTGGGCGGCACCGCGAGCCTGCCGCCGGCCGGCGAGAACAGCTCCTCGGGCGGCCACCGCTGGTCGGGCTTCCTCGGCGACGTGCGCGGCATGGACACGTGGGCCTACGTGCCGGGCGCGACGCTCGAACTCGAGACCGACGTGATCGTGCGCGACGCCGACCTCG
The DNA here is from genome assembly GCA_046327815.1 of Candidatus Eiseniibacteriota bacterium. Taxonomy (GTDB): domain Bacteria; phylum Eisenbacteria; class RBG-16-71-46; order RBG-16-71-46; family RBG-16-71-46; genus CAIXRL01. The sequence goes on along the minus strand of JAXLXR010000002.1, from coordinate 118,914 downwards.
AGCTGGTCTCCAAGACGCACTCGCCGAACCCGTTCGTCGCCGGCCAGACCGTCGGCTGGACCCTCGTGGCGCGCAACAACGGCCCCGACTCGGTCTACGCCGCGGTCGTGCTCGACACCGTGGACGCGCGGGTGTCGAACGTGACGCTCGCCGGCTCGTCGCACGTCGGCGGCACGATCCTCGGCACCAACGTGACCGGGCAGGTGTTCCGCGCGACCGTGGACCTGCCGCCCGGCGGCACGGCCACGTTCGAACTCGCCGGCTCGCTGTCGCCCGCCGCGACCGGCGTGCTGCTCAATCGCGCGCTCGCTCTGCGCGGCGACGACCAGGGCGACGCGGACGATCCGCTGCGCATCGGCGCGGGCAACAACAGCAAGCGCGACACCGCCGCGGTGATCGCCGCGTATCCCGACCTCGCGCTCGACAAGTCGCACGCGGGCGCCACGTTCACGCTGGGCACGGTCGGCACGTGGACGCTCGCCGTGACCAACGTCGGCAACCTCGCCACCTCGGGCGACGTGGTCGTGCGCGACACCATGCCCGCGGGCATGCGCGTGGTCGGCGCCGCCTCGAACGACCGCCACTGGTCGTTCGCCACGAGCCCCGACAGCACGATCCTCACCGCCACCTACGACGCACCGCTCGTGGTCGCGGCCGCGACCAGCTTCACCGTGGACGCGCTGGTGTTCGAGCAGGCCGTGCCCGAGGTGACGAACTTCGCCACCGCGAGCACGGCCGGCGACCCGAACCCCGGCAACGACCGCGACTCGGACACCGTGCCGATCGCGGCGCAGACCGACCTCGCGCTCGACAAGTCGCACACCGGCACGTTCCGCGTGGGCAACGACGCGGTGTGGACGTTCACCGTGTCGAACCTCGGCCCGGCCTCGAGCCTCGGCACCACGACGGTCGTGGACACGCTGCCCGCGGGCACGACGTTCGTGAGCGGGTTCGGCGAAGGCTGGCTGGTCACGCACTCGGCCGGGCAGGTGGTCGCGCGCTACGGCCCCACGATCCCGCCGGGTGAGCAGCGCTCGTTCTCGGTCACGGTCGCGGTGAACGCCGCCGCCTACCCGCAGGTCACGAACGCGGCGGTCGTGGTCAACCCGACCGACTTGAACCCCGACAACAACCGCGACACCGACACGGTGCCCGTCACCGGGCTCGTGAACCTCACCGTGGACAAGAGCCACGCGACGACGCCGTGGCAGTCCGGCGCCACCGGCGACTACACGATCGCCGTGCACAACGCCGGCAACATCCCGAGCACCGGCACGATCACCGTGCGCGACACGCTGCCCGCGGGCCTCACGTACGCGGCGGCGCTGCCGTCACCCACCTGGACGATTTCGCACGCCGCGGGCGTGGTGACCGCGACCACGAACGCGGCCATCCCGGCCGGCGGCAACTCGTCGTTCAGCTTCACCGTGAACGTGTTCCCGGCGGCGTACCCGAGCGTGACGAACGTGGCCACCGTCGAAGGCGGCGGTGACGACACGCCGCTCGACAACCGCGACGAAGACCCGACCGCCGTGCTCGGCCAGCCCGACATGGCGCTCGACAAGTCGCACACCGGCACGTTCACCGCCGGGTCCGACGCGAACTGGCGCGTGTTCGTGCAGAACGTCGGCAACGCCGACGCCGTGCAGCCCGTCGTGCGCGACACGCTGCCCACCGGCGTGTCGTTCGTGAGCGCGACCAACCCGGCGTGGAGCTACGTGGCGGCCGGGCAGGTCGTGACCGCGACGTACGGCGGCACGCTGGCGCCCGGCGCCAGCAGCCTGTTCACGCTCAACGTGCACCTCGCGAACGACGTCGCCACCACGCTCACCAACGTGGCGGCCGTGAACGTGCCCGGTGATTCCGATCCTTCGAACGACCGCGACGCCGATCCGGCTTCGGTCAACCTGCTGCCCGACCTCACGCTCGACAAGTCGCACACCGGTTCGTACACGATCGGCGGCGACGGCGTGTGGTCCGTGACCGTGCGCAACGCCGGGCAGGGCCCGACGATCGGCACGTTCACCGTGCACGACACGCTGCCCGCGGGCGTCGCGTACGTGAGCGGCACCGGCGCCGGCTGGACGTTCTCGCACACGAACGGCGTGGTGCTCGCGGCGCACGCCGGCGTGCTCGCGCCCGGCGCGAGCAGCGCGTTCACGCTCACCGTGAACGTGCAGGCGGCCGCGTACCCGCAGGTGACGAACGTCGCCGCGGTGACCGACGGCGGCGACGTCACGCCCGACAACAACCGCGACACCGACACGGTGCCGGTGCTCGGCGCGCCGAACCTGGTGATGGACAAGCGCCACACGCAGCCGTTCGTGGCGCCCGGCTCGGGCACCTACACCATGGTCGTCACGAACGTGGGCACGCTGCCCACGGCGGGCGCCATCACCGTGCGCGACACGCTGCCCGCGGGCCTCACGTTCACGAGCGCGTCGGGCGCGGGCTTCACGATCGGCGCCGCGGGCGCGATCGTGACCGCGACCACGAACGCCGTGATCGCCGTGGGCGACAGCGCGAAGTTCGACGTGGTCGTGGCGGTCGCGCAGTCCGCGGTGCCCGGCGTGGTGAACGCCGCGGTCGTCGCCGGCGGCGGCGACGTTACGCCCGAGGACAACCGCGACGTGGATCCCACGCCGGTCTCGGGCTCGCCCGACCTGCTCGTGGACAAGACCCACCCGGGCACGTTCACGCCCGGCATCCTCACGAACTGGCGCATCGAGGTGCGCAACGTCGGCACCGTGGCCACGACCGGCGCCACCGTCGTGCGCGACACGCTCCCGGCCGGCGTCACGTTCCAGTCCGCGAACGGCACGGGCTGGGCGTTCGCGGTGGCCGGACAGGTCGTGACCGCGACGCACACGACCGCGATCGCGGCGAACGACACGAAGTTCTTCCTCGTCAACATCCGTCCGACCGCGCAGGCGGTGCCGTCGGTCACCAACTGGGCCACAGTCACCACGCCCGGGGACTTGAACCCGGGCAACGACCGCGATTCCGACACCGCACCGGTCAACGCGCTGCCCGACCTCGCGGTGTTCAAGCGTCACGCGGGCGCGCTCGCGGTGGACGGCACGACCACGTACACGATCACCGTGCGCAACGTCGGCAACGGCCCGACGTTCACCGCCACCACCGTGCTTGACACGCTGCCCGCGGGCGTCGGCTACCTGCGCACCGTGGAAGGCGACGCCGGCTGGACGGTCGCCTCGTTCGGTCACTTCGTGAGCGGCAACTACTCCGCGAACCTCGCCCCCGGCGACAGCGCCAAGTTCTCGTTCGTCGCCACGATCTCGGCCGCGGCGGTGCCCGAGGCCGTGAACTCGGTCGTCGTGAGCACGAGCGGCGACGACAATCCCACCAACAACCGCGCGCTCGACCGCGGCCCGGTGGAATACCTCGCGCTGCTCGCCGTGGACAAGACCGCGAGCCCGTCGCAGGTGCAGCTGGGCGACGTCGTCTCGTACGCGGTCCAGGTGCGCAACGACGGCAACGTGCCGGTCGAGGACCTGGTCGTGAACGACCGCCTGCCGGCCGGCTTCGTGTACCTGCCCGGCTCGGCGCTCGTGGACGGCCGCGAGATCGCCGATCCCGCGGGCGCGCCCGGCGCGCAACTGGCGTTCGCGGTCGGCCATCTCGACGCGGCGTCCTCGCTCACGCTGCGCTACCGCGTCGCGGTGGGCGCGGGCGCGAACATGGGCCGCAACCTCAACGTGGCCGTGGCGCAGTCGGTGCAGCGCGGCCAGACCTCGCCGCCTTCGTCGGCCGCGGTCGAAGTCCGTGCCGGCGTGTTCGGCGACGAAGGCATCATCGCCGGCAAGATCTTCGTGGACTGCGACTGCGAACACGACGGCACGCAGGGCCACGAAGAACTCGGCATTCCCGGGGTGCGGCTGTACCTCGAGGACGGCACGTCGGTGCTGACCGACGTCGAGGGCAAGTTCCACTTCGCGAACGTCCGCCCGCGCACGCACGTGCTGCGCGTGGACGCGACCACGCTGCCCGCGGGGGCGAAGCTCTCGGCCGCGAACACGCGCCACGCGGGTGATCCGCTGTCGCAGTTCGTGGACCTGTACAAGGGCGAACTGTTCCACGTGAACTTCGCCGAGGTGTCGCACGATCCCGCGGTGCTCGCCGAAGTGAAGGCGCGTCGCGAGCGCGGCGAGGTGGGCGGGCTCGCGCTCGTCACCACCACGTCGAACGCCGACGGCACGCAGCGCGAGGTGAACGTGGCGCGCGGCTCCGCCGGTGCGGCCGAAGCCGCGCTGGCCGGCGGCGTGTCGCACGACGACGCGTCCGGCATGGTCACGATCCTCGCCGCCGACGGCGCCGGCGCCGGCAGCGCGGCGGTGGGCGGTCCGCAGACGATCACCGTGCGCGTCCGCAACGCCGACGGCGCGGTGGACACCGCACACGTGCGCATCGCGGGCGCGGCGCGGCCGTTCCAGCTGACGGGCGTGCTCGAAGGCCGCCTCGACCTGCGCAACAAGTCCGACCGCGAACTGGGCGGCTACGGGCGCGACCGCTTCATGGACGCGCTCGGCGACGTGTCGGCGGATTCCGACAGCGGCAAGGTGCGCGGCGCCGCGCGCGGTGCGCTGTTCGGCACCGGCCGCATGGGCACGCTCGGCGACCTCACGCTGCGCTACGACACCGAAGCCGATCCGGACCGCCGGTTCATGCGCGACATCCGTCCCGACGACGGCTACGACGTCTGGGGCGACGCGTCGCTCACCGAGTTCGGCGCCCGCTCGCGCAGCCGCCTGTACGCGCGGCTCGACCGCGGATCGTCGTACGCCCTGTTCGGCGACCTCACGACGCCGCGTGACGCGGGCCGCCAGCTCGGCGCGTTCGACCGCAGCGTGAACGGCGCGCAGGGCAAGCTCGCCGCGGGCGCGCTCGAAGTGTCGGGCTTCGCCTCGCAGGGCACCTCGCACCAGCAGGTGGACGAGATCGCCGGGCTCGGCATCTCGGGCCCGTACGCGCTCACGCGTGCGGACGCGGTCATGAACAGCGAACGCGTCGAACTCGTGACGCGCGACCGCAGCCAGCCCTCGCGCATCCTGTCGCGGCGCAGCATGACGCGGTTCGTGGACTACACCGTCGAGGCCTACACCGGCCGGCTGCTGTTCCGCCGCCCGGTGCCGAGCGTGGACGCCGACCTGAATCCCGTCAGCATCCGCGTGACGTACGAGACCGAGACGACCGGCGACGCGTTCTGGCTCGCCGGTGGCCGCGCCGCGCTCGGCGTGGGCCGCCTGCACGTGGGCGGCAACTTCACGCGCGACGACGATCCGGCGCACGCGCGCGACCTCGCCAGCGTGGACGCCACGCTGGCGCTGGCGCCCGGCGTGTCGCTGGTCGCCGAGTTCGCCCGCACCGATTCGGCGCGCGGCGGGCTCGACCGTGCGAACCACGACGCGAAGCGCGCCGAACTCACCGCGCAGAGGAGCGGCGCCACGCTGCGTGCGTGGGCGCTGCGCACCGACGCGGGCTTCGACAACGCCAGCGCCGGCGTCGAACCGGGCCGCGAGGAACTCGGCGGTACGGCGCGCGTGCCGCTCGGCAAGACGGCGAGCGCGTTCGCGACCGCACTGCGCACGCGCGAGCTCACGAACGACGGCCAGCGCCAGGGCGTCGAGGCCGGTCTCGCGAAGGCGCTCGGCGCGCACCTGAACGCCGAAGTCGCGTTCCGCGGCGCCGAAGAAACCACCAGCCCGGCGAGCGCCGCGACCAGCGGCGCCACGCCGGCCGAGACCCGCAGCCTGCGCGGCCGGTTGACCGCGTCGTTCCCGCGCCTGCGCAAGGCCACGGCGTTCGGCGAGTTCGAGCAGGACCTCGATGTGACCGAGCAGCGCCGCGGCGCGGTCGGCGCCGACCTGCCGCTGGTGCAGGGCGTGCGCGCTTACCTGCGGCACGAGAACATCGCCTCGTTCGCGGGACCGTTCGCCATGAACGCGGCGCAGCAGCAGGCGAGCACCGTGTTCGGCTTCACCGGCGAGAACACCCGCGACGTGTACGGCGAGTACCGGGCGCGCGACGCGTTCGCGGGCCGCGACGCCGTGGCCGCGATCGGCCTGCGCCACCGCTGGGCGGTGCAGAAGGGCCTGTTCCTCGACGGCGCGTTCGAACGCCTCACCGCGATCCGCGGCGGCACGGGCGAGGCCACGTCGGCCGCGCTCGGCGCCGAGTACACGCGCGATCCGCTGTGGAAGGGCACGGCGCGCGTCGAACTGCGCAACACGGGCGGCACGGACTACTGGTTCGCGACCGGCGGTGTGGCGCGCAAGCTTTCGCGCGACTTCACCGCGCTCGGCCGCGCGCAGTGGACCGAGACCTCGACGGACGACGAAATGCGCGCCCGCTTCGGACTCGCGTACCGCCGCACCGACGACGACCGCTTCGACGCGCTCGCGCGCTGGGAAGTGGCGCGCCGTCACCCGACGCTGACCGGCGACTACGTGCACGAGCACATCGCGTCCGGCCACGCGGCGTGGCAGGCGCACCGCAAGCTGGCGCTCGACGGCCAGCTCGCCGCGCGCTGGATGGTGAGCAGGCAGGACGACTTCAAGGCGCACACCGCGGTGCAGCTGGCCGCGGCACGCGCACGGTGGCAGTTCTCACCGCCGTGGGACGCGGGCCTCGCCGCGCGCGCGTTGACCTCGAATCACTTCGACGAAAAGCAGTTCGGTCTCGGCGTCGAACTGGGCCGCGTGCTCGCGAAGAACCTGCGCGGCAGCGTGGGCTGGAACGTGTTCGGGTTCCGCTCGGCCGGCCTCGCCGCCGCCGACGTGACCGACGCCGGTCCGTACGTGGGCTTCGGCTGGAAGTTCGACGAGACGCTCTTCGGCGCTCTCGCGAAGGGAGGGGATGCGAAGTGAACCGCATGCACACGCTGATCCGTCCGCTGTTCGCTCTCGCGTTCCTCGCGGCGCTTCCCGTGGCGGCGTTCGCCGCCGCGGGCTCGGCCGCGCTCCCCGACACGCTGCACCCGCTCCACCAGCGCATGTCCGACGAAGTGATCGCGGCCGATCTCGGCGCGATCGACGGTGCACGCACGGCGCTGCAGGCTGCCGTGCAGGTGCACGGCCCGCAGCCCTGGCGGCAGGCGTTCGCCGAAGCCTGGCTCGACGCCGCGCGCACCGAGTACACCGACGACGACCGCACGGGCTTCGCCGAAGGCGCTTACCGGCGCGCGCTGGCGATCGTCCGCGAGATCGAAGCGGGCGTCGCACCCGTCACGCACGAGTCCGTGCCGGTCGCGGCCGACAGCGTGCCCGGCAGCATGAGGGTGATGCCGGAACTCTGGACCGAGCTGCAGCGGCTCAAGCGCCACCCGGGCTTCAAGTGCGCCGAGGTCCAGATCGCGCGCATGGAAGTGCAGCTCGCGTGGGCCGGCAACGAGCAGGTGGACATGGGCGACTGCCACTCCTCGCCGCACCTCGCCACCGCCCGGCAGCTCGCGACGGAAGCACGCGCACTGGAAGAGGTGTGCAACGTCAAGCCGGAGCCCGTCGCGCCCAAGCCGGTGGTCGTCGAAACGCCGAAGCCGCAGGTCCCGACGCGGGAAGAACTGCGCATCCCGCGCAACGTGCACTTCGCGCTCGACAAGCACTACATCTCGGCGGACTCGCGCCGGGTGATCGAAGGCATCGCCGCCCTGCTCCGGAAGTACCCGAGCATCAAGGTGCGTCTCGAGGGCCACACCGACTCGCGCGCGAGCGTCGAGTACAACATGCGGCTGTCGCAGCGCCGCGTGAACGCCGCACGCGCCGTGTTCCTCGAGCTCGGCATCGACTCCACGCGCATCTCGACCGACTACAAGGGCAAGGGCGACCTGTACGCGGAAGAGAAGGACACGCGCGGGTTCGCGCTCAACCGCCGCGTCGAGATGGTGTTCGTGGATCCCGACGGCCGCGACATCAAGGGTGAGCGCCAGGAAGGCGACCTGCAGCTCGAAGGCGCCACGCCGGTGCAGCCGAAGAAGGCCGTGCGCCGGCCCGCGACGAAGCCGATCCCGGCGAAGCCGGTGAAGCCCGGCACGGGCGGCACGCCGAAGCCGTAGCGGCAGGCGTCACCCGGCAGCACGCGACCGGCGTCCGCCCCACGAAGGGCGGGCGCCGGTTCGTCATTTCGATCGCAGCGCCGCCAGCTCGGCATCCGCGCGGCGCAGGACCAATGAGTCCTCGTTCATCGCGCTCAGGTCGCGCACGCGGGTCAGCAGGTCGAGCGCATTGGCGCGCACGTCGGGTGCCGGCGCCAGTTCGAAGCGCGCGACTTCGCGCCGCGCCCGCACGAGCTGCTCGAGCCGCCACGCGCGCGGCGTGAGCGCGGGACTGAACACCTGCGCGTTCGCCTCCAGCAGGATCTCCACGCTGTCGAGGCATGCCGCCGACCGTTCGGCCCGAGCGCGCGCCACGAGCGCCTCCATGAGCAGCGTGCGGCTCGCGGCCAGATCGTGCGCGTAGGCACTGTCGCGCAACGCCGCCACGGCGCGGTGCGCGGCACCGGCCGCCTGCTCGACGAACGGCATGCGCGCACCCGCGGGCGCCAGTCCGGCTCGGGCGAGCGCGATCTGCCCGAGCAGGCGCTGCGTTTCGGCCCAGGCCACGGGCCGCTCGGGGCCGCGGAACACCAGGCTGCGCCGGGCGTAGACGGCGGCGCTGTCGAGCAGTGCCGGATCGCGACGCGCGGTCCCGAGCGCGAGGAATGCACGGCCGCGCAGGATCACCACGGAGCCGAGCGCCGAGTCGTTCGCCTGCAGCGCCGCGCGCCGCGCCCACGCCGAGTCCGTGTAGGCGAGCGCCTGCCGTGCCGCCGGCTCGGCCCCCGAGAACTCCGCGAGCGCGACCCACGAGTCCGACAGGTCGTTGTAGCGGAACACCCACGGTTCGTTCTGCACGAGCGGGCGGCCCGCCATCGGCGGCTCCGGCACACCGTGCGCGGCACACGTCATCTGCATGGCGCGCTCGCGCATGAGCAGCGCCTCGCGCAGCGCGTGGGGTTCGCCCCGCACCAGCCCCTGCTGCATGCCGGCTCCCGCGAGCAGCGACACGGCGTTCACCGGGTCGAGATCTCCCATCAGCGTGGGAGGCATGCCGTCGGGCATGTCGCGCCGCCACGCGGTGTCGGCGATCGCGATCTGGCATGCGCGCTTGAAGTGCTCGTGCGCGTCGTCGAACGTGGACAGGTCCCAGCTCCATTCCGCCTGCACGATCCGCGCGGTGCCGATGAACAATTCGAGCGCGTGCCGAAGCCGGTTCGAGTAGCTGCGCGGCGGCAGGTCGCGCACCTGGTCGAGGGCGCGCTCCATGAGGGCGGCGCCCTGCGCGACGTGCTCCGGCGTGCGCGGGATACTGTGGATGAGCGGGTAGCCCTGCCCCATCTGCTCCACCGCACGCTGGTAGCGCGCGTCCACCTCGCTTGCCGACAGGCCGCCGTGGCGCCCCCACATCCACACGCCCCAGAGCCCGGCCGTCGCGATCAGCCCGGCGGCCACCGTGGCGATCACCCGGCGCCGCCGCGCCCAGCGCGCGAGCCGCCGCGCGAGTCCGGGGCCGCGCGCGCTGACGGTGCGGCCGGCGAGCAGCCGCCGCAGGTCCGCCGCGAACTCGCCCGCGTTCGTGTAGCGCTCCGCCGGGTTCTTGCGGATCGCCTGCGCGATCACGCGCTCGGCCGGACCGCCCAGCTCGCGCGACAACGTGCCCAGCGCGGGCGGCTCCACCGTGAGGATCGCGACCACGGCGCGGTGCAACGACACGCGCGACGCCTCGTACGGCACGCGCCCGGCGAGCAGTTCGTAGCCGATCACGCCCAGCGCGTACACGTCGGACGCCGGCCCCACGCCCGCGGGCTCGGCCTGCACCTGCTCCGGGCTCATGTACTGCGGCGTGCCCACGAGGTAGCCCGTGCGCGTCATGCGCTCGGTCGGGCGCTCGTCGCCCTCGACCAGCCGCGCGACACCGAAGTCGAGCACCTTGGGTTCGCCCGCGCTCGTGACCAGGATGTTCTCGGGCTTCAGGTCGCGGTGCACCACGCCCTGCGCGTGCGCGTGCTGCACGGCGTCGGCGACACGCGCGAGCATCTCGAGGCGGTCGTGCAGCGACGGCGACGAATCGGCCGCCCAGCGCCCGAGCGGCACGCCGTCCACGTACTCCATGGCGATCCACGGCAACGCCGCGCGGCCCTCGCCCGCCTCGCCCGTCTCGAGCACGCGCGCGATGCCGGCATGATCGAGCCGCGCGAGGATCGCGGCCTCGCGCCGGAACCGCGCGCGCCCCTCGGCGTTCAGCGACTGCGCCGCGATGCGCTTGACCGCGAAGCGCGCGCCGCTGGCGTCGCCTTCGCGCGTCGCGAGCCAGACTTCGCCCATGCCGCCGCGCCCGAGCAGCCGCACCGGGCGGTACGGCCCGATGCGCTCGGGCAGCGGCTCCTCGCGCAGGTCCTCGATCGCCGCGCGCAGCTCGAACCCGGCGTCGAGCGTGGGACCGCCACCGGCGTTCGCCCGCAGCAGCGCCTCGACCTCGGCGCGCAGCAGGTCGTCGCCCGCGCAGCGCTCGGCGAGGAACGCGTCGCGCGCGGCGTCGTCCACCGCGAGCGCGGCGAGGAACACCGCCTTCACGCGCTGGTGGCGCTCGGGATCCGAGGGTGTCGAAGCGGCCATGGTCGAAGAGATCGGAAGAGGAAGTGATCGCCTTCGGGGGACGGGCAGAGTACACCAGTCACGACGCGTTGCCGGAACAGCGGGACAAGAGGTCCCTACAAGGACGGCAGTTGCTTCCTCCTCAGCACTTCGCTCGAGCACGAGAGGAGATGTCGCCCTCTCCTCCGACGAGGACCTGCGACAATCTCTCTTGAGGCATATTGATAGAAATGCGTTGACAACACACGATGCGCGCTCGTCTAATCGTGATACCCCGAACGTCACGATGCGATCTGGCTTCTTTCTACTGGCGCATTGTCCCGTTCGAGAGAGTGACATGAACTGCCGCGCGCCCATCCTTGGCCTCGCACTGGCCTCTTCGTTTCTTGCCACGCCCGCCTTCGCTTCGGCCACTCCCGACAGCGTCGCGGGCGTTTCGATTTCCTGCCCGGACCCACGGACCGGGGCGATGCTCGAACTGCGTGCCCAGCGGCTGGATTCACTTGGCGTGATCGTGCCCGAGTGGGCCGCGGGCTCCGGGCGAACCTGCATCGGCGCCATGCAGGACGTGACGACGAGTTTCGCCTCGGATGACGCAGGCGGAGCCTTCGTCGTGTGGACGGACACGCGCACCGGCGACGCGGATCTGTGGATCCAGCACCTGACCGCTGCCGGGGAGCCCGCGACGGGCTGGGCCGAAAGCGGTCGGGCGCTGTCGACGGCGCCCGGCGCACAACTGGCCGCAAGCCTCTGTCCGGATGGCGCCGGTGGCGTGGTGGTGGCATGGCAGGACTACCGTTCCGGAGCGACGGCGGATATTCGTGCGCAGCGCATCTCGGGCAGTGGTTCGGAACTGTGGGATCTGGCAGGAGTGGCCGTATGCGACGAGCCACACGACCAGACTTCACCATCTGTGGCGCCCGACGGTGCCAATGGTGCGTTCGTATTCTGGCAAGACGCGCGAAACGGTGATTCGGATATTCGGGCACTCCACGTGGACGGCACTGGCGTCGCCGACGCCGAGCAGTGCGTTGCGTGCGGCGAGGGCGCCCGGCGAAATCCATCCGTCACCGCGGATGGTATCGGCGGAGCGTGGCTGGTGTGGGAGGCCGTGAACGGCGCAGGCGTGGACGTGCGGGCGGTGCGGCTCGGCAGCGACCTCGCGCGCCGCGCCGGCTTCTCGACCGAGGGCGTGGTTGTCGCGGGAGGCTCCGGCATCCAGTTCTTGCCCGTCGCGACGCCGGGCGCGGGCGAAGACCTGATCGTCGCCTGGTGCGACCGCTCGCTTGACGCGGGCGACGTGCGCGCGCAGCGGCTGACGCCGGGCGGCGCCATTGCGTGGCCGGATTCGGGCGTGCTCGTGAGCACGGCGGCCGGCGAGCAGTACGCGCCTGCCATTGCCACAGACGGAAGAGGTGGCGCGATCGTGGCGTGGGAGCAGTCGCACGGTGGCTCGCCCGACATTCGGGCGGCACGCGTGAACAGTGCGGGCGAGCTGCCGTGGGGGCCGCTCGGACAACCCGTATGCGTGGGGCCGGGGGACCAGTTCGCCCCCGCGGTGACGGGCGACGGCGGCGGCGGCGCATTCTTCACGTGGACGGATGCCGCGGCGCCCGCGCGCGGCACGATCCTCCCGGGCCGCGCCGTCAGCACACAGGGACTACCGGTATTCGTGAGCCTCACGGTGACACCACGCAAAGCGCACTTGCGCTGGCGTGCGGTATCCGTCGAGCCGCGACCCATCACCATTGAGCGCCGTGTGCCTCCGGCCGACTGGTCGGCCATGGCCGAGTTGCGCGCGAACGTGGACAGCCTGCTCGAGTACGAGGACACGGGGCTCACTGCCGGAGCCGTGATCGAATATCGCCTCGCGGTGCAGACGCCCGACGGGCCACTCTACCTGCCTGTCCAGACGGCTCACATACCGGCGCCGCCAGCCTTCACGTTGCGATTCGCGCGATACGTGGCGTCGGGCGACGCCCTGCAACTCCGCTTCACGCTGCCGGTGGACTCACCTGTGTCGGTCGAGGTGATGGACGTGGCGGGTCGGCGAGTGAAACGAATCCCTCTGGCCGCCACGGAAGCCGGCGAACACGACGAGCGCGTGCCCGGGCTCGCGCTCGCCTCGGGCTGGTACTTCGTCCGGCTTCACCAGGGCCGCGACGTGCGCGGTTCGCGACTGGTGGTGGTGCGATGAGGATGCGCGCACTGGTCGTGACGCTCGTCGTCACGCTATTCGCCGTCTGGCAGGTGGCCGCTCGGGTCGGTCCGTTCGCGCGGCCCGGGCGCGCACGCCCGGGCACCTCACAGGTTGTCGCTCCGAGCGCCTACGGTTCGCCCGGAATCGTGACTCCTGCGCGCGCCACAGGCACGTATGCGCTCAACCGGCCGGACACGGTGCTCGTGTGGCAGGCGCACCGCTACGTGCGCGGTTCGAGCGGCAGTGTGACCTACTTCACCGTGCCGCCGGACTCGCTGCCCACGTTCGCGGGCGGCAAGCGCTACCTGATGCGTATTCGCAACGGCGACACGACCGGCACGAACACGGGGCGCATTTCGGCCGCCTACGTGCAGGTGAACGGACGAGAGGTGATGAGTGCTTCCGACATCGGGACCGGCATTCCGACTTGCGTGAAGGTGATCCGCCCCACAGCCGCCACAACGCTCGTGATCGGTGTGAGCGGTGCGGCCGGGTGCTACGCGGACATCACGCTGTACGAGACGCCCGATCCCTCGTACGACCTTCGCGGCCCCCAGACGTTCGTCATGGGAGAACTGCCCGAGGAGATCACCCCGGGCGGCAACTACACCGAGTTCACCGATCAAGTCCAGAGAGGCAGCGGCGATCTCGGCCCCTACCACCTGCTGGTCACGAACGGCCTCGCGGACGGCACGCTGCGCTGCAGCGGCGTGAAGGTATATCTCGACGGCACGCTGGTCGTGAGCTCGGGTTCGGTCAACGGCAACGTGGGCGAGTACGTGCAGCAGGTGTCGCTTCCCAACACGACGACTGCGCTCATGGTGCGGCTGTACGGTAATCCCGGCGACCAGGCGATGGTCCGGTTCATCGCGACCGATGCGACGCAGCCCGAACTGGCCGTGCTCACCCCGCAGCAGTCGTTCATGACGCAGCAGGACACCACGACGATTCGGTTCCGAACCAACGACCAGACGGTGCTGGATTCCGCGCTCGTGAACGGGATGCCGGCCTCTTTCGCGGGGCAGGACGCGGCGGGATTGCTTTGGAACTATGCCGCCACCGTGCCCAATCAAGGCCGCAACGAGTTCGTCATCCGTGCGCGCAACCGCGCCGGTTACGCGTGCGATTCGCTACGAACGGTGATTCGCGACAACTTCGCGCCCGTGCTGACGGTGGACTCCCTGTCCGAAGCCACCCCTCGCACCGTGACGACCAGCACGCTCACCGTGCGCGGGCACTGGCACGACTCGACGCCGACGATCGTCACCGTGGACGGCGACGCCGTGGGCGCTGCCGCGGACTCTGGCGCATTCGCGGTCAGCGTGCCGCTCGACATGGGTTCCAACGGCATCCACTTTCGTGCGGTGGATCACTTCGGACAGACGACCGAGTTCAAACGCTTCGTCGTCCGGCAGGCCGAGAATGAAGCCGCGCCCGCCTCCGGCCCTACGCCTTCGACGCACACGCCCACCGAGGTCGCCGCGTTCTTCGATCGGGTGAGCTTCCTCTGGTCGGGCTCAGGCCCCGTTCAAACGGGCGTCCCCGCCAACACGATGGACGCCGCTCGCTTGAGCGTGATCCGAGGCCGCGTGTTGGGTCGCGACGTCGGGGCGCTCGCGAATGTGATCGTCAGGGTCGTCGGCCATGCCGAGTATGGCCAGACCCTGACGAGGGCGGACGGCGTGTTCGATCTCGCCGTCAACGCGGGCGCGCCGGTCACGCTCGAGTTCGCCAAGACCGACTTCCTGCTCGCGCAGCGCACTGTGGAACCCACACTGCTCGACTTCGTGCAGGTTCCCGACGTGGCGTTGCTCGGGCGCAGCACGCGGCAGTACGCCGTCAACACGAGCACGGCCCAGAAGGTCGTCAGCCGGTTCGAGAGCGACTTGAACGGCGACCGCCGGTTGACACTGGTCTTCCAGCAGGGCACGCGCTGCACGTTGAGCGTGGGCGCCACCACCTCGACGACGACCGACTTCCATGTCCGCGCCAAGGAATACACGGTCGGCGCTGACGGCGAAGAGGCCATGCCCGGCACTCTGCCGCCGAGCAGCGCCTACACGTACTGCGTCAACCTCTCGACCGTCGAGGGTGACGACATGGCGGGTGCCGGACCTCCGGCGAAAGTCGCGTTCGACCGGCCGGTCTCGACCTACGTGCGCGAGTTCCTCGGTGCGCGTGTGGGCACGGCGGTACCGTCGGGATCGTACGACTTCACGACCGGCCACTGGGTGCCGTCGGAAGACGGCCTCATCGTGCGCATCAAGGGGCGCGGCCGATCGCTCGCGAACATCGACTCCGACACCCTCGCGGCCAACAACGACTCGCTGCGCAACGTGGCGCTGGGATTCACCGAGGACGAAGTCGAGCTGATCACCAACGAATACGCGATCGGCGACTCGCTCTGGCGCGTGCGGCTCATGCACTTCTCGCCACACGACTACAACTTCAACCGGGCGGCCGTCGCCGCCGCACAGGCGATGAGCCCCGGATCCATCGCGTCGCTGGGCACCCTCATCACCGATCCCGGCATGACCTGCGCCTGCGTGATCGAGAACGAGAACCGCGTGCTGGGCGAGGAGATCCCGATCGTCGGCACGCCGTACTCGCTCCACTACCGCAGTTCGCGCCAGCCTGGAGACGTCTCCATGCGATGGCTGCACATTCCGCTCACGGGAAGCGCCAGCGACGCCGCGCTCGTGCGAGTGCATGTGACCGTGGATGTGGCCGGCAGGCGGTACTCGCATTCGTTCAGTCGCGCCGAAGCGGGCACGCCCTGGGAGTTCAAGGAGTGGGACGGAACGGACGTCTACGGTCGCCGCGTGGTCGGCTCGGTCACCGCCACGGTCCGGCGCGGCTACGAGTTCAAGGAGCGCTGGGCGATCCAGACCGGTGGGTCGGGTGGCAACAGCTTCGGCAGCGGCGCGCGCTCCAGCTCGACCGCGTGGCCCGCTTCGGGAAATCGCGACGTTGGCCGGATCCTGTGGACCACGCAGCAAGTTGCGATCGGCGTCCCGAGCATGGCAGCCGCGGGACTTGGCGGCTGGACGATCAGCCCTCACCACATCTACGACCGCAGCGGCATGGGCATGAAGTACCGCGGCGACGGCACCATGCAGCGCGGCGCCGCGCAGTTCCCGGTAATCACGGCGTGGGCGGGAAACGGCCTACCGTCAGGCACGGGCGCGCTCCCGCCCGTGGGCCACGTTGCGAGCGAAGGTCGCATCAGCCCTGCCGACATGGTTGCCACAGCCGACGGTGCGATCTGCTTCACCGATGCGGGAACCCACACAGTCGGGCGGGTCTCGGAGAACAGGATCTACACGCCGCTGGCCGGCACCGGGAACAACAGCGCAACACCGGCCGGAGCTGGCGAGGTCGCGACTGACGTCGCGCTGAGCGCTCCCGACGGACTCGCTCTCGCTGCTGACGGCACCCTGTACTTTGCGGACGCCGCGCACAAGCGCATCTACAAGATTGTCAATGGCCGCCTCTGGCGCGTCGCGGGCTCCTCCAGCGGCATCTACGTCGATGACTCGCTCGCGATCCAGAGCAGTCTCGTCGAACCGCGCAAGCTGGCGTTCTCGCCCGACGGGTCGCTCTACTTCTCAGATCGACTGCCTGTTTCAGGCTGGCACGTTATTCGTCGAATCGGCACCGACGGTCGAGTGCGAACGGTGGCCGGGGGCAAGATCGAGGGTATCTCGAGCGGTGAGGGTGTCGCCACCGAGCTCGGCATCGAATCCCCACAAGATTTGGTGTTCGACGATCAAGGCAATCTCTACTTCTCCGAGAAAGATCGCGACCGCGTGCGACGGATCGCGCCGGATGGCATGCTGACCACTTACCTGACGTCCTCGGCGCCGCAGCTTGAGCCCACTGCATTGGCGTTCGGGCCCGAGGGGCTGTTGTACGTCTCGCAGAACTACACCTCGGAAACGAACAAGGGCGTCTTCGGCGTCGTACGCCGCGAAGTCGACGGTTCGATCTCGAGCGTTGTCGGTGGATACGCACCGCAAGGCAAGTTCGGCGCGCAGGACTTCGTGCGAGCGCAGTCGGCACTGTTCGTGTTCGTCTCGGCGATCGCGTTCAATGCGCGTGGCGAACTCTTCGTCGGCGAGAAGGGCTCCGGAGGGGCCAGCAACGGCATCTCGAAAGTGTTCAATGAACTCCCGGGCGCCGTGGCCGGGGAGATTGCGCATCCCTCGGACGACGGCGCGCTCGTGGACGTCTTCACCGCCGGGGGACGCCACAAGCGCACGATGAACGCTTTCACGAATCGCGCCCTCTACAGCTTTGAATACGACGGCGCCGGGCGGCTCACGAAGATCATCGATGCCAACCAGGACGAGACACTCATCGAACGCAACGTCGAAGGTGTGCCGCTTCGCATTCTTGCGCCGCGCGGGCAGGTGACGGAACTCGACGTGCAGGACGGCTACCTGCGGACGGTCACGAACCCCGCAAACGAGACGATTACGCTCGGCTATGCAGCGGGCGGTCTGTTGACCAGCTTCGAGAACGCGGCACATCACGCCTGGACCTACGAATACACGACCGACGAGGGGCGGCTTGCCTCGGAGAAGTACCCGGGCAACAACTCCACCCGAACGCTCACGTCCGATACCTCTGGAGCTGCCCGAACGGTGACTCACCGGAGTCCCGGCGGCCGGATCACGGTCCACGAGCTCACCCAGATGCTCGACGGCATGCGAAACCGTGTCACCCGATACCCAGACCACTCGGTCGAAGTAGAAACGCTGCACTTCCGGGCGCTCGCGCCCCTCGGCGAGGAAACCGTTCGCGTCGAAGCCACGGGCGAAGAGCTGCGTACTCGCCCGAGTCGTGATACGCGCTTCGGGTGGTGGGCGCCGGTCACGTCGTTCGAATCACTCCACGTACCGGTTGCGAATCTGGGTCGTGTCGTCTCTCGCACGCGCTCCTGGGGCGCCCAGGTCATCGAGCAGACCGTCGTCAACGGCAAGACGTACACATCGTCCTACGACACGACGCTGCGCCGACTCACGACCACGACGCCGGTCGGCCGCATGTCGCGCGTGTACTTCGACGCTGCCGGCCATCCGCTGACGCTCGCGGTGCCCGGTCTGAACAACGTGACGCTCCACTACGACTCCCACGGCCAGCTCGACCATCTGTCTCAGGGTGCACGGAGCTGGGATTACGCCTACGACGCGCTGGGCCAGCTCACGTCTGTGACCAATCAGGCGAACGACGCGACGCTGTGCGACGTCCATGACGGTGCCGGTCGTGTGAAGAGCCTGAAATTGCCCGGGCAGCGGCACGTCCGCTTCGGCTACGATGCCGTCGGCAACCTGGACTCCCTCACGACGCCGAACAACACCACGCACACCTTCGCGTACACGCCAACCAACCTGAACGCCACCTATTCGCCGCCGCCTGTGGACGGCGTGCCGAACCCCGCGACGAGCTACGAGTACGACGCGGACCACCTGCTGACGAAGGTCACCCGACCCGACGGGGGCATCGTGGACCTGACCTACGAAACTGCCACCGGCCAGCTGGCTCACGCGGAGTTCCCCTCCGCAGGCAGCACGACGCCACGCTGGCAGATGGACTACTCGTACTGGAATGGCATGCCCTCGGGCAGCACTCCTGGCGGCGGTCTGCTGCGCAAGGCCGACCGCGTGGGCATGGCCGCGGTGGAGTACCTCTACGACGGCTCGCTGCCCACACGCGAGCGCTGGAGCGGCCGCGTACAGGGCGCGGTGGGGCGCACCTACGACTCGTTCTTCCGCCCCGCCACCGACACGGTGAGCGCGGGCAACACGGCCCGCGCCGTGGGCTACGTCTACGACAACGACGGCCTGCTCACCGGCATCAGCGCCAGCGACAACTCCTGGGCCTACGCCCTGCACCGCAGCGCGACCACCGGCATGCTCGACTCGACGCACGTCGCCTCCACCTCCGGGGTCGCAGTCACCAGCACCGCCGACTACGACGGCTACGGCGACCTCGCCAACCTGCGTTACTCCGTGGGCGGCGCCGAGCTGTTCCTGCAGTCCATCCACCACGACGATCGCGGCCGCGTGGACGAGATCTCCGAGCGCTGGAACGGTGGCACGCCCAAGGTGACGAGCTACGGCTACGACGCTGCGGGCCGGTTGAGCGCGGTGACGGTGAATGGCGTGCTCGAGCGCGAGTACGGATACGACCCGAATGGCAACCGCACCGGCGAGTCCGTTCCGCTGCCCGGTGGCGGGTTCGCGCTGGTGGCCGGGGGCGTGTACGACGAACAGGACCGGCTCCTCAGCTACGGCGAGGGGGCGTTCCCTGCGCCGACGGGCATGACTTGGCTCTCGGGCGGGCCGCCACTGACCACGTACGCGCACACCGCGAACGGCGAGCGCACGACGAAGACGGTTTCTGGCGGTGGCCCGACGACCTGTACGACGTACGATGCGATGGGCGCACTCGTCGGCGCCAGCACGTGGACGGACAGTGTGCTCTCGGACAGCGTGACGTTCGCGCTCGACGGCCAGCACCGCCGCGTGGCGGCGTACCGCAACGGCGCGTTCGAACGCGGCTGGCTGTACGAGGGCATCTCGGTGGTGGCGGAGCTCTCGGACTCGGCCACGCTCGCCCACCGGTTCGTGTACGGCACGCGCGACCACGTACCCGACCTGATGTGGGACGCCGACTCGGCGATCGCCTGCCGCCTCGTGACCGACCACCTCGGCAGTGTCCGTGCCGTCGTGCGGATCACCGACGGCGCGATCATGCAGCGCACCGACTACGATGCCTGGGGCGAGGTGACCGCGGAGAGCAATCCCGCGCTGCAGTCGCTCGGGTTCGCGGGCGGGCTGCGCGAGCGAACGACAGAGCTCGTGCGGTTCGGGGCGCGGGACTATGACGCGAGCGTGGGACGATGGACGAGTAAGGATCCGGCGGGGTTTGACGGTGGGGCCGTGGGGCTCATGGAATACGTTGGGTCAAGCCCTGCCACCTACAACGACCCTTCTGGCCTCTCGGTTGTCGGCGATGAAGATGTCCCAATCGACATCGATTACGACATTCTCCTCACCTGTCTTCAGGAGGTCCTCGGAATCAAGGACGTCATAATCGTGCTGGGCCCGGCAGGTCTGCCGATCATTGGAAAACGGGTCACGCTTGGAGGAGGCTCTACCCGGACATCTCCGCTTTCGGTTGGGATGCGAAAGCTACTGGGCAAATCCCGCTTTCCGGGGGGGGTGCGACTTCCGACGCCAACATACGGATCGTCCCGGGCTGCGAGCAGCAAGCTCGCCACGGTCCTCGCGCGCTATGCACCCGTAGTCGGATGGACGTTAACGGCTTTCGATCTTGGGCGCGTGATGGAGTGCTATCGAGCGAAGCTGGCCGGACAGTGCCCGATTGGCGCGGGCGCCCCGTGAGCACGGGCGTGGCATTGGCGCTCGCGGCATGCGCACTCCTGTTTGGCATTGCGGTTGCCGTGCGCGGACGCCTCATCACTCGCCCACGTCGCTCGCGAGCATCAACGGAGGCAGAATTTGCCCGGGCACTCGGGCTTGAAACGACGGACCCACTATTTCAGGCCGTGCTCGGCGCTCTGGAGGAAGTGGGCCCTGACGTAGTCGACGTGATCGGTGTTGACGATGACTTTCAAGTGACCTTCGGAATCGTCGAAGATGATGTGGACGACTTGGGCGAGGGCATAGCGTTGCGATTGTGGGGGGACACGTCGAAGCTCGTCGGCCGCGAAGCGAATCTCCATACACTTCGCGAGGTCGTGGCGTTCTTCAGGCAGTTGGAAACCGAGTCCTCCGCGCCCGACCTGCGCCCGTAAGCTCCCGTCAACGAGAGTATTTGTGGCGGGACTCTTCGGAGTCCGGATTACTCCGCTCCCGGCGCTCGTTCCAGCTCGCCGCGTCCTGCCCGCCACAGCGACCATGGCGGCAAACCCCGTCGCGACCGCGTTGTCGTTGCGAGAAACACTCGCCAATCGCGCGAGTCCGTCCCTACTACGCGACCGCCCGAACGCCATCCAAGAGACGACCGTGCCCGATCGAACCTCGGAACACGCGGGCCCGGACGTGGTCGGGTCCTTACCGGGCCCGCGATCGCAAGCACCAAGCGACAGCAGCGCGTGAGCCGCCCCCTACCGGTCCCGCGCCCGCTCTGTCGGCCGTGCATCCCGCCACTCCGGCCCGGGCAATCTGCGAACGAACGCTCAAGGTTCCCGCCAGTTGGGCCGACACCGGGAGCGGCAGGCATCCGACCCCGGCTTACGGCCCCTCAGCCAAGCGTCGGGTGATCGCACCTTGGGGATGTCCTTCTTCGAACCGCCGGAGCCTCGCCAATGGTCCGTCTCGTTCCATGCCTTGGGGCATGGCGAGCGGGCTCGTGTTCGTCCGTACCCACGGACCTACCAGGGAGGTTTCGGAGATGCGCGCATTCCTCAAGCGCGGCCTGTTGGCCGTGCTCGCCGCCGTGTCGTCGTTCGGGCCGGCGATGGCCCAGACCGGCACCAACCCCGTGCACGTCGCGCTCACCGCGCAGCGCGTGCAGGTGGTGAACGGCCACGAGACGCTCGTGGCGGCCGACCAGGCGAAGCCGGGCGAGACGCTGGTGTATCGCGTCACGTGCAGCAACGACGGCCGCGAGACCGTGAAGTCGGTCATGGCCACGTTGCCGATCCCGTCGGGCCTCGAGTACCTGCCCCGCACCGCGGCGCCCGCCGTCGTGCAGGCCAGCCTCGACGGCAGGACGTTCGCCCCGGTCCCGCTCGTGCGGCGTACGCGCGACGCGAACGGCCGTGAAGTGGTCGTGGAGGTTCCCGCCTCCGAGTACCGCTTCCTGCGCTGGTCCGTCGGCACGCTGGCGCCCAAGGCGTCGCGCACGGTGACGGCCCGCGCCCGCGTGGCGCCGGCGCAGGTCGCCGCGCTCACGCGCTGACGCCCCACCGCAGCGACGCGCATTCCCGTCCTTCCGGCGGGTCACGACGCCTCACGCACGACGTGTGAGGCGCGGACGGGCCTGCCTGTACCGGAACACTCCACCCTCGGAGAGTCTCCATGTCCTTCACGAAGTTCGCCGGCGCCGTTCGCCGGCACACGCTCGTGTTCGCGGGCGCGACGCTCGGCCTGGTGCTGGCCGCCGTCGTGGCGCACGCGGCACCGCCGGCCGGCACGCCGATCGGCAACCAGGCCACCGCGACCTACCTCGACGCCACGTCGAACAGCTACACCGTCAACTCGAACCCGGTCGTGACCGTGGTGCAGCAGGTGGCGAGCTTCACGCTCACCGCGCCCGGCTCGCGCCTCGCCGCTCCCGGCGCGCAGGCGGTGCTGCCGCACGTGATCCAGAACACGGGCAACGGCACCGACTCGCTGTCGCTCGCGCTCGTGAACCTCGCGGGTGACGACTTCGACCTGACGGGCCTCGCGATCTACGCCGACGCGAACGGCAACGGCGTGCCCGACAACTTCACGCCGCTCACCAACACCGGCCCGATTCCCGCGGGCGGCTTCTTCCGCTTCGTGGTCGCCGGCTCGGTGCCCGGCACGCAGCTCTCGGGCGACGTCGCGCGCATGCGCGTGGCGGCCCAGAGCACGTTCGACGCCGCGCAGACGGCGTTCAACGACGACCAGGTCACGGTCACGGGCAACGCCGTGCTCAACGTGACGAAGGGCATCAGCGCGTCGAACGGTCCCTCCCCGAGCGGTCCGTACACGTACACGTTGACCTATACGAACGCCGGCAACGCCGCCGCCACGAACGTGCGCTTCACGGACGTGATCCCGGCCGGCATGACGTACGTGCCCGGCAGCGCGCGCTGGAGCGGCTTCGCCGGTGCGCTGTCCGACGCCGACTCCGCCGACGTGCAGGGCGCGGGCCCGAACACCGTGCGCTTCGACTACAACGTCGCCACCGCCGGCGCGGCCACCGCGATCCTCGGCACCGTGGCGCCGGGCGCCAGCGGAACGGTCACGTTCCAGGTGAACGTGAACCCCGGTCTCGCCGCGCAGGTGATCAACAACTCGGCGCGCTTCGCCTACTTCGACGGCGCCGCGAACGCCGGCCCGTACTACACGAACGTCGCGCCCTTCACCGTGGACCTGTCGGTCGCGTTCACGTTCACGGGCCAGACGGTCGCGAGCGCGCTGCAGGGCTCGACCGTCACGTTCACGAACCACCTCGTGAACACGGGCAACGACTTCGACACGTTCGACATCACGTACGCCATGGGCAGCTTCCCGCCCGGCTCCACGCCGACGCTGTACCAGTCGAACGGCCTCGCGCTCATGACGGACACGAACGGCAACGGCATTCCCGACACGGGCCCGCTCGCGACCGGCGCGTCGTACGACGTGATCCTGCGCGTGCAGCTGCCCTCGGGCGTTTCGGGCGGTCCGTACACGCTGACCAAGACGGCCACGTCGTGGGCGAACCCGGCGGTCTCGCACGTCGCGACCGACGTGCTCACGCAGGTCGTCGGCAACACGGTGGACCTCACGAACGACACGGCGCTGCCGGGCGCTCCGGGCGCCGGCTCCGGCCCCGAAGCCGTGTTCGTCGTGCGCAACGCCACGAACCCGAACACGACCACGCGCTTCACGCTGTACGTGAACAACACCAGCGCGCAGGCCGACGCATTCGACCTCGCGGCGTCCACCGACGCCACGTTCGCCGGGCTGTCGCTGCCCGCCGGCTGGTCGGTCACGTTCCGCAACGCGGGCAACGCCGTCATCACGAACACGGGCGCCGTCGCGGCCGGCGGCAACGCCGTCGTGTACGCCGACGTGGACGTGCCGGCCGGCTTCGCCGCGAGCGACGTCGAGCTGTACTTCCGCGCGCTGTCGCCGTCGTCGGGCGCGTCGGACCGCATCCACGACCAGGTCCGCGTGAACGCGGTGCGCAGCCTCGCGCTCGTGCCGAACAACGCGGCGCAGGTGATCCCGGGCGGCTTCTACGTCTACACGCACACGCTCGCCAACACGGGCAACGTGACGGAAGGCGCCGCCGGTTCGAACGTCGCGCTCACGCGTGCCGACGACCAGGCGGGCTGGAGCTCGGCGATCTACTGGGACACGAACAACAACGGTTCGTTCGACGTGGCCGACCAGCCGCTGTCGGACCTGTCGTCGCTCGGCGGTCTCGCCGCGGGCGCGTCGGTCCGGCTGTTCGTGCAGGTCTTCGCCCCGGCCGGCGCGCCGCTCGGCCAGCTGAACACCACCACGGTCACCGCCACCACGACGAACCTCACGTACGTCACGGCGGTCCCGGCGGTGGTCACGGCGCTCGACGCCACCACGATCATCAACGGCCAGGTCACGATCACGAAGTACCAGAGCGTGGATCGCGACTGCAGCGGCTCGGCGGACAGCACGTTCACCACGCTCAACCTCGCCTACGGCGCGGTGCCGGGCGCGTGCATCCGCTACCAGATCGTGGTCACGAACGTCGGCACGCAGAACGTGACCGGCGTGGTGGTGAACGACGCGACGCCGGCGAACACGGTGTCGTGGAACGCCGCCAGCGCGACGACGTCGGTGGGCACGATCACGGTGCCGGCGGACGGCCTCACGGGTGCGATCACGGCCGCGATCGGCGTGCTCGGACCGGGCCAGTCGGCGGTGCTCGAGTTCAGCGTCCGGATCAACTTCCCCTGATGAACCGCCCCGGAACGCCGCACGCGCTCCGGGTCGGCCCGAACAACCGCGCGGTGGAGGGACGGATCCCTCCACCGACGGCGGGAAGCCACGCCGGCAGGCCGTGACTTCCCCACATCCGCTCCGCGGCGCCGGTCGGGTCCGGAAACCCTGGCCCGGTTCCCGACCCGGCGCCCGCGGGGCAATGGAAGGCAGACGCTCGATGCCATCAACGGCAGCGCTCCATCGCGAAGCAGCACGCGACGCCCACGCGCGGGATTCCCGCTCGTGGGCGCTGGGGCTTGTCGTGGGTGCGCTCGCGCTGGGACTCGCGGCCGCGCACGACGCGCGCGCCGCGATGCCTCCCGCCGGGACCGCGGTGGACAACACCGCGCACGCCAGCGCGCAGACCGTGAACGGCGCGTGGACCAACCCGGCCAGCAACACCGTGCGCGCGGTCGTGCAGGCGTTCGAGGCGCTCGCGCTTCGCCGCACGCACACCGCCACCACCGCGCCGGGCACGCACGTGACGTTCGCGCACGTGCTCGCGCACCAGGGCAACGCGACGACCGCCTACCGGCTCACGCTCGTGCAGGACGCCGCCGACGGCTTCGACCTCGGCACGCCGCGGCTGCTGCGCGACGTGGACGGCGACGGGCTCGAAGGCCCGCTCGACACGCCGATCCCCGACGGGGCCACGCTCACGCTGGCCATGGGCGACTCCGCCGCGCTGCTCGTGAGCGCCGACGTGCCCGCGGGCGCGCCCGCGCCGGCGTCGGCGCGGATCACGCTGAACGCCGAAACCCCGGCCGGCGTTCGCGACGCGGTCACCGACACGGTGCGCACGATCGCGGCGGCGGTCCCGCCCGCGCTGGCGTTCTGGTCGAACGGCTACGGGCTGCCCGTGCGCGCGAGCGCGCTGGGCGCGCCGCTGCTGGTGCAGGCCGTGGCGCCCGGCTGCGACACGAACCCGGCCGTGCGCGACACGGTCACGCTCACGCTCGCCAGCCGCATGACCGGCGACGCCGATTCGTTCGTCGCGATCGAGACCGGCCCGCACACCGGCATCTTCCGCACCGGCCCGGCGCCCGTCACGCTGTCGCCGCCCGTCAGCACGCCCGCGAACGACGGCGTGCTCATGCAGACCGAAGGCGACGAAGTCGAGGCCACGCTCGTGGGCTGCGGCGCCACCGTGACGCGCGCGCACGTCTGGATCCAGCCCGGCGGCACGGTGTTCGATTCGCACTCCGGCGCGCCGATCGCCGGCGCGCGCGTGCAGCTGGTGGACGTGACCGGCGCGGGCAACGGCGGCGTGCCCGGCGGCCCCGCGCGCGTGCTCGACTACGACGGCGTCACGCCGCTGCCCGCCGACATCGCCACCGGCGCCGACGGCCGGTTCTCGTTCACGCACGTCGCCGCGAGCCTGTACCGGCTGGTCGTGACGCCGCCGGTGTCGCACACGTGGCCGTCGCGCGTCGCGTTCGCCGAACTGCCGCCCGGGCACGCGCTCGACGCCACCGGCTCGTACGGCGGCGCGTTCGGCGTGCTCGAAGACGGCGAACCCGTGCGCGTGGACGTGCCCGTGGACGGGCTCGCGACGTGGGCGCTGTTCGCCGAGAAGACCGCATCGGCGCAGGAGGCCGAGTGGGGCGACCTGTTGGAATACCGCGTGCAGGTGGCGAACCGCTCCGACAGCGCGCTCGCGGCCGTGACGCTGGGCGACCAGCTGCCGCACGGCTTCGCGTTCGTTCCGGGCAGCGCGCGCGTGAACGGCGCGCCGGCCGCGCCCGCCGCCGATTCGAGCGGCGCACTGCGGTTCACGCTCGGCGCGCTGGCGTCGGGCGCCCGCGCCGACGTGCGCTACGGCGTGCGCGTGGGCCCGGGCGCGGGCGAAGGCGACGCGCTCAACCGCGCCGTGGCCACGGCCGGCACGCTGCGCTCGAACGAGGCGGTCGCGCGCGTGCGCGTGCGCGGCGACGCGTTCGGCGGCGAAGCGCTGCTCGTGGGCATGGTCTGGTACGACGCCGACGGCAACGGCGCGCGCGCCGCGGGCGAGCCCGGGCTCGCCGGCGTGCGGCTCTACCTCGACGACGGCACGTTCGCCGTGACCGACGAGCACGGCCGCTGGAGCATGGCCGGGCTGTCGCCGCGCACGCACGCGCTCAAGCTGGACAACAGCACGCTGCCGCCCTCGGCGCGGCCCGCCGCGCTCGGGCTGCGCGAACAGGGCACGCCGGGGCTCCGCTTCGTCGAACTCACCAAGGGTGCGCTCGTGCGCGCCGACTTCGCCGTGACGGGCGACACGACCGCGCTGCGCCAGGTGCACGAACGCTCGCTCGCCGCCGCGCGCGCGGCCGCGAATGCCGGCGACGAGCGCAACCGGCTGATCGCGCGCGGCACCCAGCCGCTGGCGCCGGCCGCGCCGGTGGGCGACGCGCGCGCGCTGCCCGCGGCCCGCGTCACCAGCGGCGAACGCGGCTCCGCGCAGGGCGCGAACGGCGAACTGCTCGCGTGGCTGCCCGATGCCGCCGCGACACCCGCCACCACCGTGCCCGCCGCGCCCGCCGCGATCGGCGGCGCCGTGGCGATCGAGACGCTGCTGCCCACGCTGAGCCCCGTGCTCGGGTTCGTCGGGCTCGACGAGCGCGACACCGTGGGCACGCCGCAGCTGTCGGTCGTGGCCAAGGCGCCGTTCGGCACAAAGGTGGAGCTGCGCGTGAACGGCGTGGTGCAGAGCGAAGCGCGCATCGGCCGGCGCTTCACCGCGCCGCGCGCCGGGCTCGAAGCGTGGGAGTGGATCGGCGTCGAACTCAAGCCCGGCGAGAACCTGGTCGAGCTGAGCGCGCCGCGCGCCCGCCAGAGCGTGACCGCGCGCGTCGTCGCGCCGGGCGCGTTCGCGCGGCTGGTGCTCGACGCGCCGCGCGCCGCCGCGGCCGACGGGCGCAGCGTGGTGCCGCTGCGGCTGCGCGTCACCGACGCCGCCGGCGTGGAGATCGCCGCGCGCACGCTCGTGACGCTCGACGCCGGCGCGGCGCGGTTCCTCGCGCCCGATCTCGACCCCGTCACCGCCGGCTGGCAGACCGCGGTCGAGGGCGGGCACGCGCGCGTGGCGCTGCTCGCACCCGCCGCACCGTGCGACGTGCGCATCGCGGCCAACAGCGGTGCCGTGCACGCCGCGGCGCGCGTCGAGTTCGTGCCCGAACTGCGGCCGCTGCTCGCGGTGGGCGCGTTCGAAGGCACGCTGAACCTGCGCCGCTTCCGCATGAGCGGCGCGCAGCCCGAAGCCGCGCGAGCCGTGGCCGGCGCCGCCTCGTTCGAAGCCCCGGTCACGCAGTTCGCGAGCACGAGCCGCGACGGCCGCGTGAGCGCGGCGGCGCACGGCGGCGCGTTCGTGAAAGGCCGCGTCGCCGACGGCGTGCTGTTCACGTTCGGCTGGGACTCCGACCGCGAGCGCGACGCGCGCCAGTTCCGCGACCTGCAGGCCGACCGCGGGTTCCCGGTCACCGGCGACGCCGCCACCCGCGGCTACGAGGCGCAGTCCACCGGCCAGCTGTACGCGCGGCTCGAGTCGCGCGACGCCGGCGTGCTGTACGGCGACTACGTCACCGGCGCGACCGGCGGCGGCACGTCGGCGGCGCGCTCGCTCGCCCGCTACGGCCGCTCGCTGACCGGTGCGCGCGCCAACTGGGCGCGCGGCCCGGTGCAGCTGGAGGCGTTCACGAGCCGCGACCGCGGCCGCCGTGCGGTGGACGAACTGCGCGGCATGGGCACGTCGGGTCCGTACGTGCTGCCGGGCGCGCCGATCGTGGAGAACTCCGAGCGCCTCGAGCTGGTGGTGCGCGACCGTGCGCAGCCGTCGCTCGTGCGCAGCAGCACGCCGCTGGTCCGCTTCACCGACTACTCGATCGAACCGCTCACGGGACGCATCCTGCTGCGCGCCCCGGCGCCGAGCGTGGACGCCGACCTGAACACCGTGTGGCTGCGCGTGAGCTACGAGCGCGAAGCCGGCGGCGACGCGGCGTGGGTGCACGGCGCCGACGTGCGCTGGCGTGCGCACCCGCGACTCGAACTGGGCGGCGTCGCGGTGGACGACCACGACCCGGCCGCGCCGTACGAACTGCGCGGCGCGTCGGCCGAGTGGCGCGCCGGTGCGCACACCACGCTGGCCGCCGAGTGGGCGGCGACACGCCACCTGGGCGCCGCGCCCGGTGACGCCGGCCGTGTGGAACTGCAGCACGAGTCGGCGCGCACCACCGCGCGCGCGTGGGGCGTGAGCACGTCGGCGCGCTTCGACAACGCCTCGGCCGGCGCCGCGGCCGGGCGCAACGAAGCCGGCGCCACGCTGGCGTGGCGGCTGCCCGACCGCTCGCGCCTGAACGCCGAAGCGCTGTTCAGCGGCGATGCCGCGGGCCGCGAACGCCGCGCCGGCGGGCTGGTGTCGCTGGACCGCGCGCTGGGCAAGGCCGTGCGCGGCGAGCTGGGCGTACGCGTGGCCGGCGTGGCGCGCGACGGCGCGCCCGACGACCCGGTCGCCGCCGCGCTGCGCGCCAAGCTGTCGGCGCAGTGGCCGCGCCATCCCGAATGGAGCGGCTACACCGAACTGGAGCAGGACACGCGCGAGACCGACCGCCGCATGGCGGCGCTGGGCGGCGAATACCGCTTCGCGGCGCGCGGGCGGCTGTACGCACGGCACGAACTGCTGTCGAGCCTGACCAGCGCGTGGGCGCTGTCGAACGCGCAGCAGCAGAACGCGACCGTGGTCGGCGTGGACGCCGACGTGGCGGGCGACGCGCACGCGTTCGGCGAGTACCGCATGAACGACGCGATCGCCGGGCGCGAGGCGCAGGCGGCGGTCGGCCTGCGCAACGGCTGGACCGTGGCCGACGGCATGCGGCTGTCCACGTCGTTCGAACGCGTCACGCCGCTGGCGGGAGCGAACGCCGGACCCAGCACCGCGTTGACCGGCGCCGTGGACTTCACCGGCGACGACGTGTGGAAGGGCTCGTCGCGCTTCGAAGTGCGCACGAGCCGCGCGAACGACCAGTTCGTGCAGGGCATGGCCGCGGCGGTGAAGCTCGATTCGTCGTGGACCGCGCTCGGCCGCCAGTTGCTCACGCTCACGCGCGTGCACGGCAGCGCGAGCGGCGCGGGCGCCGAGGCGCGCGAGCGGCTGCAGCTCGCGGCGGCCTACCGCCCCGGCACGCAGTGGGAAGCGCTCGGCCGCTGGGAGTTCCGCTACGACCGCGGCGGCGCGGGCACGTTCGCGGCATCGGACGCGGCCGCGCGCGTGCGCCGCGTGGCCAACGTGGCCGCGCTCGCCGCCACCGTACGCAGCGGCGAATGGGCGCACGAGTTCGGCTGGGCGGGCAAGCTCACGCGCGAGCAGGAGCCCGGCCGCGTGACCGCCGGCGGCGCGCAGTGGCTGCACGGCCGCATCGGGCGCGAGTTCCTGCACCGCTGGGACGCGGCCGTCACCGGCGGCGTGCGCTGGGGCCGCCGCGCCACGCAGCGCGAGTACGGGCTCGGCGCCGAACTCGGCCGCGCGCTGCCCAACGGCGCGTGGCTCGCGCTGGGCGCGAACCGCTTCGGCTTCGCCGACGACGAACTCGCGGGCGAGGCGTGGACGCGCACCGGCGCGTACCTGCGGCTGCGCGTGCGCTTCGACGAATCGCTGTTCGGCCTGCGCGACCCCGCGCGCGACCGCGCCCGGCTGGGAGGTGCACAGTGAGCGGCGCGCGCACGTGGGCCCGCCGGTTCACCGCGACCGCGCTCGCCGCCCTCGCGCTCGCCGTGCCGGCGCCGCCCGCGGCCGCGCAGATCGTGCGCGCGTTCACGCCGCGGTTCTCGGTCAACCAGCCGGGCGACATCCGGATCGTCGGCAACACGGTCATGTCGTGCAACGGCGGCGGCAACTGCAACAACTCGCGCAACGGCACCGGCAACGCGATCAACAACAACGACAACACCATGCAGTACGTGGACAACGACGGCGTCTCGAGCACGTTCAGTTCGACCAACGCCACGTTCACGCTGCCCGCGGGCGCCACGGTGACGTGGGCCGGGCTCTACTGGGGCGGCTACACCACGAACGCGCTGCGCAGCACGGTCAAGTTCGGCGTGCCCGGTGGCGGCACCACCTACTCGACGCTCAACGCCAGCCGGCTCGACGCGAGCGGCAGCGCCTACCAGGCCTTCGCCGAGGTCACCACGCAGGTGCGTGCGGCGGGCTCGGGCGTGTACCGCGTGGCCGACGTCTACTCCACCGCCGGCACGTCGAACGTGCACGCCGGCTGGGCGCTGGTCGTGGTGTACGCCGACCCCACGCAGCCCGCGCGCAATCTCGTGGTGTTCGACGGCTACGCGCTGGTCTCGGGCACGACCACCGTGAACATGACGGTGAACGGCTTCGTCACGCCGCCCGCGGGCGCGGTCAACACGCGGCTCGGCGTCGTGGCGCTCGAAGGCGACCTCGGCTACACCGGCGACAGCTTCCGCCTGAACGGCACCGCGATCGGCGACGCGCTCAACCCCACGGACAACTTCTTCAACAGCTCGATCACGTCGCTCGGCGCGCAGTTCACCGCCAAGACCCCGAACTACGTCAACCAGCTCGGCTTCGACGCCGACCTCGTGTCGGCGAACGGGATCCTCGCGAACGGCGCCACCAGCGCGGCGATCGCGCTGACCACGAACGGCGACACCTACTATCCCGGCGCGGTGACGTTCGCGACGGACCTCTACGCACCGGTGTTCGACGCGGCCAACTTCACCAAGACCGTGACCGACGTGAACGGCGGCGCCGTGCGCCCCGGCGACGTGCTCGAGTACGCCGTCAGCATGCGCAACAACGGCCTCGACCACGCGATCGCCTGCGTCATGCGCGACACGCTGCCCGCGAACGCCACCTACGTGCCGGGCTCGCTGCGCGTGACCGCGGGCCCCAACACCGGCGCCAAGACCGACGACGCCGGCGACGACGTCATGGAGTACGACGCGGCCTCGCGCGCGGTGATCGCGCGGCTCGGCACCGGCGCGACCGCGGCGGCGGGTGGCCGCATCGACGTGGCCACCACGACCACGGTCACGTTCCGAGTCACCGTGAACGCACCGCAGGCGAGCGGCACGGCCGTGAGCAACCAGGCGGCACTCGCGTTCACCGGACAGCAGTCGGGCGTGGCGTTCGCCGCGCGCTCCGACGGCTCCGCGGCGGCCGGCGGCACGCAGCCCACGGTCGTCACCGTGAGCGCGGCGAAGATCAGCGGCACGGTGTTCGAGGACGTGCAGTACGGCGGCGGCGCGGGCCGCTCGCTGGCGGCGTCCGCCGGCGTGGGACGCCCCGGCGCGCGCGTGGAACTGTACGACGCGAGCGGTGCGTTCCTGCAGGTCGCGCGCACCGACGCCGCGGGTGCGTATGCGTTCGACGGCTGGCCGGCCGGCGACTACCGCGTGCGCGTGGTGGGCGCGAGCGTGCGCTCGAGCCGCACGGGTGCGGTCGCCGGGCTGCTGCCCGTGCCCACGTTCCGCACCGACGCCGCGTCGGGCACGCCCGTGGCCGTGACCGACCGCGTGGGCGGCGACAACCCCGCGGTCGCCGACGCCGACTCGAACACCACGTCGGCCGCGTACGCCACGCTCACCACGGCCGCGGCCACGCCGCAGAGCGCAACCGACGTGGCGCTGGGCACCGCCGACGTGGGCGGCGTGGACTTCGGCTTCAACTTCGACACCATCACGAACGCGCGCGACGCGGGCGCGGGCTCGCTGCGGCAGTTCCTGCTCAACGCGAACGCGCTCGGCAACTCGGGACTGGCGCAGGCCGGGCTGCCCGCGGGTACCGAGACGAGCGTGTTCATGGTGAGCGACGGCGGTGCGCATCCCGGGCTGCGCGCGGGGCTGGCCAACCAGCTCGCGAACGGCGTCGTGCGCATCGTGCTCGCGTCGCCGTTGCCGGTGCTGACCGACGCGCTCACGCGCGTGGACGGCGGCACGCAGACCACGAACGTGGGCGACACCAACCCCGGCACGCTCGGCGCCGCGCCCTCCGCGGGTACCGACGACGTCGCGGTCGGCACCGTGGCCGCGCCCGAAGTCGAACTGCGCGACGGCGCGGCCCTGGCGCTGGGGCTCGACGTGACGGCCGCGAACACCACGGTGCGGGCGATCGCGCTGAACGGCTTCGGCAACGCCGTGGGCAGCGCGAACGACGCCGCCATCCGCGTGGGCGCGATCGCCAACGCGTTCCTGCTCGAGGACGCCGTGCTGGGTACGTACGCACGCGCGTTCGCCGACTCCGGCGCGGCCACGCGCTGCGGCGGCGACCTGCTGCGCTCCGCGGGCGGCGACGCGGGCGTGGTGCGGCGCACGCTGTTCGGGTTCGCCGCCGGCAGCGCCGTGACGCTGGCGGGCGGCAGCGACTCGTGGACGATCGCGAACGTCGAAGTGCGCGGCGTGGCGATCGGCAACGGCGCGCGCGGCGCGGTGTCGGTGGAAGCGAGCAGCGGCCTCGCGCTGAGCGCCGCGTGGATCGGCGAATGCGAAGGCAACGGCGTGGACGCGCGCACGTCGGGCAGCGCGGTGTCGCTGGTCAACGTGACCGTGCGGCGCTGCGGGCTCGGCGCCGCCGGCACGACCGCGACCGCCGGCGTGCGCGCGGGCGGCGGCACCGGGCGCGTCGAACGCTGCGAGCTGGCGCTGAACGTGGGCGCGGGCGTGCAGGTGACGAGCGGCGCGAGCAACTGGACGATCACGCGCAACTCGATCTGGGGCAACGGCACCGCGAGCAGCAACGGCGGCGGCGCGGCGAGCGGCCAGCTGGGCGTGGACCTGCAGGCCGCAGCCGACGACGTGGCGCGCGGCACCGCGCCCTACGTGACGCGCAACGACAACGGCGACGGCGACGCGGGCGGCAACGCGCTGCTCAACTACCCGGTGCTCGACTACGCCGTGCTCGCGAACGGCAGCTTCACCGTGAGCGGCTGGGCGCGGCCCGGCAGCACGATCGAACTGTTCGCCGCCGATCCCGACGGCAGCGGCTTCGGCGAAGGCCGCACGTTCGTGGCGTCGGTGGTCGAAGGCTCGGCCGCCGATCTCGACGCCACCTCGAGCACGTACTCGGGCACGATCAACGGCCTCGTGCAGGGCACCGACAACACGCGGCGGTTCCGCTTCACCATGGCCGCGCCGCCGGGCGTCGCGCCCGGCGTGACGCTGACCGCGACCGCCACGATCGCCGGCACGGGCACGAGCGAGTTCTCCGGCGGCGCGCCGGTCACGACCGGCGTGTCGCTCGCGGGCGTGGCGTACGCCGACGCCGACCACGACGCGCAGCGCGACGCGGGCGAGGCGGGCACGGGCCTGTCGCTGTGGGCCAAGCTGTTCGCCGCGGGCTCGGCCGCCGCGTCGCAGGTGGTGGCGGTGGACGGCACGAGCGGCGCGTTCGCGTTCACGTTCGTGAGCGCGGGCACGTACGTGGTCAAGCTCGACACTTCGGCCGACGGCGCCGATTCGACCGCCGACGCGCCCGCGGGCTGGGTGCGCACCGAGTCGCCCACGGGCACGCGCGGACCGCTGGCCGTGGCCGCGACCGACGTGAACGGGCAGGCGTTCGGGCTCTGGCACGGCAGCGTGGTGCGCGGCGTGGTGTTCCGCGACGACGGCGGCGGCCTGGCGGCCGGTGCGAACGACGGCGCCCGCGGCGGCGGCGAAGCGCTGCTCGACGGCGAGCGCGTGCGGCTGTCGGCGGCCGCGTGCGCGGGCGGTGTGTGCGACAGCGCGCTCACCGACGGCGGCGGCGCGTTCGCGCTGTGGCTGCCGTACACGCTCGCCGGCTCCACCGTGCGCGTCGGCGCCCCGCCCGCGGGGGGCTGGCTCGCGACCGGCGGCCGCGCCGGCGACACGGGCGGCACGTACGACCGCGCCGCGGCCGGGGTCGCGTTCACCGCGGCGGCCGGGCTCGAGTACTCCGGGCTGCAGTTCGGCGAAGTCCCGCGCAACGCGTGGGTCGCGAACGAAGCGCGCACGGTCGCGAGCGGCACGGCCACGGCGTACGCGCACCGCTTCACCGCCGCGAGCAGCGGCCAGGTGCGGTTCGCCGCCTCCGGCGTGGCCACACCGGCACTACCGGGCTGGACCGTGACGCTGTACCGCGACCTCGACTGCGACGGCGTGGTGGACGCGGGCGAACCCGTGCTCGCACCCGCCGACGCCGTGACGCTGGCCGCCGGGCAGGGCGTGTGCGTCATCGCGCGCCACGCTTCGCCCGCGGGCGCACCCGCCGGCGCGCGCGAACAGCAGACCCTGACCGCGAGCTTCACCTACGCCAACGCCGCGCCCGCGCTCTCGTCATCCGAAACGCTGCAGGACGTCACCACGATCGCGCTCGCGAGCGGACTGGTGCTGACCAAGTCCGTGGACCTCGCCAACGCCCGGCCCGGCGACGCGCTCGTGTACACGATCACGTTCGAGAACCCCGGCGACCGCCCGCTGACGAACATCGTGATCCGCGACGCGACGCCCGCGTGGACGGTGTTCGAGTCCGCCGCCTGCGCCGGCGCGGCCGACGGCATCACCGGCTGCGCGCTCACCCAGCCCGCGGTCGGCGCGAACGGCGCCGTGACCTGGACACTCGCCGGTGCCCTCGCCCCCGGCGGCCGCGGCAGCGTCAGCTACCGCGTGCGCGTGCAGTAGAACGGCCCGCCGCTCACCGCCTCAGGGCAGCGTCACTCGTGCGGCGACGGAGTGCGACAGCTCGGCTTCGCCCGCACGCGCGGTCACGATCCAGAGCACGGAGCTGCCGCTGCGCAGGCCCGCGGGCAGCGCGTCGCCGCGCAGCGTGAGCGTCGGCGCGCTCGCGTGCAGCGTGGAGCCGAGTTCGGACAGGTCGTCGGCCAGGAACACCACGTCGTAGCGGGTCGCGTTCGGCACCGGCTTCCACGACAGCGTCACGCGGTGTGCGCCGGCGACCGGCTCGAACGTCTCGACCGCGACCGGGCCCGGGCCGTCGCCGCGCACTTCGGCGCGCTCGGGCTGCACCGCCAGCCACACGCCGCCGGCCACGATCGCCACGACCGCGAACGCCCACGCCGGGCGCAGTGCGGGCGCGAACAACGATTCCCAGAACGACGGCCGCGCGGGTTCCGCCGCGCGACGCACCACGCCGGCGGGCTCGGCGCCCGCGAAGATCTCGCGGTCGAGCGCCGCCGCGAGCCGCGCGTCGGCCTCGAGCGGGCGGGCGCCTGCGGCCGCCTCGCCCTCGAGGAACGCGCGCAGCTGCGCCACGCGGGCGCGGCAACGCGCGCACGACTCGAGATGCTCCCGCAGCGAAGCGTCGGGCTCCGTGGTCAGGAGCTCGTCCGCCGGACAACCGTTCGGCCGCGTCATGCGTCCTCCCCGCTGCCGCCGAAGCGCGCCTTGAGCTTGCGCCGCGCCGACTGCAGCACGCCCCGCGCGCCGGAAGCCGACTTCAGCTCCAGCACACGCGTGATTTCGTCCACCGGCATGCGCTCGACCGCGCGCAGCCAGAGTGCTTCCTGTTCGACGGGCTCGAGATCCTCGCGGATCGCGTCGAGTACCCGTTGTTCCTCCTGTGCGGAGGCCAGCACGTCGAGCGGGTCGCGCCCGCCGGCGAACAGATCGTCCGGATCCACCGACTCGTCGCGCACGTTCGCGCGCGGCCGCACCGCCGTGAGGCAGCGGTTGCGCACGATCGCGAACAACCACGACGAGAACTGCGCGCGCTCGTCGAACCCGGCGAGCCCCCGCCAGGCGGACAGCAGCGCGTCCTGCGCCAGGTCCAGCGCCAGGTCGTGATCGCGCACGACCCGGTGACACCAGAGGTACGCCTTGGTCCGGTACCGGCCGAACAGCTCGCTCGCCGCGGCACGCGAAGCCGCGGTGGCGGGTTCGCGGCGCGCTTCGCGCAGGAGTTCGGCGTCGGTCCGGGGATCGGGCGTCGGGCTCATGAAGTAGGACGAGGCGTCGTCGGCTCCATCACGGAGGAATCTGCCCGGCCCGGGCGATGGGCCGGAACGCCCCGGCAGATCCGGGGTAGGAGCGTGAGACTACCGGGCGGCTCCATGGGTGCAAAATCCGTGGGACGGCGGGGGTGTGGCGTGTCCCGGCGTGACGGGGCACGCTGGCGGGCGGCGAACCGTGGCGGCTAGACTGCCGCCGGGCCGCAACCCCGTCCCTCCCCCCGGCCAAACCCCCAGGAGATGCTCGTGTCCCTTCCCGTCGTGGAATACCTCCACGTCCTGTTCGGCTTCACGTACGTGTCCGCGCTCATGGCCATGCACTGGAACACCCTCGCGGCGCGCCGCACCACGCAGTGGGGCGAACGCGCGGCATTGTTCGAACTGAACCGCCGGCTCGGGATGGTGTTCGCTCTCGGGGCGCTGGTCGGCGCCGGCGTCGTGGGCCAGCTGCTCGCCATGCAGCTCGGTTACCGCATGGCGGAGACGCGTTCGTTCCAGCTGGCCAACGCGTTGTGGCTGGTCAACCTGCTCGTGCTGCTCGCGGTGGACCTGCCGCAGTCCGGCCGCCTCGCCGCGCAGGCGCGCGCCGCGGCCAACGGCGGCGCGACCGCCGAGCCGGTCGGCTGGACCGGCACGCTCGATCGCTGGCGGATCGGCAACGGCGTGCAGCTGCTCGTGTTCCTCGTGCTCCTCTGGGTCATGGTCGCGCCCTGGCATCACTAGCCCGCGCCGGCGCCCGGCGCCGGTGCCGATGAGGTCCCGCATGCCGCGTCTCCGCTCGCTGCTGCTTCTCGCGCTCGCCGCACTCGGCATCGCACCGCTCTGGCCCGTGGCCCCGGCGCACGCCCGGGGCTTCGAGCACCTCGCGCCGATCAAGCGCCTGCAGGCACAGCGCCTCGCGCGCGAACCGATGGAGCGCCGGCAGGAGCGCCGCGAGTTCGTCGAACGCCAGCGCGAACTTCGGCGGCTCGCGAAACAGATGAAGCAGGGCGGCAGGACCACGCTGCGGGTGGGCGGCGAGCGCGCGCGCCGCGACGAGACGCTCGAGCGGCTGCCGCTGCTCGCGGCGGCCGAGCGTGACGCCGCGGGGCCGGCGAGCGGCAACGCCGTGGGCCCCACCAACGTGCGCTGCAACAACCCTTCGGGCGACACCGCCGGCGACGGCCAATGCGAAACCTCGCTCGTGGCGTGGCACCAGTACATGCTGGCCGCGTGGAACGACGGCAAGGGCTTCCACGACGGCTCGCAGCAGTTCCAGGGCTGGGCCACCTCGACGGACGGCGGCCTGACGTGGACCGATCGCGGCACCATTCCGCTGCCCACGGGCGACGCGAATTGGTCGTGGACCAGCGATCCCGTGCTCGCGGTCAACTCGCGAACCGGCGCGTTCTACTTCTCGGCACTCGTGGACCCCGACGGCGCCGCGGGCTCGACCAACGGCATCGCGGTGGTGAAGGGCCGCTTCACGAACTCGACCTTCGCGTGGGGAAACCCGTCGCTCGTGCGCAGCGTGAACTACTCGACCGACTTCCTCGACAAGCAGTGGATCGCGGTGGACCCGGGCACCGGCAAGGTCTACGTGAGCTACACGCGGTTCGCCAGCAACGTGAGCGAGATCAACTTCCAGGCCTCCGACAGCTCACTCACCAGCTGGTCCTCGCCGCTGCTCATCTCGGTCACGTCGAACAACGCGAACCTCGACGAACGCGGGCTCGTGCAGGGCTCGCGCCCGGTGGTCGGGCCCGACGGCACGTTGTTCGTGATGTACTACCGCATCGGGCTCGTGGACGTGGACTACCAGCGCGTCGCGAAGTCCACCAACTTCGGCGCGTCCTTCGGGGCGCCGGTGACCGCGACGACCTTCTATCCCAACTTCGCGACCGGCGGTCCGGGCTTCAACCGTTCCATGGGCATCCAGTTCGCATCCGCCGCGGCGGACCACAGCGAGGGCGTGCACCGTGGCCGGCTGTACCTGTCGTGGGCCGAGAGCCTGAACTGGTTCGACGACCTCGGCTCGCTCGGTACCGGCGGCAGCGTCAGCGAGATCGAACCGAACGGCACGTTCGCCACGGCGACGCCGTTCACGAGCGGGTTCACGCTGCGCGGACAGCTCGCGGTCTCGGGCGCCGAAGAGGACTGGTTCAAGGCCACGTTCATCGCGGGCCAGAACATGACGTTCATGGCCGACTCCATGGCGCCGGGCATGTCGTTCTCGATGCGCGTGTTCGGCCCCGACGGCGCCTCGCGGCTGGCCTTCACCACCGCGTCGTCCACCGACATCGTCGGCGAAGTGGGCCCCGCGTTCCCGTTCACCGCGCCCACGGCGGGCACCTACTACTTCCGCCTGTTCCCGGTGAGCGGCTTCGGCGGCTACCGCGTGCGCACCGGCGCGGCCCTGCACGGCAGCGAACGCGGCCGTGACCAGCGTGACGCGTTCGTGAGCTGGTCGGACGACAAGGCCGCCACGTGGAGCACGCCCGTGCGCGTGAGCGACAGCGCGATCGGCTACGACGACTGGCTGCCCGAAGTCGCGGTACTGCCGGACGGCCACACCTACGCGGCGTGGTACGACTTCCGCGACTCGCCCGGCACCACGGGCGGCGCGGTGTCGCACACCTACCTGTCGCGTTCCGACGACGGCGGCAGCACGTGGGGCTCGCTCGGGCCGGTGTCCAGCGTGGCCACGGCGTGGACGAACGTGAACACGAACATCCAGCCGAACCAGGGCGACTACCTCGCGCTGTTCGGCTACGACCGCGGCGTCGTCGCCTGCTGGTCGGACGGACGCGACGGCGATCCCAACGCCTACATGGCGCTCACCGGGTCCGCCATGCGCGCCGACGTGACCACGGCGCTCGCGACGTCGGACACCACCGTGCTCGTCAACTGGCAGCTCACTCCGTCCACGCTGGTGACGCCGAACGTGTGGCGCCGGAACCTGCCGGGCGGCGCGTGGAGCATGGTCGCCACGCTGCCGGGCGCCGCGGGCGCGACGAGCTTCGAGGACGACAACGTCGTCGTCGGCGCCACGTACGAATACCGGCTCGGCATCACGATCGACGGCGAGGAACGCTTCTACGGCCACGTCACGGTGGTCATGCCCAGCGGGCCGACGCCGCCCGCCATGGCCATCACCGGCGTGTTCCCGAACCCCGTGGACCGGGCCGCCGCGTCGGCCCCGCGGGTCGCCTACCGGTTGCGGGGCACGGCTCCTGCAAGAATGGAGCTGCTGGATATCAGTGGACGTCTCGTCCACACCTATGAATTGGGCACGCCCGGTCCCGGTGCCCACGAGTTCGCCCTTCCTGCCGGCGGCGGCATCCGCCCCGGCGTCTACCTGCTGCGGCTGGTCCAGGGTTCCGACGACGTCACGCGGAGGATCAGCATCCTGAGGTGAAGTCATGAAGTTCCGCCGGCCGTTCCTGCTGCTCTCGCTCCTCGCGCTCACGCTCCCGGTCTCGAACGCCTCGGCGGCGGCCTCGCCGTTCCGCCGCGCCGCACCCACCGCCATTTCGGCGGCCGCGGTGCAGCGCGAGGACGTCGCGTACCTCGCGGTGGACCGTGCCGCGCTCGACGAGTTCCGCGCCGGTGACGGCGGCGCGCTGAGCCTGCCGGCCCCGGACGGGGGCACGCTCGAGCTGGTGCTCGAACGCGTGAACGTGCTCGCGCCGGGCGCCACGGTCACGTACACCGACGCCACCGGGGCGCACGCGTTCACGCCCGACGTCACGTGCTATCGCGGCACCGTGGCCGGCGACCCGGACGGCTGGGCGGCGATCGCGTTGACCGCCGACGGCGCGCTCGGCACGGTCGAAACGCGCTCCGGACGCTTGCAACTTGCACCAGTGGACGCCCGGCTGCGCACCGGCGCCGAGCCGCTCGTCGCACTGGCTCCCGCGGCCGAGCCGGCGAGTGCGGCGAGCTCGTTCGCCTGCGGCGTGTCGGGCGACGCGCTCCAGTCGCTCGACGTGACCGGCCCGCTGCCGCGGCTGCCGCGCGCGGTCGCCCCCTACGGCGCCAACCTCGACGCCACGCGCCGCACGTTCGCGATCGCGGTGGACTGCGACAACGAGATGTACGCGAAGTTCGCGAGCAACCTGACCAACACCACGAACTACGTGATCTCGCTCATGAACGTGGTGTCGCTCATCTACCAGCGCGATCTCGAAGCCGACCTGCAGGTGCCCTACCTGAACGTGTGGACGACGGCCGATCCGTACTCCGCCACCAACACGACCAACGCGCTCACCGAGTTCCGTTCGTACTGGAGCGCCAATCGCGGCGGCGTGTCGCGCGCGCTCGCGCACCTCGTCTCGGCGCGCGCGCTGGGCGGCGGCATCGCGTACGTGAACACGCTCTGCAACAACTCGTTCGGCTACGGCGTCAGCGCCATCGACGCCGCGTACACGTACCCGACCAACACCAGCACGTGGGACGCCACGGTGGTCGCGCACGAACTCGGGCACAACTTCGGCTCGTACCACACGCACAGCTGCAACTGGCAGGCGATGGGCTACCTCACCACCAACGCGCTCATCGACTCGTGCCAGACGAGCGACGACGGCACCTGCCTCACGCCCACGCCGCACGTGCCCGCCGACAAGGGCACCATCATGAGCTACTGCCACCTGCTCACCGGCGGGCAGTCGAACATCCGGCTCGACTTCCACCCGATCTGCGTGGACCTGATGCGCCAGCGCATCAACGCCGCCGGCTGCGGCACCACGCCCAGCCCGCTGCCGCCGCGCAACCCCGCGCTCGTCGCGACCGCCGCGGGCGGACGGCTCAGCTGGAGCACGGGCGGCTCGACCGGCGTGACCGGCTACTCGGTCTATCGCAGCCGCACCATGCTCGACAACGCCCCGGTGTTCCGCGGCTTCACGACCAGCCTGCAGTTCGACGACACCGAGATGGGCACGCACTACTACAAGGTGCGCACCGTGCGCGCCGCGGACTCGTCGGGCTTCAGCGCCGAAGTGAAGCTGAACCTGTGCCCGCTCGTCGGCGCGCCGAACCTCGCGACCGGCTCGCTGCCGATCGCCACGCTCGCCGCCGACTTCGACCACGACGGGAT
Organism: Candidatus Eiseniibacteriota bacterium; assembly: GCA_046327815.1. Taxonomy (GTDB): domain Bacteria; phylum Eisenbacteria; class RBG-16-71-46; order RBG-16-71-46; family RBG-16-71-46; genus CAIXRL01. The sequence continues at coordinate 77,390 of JAXLXR010000002.1, read as the reverse complement.
CGCCGACCTCGCGGTGGCGAACAACGGCGCGAGCACGGTGAGCGTGCTGCGCGGCCAGGGCGGCGGCACGTTCGCCGCGGGCGTGGCGTACACCGCCGCGGGCACGCCGGCCTGCCTCGCCGCCGCCGACATGGACGCCGACGGCGACCTCGACCTGCTCGTGGGCACGCAGGCCGACAGCGCGCTGTGGGTGTTGCCGAACGCCGGCGACGGCACGTTCGGCGCGGGCACGCGCACGCCGCTCGCCGCGCAGCCGAGCGGCCTGGCGGTGGCCGACTTCGACGAGGACGGCGTGCTCGACGTGGCGGTCGCCGGTTCGCTGGCCGGCGTGCAGACGCTGCGCGGCCACGCGGTCTCGGGCGTGCCCGACGGCGCGTTCGAACCACCGGTCACGTGGGCGCTCAACAGCCAGAGCCGCGGGGTGATCGTGGGCGACTTCAACGAGGACAGCCGCTGGGACCTGGCGGTGACCGCGGGCTCGCTCAAGATCCTGCGCGGCAACGGCACGGGCTCGGTGGGCGACGGCACGTTCGGCACGTCCACCAACCACAACGGCGGCGCCACGCCGTCCGACCTCGTGAGCGCGGACTTCAACCTCGACGGCATCGCCGACATCGCCATGGCGAACTCCGGCGCGAGCAGCGTGAGCATCTTCCTCGGGCAGGGCTCGGGCGGCGTGGGCAACGGCTCGTTCCCCGGCAACGGCACGTCGCTGGCCATGAACTCGAACCCGCGCGGCGTGTCGGTGTGCGACTGGAACGGCGACGGCGTGCCCGACCTGCTGGTGGCGAACAGCTCGACCACCGCGAAGATCGTGAGCCTCGCCACGGGCAAGGGCGACGGCACGTTCTACACGCCGGTCACGTGGGCCGCGAACACCAAGGCGTGGGCGATCGCGCTGGCCGATTTCGACGGCGACTCGGGCGCCGACTTCGCGGTCGCGAACAACGGCACGAACACCATGACCGTGTACCGCGCCGGCTGCACCGCGACCGCCACGCTCGCGCTGAACGCACCCGTGGGCGGCGAAACCTGGATCGCCACCGAGCAACGTGCGATCGCGTGGACGCAGTCGCCCTCGGTGGTGCTCGTGCACGTGGAGCTGTCGCGCGACGGCGGCGCCACGTGGCAGCGGCTGGCGTCGAACGTGGTCGGCTCGAGCTGGACGTGGACCGTGACGGGCGCCGGCAGCAGCACCGCGCGCGTGCGCGTGGTGGACGCCGCGCGCGCACAGGTCGTGGCGCAGAGCGCGGCCGACTTCACGATCGTGCCCGCCTCGGCGCTCGGCGTCGAAGACGAACGTGCGGTGGCGTTCGGCGTGCGCCGCGTGGCGCCGAACCCGTCGCACGGCACCGTCACGGTGTGGTTCGCGCTGCCCACGGGCGGTGCGGGCGCCACGCTGGAACTGCTCGACCTGGCCGGACGCCGGATCGCCGCGCACGCGCTGAACGCGTTCGGGCCCGGCACGCACACGCTCACGCTGGCCGGCGCCGCCGACGGTGCGGCCTTGCGTCCCGGCGTGTACCTCGTGCGACTTGCACGCCCGGGCGCGGCGAGCACGCGCAAGGTGGCGATCGTCCGCTAGGCAAATGCCGGTCACGAGGCGGCGTCCGGGTTTCGCACCCGGGCGCCGCTTCTGGCTCCGCCGTTGCACTCCGTGAGCGGCATGAGCATTCGCCCGATCGCGTCCGGCCCCCGGCCGGCGGTGTTCGCCTGCCTGCTCGGCGGGCTGCTGCTGGCGTGCGCCGCCGCGCCGCTCGGCGCCGAGACGGCGTCGGAATCGCTCGCGCGCCGCGCCGAGTACCGGCGCGTGCAGCTCGCCCTGCTGCGGCTGGGGCCCATGCACAGGCTGGCCGCCGCGCGCGAGCGCGAGCGGGCCGTGCGCCGCGGGCGCACCACCACCGCGAGCGCGCCCGGCGGTGCACGCTCGCGCCCGGTCACGCCCGACGACTTCGTCGCGCCGGCCGCGCCCGCGGAACCGTTCGGGCGCGCCACCACGCCGCTCGCGGCGCAGGCCGTGCCCGCCAACGTGCAGTGCAACGCCACCGCCGGCGACGGCGCGAGCGCCGCGCAGAGCGAAACCGCGGTCGCCGCGCTCGGCGCGCACGTGGTGGTCGCGTGGAACGACGGGCAGGGCTTCAACGACACGCCGTACCGCGACGGGCAGGGTTTCGGCTGGTCGGCCGACGGCGGCGTCACGTTCACCGACGGCGGCGACGTGCCGCACCCGGCCGCCTACCCGGCGTGGACCTGGACCAGCGATCCCGTGCTCGCCGTGAACGAGAGGACCGGCGAGTTCTGGTACTGCGGCCTCGCCGATCCCGGCGGCCCGAACGGCACGACCAACGCGATCGCGGTCGCGCGCGGGCGCTTCAGCGGCGGCACGTTCGCGTTCGACTCGGTGTTCGTGGTGCGGATCGCGGCCAGCTCGACCACGTTCCTCGACAAGCAGTGGCTCGCGTGCGACTCGCTCACCGGCCACCTGTACGTGAGCAACACCACGTTCACCACGACCGCCGACCAGGTGGACTTCCAGCGCTCGACCGACGGCGGCCGCACGTGGAGCGCGCCGCAGAAACTGTCGGCGCCGGCCGACGACGGCGCGGTGCAGGGCTCGCGCGTGGCGGTCGGACCCGCGGGCGAAGTGCACGCGGTGTGGTCGGCGATCGAGCAGGACCCGGCCGTGGACACCGATCACTTCCGCTACCGGCGCTCGACCGACGGCGGCGCCACGTTCGGGGCCGAGGTGACGTGCGTGGACGAGATCTCGAACTCCGGCACCGGCGCGCCGGGCTTCAACCGCAACCGCGGGATCACGTTCCCCTCGCTCGCCGTGGACCGCACGAACGGGCCGCGCCGCGGGCGCGTGTACGTGGCGTGGAACGAGAGCTTCGACTGGCTCGACGACACGTTCCCCGCGCTCACCGCCGGAATCGCGAAGACCGAGATCGAGAGCAACGGCAGCGCCGCCACGGCGACGGCCGCGAGCGTGGGGCAGGTGCTGCGCGGCACGCTCGCGACCACCGCGAACACGCGCGACCAGGACTGGTTCGCGCTGCCGCTGGCCGCGGGCCAGCACGTGGTCGTGTTCGCGGACTCGTTCAGTTCGTCGCGCGGCTTCACGCTGCGGCTGTTCGCGCCTTCGCCCGACGCGGCGCAGATGCTGGCGTACGGCGGCAAGACCGACAGCACCGCCGCCGGCATCACGAGCGTCGCGTGGACCTTCACCGCGCCCGCGAGCGGCACCTACTACCTGCGCGTCGCCGCGGTGTCGTACCGCAGCATGGGCTACCGCGTGCGCACGGTGAGCGGCGTGCGCGGCGCCGAACGCGGGCGCGACCAGCGCGACGCGTTCGTCAGCTGGTCCGACGGCGCGTCCTGGGCCACACCGGTGCGCGTGAACGACGACGCCGTGGGCTACGACAACTGGCTGCCCGAAGTGACCGTGGGCGCGGACGGCATGCCCTACGTGACGGCGTACGACCATCGCAACGACACCTACGGCTCGCGCGCGCACCTCTACCTGTCGCGCTCCGCCGACGGCGGCGCCACGTGGGCGGCGAACCAGCGGCTCACGAGCGTGGCGACCAACTTCACCACGGCCGTCACGAACATGGCGCCCAACACCGGCGACTACCTCGCGCTCGGCGCGGGCGACGCGAGCGTGCATGCGGCGTGGGCCGACGGGCGCAACGCCAACGTGGACGTGTTCGCCTGCGCCGTGCCCACCACCAGCGCGATCACGACCGGCCCCGCCGACACCACGCTGACCCCCGCGAGCGCCGCGGACTTCGGCTGGACGCTGGCCAACGCGAACCCCGTGTTCGGGGGCGCGTACGCCGCGAGCTGGTCGAGCACGCGCGCGTGGCCGCTGCCCGCGCCCGCCGCGCCGGCACTCGCCGCCGGTGGCTCGGCGTGGCAGGCCGCCACGATCGCGGTTCCCGACACCGCCGCCGCGGGCGTCAACACCATCTGCCTCACGCTGACCGGACCGGGCGGCGTGGTCGTGGGCAGCGACTGCTTCACGATCACCGTGCCCGCGGGCGCGCTCGGCGTGGGCGGCGAGGGCGCCGCGTTCGCGCTGGGCGCCAGCACGCCGAACCCCACGACCGCCCGCACGTCGGTCACGTGGGCGCTGCCGCGCGCGGGGCACGCACGGCTCGCGCTCTACGACCTGGCGGGCGCGCGCGTGCGCACGCTGCACGACGCCGTCGCCGCCTCCGGGCGTCACGCCAGCACGTGGGACGGCCGTGACGACGCCGGCCGCGCGGTGCGCGCGGGCGCGTACTTCTGGTCGCTCGAGTTCGACGGGCGCCGGCTGGCCCGGCGCGTGGTGATCGTCCGGTAACGACTCCTCCGGACGGCGCGGCACACGCGGCCGCTCCCGCACGCAGGCGGGGGCGGCCGTCGCGCGTCCGGGCGGCACCACCGTTCGCCGCCCCCGCGCCGCCGTTCGCCGAAACTCCCGCGCGCGCGCCCGCCCGGGCGGCGAACCTCCGTGCGTCCCGACGTTCACCCGTCACGCCCACGGAGGTCCGCCATGACGCAGCGCCCCACGCCGTCCACCGATCGCTCGCTCGACGTCCAGCGCGAGGAGTTCGCGCGCCGCCGCTTTCTCGCCATGCCGCTCGCCGGTGCGATCGCATGGGCCGCGATCGGGGCCGCGGGCATGGTCCTGCCGCCCGTGCTCGCGGCGATCGCGCTGTTCGTGGGCACGGGCATGATCGCCTACCTCGGCATGTTCCTGTCGAACTTCACCGGTGAGCGCTTCCTCGACCGCTCGAAGCCGAAGAACGAGTTCGACGCGCTGTTCTTCCACACGGTGGCCATGTCGCTGCTCGTGTACGCGGTCGCGATCCCGTTCTACCTGCGCGACGTCACGGCGCTGCCCCTGGGCGTCGGCGTCCTGACCGGGCTCATGTGGCTGCCCATGTCGTGGTTCACGCGCCACTGGGTCGGGTACTTCCACGCCGGCGCGCGCACGGCGCTCGTGACCGCGCTGTGGTTCGCGCTGCCGGGGCAGCGGTTCGTGGCGATCCCGTTCGCCATCGTGGCGATCTATGCGGTCTCCATCGCCGTGCTCGAGGCGCGCTGGCGGGCGCAGGGCGGGGCGACGGCGCGCTCGGCCGCCGGACCGGTCACCGCCTGAAACACCGCGAAACACGCGGGCGGGCCCGCCCGCGCCGCCCCACGCCGCTCCGTGCCGCACGAAATCGCCCCCGGTCGCCGGAAATCCCTTGCGCCCGGGGGCGATTGCTTGTTTATTCACTCACTCGCATAAGTATTCAGCCCGTCCGGAGACCTGCCGATCCATGACCCGTACCCGCCGACTCACGCTGCTGACCCAGATGCTCGCGGGCAAGCGCTACTCGAGCCAGGAAGAACTGGCCGACGCGCTCGGCCGCCAGGGCGTCGAGGTGACCCAGGCCACGCTGTCGCGCGACCTGCGCTCGCTGGGCGTGGCCAAGCGCGCGGGAGCGGACGGCGCCAACTGGTACGAACTGCCGGCACCCGCGGCCGAGACGCTCGACCGCAGCCGCCAGATGCTGGACTTGAAGGTGTTCGTGAACGAAACCCGGCTCGCGCAGAACCTGGCGGTGGTGAAGACCCCGCCCGGCCATGCGAGCGCCGTGGCCCGCGCCATCGACATGCTGGAGTTCGCAGGATTCGTCGGCAGCGTCGCCGGCGACGACACGGTGCTGTGCGTGCTCGCGGACAACTCCACCGCGAAGCGCTTCAAGCGCCATCTCGACTCGCTCGCCCAGACCACAGGAGGTGCACAGTGACCGCTCCCGCCATTCCGGCCGCCGCCCCCGTCGTGACCGACGCCCGCGGCCGCCGAGTCGCCCGGGTGGCCGTGCTCGGGGCCAGCGGCTACTCCGGCCAGGAGTTCATCCGCCTCGCGCTGCAGCACGACGGCGTCAAGATCGCCGCGCTCGTTTCTCGTGAGCACGCCGGGCGGCCTGCGGCGGAACTCATGCCCGGCGTGGACGCGCGCGCCGCGGCCCTGCCCGCGCCCGTCGCACCCGACGCGCTGCCCGCGCTGTTCGAGGACGGCGCGTTCGACACGCTGGTCGCCTGCCTGCCGCACGGCGCGTTCAAGGCCTACGCGGCCGAGCACGGCGAGTGGATCTCGCGGCTCGCGCACGTGGTGGACCTGTCGTCGGACTTCCGCGACGGCGCCGACGGCTACGTGTACGGCCTGCCCGAGGCGTTCCGCGATTCCATCAAGGGCGCCACGCGCATCGCGAACCCGGGCTGCTACCCGACCGCCGCGACGCTCGCGCTGCTGCCCGCGCTCGAAGCCGGCTGGCTCGCGGGCCCGGTCAGCGTGACCGCGCTGTCGGGCGTGTCGGGCGCGGGCCGCAAGCCGGCGCTGCGCACGTCGTTCGTCGAACTCGACGGCGGCGCCGCGATCTACAAGGCGGGCGAAGAGCACCAGCACGTGCCCGAGATGGCGCGCAACTTCGCGCGGCTCGCGAACGGCTCGGCGGCGGTGTCGTTCGTGCCGCAGCTCACGCCCATGGCGCGCGGCATCCTGCTCACCGCCACGGTGGCGCTGCACGACGCGATCTCGCCCGAGGACGCGCACGCGGCCTACGTGGCGCGCTACGCGAACGAGACGTTCGTGCGCGTGCTGCCCGCGGGCGAGTGGCCCGAGACGCGCGCCGTGCGCAACTCGAACCGCTGCGACGTGACCGTGACCACGGTGCACGGCGGCCGCACGCTGCTCGCGACCACCGCGATCGACAACCTGGTCAAGGGCGCGGCGGGGCAGGCGCTGCAGAACCTCAACGTGCTGCTGAACTGGCCCGAGGCGTGGGCGCTGCCCGTGCACGGGAACCCGTGGTGACGCGGCGGCCGCGGGCCTCGCGCCCGCTCGTGGTGAAGCTGGGCGGCCGCGCGCTCGAGACGCCCGGCGCCGCGCAGGAGTTCGCGCGCGCGCTGGCCGCGCTCGACCGGCGCGCGATCGTGGTGCACGGCGGCGGCTCCGAAGTGACCGCGTGGTGCAGCAAGCTCGGGATCGAGTCGCGCTTCGAAGGCGGCCTGCGCGTGACCGACACGGCCACGCTCGAAGTCGCCACCGCGGTGCTCGCCGGGCTGGCGAACAAGCGCCTCGTGGCGCTGCTGCGCGCCGCCGGCGTGCACGCGCTGGGCATGGCCGCGCTCGACGCCGGCGTGCTCGAGGTGGAACGCCACGGCAACGACGTGCTCGGCGAAGTCGGCCAGGTCACGGGTGCGAACGCCGCGGCGCTCGAACACCTGCTCGGTTTCGGCTGCACGCCGGTGATCGCGTCCATCGGCGCGACCGCCGAGGGCGACCTGCTCAACGTGAACGCGGACGACGCTGCCTCGGCGATCGCCGTGGCGGTGGGCGCGCCCGATCTCGTGCTGCTCTCGGACACGCCGGGGCTCAAGCTCAACGGCGAGATCGTGAGCGAGCTGCGCTGGAGCCAGTTCGAGGCCACGCTCGAACACCCGCAGGTGGTCGGCGGCATGAAGCCGAAGCTCGCCGGCGCCATGGCCGCCGTGCGCGGCGGCGTCGAGCGGGTGCACATCGCGTCGTGGTGCGGGCCGGACACGCTGCACGGCCTGCTCGTCGAACGCACGCACGGCACCGTGCTGCGTTGCTCGAACCCCGGGGAGCGCCTCTTCGCATGAACGACACCACGCTCGCCGTCACGCCCGCGGCCCCCGCCGCGGCGGCGGCACCGCCGCTTCCGCCCGGCTTCGCCGCCGAAGAACCCGCGCTGTTCGCGCCGCTCTACCCGCTGCCGCGCCTCGAGCTGGTCGCGGGCAAGGGCGCGCGCGTCACCGACGCGGCCGGCCGCGAGTACCTCGACTTCGTGAGCGGCATCGCCGTGAACGCGTTCGGGCACGCGCCCGAAGGACTCGCCGACGTGCTCGCGCAGCAGGCGCGCGCGCTGGTGCACGCGTCCAACCTCTACACGCACCCGAACGGGCTGGCGCTCGCGCGCGAGCTCACGCAGGCGACGGGCTACGACCGCGCGTTCTTCTGCAACTCCGGCACCGAAGGCATGGACGCCGCGCTCAAGTTCGCGCGCGCCCGCGCCGGCGTGCTGGGCAAGAAGGGCCGCGACATCGTGGCGTTCACCGGCGGCTTCCACGGCCGCACGGGCTTCGCGCTGTCGGCCACGCACACGCCCGCCTACCGCGCGCCGTTCGAGCCGCTCATCCCGGGCATCCGGTTCGCGCCGTTCAACGACCTCGCCGCGCTCACCGACGCGCTCACGCAGGACGTGTGCGCGATCGTGGTCGAGCCCGTGCAGGGCGAGTCCGGCGCCGTGCCCGCGACGCCCGAGTTCCTGCACGCGCTGCGCACGCGCGCCACCGCGCTCGGCGCGGCGCTCGTGTTCGACGAAGTCCAGACCGGCATGGGTCGCACCGGCACGCTGCTCGCGCAGGAGCAGTTCGGCGTGAAGGCCGACCTCACGGTGCTCAGCAAGGCGCTCGGCGCCGGCGTGCCGATCGGCGCGGTCCTCATGACCGCCGAAGTCGCCGCATGTCTTTCCCCCGGCATGCACGGCTGCACGTTCGGCGGCAACCCGCTCGCCACGGCCGCCGCGCGCTGGTCGCTCGCGCAGGTCACCGCACCCGGCGTGCTGGCGCGCGTGCGCGAGGCGTCGGCGCGGCTCGCCGACGGACTCGCGGCGCTCGCCGCCCGGCACCCGTCGGTGCGCGAGGTGCGCGGGCTCGGCCTGCTGCGCGCGGTGGACCTGTCGGCGGACGCGGGCTTCGGCCCGGCCGACCTGGCCGCCGCGGCGCGCGAGCAGGGGCTGCTGCTGGTGCGCGGCGGCGAGCGCGCGCTGCGCCTGCTGCCGCCGCTCACCGTGACCAACGAAGAACTTTCCGAAGCGCTCGCCCGGCTCGACGCGGCGCTCACGGTTCTCGAGACCCGAGCCGCCCACAAGGGAGACACGCAGTGAACGCACGTCCGAACATCAAGAAGGCGGTCCTCGCTTACTCCGGCGGCCTCGACACCAGCATCATCGTGCCGTGGCTCAAGGAGCACTACGGCTGCGAGGTCGTCTGCTACTGCTCAAACGTCGGCCAGGGCGGCATGGAGCTGGACGGGCTCGAGGCCAAGGCGCGGCTGATCGGCGCCGACGACGTGATCGTGGAAGACCTGCGCGTGCCGTTCGTGCGCGACTTCGTGTTCCCGATGCTGCGCGCCGGCGCGGTGTACGAAGGCCGCTACCTGCTCGGCACGTCCATCGCGCGGCCGCTGATCGCGTCGCGGCAGGTGTGGTGCGCCGAGCGCACGAACGCCGACGCGCTCGCGCACGGCTGCACCGGCAAGGGCAACGACCAGGTGCGCTTCGAGCTCACGTACATGGCGCTCGCGCCGCACCTCCCGGTGATCGCGCCGTGGCGCGAGTGGGACATCGTCTCGCGCGAGGACGCGCTCGAGTACGCGGCCCGGCACGGCGTGCCGCTGGCGCAGAAGAAGGACGACCTGTTCTCGCGCGACGCGAACCTCTGGCACATCTCGCACGAGGGCGGCCCGCTCGAGGACCCGAACTCGATCGCGCCCGAATCCATGTGGAAGCTGACGCACAACCTCGCCGACCAGCCGGCGCAGCCCGAGCTGCTCACGATCGCGTTCGAGCGCGGCCGCCCGGTGGCGGTGAACGGCAAGACGCTGGGCCCGGTCGAACTGGTCGAGACGCTCAACACGATCGCCGGCCGCCACGGCGTGGGCCGCGTGGACATCGTCGAGAGCCGGCTCGTGGGCATGAAGTCGCGCGGCACGTACGAGACGCCCGCCGGCACGGTACTGCGCGAGGCGCTCGAGGACCTGTGCATGCTCACGCTGCCGCACGACCTGCAGCACACGCGGCTCGAGCTGTCGCACCGCTACTCCGACCTCGTCTACAACGGCATGTGGTTCTCGCCGCTGCGCCGCGCGCTGCAGTCGTTCGTGGACACGGCCATGGACGTGGTGACGGGCGAAGTGAAGGTCGAGCTGTACCGCGGCCGCGTGAACGCCGTCGCGCGCACGAGCCCGTACACCATGTACCGGCCCGACGTCGCGTCGTTCAACATGACCGGCTACGACGCCACGCACGCCGAAGGCTTCATCCGCCTCTTCGGCATGCCGCTCGCCACGGCCGCGCGCCGCGGCCAGCCCGCCCCCGCCGCGGCGGAGGAGGCGGTGACGCATGGCTGAGCGCGGCGCCGTGTGGACCGGCCGCCTCGCGGCCGGTCTCGACCCGCGTGCGCAGCGGCTCAACGATTCGCTGCCCGTGGACAAGCGCCTCTGGCCCGAGGAGCTGGCCATGTCGCGCGCGTACGCGACCACGCTGCGCTCGTGCGGCGTCATGACCGACGCCGACCTCGCGGGGCTGCTCGGCGCGTGCGACGAGCTCGAGAAGCGCCTCGCCACCGGCGAGCACGAACTGAAGGGCGAAGACGTGCACTCGGCCGTCGAGGCCGGGCTCGAGTCGTTCTGCGGCGAACCCGCGCGCCGGCTGCACACCGGCCGCAGCCGCAACGACCAGGTCGCGACGCTGTTCCGCATGCGCGTCATGCGGCTGTGCGACGAGGCGGTGAGCGACATCCAGACGCTCGGCCGTGCACTCGTGGTGCAGGCGCGCCAGTCGCAGGACATCGCCTGCGCCGCCTACACGCACCTGCAGCCCGCGCAGCCCATCCTGCTCGCGCACTTCTGGCTGGCGCACGCCGCCGCGTTCGAGCGCGACGAAGAACGCTTCGCCGCCGCGCGCGAGGCCGCCGACCGCATGCCGCTCGGATCGGGCGCGGTCGCGGGCACGCCGCTCGTGTACGACCGCTTCGATCTCGCCACACGGCTCGGCTTCACGCGGCTCGCGGCGAACTCGCTCGACGCCGTGGGCGATCGCGACTTCGCGCTCGAGTACCTGAACGCCGCCGCGCTGCTGGGCCTGCACCTGTCGCGGCTTGCCGAAGACCTCGTGCTCGCGTGCTCGCCGGCGTTCGGCTGGTTCGCGGCGCCCGACGGCTTCAGCACGGGCAGCTCGCTGCTGCCGCAGAAGCGCAACCCCGACCTGTTCGAACTCGCGCGCGGCAAGGCGGCGCGCCTGCTGGCGAACGCGCAGCAGATGGCCGTGCTGCTCAAGGGCCTACCGATCTCGTACCAGAAGGATCTGCAGGAGGACAAACTCGCGGTGTTCGACACCGGCGACCAGCTCGAGAGCCTGCTCGAGGCGCTCGCGCCCGCCATTTCGGCGCTGGTTCCGAACCGCGCGCGGCTCGCCGCGTCGCTCACGCCCGACCTGCTCGCGGTCGAACTCGCCGACGCGCTCGTCGCCGAAGGTGTGCCGTTCCGCGACGCGCACCGCGTGGTGGGCCAGCTGTGGGCCGCGGCCGAGACCGCCGGCGTCGAGCCCAGGCACCTGCCGCTCGAACAGCGCACCGCGATCCACGCGCTGTTCACCGACGACCAGCTCGGCGCGCTGTCGTTCGAGTCCGCGCTCGCGCGCCGCTCGCACGCGCCCGGCGCCGGCCCCGGCTCGGTCGCCGAACAGCTCGCCTACGCCGAAGCCCGGCTGGGACTGGGGCCCGGCGAAGCGCTGCGCGAGCGCCGCGACGGCGCCGCGCCCCTGCCGAGCGCCACGCGCGCCCGCGCCACGCACGCCGTGACGCCTGCGGACGCCGACGTCACCCCCCTCGCCGGCTCCACGGCGCCGGAGGCGCCGGCCCCGCCACGCAACGACGGCATCGTCCTGCGCCGCGCCCGCGTCTCCGACGTGCCCGGCATCGCCGGCGTGATGAGCAAGTACGTCGAACAGGACGTGCTGCTGCCGCGCCCGGTGTCCGAACTGTTCCAGTGCGTGCGCGAGTTCTGGGTCGCCGAGCAGGACGGCGAGATCGTGGCCACCGCCGCGCTGCGCCTGCTGTGGGGCGATCTCGGCGAAGTGCGTTCGCTCGCGGTGCGCCCCGACGCGCACGGCAAGGGGCTCGGCGCGCAGCTCGTGGCCGCCGTGGTGGCCGACGCCCGCGCGCTCGGGTTGCCGCGCATCATCGCGCTCACGCGCGAGGTCGAGTTCTTCCAGCGCTGCGGGTTCACGCTCGAACAGCGCGAACAGCTGCCGCGCAAGGTGTGGACCGACTGCATCAAGTGCCCGCGCCGCCACGCCTGCGACGAAGTCGCCGTGGCGCTCGACCTGGTGCCGGGTGCGGGCGAGGAAGCCGCGAAGCAGGCCCGCAACTCGTACACGCTTCCGTTGCCGCAGGCGGCGCTCGTCGAGCCGCCGCTGCCCATCATCTCGTAGGGAAGGAGTCCGCCATGAACCCCACCCCGCAGCATCTCGTCGGTCTCCTGGGACTCGAGAAGGAATGGGTGCTCGAACTGTTCCAGCAGGCCGACCGCCTGCGCGCCGTGCGCGGCACGCCCAAGGCGCCCAGGCCGCTCGCGGGCAAGACCGCCGCGCTCGTGTTCCACAAGCCCTCGCTGCGCACGCGCGTGTCGTTCACGGTGGGCATGCACGAGCTGGGCGGCGACGCCGTGGACCTGACGGCCGTCGAAGTGAGCGAACACGGCCGCGAGAGCGTGCCCGACGTGGCGCACGTGCTGTCGGGCATGTGCGACCTGATCGTGGCGCGCACGTTCTCGCACACGCTCGTGCAGGGACTGGCGAAGCACGCGACCATTCCCGTGATCAACGCGCTCACCGACCATTCGCACCCGTGCCAGATCCTCGCCGACCTGTACACGCTGTGGCGGCAGGGCCGCGACCTCGACGACATGACGGTGACGTGGGTCGGCGACGGCAACAACGTGCTGCAGTCGTGGCTCGAGGCGGCGACGATCTTCGACTTCCGCCTGCGCGTCGCGGTGCCCGACGGCTTCGAACCCGACGCCGGGCTGTTCCTCGAAGCCGAGCGCCGCAGCGAAGGCCGCGTGCGCCGCGTGCGCGACCCGCAGGAAGCCGTGCGCGACACCGACGTGGTCTACACCGACACGTGGACGAGCATGGGCCAGGAAGCCGAAGCGCAGTGGCGCCGCATCGCGTTCGCCGGGTTCACGGTGGACTCGAAGCTCATGTCGCTCGCGAAGCCCGACGCGTCGTTCATGCACTGCCTGCCCGCGCACCGCGGCGAGGAAGTGACCGACGAGGTCATGGACGGGCCGCAGAGCGTGGTGATCGAGGAAGCCGAGAACCGGCTGCACCTGCAGAAGTCGCTCATGGTCACGCTGGCGGCCACCGCGCCGCCGCGCGATCCGGGCCGCAGCGCCGCGAAGAAGAAGCGCGCGCGCGTCACGCCCGCGCTGGCGGGCGTCGCCGAGGACTGAGCGCGACGCAGTTGCCGACACTTGGAGCGCCGTGAGGGCGCCACCGGGCTGATTCCGGTGGCGCCCTCTCATGTTCGGGCGCAGCTCTCCGAGACTCGGACGCGCCAGTCATTCCCCGGGCGTGCGAGCGCGCGCCCGAGCCAAGGCCCCCCTCCGGGAGACATGCATGTTCGGCAACCTGTGGAAGCGCCTCTTCGGTGCCTCCGAGCGCACGCCCGCCGCCCCGTCCGCGCCACCGGCGACCGAAGCCACGGCGCTCGCCGCCGTGGTGGCCGAGACCGCGGCCGACACGCCCGCGCCCGCCGCCGTGGCGCCGGAAGTGCCGCCGGAACAGGATGCCGCCTCGGTCGAGGCCGCGCTGCGCCGCTCGCTGCACTGGCGCGCCAAGGTGCTCATGGACGGCGTGACCCGCGACACGCAGCAGTCCGACGCGCCGGCGCTGGTCGAGGAACTGGTCAAGGCCGGCGACGCGGTGATCCGCCAGCCTCCCGACGCCGCCGCGCGCGCGCTGAGCGTGTCGCGCAACCCGAACTCGTCGCTCGCGCAGATCGTGGTGCTGTTCGAGCACGACCCGATGCTCGTGCAGTCGCTGCTGCGCCAGGCGAACTCGATCTACTACCGGCGCGACGGCCAGCCGTGCAACAGCGTGCACGCGGCCGTGCAGCGCGTGGGCATGAAGGGCGTGCAGGGCATCCTCATGGAGAGCATGGTGCAGCACATGCTCTGCCGGCCCGGCGGCGCCTACGACGCACTGGTGCAGAAGGTCTGGTCGCACATGCAGCGCACCGCGCCGATCGCCCGCGCGATCGCCCCGGCGTTCGGCGTGGACGGCGAGACGGCGTATTCGCTGGCGCTGCTGCACGACGTCGGCAAGCTGCTCGTGTTCGATCACGTCTCCGGCATCCGTCACAAGCGCCGCCGCGAGGTGAAGCTGCCCGACCTGTTCTTCCGCCAGCTGCTCTGGCACATGCACGAGCCGCTCGGCGGGCTCGCGGCGCTGCGCTGGGGCATGGGCGTGGACGCGGCGCGGGCGATCTCCGAGCACCATCGCCGTCCCGCACCGCAGACCGTGGACCTGCTGAGCGAATGCCTGCACGTGTCCGAAGCCATCGAGCTCGCGCACACGAACTTCACCAAGCTCGACTGGGACGCGATCTGGCGAAACGGCGAGATCACGTCGGACGTGGCCGCCGTGCAGGACCGGCTGCGGCGGATGGAGGATTAGGCGTTCGGCCGGGGCCGCGCACTTTGCTAACCTGCGCGGCCATGACCGACCGACTCCGCTTCCGCTCCGCCACGGCCCTCGCGGCCGTCGTGCTCGCCACCGCCGCCGGCTTCGCGCTCGCGAACGCCGCCGCTCCCGCCGCACCCACCGCCGCCGCGCCCGCCGATTCCGTGCGCCGCTACCAGCCCGGCCGCGCGCTCGCGGACAGCATCCGCCGTCCCGCCGACATGCCGCCGCGCCCGGCGGTGCGGCCGCGCGGCATCGAGGCCGACCCGAAGCCCGCCGGACCGGCGATCCCCGTGGACCTGCCGAACTTCTGGCGCACGCGCGCCGAGCGCACGCTCTGGAAGCAGACGGCGGACTACGACGAGACCATGCGCTACTGCCGGCAGCTCGAAGCCGGCTCGCGCTGGGTGAAGGTGGTCACGTTCGGCAAGTCCGGGCAGGGCCGCGACCTCGTCCTGCTGGTGTGCTCGAAGGACCGCGCGTTCACGCCCGAAGCGGCGCGCGCGACCGGCAAGCCGGTCGTCCTGGTGCAGAACGGCATCCACGCCGGCGAGATCGAAGGCAAGGACGCGTCGCTCGCGCTGGTGCGCGACATGGCGGTGCTGCGCGGGCCGAAGCAGGCGCTGCTCGATTCCGTGATCGTGCTGGTGGTGCCGATCCTGTCCACCGACGGGCACGAGCGGAAGAGCCGGTACAACCGCATCAACCAGAACGGCCCCGAAGAGATGGGCTGGCGCCACAACGCCGCCGGGCTGAACCTGAACCGCGACTACGTGAAGACCGAGTCGCCCGAAATGCACGCGCTGATCGCGAACGTCTACACGAAGTGGTGGCCCGACCTGCTCGTGGACGACCACACGACCGACGGCGCCGACTACCAGCACGACGTGACCTACGCGTTCCAGAACGCGCCGCTCAGCCCCGAGCCGATCGCCAGGTGGTGCGTCGAGACGATCGAGGGCCGCGTGGTGCCGCGGCTGTCGGCCATGGGTCACCTGCCTGCGCCGTACCTGTCGTTCCGCGGCCGCCCCGAGAACGGCATCGAGTGGGGCGCCACGCCGCCGCGGTTCTCGACCGGCTACGCGCCGCTGCAGTGCCGCGCCGCGCTGCTGGTCGAGACGCACATGCTCAAGCCCTACGGCGACCGCGTGCAGGCCACCTACGACCTGCTGTACGCGCTGCTCGACGAGATCGGCCGGCGCCCGCGCGCGCTGACCGACGCCGTCGAGGCCGCCGAGGCCGCGGCGGTCGCGCGCGGCCGCGAGACCACGCCGGCGCGCCGCACCGTGGTGCTCGACGCCAGGCTCACCGAGCGCGCGGTGCCGTTCGCGTACCGCGGCAAGCGCTCGACCGAGGAGCCCAGCCCGATCACCGGCACCACCGTCACGCGCTACACGCAGGCGCCGTGGGACACCACGCTGTCGCTGTACCGCGAGCTGGCGCCGTCGTACACGACCACGCTGCCCGCGGGCTACGTGGTGCCGCAGGAATGGACGCGCGCGGTGCAGGCGCTCGACACGCACGGCCTGAAGTACCGCCGGTTCGCGCGCGAATGGCGCGACACGGTCGAACTGGCACGGGTGACCGCGTACACCATGGCGCCCGAGTCGTACGAGAACCACCACGTGGTGCGCATGGGCGGCGTGAAGATCGAACGCCAGCTGCGCCGCTACCGCGCCGGCGACCTGTGGGTGCCGGTGGACCAGCCGGGCGCGGCGCTGGTCGCGCAGCTGTTCGAGCCGCAGGCGGCCGACGGCCTGCTCGCGTGGAACGCGTTCGACACGATCTTCCAGAAGAAGGAATACGCCGAGTCCTACGTGATGGAGCCCATCGCCCGCGACATGCTGGCGAAGGACCCGCGGCTCGCGAAGGAATTCGCCGACCGGCTGGCCGCCGACTCGACGTTCGCGAAGAACCCGTTCGCGCGCGTGGATTTCTTCTACCGCCGCTCGCCGTGGGCCGACCCCGAGCAGGACCTGGTGCCCGTGGCGCGCGCGCTGCGCGTGCCGCCGGCCACGGTGTTCGAAGCACCGACGCGCTGAGCGCCGCACACACACGAAAGCGGAGGGCGATCCAAGCGCCCTCCGCTTTCGTTTCGGCCGCGATCGGCGCGGCTGCGAACCGGGTCGGGTTCTTGCCGCGTTTCTACTTCCAGCCCTCGCGCAGCGCGCGCGCGTAGGCGTCCCAGTACGGGTCCGGCGCGGGCTCGTCGAGCGTGAGCACGTTGCCGTCGGCCTCGGCCAGCCAGAGCCGGCCGTTGCCCTTCATGACCTCGCCGATGTCGGCGGCCACGAGGCCCTCCTCGGCCAGCGCCGCGAGCACCGCACCCGCGTGCTCGGCCCGCGCGCACACCAGCAGCGCGCCTTCGGCGAGCGACACGTACGGATCCACACCCAGCACCTCGCACGCGACGCGCACTTCGGGCGCCAGCGGAATGCGCGCGCGTTCTACGCGCAGGTCGTGCCCGCAGGCCTTGGCCAGTTCGACCAGCCCGCCCAGCACGCCGCCCTCGGTGGCGTCGTGCAGCGCCGTGACGCCGCGCTCGCGCACGCCCACGCGCACCGCGGCGCGGCAGTCCGCGACCACGCTCACCTTCGCGTCGAGCGCCTGCAGCCGCGCGAGCGCACCGTCGTCGAGCCCGGCCGCGGCCAGCGCCGCGCCCACGCGCTGCGGCGCGAGCGCCGCGATCACCGCCGCCGTCTCGATCGCGCAGCCCTTGGTGACGATCACGCGATCGCCGGGCGACGCCATCATGGGCGTCACGTAGCGCCCCTCGTCGCCCACCCCGATCAGCGTGGCGGCACCGATGATGGACAGGTCGCAGCCCTCGTAGCGCCCCGTGTGGCCCGTCACCACCGCGACGCCCAGCTTCGCCCACTCGTCGCTCATGGCCTGCCAGTACTCGGCGAACTGCTCGTCGGAGAAGTGCGGCGGCAGCGCGAAGCTGACGCTCGCGTACGCCGGCGGAATCCCCGTGGTCCACAGGTCCGACGCGATCAGGTGGCACGCGAGCCGCGCCGAACGTGCCGCGCCCAGCGCCGGGATCACGCTGAGCGGGTCGGTGGTCACCGCCATGACGCGCCCCGCGCCCACCTTGACGATCGCCGCGTCGTGCCCCGCACGCGGCCCCGCCGCCACTTCGGCGCGCTCCGCACCCAGGTGCGGCGCCACGACGCGCGCGAACACGTCCGGCGAGATCTTTCCCAGTGGCGACGCGGTGCTGACGGGCGAACTCATGGCGGCGCTCCGATGCGGCGAGGGTGTGTGCGAGGGACCGACAGTAGACGCACCACGGCGCGCGCGGCGCAAGCGGAACGGCCCGCACGCGTCCGGCGTGCGGGCCGTTCCGGGATGCTCGAGCGCCGTTCGTCTCACGCCCCCGGCGGCGGCAGGAACTTGGCCATCGCGAACAGGGCGCCCTGCGCGTCGGCGACCACGCAGAAGCGGCCGACACCGGGAATGTCCGACGGCGGCACGAACGTCTGGCCGCCGTGCTTCGCGACGATCGCGTGCGAAGCGTCCACGTCGTCGCTGGCGAAGTACGTGAGCCAGTGCGACGGCGCCTGCACGCCCGCAGGCATCGGCATCATGCCGGCGATCATGTTCGAGCCCATCGTGAACTGCGTGTACGGGCTTCCGTCGAGTCCGCCGGAGTCGTTCGCACCCCAGCCGAACAGCCCGCCATAGAACGCCTTCGCCTTCTCAGGATCGGTCACGTTGAGCTGCGTCCACGCGAGCGAGCCCGGCTCGTACATCACGCCCACGCCGGGCGTGGCCTTGCCCTGCCACAGGTTGATCGTCGCGCCGACCGGATCGGTGACGATCGCAAGGCGGCCGTCTTCGTTCACGTCGAACGGGCCCATGACCAGCTTGCCGCCCAGTTCCACCGCCTTCTTCGCGGCGTCATCGGCGCTGGCCACGGCGATGAACGCGCCCCAGTGCGGCGGCACGCCCGCGGCCTTCATGTCGGGCGAGAGCACGTACATCGCGCCCGCGTGACGGCCGCCCAGCTGGAAGATGTGGTACCAGCCGTTCGCTCCCATGTCGAAATCGAGCGTGGTCCAACCGAACAGTTCGGCGTAGAGCGCCTTGGCCGCGGCCGAGTCGGTCGTGGCCAGCTCCGGCCAGCAAAACGTGCCGGGCGCGTGCGTCGTGATCGTGGGCATGCGTCACCTCCGAGGTGAATCGTGAAGCGGGGATGATGGAGCGCGGACCCTGCCGCGCCGCGCACGGCACGGCCAGCGCGGCCGGGCGAACGCGGGCGGGGCGGGCACGAGCGCGGTCGCGCGCCGCTCGACAGCCCGGGGGCGCGCTCCGCATGATGGGCGCTCACCCCAGCCCACGGAGACACGCATGTCCCTCTCGAGAATCGCCCCCGGCCCGCGCCTGGCCGGTGCCGTCGTTCACGGCGACACGGTCTACCTCGCCGGCCACGTGGTGGGCGACCGCTCGCTCGGCGTGAAGGGCCAGACCGAGGCCATCCTCAAGCGCATCGACGAGCGGCTCGCGGAAGCCGGGACCGACAAGTCGCGGCTGCTCTCGGTCACGATCTACCTGGCCGACATCACCACGTTCGACCAGATGAACGAGGCGTGGGACGCCTGGGTGGATCGCGGCGCGCTGCCGGCCCGCGCCACCGTGGGCGCGCCGCTCGCGTCGCCGGACTACCTCGTCGAGATCAGCGCGATCGCGGCGCGCTGAGCCGCTCGACCGGGCAAGCGAACGGGGCGCCCCTCGCGGGACGCCCCGTTCCTGTTGCCGCTCGCCGAAGCGGGCGTTACTTCACCAGCGACACGCGCACGGTCGCCATCTTGCCGGCCTGCGAGAGACGGGCGAAGTAGACGCCCGACGCCACACCGCGCGTCTCGAGCGCGATGCGGTGCTCGCCGGCGGCCAGCGTGCCGAGGTCGCGGCCGGCGACACGACGGCCGGTCACGTCCACGAGGTCCAGCGACGCGGGCGCCGCCGTGCCGAGCGTGACCGCCATCTGCAGCGTGCCGCGCGCGGGGTTCGCCGACAGCGAGCGCAGCGCGAACTGCACGTCGAGCGGCACGTCCACCCACACGTTGCCGAGCTGGCGCTCGACGCCGTTGTTCACGACGCCGATCTTGTACTCGTAGCTGCGGCCCGCGACGACGTCCGCGTCCTCGTACGTCACGAGGCCGTTGCCGTCCGCCTGCAGGTCCTTCACGTACTGGAACTCACCGGGGATCGCGCGGCGGTAGAGCTTCATGGACTCGCGCGCACCGTCGGCCGAGTACCACGTCATCTTCGGGTGGCCGTTCACGATCTCCGAGCCGACCAGCGCGAGCTGCGTGGCGACCGGAGCGTCGAGCAGGCGCTCGAACATGCCGCGGCCGTGCGTGGCGACGCGCAGCGTGCGGCTCGTGGGCTGGATCTTCATGTCGAACACCGACACGACCGGCATGCCCGTCGTGTACGGGGTCCAGTTCGCGCCACCGTCGAGGCTCTGGTACACGCCCACGTCCGTACCCACGAACATGCGCGTCGGCACCATCGGGTCGATCGCGAACGCGTTGGCCGGCACGTCCGGCAGGCCGGCGCCCGACGCGACCCACGTCGGCGTACCCGTCATGAGGTTCGTGGTCTTCCACACGTGCTGGCCGGCGGGAATGTTGAAGCCGCCGAAGCAGACGTACGCCACGTTCGGGTCCGTCGGATCGATGGTGATGCGGCCGATGTACTTCACCGGCATGCCCGCGCCGGTCATGTTCACGAGCGTGCTCGAACCGGTCACCGTGCCCCAGATCGTCGAGCTCGTCAGGCCGACGAGACGCACGTTGTCGTTCGTCGGCGCGATGCCGATCGCCGTGATCGCGCGCGAGGACGTGATCGGCTCCTGGCTCACCTTGGTCATCGTGGTGCCGCCGTTGGCCGAGCGGTAGAGCACGTCCGAACCGAAGTAGAGCGTGTTCGGGTTGCCCGGGCCACGCACCATGGGCGCGTAGAACTGGCAGGCCGTCGCCGTGCAGGTCATGCCGTTCGCCGTGCTGCCCGAGAAGCCGCAGCCGAAGAACGCCCAGATGCCGTCGGCCGCGCCCGCGACGTTGGTGACACGCGCGTAGCCCATGGCGTTCGTCTGGTTGAAGTACGTGTGATACATGGTGACGTTGGTGTTGTCGGCCGCGTTCTGGTCGATCACCGTGAAGCCGCCGTCACCGTAGTCGATGCGGTTCCACGTGCCGTCCGCACGGTAGTGCTGCGTGCCGTTGTCCTGCGTGCCGCCGATCGAGAAGTTCGCGTCGAGCGGGTGCACGTCGAGGCTCTGGTACTGCGCCGCGCTGAACGGGTACACGTTCAGGCTGGTCCAGCTCGCGCCACCGTTGACCGACTTGTAGATGCCGCCGTCGTTGCCTTCGTACACGATGTTCGGGTCCGAAGGCGCGAACACGATCGCGTGCGCGTCGGCGTGCAGGCCCACGTCACCCACGCCCGCCGCCGTGAAGCTCGCGCCGGCGTTGGTCGAACGCGCGTAGACGCGCGAGCACGTGCTGTTGCCGGCGCCGCCGATCAGGATGACGTTGGCGTCGGTCGGGCTGATCGCGACCGGCAGGTCGTAGAAGCACTGGCCGCCGCAGTAGCCGCCGCCGCCCGCCAGCTTCGCCGACCAGGTGAGGCCGCCGTCCACCGAGCGGCGCAGCGCGCCGCTGCCCGTCGTGCACGACGTGCCCGCCGCGGTTTCGCCGGTGCCCACGATGATCGTGGTCGTGGCGCCGACGCGGTTGGCCGCGAACGTGCCGCGCGCACCGCTCACCGTGGTGACGAACGTCTGCGAGAACGTGCCCGCGCCCTTGGCGGTCGTGGTGCGGTAGATGCCGCCGTTGCCCGCCGCCGTCGTGCCGTTCGCCCAGCACAGGATCGTGTTGCCGGTGGCGTCGGTCGGGTCGTAGATCATGTCCGCGATCACCTGGTTGCCCGACACGTCCGGCGCGATGCTCGCCGCCGACGACACGGTCAGCTTGGTGAACGACGGGCTGCCCGAGGTGGCGTTGGTCGAGCGGTAGACGCCGCGCAGCGCGGTGATCGGGGGCGACGAGCCGAACGCTTCGCCGCCGTAGCCACCGATGCCGCTCGCGGTCGAGCAGAAGATGATCGCCGGATCGCTCGGGTCCACGAGGATCTTGGAGATCGAACGGCCCGTGAACGTCTTCGCGCCGATGATGTCCGTGGTCGGGGTCGGGTTGAACGGTCCGTTCAGGATCGCCGCGCCCGCCGCGTCGTCGATGCGGTAGAGGCCGACGCCGAAGAACGAATCGGCCGAGCCGTTCGCTTCACCGGTGCCGACGTACAGGATGCTCGGGTCCGACGGCGCCAGCGCCAGCGAACCGATCGCGAGCGACGCGGCGTTGTCGAAGATCGGCGTCCACGTGGTGCCGCCGTCGAGCGAGCGCCACACGCCGCCCTGCGCCGCGCCCACGTACACGATGTTCGGGTTCGTCGGGTGCACGCAGATGGCCGAGATGCGGCCGGAGATGGACGTGCTGACCGACGTGGTCTGGCCGTTCGGAATCGGCCAGGGGCCGATCGCCGTCCACGTGCCCGCCGACACGAACGGCGCCATGGCGCCCGTCTGGCGGGTGAGCTGCCGGACGGCCGAAACGCGCGCCTGGATCAGGGCGTCGCTCGGGGCGCTGCCGTAACGCTGTTCGTCGAAGGCGGCGCGGGCCTTGAGGTACGCCTCCTTGTCCACGTCACCGAGCATGCCGGTCGGCAGATCGGGGTCGTGCTCGACCTCCTGCGCGAACGCGAAGGTCGCGCCGGTCGCGCAGAGGGCGACGGCGGTGAACAGGGCGAGCCACTTCTTCATGGGGCCTCCGGATGGGTGTCGGGCAGGGACGATCGCCGAAGACCAGGGTCGCCCGGCGAGCGATGGGTGACGCGAAGCGGGAAGTCTAGGGAGCGCCGCCCGGGAAGGACATGGAAAAGTCACGGGTGAAGACACAATTCTTGCGGGTTCGCCCGGGCCAAACTTCCAGCAGCCGTACTGTCGCCGCGCAAACGCCGAGGGCGCCGGTCTCCCGGCGCCCTCGCGCGACTCGTCATTGGGGCATCCCGCTCACATCCCGCCTTCGTCCGCGCTCGGGCCGTACAGCGCCGGCACCTTCGCGCCGGTCAACCGCAGGTAGACCGTGAGCTGGCCGCGGTGATGGATCATGTGATTGAGCACGAACGTGCGCAGGATCGCGACCTTCGGCATCGCGAAATGAATCTTGTCGCCCGTGCGCCCGGTCCAGGTCTTCATCATGTCGGCGTCCGTCGCCTTCTCGAGCTCGGCGCGCGAAGCCTTCACGTTGCCGTCGAACTCCGCGAGAACCTCGTCGATGCTCGCGGGCTCTTCGTACTTCGGCGCCGGGAACGACGCGAAATCAATTTCGTCCGTGGTGAGCGTCATCTGCGCCCACATGGGCACGTTCGCCAGGTGCTTGGCGAGCTGGCCCAGGCACCACGACTTCTCGTGCGGCTTGAAGCCGAGGTGCGCCTTCTCGCAGCGCGACAACGCCACGCGCAGCTGCGCCATTTCGTGATCGAACTCCGGAAGCAACGCGTCCTTGATCGCCATCTCGTCACTGCTCCTCTTGGGGCCGTGCGGCTCGCGCCGCGGTGATGCGGGGATCGTTCCTGCGGGGAATGCGTGATCGTCAGCGCGGCCGGGCGTGTGCGCCGCGCGGACGGGCATCGTACTTCTGGAACAGGCGCGTCTGGCGGCTCGACATCTCCACCGGGCGGCCGGCGATGAACACGCCCACGCACTGCGTGCTGGTCTCGAGCGGATCGCCGTCGGTGATCTGCAGGTCGGCGACCTTGCCGGGTTCGATCGAACCGAGCCGGTCGGCCACGCCCAGGATCTGCGCGGGATACAGCGTCACCGACTTGAGCGCGTCCTCGTGCGACAGCCCGAACGCCGCCGCGAAGCCGGCGTGGTGCGGCAGGTTGCGCACGTTGGCCGCGTTGAACCCGCCGCCCTGGTCGGCGATGCAGAAGCGCACGCCCGCCCGGGCCAGCTTGCCCGGCAGCGCGAACGCCTCGTCGTACGCGTCCCAGCGCCGGCCCGGCATGATCTCGGTGCCCGCCACGATCACGGCGACGTCGCGCGCCTTGAGTTCGTCGGCCAGCATCCACGCGTCGCGGCCGCCGATGATCGCCACGTGCGACAGCTTCTGCTCGTCCACGAACGCGAGCAGCGAACGGATCTGCGCCACGTGATCGGCGTGGAAGAACACCGGCACCTCGCCGCGCACCACGCGCCGCATGGCGTCCCAGCGCGGGTCGGCGTCGTGCGCAGGCACGCCCGCGCGGCCCTCGGCCGAGCGCGCCGTCTCGTACGCACGCGCCTCGTCGAACGCCTTGCGGATCGCGCCGATCGCCTCGTCGCGCTGGCGGTTCTGGTCGTCGTCGGACTGCTGGATCCACCAGCCGCGCTGCGGCGACATGTTGGGCCAGTTCACGTGCAGCGCCACCGCGCGCTGCACCGTCATGTCCTCCTGCGTCCAGCCGTCGAGGTGCATGAGCGCCGACAGCCCGTGAATGGCGCCGCCGCCCGGAATGACCAGCGCGCTCGTGATGCCGTTGATGCGCGCCACCGGCAGCAGGTCGCTGTCGGGGTTCAGCATGACTTCGGCACGCAGGTTGGGATTCACGTTGCCCACTTCCTGCGTGTCGTTGGCGCCGGTGACCGTGCCCACCTCGACCAGGCCGAGCTGCGTGTTCGCCGCGATCATGCCCGGGTACACGTGCCGGCCCTGCGCCTGCACCACGGTGGCGCCGGGCGGCACCGGACCGTTCGCGGTGACCGAGACGATCTTGCCGGCATCCACCACCAGCGTGGCGTTCGCCACGTCGCCGCGCGTCACGGTGTGCACCGTGGCGCCGACGATCGCGTACGTGCCGGCGGCGCCGGGCAGTTCGGGACCGGCCCACGCGGCGGCAACTGTTCCGAGCGTCGCGGCGGCCGCGAAAGCGAGACTGCGCACGAAGCGGCTCATCGCGACACCTCCTCACCCGACTGCGCGGACACGGCGTCGCGAGCGGCCTCGCTGCGGAACGGCGCCTCGTGGCCCTGGTGCTCGCCGCAGTGGTTGCCCGACTGGTCGGTGTCCTCGAGGTAGCGCGGCGGGCGCATGCCGCGGCGCGGTCCGCCCGCCATGGGCGCGTCGGCCTTCGCGGCGCGCGCCGACGCGATCAGCGCGTCGCGCTCGCGCGCCAGTTCGCCGCGGCCCGCCAGGTCGGCGGCGCGGTCGAAGTACTTGCGGCCTTCGATCCACGTCTGCTCGCACACCGAGTACGGCGACATCGGCACGCCGCTCCAGATCGCGAAGTCGGCGTCCTTGCCCGCTTCGAGCGAGCCGATGCGGCCGTCGATCTTCAGCGACTTCGCGGGATTCAGCGTCACGGTGCGGATCGCCTCGGCCGGCGGCATGCCGCCGTACTTGATCGCCTTGCCGGCTTCGGTGTTCAGCCGCCGCGCCAGCTCTTCGCTGTCGGAGTTGAAGCCCACGTTCACGCCGCGATCCCACATCAGGTAGGCGTTCCACGGAATCGCGTCGATGACTTCCTGCTTGTACTGCCACCAGTCGGTGAAGCCCATGCCCGACGCGCCGTGCGCCGCCATTTCGTCGGCGACCTTGTAGCCTTCGAGGATGTGCGTGAACGTGTTCACGCGGAACCCGAACTCTTCGGTGAGCCGCATGAGCATGAGGATCTCGTCCTGCCGGTACGAGTGGCAGTGGATGAACCGCTTGCCGTTCACGATCTCGCTGAGCGCGTCCAGCTGCAGGTCGCGCCGCGGCGGCAGCGCGCGCCGGCCCGCGCGGTACTCGGCCCACGCGCGGTCGTAGTCACGCGCTTCGAGGAACGCCTCGCGAATGGACTGCTCCACGCCCGAGCGCGTGTGCGGGTAGCGGCCGGGCGCGTCGCCCGGCTCCCAGTTCGACTGCTTCGGGTTCTCGCCGAGCGCGAACTTCACCGTGCCCGGGGCGTCGGCCATGAACAGCTGGTCGGGCGCCGCACCCCACTTGTTGCGGATCACCGCACACTGCCCGCCGATCGAGTTGCACGAGCCGTGCAGCAGGTGCATGGCCGTCACGCCGCCGGCGAGCTGGCGGTAGATGTTCGGGCTCTCGGAGTTGATCACGTCCTGGATGCGCACTTCGCAGGTCACGATGTTCGTGCACTCGTTCACGTTGCCGAGGATCGCGGCGTGGCTGTGCTCGTCGATGATGCCCGGCGCCACGTGCTTGCCGGTGCCGTCCACGACCACTGCGCCCCTGGGCGCCGTGAGGTGCGCGCCCACCGCCACGATGCGCCCGGCCTGCACGAGCAGGTCGGCGTTCTGCAGCGTGCCCTGCGGGCCCGCCGTCCAGATCGTGGCGTTGCGCACCAGCAGCGCCGCGGGCTGCTCGGGCGGCGTCATGCGCCACGGCTCGGTGTTGCCCATCACCACGGGCGAGGGCACGAGCGTCTCGGGTTTGGCGTCCGCCCTGGGGCCGCGGCCTTCCTTCTTCGGCGCGGGCCAGCCGCGCACGGCGATCTCGCGGCCGGTGCCGCCGGACTCGCGCATCGTGCCGGCGAGCGCGTCGTTCGCGGCGCGCAGGTCGGCGCGCGCGGTTTCGGTCTCGCGCGTGACGGTGAAGCGCAGGCGCCTGCCTTCGAGCGACACCGCGCTCGCCTTCACGGTGTCGGCGCCGAACACCAGCTTCACGGTGGTGTCCTTCTCGGCGGTCGCGATCATCGTGACCGTGCCGCGGCCCCAGTCGAGCACCCACTCGCCCTTCGGCGCCG
Source organism: Candidatus Eiseniibacteriota bacterium (assembly GCA_046327815.1). GTDB lineage: Bacteria > Eisenbacteria > RBG-16-71-46 > RBG-16-71-46 > RBG-16-71-46 > CAIXRL01. The sequence continues at coordinate 51,063 of JAXLXR010000002.1, read as the reverse complement.
TCTCGTCCTTGGCGGCCTCGTAGCGCTCGCCGTCCACCCACACCTCGCGCACCTTGCCGCCCGCGAACAGCGTGCCGCGCGTGACGGTGAAGTTCGCGATCTTGCCCGGCGCAATCGTGCCGATGCGCGCGTCGAGCCCGAGCATGCGAGCGGGCACGGTGGTGACCGCGGCCAGCGCCGCGTCGGCCGACAGCCCGCGGCGGATCGCCTTGCCGACGTTCTCCGGGAACTCCTTGGCGTCCTTGAGGCCGTTGCTGGTGAACGCGAACGTGACGCCGGCCCGGGCCAGCGCGGCCGCGTTGCCCGGCGCGTCCTGCCACTGGCGCAACGTCTCGGTGGCCACGTCGGAGGCGAGGTCGGCGGTCGAGACGTCGGGCGCGTCGGGGTAGTTCACGGGCACCACCAGCGGCAGGCCGGTCGCCGCGACCTGCGCGACGCGCTTGTATTCGTCGCCCGCGGTCACGATGCGCGCCGACACGCCGGCTTCGCGCGCCACCGCGGCCGAGCGCAGCACCTGCAGCATTTCGTCGGCCACGAACGTCACCGGCTGCGTGCCGGCGACGGCGCCCTGCAGCGCCGCCCACGACAGGTTGGTCTCGGGGCGCGTCGTGCCCACCGGCTTCTTCGCGTAGGCGGCGTTCGCGTCGCGGTACCACTTCGCGTCGAGGAACGCCTGGCGCGCCACCGCGATCGCACCCATGAGCGAGCCCGGGTAGCCCTGCGGCTGCGGCGAGAACGCCACGACCTGCGACGCGTCGGCCACCAGCGCGTTCGCGTTCGCCGCGCCGTCGCCCAGCGACACCACCGCGCTCGAACCGCGCATGACGCCCTTGCGCGGCGCGACCTGCGCCACCGTGAAGCCGGCGCCGCGCAGCGCGCCGAGCTGGTCGGCGGTGAGCGCGAGGTTCTCGATCACGCGGTACTCCGAACGCACCGAGGGCTGCGCCGACGCCGCGCCGCGCGCGGGCTCGGCGGTGTCCTGCTGCGGCGCGCGCGGCCGGCCGCCGCCGCCGGGCAGGCGCGGCGGGCCCGCGGCCGCGTCGTCCGACGGCAGCACGAACGCGTCCACGAGACCGGGATACACCGTGAGGCTGTCCATTTCCCACACGCGCGCGTCGGCGGGAATCGCCACGTCGGCGCCGGCGGCCACGATGAGGCCGTCGCGCACCACGATCGTGCCGCGCTCGATCACCTGTCCGGGCGCGAGCACGAGGCGCGCGTGCGTGAGCGCATGCACGCGTGGCGGGGCGGCGTGAGCCGCGGGCGAGAGGCTCGCCAGCACGGCGAACAGCGCGCAGGCGACGGGAACGCGCCGCGCGAACGCGGCGAGCGGACGGGGAGCGACCGGCATGACGACTCCTCGGCGAGGGATGGACCTTCGCGCCGCGGCGCGTGCGAGGCGGGCCGCGGGCATCACCGTGCGGAAAGCCCGCGACGTTAGGCGCGGCGCCGGGCCCGGCTCAAGCGCGAACTCGCGCCCCCGACGAGCGCGTACGTTCGGGGCACCAGTGCAGGCGGCCGCGGCGGCGGCCGGCGCGGTCCGGCGTGGGTCAGCGCTTCGCGGGCGGCTTCGCCGCGCCGCGCCGCAGCCGGGCGCCGAGCAGGCCGGGCGTGAGCATGGTGGTGAGCGCCACCATGACCACGATCGCCGAGAACGTGGCGTCGTCCACCACGCGCTCGCCGTGCAGCGTGAGCGCCGCGCCGATGCCCGCGAAGATCAGCCCGACTTCGCCGCGCGGGATCATACCCAGCCCTACCGCGATCCGGTCCGCGCCCTTCTCGAGCACGCCCAGCGCGCACAGCTGCTTGCCGGCGACGGCGGCCAGCGTGAGCACCAGCGCGAACACCGGCACGCCCGGCGCCACGAACGCCGACAGCTTCACGCCGAGCCCCATGAGCACGAAGAACACCGGCACGAGGAAACCGGCGAGCGGGTGCAGCAGGTCTTCGATGCGCTTCGCGTGGCGCTCGCGCGCGGCGAGGTCGGCGTAGTGCACTTCGTCGAGCACCAGCCCGGCGGCGAACGCGCCCACGATGGGCGCGAGCCCGGCGCGCGCGGCCAGCCACGACAGCCCGAAGCAGAACGCCAGCGCCACGGTGAGCAGCAGCCCTTCGCCCTGCAGGCGCGACGCCATGCGGAACGCCGCGCGCGACAGCCAGCGGCCCACCACCAGCGCGCCCGCCAGGAACAGCAGCGCCTTGCCCAGGATCCACGCCACGTCGGCGGGCGCGAACGCGCCCCCCGACTCCGACGCGCGAATGAGCCCGGTCACCACCGCCAGCACCACCAGCCCGAGCACGTCGTCGAGCACCGCGGCACCCAGGATGATGCGCCCCTCGACGCTGGTCGCGCGGCCCATGTCGCCCAGCACGCGCGCGGTGAGCCCGACGCTGGTGGCCGTGAGCGTGGCGCCCACGAACAGGTGCATGAGCGGCTCGGCCTGCGGATGCAGCCACGCCGACACGCCGTAGCCCAGCGCGAACGGCGCCGCCACGCCGAGCAGCGCGACCAGCAGCGCCGAGCGCCCCACGGCGAGCATGCGCGAGACGTCGGACTCGAGCCCCACGTGGAACAGCAGGAACAGCACGCCGATCTGCGCGAACAGGTCGAGCGCGCCGCGCGTGGCGGGCTCGTGCAGGAACTCGAGCCCGGGCACGGGCAGGTTGCCGAGCACGATGCCCGCGAGCAGTTCGCCGAGCACCGCCGGTTGGCCGAAGCGCGCGAACAGCGCGCCGCCCAACCGCGCGGCGACCAGCACCAGCACGAGCGCTTCGAGCACCGCGACGAGCGTGTCGCCGCCCGCGCCGGTGGCGGCCTGCGCTTGCATCGGCAGTGCCACGAGCAACGGCAGCGCCGCCAGGACGAGCGTGCGTGGGGAGAGTCGCATGCGTGAGTGCTACCGCAGACCACCGTGCGCCGTCGAGTGCCTTGCCCGCGGCGTGCATTGCGCACCTGCCACACGCGTGGCAGTCACTGCCATCGTGACAGCGCAAAACGCGCTTCGCGCGCGCCGAGCGGTGCGACAGCACACCGCACCCTGGCCGCGAACGATCGCACTCGCCGACGGTTGACATTCGCGCTCCGCGTGGCGAACTGCGTGATGCCGCACGGCACGCGCGATGCTGCATCCACGACGTCGGTGTGGTCAGGGTCCGAAGCAGCAGGTAGGGACGCCAGTCACCACACCGTCCGTCGAGCGCGAGTCGCGAAAGGACCAGCGCGGCGGGAGAGCGTCACGGGAATCACTGAACGATCCCGGCCTGCGAACCGTGGCAGCGGGACGCGCCAGCGGCGCGAATGTTCACCGAAAACCGGGCGCCCACACCGACCGACGCGGCTCACTCCCGGCAAACAGGTGGTGGAGACGCGGTTCGTCTCCAGGCCGGTCGCAGAGAGCAGTCCGAAAACGGCTCGCGCGGAGTGCAGATCCGAAAGGAGGATGCATGCCGCCGGACGAGAAGAAGAAACGCCGACCCGCTCAACAGAGCATCACGGGTCGGCGTTTCGTTTGATGCCGGGAGCCACCGGCGCCCGGGCTGCGGCGAGAACGCCTGCGGGTTCGTACTGCATCGACGACGATCCGCCCCCAGGGTTCCGCCTCCGCTCGCCCTCGATTCCCTCACCACCGGGTGAAATGCCACACGGCTTCTTGACGCGGCCCGCGCAATTCGGCAATGCGCCGGGCCCGTGCATGGGCGTATGCTTTTCGTTTCAGGCAACTTTCCGGAGGCATGCCCATGCTGAACGCCAAACCCGGCAGCACCGCACGGCTGTTGCAGCTCTGCGCCGGTTACTTCCTTTCGTACGTGGTCACCGGCCTGCTCGTGAAGTGGTTCACGGGCGGCCTGCACGAACCCAAGATGTCCGACATCGCCTACCTCGTGAACAACACGGTGGGCGGCAACCTGCTGGCGCTGGGTGTGGTGCTGGCGTTCGGCTGGATCCCGTGGCCGTCCCGGACGGGCGGTCACTGGCCGCGCGAGACGGGTTACATCATCGCCAGCGGCGTCTGCACGGCGGTGATCATCCCCGGCACCACGCTGCTCTATACGCTGCCCATTTCGGTGATGGTCGCCATGGTGATCATGCGCGGCAGCATCATCGTGATCAGCCGGCTCATCGACGTGGTGCAGATCCAGCAGGGCATTCTCAAGCGCAAGGTGTACGCCGAGGAGAACTGGGCGGTGGTGTTCGCGCTGCTGGCGGTGGGCGCCAACCTGCTGCCGGTGCCGCTGGCGCCGTGGTTCGAGGCGAACCCCGCGGTGGCCAAGATGCTCGGCATCGATCCCGCCAAGCTCAAAGGCGGGTTCGACTTCGTGCACAACCCGCTCGCCATGTGGGTGCTGGGCGCGTACATCCTGTCTTACGCGGTGCGGCTGTACCTGATGAACTACTTCAAGAACACGCGCAAGGGCCCGGCCGACGTGGACAACCGCGGCTACTTCGCGCTCGAGCAGATCGCGGCCAGCGTCACCATCTTCGGCGCGGCCGGGCTCATCTGGCTGGGCGTGAACCTGTGGGGCTGGTCCGACCCGCGGCTGGTGATGACGCACGACACCGTGCAGTCGCCCAGCGTGCCGGCCATCCTGAGCGGTATTCCCTACGGGCTGGTGGCGTTCTTCAGCGTGTTCCTGTTCATGTTCCAGGGACGCACGGCCACGTTCGCGGGGCTGGTCAACCGCATCACGAGCCTGCTCGCGGGCACCACGTCCACGCTGCTGCTCGCGTGGTTCTTCCACCTCAAGCCGCCCGCGGTCACGGACTGGGTGTCGTTCCTGTTCATCGTGGGTGCGGTCGCGTTCCTGTCGCGCGCCGAGCAGCGGCGCACCGCGGAAGGCTGATCGAAGACAGCGTCAGCGCGACTTCGCGGCACGCGAAGCGCGCGCACCGGCGGGCCGTCGCGGCGAGCGGCGGCCCGCATCGCTTTCGTGCGACGGGACACGGCCGGGCTCGACCCAGTCGTGGCTCCAGTCGCCGATCGCGGCGAACACGCGCGAGAGCGCCTGGCCCTTTTCGCTGAGCGCGTACTCGATCCGCACCGGCGCGCCGTCGTGCACCGTGCGCGTGAGCACGCCTTCGGTCTCCAGCTCGCGCAGGCGCGCCGACAGCATGGGGTCGGTGATGCCCGGGATCCCGTCGCGCAGTTCGCCGAACCGCGTGCTGCCGTTCTGCAGCAGGAACAGGATCGCGCCGTTCCAGCGCCGGCCGATGAGTTCGACGGCGTACTGGAAGCGCGGGCACAGCCCCGTATCGAGCGACTTCTTGTGCATGTGCCCAGAGTATCGGCAGGGACGGGCCCGGGGCTAGGGAAAACCTAGCCACTAGCTATTTCAAAGTTTCTTCGAATCCACTAGTGCCTCCCGGCCATCGGAGGGGGCGTCGTTGGTCGTTCCGGCAGGGCCGCCTTCCGCCACTCCTGATATTCCGAGGCATGTCATGTCCGTCGCCGCTCCCCAGCTCTCCGTCACCGAAGCCATCCGTCACCGTCGCTCGATCCGCGCCTACGAGACCGGCGCGATCCCGCAGGCCGATCTCGACGCGATCCTCGAGGCCGCCGCGCTCGCGCCCTCGGCGTTCAACCTGCAGCCGTGGCGGTTCGTGGTCGTGCGCGACCCGGCCGTGAAGGCACAGCTCGCCGAAGCCGCGTACCGCCAGCCGCAGGTCACGGCCGCGCCCGCGGTCGTCGTGCTCTACACCGACATGGCCGACACGCTCGCCACGCTCGACGAGCTCGTGCGCCCGGGCACGCCGCCCGAGAAGGCGGCCAAGTTCACCGGCATGATCCGCGGCATCTTCGAGCCGCAGACCGAAGAGCAGCGCGAGACGTGGGCCGCGAACCAGGGCCACATCGCGCTCGGGTTCCTGCTGCTCGCGGCCGAAGGTCACGGCTACGCCACCAGCCCCATGGGCGGCTTCGAGCCCGACAAGGTGAAGGCGCTGCTCGGCCTGCCGGCGCACGTGCGCATTCCCGCGCTCGTGGCGATCGGGCGCGCGGCCGAGGACGGCCTGCCGCACCACCGCCAACCGCTCGCCCGGCTCGCGCGCACGGTCTGACGCGAGTGCAACGCGAACGCCCGGTGGCAGGACGCCACCGGGCGTTTGCTCTTCCACCGGCAGGAGCAGGCGCCTTCGGCGCCTTCGGCGCCCCGTGCCTGCCGCTCGTTACTTCTTCGCCACCGGCCGCACGAGCACGCGGGCGTCGAGCGCCACGCAGCCCTTGCCCGGGGCCTGCACCTTGAGCGGGTTCAGGTCCATCTCGGCGATCTCGGGGAACTCGCCCACCAGCTGCGAGAGCCGCAGGATCACCTCCTGCAACCGCGCCACGTCGCCGGGAGGCGCACCGCGGTAGCCGTCGAGCAGCTTGGCGCCGCGGATCGCGCGCACCATTTCGGCGGCGTCCTTGTCGGTCAGCGGATGCACGCGCAGCGCGACGTCCTTGAGCAGTTCCACCTGCACGCCGCCCAGGCCGAACAGGATGAGCGGCCCGAACGACGGGTCGCGCGTCATGCCCACGATGGTCTCGATGCCTTCGCGGATCATGGGCTGCACGGTCACGCCCTGCATCTGGTCGCGCTTGCCGAGTTCGACGAGCTTCTTCTCGATCGCCGTGAACGCGTCGCGCACGTCCTTCGAGTTGCGCAGGTCGAGCCGCACGCCGCCCACGTCGCTCTTGTGCGTGAGCGTGTCGCTCGCCAGTTTGACCGCCACCGGGAAGCCCAGCCGCTCGGCCGACGTGACCGCCTCGTCGGCCGAACGCGCGAACGCGATCGCCGGCGTCGTGATGCGCCACGCCGCGAGCAGCCATGCGACTTCGTCGGGCGTCAGCCACGACGAACCGTCGCCGGCCGCGCCGCGCGCGAGCGCCTGGTCCACCAGCTGGCGGGTCGCGCCGCGGTCCACGTCGGTGAACTCGGGCACCTTGCCGTCGGGCGACTGCAGCCACTGGCCGTACTTCACCGCACGCGCCAGCGCGATCGCCGCCGCCTCGGGGAACGTGTACGACGGAATGTGCCCGGCCTGCAGCGAACGCAACCCTTCGGGCACGCCGTGCGAGCCGAGGAAGCACGACAGCACCGGCTTGGGGCCGAGCCCCGCGGCGGCACGATCGGCCTTCGCCTCTTCGTTGCCGCGCACGATCGCCTGCGCGATCTCGAGCGGGTTGGTCACGATCGGCGGCACGTAGAGCACGATCAGCGAGTCCACGTTCGGGTCGTTCGCCACGATGCGCACGGCCTTCTCGAACGACTCGGCCGTCGCCGACGCGATCATGTCCACGGGATTGCGGGTGCTGGCTTCGGCGGGCAGGAACGCCTGCAGCGCCTTGCGCGTCTCGTCGGTGAGCGTGGCCACTTCGAGCCCGTTCGACTCGCAGGCGTCCGACGCCATGATCGCCGGCCCGCCGGCATTGGTGATGATGCCGACGCGGTTGCCCGTGGGCACCGGCTGGTTCACGAGCACCATGGCGACGTCGAACATCTCCTCCATGGTGTCGGTGCGGATCACGCCCGCCTGGTGGCAGAGCGCGGTGACCGCGGAGTCCGCGCCCGCGAGCGAGCCCGTGTGCGACGACGCCGCGCGCATGCCGGCCGCGGTGCGGCCGCTCTTCACCGCGACGATCGGCTTGGTGCGGCCGACGCGGCGCGCGATCTCGAGGAACCGGCGCGGATTGCCGAACGACTCCAGGTACAGCAGCACCATGCGCGTGTTCTCGTCGCGCTCCCAGAACTCGAGCAGGTCGTTGCCCGACACGTCGGCCTTGTTGCCGACCGACACGAAGTGCGAAATGCCGATGTTGAGCGCGGTCGCGTATTCCAGGATGGCCAGGCCCAGCGCGCCCGACTGCGACGAGAACGCGATCGGCCCCGGCGGCGGGTACTGCGGCGCGAACGTGGCGTCCATGGACACGCCCGCTTCGGTGTTCAGCACGCCCAGGCAGTTCGGCCCGATCACGCGCATGCCGTAGCGCCGCGCGATCTGCACCATCTCGCGCTCGCGCACGATGCCTTCGCCACCGATCTCCTTGAAGCCGGCGCTGATCACCACCGCCGCCTTCACGCCCTTCTTGCCGCACTCTTCGAGCGTCGCGTTCACGAACTTGCCCGGCACCACCATGATCACGAGGTCCACGGCGTCGGGCACGTCGCTGATGCTCGGGTACGCGCGCACGCTCTGCACGACCGCGGACTTCGGGTTGACCGGGTAGATCGGGCCCTGGAAGTCGTGCTTGAGCAGGTTGTGGAACAGCGCGCCGCCGACGGTGCTGCGGTCGCGCGAAGCGCCGATGACGGCGATCGAACGCGGGCGGAACACGGCTTCGAGACCCTGGCCGCCGGGGGGCTTCGGAAGAAACGCTTCGGCCGCGGCTGCCTGCGGCGCGTTCGCGGGAGTTTCAGTCTTGCTCATGGCGAACCTCGGTGCTGCTGGAAAGGCGCCCGTGGGCGCTCGGATGTCGATTCGTTTCGGCGTTCCGCACCCGGGGGCGCGGCACGCGACGAGGCCAGTCTAACCGCGGCGAATGGCCGCCGCACCGTGTGTGACGCGCACTCCTGCGGCGACGGCAGGCGAAATTCCGCGAAAACGCGCGGCCCCGCCGAGGGCATCGGCAGGGCCGCGGACAACTCTTCGAAAAGTCTGTTCCGCGCGTTACTCCACGATCATCACGCGCCGCGTCGCCGCGAACCCCGGCGACTCCAGCCGCGCCAGGTACAGCCCCGGCGCCAGGCCGTCGCCCTTCAGCGTCACCGCGTGCTCGCCCGCCTCCAGTGCGCCGTCCACCAGCACGCGCGCCACCCGGCCCTGCGCGTCGTACAGCACCAGCTTCGCCCGGCCGCCCGCCGCCAGCGCGAACCGCAGCGTGCTCGCCGCGCCGCCGCGCAGCGGGTTCGGCGCCGGCGCGGCGAACATCGCGCGAGCCGCGCCACCGTCCACCGCCAGCGTGCCCGACGGCATGAGCGTCGCCACCGGCGACTCGTTGCCGTGCGTGTCCACCGCCGTCACCTTGTAGAAGTACGGCGCCGCCGCCGCGTCGGCATAGCCCGTGTCCGGAACCGCCGCCACCAGGTTCACACCCGACGGCACGAACCCCGCCGACGAGCCGCGGTAGATGCGGTAGCCCGCCAGGTCGGCCTCGGCGTTCGGCTGCCAGTGCAGCGCCGTCGTGCCCGCGCCGTACTGGCCGGTCAGCGGTGCCGGGGCCGCGGGCGCGAGGTTGTCCACCGAGTAGCCCGAGTCCGCCTTGCTCGTCCACCACGCGCCACCGTAGTTGGCGAGCGCCATGACCATGAACGCCGTCTTCGGGTTGGAGCCGCCGATCGAGTCGCCCTCGGTCGCCGCGAGGTAGCTGTACTGCGCGAGGTGACGCGGCGTCACGTGCGCCAGCTCTTCCCAGAAGTAGTCCTGCGCGATCGTCGGGAACTGCACGTAGCGCTTGCCCGCCAGCGTGACCGCGCCGCCTTCGCCTTCGGGTGCGAGCCGCGACAGCTGCGTCACGAGCCGCGTGGGCGCGGAGCGGTAGATCACGTAGTCCGTGATGTTGCGATAGGCCGGATCGGTGTCGAGCGGGCTGCCGTACCACGACACCTTCACCTGCCCGCCCTGGTCGTTCGGCACGTCCTTCACGCTCGCGAGGATCGGGTTCGCGCCGGTGTAGCCCCATTCGTCCACGTACTGCACGCGGCATCCGTAGCTCGGGTTGTTGCCGTAGTCGTCCCCCGCCACGAACACGCCGCCGTTCGGCGACAGCGAGAGATGCGGGTTCGACTGCATGCTCGACAGCGCGAAGACCGGCACGCCGTTCGTGGCCCACATCGAGTAGCCGTTGACGTTCAGGCGCTGGGCGTAGACGTCGCCGCCGTCCGCGCGCGTGTCCATCCAGGCGCAGTAGGTGCCGCCGAGACCGTCGGACACCAGCTGCAGGAAGCTCGTGTTGCCCGAAGCGACGCGCAGCGCGACGCCGTTCGACGCCCATTGCGCGATGCCGTTGGCGTCCACGCGCTGCGCGTAGAGGTCCTGCGTGTTGCTCAGCCCGCGCCGGCTGTCGCTCCACGCGAGCACGGCGCAACCCGTCGCGTCGCGCTCGATCGCCGCGGTGTACTGGTGGCCCGCCGCGTTGCAGATGGCGATGCCGTTCGCGGTCCAGTTCGCGGCGCCCGAGTTGCCGTCCAGGAGCTGCGCGTAGATGTCGTAGTCGGCGCCGCGGAGGTCCTCCCAGAACACGAGCGGGCGGCGCCCCGACATGAGCAGGATGCGGGGGTCCATCTGCTGGCCGACGGCGTTGCAGACCAGCAGCCCGTTCGCCGTCCAGCTCGGCGTGGAGGAGAACGGGAAACGCTGCGCATACACGTCGAAGCTGGCCCCGCGCGAGTCCGACCACACCACGAAGAAGTTGCCGAGGTCGTCCGCCGTGACGTCGCAGTAGAGCTGGTCGCCCTGGGCCGAGCTCACCGCCACGCCGTTGGTCCCCCACTGGACGGTGCCGCTGAAGATGCTCACGAGCTGCGCGTAGACGTCGTAGCCCGTCGAGCCGTAATTGCGGGCGTCGGCCCAGGCGCAGAAGAGGTATCCCGAGTACATCGCCACCCGGATGCCGGTCTGCAAGCTGGCCGCGGTGACGAGGGGAATCCCGTTCGCGGCCCACGCGAGGACGCCGGCGGAGCTGATGCGCTGGGCGTAGTAGTCCTGTCCCGTCGTGGCGTTCGTGCGGGCGTCGGACCACACCGCGATGTAGCCGCCGAACCCGTCCTGCACGAGCTGCTCGGGGTACTGGTCCCCCGCCGCCGAACAGACGAGCACGCCGGAACCCCACTGCGCGACGCCGTCGGCGTCCAGCCGCTGCGCGTACACGTCGTAGGTCGCGGACCCGAAGTTGTACATCGAGTAGGTCACCACGACCCCGCCGAAGCCGTCGTTGCACGAGCGAGCGCTCGTGCTGCCGGACGGGAGCGGCTGCCCCGCGACTCCGTGCGGCCAGGCGGCGAATGCAGGTCGGATCGGGAAGAGCAGTGCCAGGGCGACGAGCGCGGCGAAGCGAAGGAAACGGGACACGAGACGGCCTCCGGTGTGGGTCACGGGATGTACGAGTGCAAACCCCTTCATTGGAACCCGAAGCCGGCCTTCCGTCACAGCAAATCCCGCAGCCACGCGGAAAAAAACTCGCGTGCTAGAGTGCATTCGCGATTCACGCCGCGCGAAAAGCACGACCCGACCGTACTTCCCGGGGACTCCCATGCCCGCTCGCACCCCGTTCCGCCCGCTCGCCGCGTTCCTGCTGGCGGCCTCCTGCATGTTCGCCGCCGGCTGTGGCGCGGTCGGCCAGCAGGCCAACTCCGTGGGCGACGTGGACGGCGAACACCTGCTGGTGTTCGCGACCGACCGCACCGGCGGCGGCGACGTGGCGCTCTACGACCTCGACCGGGCGGGCTACCGCGGCCTGCCGAACCTCAACTCGGCGCTGCTCGAGACCGAGCCCGCGCTGTCCGAGGACGGGCTGCTGCTCGCGTTCTCGAGCAATCGGCCCGGCGGCGCCGGCGGCGAGGACGTGTACGTGTACGGGCGCGGGTCCATGGGCGTGCTCGACGTGCCCAATCTCAACACCGCCGCGAACGAGTCGTGGCCGCGCTTCGCGGCGGACAACATCCGGCTCGCGTTCGTGCGCGATTCGGTCGGCTGGCGGCGGATCAAGCTGTACGACCCGCGCGGCGACTCGCTCGTGTCGCTGCGCAACATGACCACGATCGGCGCGTTCCACGACGACCAGCCCGCCCCCGACCTGCACGCGGACCGCATCGCGTTCGTCTCCGGCCGCAGCGGCCGCGACGAGGTGCTCGTGTGGAACCGCACGTCGGGGCTGGCGGCGCCCGCCGGGCTGGCCGGCGATGCGCTCGACGCCGAACCGTCGCTTACGAGCAACGGCCGCTGGCTCGCGTTCGCGAGCACGCGCTCGGGTGGAGCGGGCGGCTGGGACGTGTACCTGTACGACCTCACGAACTCCGCGTTCGTGCGGCTGCCGCGACTCAACACGGCCGGCGACGAGCGCCATCCGAGCGTGAACGCCGAAGGCACGCGACTGTTCTTCCAGCAGCGCGCGACGAACACGGACGACTGGGACCTGCACGGCTACACGATCGCGGATTCGACGGTGCGCAACTGGCCGAACCTGTCGGACTCGACCGCGAACGACGTCTCGCCGACCGTGCGCTGGCGCTGACCGCGCCGGCCCCGGTTTCGCTCGCGCCGCCCCGTTCGTCCTGCCGGGTGGGCGCGAACTTTTTTTTGAAGAAAGAATTCCCGCGCCGCGAGCGAGTTTTTTCTTGCCCTCACGAAACGCTCAAGGCTGGCGCAGTCGCGACGTGTCCAGAGCAAAAATTCGCGCGTTCGCCGCGCGAATTCTCGCTCTTGATTCGGTGAGCGGCGACGGTGCTATAAACCACCCACCCGCGGGCGCAGTGGTCCCTCCAAAGCCCCGCGGGCGTTGTGTCCCCAGCCCCTCGAACAAGTTGCACGGATCACCTGCTCCAAGCCCCCTCCACCCCGAACGGCGTCTTGCGCGGCCCCTCCGGCCCCGGCGCCCTTCCGGATGGAGCGGTTGAAGCAAGGAAGCAGCTCCGCAACCGCAGCACGGACCAGGAGGGTCCCGTCATGAGCAACCCCACCGTCCAGGACAAGCCTGCTTCGCATGCGCAGGCGGCCACGGCCACGCAGGCCGGCATCCGCGTTCCGCGTCACTTCACCCGGCCGGGAACGAACCCGCTCGATGAAGTCGCGTGGGACAAGCGCCGCACCGTGATCGCGAACCCCGACGGCTCGGTCGTCTTCCAGATGGACGACGTCGAGGTGCCCGCGTCGTGGTCGCAGCTCGCCACCGACATCGTGGTGAGCAAGTACTTCCGCAAGGCCGGCCTGCCCACGGCGCCCGGTCACGAGACCAGCGTGCGCCAGGTCGTGCAGCGCCTCGCCCGCACCGCGCGCATCGCCGGCGAGCAGCAGGGCGGCTACTTCGCGAGCCCCGACGACGCCGAGGCGTTCGAGGCCGAGCTCTCGTACATGCTGGTGCACCAGATCGGCGCGTTCAATTCGCCGGTGTGGTTCAACTTCGGCCTGTTCCACGAGTACGGCATCCAGACCGGCTCGGGCGGCAGCTACTACACCGACCTCGCGAGCGGCGAAGTCCGCATGACCACGGACTCGTACACGCACCCGCAGGTGTCGGCGTGCTTCATCCAGTCGGTGGACGACGACCTCATGTCCATCTTCGAGCTGGTGAAGAACGAAGCGCGTGTCTTCAAGTTCGGCTCGGGCACGGGCACGAACTTCAGCAAGCTGCGCGGCCGCATGGAGAAGCTCTCGGGCGGCGGCACGTCGTCCGGGCTCATGAGCTTCCTCGAGGTGCTCGACCGTGGCGCCGGCGCGACCAAGTCCGGCGGCACCACGCGGCGCGCGGCCAAGATGGTCGTGCTCGACATGGACCACCCCGAGATCGTGGACTTCATCAAGTGGAAGATGAAGGAAGAGCGCAAGGTCGCCGCGCTCGTCGAGGCCGGGTACTCGTCCGACTTCAACGGTGAGGCCTACGCCACCGTGTCGGGCCAGAACTCGAACAACTCGATCCGCGTGCCCGACGCGTTCATGGAAGCCGTCGAGTCCGGCGGCACGTGGTCCACGAAGTTCCGCACGACCGGCGAGACCTACCAGACCATGCCGGCGAGCCAGCTCTGGCAGACGGTCGCCGAGGCCGCATGGGCCTGCGCCGATCCCGGCGTGCAGTTCGACGACACGATCCAGAAGTGGCACACGTGCAAGACGTCGGATCGCATCCACGCGACGAACCCGTGCTCGGAGTTCGTGTTCCTCGACGACACGTCGTGCAACCTCGCGTCGGTCAACCTGCTCAAGTTCCGCCACGAGGACGGCCGCTTCGACATCGAGGGCTACCGCCACGCGAACCGCGTGTTCTTCCTCGCGCAGGAGATCTTCGTCAGCTTCGCGTCGTACCCGACCGAGAAGATCGCGCGCAACTCCGAGGACTACCGTCCGCTCGGCCTGGGCTACGCGAACCTCGGCACGCTGCTCATGGTGCAGGGCCTGCCCTACGACAGCGACGCGGCGCGCGCCTACGCGGCGACGCTCACCGCGATGATGACCGGCGAGGCGTACGCGCTGTCGGCCGAGATGGCCGCCAGCAAGGGCGCGTTCAACGGCTACGCGAAGAACGCGGCCAGCATGATGGACGTGATGCGCCTGCATCGTGAGGCCGCGCGCGGCATCGACACCGTGCACGCGCCGCGCGAACTGCGCGCCGCGGCGATCGAGTGCTGGGACCGCGCCGTCGCGTACGGCAGCCTGCACGGCTACCGCAACGCGCAGGCCACGGTGCTCGCGCCCACGGGCACGATCGGCCTGCTCATGGACTGCGACACGACGGGCGTCGAACCCGACTTCGCGCTGGTCAAGTTCAAGAAGCTCGCGGGCGGCGGCTACTTCAAGATCGTGAACCAGTCGGTGCCCGCCGCGCTGCGCTCGCTCGGCTACGACGACGCCGCGGTGGAGCGCATCGTGCGCTACGCGATCGGCCACGGCACCCTGCAGGGCGCGCCGCACGTCAACGACTCGAGCCTGCACAACAAGGGCTTCTCCGACACCGACCTGCTCAAGGTCGAAGCGGCGCTGCCGAACGTGCTCGACATCCGGCAGGCGTTCTCGCGCGGCATGCTCGGCGACGACCTGCTCACGCGGCTCGGCGTCAGCATGGCCGAACGCGAGAAGCCGGCGTTCCACGCGCTCACGTATCTCGGCTTCACGGATTCGCAGATCGAAGAAGCGAACATCTACGTGTGCGGCACGCAGATGGTCGAAGGCGCGCCGGGCCTGCGCTCCGAGCACCTGCCGGTGTTCGACTGCGCGAACCGCTGCGGCCCGCGCGGCACGCGCTACATCCAGCCCATGGGCCACGTGCGCATGATGGCCGCGGTGCAGCCGTTCCTGTCGGGCGCGATCAGCAAGACCGTGAACCTGCCGAACGAGGCCGCGGTCTCCGACATCGAGTCCATCTACACCGAGTCCTGGCGGCTCGGGCTCAAGGCCGTGGCGCTCTACCGCGACGGCTGCAAGATGAGCCAGCCGATGTCGAGCACGAAGAAGAAGAAGGACGACGCGCCGGCCACCGAAACCGCGGCCGCGCCGACGCCCGCCCCGCTGCGCCGCCGCCGCCTGCCGCGCCGTCGTCACGGCTTCACGCAGGAAGCGCGCATCGCCGGGCACAAGGTGTTCCTGCGCACCGGCGAGTACGAAGACGGCACGCTCGGCGAGATCTTCATCGACATGCACAAGGAAGGCGCGGCGTTCCGCAGCATGATGAACTGCTTCGCCATCTCGGTGTCCATGGGCCTGCAGTACGGCGTGCCGCTCGAGGACCTCGTGGACCAGTTCTGCTTCACGCGATTCGAGCCGCACGGCCGCGTCGAGGGCCACGACAACATCAAGGTGTCCACGTCGGTCATCGACTACGTGTTCCGCGTGCTCGGGCTCGAGTACCTCGACCGCACCGATCTCGCGCACGTCATCGACGAAGCCCCGGCCGGCGAGAAGCTGGTGCCGAAGCCGAAGGCGACGGAAGTGCCCGTGGGCCGCGAACACCGCTACCCGAAGGGCGCCGACGGTACGGGCGCGAACGGCGGCGAGATCCGGATGCTCTCGGGCGGCCGTACCCGGCTCGTGGACGGCAACGACGACGCGGGCATGGCGGCGGTGGTCGTGCAGGCGAAGAAGCTGCTCGGCGACGCCCCCGCGTGCACGAACTGCGGCCACATCACGATCCGCAACGGCACCTGCTACAAGTGCGTGAACTGCGGCACCAGCATGGGCTGCAGCTGATCGTACGGAGCACGAAACACGGAGCGGGCGGGGTCACGCGACCCCGCCCGCTCTTCGTTGCGCCCGCGCCGCTCAGCCTCCGTAGGCACGGCGCCGTGCGGCGTACGTCACGTTCGGCAGCGGCTGTTCGCGGGTGCCGCGCTCGTACGTGTCGGGCTGCAGCGTCACGTCGCCGGCCGCGGGTCGCCGAACGGGCGCGACTGGTCGCACCTCGCGCGCGGCCGTGAGGCCGGCGAGCGAAGTGGCGCGCAGCACGTTCGAGATGCCCGAGACCGCTTCCATGCAAACGCCTCCAGCAGGCGCCCCGTGGGCTCCTGCTTCGAGACCGATCTTCCCGGTGCGTCAACGCTCGCTGGCGTGCGAACGCACCTCGCTGCTGCCCGTGGGTCCGTAGACGATCGACTTCGCGCTTTCCGCCGGGAGGTGCTCGAACTCGTCCGGCTGCAGGATCACGTCCCCGCGCGAGTTGACCACGACGGGTTTCACGGGCGGTTCCTTCTGGAACGCGGCGATGATCAGGGCTTTCGCAATCCCCAGTACCTGGTCCACCGCACTCACTCCGAGGAGGGACACCCGGCCGCACCACGCGATCGAGGGTCGTCCTCGCCTGCCAGTGTCGGCAGGCCCCCGCCGGGCTTGAGGGGGGCGGATGGAATTTCCCGCCTGTTACGGGCCCCGGCCCGCGCACACCCCGGGGCATTTGCCCCAGCGCTTGCGCGCGATCGGCCCGCTCTGGCAGCGTGCGCGCCCATGACCGCCCCCACCGCTCGCCGCAAAGGCTTCGACCCCTCGCTGATCCTCAAGGCCCTGCTCGTGTTCGTCGCGATCACCCCGATCGCCGAGCACCTGCACGCCAGCGCGCTCACGATCTTCGTGTGCAGCGCCCTCGCGATCGTGCCGCTCGCCGGCCTCATGGGCGAGGCGACCGAACAGCTCGCCGCCCGGCTCGGCGCCGGCGTGGGCGGACTGCTGAACGCCACCTTCGGCAACGCCGCCGAGCTGATCATCGCGCTCGTGGCGCTGCAGAAGGGCTACCACGACGTGGTGAAGGCGTCGCTGACCGGCTCGATCATCGGCAACACGCTGCTCGTGCTGGGCGTGTCCATGGTGGCCGGCGGCTGGAAGCGCGAACGCCAGACCTTCGACCGCGCGGCCGCGGCCGCGTCGTCCACGCTGTTGTTCCTCGCGGCCATGGCCCTGGTCGTGCCCGCGGCGTTCCACTGGATCGCGAACGCTTCCGTCGCGAACGGCGCGCTGACGGCCGAACACGAGCTGGGCATCGAGCGCCACCTGTCGCTCGAGATCTCGGTCGTGCTGTTCGTGACGTACGTGCTGAGCCTGCTGTTCACGCTCAAGACCCACAAGCACCTGTACACCGGCGCCGCCGAAGCCGAGCACGGGGGCGAGCACGGCAGCCCGGTGCGCGCGGTGCTCACGCTGCTCGTCGCCACGGGCCTGATCGCGTGGATGAGCGAGATGTTGGTGGGCGCGGTCGCCGAAGCGTCGCACACGCTCGGCCTGACCGAGGTGTTCGTGGGCGTGATCGTGGTCGCGGTGGTCGGCAACGCCGCCGAGCATTCGACCGCGGTGCTCGTGGCCATGAAGAACAAGATGGACCTGTCGCTCAACATCGCGATCGGCTCCAGCATCCAGATCGCGCTGTTCGTGGCGCCGGTGCTCGTGTTCGCGTCGTACCTCATGCCCGGCTCGCCGATGGACCTGCACTTCTCGCCGCTCGAAGTGCTCGCGGTGCTCGCGGCCACGATGGTGACGAACATGGTCTCGGCGGACGGCGAGTCGAACTGGCTCGAGGGGGCGATGCTGATCGCCGTCTACCTCGTGCTCGGGCTGGCGTTCTTCTTCCTGCCCTGAGCCGCGCGCTCAGGCCGCGCGCATCTCGCCGGCGTCGTCCGCGTCCTCGGCGGGCAGGGCGTCCGCCTGCAGCGCGCTCTTGAGCGCGTCGAGCGCCACCGGGCACAGGCCCGTGCCGCGGTCCTGCTCCATGATCGTGAGCGCGTCCTCGGGTGCGAGCGCGGGCCGGTAGGGCCGCCGCGTGCTGAGCGCGTCGTAGATGTCGGCCACCGCGAGCAGTCGCGAAAGCTCGGGAATCTGCTCGGACCGCAGCCCGCGGCAGTAGCCGCTGCCGTCGAGCCGCTCGTGGTGCGCGGCGGACGCGAACGCGAGCCACTCGAATCCGGCGATGTGCTCGAGGATGCGCTCGGTGAAGTACGAGTGCATGCGCATCACTTCCCACTCCGACGGCGTGAGCGGGCCGGGCTTGTCGAGGATCGAGTTCGGCACCGACAGCTTGCCCAGGTCGTGCAGCAGCGCGGCGCGGCGCACTTCGGCGATGTCCGGCGCGCTCCAGCCGCGCTCGTGCGCGATGCTCACCGCCACGTCGGTCACGCGCTGCGAGTGCGCGCCCGTGAACGGCGACTTCGCGTCCACCACCTCGGCGAACACGCGCGCCACGCGGTCCGTGGCGGCCGGGCCCGCGAGCAGCGCGGCGCCGCCCGGTTCGCGTTCGATCACCAGCGCCTGCAGGTCGCGCGTGTCGAGCGCGCACCAGCGCGCCACGTCCCGCTCGATGCCCGTACAGGCCGACGCGACGAGCGGATCGAACCAGCGCCCGGCACGCCGGCGCACCAGCGCGAGCGCGTGCTCGACCCCGCCGCGCATCGCGAACACCTCGAGCGTCTGCGACAGCGTGAGCACGCGCGCGAGCACCGAAATCTCCTCGCCGCGCAGCCCCTGCGGATGGCCGCGTCCGTCCCAGTGCTCGTCGAGCTGGCGCACCGCGTCGGCGGCCGCCGGCCCGAGATCGAGCTGCAGCACGATCTCGGCGCCGCGCTCGCAGCGCACCTCGACGAGTTCCTCGGCCAGCCGCGGGCCGCGCCGCGCGAGTTCGGCGATGCGGCGCGTGCGCTCGAACAACGACGCGCCCGGCGCCGCGTGGCCCATGGCGTAGAACGCGGCCCGGAAGTAGTTCGACCAGTCCACCAGCATGCGCGCGCCCTTGGCCTGGCGGTCGTCGCCGCCGAACAGCCCGAACACGAGCGCCGCGTTCGACGAGCAGCCCACGTCCTTGAGCAGCGCGGCGTAGTACAGGTCGCGCTGCTGGTGCAGCGTCAGTCCGATGCGCTGGCCCAGCTCCATCGCGATCAGGCTGGTGCGCAGGGCGTGGCCCATCGGCTGGCCTTCCGTGAGATCGAGCGAGAAGGACAGCGCCGAAAGCAGGTCGGAGAAGCGAACGGAGTTCGCCACCGGAACGCGCGGACGGAGATTCACGCCGCCAGTATCGGAACGCCGGGCGCGGGGATTGAGTCCGCGCCGCACTTTCCGGCACTTCCGTCGGTCTGGGCGTACCGGGGTCGTCACGTGACACGCGACGACCGTCCCGTCCGGGCAAAATGCACGGTCCGGCGACCGGCCGGCGCAGATTTTCGTGCTCCGGCGTTGGCAATCGCTCTCTCGCCGGGGCTACCATTGAAGCGGCAACCCGAGCAGCACCCACAACCGAATCCGGTCCGAACGTTCGTTTCCCCCCGCGGAAGTTCGCCGGCCACACCGCATCTCGCCCAGGAGTCCACATGGCCCCCGAGCCATTCCGCGGCCTCGCGGCGCGTCTCGCGCTCGCGCTCGCCGCCTGCTTCGTGCTCAGCACGCCCGCGCACGCGCTGCGGCTGATCAACCACAACATCCTCAACTACCCCGGCACCACCGGCGCGGCGCGGGACCCGAACTACCGCGTCATCTATTCGCCGCTCGCACCGGACATCGTGGTCACGCAGGAAATGACCTCGCAGGCCGGGTGCACCCAGTTCCTCGCCAGCATGAACGTGATGAATCCGGGCGAGTGGGCGGGCGTGCCGTTCGTGGACGGCCCCGACACCGACAGCGGCGTCTTCTACAAGACGGCCAAGCTGCAGTTCATCAACCAGTGGTCGTTCTACCCGAACTCCGCGAACCTGCTTCGCCTCGTGCACGCCTACCGGTTCCGCCCGGTGGGCTACACGACGAACGCCGCCGACTTCATCGTGTACGCCGTGCACCTGAAGGCCTCGACGGGCTTCGAAGCGCAGCGCGCACTCGAGTGCACGGGCCTGCGCGACACCATGAACGCGCTGCCCCCCGGCACGCACGCGCTCGTGATGGGCGACTACAACTTCTACACGGGCCTCGAACCCGGCATGCAGAAGCTGCTCGAACTGCAGGCCGACAACGACGGCCGGCTCTACGATCCGCTGGGACTCCAGAACATCGCGTGGCAGGACAACACCACGATGCAGTACGCGTGGACGCAGTCGCCGTGCAAGACCGGCGACACCGGCTGCGCCTCCGGAGCGGCGACGGGCGGCATCGACGACCGCTTCGACCTCATCCTCCCGACGCTGTCGTGGCAGGACGGCCTGGGCTACGAACTCGTGCCGGGCTCGTACACCGTCGTCGGCAACGACGGCCTGCACCACAACAACAGCATCCAGGACCTTCCCGTGATCCCCGAGGGCGCGGCGTATGCGACCGCGCTGCACTCGACCAGCGACCACATGCCCGTGCGCGTGGACCTGCGCCTGCCGGCGCGCCTCGACGTCTCGAGCGCTCCGCTCGCGTTCGGCACCGTGATCGTGGGCGCGACCGCGGGCACCACGCTCGCCGTGACGAACGGCGCGTGGGCGCCGGGCGAAACCATGAGCTACACCTACGCGGCTCCCGCGGGCTTCACCGCTCCCGGCGGCACGAGCAACGCCGCGGCCGGCGCGACGAACAACGACGCGATCGCGCTCGACACGTCGGCTCCCGGCGCGTTCGCCGGCAACCTCGTGCTGACCAGCAATGCCGTCGAGAACGCGACGCGCAACATCGCGCTCTCCGGCACCGTGCTGCGCCACGCCTCGCCGTCGCTCGATTCGACCGCGGCGCTCGTGGCGGGCGAGCTCGACCTGGGCACGCACGCCGCGGGCGGGTTCGTGCCGGGTCTCGTGCGCGTGCACAACCGCGGCTTCGACGCGCTGCAGGCGCGGCTCTCGCTCGAGGGCGCGGCGATCACGGGGGGTGCGGGCCGATTCGCGCTGACCAGCGCGTTCACGCCGTCGCTCGTCTCGGGCACGGGCGCCGCGTTCGGCGTCGCGTTCGACGACGCGGGCGCCACCACGGACTCGCTCTACGAAGCCACGCTGACGTTCACGACCGCCGACGAAGTGCTGCCCGGCCGCGCCGCGCTCGCACCGCTCGCGGTGACGCTGCACGCGCAGGTCAACGGCGGCGGCACGACGGGCGTCGAGGCGGGCCCGACGGCCACGCTGCTCTACGCGCCGTACCCGAACCCGCTGCGTGCCGAGAGCACGGTGCGCTTCGACGTGGCGCGCGCGGGCGACGTGGCGCTGGAAGTGTTCGACGTGTCGGGCCGCCGCGCCGCGACGCTGTTGCGCACGTCGCTCTCGCCCGGCCGCTACTCCGTGCGCTGGGACGGCCGCGGTGAAGACGGCCAGGCCCATGCGGGCCTCTACTTCATCCGCCTGACGACCGCCGGCGCGCCGGTGCAGAACGCGCGCCTCGCGATCCTGCGCTGAACCTGACGAACCGGGGGCTCCGTCCGATGCGGCCGGAGCCCTCGTCACAACCTGAGGGAGGCTGCTCCGGGTGAAGACGCTCCGCCGACTCACGATTCTCGCCGCCGTGCTCGCGCTCGCCGCGACGCCGGCGTTCGCGCTCAAGGTCGCGACCTGGAACCTGCTCGCCTACGACCAGACGACGTGCGTCGGACGCCAGGACCAGTTCCGCACCGTCATGTCGGCGATGAACCCCGACATCGTGATCGCGCAGGAGCTGAACTCCGCGGCCGGCAAGGACTCGTTCCTCGTGAACGTGCTCAACGTGGTCCAGCCCGGCGAATGGACCGCGCAGTGGCTGGCGCTGGGCACGGAGGGCGGCGCGATCTTCTGGAAGCCGGCCAAAGTGTCGGTCAGCAACTTCGCGACCGTCGCGACCGGCGGCCCGCGCCCGGCGCTGGTCGGGCTGGTCAAGCCCGTCGGCTACCTGAAGAACCCCGGCTGGTTCCGGCTGTACTCGATCCACTTCAAGGCCGGCAATCCCGCTTCGACTCCCGCCGACTCGACCACGCGGCGCGTCGAATGCACGAGCCTGCGCAACACGCTCAACAACCAGGTCACCACGGTCGTCGGCACCAACTTCCTCGTCGGCGGCGACACGAATTTCTACGGCGACTGGGAGGGCGGCTACCAGCGGCTCACCGAGTCGCAGGCCGACAACGACGGCCGCTGCCTCGACCTGTACAGCATGCCGGGCACGTGGAACCAGTTCGCCTACCGCACCGTGCACACGCAGTGCCCGTGCCTGAGCGGCTGCGGCCCGAACTTCTCGGGCGGCGGCATGGACGACCGCTTCGACATGATCCTGCAGTCCACGTCGCTGCGCGACGGCGCGGGACTCGACCTGATCGCGACCGGCTACAAGGCCTTCGGCAACGACGGCCTGCACTACAACGACAGCATCGACGGCGGCGGCTTCAACACCGCCGTGCCGCTCGCGGTCGCGACGGCGTTGCGCAACGCCGCCGACCACATCCCGGTGGTGCTCGAGCTGCAGCTGCCCGCCAAGACCGGCACGCCCTCGGCGTTCGCCCTGGGTGACGCGATCGTGGGCGCCACGCACTCGCTGCCGCTCACGGTGACGAACACCGGCACCGTGCCGGCCGACACGCTGCGCTACTCGCTCGCCGCGCCCGCGGGCTTCACCGCGCCGGCGGGCAGCTTCAAGGCGGCGTCCGGCGTCGCGGGCAACGCGCACGCCATCGGGCTCGTCACCGCCACGCCCGGCGTGCTCACCGGAACGCTCACCGTGAACGCCAACGACCCCGACACGCTCGCCAAGTCCGTCCAGCTCTCCGGCCGCGTGCTCGCGCACGCCAGCGCGTCGCTCGACTCGGCCGCGGTGGTCACGAACGCCTCCGGCGACTTCGGCGAACACCCGGCGGCGGGCTTCACCGATCTCGCCGTGCGCGTGCACAACTTCGGCTGGACGTCGCTCAAGGCGCGGCTGTCGGTGAACGGCGCCGCGATCACCGGGGGCGCCGGCCGCTTCTCGATTCCCGGCGGCTTCGCCGGCGCACTGCTCGCGGGCGTGGGCGTGACGCTGCCCGTGCACTTCGACGCCGTGGGCGCGACCACCGACTCCACCTACACGGCCACGCTCACCCTGACCGGCACTGACGAGGCGCTGCCCGGCGCGACCGCCGCCGCGCCGCTCACCGTGAACCTGCAGGCCCGCGTCAGCACCGCCGGGGTCGGCGACGGCCCGGGCGCGCTGCAGTTCCTGCCGCCGCGCCCGAACCCGGCCCGCGGGATCGCCGAAATGGCGTTCGAGCTGCCGCGCGAGCAGGCCGTGGACCTGGCGGTCTACGACCTCGGCGGCCGTCGCGTGCAGACGCTGGCCAGCGGCATCCTGGGGGCGGGCCACCACTCGGTGCGCTGGAACACCCGGACTTCCGACGGTCGTATCGCGCCGGCCGGCCTGTACTTCGTCCGCTTCCAGTCCGGCGCGCTCAGCAGGGTGTCGAGATTGGTGCTGCTGCCGTAAAGAAACCCGTCAGTCCCGTGGACCCCGCTCCGGCGCTTCGCCGGGCGGGGTCTCGTGCTTCGGGGCGGGTTCCCAGCCCGGGCAGGCGAGCACCGGGAGGCGGGGATAGCGCGGGTAGGCCGGATCGAGCTTCGACCGCTCGCAGAGCACGAATTCGCTGCGCGGCGTGGTGACGAGCCGCACGTGCGCACACGTCGCGCACAGCCCTCGCGCCGCCGTCGAACGATCGCTCATGCGCCCTTCCTCCGCTTGGCCCGGCCGGGGCAACCAGCCCGGGCCGTCGGGTGAGACGACACTTCTTCCGCCGGGACGGGACCGGAATGGACCGCTCCGAGAGGACCGGAAACCTATCTTCCGTTGCGGCCGAACGACTTGAACCGGCGGCGGGCACGCTGGCCCGGTGATTGCAGAGACTACAGTGAAACCAACACCCCTTGCTAAGCCCCCACCGACGAGGAGTCGATCCGATGAAGAAACTGCTTCTGGCTTTCGCGATGCTCGCCGCCATGGCTACGGCGGCGATGGCCGAGTCCAAGACGCCCGGCGGCCCGATGGAATCGGCCGGTGGCGACAACTCGACCGACACGCAGGGAGTGAGCCAGATCGTCGGACCCGCCCCCGAGCCCGACCTCGTCGTCCGTCCCGTTCCCGAGCCCGGCACCATGGCCCTCGCGTCCATGGGCCTGATCGCGCTCGGCGCGGCCGCGCGCAAGCGCCGCCAGAAGTAACCCCCAACGGCGCGCTTGTCCCCACGGGCGCGCCGCGGACGTCATCTGCCCAGCTGACCCCTGTACCTGGGACGGCGGCGAGGATCCCAATCCTCGCCGCCGTGTCCGTTTGTGTACCATCGCGGCCCCTATGACCGACCGCAAACCCGCCCCCGCCCGCCGCACCGCACCCTTGCTGGTGCACGCCGCCGCGCCGTCGCAGTCGGCCCTGTTCGCCCGCCTGGCCGCCGCCGCCATCGCGGCCTGGGTGGTGCTGGTGGTCGTGGTGCAGGTGCGCTGGCACGAAGTCGGGGACGTGTTCACCGAGACCGACTTCTACGGCGCCTATGCGCTGGGAGCGAAGCTCGTGCAGCAGGGGCGGCTCGACCCGTCGCGGTACGCCGTCGTCGGGCCGGTCTACGAAATCGCGCTCGCGCTGGTGGGCCTGGTGGTGCGCGACCTGTACCGAGCGGCGCAGCTGCTGTCGCTCGCCGGCATGGCCGCGGCGCTGTTCGCGTGGCGCCGGATCTGGATCGAGCGCGCCGGCGCGGGCGCCGCCCTGGCCGGCACGCTGCTGCTCGTCGCGAACGGCCAGGTCCTGCGCTGGGGCTACTCGGTCACCACCGACGCGCTCGCGCTCGGCCTGCTGTCGCTGGCCGCGCTGCTGCTGGTCACGGGCGAGCGCACGCCGCGCCGCGCGGCCATGGCCGGCGCCGTGGCCGGGCTGGCGTTCCTGACGCGCTACAGCGCCGTGGCGCTGCTGCCCGCAGGGCTGGCGATCGCGCTGCTCGAGGGCGACGCCCGTGCGCGCACGCGCACCGCGCTCGCGTTCGCCGCGGGCTTCTTCGCGCCGGTGCTGCCGTGGGTCGTGTTCTCGCTCGCGAGCGGCGCGCACTTCGCGTTCCAGCTGCATCACAACGTGGCCTACGAAGTGTTCGCGCGCTCGCGCGGCATTCCGTGGGACACCTACCAGCGCGAGATGCAGCCGCAGTTCCCGACCCCGTGGTCGGTGCTCGCGCGCGACCCGGGCGCGGTGCTGGCGCGCATGGCGCTCAACGTGGCCGAGCACTTCCGGCTCGACGCCACGAAGCTCGCGGGACTGCCGGTGGCGATCGCCGCGGCGGTGGGCGCCGTGCTCGCGTGGCGCGACGGCACGCTGCGCCGCGTCGCGCCCGTACTGTGGATCGCCGCCGCAACGTTCCTCGCGCTCGTGCCCGCGTTTCATTCCGAGCGCTACTCGCTGCCGCTGCTGCCGGCGTGGGCCACGCTCGCGGCGCTCGCGTTCGCGTCGCCGCGCTTCGCGTTCGCGCTCGACGCGGGTGCGGGACGGCGCGCGTGGCTCAAGGCCGGGCTGCTCGCCGTGCCGCTGGTGCTGGCGGGCCGCGATTCGCTCGTGCTGCAGGCGCGCACGCTCGGGATCCTGCCGCTCGAGACGCAGGTGCTGGGCCGCGAAGCGCGCGCGTTCGTGAAGCCGGGCGACAAGGTCATGGCGCGCAAGCCGCACTTCGCGTGGTACGCGGGGCTCGAGCCCGTGCCGTTCCCGTTCGCCGACTCGCTCTCGCAGGTGGCGGCGGCCGCGCGTGCGCAGGGCGTGCGCTGGTTGTACTTCTCGTGGCCCGAGGCCGAGATGCGCCCGGCCGTCTCGTTCCTGCTCGACACCACGTCGCGCGTGCCCGGGCTGCGCGTCGTGCGCGCCAGCGCCGACCACCCGGCGGTGCTGTACGAGATCCTGCCCGGCTTCGGCGAAAACCCCGCGTGGCTCGCCAACGACGCCCTGCTCACGCTGCACCGTGCGCGCGCCAAGATCCTCATCGACCGAACCGACTGGCGGTCGCGGGTGTATGTCGCCCTGTACGAACGCGAGCAGGGGCGCTTCGCCGAGGCGCAGGCGCTGCTCGACCAGGCGCTGCCCCGCGCCGGGGAGGAACCCGAAGTGCTGCTGCTCGCCGCGGACAACCTGCTGCGCGTGAACAGCCCGGGCGCCGCGCGCGCGATGCTGGACCGCGCCGAGCGCGTGCTCGGTCCCGACCCGCGCGTCCTGCTGGCGCGCGGCTGGGCCGCCGACCTCGACGCGAACACCGCCGAAGCCGCGCGCTGGTGGCGCCCGGTGATCGGCGCCGCCGACGCGCGCACGCTGGCCCGCATGCTCGACGTGTTCGCCGCCACGGGAGACGCCGAAGCGCGCGCCGCCGTGACCGCACGGCTCACCGCCATGGGAGAACGCCACTGATGCGCCCGACGCTGCACCTTTTCGCGCTGCTGCTCGCCGGCTTCGCGCTGTGCGCGGCGACCGACTCGACCGCGGGTGCGAAGAAGCCCCGCCCCCCGAAGCGGCCCGCGACCGCACCGCTCGCCGACTCGGTCACCGTGGCGCTGTGGCGCTTCGACGAGACGCTCGGCTCGACCGTCGCCGACTCCGGCCCGTTCCGCCTGAACGGCATCGCCGGGCCCGACACGCGCCCGGACTTCGGCCGCTGGAAGAACGCGCGCGTGTTCACGAACACGCTGCAGTCGTTCACGGTCGTGCCCACGAACCCGGTCATGGACCTGACCACGCGCTTCACGATCGAGGCGTGGGTCTACGTGAACGCGGTCTCGAAGTACGAGCTGCAGACGATCGCCGCGCGCTGGTCGCCGCTGTCGAACGAGCAGAGCTGGGTGCTGGGCGTGGCCGGGCTCGACCGCCGTTACCCGGCCGTGCCCAAGGACAGCCCGGGCTGGTTCCGCGACCTCGTGTCGCCCGCGCGGCCCATGCATCTCGTGTTCGCGTTCCGTTCGCCGCAGTCGGCGGGCACGCAGTCGTTCGTGTCGGTGAACGAGCTGCCGATCGGCCGCTGGGTGCACGTGGCCGCGACGCTCGACGGCGAGGTGGTGACGCTCTGGCTCGACGGCCGGCTCGATTCGCAGGTGGTGTCGCCGATCGGCATGCGCGCGGTCGAAGCCCCGATCACGATCGGCAGCACGCTCGACCCGCACCGGCTCACCGACTTCGGCGGCGACCTGCGCGTGGACCCGGTCGCGCTGCCGGTGCTGTACTACCAGTTCGACGGCCTGCTCGACGAGGTGCGCCTCTCGAGCGCGGCGCGCACGTCGTTCGAATCCGCCGGCCGGCGCTGAGCGTCACGCCCGTGCGCACTTCGTGCACGCCGTGCCCATGGCGCCGCGACGCGCGCGTGCGGCACACTCCCGCGTGGACCGCCCCCGCGGAGATTCGCGCATGACCCGCGCCGCCCGGCTGCTGGCCGCCCTCGCGTTGTCGTCGTTCGTTTCGTTCGCACACGCCGCGCCCGCACCGCGCGCGCTGGTGGTGCAGTGGTCCGCCGCGCCGGATGCGGCCGCGCGTGCACGCAGCGCCGGCCGGCTCGAAGCGCTCGGCGTGCGCGTGCGCGCCGCGTTCGCCGAGCCGCGGCTCGCCGTGCCCGGCGCGGCGGCCGCGTCGCGCGGGCGCGCGCGTTCGCGCACCCGGCGCTCGCGGGCTTCGCGCCCGAGCGCATCGTGCTGCTCGAAGCGCCCGACGCCGCGATCGCCGAATCGGCCCGGCTCGCGCTCGGCGCCGACGCCGGCGTGGACTGGGTCGAACCGCTGGCGGCGCGCGAACGACAGGTGGTCGAAATGCACGGCACCGAAGGCGCGCTGCGCCCACTCGCCGCGGCGCTCGACTCGCTGCCCAACGACCCGCTGCTGCGCGACACGCGGCAGTGGGGGCTGTGGAACGTGGGCGGAGTGGGCGGCGGCTTCTACGGCGGCGTGCCGCGCGCCGACGCGCACGTGGTCGAGGCGTGGCGCATCACCACGGGCGACGACGCGCTCAAGCTGGCGATCGCCGACACCGGGCTCGATCCCGCGCAGCCCGAACTCGGCGGGCTACTCGCGAACGGCGCGCCGCGCGTGGTGGACGGCGTGGCGGTGACGTTCGAAGGCGCCGACGCGTGGGCCGACTCGAACGGGCACGGCACGCCGGTCGCCGGCGTGACCGCGGCGCGCACCAACGACGGCGCGCACTTCGCGAGCGGCGGCGTGGCCGGCGTGTGCGGCGGCGACGGCGCGACGAACTCGGGCTGCCGGATCGTGCCCATCAAGATCGCCTCGGGACATTCCGGCGAAGCGAGCTCGTTCGAGATCGCGCGCGCCATGCTGTGGGCGGCCGACGTGGGCGCGCGCGCCATGAACCTGTCGTTCGCGGGCCCCGAGCCCAGCCGCATCGAGCGGCTGGCCATGACCTACGCGCTGCTGCGCGGCTGCGTGGTGGTGGTGGCCGCGGGCAACGAAGGTGCACGCGACAACCCGCGCCGCCCCATGTACCCGGCCGCCTACGCCGCCGACGGGCTGTGCATCCAGGTGGGCGCGAGCACGCAGTTCGACGAACGCGCCGCGTTCTCTTCGTACGGCCCCGGGCTCGACCTGGTCGCGCCGGGCGTGAACCTGTGGACCACGTTCATGACCTACCCGAGCGCCGCGGGCGCGGTGTACGACGGGCTCGTCGCCGCCTCGGGCACGTCGTTCGCCGCCCCGGTGGTGACCGGCGCCGTCGGCCTGCTCGCCGCCGCGCGGCCGGAACTGGTCGAGAACGACTTCCAGCACGTGCTGCGCGAGAGCGCCACCGACCTCGCGCCCGCGGGCTGGGACGAGAAGACCGCGTACGGCCGCGTGGACATCGGCCGCGCGCTCGCCTCGGTCGGCCCGCAGTACGGCATCTGGCACGACGAAGTGCGCGCCGACTCGATCGCGCCCGCGGGCAGCGGCACGCTCACGATCGGCGAGTCGGGCCCGGGCACGCTCGACCGCCTGCGCGGCGAACTCGTGGCGACGCGCTGGGCGGTGTACGCCACCGTGGCGCTGCCGGATTCGTTCGCCGATTCGGTGCGCGTGTGGCCGCGCGTGGGCGGCACGTTCGCGGCGCGCGGCGACTACCAGCTGCCGTACTTCACGCCCGGCGCCGAAGTGGTGGCGCGGACCGCGCGCTCGTTCACGCTGCGCGGCTGGCTCTACCGCACCGATCCCGACACCTGCGCGGGCTGCACCGACGCGTGGGTGCCGCTGCCGCCCGAGTACGTGCGCTTCGGGTTCACCGTGATCGGGCGCACCACCCGCACGGCGCCGCTGCCCGCAGGTCCCGGCACGAACGGCGTCCGCGAAGATGCCGTGCTGTCGGCCGGCCCGAACCCGTTCCGCGGCTCGCTCGCGCTGTCGCCGCCCGGCGCGGGCCGCGTGTGCGTGCTCGACGTGCGCGGGCGCGTGGTGCGCGACTGGCGCACCAACGGCACGGCCCCCGAGCGCTGGGACGGGCGCGATCGCGACGGGCGCGAGGCGCCGCCCGGGCTCTACTTCGTGGAGTGGCGCGGCGACCGGGGCGGCGTGCGGCGCGCCCGTGCCGTGCGCCTGGCCGGACGTTGAACGCGTGGGCGGAGCGTGCACCAAACGCCTTTGCGCGCTTGAACGCGCGGCGCGCGCGACCGAACATGCGCGCATGAACGCACCGCTCCGTCGCGCCCTCGCCGCGCTCGCCCTGCTCGCCGCACTTCCCGGTTGCGCCCCCGAACGCCGCGCCGCCGACTGGGCGATCGTGCGCGAGATCACGCCCGCCGCGGCGCAGTCCGCCGACGCGGCCGATCCCGCGATCGCCGCCAGCGCCGACGGCCGCGTCGCACTCACGTGGGTGACGCGCGATTCCCTGGGCGCCGACGTGTGGTTCGCGCTCTCCACCGACAGCGGCGCCAGCTTCTCGGCACCGCAGAAGCTCAACTCGCGGCCGGGCAAAGTGTCGTCTTACGCCGAAAGCCGACCGCTCGTGACGCTCGGCCCCGGCGGCCAGGTCACGGTGGCGTGGGCCGCGGCGCGCGACTCGGGCGAGTACGCCGACGACCTCGTGTCGCGCGGCAGCGACGACGGTGGGCACACGTTCTCGCCCGAAGCGTTCCTCAACGACGACCACACGAACCTGCTCTCGACCTACCACGGGTTCCTCGCCGTGGACGCGACGCCCGAGGGCCTGCTCGCCGCGGCGTGGATCGACGGCCGCGCCTCGGCCGGCGAGGCGGAACCCGAACGCGGCGAGATCTGGTCCACCACGAGCGCCGACGGCGGCCGCACGTGGCGCCCCAACGTGCGCGTGGCGCGCGACGTGTGCTCGTGCTGCCGGCTGGCGCTGCGCGCCGACTCGGCGGCGCACGTGGTGGTCGCCTACCGCGGTGCCGCGAACGACCTGCGCGATCCGCGGCTCGCGATCTCGAACGACGGCGGCGCGACGTTCGCGCTCGACACGCTGCTGTCGGCCGACGGCTGGAAGCTGCCCGCCTGCCCGTCCATGGGTCCGGCGCTCACGCTGAACCGGGGCTCGGGCGGCCACGTCGCGTGGTTCACCGGGGCCGAAAACGCCACCACGTCGCCCGGCGTGTACGTGGCGCCGTGGCGGCTGGGCGCGGGCACGTCGGGCGCGCGCCGCGCGCTCGGCGACAGCCTGCTCGAGCCGCAGCGCCCGATGCTCGCCGCCGTGGGCGCGACCACGCTGGCCGGCGTACTGGCCCGCGCCCGCGCCGACAGCACGCGGCGGCTGCTCGCGGTGCGCCGGATCTCGCCCGACGGCGCCTGGTCGCCGTGGCTGTTCCTGGGCACCGGCGTGCGCGGCGCCGCGCTGGCCGGTGCCGGTCCGCGCGCGGCCTGCGCGGTCTGGACCGAGCGCACCGGCGAACGCTCGCGGCTGCGCGTCGCCCGGCTCCTGCTGCGCGACTGACGCCGCGAGGCGCCGCGAGGCGCGCCGGACGGCGCCGCCCGGGTCCGGCCGCGTCCGTCGCCCGGAGCGCCACGTACGGCGCGCGGCTTTGCCCGCGCGAAAAGCCGGGTGCTAACGTTTCCTGCCTTCCACTCGTTGTCTCGCGCCTCCGGCGCGAGCCGCAGCCGCATCGCCACGTCACTCTCGCCCCGCACGAGGTTCGCTTGAGCAGCAACGATTCCGATCTGCAGGCCATCCGCCAGCTCACCTCGGCGCGCGAACGCATCCTCGCCGAACTCGGCAAGGCGATCGTCGGCCAGGAAGAAGTCGTCGAGCAGCTGCTCACCGCACTCTTCGCCGGCGGCCACGTGCTGCTGGTCGGCGTGCCCGGCCTGGCCAAGACGCTGCTCATCTCGAGCCTCGCGCGCGTGCTCGACCTCGAGTTCAAGCGCATCCAGTTCACGCCCGACCTGATGCCGTCGGACATCACCGGCACCGACATCCTCGAGGAGGACGCCACCACGGGGCGGCGCGCCATGCGCTTCATCCGCGGCCCGGTGTTCGCCAACGTGGTGCTCGCCGACGAGATCAACCGCACGCCGCCCAAGACGCAGGCGGCGCTGCTGCAGGCCATGCAGGAGAAGGAAGTCACGGCCGGCGGCCAGACGTTCGACCTGCCGCTGCCGTTCTTCGTGCTCGCGACGCAGAACCCGATCGAACTCGAAGGCACGTACCCGCTGCCCGAAGCGCAGCTCGACCGCTTCATGTTCAACGTCGCCGTGGGCTACCCGTCGCAGTCCGAGGAGGAGCGCATCGTCGCCAGCACCACGAGCGCGCACGTGCCGAAGCTCGAACGCGTGCTCGGCGGCGCCGACATCCTCGCGCTGCAGCAGCTGATCCGCCGCGTGCCCGTGACCGAGCACGTCGTGCGCTACGCGGTGCGGCTCGTGCGCGCCACGCGCGGCGGCGACGACGCGCCGGCGTTCGTGAAGCAGTGGGTGAGCTGGGGCGCGGGACCGCGCGCCTCGCAGTTCCTCGTGCTCGGCGCCAAGACGCGCGCGGTCATGCGCGGCCGGCTCGCGCCCGGCATCGAGGACGTGCAGGCCGTCGCCGCGGCCGTGCTGCGCCACCGCATCGTGACGAACTTCACCGCCGAAGCCGAAGGCGTGAAGCCCGACCGCATCATCGCGGACCTGCTGCAGCACGTCGCGACCGACTGACCGCACGGCACCCGCGCGCGCATCGGCGCGCCGGAGGCGCGCAACTTCCCGAAGGAAGCTCCCGCATGACCGTCACGCCCCAGCTCAAGCGGCAGATCGGCCTGTACGCCGCGACCGCGATCACGGTGGGCAACATCATCGGCTCGGGCATCTTCCGCTCGCCGCACTCGGTGGCGTCGGAGCTCACCACGTTCCCGCTCGTGCTGACCGCGTGGATCGTGGGCGGCCTGCTGTCCATCTGCGGTTCGCTCGTGCTGGCGGAGCTGGCGGTGACGCATCCGAAGACCGGCGGGCTGTACGTGTTCCTGCGCGAGAGCTTCGGCGACGCGTTCGCGTTCGTGTTCGGCTGGGCGAACCTCTGGGTGATCAAGCCGACCGTCGTCGCCTCGATCACGAGCGTGTTCGCGCTGTACTTCTGCCAGGTCACGGGCTGGGGCAAGGACGCCGAGTTCGCCGTCGGCGCCACGGCGATCCTGTTCCTCACGTTCGTGAACTGGCTCGGCGTCAAGGAGGGCACGCGCACGCAGAGCCTGCTCACCACGCTCAAGGTGATCGGCATCGTGGGCCTGTGCGGCGCGGCGTTCCTCGTGCCGGCGACGCACGCACCGTCGGCGGTCGCGGCCGGCGCGGTGGCCGAAGCGACCACGAAGCCGCTCGCGACGGCGTTCTTCGTGGCCATGGTGAGCATCCTGTTCGCGTACGACGGCTGGACCGACAGCACCTACGTGGCGGGCGAGGTCGTGAACCCGCAGCGCACCATGCCGATCGCGATCGTGTGGGGCACGTGGCTGGTGATCGCGGTGTACGTGCTCACGAACTTCGCCTACTTCCACGTGCTCGGCGCCGACGGCGTGCGCGCGTACGAGGCCGTGGGTTCGGAGACCATCCACCGGCTGTTCGGCGACTGGGGCGCGCGCGCACTGGCCGTGCTGGTGGCGGTGTCCACGTTCGGCACCACGAACGGCTCGATCCTCACCGGCCCGCGCGTGACGCAGGCCATGGCGGCCGACGGCCTGCTGTGGAAGCCGATGGCCGCACTCGACCCGAAGCGCGAAACCCCGACCATGGCGCTGTGGGTGCAGGCGGTGCTGTCGATCGTGTGGCTGAAGGTCGCGAACGGCTTCGACGACGTGTCGGGCTGGTTCGTCACCACCTCGTGGCTGTTCTACGGCCTCACGACCGCCGCGCTGTTCGTGCAGCGCGCCCGCGAGAAGCGCGGCGAGATCGCGGCGCCGAGCTACCGCACGCCGCTGTTCCCGGTCACGCCGCTGCTGTTCATCGCGGTCACCGGGCTGATCATCTGGAGCGACTTCTCGACCAGCGCGCCGCTCGAGATCGGCGGCGTGACCGGTCCGTTCGCCGCGGCGCTCGGACTGGTGCCGCGTGCCGGGCTCGGCGTGTTCATCGCCCTGCTCGGGTTCCCCGTGTACGCGCTCTGGAAGAGCGGCGGCCGCGGACGGGATCGCGCATGACGCCCCCCGGCGCCTCCGGCGCCTCCGGCCCCGCGGCGCGATCGGGCTCGCAGCCCGACCGCGGCGTCGCGCGCGGCGCGAACGCCGAGGCCCGGCGCTACCTCGACCCGGCCGTGGTCGCGCGGCTCGGCCATCTCGACGTGCGCGCGCGGCTCGTGGTCGAGGGCTTCATCTCGGGCATGCACCGCTCGCCGTTCCACGGCTTCAGCGTGGAGTTCGCCGAGCACCGCCCGTACATGCCGGGCGATCCGCTCAAGAACCTCGACTGGAAGGTGCTCGCCAAGTCCGACCGCTACCTGGTCAAGCAGTACACCGAAGAGACCAACCTGCGCTGCCACCTGCTCGTGGACCTGTCGGGCAGCATGGGGTTCCGCTCCGAGCGCGCGTCCATGAGCAAGCTCGAGTACGCGCGCAGCCTTGCCGCCGCGCTCGCCTACCTCATGCTGCGCCAGCAGGACGCCGTGGGCACGCTGCTGTTCTCGGACGCGCCCGCGCAGTTCGTGCCGGCGCGCTCGGTGCGCTCGCACCTCGACGTGCTGCTCGCCACGCTCGCGAGCGGCCAGCCGCAGGGCCGCACGAAGCTCGGACCGGTGCTGCACGAGCTGGCCGAGCGCGTGAAGCGCCGCGGGCTGGTGGTGCTGCTGTCCGATCTCATGGACAAGCCCGACGACGTGCTCTCGGGCCTGCAGCATTTCCGCCACCGCCACCACGAAGTGATCGTGTTCCACCTGCTCGACCCGAACGAACTCGAGTTCCCGTTCCACGACACGTCCACGTTCGTGGACATGGAAACCGGCGAGCGTGTGACGACCGAGCCGTGGGAGATCGGCGCGCGCTACCGCGAGCGGCTCGCCGCGTGGCAGGAGCGTTACCGCCGCGCCTGCCGCGAGCAGCGTGTGGACTACGTGCCGCTCGACACGCGCACGCCGTTCGACCGGGCGCTGCTCGCGTACCTCGAGAAGCGCGCGAGCCTGCTGTGATCTTCCGCGCACTCGCCGTGCTGACGTTCGCGTTCGGGCTGCTGGTCGCCGGGCTCGCGCTCTCGCTGCTCGGGGCCTCGCCGACGAGCGCGCCGGAGGCGCGCCACCTGCGCGACATGAAGAACCGCACCACCGTGCCCGCCACCTACACGCCCTGGACGCTCGCCGACTTCCAGGCGCTGCCGCACGGCGCCACGCTCGAACGCCGCGCACGCCGTGAAGCCCAGGCGGTGAGCTTCGAGGGCTGGAACCAGCGCATGATGATGGCCGGCGACGGCGACGCGCACCTCGAGCTGGTCGCCACGCCGCTCACGAGCGGCGGCCGCGACACCGTGTACGTGACCGGCGAAGTGACGCCCGCGTTCCGGCGTTCGGGTGCGTGGCGCTACGACCGGCTGCTCGAACTGTTCCGCCCCAACCGCGGCGGCCAGTCGCCGTGGGACAGCGGCCCCGCGCGCGTGCGCGTGTCGGGCTGGCTGCTCTACGACTACCAGTACGACCACGCGCCGACGAGCTGGTCGCTCGCGCATTCCGCACCGCGCGCGACGGGCTGGGAGATCCACCCGGTCACGCGCATCGAGCGCTGGGATGAAGGCCGCGCCGCGTGGGTCGAGGTACCGCGATGAACTTCCTCAACCCGCTCGTGCTGTTCGGGCTGGGCGCCGCGGCGATCCCGATCCTGATCCACCTGTTCACGCGCCGCCGCCCGCGCGAGGTGCAGTTCTCGTCGCTCGAGTTCCTGCAGGAAGTCCACCAGAGCGAGATCCGGCGGCTGAAGCTGAAGCAGTGGCTGCTGCTGCTGCTCCGCACGCTCGCGATCGCCGCGCTGGCGCTGGCCATGGCGCGACCCGCGCTCAAGGGCGGCACGGGCGCCGGCGCCACCAGCAGCCTGGTGGTGCTCGTGGACGTGAGCGGCAGCATGGGCGCGCCCGCGGCCGACGGCCGCCCGCTCACCGCCGCGGCACGCCGCGCGGTCGAGGACCTGCTGGCGACGCTCGGCCCCGGCGACGAAATGCTGCTCGTGCCCTACGACCGCACGCCGCGCCCGGTGAGCGACCGTGCGCTCGGCGACGCCGGCCGCCTGCGGGCCGCCGCGGCCGCGATCGTGCCGACCGCGCACGTGACCGACCATCGCGCGGCGCTCGAGCTGGCCTCGCGCGCGCTGCGCGAAGCGCGCGCGCTGAACCGCGAGCTGTTCTGGGTGTCGGACTTCCAGCGCGCCGGCTTCGCGCGCGGCGGCGCCGCACCCGCGGTGACGCTGCCCGACGGACCGTGGGCGAACGTACGCACGTGGCTGGTGCCGCTCGCGCCGCGCAGCCGTGCGAACGCCGCGCTCACCGACGCGCGGCTGACGCCCGCGGCCGAGGGCGCCGCGCTCGAGGTGCGCGCGCACGCGTACGGTGTGACGCCCGCCGACTTCGCGGTCGAGGCGCGCGAGCTGGCGAACGACGCGGGCTCCGCGGCCGCGGGCGAACGGCTGGGCTCGGGCTTCGTGTCGCTGGCCGCTCACGGCGAGGCGCTGGCGCTGCTGCCGCTCGCGCGCACGCCGGAGGCGGGTGGCGAAGCGCTGCTGCCCGACGACGCACTCGCGCTCGACAACCGCCGCGTGTTCGCGGCCGGGCGCGCCGGCGCGCTGCACGTGCTGCTGCGCGAGGACGGCGATCCGTCGCCGTTGCGGCTGGCGCTCGAGGCCGGCGGCGAACTGTCCGGGCTCGACGTGAAGACGGTGGACGGCGCCACGCTCGCGGCGCAGGCGTCCGGCGCCGACGCGCTGGTGATCGGCGACGTCGAGCGGCTCGGTCCCGCCGAACTGCAGGCGGTGCTCGACGCGTGGCGCGGCGGCGGCGCACTGCTGCTGGCGCCCGGCGCGCGCGCGGACGCGGCGTGGTGGAACGAGACGCTGCTGCGCGAGACCGGCGCCGGCGTGCTCGGCGCGCTCGAGCAGGCACCCGCGGGCGCGGAGTGGCGCATGCGGCTCGAGGCCGCGGGCCACCCTGCGCTCGAAGGCTTCGCCGCGCGTCCGGGCGAACCGCTGAGCGCCGCGCGTTTCCTGCGCGCGCGGGCGTTCGCGCCCGCCGCCGGCGCCCGCGCGATCGCCCGCTACGACGGCGCGCACGCGGCGCTGGTCGAGGCGCCGCGCACGCTCGTGCTGTCGGCCGCGCTCGACGCCGCGAGTTCGGACTTCGCCACGAGCGGCGCGTTCCTGCCGCTCGTGCACCAGTGCGCTCGCGTGCTGGCGCGCGGCACCGCCGCCGCGTCGCTCGCGCCGGGCGACGCCTGGCGCGCACCCGCGAGCACCGGCGACTGGCGCGTGACGGGCGAAGACGGCCGCGAAGTGCCGGTGACGCTGGGCGGCGAGCAGGGCGCGTCGCGGCTCGTGACCGCGCCGCTCGAATCCCCCGGGCTGTACCGCGTGTGGCAGGGCCGCCAGCTGCGCGGCAGCTTCGCCGTGAATCCCGATCCGGCCGAGTCCGACCTCGCCGCGGCGGACGAGCGCGAACTGCTCGCCGCGTTTCCCGCGGGGCGCGCGGTGGTGCTGCGCGCCGGCGATTCGCTCGCGCACCGCGTGCGCGAGGCGCGCTACGGCCGCGAACTGTGGCCGTGGTTCGTGGCGCTCGCGCTGGCGCTGCTCGCGGCCGAAACCGCGCTCGGCCGTCCGTCCACCGCGAAGCGCGGCGCCGCGGCGTGAACCGGCCGGGGCCGCCGCGTCCCTAGTGCGGCGCCTCGAGCGTGGACATGATCACGAACGTGTGCGACTCGCCGATGGACCAGTGCGACGTGTTCGCGCCCACGAGGTGCAGGATCTGGCGCCCGACCAGGGTGTCGCTCGCGGTGATCGTGAGCGCCATCACGGCGCCGTTGCCCGAGACCGAGTCGCGCACCTCGAAGTGCTCCCAGTCGAGCTCGTAGTTCGGGCGGTCGAACGTGAAGTTGCGCGGCAGGAACGGCGCCATGCCGGCGGGCGCCACGCCGGCGGGACCGTCGGCGGCGTACGCGCCGGTGGCCTCGAACTGCGCCACCGCGGCGGCGCGCACCGTGTTGTAGTCGCCCAGCGCCTGCGTGGCGATCGCGTCGCGCTGCACGCTGCGGTACGCGGGCAGCGCCATGCGCACGAGGATGGACAGGATCGAGAGCACGATCAGCAGTTCGATGATCGTGAAGCCCGACTGCGCGCGGCGGATCATCGGCGGCCTCCCGTCGAGAGCAGTCCCATCTGGGCGAGCGTGCGGCCCAGGAACACGGTGATCGAATCCGTGGACACGTAGCGGATGCGCTTGACGATCGTGCCGGCGCGCAGCTCGTACACGCTGCGGTCGAGCGGCTTGTATTCGACGCCCTTCACCGGCGTGCCCGCCTGCTTCGCCGCGAGCGGCAGCCGGCCCTTCTGCGCGCGGAACTCCTCGACGCGCTGGCGCTGCATGTAGATCGCGATCTTGTAGCTCGACTCGTAGTACGACAGCGGCGGCGTGGGCGGCGTGCGGTACTCGAGCCACCTGGGGCTGCTCATCCAGATGTAGGCGTTGAACAGCAGCAGCGCGACGAGCAGCAGCCGGCGCAGCGGCGACGCGTGCCGGCGGCGGTTCTCGAGCTTCGCGCGCGCGGCCGCCTTCTGCTCCTCGCGGGCCATGACCGCGGTGACGGCGTACTCCGCCTCGGCGGCTTCACGGGCGCGCTGGCGCAACTCCTCGACCGACAGGTCGCCGGGGTCGGCAGGTTCGGGCTCGCCCACGATCTGCGCGAGCAGCTCGTCCTCGGTCGGGAACGCGTGTTCGCCCGCGTCCCCGGGCTCGTCCGCCCGCAGCGGTTCGCTCATGAAGATCCTGCTCCACGTGAGGGGAAGTGCGCGCCGCGGTGCGACGCAGGTGTCGGCCATGCCGAGTCTCGGGCGCCGCGACGCCGCGCTTGAGGGGGCCGCCGCAGTTGTAACGCGCGCGCGGCCGCTGTTAGCTTGGGCCATCCGCCCGCGCCGTGCGGGCACACGACACTGGCCGCGCACCGCCCGGAGCTTCCGAGGCGGCTTTTCGCGTTTCGACGGAGCCGTAAATCCCGGTGAGTACGACCGAGGTCTATCTCGAGAACGAGCTGGCGACGCGGCTGGCCGACTGGGCCGACCGCGCGCCCGAGGCGCAGGACCTGCTCGCCACGCTGCGCGACGGCTGGGACCGGGCCGACGCCGCGGGCAAGCGTCCGCGCGTGGCCGTGCGCGGCCTGACCGGGGCGGCGCGCGCGTTCTTCACGAGCTGGCTGCAGCGTCGTACGGGAAGGACCGTGCTGTACGTGACGCCGCACGGCGAGGCGTTCGAGGCGGCCCGCGACGACGTCGAGTGGTTCCGCGGCCGCGGCCACACGCTGCCGTTCCCCGAGCCCGACCACCTGCCGTACGACCCGGCCTCGCCGCACCCGGCGATCGTGGCCGAGCGCCTCGACACGCTGGCGCGTCTCGCCGCGGGCGAACCCGCGGTGGTGATCGCGACCGTGCGCGGCCTGCTGCAGAAGCTGCCGAAGCCGGCGCGGCTCGCCCGCGCCGTGCTGCGGCTCAAGGTCGGCGAGGACGTGGACTCGCACGCGCTGCTCGAGCGGCTCGTGTTCCTCGGCTACGAACGCCTGCCCGAAGTGGAGTCCGTGGGCACGTTCGCCCGGCGCGGCGGCATCTTGGACATCTACCCGGTCGGTGAGTCCGACCCGATCCGCGTGGAGTTCGACGGCGACACGATCGCGTCGCTGCGCCGCTTCGACGCGGGCACGCAGCGCTCGCTCGAGAAGCTGCAGCACGCGCGCGTACTGCCGCGCCACGAGATCGTGGTCGAACCCGAAGAAGGCGCGGCGGTCGCGCAGCGCCTGCGCGACGCCGGCGACGAGGCGGCCAAGGGCGGCGCGAACCTGTTCCACGACGGCATGGAGCGTTTCGCCGGGCTGTACGACGCCGACCTGGGCTCGCTGCTCGACTACCTGCCCGACGACGCGCTGGTCGTGACCGACGATCCGGGTGCACTGCTCGCGCGCGCCGACGAACTGAGCGAGGGCGTGGCGCGCGGCTTCGAGGAGGCGCGCGCGCAGTACCCGCTCATCAGCACGCCGGAGCAGCTGTTCCTGTCGGCGAGCGCGTTCGAGGCGGTGCTCGACACGCGGCGCGGCGCCGACTGGATGGCGGCGATCGTCGAGGCCGGCGGCACCACGAAGTGGGCGAAGACGCTGTTCGTGCCGTGTTCGCCCGCCGAGCCGCTGCAGCGCTCCATGGAGAAGCTGAAGAACCACCTCGCCGAGCTGTCGGCGAACGGCATCTCGCCGGTGCTGCTGTGCGACAACCAGGGCCAGCGCGACCGGCTGTGGGAGATGCTCGGCAACGAACACGGCACGCTGGGCGTGGGGCTGGTGTCGGCGGGCTTCACGCTGCCGAGCGCGTCGCTCGCGGTGCTCACCGACCACGAGATTTTTTCGCGTTATCGGCGCCGCAGGCGCCGTCTGCGGAGGACCGGGGGGCTTTCGATCGCCGAGCTGTCGGCGCTGAAGGCCGGCGACTTCGTGGTGCACGAGGACCACGGCGTCGGCGTGTACAAGGGCATGAAGCGGCTCACGCTCGGCGGGCAGGAGACCGACTGCCTCGAGCTGGCCTACGCCGAGAAGGACACGCTCTACGTGCCCGTGCACCAGCTCGCGCTGGTGTCGCGCTACGCGGCGGGCGACGGCGCGAAGCCCGGCCTGCACCGGCTCGGCTCGTCGCAGTGGCAGAAGACCAAGGCGCGCGCGAAGAAGGCCATCCAGGAGATGGCCGAGGACCTGCTCAAGGCCTACGCGGCGCGGCGCGCCCTGCCCGGGCACGCGTTCAAGCCCGACACGGTGTGGCAGCGCGAACTCGAGGCGTCGTTCCCGTACGACGAGACGCCCGACCAGCTCAAGGCGATCGAAGACGTGCGCGCCGACATGGAATCGAGCTCGCCCATGGACCGGCTGATCTGCGGCGACGTGGGCTACGGCAAGACCGAAGTCGCGATTCGCGCCGCGTTCAAGGCGGTGCAGGACGGCAAGCAGGTCGCGGTGCTGGTGCCCACCACGATTCTCGCGACGCAGCACGGCCAGACGTTCCGCGAGCGCTTCGCCGACTTCCCGGTGAAGGTCGAGGTGCTGTCGCGCTTCCGCACCGCGAAGGAATCCAAGGAAGTGCTCGCGCGGCTCGAACGCCGCGACGTGGACGTGCTGATCGGCACGCACCGCCTGCTCAGCAAGGACGTGAAGTTCCCCGACCTCGGGCTGGTGGTGATCGACGAGGAGCACCGCTTCGGCGTGGCGCAGAAGGAGAAGATCCGCCAGATGACGCGCACGGTGGACGTGCTCGCGATGACCGCGACGCCGATCCCCCGCACGCTGAACCTGTCGCTCGCCGGCGCGCGCGACATGAGCGTGATCGAGACGCCGCCGCAGAACCGCCTGCCGGTGCACACCGAGGTGCTCGAGTTCGATCCCGAGGTGGTCACCGACGCGATCCTGCGCGAGGTGGACCGCGGCGGGCAGGTGTTCTTCGTGCACAACCGCGTCGAGACGATCTACAACTCGGCCGCCATGCTGCAGCAGCTGGTGCCGCAGGTGTCGGTGGGCGTGGGCCACGGCCAGATGAGCGACCACGAACTCGAGCGCGTCATGCTGGACTTCACCGAGGGCCACCTCGACGTGATGGTCGCCACCATGATCATCGAGTCCGGGCTCGACATCCCGACCGTGAACACGCTGATCGTGGACCGCGCCGACACGCTCGGGCTGGCGCAGCTCTACCAGCTGCGCGGCCGCGTCGGCCGCTCGAGCCACCGCGCGTACGCCTACCTCATGGTGCCGAGCCGCCGCGTGCTGACCGAGGACGCCGAGAAGCGCCTGCGCGTGATCGAGGAGTTCGACGAGCTGGGCGTGGGTTTCAAGGTGGCGCTGAAGGACATGGAGATCCGCGGCGCGGGCAACCTGCTCGGGCCCGAGCAGCACGGTCACATCATGGGGCTCGGCTTCGACCTGTACGTGAAGCTGCTCGAGCAGGCGGTCGGCGAGCTGAAGGGCGAGATCGAGGCCACGAACCCCGAGCCGCGCCTGCTCACCGACTGGAGCGCCTACCTGCCCGACGACTACGTGCCCGACGAACACGAGAAGCTGGCGCTGTACCGCCGGCTCGCCGAGGCGCGCGACGAGGGCGCGGTGGACGACTTCACGCTCGAACTCATGGACCGCTTCGGCCAGCTGCCGGCGGCGGCGGTCGCGCTGGTCGAGCTGCGCCGCCTGCGCGTGCTGGGACGCGGCGGCAAGTCGGGCGTGCTCGTGGACAGCCTCAAGGTGTTCCACGACGTCGCCGAGGTCACGCTGCGCCGGCCGCTCAAGCCCGCCGAGATCGCGAGCGTGGTGGGCTCGCTGAACTTCCAGGCCGAGTTCTTCAGCGGCCGCGAGTTCGGCCTGCGCATCCGCGGCGCCGACCTCGTGCTGCTCAACCGCACGCGCGAAATGCTCGTGGCGCTGAACCGCGCCGCGGAAGCGGCCGCGGCCGGGACGCCACCCGCCGCGACCGGGGCTCCTCAACCGTCACGGAAACCGGGCAGGTGAGCGTGGCCTTCGACCCTGCGAGCGACGCGCACGTCGGCACGTTCGACGAAGCACCGCTCTGGTCGGCGGACGCCGGCCGGCTGCTGCTGGACCACGTGCCGCTGCACGCCGCGCGCGCGCTCGACCTGGGCTGCGGCGCGGGCTTCCCGGCGCTCGAGCTGGCCGAACGGCTCGGGCCGCGCTCGCACGTGACCGGCGCCGACCCGTGGGCCACGGCGCTGCGGCGCGCCGAGCGCAAGCGCACGCACTGGAACGTCGCGAACGCCGCGTTCGCACGCGCCGACGGCGCGGCGCTGCCGTTCCGCGACGGCGCGTTCGGGCTGGTGGTGTCGAACCTCGGCGTGAACAACTTCGCCGATCCCGGCGCCGCGTTCGCCGAATGCCGCCGCGTGCTCGCGTCGGGCGGCACGCTGGCGCTGTCCACGAACCTCGTCGGGCACTTCACCGAACTCTACGCCGCGTTCGAGCGCGTGCTCGCCCGCGCGGGTGACTCGGCCGCACTCGAGCGCCTGCGCGCGCACGTCGCGCACCGCGCCACGGTGGCGGGCCTGCATGTCACGCTCGCGCGCCACGGCTTCACGGTGAGCGCCACGCACGAACGCACGGTGACGTGGCGGTTCGCGAGCGGCGACGCCGTGCTCGCGCACCACTTCATGCGGCTGGGCTTCGTGGACGCGTGGCGCGACGTGGCGGGCGCCGGCGCCGACGCCACGCTCGCCGCGCTCGCCGCCGAACTCGGCGCGCCCGCGTGCGGGCTCACGCTGACCGTGCCGCTCGCCGTGGTGATCGCGACGCGCTGACCGCGCGCCGCCCCTCAGTCCTCCGGCCGCTCGCCGGCGGGCGCCATCTTCACGCGCTTCGGCAGGAACGTGGCCAGCGGCTGCACGAGATCGGCCTGCGCGCGCATGACCTGTTCGATGTCCTTGTAGACCATCGGGACTTCGTCGAGCCCCGCGGACATCAGCTCGACGCCGCGCTCCTTGAGCATCGGGCTCACGAACTTCCAGTCGTACTTCTTGAACGCCGCCTTGCGGCTCATGCGGCGGCCCGCGCCGTGTGCCGCCGAGTGCAGCGCCGCGTCGGAGCCCAGCCCGCGCACCACGAACGTGCGCGTGGCCATGGAGCCGGGAATGATCCCGAGCACGCCCGCGCCGGCGGGTGTCGCGCCCTTGCGGTGCACGACCAGCTCCTCGCCGTCGTGCACTTCCTTCCACGCGAAGTTGTGGTGGTTCTCGAGGTCGAACCGCACCTCCGCGCCCAGGTGCTTCGCGATCGCGCGGTGGATGCACGCGTGGTTCGCGGCCGCGTACCTGCCCATCAGCTCCATGGCCGCCCAGTACTCCTGTCCGGCGTGACCTTTCAGCGACAGCCACGCCAGGTGCTTCACTTCCTTCGGCAGCTCGGGGTGCTGGTCCATGGCGATCGCGCTGTACGTGTCGCACACCTCGGCGCCCGTGCCGCGGCTGCCGGAGTGCGACAGCAGCGCCAGGTGGCGGCCCGCCTCGAGCCCGGGCAGCGCGCCGTCGGTCTCGAGCACGCCGAACTCCACGAAGTGGTTGCCGCTGCCGCTCGTGCCCAGCTGCGACCACGCCTTGTCCTTGAGCCGCGCGGTCACGTGGGCCACCGACCAGTCCTCGTCCATCACCGCGTGCTCGCGGCGCTCCTTGAAGTGCGCGCCGATCCCGAAGCGCGTTTCGGTCTCGATCGCGCGGCGCAGCTTGTCGGCGCCGCGCTCGAGCTTACGAACGGGCAGGTCGAGCACGGTCATCTTCACGCGGCACGCGATG
The DNA here is from genome assembly GCA_046327815.1 of Candidatus Eiseniibacteriota bacterium. Lineage (GTDB taxonomy): Bacteria > Eisenbacteria > RBG-16-71-46 > RBG-16-71-46 > RBG-16-71-46 > CAIXRL01. The sequence goes on along the minus strand of JAXLXR010000002.1, from coordinate 7,149 downwards.
TCGACGCCGACGGCGTAGGGAATCACCGCGTCGCGCGTGGCCAGCACGCCGCCGATCGGCAGCCCGTAGCCCACGTGCGCGTCGGGCATGAGCGCGCCCCGCGCGGCCACCGGCAGCCGGCACGCGTGCACCATCTGCTCGATCGCGCTCGCGTCGAGATCGTCACCCCACTGCCGCCACGGCGCGCCGTGGCCGGGAGCCGAGAGTCCGTCCATGGCTCCTGTTTACTCCTCGCTCGCCCGTTCCGCTAGGCTCGCCGCCCTCATGGCTCGCATCGTCCTCGCCACGCTCGGGTCGCTCGGCGACCTGCACCCGTACCTCGCGATCGCGCGCGAACTGGCCGCGCGCGGGCACGCGCCGGTGCTCGCGACGCATCCGTACTACCGCGACCGTGTCGAGTCCGCCGGCGTGGGGTTCGCGCCGGTGCGGCCCGACATGAGCGAGTACGGCGATCCGGCCGAGGTCATGCGCAAGGCGATGGACCTGCGCCACGGCAGCCGCTGGATCCTCGAGCATGTGGTGCTCGCGAAGCTGGGCGAGAGCCGCGACGACCTGATGGCCGCGTGCGCGGGCGCCGACCTGGTGACGAGCCACGTGCTCACGCTGACCGCGGTGCTCGTGGCCGAGAAGCTGGGCGTGCCGCGCGTGCACACCACGCTGCAGCCGATGACCATGTACTCGTGCACCGACCCGCCGGTGATGCCGGGCATGCCGCTGCACGAACAGGCCATGCACTGGGGCCCGGCGGCGTGGCGCGTGCTGTACGCGATCATGCGCGGGGCGAGCGCGCCGTGGTTCGCGCCGCTCGCGCGCATGCGCCGCGACATGGGCCTGCCGCCGGCGGCCGCGCACCCGATGCTCGGCATGTCGCACGGCGTCCCCACGCTGGCGCTGTTCTCGCGCGTGCTCGCCGGACCGCAGCCGGACTGGCCCGCCGACACCACCGTGACGGGCTTCTGCGTGTGGGACCGCGGCGCGGGCGGCACCGGCATGCCCGAGGCGCTCGCGCGGTTCCTCGACGGCGGCCCGCCACCGGTGGTGTTCACGCTCGGCTCGTCGGCGGTGTTCGACGCCGGGCGCTTCTGGGAGATCGCGGTCGAGGTGTCGCGCGCGCTCGGCGTGCGCGCCGTGCTGCTCACCGGCGGCGACGGCCTGCCGTCGCGCGAGCACCTCGGTGACGGGCGCGACGTGATCGCGGTGCCGTACGCGCCGCACTCCGAACTGCTGCCGCGCGCGGCCGCGACCGTGCACTGCGGCGGCGTGGGCACGACCGGGCAGGCGCTGGCGGCCGGGCGGCCCATGCTGGTCATGCCGTACAGCCACGACCAGCCCGACAACGCCCGGCGCTGCGAGCGGCTCGGACTCGCGCGCGTGGTGCCGCGCGACCGCTGGAACGCCACGACCGCCGCACGCGCGCTGGGCGACCTGCTCGCCGACACGCAGGCCGCCGCCCGGGCGAGTGCCGTGGCCGCCACCGTGCGCGCCGAGCGCGGCGCGTCGGCCGCCGCGGACGCGCTCGAGCGCGCGCTCGAAGCGTCGCGCGCGCGGCGCTGACGCGGACCTGACGCACGCGCCGCCCGGCTTGTCTCCGTCGCGGCCGCGCCCTACCGTCTGCGCGTTCCCGTACCCCGCAAGACCGTTCCCGCAGAAAAGGAAGGCTCCGTGATCCGCCACGCATTCCGCGCCGCGTTCCTGGCGCTGTGCTTCGCCCTCACGCTCACCGGCTGCACGTCCGGCGACCGTCCGGTCGCCAAGGTCGGCGACCGCCTCATCACGTCCGCCGAGTTCCTGCGCCGCGTGCAGGGCAACGAAATGCAGTACCCGCTGGCCGGCGAGCAGGCGCGCGCCGCGGCGCTCGAAGACATCATGAAGGGCGAAATGCTGGTGCTGGCCGCGCGTGCGCGCGGCGCCGACACCACCACGGCCTACCGCAACATGGAACGCCAGGCCACCGAGCAGGCGCTGGCGACCGCGATCACCGAGCAGCTCGCGCCGGCCACGGTCGGCGTGAGCGAGGGCGAAGCCCGCGAGCTGTGGCGCTGGTCGCAGACCAAGGCCGACGTGCAGCTCATCTATCTCGTGGACGAACCGGCCGCGCGCGCCGCACGCGCGCAGCTCGACGCCGGCCGGCCGTTCGCCGAGGTCGCCGAACGCTTCGGCGTGCGCGGCGTGATGCCGAACGAGGGCCGGCTCGGGTTCGTGACGCCGGGCAGCCTCATTTCGCCGCTCGACCAGGCGATGCTTTCGCAGAAGATCGGCGAGGCGGGCGGGCCGTACGAGACGCCGCAGGGCTGGTTCTTCGTGCTCGTGAACGCGCGCGAGAAGAACGAGGTGCAGCTGTTCGAACCGCAGGTCTCGACGCTCATGGAGCGCATCCGCGGCCGCAAGCGCATGATGGCGCGCAACGCCGGGCTGCTGCGCATCGAACACGAGTACCGCGGCCGGATCCTGCCGGGCGCGCCGCAGCTGATGTTCCGCTACTTCACGCAGTTCCGCGTCTCCGACGCGGCGCCCTGGACCCCGAACGCGGCCGAGCGTGCGCAGGTCGTGGCGCGCTGGGACGGCGGCCAGCTGACGTTCGGCGACCTGATCACGGAACTGCAGAACCCCGAGATGACCAAGCCGGCGTCGAGCATGCTGCCCGCGATCGAGGCGTGGATCCGCGGCATCATGCGCACGCGCATCGTGCTGGGCGAGGCGCGCCGCCGCCACCTGCTCGACGAGCCGGCGATGAAGCAGCGCATCCGCTCGCAGCTCGACCAGTACCTCGCGCAGGGCGAATACGCGGCCGCGATCCAGGCCGTGTCGCAGCCGAGCATGGCCGACGTGAAGTCGGCGTGGGACGCCATGAAGGCGAACTACGAGCAGCTCGATCGCGCGCACGTGCAGTACGTGGTCGCGGACTCGGCCACCGCCGCGGCGATCGGCATGCACGGCGGCCACGCCGGTTCGCTGGCCGACGCCGTGCGCATGGCCGCGCCGGCGCTCACCGTGCGCGACGAGACGATCGTGTTCCCGACGCAGGACCCCGAGAAGATGGCGCTGCAGAACCGCCTGCTGCGCATGGCGCCCGGCGACTGGATGGGCCCCGAGCCCGTCGCGGGCGGCTGGCGGCTGCTGCAGCTGCAGGACAAGGTGCAGGGTCCGCGCGAGTTCGAGCAGCTGCCGCCCGAGATCGTGCAGAGCGTGGCGTCGAACGCGTGGGAGATGGCGCGCAACCGCCGGCTCGAGCTCTACCTCGACTCGCTGCGCACGTCGTTCAAGCCCACGGCGGTGCCGGAAAACCTCGCGCGCGTCGCGTGGCCGCCGGCCAACCGCGCGGGAGGCATGCCGAACCCCGCCGGCATGATGGGCCGCTGATCCGCATGCCCGCCTGGGCGCGTTCGCTGCACGCGGTGCTGGCGCTGTTCGGCGCCACCGCCGCGCACGCCGACCCTCTCGCCGAATCGCTCGGCGAGGGGGTCGTCCGCTGGTGGGCCGACGCGGCGTCGCGCGACGCCGCTCCGCCCAGCGTGATCGTCACCGGCGCCCCGGCCGCGCAGTCGCTCGCACGCGGCACCGGCCCGGCGCCGCGGTTCCTCGTGAAGGACGGCGGCCGCATCGTGCGGCTCGACGTGCCGCGCGGCACCACGCTGCACGGCACCGGCGAGGTCGGCGGACCGCTCGTGCGCAACGGCCGGCAGGTCACCTGCTGGAACACCGACGCGTACGCGTACTCGGCCACGTCGCCCTCGCTCTACCAGTCCCACCCGTGGGTGCTGGCCGTGCGGCCCGACGGCAGCAGCTTCGGCGTGCTCGCCGACACGCCCGAGAAGATCGTGGTGGACCTGACGCGCGGGATCGAGTTCCGCGCGCTCGGTGCGCCGTTCCCCGTGCTCGTGATCGAGCGGGCGAACCCGCTCGCGGTGCTCGCGGAGCTGGCCGCGCTCACCGGCCACATGCCGCTGCCGCCGCGCTGGGCGATCGGGTTCCAGCAGTGCCGCTACTCGTACGCACCCGCGGCCGAGGTCGAGCGCATCGCGCGCGAGTTCCGCGCGCGCGCGCTGCCGTGCGACGTGCTGTGGATGGACATCGACTACATGGACCGGCGCAAGCCGTTCACGTTCGACCCGCGCGGGTTCGCGCACCCCGCCGCACTGTCGGACACGCTGCACGCGCGCGGCTTCCGCACCGTGTGGATCCTCGATCCGGGTATCAAGCAGGAGCCCGGCGACCTCGTGTACGAACAGGGCCGCGGCGGCGACCACTGGGTGAAGCTGCCCGACGGCGCGCCGTACACCGGCCGCGTGTGGCCGGGCACGTGCGTGTTTCCCGACTTCACGCGGCGCGCCACGCGCGAATGGTGGGGCGGGCTGACCGCGCGCTTCGCCGAACGCGCCGGCGCCGACGGGATCTGGAACGACATGAACGAGCCCGCGGTGTTCGACGTCGAAGGCAAGACGCTGCCGCAGGTGGCGCGGCACGACGCCGACGCCGAGCTGGGCGGTCCGGGCTGGCACTCGCGCTACCACAACCTGTACGGCCAGCAGATGGCGCGCGCGACGTTCGAAGGACTGCGCGCGGCGCGTCCCGACAAGCGCCCGTTCGTGCTGTCGCGCGCGAACCTGCTCGGCGGCCAGCGCTTCGCCGCGGCATGGACCGGCGACAACCGCGCGAACGACGAGCACCTGCACATGACGCTGCCCATGATCCTGAACCTGGGACTGTCGGGGCAGCCGTTCTCGGGCCCCGACATCGGCGGCTACGCGGGCCCGTGCACGGGCGACGACTACCTGCGCTGGCTCGGTCTCGGCGCGCTGCTGCCGTTCGCGCGCGCGCACACCGAGACCGGCAACATCCGCAAGGAGCCGTGGAGCTTCGGCCCGCAGATCGAGGCGCAGGCGCGGCGCGCGCTCGAGACGCGCTACCGCCTGCTGCCCTACCTGTACACGTGCTTCGAAGAAGCCTCGCGCACCGGCGCGCCGATCGTGCGCCCCGCGTTCTTCGCCGACCTCACGCGCACCGAGCTTCGCTCGGTCGAGCACGAGTTCCTGATCGGAGCCGACGTGTGCGCGCGTCTCGCGTGGGCCGAACCGCTGCCCGATTCGCCGAGCGTGCTGCAGGGCGGGAACCGCTGGCCGCGCGTGACGGTCGTTCCGGGCGACGCGAGCGAACTGCTGCCGACGCTGCACGTGCGCGCCGGCGCGATCGTGCCGCTCGGACCCGTGATGCAGTACTCCGACGAACGCCCGCTCGACGACGTCGAACTGCTCGTGGCGCCCGACGCGAACGGTCACGCCGAAGGCGTGCTGTACGAGGACGCCGGTGACGGCTACGGCTACGCCCGCGGCGAATACCGGCGCTGGCGCTTCGTCGCGACCACCGACGCCGGCGTGGTGCACGTGAAGATCGCGTCCGCCGACGGCGCATGGCAGCCACCCGCGAGCCGCAGGTGGCGCGTCACGCTCGTGGGCACCGCGAAGGGCGTGCGGAGCGAGGGGCCCTAGAACGCGAACGGGCGCGTCGTGCCTACGAGGCCGCGCGCCCGACGGCGATCTCACCGCGCGCTGCGCATCCCCTGACAACTTCACGCACTCGAACCGGCAGGTTCGCGACACACTCGCCCCCGGCGCGAGGTGTCGCATGGATCGCCGCGATGTTTCCCGGCTCACCGATGTCGAACTCGAGCGTGGCTTCCACGAACGGGTCCATCGGGAGCGTCGGCTGACGGTCGAACTGCTGCTCTTCCTGGGCGAGATGATGCGGAGACGCACGTTCGCGCCCGCCGGCTGCAGCTCCATGTACGCGTATTGCGTGCAGCGCTGTCGCATGTCCGCCGACGTGGCGTTTCGCTGGACTCGTGCGGCGCGGCTCGTTCGCCGCTTTCCCGCCCTTCTCGACATGATCGAGGACGGCCGGCTGGGACTGACGGCGATCACGCTGCTCGCGCCTCGACTCGACGCCGGCAATGCGGCATGGCTGTTGCCGGGCGTGGCGGGAAAGAGCACCCGGGAGATCGCCGCACTGCTCGCCCGGCATTGGCCCAGGCCCGACGCGCCGACGGTGTTCCGCGTGCTCTCCGAGCACGCATCACCCACAGCCACCACGACCGGAATCACCAGTACATGTCAGGAACTGGCAGCGCTGCCAGTTTCATCACAAGTCTCGAACAGTCGCCCGACGACAGACGCGACTCCGGGCGACGGGCCCCCCGAGCGCCCTGCACCCGCGCAGGCACCAGCGCCGCCCAGCACCGCGTCGATGGAACGGCGCTACGCCTTCCAGTGCACGCTCGACGCCGAGACCTACGCGCTCTTCGAGCGCGCGAAGTCGCTCTCCACGCCGGGCGGCACGAGTGAAGTCGCCATCCTGAAGTCGGCGCTCGCTGCACACGTGCTCGAGCTCGAGTGGCGTCGGTTCGCGGCCACCGCGCACCCGCGCCGACCGCGGCGAGGCGAACGCGCATCGCACGTCCCGAATCACGTGAAGCGTGAGGTCTGGATGCGCGACCGCGGCTGCTGCGCCTTCGTGAGCGACGACGGTCACGCGTGCGGCGCGCGCGAAGCCCTGGAGTTCGACCACATCGTGCCGCTCGCGCGCGGCGGGGACTCCCGCGCGAGCAACGTGCGGCTGCTGTGCCGAACGCACAACCAACTCGCGGCCGAGCGGATCTTCGGCCGCAGGTTCATGGAAGGGAAACGGCCCGCGCCGCCGCAGGCCTGACCCCGTGCTACCGCAACTTCCGCCGCACCTCCGCCGCGCGGCGTTCGCTCGCCTCGACGCGCGTGCCGTCCTTCAGGCGCAGCACCAGCACGCCGCCCTCGGCGCCGTAGCTTTCGATCGCGGCCAGGTTCACCAGCGCGCCGCGGTGCACGCGCACGAACAGGCCGTCGGGCAGGCGCGCCTCCAGTTCCTGCAGCGTGTAGTCCACGAGGAACTCCTTGCCGTCGCTGCGCGCGAGCACGAGCCGGTCGCGCGAGAACACGAGCGGCACCTCGGCCAGGTCGAGCAGCTTCACCTCGCGGCGGTGGCGCACGGGCAGGCGGTGCAGCGGCTGGGCGTTGGCCTGCAGCGCGTCGCTCTCGAGCACTTCGCGCACGGCGCCGGCGTTGCCCGAGCGGCGGGCGCCGGTCGCGGCTTCGGCGCGCACGCGCTGGAGCGTGTCGGCGA
>JAXLXR010000019.1:0-74301 GCA_046327815.1 Candidatus Eiseniibacteriota bacterium | reverse complement strand
CCATCGCCGAACACCGCGTCGAGATCGTGCTCACGCTGCTGCAGAGCGCGCTCGGCGTGGTGCTGCTCGCGAACTTCCGCTTCCACGCGCACGAGGCGCTCGGGCTGTTCGCGCTGTGGTTCGCGCAGTTCGTGCATCCGGACTGGCGCGAGGAGATCTGCTGGCTCTACGCGGCGTGGCTCGCGTTCGAGATCGTCTCGGCGGCGTGGCGGCCGGGACGACTGCAGGCGTTCGCCGTGCTGCCCCAGCTCTGGAACGAAGGCGCGCGCCCGCGGCGCTGAGCGCGCGGCGCGATCAGCGCCGGAACCGCCGGGCCAGCGACCCGAATGCGTCCTCGAACAGCGCCACGTCCTCGACGCGAGCGACGCGCAGCGAGCCCCAGAACAACACCAGCGCGATCGCGGCCGAACCGGCCACCGTGAGCACGAGCCGCACGTGCCCGTGCGTCAGTTCCGGGCCCGCCAGCGCGAGCAGGCCCGCCATGGCGCCGCCGACGACCGCCGAAGCGACCGCCACGCGGAGCAGCGTGAGCGCGATGCCGCGCGCGCCGAAGCCGCCGATGCGGCCGCGCAGCAGGAACGCGAGCTGCGACACGTTCGCGAGCGCCGCGAGCGACGCGGCGAGCGCCAGCCCGCGATGCCCCAGCCCGAGCCGGGCGAGCGGCCCGACCAGTGCCAGGTTGAGCGCCACGTTGATCGCGACCGACGTGAGGCTCGAGCGCATGGGCGTCTTCGTGTCGCCGAGCGCGTAGAACGTGCGCGTGAAGATGCCGATCGCCGCGAAGCACGGCAGCCCGACGCAGTACATGACGAGCGCTGCGGCGGTGCGGTCGGTCGCGAGCGCGCTGAAGCGCCCGTGCTGGAACAGCAGCGCGATGATCGGCTTCGCCATCACCGCGAGGTAGACGGCCGCGGGAATCGTGAGCAGCAGCACCATGCGCACCGCCGTCGCGAGCGTGCGCTTGAGTTCGGGCAGGTCCTGCCGCACCGCCGCGCGCGACAGCGCGGGCATGGCCACGGTGGCGAGCGCGATGCCGAACACGCCGATCGGCAGCTGCATGAGCCGGAACGCGCAGTACAGCCACGTGACCGCGCCCTGCTCCATGTGGCTCGCGAGGTTGTTGCTCACGAAGATGTTCACGTTCGTCGCCGCGAGCCCGATCGTGGCCGGGACCATGAGCAGGGCCACGCGCCGCACCCCGGGATGCCACGTGGGCCGTTCGAAGCGCAGCGTGAACCCGAGCCGGCGCAGGCTGGGCAGCTGGATCGCGAACTGCAGCGCCGCACCGCCCACGACGCCGAACGCCATCGCGACCACCGCGGGCACGCCGAAGCGCCCGCACACGGGCACCAGCGCGAGCCCGAACACGATCATGCCGACGTTGAGCAGCGCCGGGGCGAGCGCGGGCACGCCGAACACGCCGCTCGCGTTGAGCATGCCCATCGCGGCCGCCGCCAGCGCCACGAGCGGCAGGAACGGCAGCATGATCCGGAACAGCGACGCGGTCAGCTCCAGCTTGCCCGGCTGCTCCGCGAAGCCCGCGGCGAGCAGGTGCATGAGCTGCGGCGCGAACACCGCGCCGATCGCGCAGAGCACGCCGAGCACGACGAGCAGCGTGGACATGAGCTGGCGGCCGAGCGCCCACGCCTCTTCCTTGCCGCGCTTCTGCTCGTACTCGGTGAAGGTCGGGATGAACGACGCCGACATCGCGCCCTCGGCGAACAGGTCGCGCAGCAGGTTCGGCACGCGGAACGCGGTGTTGAACGCGTCGCTCGCGAACCCGGCGCCGAACATGGCCGCCATGACCTGGTCGCGCGCGAGCCCGAGTACGCGTGACAACAGCGTGGCGGCGCCGACCTTGCCGGCGGCGCGCGCGGTCCTGGTCGCGGCGGCGTCGGCGGCCGGACGCTCGCCGGCGGGCGTGGTCACGCCGCGCCTCGCGTGTTAGCGTGCCGCGCCATGCTCACGCTCCCGCTCGCCGAAACGATCACCCCGTTGCAGGCCGCCGTGCTCGGCGCCGTGCAGGGGCTCACGGAACTGCTGCCCGTCTCGAGCAGCGCGCACCTGTACCTCGTGCCCACGCTGCTCGGCTGGAAGTACGAAGGCCTCGCGTTCGACGTCGCGCTCCACGCGGGCACGCTCGTCGCGCTCGTCGTGGCGTTCTGGCGCGACTGGTGGACGCTGGTGACCGACCTCTTCTCGCCCGACGCCGCGAAGGCGCGCGAGGCGCGCACGCTGTGGGCGCTGTTGGTGGTGGCCACGATCCCCGCGGCGATCGTCGGCAAGCTGCTCGACGACCTCGCCGAGCAGCACCTGCGCAGCCTGCTGCTGCAGGCGGCCACGCTGTCGGTGTTCGGCCTGCTGCTCTGGCTGTCCGACCGCACGAAGGCGAAGGGCGCCGACGAACGCTCGCCCGGCTGGACGACCGGCATCGCCATGGGCTTCGCGCAGTGCCTCGCGCTCGTCCCGGGCGTGTCGCGCTCGGGCGTCACGATGACGGCGGGGCGGTTCATGGGGCTTTCGCGCCCGGCGGCGGCGCGGTTCTCGTTCCTGCTCGCCACCCCGATCACGTTCGGTGCGATCATGCTCAAGCTCAAGGACGTGCCGCACGACGTGCCCGGGCCCACGCTGGCGATCGCGGTCGTGAGCGCGGCCGTGTTCGGCATGCTCGCGATCCGGATGCTGCTCGGCATGCTGCGGCGCACCGGGTTCGGCGTGTTCTTCGCGTACCGCGCGGCGCTGTCGCTGGGCATCGTCGCGTTCTGGTGGACGCACCGCTGAGCGGTCACGCCCTCGGCTTGCGCGAGAGCTTCTCGCGGAAGTAGCGGTTCACGCGGTCCCGCAGGTGCACGCGCGCACGATGCAGGCGCGACTTCACCGCGGCCACGGTCAGCCCGAGTTCCTTCGCGACGTGCTCGTTGCTCTGCTCCATGATGTCGCGCAGCACGAACACCTCGCGCTCGTTCGCCGGCAGCTTCTCGACCTCGCGCGCGAGGATCTCGCGCGTCTCGGCGTCGAGCAGGTCGTCGAGCGGCTGCGCCGACCAGTCGGCGATCGCGAGCGGCTCGGCCTCGTCGGACGAACTCTGCGACTGCTCGTACGAGACGTGGCCGTCGCGGCGGCGCCGGTACTTCATGAGCGCGGCGTTGGTGCCGATCCGGTACATCCACGTCGAGAACGTGGACTCCGCCTTGAAGTTCTTCAGTCCGCGGAACGCCGACAGGAACGCGTCCTGCGTCGCCTCGGCGGCGTCGTCGTCGTGGCGCAGGATCTTGAACGTGAGCCGGAACACCTTGTCCTGGTAGCGGCGCACGAGCTCGTCGAACGCGCGCGTCTCACCCGCCTGCGCGCGCTTCACGAGATCCGCATCGAGTTCCGCCGACCAGTCCACCACGCTCATGAGCCATTCCCGGGGTTCGGGACCGGCGAGCGCGCGACGTCCGCCGCGGCCCCGGTCCGGAGGGATTCATACACGATTTCGCCGCCGAGCACTGTGACGGCTGGCCGCGAATCGGGCAACCGTCCGGATTCCGTCAGGAACACGTCGCGATCCCACACGACGAGATCGGCCTCGTCGCCCGGCACGAACCGGGTGACGCCCCAGCCCCCGGCCGCGGCCCGAGCCCCGCTCGTGTAGGCCGCGAGGGCGTGCTCGAGCGCGATCGCCTGCCCGGGCACGAACGCCTCCCCCTCGCCGTCCGCGCGGCGTTCGACCGCCGCGGCCAGCCCCGACGCGGCGAACGGCGGCTCGACGGGGGCGTCGGAACCGAACGCCAGCCGGGCGCCGGACTCGAGCAGCGCGCGCCACGGGTAGCTGCGCGCGATGCGGGCGCCCCAGGCGGCGCGAGCCGCAGCGGCGTCGCTCGTGCAGTGCTGCGGCTGCATGCTCGCCGTCACGCCGAGCGCGGCGAAGCGCCCGAGGTCGGCGTCCGCGAGCAGCTGCACGTGCTCGATGCGCGGGGGCATCGCGAGCGCGCGTGCGGCGGCGCAGGCGTCGAACGCGTCGAGCGCGTGGCGCACGGCGGCGTCGCCGATCGCGTGCACCGCGCAGGCGAAACCCTTCGCCGCGGCGCGCGCCACGATGCGGTGCAGTTCGGCGGGCTCGATCAGCGTCATGCCGGTGCCGGGAGCGTCCTCCCACGGCTCGAGCAGCGCCGCGGTGCGCGAGCCGAGCGTGCCGTCCGCGAACAGCTTGAGTGCGCCGATCCGGAACCACGCGTCGCCGCTGCCGCTGGCCGCGCCTTCGAGCGCCAGCCATTCGGTCTGCGACTCGTCCACCATCTGCAACACCCGCAGCCGGCGGCGGCCCGCCAGTGCGCGCATGCGGCCGAAGTCCACCGCGTCGCGCTGGAAGTCGTGCACCGCGGTGACGCCGAGCGCGTGCAGCGCCGCGGCCGCGTCGTCGAGCAGCGCCGCGTCCACGGCGGGACCCGCGGCCGCTTCGAGCGCGGCGAACGCGCGCACCGCGTGCTCGCGCACGAGCCCCGTGGGCTCACCGTCCGCCGCGCGGTCGAAGCGCCCGCCGTCGGGGTCCGGCGTGTCGCGCCCCACTCCGGCGACGCGCAGCGCGGCCGAGTTCACCCAGAGCGTATGGAAGTCGTGGCGGTGCAGCAGCACGACGCGGCCGCCCGAGACGGCGTCGAGCGCCGCACGCGTGGGCGGCTCGCCCCAGCCGTCGGCGTTCCAGCCGCGCCCGACCACCGGCGCGTCGCCGGGCGTGGCCGCGATCGCGGCACGCACGCGCTCGAGCGCCTCGGCGAGCGAAGCCGCACCGCGCAGGTCCGCCTGCCGCCGCGCCTTCGCCCACGGCACGAAGTGCAGGTGCGCGTCGCACAGCCCCGGTGTGACCGTGGCACCGGCCGCGTTCACCACGCGCGCGTGCGGCGCGAGCAGGCGCAGTTCGTCCGACGCACCGATCGCGGCGATGCGGCCGTCCTCGACCAGCACGGCGTCGGCGCGCACCTCGGGCTCCGGCCACAGCCGGGCGCGCGTCACGAGCAGGGGGCGCGTGCGGCTCACGCTTCGCGCACCCCGATCGCGTGCCGCAGCACGCCCACGCCCTCGACTTCGACTTCGACCGCATCACCGGGCTCGAGCGGTGCGATGCCGGCCGGCGTGCCCGTGGCGATCAGGTCGCCGGGTTCGAGCGTGAAGTGACGCGAGACGTACGACACGAGGAAGGCGGGCCCGAAGTGCATCTGCGACGTGCGCGCGCGCTGCCGCACCTCGCCGTTGACGCGCAGTTCGAGCGCCAGGTCCAGCGGCGACAGCCCCAGTGCCACGCACGGCCCGAACGGCGCGAACGTGTCGAAGCCCTTGGCGCGTGCCCACTGGCCGTCCGACTTCTGCCAGTTGCGCGCCGACATGTCGTCGAACGCCGTCACGCCCGCCACGTGGTCGAGCGCCTCGGCCTCGCTCACGGCGCAGGCGCGCCGGCCGATCACCAGTGCCAGTTCACCCTCGGGATCGAGACGCTCCACCCCCGCGGGATAACGCACCACACCGCCGGGCGCGAGCACGGCCGAGGGCGGCTTGAGGAACATGAGCGGCTTCTCGGGCACACCCGCGCCGGGAGCGTTCGTGAGGCTCTCCTTCGCGTGCTCGACGTAGTTCAGCCCGATGCACACGATCTTGCTGGGTTCCGCAGGCGCCAGCAGCGTGGCGCGTTCGAGCGGGTCACGCCGGCCGGTCGGCTCCCCACCCAGCCACGGCGCGGCCGACCACCGCAGGACCTCGGTGCCGGGAGCGTCCGCGGGGCCGAGGAGTTCACCGTAAGAAATCGCGCCGTCGAGACGATAACGAACGACGAGCGCGTGCGAGTGGGTGCGTGCCGGGTTCACGGGCGGCAGCATAGCCCACGGAACCGGGCACAAAAAAATGGAGGCACCCGTCCATCGCGTGATGCAACCTCCGGGGCACTCCTGGAGCGACGGCACGTCCACTTCGCTTCACAAGGTGTCGGGGCCACAGTTGCACGGCGAAGACAGAACGCCTCTCGACCAAAAGTTTCCGTCGCTGCTTCGGAGCCGGTCAAGCGAGAATTACTCGAAAATGTCAACTTTGCCCGCTCGTCGCGGTCCCGCGAGGGCGAGCCGGATTGACGGTCGTTCCACCACCCGATAGCGTGCCGCCCCATGAAAAAGACCCGCAAGAAGACCCATACGCGTGACGCCGTCTCCGTGCTGAAATCCCGCCTCGACCGCAAGACCGCCAAGCTCGGCGTCATCGGCCTGGGCTACGTGGGCCTGCCGCTGGCCGTCGAACTGGCACTCGCCGGTTTCGAGGTGTACGGCGTGGACATCGACGAAGCCCGCGTCAAGCAGCTGCAACAGGGCAAGTCCTACATCCAGGACGTCCCGACCGCGGACGTGAAGAAGCTGGTGAAGGAAGGCCGCCTGCATGCTTCGACCGACTTCGCCGTGCTCAAGAAGTGCGACACGGTCAACATCTGCGTGCCCACCCCGCTCAGCAAGCAGCGCGATCCCGACGTGTCGTTCATCGTGGCCGCGACCGAGCAGGTCCAGAAGTACCTGCACAAGGGCATGCTCGTGATTCTCGAGAGCACGACCTACCCCGGCACCACCGACGAGCTCGTGCTGCCCATGCTGCGCGAGACCGGGCTCGAAGTCGGCGAGGACTTCTTCCTCGCGTTCAGCCCCGAGCGCGTGGATCCGGGCAACCCGCAGTTCCAGACGCGCAACATCCCGAAGGTCGTGGGCGGCGTGACGCCGGCATGCACCGAAGTCGCGGTGAAGCTCTACGAGCAGCGCCTCGACAAGGTGATCCCGGTCTCCTCGACGCAGGTCGCCGAGATGGTCAAGCTGCTCGAGAACACGTTCCGCTCGGTGAACATCGGCCTCGTCAACGAGCTCGCGCTCATGTGCGCGCGCATGCACATCGACGTGTGGGAGGTCATCTCGGCCGCGGCGACCAAGCCGTTCGGCTTCATGCCCTTCTACCCCGGTCCGGGCCTGGGTGGCCACTGCATCCCGATCGACCCGTTCTACCTGTCGTGGAAGGCGCGCGCGAGCGGCTTCGAAGCGCGCTTCATCGAGCTCGCCGGCCACGTCAACGGCCACATGCCCGACCACGTCGTCGAGCTCGTTTCCGAAGCGCTGAACCGCAACGGCAAGGCGATCCGCGGCTCCAAGGTGCTGGTGCTCGGCGTGGCGTACAAGTCGGACATCGACGACGTGCGCGAGAGCCCGTCGCTGGACATCATGGAAAAGCTCCGTGAGCGCGGCGCGAAGATCGAGTACACCGACCCGCACGTGCCGAGCATCCGCTTCGGTGGCGGCCTCATGAAGTCGGTGCCGTTCACGGCCGCGCAGCTCAAGCGCTTCGACTGCGCCGTGATCGCGACCGCGCACAAGGACTTCCGCTACTCGGACGTCCTGCGCTGGTCGAAGGCGGTCGTGGACACGCGCAATGCGCTGAAGGGCAAGCGGTCGAACAAGATCGTGCGCCTGTAACGTTCGCCCCGCTGACGTCACGGCCCGTCGCCTCGCGCGGCGGGCCGTTTCGCTTGCCCGTGCTCAGCGCCGGCGCGTCTTGAGCGCGCCCCACGTGGTGCGCGAGGCCGGCACGGGCAGGCTCGTGAACACGCGCACCGGGCCCGAACTCGAGTTCGTGAGCACGAACAGCCGTTCACCGTCGCGCGACGCCACGACGTCGCTCACGCGCACGAGCGGTTGCCCGGGCGGGCCGGACCACGAGCCCGCGGCGAGGCCGTTGTCCGAGTACAGGTCGAGCGTGGTGGCGTTCGCACCGTGGCAGACGTACACCGCGCCGCGCGCGTCGGTCGCGATCGCCCCGCCCGCCGCGATCGGAAGGCTCCAGCGGACCGCGCCGTCGGCGCCGTAGCGCGTGAGATGGAAGTTGCCCAGCACGGTCTCGACGCACGTCACCACGTCACCGCCCGGCGCGCGCGCGAGCCCGACCACCGTGCCCGCCGCGCCGTCGAACAGGATCGTCGGGATGCTGTCCACGGCCACGCAGTTCCGGTCGAAGATCTTGAGCACGCGCGAAGGGTCGGTGTGCGTGAACGCGAGCAGCACGCGGCCGTCGTCGAGCGGCACCAGCCGGCGCGGGATGTCGGCGAAGCCGCCCAGCGTCACGCTGCGCACCAGCGTCCCGGCGTGCGTGAACTTCCGCAGCGTCGGGGCGCCGGAGACGATCACGAACACGCTGTCGTCGGTGCTCTCGACCATGCGCGCGAACAGCCCGACCGCCAGCGGGACGCCCACGGCGGCGCCACCGGCGTCGTACAGCGTCGCGGAGGCCACGTCGTTCTCGGTGAACGCCACGTGGCCCGCCTGCGCCTGGCCGAGCGCCCACGGCGACGTGGTCGGGACCGTCCACGTGCCTTCGAGCGTCTGGGCGCAGGCGCCGCAGGCGCCGCCCGCGCCGATCCCGACGGCACAGGCCAGCCCCATCACGACGGCGAGCCGCCGCGCCCGTTCGCAACCCCTCATTCGCGCCTCCTTCAAGCCGGACGGCGTGGTCGCGCGACCGCGCTCTCGCGCAGCGCGTGACCACCGACCCAGCCGAAACCCACCACGAGCACGGCGAGGAACGGCGCCGCCGTCCACTCGCCCTGCCGGATCGCGAGGGCTCCTACACCGAGGAAGCCGAAAGCGAGCAGGATTTCGATGCGACCGGCCCCGTCCCCCCGGCGCGCAGCGGGCACGGATCGCTCCGGCCGCGCCTCGCGCACCGACGTTTCGCCGGTCTTGGGCGTGCGCTCCCAGTCGCCCGGCGGGCCGGCGAGGCCTTCGCACACGGCGCGCGCGTTGTTCAGGCTGATGCCGGTGCACAGCAGCATCGCCGCGGCGACGCGGGCGGCGACCGTGGCCGCGCCG
The DNA here is from genome assembly GCA_046327815.1 of Candidatus Eiseniibacteriota bacterium. GTDB lineage: Bacteria > Eisenbacteria > RBG-16-71-46 > RBG-16-71-46 > RBG-16-71-46 > CAIXRL01. The sequence continues at coordinate 65,440 of JAXLXR010000019.1, read as the reverse complement.
AGGCGCTCACCCGCCTGCGAGCGCGCGAGGAACGCCGCCACGGGCACGAGCCCCGCGAGCAGCAGCCCCACCTGCAGCGCCCAGGCGGCCGCCACCGGCCACGGCGAAGCCGCGCCGAGCACGAGCGGCAGCGCGAGCGACAGCGCCAGCAGCAGCGGGTACGCGGCGTTCGCGGTCAGGTGCACGGCCGCCTCGGCCTTCACGCGGGCGGGCAGCGGTGCACGCCACACCGCAGGCAGCAGCTTGCGTGCGGCCTGGATCGAACCCTTCGCCCAGCGACGCTGTTGCGAAAGGAATGCGCTCATCCGGGACGGCAGTTCGGCGGGCACGACGAACGCGTCGTCGTACACGAAGCGCCACCCCGCGAGTTGTGCGCGATAGCTGAGGTCGAGGTCCTCGGTCAGCGTGTCCGCCGACCATCCCCCGGCGGACTCGATCGCCTCGCGCCGCCAGATGCCGGCCGTGCCGTTGAAGTTCAGGAAGCAGCCCGCGCGTGCGCGTGCGGCGTGCTCGAGCCGGAAGTGCGCGTCGAGCATGGCCGCCTGCGCCTGGGTGAGCGCCGAGGCGCCGCGGTTCAGGTGGCCCCAGCGCGCCTGCACCATGCCGACGCGCGGGTCGGCGAAGCGCGGCGCGAGCGCGCGCAGGAAGCCCGGCGGCGGCACGAAGTCGGCGTCGAACACCGCGACCAGCGTGCCGCGCGCGAGCGCCAGGCCGTGCGCCAGCGCGCCCGCCTTGAATCCCGCGCGGCCGTCGCGCCGCACGTGCACCACGTGCACGCCGCGCGCGCGCAGCCGCGCGATCGTGGCGGCGGCGATCGCCGTGGTGTCGTCGCGCGAGTCGTCGAGCAGTTGGATCTCGAGCCGGTCCGCGGGCCAGTCGAGCGCGGCGGCGGCCTCGAGCAGCCGCTCGACCACGAGCGGCTCGTCGAACACCGGCAGCTGCACGGTGACGCACGGCGCGTCGCGATCGTCGAGCGGTGGAACCGGCGGCAGCGGCCGTGCGGGGCGCAGCTGGGTCCAGCGGTGCGCCGTGTAGACGACGAGCGCGCCCTGGGCCGCCGCGTAGACCACGCCGGCCACCGTGCGCGCGGCATCGAGTGCGATCGAGGAGACGTGCATGCACGGCCACGCTAGGACGCGCGCACGCGCTCCGCAAACGCGACACGGCCGGCGGGAGCTTCCCCGCCGGCCGTGCGCAGTCCGCGAGCGAAGCGAACTAGTTCACGACTTCGAAGTCGGCGTCCACCGCACCGTCGCCGCCGGTCTTCTTCTTCGGCTCCGACGCGGTCTCCGGACCGGCCTGCGCGCCGGCACCCGGCGCCGGACCGGCCTGCTGGTAGAGCTTGGTCGCCGCCTCGTGCCACGCCTGCTGCAGCGCTTCGCTGGCCGACGTGAGCGCCGCGGCGTCCTCACCCTTGAGCGCGTCCTTCACGACCGTGATCTGGGACTCGATCTTCGACTTGAGCTCGGCGTCGAGCTTCTCGCCGTGCTCCTTGAGGTTCTTCTCGGTCTCGTACACGAGCGCATCGGCGCGGTTGCGGGCTTCGACCGCTTCCTTGCGCTTGCGGTCCTCGTCCGCGTGCGCCTCGGCGTCGCGCACCATGTCCTTGATCTCGTCTTCCTTCAGGCCGCTCGACGCCTCGATGCGGATGCTCTGTTCCTTGTTCGTCGCGCGGTCCTTGGCGGACACGTGCAGGATGCCGTTCGCGTCGATGTCGAACGTGACTTCGATCTGCGGCACGCCGCGCGGTGCCGGCGGGATGCCGTCGAGGTGGAACTTGCCGAGGCTCTTGTTGCCCGCGACCATCGGACGCTCGCCCTGCAGGACGTGGATCTCCACGCTCGGCTGGCTGTCCGACGCCGTCGAGAACGTCTCGGACTTCTTGGTCGGGATCGTGGTGTTGCGCGGGATCATGACCGTGGCCACGCCGCCCATGGTCTCGATGCCCAGTGACAGCGGCGTCACGTCGAGCAGCACGACGTCACGGACGTCGCCCGCGAGCACGGCGCCCTGGATGGCCGCGCCGATCGCGACGACCTCGTCCGGGTTCACGCCGCGGTGCGGCTCCTTGCCGAAGATCTCCTTCACCAGCTCCTGCACGCGCGGCATGCGCGTCGAACCGCCGACGAGCACGACCTCGTCGATCTGCGACGGGCTGAGGCCGGCGTCCTTGAGCGCCTGCAGGACGGGACCACGGCAGCGCTCGATCAGGTCGGCGACGATCTGCTCGAGCTTGGCGCGCGTGAGCGTGAGCACGAGGTGCTTGGGGCCGGACTCGTTCGCCGTGATGAACGGCAGGTTCACCTCGGTCTGCAGCGTGCCCGACAGCTCGCACTTGGCCTTCTCGGCCGCTTCCTTCAGGCGCTGGAGCGCCATCGGGTCCTTGCGCAGGTCGATACCTTCCTGCGCGCGGAACTCGTCGGCCAGCCAGTCGATGATCTTCTGGTCGAAGTCGTCGCCACCCAGGTGGGTGTCGCCGTTCGTCGAGCGCACTTCGAACACGCCGTCGCCGATCTCGAGGATCGAGATGTCGAACGTGCCGCCGCCGAGGTCGAACACGGCGACCTTCTCGTCCTTCTTCTTGTCGAGGCCGTAGGCGAGCGCTGCGGCCGTGGGCTCGTTGACGATGCGCTTCACGTCGAGCCCGGCGATGCGGCCGGCGTCCTTGGTGGCCTGGCGCTGCGAGTCGTTGAAGTACGCGGGCACGGTGACGACCGCCTCGGTGACCTTCTCGCCGAGGTACTCCTCCGCAGTGGCCTTCATCTTCTGCAGGATCATGGCCGAGATCTCGGGCGGCGAGTACTCGCCGTCGCCCGCCTTGACCCGCACGTCGGCGTTCGCGCCGCGCACGACCTGGTACGGCACGAGCTTCATCTCCGAGCTCACCTCGTCGTACCGGCGGCCCATGAAGCGCTTGATCGAATAGAGCGTGTTCGTGGGATTGGTCACGGCCTGGCGGCGCGCGACGAGGCCCACGAGGCGCTCGCCGTTCTTGGCGAACGCGACGACGGACGGCGTGGTGCGGAAGCCCTCCGCGTTGGCGATGACCTTGGGCTCGCCGCCCTCCATGACGGCCACGCACGAGTTCGTGGTGCCGAGATCGATACCGATGACCTTACCCATGACTCACCTCACATTCTGTTCGCTTCGCGCGGACGGCGCGGGGCGGCCTTCGCCCCGCGCCTCGCCGCGGCGTGTGTCCTGTCCGAAAGCGGCGCGGCAGGTTACCCGACCTGCACCTCGATTTCACGCTCCCGGGCCTCCTCGGCCTTGGGGACGCGGATTTCGAGCACGCCGTCGCGGTACGTGGCCTTGATCTGGTCGCCCCGGACCGGCGTGCCGAGCGTGAACGCACGCTCGAAGGTGCCGCTGGCGCGCTCCGTGCGGTGTACGGAACCTTCCGTGGCGCTGCGCGCCACGCGGCGTTCGCCCTTCAGCGTGAGGACGCCGTTCGAGAGGGTGACCTTGATCTGCTTGGGATCCGCACCGGGCAGGTCGGCGGTGAGCACGAACGCCTCGGGCGTCTCCTCGATGTCCACGGGCGGCGCGATCGAGCCGAAGGTGGACGGCAGCGAGCGGGTCGAGAGGAAGCTGTCGAAGAGGCGATCCATCTCGGTGCGCACGTCCGAAAGGGTACGCGGCGCGGCGGGGGTCCAACGAATGAGCGTCATGTCGAGCCTCCTGTAGCGAGTGGTGGTGAAGGTGGCGCGCCGGATGGACCGGGCGGCGCCGTGGAAGTGTTCGCTCGCCTCTACTGCAGCCGGCATGCCACGCACGGCGCGGCGCCGCGCGGCGCGCGCAAGTCGTTGCGCGTGGCGGCCGCGATGCGGCCGTCGCGCCGCGGCGCCCGCACGCGCCTCGTGCGGGTGATTCGGGGTGTGACGGCGCGGCGTTCACCACCGAAACACCCGGCTGCTGCAGGGCGAAACACCCGCGCGCGGGGCGTGTGCCGCCCGGTGACGGAAACGCCCCCCGGTTTCCGGCCTCGTGCGAGAACTGTTAGCGTCCGCACCCTCATGCGCATCGCCACCTTCCTCCCCCACGTCGGCGTGTTCGGCGGGGTCCGGCGCTTCCTCGAACTCGGCAACGAGTGGGTCGCGAGGGGCCACGAGGTGACGCTGTACCACCCGGACGGCTCGCGCCCCGCATGGCTCGAGTACCGCGGCCGGGTCGCGGCGCTGACGGCCGCCGCGACGGAGACCTCGGACGTCGCGGTCTGCGCCGACCCGCACACCTACGGCACCTTCCGAGCGCACGAGTCGGGCCGGCACGTGTACTACTGCGTGATCGAAGGCGACGCCGGACTGCAGCGCGCGCTCGCCGATCCCGCCGTGACGCTGGCTGCCAACTCCGGCGCGCTCCGCGAGAAACTCGCAGGTTCCTCGGGACGTCCCGTGCTCGACGGCGTCGGCGGCATCCGCACCACGACCTTCCGTCCCGAGCCCGCCCTGCGCGCCGCGTCGCCCTTGCGTGTGCTCGTCAACGGCCGGCGCTCGCGCCCCAAGAAGGGCACCGACCTCGTGTTGCGCGCGCTCAAGGGGCTGGTGGGCAAGGTGCCCGCGTTCGAAGTCGTGCTGTTCGACAGCGTGGACGCGCACAACCGCCAGGACCCGCGCGACGGCGCCCCGCTGCCCCCGAACGCGCGCTTCGTGCTCGGCCCGACGCAGGAGGAGCTGGTCGCGCTCTACCAGTCGTCGCACCTCTTCGTGGCCGCCGAGCGCAAGGCCGGCTGGTGCAACACCGCGCTCGAAGCCCTCGCCTGCGGCTGCGCGGTGGTGTGCACGCGCAGCGGCACGCGCGACTTCGCCGTGCACGAGAGGAACGCCCTCGTGTCGTGGCGCCACGAGTTCTTCCTGCGCCGCGCGATCAAGCGGGTGCTGACCGACGCGCCACTGCGCGACAGGCTCGCGGCCGCGGGGCCCGCGAGCGCCGAGCCCTGGGCCTGGCCGGTGCTGGCGGAGAAGCTGCTGCGCCAGTTCTGACCGCGCGGGGAATGCGACCACGCACCCGGCGTATGTCCGGCGGTGGCCGCGCCCGCGGCCTTCGCTTCCACGCCGGAGGAATCCATGCGCCGCTCCGTCTCCCCGCTCGTCCGCGCGCCCCTCGCGCTCCTCGTCTTCGCCCTCGCCGTCGCCGGCTGCGCGCGCGGCGAGAAGTCCGCCGAAGTCCCGGCGTCCGCCGCGCTCGACGCGCTGGCGCCCCAGCGCGCGGTGAGCGCCGTGACGAACGCCCCGGCCGCGCTCGAACAGGAAACGGGAAGCGGCGCGTCGCAGGCCGGACTGCCGGTCGCGACGGCGCTCGCGAAGCGCATGCTGGTCCGCAACGTTTCGCTCTCGCTCGTGGTCGCCGACGTCGACTCGTGCGGCGCGCGGATCGAGCGGCTGGTCGCCGCGCGCGGCGGCTTCGTGGCGTCGTCGAGTCTCGAGGACCGCGGCGGCTTCCCGTGGCGGCAGCTCACGCTGCGCGTGCCGGCCGACGGCCTCGCCGCGACGCTCGCCGAGTTGCGTGCGATGGCGGTGAAGGTCACCGCCGAGACGCAGTCCGTCGAGGACGTCACCGACCAGGCGGTCGACCTGCAGGCGCGGCTGCGCACGCTGCGCGCGACCGAAGAAGAGCTGATCGGGCTGCTGAAGGACGCCCGCGCGCACGGCCAGAAGGCCGAGGACGTGATGGCCGTGTACCGCGAGCTGACCGGCATCCGCACGCAGATCGAGCAGTACGACGCCCAGCTCGAATCGCTGAAGGGCCTCGCCGCCATGAGCACGATCGCCGTGCAGCTGCAGCCCGACGCCGCCGCGGGCCCGATCCAGCCGCACGGCTGGCGCCCGGGCGAGACCGTGCGCTCGAGCGTGCGGCAGCTCGCCGGCGCACTGCGCGGGCTCGGCGACTTCGCGATCTGGGCGGTCATCGTGGGTGCGCCGATCGCGCTGCTCTTCGGACTGGCCGCGGGGCTCGTCGCGAAGCTCGCGCGGCGCCTGCGGGCTCGCCGCGCACCGCGGGCCTGAGCGTGAAGCGCCGCCCGCCCGGACCCGGGCGAGCGGCGCCTCGAGGCTGCGGAGCGGCGGCGGCCGGCGCATCGGGAGGTCACCCGAGCGCGCGATCGGCCCTCCCCTTACACGCTCCTGCGCCGACGCTCCCGGGACCACGGCAGGACTCACGAAAGGCACGCGAACGGGCGCGTCCGAGCCTCCCGGTCAGCGACCGCTCCCCTTCACTTCGCCGAGCAGGGCGGCGAGGCCGTCATCCTCCGGCGCGAGCTCGCGGGCACGTTCCAGGAGCGAGAGGGCTTCGTCGCGCCGGCCCTGCCCGAGGCGCACGCGCGCCAGGCCCACCGCGATGCTCGGGTCGGCGGGACCGAGTCGCGAGGCGGACTCGATCGCAGCGGCCGCCTCGTCGAGTCGCCCGAGCATGAACAGCGTCCGGCCGAGGTTGTCGAGCGAGGCCGCGTCGTCCGGAGCGAGGCGGGACGCTTCCGCGAACGCGGCGCGCGCCTCGTCGAGTCGGCCGAGCGTGCCCAGCGAAATGCCGCGGCTCGCGTGCACCCTGGCGTCGCCCGGGACGATCCGGAGGAGCCGGTCCTGTAGCGCGAGCGCGCCCGCGGAATCCCCGGCGCGCGTACACTGCTCGGCCGCGCCCGCCAGCCGCGAAATCTCACTCGCGCGCCACACCTCGAACGAAAAGGCTCCGACGAGCGCCACGCCCGCGGCGACGACGACCCGACGCGGCCACACTCCGCGCAGCCACGCGGGCAGCACGCGCGGCCGTTCACCCGCCGCCATCCAGACCGGAATCGCCACGTAGGGCAGGAGCTTGATCGCGTGCAGCAGCGGCTGTTCGAGGAGCGCGGGATCGTCGAAGTCCGGCAATGCGAACGAGAGTCCGAGCCCGAGCACGGAGATCGCGGCCCCCCACCTCCTGCCCCGGGACGCCAGGACGGGCATGAGCACGAGCAGGGGCACGAACGCGTAGTAGTTGAACCAGTTCCTCGTCCACCAGCCGGTCGCGGCCATCACGACGAACGCGCGGCGCGGCATCGCGGCGACGAAGCCCTCGCGCCCTTCGCCCGAGACCAGCCACACGAGCGCCGCGAGGAAACCGGCCCCGAGCACGGTCGTCACGACGGAATGCACCGGCACCCCGACGCAGCCGAGGAACGCGGACAGGCTGACGCTGTTCACCGAAACGAGCGAGCCCGACTGGAACTGGCCCAGGATCTTGCCCGTGAACTCGCCCCACGACCGGCCGCTGATCGGCGCAGCCAGCGCGAACAGGCCGGCGGACACGAGTGCGGCCGTGAAGGCCACGCGCGCCCAGCCGCGCGAGCCGGCTTCGGTGCCCGTCGGAGCGGACGACGCGGGTGCCAGCGAGCGGACCAGCAGCGGGGCGGCCAGCGCGAACGGGAAGAGCTTCAGGAGTCCCACCCAGGCCAGCGCGAAACCCGCCGGCAGCGCCAGTCGACGGCGACTCGCCCAGCCGAAGCACGCCAGCGGCAACCAGAGCTCGCCGAAGACGAGTCCCGACATCGCGTAGGCCACGAAGTCCCAGGACGCGAGCAGCAGCGTCGCGATCGCCAGCTGGTCCGTGAGCGGCAACCCGAAGGCCTTCCCGGCGATCGCGGCCAGCAGTCCGGTCGCGACCAGCTGCGAGGCCAGGTTCCACACGCCGGTGAGGGCGCCCAGCGGCAGGTGCAGGGCCGGGTCGGCGCTTCGCACCAGCGAGTAGAACGGTGAACCGTTGTACCCGTAGTCCTGGATGAAAGGACGGCCCCGCAGCAGCGCCACCGAGGCGCGCACGTCGCGCCGGAAGGCGGCGATACGGCCGGCGGGTAGGACGCGGGCGAGAATGGTGTCCGCCTCCGCGGCGATCGCGCCCGAGGCGCGTGCGCGCTCCGCGAGCACCGCCGTCGGAGCGAGCGGATCCAGCGGTTCACCCGGCGGAACCCCGTGCGCGCGAAGCAGGCCCAGGAAGTAGGCGCGCTGCTCCGTGTCGCTCGCACGCACGATGCGCTCGGGATGCTCGAGATCGCGCATCGACACCTGCGGCTCCTCGAGGGCCGCCTGGTAGGCGCGGTACAGGTCCGGGTACGGAATCGGGTAGCGGGCGCCCAGGTAGTAGTGCACCAGGTTGCTGCCCACCCGATTGTCCGCGTGGAGTTGCATCGCGAGCGCGTTGGCGAAGGCGGCGGCCAGCAGAACGGACCACAGCACCCTCGCCCGACGCTGTTCCGGGCGCCACCCCAGCAACCCTGCGCCGAGTATCAGCAGCAGGGCACAGAGGGCGCGATCACCCACGGATCAGCGCGTGGGCAGGTAGCCGGACTGTTCCATCGGCACCACCATCTCGTCCTTCGTGTAGATGAAGGCGTCGCGGTGGTAGTCCGACAGTTCGTAGTCCTTCTCGAGCCAGATCGCGTCTTCGGGGCAAGCCTCTTCGCACATGCCGCAGAAGATGCAGCGCAGCATGTTGATCTCGTAGCGCTCCGCGTAGCGCTCGCCGTGCGAGACCGGGTTGGCCGGATCGTTCTCGGCCGCCTTCACGAAGATCGCGTCGGCCGGGCAGGCCACCGCACAGAGTTCGCAGCCGACGCAACGCTCGAGACCGTCCTCGTGGCGCGCCAGGATATGACGACCGCGGAAGCGCGGGAACATCTCGAGCTTCTCGTCGGGGTACTGGACCGTATAGGGCTTGCGGAACAGGTTCTCGAACGTGACGCCGAGACCCGTAGCGAGTTCCTTCAGCATCGACTCACTCCATGGAGGTACGACTTCCGTGTGATTCGAACGTGGGGAACACTAGCCGCAGGTCCCGGACCGGCGCAAGCGGGCCACCCGGGCATTCAATCGGCCACGGACCAGCCGATCGAGAGGCCCAGCTGGATCGAACGATCCGACATGTGCCTGGTCGGCTCGTCGAGCGCGAGATCGTAGAGCCCCTGCTCGAAGCGTGCGGTGCAACCGGTGTCGTGCCCCGCGATCACGCCGTGCCAGCCGGCGCCGACCGACAGCAGCACGTCGCCCCGGCGGGTGCGGTCGGTGACGTCGGCCTCCCCACCCAGGCTCTCGAAGATCACCGCGTCCGCGTGCTCGGGCCGGAGCGGGATCGCGTCCGACATCTCGAGATCGCGCGTCGCCTTGAAGAGCCAGCGCCCGGTGACGCCCCCTTCCAGTCGCCAGTGACCGGCGGCGGCCGGAGCGAACGACACGCGCACGGGCACGCGCAGCGTCGACAGCCGCGTCGTCGTGCGGTAGGCGGCCGGGTACGACGAGCCGTCGAACTCCCAGCGCGAACGCGAATGGCGGTAGAACGCCCCTGTGCGGACGGCGAATCGTGCCGCGGGATCGGCGCCCACCGTCACGCCGACACCGAACGACGGCCCGAACTTCGGGTGCACCCCGTCCGTGCCTTCGTCCGCGGAGAACGTGATCGTGCCGGCGCCGCCCTCGAGTTCGAGCGCCGGATGGAACCGCGCGGCATGCGCCGCCGTCGCGAGCGAAAGGCATGCCCCGCACAGTGCCACGAGTGCGAAGCGATCGAGCGTCTTCATGCGGCCGTTCCTCCCTACCAGTTCACACGCAGCGCCGCGGACATGCGGCGGGCCTGGCGTTCCGACTCGTCGTCACCGTCCTTCCAGATCGCGGTCAAGCCCTGTTCCCAGTGCGCGGCGACGGCCGCGTCACGCGAGAACAGTTTTGTGCGCCACGACAGCCCGGCGATCGCGGAACCGCCCAGCCGGTTCGTGTACGAGGTGACCTCGAACGGCTTCGAGGTGTCCTCGAAGATCACGGCGTAGGGCCGCCGCGCCCGGATCGCGGGAAACGCGGCCAGCTCGGCCTTCTCCATGGCCTTCAGCAGGTACTCGCCCTGCCCGCCCGCTTCGATCGCGAACGCCGGCGCGAAGGGCAGCGACCACGCGACCTGCACCGGCAGCGTGAGCTGGTCCACGTCGAGCCGGATCTTCGAGTCGTAATCCGTTCCACCCACGTTCGTGCTCCAACGGACTTCGTCCCCCACGCGCCGGTAGCCGAGCGAGGCACTCACGCTCACCGACTTCCCGGCGGGCACCTCCACGAACCAGCCCGCTCCGAGCACCGGTTTCCAGCGGTACTCGGAACCCTCCGGCGACACGTTCGGTTCGTTCCAGTGGCCGAGCCCGGCCTGCAGTTCGAGCCCGTGCCGAACTTCGAGTGCGCGGCACGGAGCCGCGAGCGACGCAGCGGCGACAAGTACGGCGAACACCGCGAGCATGCGTTTCATGATCACTTCCCTCCCCTGCGCCAGATCTCGGCGGGGTTCACCCACATGGACCAGCCCCGGTGCTTGACGTCTTCCAATCCCGAATCCTTCGCCTGCGGAGTCTCGGCGTAGTCCCAGCGGAACTCGGCGACCTTGCCGAGCGGCAGGCAGAAGCCGATGCCGCGGGTGGCGCCGTCGATCTCGCCCAGCTTGTCGGTCCAGTGCCCGCTGCGCAGGTCCACCACGCCGAGGAACGACACCTCGATGCCGTCGTGCTGCACCTTCCACTCGCCGCTGCTCGACCCGTTGGCGTCGGCGACGTCGGAGTCGTGTGCGTACGTCACGCGCACGAACGGGCCGAGCGCCGAGAGTACCGGCAGGTGCGCGAACGCCATGTGCATGGCCGTGGGCTGTGCGAGCGACAGGTGTACGGCGACACCGTTGCGGCTGACCTGCGACGGCAGCGAGCGCACGTCCTCGTTCACGAACGTGAAGTAGCGGTCCTGCGAGTTGATCTTCGAGTGCCCGAACGCCACGTCGGCGTCCCAGACGCCGTCGGCGCCGTGGCGCAGCAGCGCCGAGGGCGACACGCGCGCGAGCACACCCCAGTCGCGGTTGGTGGCGCGAGCGGAGCCTCCGGCGGCAGCCGGCGCGAGCGACACCGTGCAGTCCTTGAAGTACTCGCCGAACGCCACGTCACCGTAGCGCGCGAGCGACTGCGCGCCGGTGCGGCCCTTCACGGTGTCGAACGTGCGCGCGAGCGACACGCCGAAGCCCCAGCCGCGAACGCGCTCGAACGACCCGAAGCTGCCGAGCGGATTGCCTTCGATGTCCGTCGCCTCGGAAACGCCGTAGTCGAGGTCCACGTCGCCGACCCCGCCGGGCTGCCCCGTCCACGACACGCCCAGACCGCCGAAGCCCGCGCTCATGCGCTTCGTGCGGAACCAGACGTCGGTCGCCAGGCCCGGCACCAGCTGCTGCCGGGTCTCGGCCCAGCTCCAGCCGGTCTGGTAGCCGAGCGTCGCCGGGTTGTCCCACGGGCTCACCACGCCCCACGGCACCGCGACGCCCGCGCCGCCCATGCCTTCGGCGCGTACCGATTGCGGCAGGTCCATGGACCGCCCCGCACCCTGCGCGTGCACCCGCGCGGGCAGGCACAGCAGGGCCGTCACGAGCAGCGCACGCGCGCACTTGCGTCCGTTCATTTCCGAGGCTCCCTTCGTGAGGTCTCCGGGACGGCGAGCGGCATGCGCAGCAGCTGCGCCGGCCGTGCCCCCGGTTTCGAGGTCAGCTTCTGGTCCGCCCCCACGCGGTCCCATCCCGTATTCGCGAGAAACACGTAATCGTCACCCGTCATCACGCCGTGCGTCGGCTCGCCCAGCCGCTCGCTGGCGCTCTCGATCGCGTCGCCCGTCAGCACCCGGGTGCCCGTGCGATCGAGCGTGAAGTGCATCACGCGCAGCGGGCGCACGCCGTTCTGCACCGCCACGAGCGCGCCGGGCAGCGCGGTGAGCCCGTCGGTGCCCTGCAGCCCGATGCCGGGCTCGTAGCCCAGCCAGCTCACCCGGGCCGTGGCGGGATCCACCATGGCGATGCCGCGGCCGTAGTCGGCCACGTACACGCGGCGCCCGTCGAGCGCGACCGCGGGCGCCTGCGGAGAACCGAACGTGCCCGCCGCACAGAGCACTTCGAATGCGCGCGCGTCCGGGCGCAGCCGCAGCAGCGCTCCGGCGGGACCGTCGGTCGCGTAGACCGTGCCGTCGGGCGCGACGCCGAGATCGCCGATCAGGTGCGGCCGGCCGTCGGCCTCGTGCTCGACGTGTCGCACCACGCGGCCGTCGGCGAGCGCGAACGCCACGAGGCAGGTGCGGTGGCTGTCCGCCTCGGCCCAGCCTTCGCAGGTCGGGGACGCCGCCTCGCTCACCCAGAGCAGCCCGCGCTTCGCGTCCACCGCCGCGCCGTACAGCCCGCGGCGTGCGGCGTGGGGCGAGGTCGCGAACACACGCTCGCGGCCGTCCGCGGCCACCTCGTAGACGACGCCGCGCACGATGCTCGTGGCGAGGAACCGCTTCCGCGCCGCGTCCCACGCCACGTCCTCGACCAGGGCGTTCGTGTCCGCGAACGTGTGCGCCACGAGGGCACGCTCGACCGGGCGAGAGTGCTCGAAGATGCGCGTCACGACCGCGACGAACGCCGAATCGCCGAGCAGCCCCGCGAAGTCGGGGTCGGACAACGCGTCGCGCGTGAGTCCACTGCGCGCGTAGGCGTCCAGTCTCGCGAGCGCCTCGTCGCGCTCGCCGAGCCGGGCCGCGGCTCGGGCCAGCGCGTACGAAACGCCCGGCGCCTCGCCGATCTCGTCGCGCACGAGCAGCAGGTGGCGGCGCATGCCGCCCCAGTCCCGCGCCTCACGCGCGGCCGAGGCGGCCCGCCAGTGATCCACCCACGTCGAATCCGCGCCCGCCGACTCCCCCGCGAGCGACGCCAGTACGAGGACCGCGGCGCACAGCCCCGCGACCCGGACGATCCACGACATGCGATACCTTTCGGATCCGCCACGTGCCGCCTGGGGGAAACGGCGGCGCATCGCTACAGACGCGGCAGCGTGATCCCGGTCTGCTTCTGGTACTTCCCGGCGCGGTCACCATACGACACTTCGCATGGTTCGTCCGACTCGAAGAACAGCACCTGCGCCAGCCCCTCGTTGGCGTAAATCTTCGCCGGAAGCGGCGTGGTGTTCGAAATCTCGAGCGTGACGTGCCCTTCCCATTCCGGCTCGAAGGGGGTCACGTTCGTGATGATGCCGCAGCGCGCGTACGTGCTCTTGCCGACGCACACGCACAGCACGTTGCGCGGCACCTTGAAGTACTCGACCGTGCGCGCGAGAGCGAACGAGTTCGGCGGCACGATGCAGACGTCGCCGGTGAAGTCCACCATGTTGCGCGGGTCCACGTGCTTGGGATCGAGCACGGTCGAGTTCACGTTCGTGAAGATCTTGAACTCGTTCGCCACCCGCACGTCGTAGCCGTACGACGAAAGCCCGTACGAGATCACGCCCGCGCGCACGAGCTTCTCCTCGAACGGCGTGATCATGGCGTGCTCGGCGCACATCCGGCGGATCCACTTGTCGGACTTGATGGACATGTCGGCCCTCAGGGTTGGAATCGCCCGAGCAGCCGCACGGCGTGCGCGAGCTCGGGCAGGAGCAGTGATTCGAGCGCGAGTTCGACCGCGGCGGTCGAACCCGGGAGCACCACGAGCAGCCGTCCCGACGCCACGCCGGCGGTCGCGCGCGACAGCCACGCGGCCGCGCCGACCTGCGCGACGGACTTCGCCCGGAACAGTTCGCCGAAGCCCGGCAGTTCGCGCGAGAACAACGGCGCGAGCGCCTCGGGCGTGACGTCGCGCGGCGCGACGCCGGTGCCGCCGGTCACGAGCACCGCGTCCACGTCGGCGCGCTTGAGCAACGCGCGCACCGCCTTGCGGATCGCCGGGATCTCGTCGCGCACCCACGCGCGCTGCACGACCTCGTGACCGGCGTGCTCGAACATCTCGTGCGCGCGCGCACCGCTGCCGTCGTCGTGCGGGCCGCGCGTGTCGCTCACGGTGACGATGGCCACGCCCACGGGGCGCGGCGCGCCGTGCGGCGCGTGCGCGCCGGTGCGCATGAGCTTGAGCCTGGGGCGCGAGCCTCCGCCGCGCGGCTCGCGCGGTTCGCGCGGGCCGTCGCCCGGGCCGTCGCCCGAGCCGCCGCCCTTGCGCGCGGGCACGGCGGCCGGTGCGGGCCGGCGGGCGCTCACGCGGCGGCTCCTTCGCGCACGGCGTCCTCGATCGGCGTCGGGGTGAGCGCGAAGCGCGCGCACCACGGCGCGCTCTCGGCCAGCCGGTGCTCGAGCATCTCGTCGAGCGCCGGCTCCCACTCGCCCGCGTCGGGCCCGCGTCCCGCGGCGGCGGCGCGGTCGCGCAGTTCGCCCAACGTCCAGACGCGCTCGCCCGCCACTTCGTACCAGTCGTGCCACGGCGCCGTATCGGCCAACGCACGCACGAGCGTCGCGACCGCGTCGCATTCGGCGACCGGGTTCAGTTGCGTGCGCCCGCCGCGCGGCAGCGCCGGCCGCGTGCGCAGCTTGTTCCAGAGCGGCGTCGCGGGCCCGAGCAGCGGCGCGAACCGCAGCGTGAGCGTGGGCGCCCCGCCGCCGCGCACGTGTTCCTCCATGCGCCAGAGCCGCTGCAGCGACGCCGTGCGTGCATCGGGGTGCGCGCCCAGCCGCGACAGCACCAGCACGCGGAACGGGCGCGGCGCCACGGCGCGCACCAGCCCCGCGAAATCGAACACGAACGGCCCGTCGGACACGGCCAGCGTCACCGGGCCGTCGCCCGGCACCTCGCCACGCGAGGCGTCGTGCACGGCGTGACCGTGCGAGGCGAGCGCCGCGAGCAGGCGCGACGCGGGCGCGGCGAGCGGTCCGGGCGTGACGATCACGTGGTCGCCTCGAGCGCGGCGCGCACCTGCCGCCGGTGCGACAGGTCGTGCTCGCTCCACATGCGCACGTGGTCGGCCAGCGTGAGCGGGCCGAGCCGCGGGTGCACGAACGGCCGGCGCCAGGCGTCGGCGCGCAGCGATTCGAGCGCGCGCATCGCCTCGCGGCGTTCGGCGCGCCACTCGGCCAGTGCGGCGGCGGCGGGCTGCGCGGGATACGCGCCCGTCTGCAGGCTCGCGGCCGCGACCGCCGGGAAGTCCTCGGCCAGCACGTGCGCGAGCCGCGCGCGCATGACGTGCGCGTCGGTGTCGCGCAGGTGCTGCAGCACTTCCGCAGCGCTCCACGCGCCCTCGCGCGGGCGGCGCGCGAAGTGCGCCTCGCCGAACGCCTCGAGCTGCGCCGCCGCCCAGTCGGGGCCACCGCGCAATGCGTCGAGCCGCTGCTCCCATTCGAGCCACGTCATGCCCGCGAGCGCGACCGGCAGGTGCTGCACGGGCGACGTGCGCACGGCTTCCACGCCACGCTTCAGGTACGCGCGCGAGAGTTCGGCGTAGTGCACGGCGCCCACGCGGATCGCTTCGCGATGCGCGTCGCTCACCGGGCCGATCACGCGCGCCGGGGCGCCGAGCGCGAGCGAACCCGGCGGGATCACCTGGCCTTCCTTCACCAGCGCGCCGGCGCCGATCAACGAGCCCGTGCCGATCGTCGCGCCCGAGAGCACCACGGCGCCCATGCCGATCAGCACGTCGTCCTCGACCACGCAGCCGTGCACGATCGCGCGATGCCCCACCGTGACGCGGTCACCGACGAGCGCCGGCATCCCTTCGTCCACGTGCACGACCGAGTTGTCCTGCACGTTCGTGCCGGCGCCGATCGCGATGCGCTCGGAGTCGCCGCGCGCGACGGTGTTGAACCAGATCGAGGCGTTCGCACCGACGGCCACCTCGCCCACGACGATCGCGCCCGGGGCGACGAACGCCGTCGGGTGGATCGCCAGCGCGTGCGGAAAGTCGAGGTGCCGGTCGCTCATCGCCGCCCCGCCGCGTCGCCGACGAACGGGTTCCATTCGCGCTCGTGGCCGATCGTGGTGAGCGGGCCGTGGCCCGGCAGGCAGCGCACGTGGTCGGGGAACACGAACAACCGCTCGCGCACGCTGTGCACCAGGTCGTCCCACGAGCACAGCGGCAGGTCGGTGCGCCCGACCGATTCGCGGAACAGCACGTCGCCCACCCAGATCGTGTCGCCGTGCTTGAACGACACGTGGCCCGGCGCGTGCCCGGGCGTGGCGATCACCTCGAGTTCCTGCTCGCCCAGCTTCACGATCTCGTGGTCGGCGAGCGCGTGTTCGATCGCGGGCACCTCGACCGGCGGGAAGCCGAACATCGAACCCTGCTCGCTCACGCGCACGCGCAGCGGTTCGTCGGCGGGGTGCAGCGCGAACGTGCCGCCGACCGCCTTCTGCACGGCGAGCATGCCGGCGATGTGGTCGTAGTGCGCGTGCGTGCACAGCAGCCACCTCACGGGCAGCTGTTCGCGGCGCACGAGTTCGATCACCGCCTCGGGCTCGAAGCCCACGTCCATCACCGCCGTCTCGCGCGTGACCGGGCAGGTCAGCACGTAGACGTTGTTGCCGAGCGGACCCAGCCCGAGAGTGCGGTTCTCGATCGGCATGTCAGATGACGTTCGCCTCCAGCGCCACGCGGCCGTCGCGGAAGCGTTCGAACGCGAGCCCCGACAGGTCGAGGCTCGGCTTGCCGTCCACGACCCATTCCGCGATCAGCTGGCCGACGCCGGGCGCCTGCATGAAGCCGTGGCCGCTGAAGCCGTTCGCGAGCAGCAGTCCGGACAGCCCCTGCACCGGGCCGAGCACGGCGTTGTGGTCGGGCGTGGTCTCGTAGAGGCCGGCCCAGCCGGTCTTGATCTCGGCGGTCTCGAGCCCGGGCACGCGCTCCATGGCGGGGCCGACGACCTGCTCGAGGAAGTCCCAGTTCACGCTCGTGTCGAAGCCCGAGGGCTCGTTCTTGTCGGCGAGACCGAGCAGCATGCCGCCGCTCTCGCGGTGCATGTACACGCCCGACTGCATGTCCACGATCATGGGCAGCTTCTCGTGCACCCAGGGCAGCGGCTGCGTGATGAAGCAGTGGCGGCGGTACGGCAGCACCGGCAGGTCCACGCCCGCCCAGCGAGCGATCTCGGCCGCGTACGGCCCCGCGGCGTTCACCACGAGCGGCGCATGGATGTCGCCCTGCGAGGTGCGCACGCCGACGACCTTGTCGCCTTCCATGAGCAGGCCCGTCGCGGGGCGTTCGAACAGGAACTTCGCACCCAGTTCGCGCGCCCTGGCCTCGTACGCCTGCGTGACCATGTGCGGGTCGCCGAGGCCGTCGGTCGGGCAGAACGTGCCGCCGAGGACGCCCTCCATGTTCACCTCGGGCACGATCGCCGAAGCGTCGGCGGGCGTGAGCGTGCGCACGTCGAGCCCGAGCCCGCGCTGGAACTCGGCCTGCTGCTGGAACGTCGCCCACTGCGCCGGATCGGAGAGCAGGAACAGGTAACCGACCTGCCAGAACACCTCGCCGGTGCCCATCTCCTCGGGGAAGCGCTCGAACTGCTTCACGCTCATCATGCAGAGCTGGACGTTCTCGCGCGAACTGAACTGCTGGCGGATGCCGCCCGCCGCCTTGCTCGTGCTGCCGGTGCCCGCGAACTTCTCCTTCTCGAGCACGACCACGCCCTTCACGCCACGCTTGCCGAGGTGGTAGGCGATCGCCGCGCCGATGCAGCCCGCGCCGACCACCACGACCGGCGCCGTCTCGCGTCCCGCGTTCACTTGAGCCTCCGATAGGTCTTCTGGAGCAGCAGCGCGTCGTCCTCCATCACCGGCGACTCGCTCACCACCCATCCCGAGACACGCATGTCCTTCAGCGCGCGGAGCAGTTCCTTCCAGCGGAAGGCCGTGTCGGCGAGCGGTTCGTGCTTCTTCTCGCCCTTGGGCCCGTACTGGATGCCCGAGATGTGGATGTGCAGCCGGTCGAGCGCCGCCCTCCCCAGCGTATGTTCGATCGCGGTCAGCGTCGCCGCGAAGTCGTCGTAACCGTTGTGCTTCCCCGCGTCCCGCGCGTAGCGGTGCGAAAAGTCGATGCAGGGCGCCACGCCCGGCACCGCCTTCGCCCACGCGAGCACTTCCTCGAGCGAGCCCGCCTGCGTGGGCTTGCCCGTGAGTTCCGTCCGCACGTCGATCGCCGCCTTCGCCTGCTTCAGCGCCGAGGTGACGTGCTGCAGCCCCTTCACGACGCGAGCGTCCGCGTCCGCGCGATCGAGCTTGCCGTAGAAGCCCGCGTGGAAGCAGAACGACTGCGCACCGCACAACGTGCCGAGGCGGCCCGTCTCGACCAGCCGCGCGAGACTGCGCTCGACCACGTCGGCTTCGCCGCACAGGTTGACGTAGTACGGCGCGTGCGCGGTGAGCGTGAGGTCGTGCTCGCGGGCGGCCTGCTGGATCGCCACGGCGGACTCGTCCGACATGCGGACACCGTTGACCCAGGCCATCTCGAGATGGTCGAGCCCCAGCTCGCGGGCGCGCCGGATGCCGTGCACGGTGCCCGGCTTCGCGCTGCTGCGCGGAATGCCGGAAGTGCCGAAACGCAGCATCAGGTGCGCTCCCCTGCCGCCGGTACGGACGAGATCCGCGGGCAGTCTACCCGGCCGGCACGCCGCGGGCGAGCGCTCAGCACTTGTAGCCGATCTTCCGCAGGAACTCGCGGCGCGCGGCCTTGCCGGCGGCGTCCTCGACCCCCTTGGGCGAACTGCCGTCCACCACCCCCACGACCCCGCGCCCCTGGGCCACTTCGGCGACCAGCAGCTGCACCGGGTTCGCGGTGGCGCAGAACACCTGGCACACCTCGGGGCACGCCTTGATCGCGGTCAGCACGTTGATCGGGTAGGCGCCGCGCAGCACGAGCACGAACGTATGCCCCGCCGCCACCGCGAGTGCCGCGTCCACGGCGACCTGCACGAGCGCCCCGTCGTTGCCCTCGGTGCGCACGAGGCAGGGGCCCGACGCTTCGCAGAAGGCGAGCCCGAACTTCGCGCCGGGCACCGTGGTGACCACGATCTCGGCGATGTCCTCGACCGTCTTGATGAAGTGCGACTGGCCGGCGACGACGTTGCAGTCGGCCGGGAACACGAGCGGCACGGCGTGGAGCTGCATGGGTGGTCCTCCTGTGCGCCGCACGCTATCGGCGTGCGCGAGGAGCGTCAACGCGCGCGCATGGCCTCCGACGGGCCGAACTCACACCGGCGCCTTCCTACACCGCGCCGGAGGCGCGGGCCCCGGCCCGCCCTAAAACGCCTGTCCCGAACCGAAGCTGAACGCGGGCCCGCGCCGCCCGTCGAGGTCGGGCACGATCGGCCACGACACGTCGAAACGCGCGACGGCGTTGAGCGACGAGTGCGGCAGCGACAGGCGCAGGCCGAAGCCCGCGTCGTGGTGCCAGCGTTCGGTGCCGGAGCCCGGCCCCCACGCGCGCGCCGTGTCCCAGAACACCGCGCCGCCCACGCTCACGAACTGCAGGACGTCGCGCCGGGCGACCCCTCGCCACTCGAGGTTGCCGCGCCAGTACTGCGTGCCCGACAGCTCGCGCACGGGGAACGCGCGCAACCCGTTCAGTCCGCCGACCGTGAGCTGGAAGTCGCGCGCCTGTCGCGTGCCCGCCACGCCCTCGACGGCGCCCACGAGCGCGGTGCGCGAGCCGCGGGTGACCACCCAGCGCGCGTCCACCTGGCCGAACGACGCGACGGGTCCGTCATGCAGTCGCGTGTGCGCCACGGCGTCGAACAGCCCGAAGCCCGCGCGGCCGGCCTCCGCGCCCAGGTGCAGCGACGAACGCACGTAGCCCTCGTCGCGGGTCGCACCCAGTCCCTGCGGCGAGAACCCCACCATGACGGTCCACGACGGCCCCACGTCGAAGTCCTCGATGCGGTCGATCTGTTCGACCCCGCGGCGCTCGATGAAGCGAGGCCGCCACAGCCGCACTTCGCCGGCCACGCGGCGGATGTTCAGCTGCTCATCGCCGCCGGCGAACGCGAGCGGTGCCGACGGCTCGAGCACGGACGGCCCGAGATGCCGGTCGAGCGCGTGGAACGAGAGCACGAAGCGATGGATCGTGCCATCGGCCGCACGCCGGCCCACGCCCCACACGAGGTCGAGCTGCTCCTGCGTGCGCGGCACCTGCGCCACCTCGACGCCGTCGTCGAACAGGTGGCTCTCGGACACGTCGCGCGTCCAGCGCCCGCCCCACGACAGCGGTGCGGCATCGGCCCAGAACGGCAGCTCGAGCACCACGTCGCGCGTTTGGCCGCCGGCGCCCGTGCCGGCGACGAACTTGCCGCGCAGACGCGAGCCGAACACCGAGTGGTCCTCGAGCGAGGCGAAGTGAGAGATGCCGACCGGGTCGTGATGGCGCGCCACGCTGAGCGACGTGCCGAGCCCGAGGAAGTTGCGTTCCGTGAACGCGAACGACCCGAATTGCTGGCCGCCACCGCTCTCGAGGCTGAACTCCGGGCTCGTCGTCCAGTGGTCGCGCGTCACGACCAGCACGTCCACCGAATCGCCGTCCGCACCCGCCGGTTCGGCGCGCAGCGTGTCGGGATCGAGGAACGCGAGCTCGCGCAGCCGGCGCTCGGACTCGTGGCGCAGCGCATCGGACCAGCGGTCACCGGTGCGGAACACGAGCGCCGCGCGCACGGTGGACGGCCGGGTATGCACGTGGAGCCGGTTCGCGAGCCCGTAGGCCGGACGCAGCACGCCCTCGGGCAGCGGGTCGAAGATGTCGCGCGAGCGCACCACGATGCTCCGCACGGCGCGCCCTTCGGTCGCGGCACGGGCCGCGCTGTCGGGCACGAAGCCGCGCGCGTGCGCGGGACCGGCGTACGCGAACATGCCGCAGACGGCGAGGGCCACGACGGCACTCGCCGTCGCGGCCCTGCTCCGTGCGCGGCTCATGCGCGACTCACCGGCGCGACGAGCCCAGCCGGTCCTTGGCCAGCCCGGCTTCACTGGAGCCGGGGAATCGCTTCACGAGTGACTCGAACGTGCTGCGCGACTCCGAGGTGCGCCCGAGGCGTTCCTGGCAGAGCGCCAGCTTGTACAGCGAAGCCGCCGTGCGGTCACCCTTCGGCCACTGCTCTCCCACCCGCTTGTATTCGACCGCCGCGCTGTCGAACGCCGCCTGCGCGAAGAAGCACTCGCCGACGCCGTACTGCGCGTTGTCGGCGAGGTCCGACGCCGCGAACCGGCGCAGGAAATCGCGGTAGCCGGTCAGCGCCATCGCGTAGCGCCCCTCGGTGAGGTCACGCGTCGCGAGGTCGTACGCCTGCGTCGGGTCCCCCACGCCGACCGTGGAAGGCGGCGGGACGTTCGTGCCGGCGGGAACGGTCGCGGGTGCGGCCGTGCCGCCCGACGGCGCCGTGGCCGCACCGGCCCCGGAGCGCTCGGCGATCGTGGTGAAGCGATGCAGCACTTCGTCGAGCTTGCCCTGCAGCGCCGAGATCTGGTCGAACAGCTCGGACAGCGTGCTGCCCGACGAGGCGCGCGTGCTCAGGATGAGTTCGCGCTGGCCCTGCAGTTCGGCACGCGTGTCGGCGAGCACGCGGTACGCGATCGAGTCGCGCACCGTGAGCGTGTCCACCTGCACGCGCAGGCTGTCGAGACCGCTGCGGAGCAGCGTGAGCTGGGTGCTGTAGCAGCCGTTGAGCGAGGGCGCGAGCGCGACCAGCAGCGCCGCGAGCACGAGGCTCGCGACGCGTCCGGGCCGCGCCACGAAAGCGCCTGCGCTCACTTGAACTCCGCGCGGCGGTTCTTCGCCCACGCCGCATCGTCGTGACCGTCCACCGCCGGGAACTCCTTGCCCTTCGTCAGGGTCGCGAGCTGGCCCGCGCCGACTCCCGCCGCGAGCAGGTAGTCACGCACCGCGTCGGCGCGCTTCTGGCCGAGCGCGAGGTTGTACTCGACCGTGCCCCGCTCGTCGCAGTGGCCTTCGATCGTCACCTTGAGCGACGGGTTGTCGCGCAGCATCTTGGCGTTCGCGTCGAGGTCGGCCTGCGCCGGACCGTCGATCGCGTACGAGTCGAGCGCGAAGTACACGACGCGCAGGCTGGCCGCGGTCACCGCCGTGCCGGTCTGGCCGGTGTTCCCCGGGTTCGTCTGGCTGCCGGTGTCGCCGCCGGTGTTCGGGTTCGACGGGGTCGTCGTACCCCCGGTGTTCGCCGGCGGCGGAGTCGGCGGGGCCGCGCCCTTCTTGGCGCAACCGCTCGCCACGAGGGCGAGTGCGGCGGCCGCGACGAGCGCGACACGGACGAGGGACTTGCGAAGCAGCGTGGGGTGCATGCTCTCCTCCTTCTTGCTTATCGAGCAGTTGTGGTGCCCGTGCGGGGCGACCACGCGGGTGACATGGCTTTACGACCACCGACGTCCAGTTTGCGGGGCGCGGCGCCGTCGAGATCGGAGATCCAGAGCGAGCGCGTGCCGTCGCGGTCGGACGAAAAGACGAGGTGCCGGCCGTCGGGCGACCAGCGCGGATTTTCGTTGCTCCCTCCCGAGACGATGCGGGTCGCGTTCGACCCGTCGGCGCGGCAGGTCCAGATGTCGAAGCCGGCGTCGGTCCGCGCGACGAACGCGATGCGGTCGCCCTTGGGCGACCACGCCGGGGAATCGGTGTAGTTCACGTCGTAGGTCAGCCGCCGCACATTACCACCGTCGGCATCCATGACGTGCACCTGCGGCACGCCGGAGCGGTCCGAGGTGAACGCGATCTCGCGCCCGGTCGGCGCCCAGCACGGCGACGTGTCGATGCCCCGATGGTTCGTGAGCCGCTGCGGCGAGCCGCCGCGCGCGTCGAGCCGGTAGACCTCGGCGTTGCCGTCCTGGCCGAGCGTGCACACGATACCGCTGCCGTCGGGTGAATAGGCGCCGCCGGTGTTGAGCCCCGGACGGCCCGAGACCAGGTACGGCTTGCGGGCATCCGGCGCGAGCACCCACACCTGCGGGCCGCCACCGCCGCGGTACGACGTGAACAGCAGCAGCGAGCCGTCGGGCGACCACGCCGGCGTCTGCGCCACCGACCGGTCGGCGGTGAGCGGGCGCGGGTCGAAGCCGTCGGCGTCCATCAACCACAGCTCCTTGTTGCGCCCGTCCTGCACGATGAACGCGATGCGCGAGGCCGACACGCCGAGCTCGCCGGTGAACTGCAGCACGACGTCGTCCGCGAAGCGGTGCACCACGTCGCGCCAGCGCGCCGCGGGGCCGCTGTACTCACGTGCCAGGATCACCGAGCGGCTCGGCAGGTCGCGCACCTCGCCGGCCAGCCGGATGGTGGAGCCGCGCAGCGTCCACTTGCCGCCCACTTCGGCGACGGGCGTGCCGGGCGCATCGCCCGCGACCCACGCGCGCTGCACCGCGAAGACCGCCGAGTTGCGAAGGTCACCCGCAAGCACTTCGTCGGCCTGCACCGAGGTCGCGCCGGCGTCGCGGTCGCCTGCGGGCGCGAGCGAGACCACGCGCACCGGCATGCGGCTCGAGGCGCCCGAACGGGTCTCGAGGCGCACGTCGTCGGCGAACGCGACGGCGGCGGTGCACGTCAGAACGGCGATGGCGAGCGCACATGCGCGCATGGAGGTCCTCATGGTCCGGTGTACTCGAAGCCGTAATGCACGCCGAGGTCGCTGCCGTTCCAGCCCATGGGCAGCGGCGGCAGGTGCCCGGTCACGAGCACGGCGCGCACCGCGGATTGATCGAAGTAGGCGTTGCCGCTCGACACCTCGACGCGCGGCTGCGTGAGCGTACCGTCGCGGGCGATACGGAAGTACAGCTCGACGCGCATGCCGCCGGGCACGCCCGACGGCGCGGTCCAGTTGCCGGCGATCATGGCGCGCACGCGTTGCAGGTAGTACGCGAACTCGAAGTTGCTCTCGTCCACGGCGACCTGGCCGCGCATGCCGCCACCGACGTCGGCGTACGGCAGCACCACGCGCGCGGGCGGCGCCTTGCTCTCGGACGGCTTCTGCGGCGCGGCGGGCGCGGGCTTCGGCGCTTCGGCGGGCCTGGCCGGGTCGGGCTTCTTCTTCGCCTTCTCGATGCGCACGCCGTCGGGCTCGGCCGGCGGCGTCACTTCGGCGGGCTGTGGCGGCGCGGGCTGCGCGGGCGCAGGAATCGCGGCGAGCGACGGGTCCACGAGCGCGACTTCGACCACGTCGGGTCCGGGCACCAGCACGGTCCTGCCCGTGCGCACCACGAACAGCGCCGCGGTGAGCGCGACGTGCACGACCGCCGAGCCGACGAGCGCCTGCTTCACCGGTGCTCCTTCGCGGGCGGCTCCGTGACCAGTCCCAGTTGCACCACGCCGGCCTTCCGCATGCGCGCGATGTACTGGACGATCGTGCCGTACGGCACCGACTGGTCGGCCTTCAGGAACACCGCGCGCTTCGCCGCGCCGGCGCCGTTGAGCGCGTCCTCGAACTTCTCGGGGCTCACGACCGTCTCGCCCACCGCGAGCGTGAGGTCGGAGCGAATGCTCACGATGAGCCCCTCGTGCACGTCGAGGCCGGCGCTCGAGACCTTGGGCAGGTCGATCTCGAGCCCGCCCTGCAGGAACGGCGCGGTGACCATGAAGATGATGAGCAGCACGAGCACCACGTCCACGAAGGGCGTGACGTTGATCTCGGCCATCGGCCGGCGGCCGCCGGGCGCGAGCATCATTTCAGGTGCGCCCCGATGCGGCGGTCGAGGAACTCGCTCGCGAACTGCGTCGCGGCGTTCGTGGTGTCGCGCAGCTTGCCGAGGCAGTGGTTGTAGCCGATCACCGACGGGATCGCGGCCGCGAGCCCCGCGATCGTGGCGATGAGCGCCTCGGCGATGCCGGGCGCCACGACGACGAGCGTCGCCGAGCCCTGCGCGCCGATGTTCACGAACGACACCATGACGCCCCACACCGTGCCGAGCAGGCCGATGAACGGCGCCACGCTGCCGGTGGTGGCGAGGAAGCCGACATGCTGCTCGAGCGCGCCGGTCTCGTCGTTCGACGCGCGGTCCATGGCGCGCAGCGCGAGTTCGTAGCGCGCCGCGGGCCCCGCGACGTCGGCAGGCAGCGCGTCGAGCGTCTTCTGCCCGGCGAGCGCCGTGCGCGCGAGCACGCTGGCCGGATGCTGGGCGGCGATGAGCTTGAAGTCGGCGTCCGGTGCCAGCTGGCGGAACGCACGCAGGAACGCGGCGTCCTGCTTCTGCACGCTCTGGTAGAGGCGCAGGCGGTTCCAGAGGATCGCCCACGACACGACGGACAGGCCGAGGAGCACGAGCAGCACGAGCTTCGAAAACGGGCTGGCGTGCTGGACGAGGGACGGAATCGTCGTGCGTCCGCCGGCTCCCAGTTGCAGGATCACGTGTGCGAGGACCATCGGCTTCACCTTCCTTGTGAAGTCGGCAAGCCCCACGAAGGGGGCGGTGCGGTGGTGCAGGGAGAGCGTCGGGACGCTAGCACAGCGGCCCGGGCGGTCCCACCGTTTTCCCCCGCTCGGTGGCTGTCGCGCATGAGTGTCGTACCGCAATGGTGGCGTTTTGTTCCCGGCGCGCTTGCGGTCAAGAGCATGACAAATGGCCGAAGCCTGACGCACGGCCCACGACGATGCGGTTAGAGTCCTCACTCACGAGAGCAATCGCAGCCTGTCCCCCGTCACCCTCGATGACTGTGAAAGGAACTCCCGTGTCCAGCGGTTCCCTCCCCCGATGGATCGCCTCGACCGCCGCCGTGCTGGTGCTCGGCGTCGCCACGGTGCCCGCGCGTGCGGGCGACATGGCCGCGCCCGCGTTCACGGTCAAGACGGTCGAAGGCAAGACGCTCAAGCTCGGCGACCTGCGGGGCAAGCCCGTGATCGTGGACTTCTGGGCGACGTGGTGCGGCCCCTGCCGCGCGAGCATGCCCGACCTGAACAGCATGCAGGCGCGCTACGCAGCGCGCGGACTGACCGTGGTCGGCATGTCCGTGGACGAGAACGGCCCCGCGATGGTGAAGCGCTTCGCCGGCCAGCTGGGCGTGAAGTTCACGATCGCCATGGCGAACGACGAGGTGCTCGACGCCTACGGCCCGATCCGTTCGATCCCGACGACGTTCTTCATCAACCGCAAGGGCGAGATCGTCCGCCGGGTGATCGGCCGCATCGACGGCGAAACGCTCAACACCTACGTCCAGGAGATCCTCGAATAGCGCCACCGCGACCACGCCGGAACCGCGAAGGGCCCGGGATGCTCGGCATCCCGGGCCCTTCGCCTTCCCCCCCACGTGCGCGGCGCGCGTCACGGCCCGTGCAGCGGAACTCGCCGCCGACGAAAAGGCCCCGCCGGAGTCGGCGAGGCCTTTCGCAGTTGTTGGTGCCCGGGGCGAGATTTGAACTCGCACGGGTTTCCCCACACGCCCCTCAAACGTGCGTGTCTACCAGTTCCACCACCCGGGCACGGAAATCCTTTTCGGTCAGCCCTCGATCACTTCGCTCCGTTGGAAGGAGCGCCGGCGGCGCCGGTCGGGGCCGGAGCACCCGCTGCAGGCGCGCGGGCCGGAGCCTGCGACTGCGTGGCGGCGGCCTTGCGGGCCTGCTCCTGGATGAGGCTGCGGTTGCCGCCCACGCCACCCTTGGCGGTCAGCAGGGCGAGACCGAGCGAGGTCACGAAGAAGATGATGCCGAGGTAGATCGTCGCCTTGGTGATGAAGTCCGTCGCGCCGCGACCGCCGAAAACGGTCTGCGTCGCGCCACCGAAGGCGCCTCCGGCCAGGCCACCGCCCTTGCCGGACTGGATCAGGATCACGCCGATGAGCGCGAGACAGACCAGGAGATGAAACGCGAGCACCACTCCGTACATGCCGACCTCGTGAAGATGAAAGCGCCGCACCCATCTGGTGCAGCAAACGGGCGCGCAATGTAGCAGCGGCCCCGGCGGTCCGTCAACCCGAGCACCGGAGGAGCGGGGCCGGGCCCCGCTCCCCCGCCGGTCTCAGGGCCGCGCCCCGGCCGCGGCCACGATCTTCCAGAAACCCGCCGCCTCGAGGGCGGCCCCACCGACGAGCCCGCCGTCGATGTCGTCCTCGGCGAACAACGTCGCCGCGTTGCCCGCGTTGACGCTGCCGCCGTACAGCACCTGCACCGCGGCCCCGACGCCGCCGCCGACCACCTGGTCGAGCGTGGCGCGCACGACGCGGTGCGCGTCGCGGGCCTGCTCGGGGGTGGCCACCTTGCCGGTGCCGATCGCCCACACGGGTTCGTACGCGATCACGGTGGACTTCGCCGTGTCCGCATCGAGCCCGGCGTACGCCGCGGTCACCTGCCGCACGATCACCTCGGCGGTCTTGCCCGCCTCGCGCTCGGCGAGCAGCTCGCCGACGCAGACGATGGGCGTGAGCCCGTCACGCAGCGCGGCGCGCAACTTCTTCGCCACCTGTTCGTCGGTCTCCCCCATGCCGTGCCGGCGTTCGCTGTGCCCGAGGATCACGAAGCGGCAGCCCGCGGCCACGAGCATCGGCCCCGAAACTTCGCCCGTGAACGCGCCGTGCGTCTCGGTGTGCATGTTCTGCGCGCCGACGTGCACGCCGCTGCCCTTGAGCGCGTCGGCGACCACGCCGAGCGCGGGGAACGTCGGGCACATCGCCACCTCGCACTTCGAAGCCGCCGGATCGGCGGCACGCAGCGCCACGAACTCGCGCGCCAGTGCCGCCCCTTCGGCGGGCGTCTTGTGCATCTTCCAATTGCCGGCCACGAAGCGCGGCCGGCGCGGCCATGCGGCGCTCACGCGGCCCCCTCGTTCTCGAGCGCGTCCACGCCCGGCAGCACCTTGCCCTCGAGGAACTCGAGGCTGGCGCCACCGCCGGTGGACAGGTGGCTGAACTTCTCGGCGAGGCCGCTCTGCTGCACGGCCGCCACCGAGTCACCACCGCCGATCACCGTGATCGCACCCTTGTCCTTGAGCACCGACATCGCCTTCGCCACGCCCATCGTGCCCGCGGCGAACGCTTCGACCTCGAAGATGCCCATCGGGCCGTTCCACACCACGGTGCCGGCGTCGGCGAGCTTCGCGGCGAACAGCTTCACCGATTCCGGTCCGATGTCCACGCCCATCTGGTCCGCGGCGAGCGCCTCCACCTTGACCGGCGCGCCCGGGGCCGTGCCGTCCGGCGCGGTGGACGCGATGCAGTCCACCGGCAGCACCAGCTCGACGCCCTTGGCCTTCGCGGCTTCGAGCACGGACTTCGCCATCTCGACGCGGTCGTCCTCGACGAGCGACTTGCCGGTCGCGAGGCCCATGGCCTTGTTGAACGTGAACATCATGGCGCCGCCGATCAGCAGCCGGTCCACCTTGCCGAGCAGCGCCGTGATCACGTCGATCTTGCCCGAGATCTTGGAGCCGCCGAGCACGGCGACGAACGGCCGCTTCGGCTGGTCGAGCGCCTTGCCGAGGTAGTCGAGTTCCTTCTGCATGAGGAACCCGGCCACGGCCGGGCGCAGGAACTTCGTCACGCCCTCGGTGGACGCGTGGGCGCGGTGGGCCGTGCCGAACGCGTCGTTCACGTAGCAGTCCCCGAGCTTCGAGAGCGCCTCGGCGAACGCCGGGACGTTCTTCTCCTCCTCGGGATGGAATCGCAGGTTCTCGAGCAGCAGCACCTGCCCGTTCTTCAGCGCGTGCGAAGCGGCTTCCGCCGCCTCGCCCACGCAGTCGTCGGCCCACGCCACGTCCTGGCGCAGCAGGCGCTCGAGACGCGCCTTGACCGGCTTCATCGAGTACTTCGGTTCCGGACCGCCCTTGGGCCGTCCGAGGTGCGAGGCGAGCACGACCCGCGCGCCCTTCTCGAGCAGGTAGCGGATCGTCGGGATCGCCGCGACGATGCGGGTGTCGTCCGTCACTTCGTCGTTCTTCGTGGGGACGTTGAAGTCCACGCGAACGAACACGCGCTTGCCGGCGCAGTCGAGGTGCTGGACGGTCTTCTTCGCGAAGCTCACGTCGGCCTCCTCTACGCCATCTTGAGCAGGGCGTCGACCACTCGGTTCGAGAAGCCCCACTCGTTGTCGTACCACGACATCACCTTGACCATGTTGCCCTGCATGACGTTCGTGGACAGGGAATCGAACACGCTGCTCGCCGGGTTGCCGATCACGTCGTTCGACACGATCGGGTCCTCGCAGTACTCGAGGATGCCCTTGAGCGGACCGTTCGCGGCGGCCTTCATGGCGGCGTTGATCTCGTCCTTCGTGGTGTTCTTCTTCACCTGCACGACGAGGTCCACGAGCGAACCGTCCTGCACCGGGACGCGCACGGCGAGACCGTCGAGCTTGCCCTTGAGCGACGGCAGTACTTCGCTGATCGCCTTCGCGGCGCCCGTCGAGGTCGGGATCATGCTCATCGCGGCGGCACGCGCGCGGCGCAGGTCCTTGTGCGGCAGGTCGAGGATGTTCTGGTCGTTCGTGTAGGCGTGGATCGTGGTCATGAAGCCGTGATCGATGCCGAACGACTCCTCGAGCACCTTGGCGACCGGCGCGAGGCAGTTGGTGGTGCACGAACCGATGCTGAACACCTTGTGCTTCTCGCGGTCGAACAGCTGGTCGTTCACGCCCATGACGAACGTGAGGTCCGCACCCTTCGACGGCGCCGACACGAGCACGCTCTTGGCGCCGGCTTCGAGGTGCACCGCGGCCTTGTCGCGGTCCGAGAACTTGCCGGTGGCCTCGAGCACGACGTCCACGCCCAGGGCCTTCCACGGCAGCTTCGACGGATCCTTCTCGGCGCTCACGGTGATCGCGTCACCGGCGATCACGAGCTTGCCGTCCACGGCCTTGCTCGACGCTTCGTTCCACACGCGGTGGACGGTGTCGTACTTCAGCAGGTGCGCGAGCGTGTTCGCGTCGGTCAGGTCGTTGACGGCGACGAAATCGATGTTCGCCTTGCGCTGCTTCGCGGCACGGACGACGAGGCGACCGATGCGACCGAATCCATTGATGGCGACTTTGAGAGCCATGCGAGTCTCCTTCTCGAAGACGCCGCGACCCCCGCGGCGCCGGCTTGCGATCTACCCAAACGGCATGCGGAACCGCTCGGACCGGCAGGCAGCACCGGCACGCGCGGAATACCGCTCGAACGTGAAGAAAAGGGCTGCGTTCCGAGGCATCGGCCGGTCGGCGCGGGAATCCGCGCACGGGGTGCGCGAAAGCGGCTCGCCGATGGTCGCACGAGGGCGGGCGCGAAGAGCGCCGTCGAGCGGAAAGCCCTGCCGCATGAAGCGATGCCTCCGAAGGACGTTCCGAAGAAACCGGGAAGTCAGGGAACGTCAAAGAGTTACAGAAACGCTCGCAGGCAATATGCGGCCTCGGGGCAAGCCGGTCAAGCGGACCGCAACGGACTTCGTTCGGTGCTTCTCGCGCGGCGGCGCGGACTACTCGGTCGAGTAGCGGAGCCGGAAGAGCCCGAGCCCCTGGTCGTCCACGAACAGGAACAGGATGCGCCTGCGATTGCGCCCGCGGCGCGCATCGTTCGGGTCGGCGTCCGGCGGCAGCGGGATGTCGCCTTCGTACACCCACACTTCGAACGGGCGCATGTCGCCGCCGAGCCCCTTCATGCGGACGTCCCCACCGATCGCACGGTCCTCGGTCGCGACGAGGGTCTCGAGCTCCTGGGTCAGGGTCTCGGAACCTGCCGGGATCACCTGGTGCGTGATCTCGCTCGGCGCGCCGTACCGGATGTACACGCGTCCCATGTCGGTGAACATGCCACGCTCGAAACCGAGCTTCGTGAAGTTCTCGTTCGCGTAGCGCACGCGCTCGCGGAACTCGAGCTGCGCCTCGTTGAGCGCGGTCTCCGGGGTCGGGTCGCGGCGCGTCCAGAACTCGCCCATCACGCGCTCCTGCTCGCCCGGCTGCATGACGAGGAAGGCCTCCTCGGAATCGGCGTCGAGCAGGAAGTGCGCTTCGTCGGCGATGTCCGCGGCGTTGCGCAGCCAGGTCTCCTGCTGCCAGGCCACGCTGAAGCGCGCGCGCCGCTGGATCGCGCCCGCATCGCCCTCCTGCCACGCCTTCACTTCCAGGTCGTACGTGCCCGCGGGTTCGGCCGACAGGTCGAAGCGCGCCTCGGCTTCCATCAGGCGCCCCGGCGCGGCCGTGCTCTCGGCCTGCGCCACGCCCTGCCCCGTCGCGTCGAACACCCGCGCCACCCAATGCCACGGACGCTCGTCACCCGCCTTGGAGCGCGCCACGAACGACGCACGCATGTCGCTCGCGTACAGGCCGTAGAGACGGTCGGGATTGGGCACGGCGGCCCGGCCGCCGCGCACGAACGCGAGGCCTTCGCTGCCGTCGGCCACCGGCCACAGGAACTGCAGGTCGGACAGGTCGCGGCCCGCCTGTGCGCGCGGCACCTCGAAAGTGCCGCGGATCGCGGCGGATTCGTGCGAGTCCCGGCCCGAGCGCAGCAGCGCCGGCCGGCGCGACACCATGTCCATGAGCCGCGCGCTCACCCGGCAAGGCCCCGGGGCCGCGGGGAAGCGCATGCGCACGACCTTGCCCTGGTTCTTCGCCGTGTCGCCCGGCGCCAGCACGATGCTGATGGCCGAGTTGAGCGCCGAGGAACCGAAGCGCCCCTTCACCTCGGCCGTGGCTTCGAGCCGTGCCACGCCCTCGGCGTCGCGCGACAACTGCGCGATGGTCGCCGGCGGGATGCGGAACGACAGCTCCAGCACGAGCCCCGAACTGTCCGGGCGGGTGGTCGCGTCCACGGTGAAGCCCACGCGCCCGCCGACGCGCCACGGCGGCAGGCCTTCCATGCGCTGCTCGTCGGCCGCGAATGCAGGCGTGGACGCCGCCACCACGAGGAGCGCGGCGAAAAACAAACGGCGCGCCCCGCGTGGGGGACGCGCCGTTCGGCTGGTCAGGCTGGAGGAATCGTGAAGCGTAGCGGCCTCGATCAGAAGAGGAACTTCAGAGAGAAGCGGTGCGCGGCGCCCAGGTCCCGCATGTCGGTGTAGGCGTAGTCGAGATCGGCCATGCCCATCGCCGAGACCGGGAAGTGGAAGCCCGCGCCACCCGCGATGCCTTCCGTGTCGTGGTTCATGTTGTAGCCGCCACGGAGGTACAGGTAGTTGCGGAAGCCGTACTCGGCGCCCACGTTCATGCGCTCGGAGTTGTCCGGCGGGTGCGAGAACTCGAACGAGCCGACCAGCTTCTGGTCCGACGACTGCAGCAGCGTCGCCGACGTACCCACCCGGAAGATGGCGGGAATGCGCGCCTCGCGCTCGATGAACTTGACCTGAGAGCCGATGCTCTGGATGGCCATGCCGATCTTCATGCCGGCCGTACCGACGTCGTACAGCGTGCCGATGTCGAACGCGACCGTCTGCTGGCTCAGGTCGGCGAGACCTTCGTGGATGAAGTTGCCCGTCACGCCGGCGCTGAACTTGTCGGTGAACCAGCGCGCGTACGTCAGGCCGACCGTCATCATGCCGGCGTCGAAGGTGCGGCCGGTGCCGTACGGCTGGTACGCGGTCGTCTCTTCCATGGGCTGCATGGTGAGCGCGCGGGCGCTGACGCCGAACGCCCCGGGGATCTTCTTCACGTGGAAGACGTACCCGACCTGGTCGAACGACAGTTCCGCCGGCCAGTTCGCGTGATTGAGCGACAGTTCCGACTTCTCGGCGTTGATGCGGGCGATGCCGGCCGGGTTGTAGTACAGCGACGTCGCGTCATCGGCGACGGCGACGAACGCCCCGCCCATGGCCGCGGCGCGCGCACCCACGCCGATCTTGAGGAACTGCCCGTCGAACGTACCGACCTTTTCGAAAATCTGGGCGGACAGAGCCAGACCGGGGACCAGCATCCCCGCCAGACTCAACGCCACGATCCACTTCTTCACGATTCCTCCCTCTTCACCGCCGCTAGCGGATGATGACGAACTTGCCACGAGCCTTGACCGAACCCCCGACCTCGACCGTGTACAGGTAGATACCGCTGACCACGTCCTGCCCGTTGCGCGAGATCAGGTTCCAACGCGCCTGGCCGTCGTTCTCGTTGTCGGCCTGGCGGTTGTAGCCCGGATGAGAGTCTCCATTGTTGTCCGTGATTTGGCCGCGCACCGACTCGTTGACGCCGTCGGTGGAGTTCAGGATGGCCACTTCGTCGCCCGAGACGGTGAAGATCTTGATTCTCCACGCCCCGCGCGGCAGGCCCATGAAATCGATGTGCGTACCCGTCGGGTCCGACGCGTTCGGCGTCAGGTCCCACGAGGACGGACGATCCGCGATGAGCCGGGTGCCGCGATACGGATTCGGCACGACCCAGACACCCGACGCGTTGCCCTTCGCCGCTGCCAGGGCCTGCGGCACGACGCCCTCGGCCTCGACCGCCGAGCGGCGGCTGCTGAGGATCGAGATGTTGTCGCCCGAACCCGTCGAGTCGAATGCCGTGACCGCGTAGAAGTACATGAAGCCGTTCTTCACTTCGCGATCCACGTAGCGATAGCGGCCGACCGGGTAGCGGTCGTGACGGATCCGGTCGCCGGCGTTCTGGCCGATCGGGAAGCCGTCGTCGTAGAGGCAGTTCGGGTAGCCCTTGCAGAGCACGGTCTGGTCGGGACGGATGATCTCGCCCGTCTGGCGATTCCAGAGGTCGCCGCGACGCAGCAGGATGCGCTCGTTCTGCCCCGTGTTCGGGATGTACACGAGCGGGCCGATGGTGTCGCCCGGCGTGCAGTTCCAGGCACCGGCCGAGTCCGTGGTGCAGACGAAGCCGTTGGTCTCGTACTGATCGAAGAGCCGGAACTCGGCGAGCAGCGTCCAGTCGTCTTCGTTCGGGCCGCCGGAACCGACGGGCCGCTGCCAGTTGCTCACCTTCCACACGCGATAGCCGCGGAAGTCGAACTGGCCGGTCTTGGGATCCGGCGTCGTCTCGGAGAGGTTGTCCCACGCCACGGTGACCTGGCGGTCACCCGCGGGAACGAACACGCGGTCCGGGTTGTCGGAGTAGTTGTAGGCGACCGCGAGGTTCGTGTTCGGGCTCGGCGGCGGCGCTTCGGCCAGCCACGTCCGGTGGAACAGGCCGCCGCGGCTGCTCGAGAACGCGCCCGTGCAGTAGTCGCAGTCGAAGTCGAACCACTCGTAGCGACGGTCCTGCACCAGTCGCGGCGCAGGGTCACGCACTTCGCAGTCCGTCGCGTTCGTGTAGAAGAACTGGCCGGGAGGCGCCTTCAGGCCGGTCTCGCGACCCGGGCCGTCGGTCAACTGCGGCCACGTCTTGGATTCGTACGCACCCTCGAAGGCGACCTGGGCCGCGATCGCGTTCTCGAGCGACGGGTACTTGTCGAGCAGCGTGGTCGCATCCTCGACGACGCGGTACTTGTAGTCGCGGCCGTAGCGCGTGATCGTCGAGTCCCGCGCGAAGCGCGCGAGGTCGCCCATGTAGCCCATGCCGAGCGCGCGCGTGCCCGGCTTCACGCCGAACGCGACCGTCGCGGAGATCATCTGGCCCACCGCCACGTTGCGCCACGGGCCGATGACCGCCCACTCGGTGTAGTCGCCCTTCTGGTCACCCGGCTGCTGAGTGATGAACCCGGTTTCCTGGTCCACGTTCTCGCCGCTGGCCATGAGCTCGAAGCGCTGCTGGTCGATGGTCGGGTTGCCGCCCTGCGTGTAGGGCGTGCCGCCCGTGAACGAGCGGAACGAGTGCATCGCCACGCGGATCGGACCGTTGACGCCCGTTGGGTCGACGGTGTGGTTGATCAGCATGATCGAGCCGATGCCGTTCGTCTTGTTCTCGTCGCCGTCGTCGTCCGTGATGGACCAGCCCTGCGCGCGCACCATGTAGTGCGTGCAGAGCGCCGAGTCGCGCGACACGTCGTTGACCTGGGGACGGTCGCTGGCCGGCTGGAGCCGCAGGTCGGTGGACTTCGTCTGGATGATGAAGTCGCCCTGCGGGTACTGCGGCAGGTTGAAGTCGTCCGAGAAGTAGTTCGCCTTCTCGATCGGGCCGCAGTCCATGTCGGTACGGAAGCCGATGAACAGCGAATCGATCACGTGGCCCGAACGATTGAAGAAGTCGTACTGGACCACGTTGAAGTCCGTGAAGCCGGGAATCGAGTAGGCCCAGTCGCTCTTGCGGCACTCGAGGCCCAGCGGCACGTGGCGCTCGGCCGCGGCGGCCTGGATGGCCTGCTGCGTGTCGTCGCGCATGACGCACGTGTACATCTGCTGGCCGATCGCGGCGAAGTCCTCGTCGATGCGGCCGTCACCGTCGTTGTCGCGGCCGTCGAGGAAGTCCTCGTCGTAGCGCCCACCACCCTGCGGATCGTCGGGATCGATGTCGCTGTCGTCGTTCACGAAGCGCGTGCCGTTCACGATGCCGTCGTAGGACCGGTACATGCGGTCCTCGGGATCGAGCGTCGGCGGACGCCACTCGGTGGTCAGGCTCACGCGGCGCACGGCGAGCGGATCGGACGCGAACGGATTCACGCCGCCGACCGC
Organism: Candidatus Eiseniibacteriota bacterium; assembly: GCA_046327815.1. Lineage (GTDB taxonomy): Bacteria > Eisenbacteria > RBG-16-71-46 > RBG-16-71-46 > RBG-16-71-46 > CAIXRL01. The sequence continues at coordinate 30,198 of JAXLXR010000019.1, read as the reverse complement.
GATGCCCAGCAGGTTGAGGTACTCGATCGCGGACGAGCCGGGCCACTGGCCCGACGGATCGCTCGACACGTACGTGAACGGGTTGCCGTCGAGGCCGTAGTTCGTGCACTTCATGAACACGTTGCCGACGGTGAGCACGGCACCCGGTCCGAAGATGTCCGGGATGTCCGTCGGACGCGCCTGTCGCCCGCCCTGCGCGGCCAGCGGTCCCACGCCGTGCTCGGCCTCGAGCTGCAGGATGTCCTGCCACTCGGGGTCGTTCTCCGGCAGCTTCGCGAATGCCGGCGCGGCCAGCGCCGCCAGGAACAGCGCGGCGAGACCGGCTCGGAGCAATCCAGCGATCGTTCGATTCATTCCACGCAGCTCCTTGTGCATTCCCGGTGCCACTAGAAACTCAGGCTGATGCCCATGCGCACGTTGCGGCCTTCTTCGAAGACGCGCGGGTCGTGCACCGGCACCCAGTCGAGGACGTTGTCGCCGTTGATGTCCTGCAGGTAGGCACCACCCGCACGGCCCGTCTCGGTGTAGTAGATGAGGTAGTCATTGCCGGCCGCGTTCACGTACGGATTCGGCGCCGAGCCCTGGCCGAGGCTGGAGATGTTCTTCGAGTCGAGCACGTTGCGCGCGTCCACGAAGAGCATCACGTTCTGGCCCCAGATCCGGTAGAACTTGTCGCCGTCGAGCGTGAGCCGCGCTTCGCTCGGCTGCCGGCGCGAGTTGTTCAGCACCGGGTCCGGGCGACGATCGTTGCGGAACGTCGGCGTGAACGGGAAGCCCGAGCCGTAGGACCACAGCATGCGCAGGCCCCACTTGCCCGGGTCACGCACGGTGGCGTTGATGTTGACCGTGTTGCGCTGGTCCCAGTCGAGCGCCTGCTCCGCGATCGGCAGGTAGAGCCGGCCGCCGTTGAAGAACTGCAGCGCCTGGTTCGGGTCCGACGCGACGCCGGTGGCGATCGAGTACGTGTAGCTGATGTCGGCCGAGAACTTGTGGCTGAAGCTCTTCGAGATGCTGGTCTCGAAGCCGCGCGCCGACGCGTAGTCGCCGTTGTAGTACACGCTGATCAGGTTGCCGTTCTCGTCACGCTCCTGGCGCACCGTGATCAGGCCGTAGATGTCCTTGAAGAACACCGAGAACGTGCCCGAGATGTCCTTCGAGAACAGGTGCTGCACGCCGGCCTGGTACGCGATGTTCGTTTCGGGCTCGAGGTCGGGGTTGCCGCGGATGCCGACCGTGGAGCTGATGCCGCGGTTCTCGAAGATGAACGAGCGCGCGGGCGTCTGGAACGTCCAGCCGTAGTGGAAGCTCAGCACGTCGCGATCGGACACCGGGTAGGCGATGCCGAGACGCGGGCTGAACTGCTTCTTGTAGCGATCGCCCGAGCGCAGGTCCACGCTCGAGATCTGGTCGCCGGGCGTGAACAGGTCGAAGCGGATGCCGGCGTTCAGCACGAGACCTTCGAACTCCCAGCGGTCCTGCACGTAGGCCGCGCCTTCGGGATTGAAGTTCACGTACTCCGAGCGCACCGCGCCCGGCAGGCCGTTCGACTCGGCGTTCGGCGACGTGAGCGACAGGTTCTCGACGCGGTTGTACTTGGCCTCGATGCCCGTCTTCATCGTGTGCTGCTTCCAGCGGCGCGTCGAGAAGTCGGTCTTGAGGTTGTACACGTTCGTGCGGCGGTGCACGTACGTCGGGAAATCACCGTGCGTCGCGAAGTAGATGTTGTTCTCGGTGCCGATGACCGTGTTGCCCGTCCAGTAGAACGGGTTCTGCGTGTCGTACTCCCACGGCTCCTTGCCACCCACCGAGATGAGCGTGTTGAAGTTCAGGCTCGAGAGGCGCGTCGTCCACACGCTCTTGTCCGACAGCTGGTTCGTCCAGACGGCCGTGAACTGCTGGTAACGGTCGTCCGTCGTCGGCATGTGGTCCGGCATGTTCATCGGCTGGTAGGTCGAGTCCATCTTGAGCGGCGACCACGAGCCGTAGCGCGGGTTGAGCCGCTCGACCTGTCCGACCGAGTTGCGGAGCGTGTCGTACGTGATCGCGACGTACCCCTTGCGCGACCACATGTGGTTGTACGGGGTCGCGACGGTGCGGTTGTTGATCGTCTCGAACGTGAACTTGTTCCGCGGGTTCATGCGGTACGCAAGCTTGAAGTTCGTGTTGATCTGGTTGTTCTGGCGGTTGCCGAGCTGGATGAAGTCGAGCAGCGTGCGGCTCGGGTGCGTCAGCGTGGACCGCAGGTACGTGTCCTGCCAGGTGCCTTCGTAGGTCAGGAAGTACGTGAGGTTGCGGATCGGGGTCGGGCCGCCGACGCCGAACTGGAAGCGGTCGTAGTTGTCGAAGGTCTTGGTCGGGTCGCCGTAGCGGTCCGTGTCCCAGCGCACGTCGCCGCCGAAGCGGTCCGTGCCTTCCTTCGTGGTCACGGCGACGACGCCCGAGAGCGCGTTGCCGTACTCGGCGTCGAAGCCGCCCGAGATGACGTCCGTGCCGGCGACGGCGAGGCCGGCGATGTTCGCGCTGCCGCCGAACGCCGGGTCCGTGGCCTCGACACCGTCGAACTGGAACTTCACCTCACCGCCACGGCCGCCACGGAAGTGCAGCTGGCCGCCCTGCGCCACGATGCCCGCCTTGGTGGCGACGGCCTGGCTCAGGTTGTCCACCGGGATTTCCTTCAGCTTCTCGGCGGTGATCGTCTGCTTCGTCGCGGAGGACTTCGTGTCGATCTTCTTCTCCGCGCGCACTTCGACTTCCTGCACCGTCGTCACCGTCTTCGAGGCGCCGACGGAGAAGTTCACGATCGAAGTCTGGCCGGCGTTCACCTGCACGGTCTGGATCACAGGGTCGAAGCCGATCGCCATCAGCTTGACCTGCTGCGTACCGACCGGCACACCGGGGATCGTGAAGTTGCCGTTTTCGTCCGTCATCGTGCCCTGCTTGGTGCCGAGCACGATCACGTTCGCGAAGCCGAGCGGATCCTTGCCGCGCTCGAGCGCGCGACCCGCGACCTTGCCGACGCCCGCACCAGCTGCGGCGGGCTTCGCCGGGGCCGCCGCCGCAGGACGCGCCGGCGCGGCCGTCGTGGGCTTGGCCGGTGCAGCCGTCGTGGGCTTGGCGGGAGCGGTGGATGCCGGTCGCGGGGCGGACGACGCGGGAGGCTTCTGCTGGGCGAGCGCGGGAAGCGCCAGCGCCAGCGAAATCGCCGCGACGGTGACAGCCGCGATGAAACGTCTGGCGTACATACGCATGAGTCAGGACCCTCTTGAGGATTGCGGCCCGAATGGTTGGGGAAAAATCTGGCACAAAGTGCCAACTCCCCCCCTTGGTGTCAACGCAATTTCCGGCTTCAACTCGTTCGCGAGCCTAGCGTTCCGCTCGCCAGACGGGGCGAACGGCGACACCGGCGCGGATCTCGGAGGGATGGACGAACGGTGGACCGGCGGTGAGTGGTGGGTCGCCGCAAAAAAAAGACGGCGCATGCGAGGCACCGAAGGGTACGACGTTCTGGAGCGGTGCCTGCCGCCCGGTCGGTTCATACTATCGGAAAGCCCCGGTGAAAGGTCAACACCTTTTCACCGGGGCTTCGATTTTTCTCGCGGTGCCGGGTCGGGCGATCAGAAGGCCCAGCGCAGCTGCGTGACCAGCTGCTGGCGGGTGCCCCGGTGATTGTCCGGGTCCTGGAAGTCGCTCCCCCACCAGCCGAACGTGTAGCCCGTCTCGAGCACCCACTTCGCGCGCGGCGGCGTCAGGCCCAGCCCGGCCGACACCGACTGGCCGACGAACTCATTCGCCAGCGTGAAGTCGTCGTCGTCCGTCCAGTGCGCGCCCCAGCCGAGCCGGCCGGTGACGATCGGGGTGCAGCGATACTCGACGCCCGCGCGCAGGTCGTACGCGACGGCCTTCGGGCCCTCGCCCGTGTACGCGTCGGTGGTCAGGTCGCGCGACCAGTTCCACTCGACGCCGGCGACGCCGCGCGTGAACTGGTACGACGCACCCGCGCCGTAGCCGAACGCGTAGCGGCGGAGTTCGTCGGTGCGGATCGAATCCGGCAGCCACAGCGTGTCGGCGCCGACCCGGTACCAGATCGAGCTGACGAAGCGGTTGAACGACGACATGTCGTTCGGGTGCGGCGCCTTGATGTTCAGCTTGCTCGCGCCGGTCCAGAGCTGGCCGGTGAGCGCGACCTTGCCGGTCTTCCAGCGCACGCGCGAGTCCAGGGCGCTGCCCTTCTCCTCACGCTCGAGGTAGCGGCCGCGGCCCGCGAGCGGGATGCCGCCGACGCCGGCCGAGATGCTGAACCGCCAGTCCTGCGGCGCCTCGGAGATCCAGCCCCGCCCGTCCACGGCGTAGCTCAGGCTGGGCGAGAACGCGCCGACCAGCGACGCCTGCCCCAGCTTGCTCGGGCGCGACTCGGTCAGCTCGGCGCTGTAGCGGCCGCCCTCGTTGAGCCCCTTGAGCTCCTGGTGCATGGCGTCGGCCATGATCGCGAGCGTGTGCTTCTTGCCGAGCGGGTACGACATGCCGGCGCCGAACGAGCGCGTCTTCACCTTGTACTCGTCGGGCACGAAGAAGTTCGGCGGCGTCGTCACCATGCCGTCCTGCGACAGGTACTCGCCGGTCGGGTTCGACACGAACAGTCGGAACTCGTCGCGCAGGTGCTCGCTGGCGAAGTGCAGGCGCAGCGCGTAACGGGCCTTGTCCCGCAGCACGAACGGGAACGGTCCCGTCACGATGCCGGTGACGTTCGGCTCGTTGACCGAGCGGCGCATCTCGATGTTCTCGGCGAACGGCGTGTCGTGCCGCACCGACTGCATCGAGCCCATGAGACCGAAGGCACGTCCCTTGGCGTCGCGATGCACGACCTCGAACGGGAAGCCGGTCTGGCGCGCCGCGGCGTCCTCGCGCTGGCGCGAGGCACCGAGGTCGTGAGCGCCGGAGAGCGAACCCGTGCGCGGCCCCAGCTTGAGCGTGGAGGACGAATCGTCCGCCCACAGCCCGAGCGGGTTGCCGGCCAGGTCCCAGAGCGAAAGCTCGCGATCGCGGTCGGCGACGGCGAGGCCGAGCCCGCCCATGCCGAGCAGGCGCGGACTGGCGGCGAACTTCTCGTCGAGCCCGGAGGTGCGAAGCACGGGATCGTAGAACTGCGCGAAAGCAGGCGCGGCCAGGCAGACAGCCAGCGACAGCGTCATCAGCGCAAGCGGCAGAACCCTGCGCGAAGGGCTCATGGCACTCCTTTCAACCGTTTCTCTTATGACGGGGACGTGACCGGGCGGACGGCACGGTCCACCCCGACGGGCGGCACGTATGCACGGTCAACGCTCAGTGCGGAGCTCGAAGGCCGGGATACTAGGGACGGCTGCGCAAGGGTGTCAACGCGGAACATGCCCGCGGCGAACCGCTTGGCGGGTTCCGGCTCCCCCGGCGGACACGAACGGATCGCCGGCGCGGAAGAACCGCCACGCCCGATCGAGCCCGTGGCGGATCCCGATGCGCGGGCCGCGCGCGATCCCGCCCGGCGGGCGAACGCGCGGGCCGTCGAGCACGCGCACGGGTCCCGCGAGCAGGTCGGCGCCGTCGTGCTCGCGCGTGAGCGCGAGCGCCTGCGCGACGCAGCCGGGTCCGCGCGCCAGCCGGAGCACGTCGTCCACGCCCCGGCGCTCGCGCATCGCGTCGAGTCCTTCGAGCGGCTCGAGCGCGCGGACGAGCACCGCCGCGGCGCGCCCCTCGGGCTCGCACACCAGGTTGAGGCAGTGGTGCATGCCGTACGTGAAGTAGACGTACGCGTGCCCGGGCGGACCGAACATGACGCGATTGCGCGGCGTCACCCCGCGGTACGCGTGGCTCGCGGGGTCACCGCCGGCGCGGTAGGCCTCGACCTCCGCGATCACCCCCGCCACCCGCACCCCGCCCGCGTCGCACACGAGCACGCGGCCGAGCAGGTCGCGCGCGACCGTCACCGCGCCGCGCGCGTAGAACGCGCGCGGCAGCGGCCGATCGGAGCGGCGGTTCAGTGGCCGGTCGCCTCGCCCACGCCGAGGCGCTTGAGCGGGCCCATCATCATGGCCTGGATCTCGGCGAGGCGCTCGGGCGTGCGCGCCTCGAACCGCACGACGACCACGGGCTGCGTGTTCGACGCCCGCACGAGTCCCCAGCCGTCGCCGAACTCGACCCGCGCGCCGTCGATGTCGATCACCTTGTACTTGCCCGCGAACTCGGCCTTGAGCGTCTCGGGGATCACGAACTTCTTGTCCTCGTCGCAGGCGAGACGCGTTTCGGGCGTGGAGTGGTACTGCGGAATGCTCGCGACGAGCGCGTCGAGCGACTGGCCCGTGGACGCGACGTAGCGCAGCAGCCGGCCGGCCGCGAACAGCGCGTCGTCGAAGCCGAAGAAGCCCTCGCTGAAGAACATGTGGCCGCTCATCTCGCCCGCGATCGGCGCACCGGTTTCCTGCAGCTTCGACTTGATCAGCGAGTGGCCGGTCTTCCACATGGTCGGCTTGCCGCCGTGCGCGGCGATGTCCTCGATGAGCCCCTGCGAGCACTTCACGTCGAAGATGATCTCGGCGCCGGGCACGCGCGTGAACACGTCGCGCGCGAACAGCGCGAGCAGCTGGTCGCCCCACACGATGCGGCCGCTGCCCGTGATCGCGCCGATCCGGTCGGCGTCGCCGTCGAAACCGATGCCGAGGTCGGCGCCGGTCTCGGCGACCTTCTTCTGCAGGTCCACGAGCAGCGCGGGCACGGTCGGGTCCGGCAGGTGGTTCGGGAACGTGCCGTCGAGTTCGGCGTAGAGCGGGATGATCGTGTGCCCCATGCGCTCGAACACCTTCGGCACCACGGTGCCGGCGCAGCCGTTGCCGCAGTCCATGACGACCTTGAGCCCCTTCGCCGAGCGGCAGCGCTCGACCAGCATGGCCTGGTAGTCGTCGAGCACCGGCTTGTCGGTCCAGCTCCCGGCGCCCTTCTCGAGATCGCCCTTCAGGATCATCTGCTTCATGGCCTGGATCTCGGCGCCGTACAGCGGCAGCTTCTTCTTGGCCATCTTGAAGCCGTTGAACTCCGACGGGTTGTGGCTGCCGGTGATCTGCATGCCGCCGTCGAGGCCGCGCGAGGCGACCGCGTAGTAGAGCGCCGGCGTCGGCACCGTGCCGACGCGCTCGACCGCGATCCCCGCGGCGAGCATGCCCTTCTCGGCGTGTTCGGCGAGCCGCACGCTGCTCGGCCGCACGTCGCGACCGAGCGCGACACGGGTGCCGCCCTCGCGCTTGATCACGGTGGCGAACGCGTGCCCGACCGCCTCGGCGGTCTCGTTGGTCAGCTCGGTCTCGTGCAGGCCGCGGATGTCGTACTCGCGGAAGATGTGTCCCGGGATCATGACTGGGGATCCTTCTGCTTCAGGTAAGCGTCGATGAACGCGTCGATGTCGCCGTCGAGCACCGCGTGCACGTCGCCGATCTTGGTCTCGGTGCGGTGGTCGTTCGCCATCGTGTAGGGCTGCATGACGTACGAGCGGATCTGGCTGCCGAAGTCGATGTCCTTCTTGACGCCGGCGATCTTCGCGGTCTTTTCCTTCTCGAGCGCCTCGTAGTGCAGGAACAGCCGCGACATGAGGATCTTCATGGCCGCGTCCTTGTTGCGGTGCTGGCTGCGCTCGCCCTGCGACTGCACGACGATGCCGGTCGGGATGTGCGTGAGTCGCACGGCCGACTCGGTCTTGTTGACGTGCTGGCCGCCCGCGCCGCCGGCGCGGAACGTGTCCACGCGGACGTCGCCGGGCGCGAGGTTGACCGTGACCGTGTCGTCGAGCATCGGCATGACCGACGCGCTGGCGAACGACGTGTGCCGGCGCTGGTTCGCGTCGTACGGCGAGATGCGCACGAGCCGGTGCACGCCGGACTCCGCCTTGAGGTAGCCGTACGCGTACTCGCCGTCGATCTCGAGCGTCGCGTCCTTGATGCCCGCCTCGTCGCCTTCCTGCAGGTCGAGCAGCGTGACCTTGTAGCCCTTGCGCTCGCCCCAGCGCTGGTACATGCGCATGAGCATCTCGGCCCAGTCCTGCGACTCGGTGCCGCCGGCGCCCGGGTGGATGTTCACGATCGCGCCGAGCCGGTCGTGCTCGCCCGAGAGCAGGCTGCGCGTCTCGAGATCGGCGACCTGGCGTTCGAGCTGCGTGAGTTCCTTCTCGAGCTCGGCGAGCATGCTCTCGTCGCTCTCGGATTCCGCCAGCTCGAGCAGGTCGGCGATGTTGTCGCGAGCCGAGGCGCGCGCGCCGAAGTCGTCGAGCGTCTTCTTGGTCGTCTTCAGCTGCGCGACGACCTTCTGCGCCTCGTCCTGCCGGTCCCAGAAGCCGGGCTGCGCCATGCGCGATTCGAGCTCGGGCACGCGCTGCGCGCAGGCTTCGATGTCAAAGGTACCTCCGCAGACCGTCGAGGCTCGCGGTGGTCTGTTCGAGGCGCTTGTGGAGTTCGGCGGTCGTGAGCATGGGACGCGGTCTCGCGGGGTGGGACGACGGAGCTGCGCAGAAGCGGGTCGCACCTTAAGAAGAAACCGTCCGGGGCGCAAAAGCGGCCCGGGCGGCGTCCCGATCGCGCGGCGTCAGTCGTCGTCGCGCGGCCCGCCGTCGAGGCGAGCGAGTCCCTTTTCGGCGTTGCGCGCGACGTCCGCGCCGAGCGCGGTGCGGCTCGAGCGGCCGAGCGCGATCGCGACGCCGTACCACTCGCGCCGCTGGCCCTCGCCCACTTCGTCCTCGAGCATCGAGGCGAGGTTGAGCGCGGCGTTCGCCGCGGCGGCGCGGCCGGTCGCGGTGCCGCTCTGCCGGCCGAGCCCGAGGCACTTCTCGTACGCGTAGCGCGCCTCGAGCGGGCGCTCGAGCGCGAGCAGCACGTGCCCGGTGTGCAGCGCCGCCGTGGCGGCGAGCCCGGCCGATTCCGCGCCCTCGTGGTCGCGCAGCGTGCGCGCGGCGCGCTGGAATCCCGCGAGCGCTTCGGGCAGCCGGCCGGCCTGGCGGTCGAGGTGCCCGGACAGCAGCAGCGCGTCGATCGCGACGCGCTCGCCGACTTCGGCGCCGCTCGCGAGTCCCTGGTCGGCGACGCCGGCGAGCAGCGCCCGCGCACCGGGCTGGTCGCCGTCGTGCAGCTTCTGGAACGCCTGCGCGTAGAGCGCCGCCGCCGCGAGCCCGCGGCCCATGGCGGAGTCGAGACCGCCCGCGAACGCGACGGCGTCCTCGGCGAGCGTGCGCGCCTCGGCCCAGCGGCCCAGCGCGCACAGCGCACGGTGCAGGCTGCACGCGGCCTGCGCCGCCAGTTCGCGCACCCACGGTTCCTCGACGGCGCGGCCGCGCGCGTACGCGTCGGCGAGGTGCTCCGCCGCCGCGGCGTGCTCGCCCATCTCGGCCAGCGTCTGCCCCAGCCGCATGCGCGCGAGCACGACGTAGCGCGACACGTCCTTCGCCTCGCACGCGGCCGACCATTCGAGCGACTGCTCGAGCCGGCGGCGCGCCTCGTCCGGGCGCCCGGCGACCGCGGCGTGCTCGGCGAGCGCGAGCGCCGACTGCACCGCGACCAGCGAACCGTCGGCGGTGCGGCTCGCGCGCCCGAGTTCGCAGGCCCGCGCGAACTGTCCCTCGGCCTCGACCTCGCCCGGCAGGCCCTCGGCCTCGGCGAGGCTCGCGAGCGCCATGGCCGCCTTGGCCGCCGCCATCAGCCCGACCGGCGTGCCGCCGGGTTCGGCGATCCGCCCGACCTGGCGCAGCGTCTCCCGCGCGCGCACGTGGTCGCCCTGCTTCTCGTAGAGGTGCCCCAGGTTGAACGCCGCGATCGCGGCCGGATCCCAGCCGCTCGGGTGCCCCGCGCGCATGCCCAGCGTCATCGCCCGCGACCAGCTGCGCTGCGCGCCGCCGTCGTCGCCGTCCGAACTCTGGATGAGCCCGAGGTTGAACGCCGCCTGCGTCAGCATGCCGAGCAGCAGCGCCGAATCGGTGTCCGCGCCGATGCGCAGCGACTCCTCGTAGCGCGCCTTCGCGCTCACCGTGTCGCCCGCCTCCTGGTCGAGGATGCCGAGCCGCGACAGCACGCCGGCGCGGCGCTGGCGTCCGACCGGGTCGCCGACGCGGAAGCTGCGCTCGACCGCGCGCGTGAAGTGCGTGAGCGCCTGCGTGCGCTCGCCCGCCGCGCGCAGCCGCTCGCCCAGGTGCAGCGACGCCTCCATGACCACGATGTCGCCGCTCTCGCCGCCCAGGCGCTCGCCCGCGGCGAGCGCCTCGCGCAGCAGCGTCACGCGCCGCACGGGTTCGTCCTCGGACAGCGCGAGCGCGAGCAGCTCGGCCGCGCGCTGCGTGGCGCCGCGCGTGCGCTCCCACGTGCCGGCCGGCTGACCGATCAGGGCGCGCACGAGTTCGCGCAGGTATTCACGAACGCGAAGCCACCACATGGCGCTACCCCGTCACGCGGACGCGGGCGGCCTGCAGGCGTTCCAACGCGCCGCGTGCCGCTTCCGCGAGTTCGGCTTCCGTGCCCCGGTTGTCGAGCGTCTCGTCCGCGACGCTCACGAAGTACGCGTTCGGCTTCTGCGCGGCGAGCCGTCGCCGGGCCTCGGCCTCGGTCCAGCCGCGGCCCGCGACGAGGCGCGCGACCTGTTGCTCCTCGGGCGCGACCACCGCGAGCACCGCGTCGCACTCGCGTTCGAAACCCCAGTCGAGCATGAGCGCCGCGTCCACGAGCACAGCGCCGCGCTGCCCGGCCTCGGCCAGGCGCGCGAGTTCGAGCCGCATGCGCTTGAGGATGCGCGGGTGCACGAGCGCGTTGAGCCGCTCGAGCGCCGCCGGGTTGGCGAACACCTTGGTGGCCACGAGGCGGCGATGGAGCGTGCCGTCCTCGAGGAACACGGCCGGGCCGTACTCCGCGAGCAGTGCGCGCCGCACGTCGGGATCGTGATCGGTGACGTCGTGACCGATCTCGTCCGCGTCGAGCACCGGGGCTCCCGCCGCCGCCAGCGCACGGGCGACCGTGCTCTTGCCGCTGCCCGCACGGCCGACCAGCCCGACGATGAACAGCTCGTCGGCCGGGCGGGCACGGCGCGGCTTCTGGGCGTCGGACATGCGTGGGGCCTCGCTCAGTGGACGTCGAACCAGGTGCGGCCGGTACCGGCCGACACGGTCAGCGGGACGGACAGAGCGTAGCAGCCCTCCATCTCCCGCCGCACCATCTCCGTCACCGATTGTGCCGCAGATTCCGGACATTCGAGCAGCAATTCGTCGTGCACCTGCAGCAGGAGCCGGGCCCCGGGGTGCCGGGCCAGTGCGTTCTGCACGTTCAGCATGGCCCGCTTGACCAGGTCGGCCGCCGAGCCCTGGATCGGGGTGTTGATCGCCGCGCGCTCGGCCATGCTGCGCTCGAGCCCGCCGCCGCGCAGCTGCGGCAGCCAGCGCCGCCGCCCGAGCAGGGTCTCGACGTAGCCCCGCTCGCGCGCCTCGGCGACCGTGCGGTCGAGGAACGCGCGCACGCCGGCGTACACCTCGAAGTAGCCCTCGATGAAGGCCTTGGCCTCCTTGAGCTCGATGCCCATCTGCTGGGCCAGGCTGCGCGAGCCCATGCCGTACATGACGCCGAAGTTGACCACCTTCGCGCGCGAGCGCAGCTCCGCGGGCACGTCACCCGCGAGCTTGAAGATGCGGCGCGCGGTGCTCGAGTGGATGTCCTCGCCGCTCGCGAACGCCTCGCGCAGCTGCGGGTCGCCCGACAGGTGCGCCATCACCCGCAGTTCGATCTGCGAGTAGTCCGCACCCACCAGCACGCAGCCGGGCGCGGCCACGAACGCGCGCCGGATGCCGCGACCGAGCGGCGTGCGCATGGGAATGTTCTGCAGGTTCGGGTTCCACGACGACAGCCGGCCGGTGGCGGCGCCGGTCTGCTCGAAGCTCGTGTGCACGCGGCCGTCGGCCGGGTCCACGCTGTTGGGCAGCGCCTCGAGGTAGGTCGAGCGCAGCTTGGTGAGCGCGCGCCACTCGAGCAGGCGTTTCGGGAACTCGTGCAGCGTGGCGAGCTCGTCGAGCACCTCGGAGTCGGTGGACCAGCCCGTCTTGGTCTTCTTCTTCGCGGGCAGGCCGAGCTTCTCGAACAGCACGCGGCCCAGCTGCGGGCCGCTCGCCAGGTTGATCGGCTCGCCGGCGAGCGCGTGCAGCGTGGTCTCGAGGGCGGCGATGTCGCGCGCCGCGTCCGCGGACATCGTGCGCAGCACGTCCACGTCGAGCGCGACGCCCGCGCGTTCCATGCTCGCGAGCACTTCGATCAGCGGGTGCTCGAGCCCGGCGTACAGCGCCCACTGCTCGCGCGCCTCGAGCTGCGCGCGCAGTGCCGCTTCGAGCGGCCAGCACGCGGCGGCCATGCGCTCGCCCGCGCCGGCCGCGTGCGCGACGGGCGTCGCGCCGGGACCGAGCCGCGAGCGGCCGCGCACCTGCGCGGGCTCGATGCTCGCGAGCGGCACGCCGAGCACGTCGGCCGCGAGCCGTTCGAGCGAATGGTCGCGCTCGGGATCGCAGACGAACGACGCGAGGTGCAGGTCGAACGTGCCGCCGGTGCACGGCAGGCCGTGCGCCGCGAGCGTGTGCACGGCGGCCTTGAGATCGGGCGCCACCTTGGCGATCGCCGGGTCGGCGAGCGCGGGCCCGAGCCACTCGCGCACCTGCTCGATCGCGAAGTTGGGGCCGCCTTCGTGCGCGAGCGGCAGGTACGCGGCCGTGCCGTCGCGCGCGGCGAGCGCGAGCCCGACGAGCGAGGCGTGGCGCGGTTCGTCGCCGAACACCACGGGCACCAGCGCGAGTCCGTGCAGCGCACGCGCGCGCACCTCGTGCAGCCGGGCCGCGAGCGCCTCGAGCGTCGGCGCGTCCGCGGGCGCGGCTTCGGCGGCGGCCGCCGCGAACAGGTCGCCCTGCGGTTCGGCGCGCAGCGCGGCGGGCAGCGGCCCGCTCGCCCGCGCGATCGTGGGCTCGGGCGGCGCCGGCCGCGCGTCGGCGAACAGGTCGGCTCCCGCGGCCGGCGGGGCCACCTCGGCCGCGCTGCCGCGACGCTCGGCGGGCCGCGACGGCGCGCTCGCACCGGCTTCGTCGGCGCTCACGCCCAGCTCGCGCGCGACGCTCTCGAGCCGGCGCACTTCCCAGCGCTTCGCGAACGCCAGGAGGTCGTCGCGGCGCACGGGCGCGACGCGCAGTTCGTCGAGCGCCACGCCCAGTTCGAGCGCGTCGCGCACCGTGGCCAGTTCGCGAGACAGGAACGCCAGTTCGCGATGCTCGGTGAGCTTCTTCTTGAGCGCGGGCTTCTTCACCTCGTCGAGGCGCGCGTACAGGTCTTCGAGCGACTCGAACTGGCCGAGCAGCTCCACCGCGGTCTTCTCGCCCACGCCCGGAACGCCGGGAATGTTGTCCGACGAGTCGCCCATCAGCGCGAGCACGTCGCGGATGTGGCCGGGTCCGACACCCCACTTCTCGCGCACCGCGGCGGGATCCATGCGCTTCATCTCGTCGCCCTTGCCCGCGGGAGCGAGCACGGTGACGCGGTCGTTCACGACCTGCAGCATGTCCTTGTCGCCGGTCACGAGCACGACTTCGAAGCCCGCCTCGGCGCCGGTGCGGGCGAGCGTGGCCATGACGTCGTCCGCCTCCATGCCCGGCTTCTCGATCACGGGCAGCCCGAGACAGCGCGCGAGCTCCTCGACGGGATCGAGCTGCGTGACGAGGTCCTCGGGCATCGGCGGGCGGTGCGCCTTGTACTCCTCGTACATCTCGTGCCGGAACGTCGGGCCCGGGCCGTCCCACGCGAGCGCCCAGAGGTCGGGCGCGAGCTCGCGCCGCAGCTTGAGCAGCACGTTGCCCATGCCGAAGATCGCCGACGTGTTCTCACCGCGGCTGTTGCGCAGCGGCCGGCCGATGAACGCGTAGTACGAGCGGTAGACCAGCCCGAGCGCGTCGAGGACGACGAGGCGCGGCATGCGGGAGGTCAGCGCGCCGACAGCAGCACGAGCACCTGCCAGAGCCGCGGCAGCCGCAGGTACTTCGAGAAGTGGCCGGGGAACGTCTGCGAGCGCAGCACGCGATAGCGCTTCGAGAACTCCCACGGGTACCAGCCGGAGCGGTGCGTCTCGAACGGCAGGCCCGGGATCTCCTGCGGCCGGAACCCGAACGGCGTGGTCACGAGCACGGTCTTCGCGGTCTTCACCAGCTGGTCGAGCACCGCCCAGGCTTCGTCCTTCTCGAGGTGCTCGATCACGTCGAGCCACAGCGCCAGGTCGTAGCGCGGCGCGTCCTTCGGCAGCAGCGTCGCGATCTGCCGCAGGTCGCCTTCGTAGAAGTGGTCGTACACCGGGTAGCGCGGCGGCGCGATGTCGATGGCGTCCACGCGCGTGGCGGGCGTGTACTCGCGAGCGAGCACGCCGTACTTGCCGTAGCCGCAGCCCACGTCGAGCACGCTCGCGGGATTCGCGAACGCCATCGCGTCCACGACGCGCGGGATCTGCCAGTGTTCGGAAGTGGGCATCAGCTCTCTCCGCTGCGGTCTACCCCGGCGCCGCGCCGGGGCGCGCGACCGTAGCCGCGGCTCCACGAAGGTGTCAAAGCTCCGGCGGCCTGCGGTTGCGAGCCGCGTTCGAGCCCGCACCGAGCGCCACCAGGATCGCGATCACGACGGCGGCCCCGGAGCCCGAACCTCCCCCACCGCCGTGGCGGTACGGCTTGCGCAGGTCGCGGTTCGGCGCCAGCACGAGCGCGTTGCCGCGATAGTCGAGGAAGACGCGGAACCGGCGCAGCACTTCGGTGCCGAGCAGGTCGCCCACGCGCGCACCGGTGTCCGTCGCCGCGACCGCGAAAGCCGGGATCTTCGGCAGCGTGGTGGCTCCGAGCTCGAGCGCGTCGAAGCGCAGGCGTTGGAACCGCAGGCCCTTCGGGCCGAGTCCCTTGCCCTTCGACCAGCCCGAGGCGTGCACCCCTTCGGGCAGGCCGAGCCGCGCCGAGGTCGCGGCGCCGAGCGTGAACGTCCCGTTGAGTCCGGTGTCCACGACCAGCGGCACGTCGAACATGCCCCGTGCGGTGCGCAGGCGCACCGGCACGGCGTGCAGCGTGCCGTTCCAGAGCAGCGGCAACCGCGAGAAGGCTGGCGGGCAGTGCGGGCAGCGAATCGTGCACGACCAGCACCCGGCGTTCGAAGTCGAACTCGAGCGTACGGTCGGCGAAGGCGCGGTAGCCGACGATGCCGTCCACGGGCTCGAGTTGGGATTCGACCACCGTGAGCGGCAGCCCCTCGATCCGCAGCGGCCCGAGCTCGAGCGTGTTCGAGCGGCAGCGTGCGCCTCACGGCCGCGCCACCCGAGCCCTGCGTTCAGGACCTCGCCGTCGGTGACGATGCCGCCCAGCTTGCGCAGTCCCCCGAGCGGTACAGCGTCAGGTCCGTGGCGCCGGTGTCGAGCAGCAGGTCCAGTTCCTTCGAGCCGTTGACGCGGGCGCGAACGACCGGCTTGTGATTCCGGCTCCAGTGCAACGGCACTTCCACCGGGCCGCTTCCTCCGCCGGTCCGCACGAGCCCCGCGAGGCAGGTGACGCGCGTCGCGCAGCGGGACGAGTCGGCGAGCTGCACCACGAAGTCGCGCGGCCGGCCGGGCACGACTTCGAGGGTGAGCGAATCGCAGGTCCGAGACGAACGTGACGCGCGCGGGACCCGCGCCGGACCCGACCAACCAGTTCGTCCAGCGCGACGGAAGGATCGGCGGTCCACCCGCCGCGCCGCAGGATGCCGTTCTCGCGCACGTCGAGCACGCGGCCCGTGCTCCGCAGCACGGGTGGCAGCGGCCGGTCCGGCGCCGACGCATGCACGGACGCGGACGCGAGCGCGAGCCAGCAGGGCGAAGAGCGGAACGGCGAGGCGGTGGGGCGCGGCCATGGAGGTGTCCTCGATCGTGGCGAAGAATCGCGAGCGTGAGGCGGCAACGACACCGCCCCGCCGGCACGTGTCCGGCGGGGCGGCGCGTGATTCGCACGGTAGTCTAGCGCAGCACGACCTGCCTTGAGCGTGGCGACGCGCGGCCCCTGCACGAGCCGAGCGAAGTACACGCCCGCGGCCTCGAGCCCGAATCGCCGAGTTCGACGCGCTGTCTCCCCCGGCCCGCTCCGGAGCAGCGTGCGCGCGTCGCGCACGCGGCCGGCCACGTCGAGCAGTTCGAGCACGTGCCCGGACTCGCCGCGCCGCGAGCGGGTCGCAGCGCACCGCCACGGCGCCGGTCCGGCGCCGCGGGGCCCCGCCGTGCCGCAGCGCGAACCGCGCTGGCGACACCGGGCGCCACGTCCGTGGTTCCGCCCGGGATCGTTCACCCACACCGCCTGCGATGCCATGTCACCACCCCGGGCGGTCACGACCGTGCGGTAGGCGTACGCCCGGCCCGCCGCGACGGTGCGGTCGGTGAACGGCAGCGCGAGTGCGTGCGGCAGCAGGCGCGCCAGCGGCCGCCAGTGCACGCCGTCGTCGCTGCGCTGCACGAGCGCGGCATTGCGGGCCAGCGCGGGCAGCTGCCACTCGAGCGCGGCGCGGTCGGCGAGTCCGGCGGCCTGGGTCGTGGCCACGAACGCCGGGGGCTGGGGATTCGGCCACTGCAGGAACCAGAGCTGCTGCGAGTAGCTGCCGTCCCAGCCGCCGTACAGCCACATGCCGTCGGCCTCGGCATCGTAGACCGTCTTCATGCCCCAGCGCGGCGACGGCTGTGCGCCGGCCGGCTCGAGCCCCCACCACGCCGACGTGCCGTCGAACGTCAGCGCCGCGAGGTCGCCGAGCAGGTGGTAGTACGGCATCGCCTGGTCGTAGCCGCCGAAGATCACCATGCGGTCCCGGGCCACGTCGTACACGGCGCCGTGCTCCTCGCGCGCCGCGATCGTGCCTGCGGGTGCGATCGCGGACCACACCGGCGCCCCGGCCAGGTCGAGCGCCCAGGCGTCGTTCCGGTAGCTCGGAGTGGTGCCACCGAACAGCACCAGGCGCCGGCGCGCCGCGTCGTAGACGGCGCTGGCGCTCGAACGCGCGGGCGGCGGTGCGGCGGCGTCGAGCCGGGTCCACACGAGCGGGCCTGACAGCGACAGCGCCCAGGTGTCCGCGACCCGGAAGTTGGGCGAAGTCACGCCGTCGTAACCGTGCGACACGATCATGCGCTGGCCGACGGGATCGTAGATCGCCACGTGGCCCGCGCGCGGCGAAGGCGGCGTCCCCGTGGGATCGAGCTGCTTCCACGCCGCCCCGGCGCCCGAGAACGCCAGCTCCCAGACGTCGTTGTAGAACCCGCCGTCGAATCCACCGAACACCAGCATGCGGTCGTTGCCGGTGTCCCAGATCGCGGTGTGCAGGCGGCGCGGCGCCGGCCTGGCGCCGGTCGGGTTCACCGGCGCCCAGCCGCGGCCGGAATCGAGCGCGTGCACGTACACGTCGTTGCGATACGAACCGTCGGTTCCACCCATCGCGACCAGGCGGTGGCGCGTGGGATCCAGCACCATGACTTCCTGCAGGCGCGGCGGGTAGAGGTCTTCGTAGCCCTGCCACACGTGCGGCCCGGCCACGTGCAGCTTCCACACGTCGGCCAGCAGCGAGTAGTGCTCGTTCACGCCGCCGACCACGTAGAGATCACCGGCCGGCGAGACGGCGCCGCCCGCGGCCCAGCGCGGCATGATGTTCGGATCGGGCGTGACGTCGGTCCACGCGGGATCCGCGGCGTTCGGCGCGATCGTCCACACGTCGCCCCACGGTCACCGTGGCCCAGTACGCGTTCGGGTCGTCCCACGACGTGCTGTGACCGCCGTAGAGCACGAAGCGCTGCGACACGGGATCGAATCCCGCGGTCGCCCACGCGCGCGGCGACGGCGCGGCCGAACCTTCCGCGGCGACCAGGCTCCACGCGGGCGTGCCCGCGAGCGAAAGCCGCCACAGTTCCCCGCTCTCGGTGGAATCGAGCCCGCCGAACACGTACAGCGAACGCGACGCGCCGTCCCAACCACCCGCGAAGCCGAACCGCGGCGAAGGTCCCGGAACGGACGGCGTGATGTCGGTCCACTCGGGCGTCCCCGCCAGCGGCAGCACCCACACGTGCGCATCGGCGTTGAAGTACGCCGAGTCGGGCACGTAGCCGCCGTAGACGACGAGCCGGTTCGCGGCCGCGTCGAACGTCGCGGCGAACGCCGCGCGCGCGCCGGGCGAGTTCGTGGTGACGATGCGCGACCACGTGGGCGTGCCTGCGAGCGAGAGCTGCCAGACGTCGTCGAGCGGACCGGACGCGCCGAGTCCGCCGAACACGATCATGCGATCGCCGAGCGGGTCGTAGACGGCACCGTGCAGCCGGCGCGCCGGAGGCGCGGTACCCGCGGTCGTGAGCGGAGTCCAGAGTCCGCTCGAGAACGTGAACGCCCAGGTCGTGGCCTGCAGCGCGTCGTCGGCACCGCCGAACGCGAGCAGTCGCCCGCGTACCGGGTCCACGATCACGCCGGGCTGGAAGCGTTCGGCGCCGGCCTGCGGCCCGACCAGGCTCCAGTCGCCCGCGGGTCCGCCGTCCGTGCCGGCGGCGAAGCGCGGTGTGGTGCGACGCACCGTCGGCAGCATCTGCAGCGGATCGTCCGCGGGACGCGGCGCGTCGAGCGCCGGGATGGGATGGGAACCGGCCCAGTCGGTGGCCGCCGGTTCCGATGCGAGCGCGGGGGCCGTGCACGCGACCAGGGCCGCGACGGCGAGCGCCAAGGTGAGCGAGGGACGCATGAGCGAACTCCTCCATGGGATCGGTCCACGAAACGGCGCGGACCGACTGCCGGGGCTCGGGGGCGGCACCGCCGTGAAGGTAGGCCCAGCCCGCCCCTGGTCGCAATGCCGGGATCACGAAAGGATTCCTCCCGGCGGGCCACGCACTCGGGGCTTGGCCCCGGCGCCCCGGCGAGGCATGTTGCGGGGGCCGCAGGCGCCGCATGGAATCTTCCTCACCCTCGGAGGTACGAATGCACCTCGAACGCAACAGCCGGAACGCCGCGCGTTTCGCACCGCCACTGCTGAGCGTGCTGCGGATGGTGGCGGGCTTCACGTTCCTGTTCCCCGGCACCGTGAAGCTGTACGGCTGGCCGATGGCGATGCCGGGCGGCGCCACGGCGGCGCCGTTCACGCAGGTCTGGATCGGCGGCGTGCTGGAGGTGTTCGGCGGGGCGCTGATGCTGCTCGGGCTCTTCACCCGGCCGGTGGCGTTCCTGCTCTCCGGCGAGATGGCGGTGGCCTACTTCCAGTTCCACCAGCCGCGCGGGGCGCTGCCGATCCAGAACGGCGGTCTCGACGCGGTGCTCTTCTGCTTCATCTGGCTCTACCTCTCGGCCGCCGGTCCGGGACCGTGGAGCCTCGACGCACTGCTGCGCCGAGGCTCCTCGCGGCGCTAGTGCACGGGCAACGGCCCCTCGGTCACATCGGGCTCGCCACGCTCCGCCGCCGTCTTCACGGCGACGTTCGGCGCCAGCAGCGTGTAGACGACCGGTGTGACGAGCCGCGCGAGCAGCGTCGAGCTGAGCAGCCCGCCGATCAGCACGTTCGCGATCGGTGAGTACAGGCTCGAGCGCTGCAGCGCGAGCGGCAGCAGGCCGCCGATCGCGGTGAGCGTGGTGAGCAGGATCGGCAGGAAGCGGATCTTGCCCGCCTCCTCCACCGCCTCGCGCACGCCGAGCCCCCTTCTCGCGGAGCTGGTTCGTGAAGTCCACGAGCAGGATGCTGTTCTTGATCTCGATGCCGATGAGCGCGATGAACCCGATCATGGCGGTGAACGACAGCGAGTAGCCCGACACGAACAGCGCGATCAAGCCGCCCACCACGCCGAGCGGGATCACCGACGCCACGATCAGGGTGCTGCGGAACGTGCCGAACTCCAGCACGAGGATCGCGAGAATGATGAACACCGTGAGGATGATGGCGGTACCGAGCCCGCCGAAGCTCTCTCGCGGCTCTCGATCTCGCCCGCGGGGATGATCCGGTAACCCGCGGGCAGCTTCAGCGCCTCGAGCCGTGCGAGCACCTGCTTCGTGACCTTGTCGGTGTTCTCGCCCGAGCGCACGTTCGCCGACACCGTCACCGACCGCGCCTTCGCGTAGTGCTGGATGATCGGCGTGCTCGACTCGAGCCGCAGGTTCGCGACCTGGCGCAGCGGGACCGCCGCGCCGGTCACCGACGTCACGTACAGCCGGTCGAGCGCCTCGAGCGACGGCGCGCCGTCGAAGCTGCGCGCGAGGTGCACCGCGCGCGGATCCGAGGGCAGGCGCACGCGGATCGCGTAGTCCTGTCCGTCGGCCTCGCGCACCGAGCCCGCCTCGAACCCCGCGAGCGCCATGCGCACCGCGCGGTCCACCTCGACGGTGGGCACGCCGAGCAGCCCGGCCTTGCGCGAATCCACGTCCACGCGCAGGTCGGTCGTGCGCAGCTGCACGGGGTTCACGACGTTCCACGTGCCGGGCGTGCCCTCGATCGTGCGCTGCACTTCGGCGGCGACGGCACGCAGCGTGTCGAGATCCTCGCCCGTGATGCGCATGGCGATCGGCGCGTCGATCGGCGGCCCGTTCTCGAACGCCTTGAGCTCGATGCGCGCGTTCGCGTAGCCGTCGAAGATCCGCTGCAGCGAATCGAACGCCGCCGGCGTACGGCGCGAATCGAACTCGCGGATCCGCACGAACAGCTCGGCGAAGTTCGCCCGCTCGTTCTCCGACGACACGTTGTAGTAGATCATCGGATTGCCGTGCCCGACGTTGGTGACCACGTCCGTCACCTCCGGACGCCCGCGCAGCACGCCCTCGACGAAGCGCGCGGCGCGGTCGGTCTCGGCGAGACTCGAGCCCTGCGGCGTGGTGATGCGCACGAGGAACTGCGGCGTGTCGGCCTTGGGGAACAGGCTGAAGCCGATCACCGGCACGAGCGCGAAGCTGAGCGCGAACAGCGCCCCGGCCGCGAGCAGCGTGCGGCGCGGCGCCGCGATCGCGCGGTGCAGCCACCGGCCGTAGGTCAGGTCGATGCCGCGGTTGAGCGCGCGCAGGATCCGGTTGCCTTCGGGGTTCGCGTGCGCGACGAGCATGCGCGACGACAGGAACGGCACGATCGTGAGCGACACCGCGAGCGACGCGAGGATCGTGTACACGACCGCGGCGGGCAGGCTCGCGATGTACTTCCCCGCGTTGCCGGGCAGCAGGAAGATCGGGATGAACGCCGCCACGAGCGTGGCCGTGCAGCCGAGCACCGCGATCGAGATCTGCTTCGTGGCGGCGATCGCCGCCTTCTCACGCGGCACCCCGGCGCGCAGGAAGCGCTCGATGTTCTCGACCACGACGATCGAGTCGTCCACGAGCAGGCCGAGCGCGATCACGAAACCGACGATGCTCAGCTGGTTGATGCTGAAGCCCGTGAGCTGCAGCAGCGCCACGCCGATCGCGAGCGACAGCGGGATCGAGATCATCACGACGAGCGACGCGCGCGTGCCGAGCGGCAGCAGCGTGACGAGCACGAGCAGGATCGCGAGCGCGAAGTCCTCGCCGAGCCGCGCGAGCCGGTGGTTCACGTTCAGGCTCTGGTCGAACGGCCGCGCGAGCCGGACGCCCGGGGGCAGCGTCTTCTCGTACGCGTCGAGTTCGCGCCAGATGCGGTCGCGCACCGCGTTGATGCGCTCGCCCGGCCGCATGTTCGCGGTCACGAACGCCGCGCGCTGGCCGTTCCAGCGCCCGATGTGGCGCAGGTCGGAATGGTCCCACTGCACGCGCGCCACGTCGCCCAGGGTGACGATCGAGCGGCCGTCGCCGCCCACGACGGTGTTGCGCACCTCCTCGACCGTGCGGTAGCTGCCGCTCGTCTTCACGCTGAAGCGGCGCGTGCCGGCGTCGGCGCTGCCGCCCGGGATGTTCGCGCTCTCGCTCCCGATCGCCTCGAGCACGCGCGAGGCGGGAATGTGCAGCTGCGCGAGGCGCCCGGGGTCGAGCTCCACGCGCACTTCGCGCTCGGGGTACGCCCAGCGGTCCACCGTGCGCACCCCGGTCACCTTCTCGAGGCGTTCCTTGAGCCGGCGCGCCTCGGACTCGAGCACCGCGTCGGGCTGCGAGTCCGACACGAGCGCGAGCTGCGCGATGTTCACGTTCGCGAGGTCCCACTTCTGCACTTCGAGCCGGTAGAGGTCGGCGGGCAGCTCGGGGCGCAGCGCGTTCACTTCGCGCACGACTTCGTCGTACTTCTTGTCCGGGTCCGTGTTCGACTCGAACTCGACCGTGATCACCGCCACGCCGTCCTCGATGGACGTCTTGAGCGACTTGAGGTCGTCGAGTTCGTTGAAGTGCGTCTCGAGCTTGTCCACGACGAGCTGTTCGAGGTCGGCGGGCGTCGCGCCGGGGTACACCGCGACCACGCCGTAGGTCGAGACCGGGAACGTCGGGTCCTCGGCGAGCGGGATGCTGCCGAGCGCCGCGACGCCGAGCGCCGCCGCCATCAGGAACAGCACGATCGTGAGCTGGGGAAACTTGACCGCGAGTTCGGGCACTCTCATCGCGCGCTCCGCTCCACGCGCGAGCCGTCCGCGAGGTACGCGGCTCCGCCCGTCACGACCTCGGACACGCCGTCGAGCCCGCTCGCGATGGCCGCCCGGTCGCCGTCGAGGAACGCCACGCGCACGTCGCGCCGCACCGGGGTGTCGCCGGCGCCGATCGTCCACACGTGCGCGCGGTCGGAGTCGCCTTCGAGCAGCGCCTCGATCGGCACCAGCTTCACCGCCTGGCGGCGGGACGGCGTGATCGTGACGTCCGCCACGAGGCCGGAGGCGGCCGCGCCGTCGTCGCGCAGCCGCACGGGCGCGTCGAGGCGGATCTCGACCTCGTACGTGCCCACGCCCGGCGTGGCCGCGGCACCCACCGTGGTCACCCGACCCGCGAACACGCGGCCGGGCCAGGCGTCGAACCGCACTTCGGCCGCGTCGCCGGCGCCGAGCCGCACCACGTCGCGGTCGGGCACGCCGACGCGCACGACCTGGCCGCGCGCGGACGACGCGAACCACACGATCGGCGTGCCGGGTGCGACCGTGGCGCCGGGCTCGGCGAGCCGGCGCAGCACCACACCGTCCGACGGCGCCACGATCGTGGCGTAGCGCGCGTTGAAGCGCGCCGCGGCGAAGTCGGCCGCCGCCGCGTCGCGGGCGCTCTGCGCGTTCTCGAGCATCTCGCGCGTCACGACGCTGTCGGCGTGCAGCGCCCGGGCGCGCGCGAGGTCGCGCTCGGCCTTGTCGAGCCCGACCTTCGCCTTGTCCACGAGCGCGCCGATCTCGGTCAGCTCGAGCGTCGCGAGGCGCGTTCCGGCACGCACGGCCTGCCCGTCCTCGGCGTCCACGCGCGCCACCACGCCGCCGATCTTGAACGCGAGCGGCAGCTCCTCCTTGCCGGCGAGCAGCCCCGAGGCCAGCACCGGGCGCGCGAGCTCCGCGGAGTCCACCGGTGCGGTGGTCACCCGTACCGCGTTCGCGGTCGTCGCCGCCGCCTCGTGCTTCGCGCCGCAGCCCGCGAGCGCGAGCGCGAACGCCGAAGCCGCCACCAGTCCACCGATCGTCCGCCGCATCATCACAGCCCTCCTTCGCCGGGCGACCGGCCCGAGGGAAGCGCGGCGGCACGGTCGAGTTCTGCGCAGCGCTCCCGGTAGTCGTAGGTCGTGAACACGTCGTTCACCGCCGCGTTCGTGAGGTTCGTGCGCGCGTCGAGCAGCTCGAGCAGCGAGGCCGCGCCGATCGCGTGGCGCTTCGCCACCAGCTCCCACGTGCGGCGCGCGGCCGCGAGGCGCTCGTGCGCCACCGGCAGGGCCTCGCGCGCCACGGCCGCCGCCTGCCACGCCGTGCGCGCGTCGAGCTCGACCCGCGCCGCCGCATCGTCCGCGAGCGTGCGGGCGCGCTGCAGCTCGGCGACGGCCGCGTGGCGCTGCGCCTCGCGCTGGCCGCCGTTGAACAGCGTCCACTCGAGCGCGAGCGACGCCACGCGGTAGTCCTCGCCGCGTTCGAAGCGGTACTCCTCGCCCTGCACGCCCCAGTCCACCGCCGCGACGAGCGACGGCAGGTAGCCCGCGCTCGCCAGCGACACCGCGCCGCTCGCCGCGCGCACGCCGCCGCGCGCCTGCGCGAGCTCGTCGCGGTGCGCGCGCGCGCTCGCGAGCGCGGCGTCGAGCGGCACGCGCAGCTCCAGCCCGAGCGCGTCGTCCGCGAGCACCTCGAGCGGCGCGTCCACCGCACGGCCGAGCCGCACGTTGAGCAGCTGGCGCGCGGCGTCGGCGAGCCGCGCCGCGTCGGCGCGGCGCTGCGCGACGTCGGAACGGTCGGCGCGCGCGCGCAGCACCTGGTCGGGCGTCGCCTTGCCGTTCGCGAGCAGGCTCTCCTGCACGCGCACGGCTTCGTCCACGAGCGCGAGCGTCGAATCGTAGAGCGCGGCCAGGTGCACCGCGCGTGCGTACTGCAGGTAGCCGGTGCGCACGTCGGTGGCGATCCGGCGCGCGGCGGCCCCGGTCGCGGCGCGCTGGGCGTCGCGCAGCCCGGCCCGGACGCGCCAGTTCGCGGCCAGCCGCGCATCGAGCAGCGGCATGGCCACGCGCACCGACGTCTCCTGCTTCGAGGGCTGCACCAGGCGCAGGTCGGTCGGGAACGCGCTGCCGCCGGTCAACTGGTTGAGCGCCGCGAACGCGGGATTGATGAGCCGGCCGAAGTCCACGACGTTGCCCGAGCGGTCGGACAGCCGCGCGTGCACGGTCACGGACGGCAGGAACAGCGCGGTCGCCTCGCTCACCGCCGCCTGCGCCTGCTCGAGTTGCAGGCGTTCGGCGCGCAGGTCGCGGTTGGCCGCGAGCGCTTCGCGCACGAGCTCGTCGAGCGTGGCGGCCCCGCGCGCCGGCGGCGCGGCCAGCAGCGCGATCGCCAGCACGACGGCGGTGCTCGCGGCGGTTCGCGCGGGATTCGTGGTTCGCAGGGTCACGGGGTTTCTCCTTCCCCTCGGCGGGTGGTGCCGGACGGGCGCACGCGCCGTCCGATGAACTGGTGCTTTCGCTCCATTTACGATGGCACGAGTGGAGCAAAGATTCCACTTGTATTTTCGGGCCGTCCGGCCGAACCTGAAGTCGGGCCGGATCCCGGCCCGTACCCGTCACCCGGAGAAGCCCGCCACGATGGCGACACGCACCACGAAGAAGCGCACCGCGAAGCCCCGCGCCCGCCGCGCGGACCCGGCGACCCGCCGGGCCCCGCAGCAGGACCGCGGCCAGAAGCGGATCGAGGAACTGCTCGACGCCGCCGAGGCCGTGATCGTCGAGTCCGGCGTGGACGGCATGACCACGAACGCGGTCGCCGAGCGCGCGGGCGCCGGCATGGGCTCGCTCTACCACTTCTTCGCGAGCAAGGAGGCCATCCTCGGCGCGCTGGCGGAGCGCTACATGGGCGTCATGCGCTCGCTCACCGCCTACGAGGGCCGGGTCGAACTGCGCACGCTCCCGCTGGCGACGCTCGCCGACGTGATCGTGGACCCGCTCGCCGAGTTCTTCCGGCGCACGCCCGCGTACTCGCACGTGTTCCACGCGATCGACCGCCCCGGCGCGCGCGACCGCGCGTGCGGCGAACTGCACGAGGCGGCGACCCGGCAGGTCGAGACGATCATGGCCGCGCGCGTCCCCCACCTCGACGCGAAGCGCCGCCGCGTGCACGCGACGGCCGCCGTCGAGATGGTGCACGCCCTGCTCACCGCCGCGTTCGCGGGGCCGGCCGCGCAGCGCGGGCCGCTCATCGCCGAGACGAAGCGCCTGCTGGCGCTGCACGCGGAGATGATCGAGAAGGGCGACGAACCGCTCGAACGCCTGCGCTGAGCGGCGGGCGCGTCAGCGGCCCGCGCGCGCGAGCTCGCGGCGCACGGCGTCGAGTTCGGCGTCCCGCCCGCTCTCGATGCCGGCCCGCGTGAGCGGCACCACCGCGTCGGGCACGAGCCCGGCGTCCGGCTGCGGCCGCGGCGGGAAGTACGCGATCACCGGCAGGTCCACTTCGATCCGCGACTGCGGCAGGCGCAGGAAGAAGAACTGCCCGCCGTTGATCCCGCGCCGGTTGCCTCCCGTGGGGCGGCCGACCAGCGTGCCCAGCCGGCGCTCCTGCACCCGCTGCGCGAACTGGAAGGTGGCCGAACTGTTGTCGGGACCGACCAGCACGAACAGCCGGCCGCGGAACGCCGGCTCGCGCGGGCGGATCGTGGCGAACGCCACTTCGTCGCCGCCCTTCAGCCGGTGCAGCCCGCGCTCGTCCGGGAGCGAGTCCGTGCGCGCGGTCTGGTCGCGGAACGAGTCGTCCCAGGTGTCGAGCGCGGCGTTCAGTTCGGCGGGTGTGCGCCGGAAGCGCACGAACCGCCGCTCGCTCTCGAAGCGCGTCTCGGTGCGCACGACGCGCTGCAGGATCAGGTCGCCGCAGTCGTTGCCGCCCGCGTTGCCGCGCAGGTCCACGACCAGCGCAGGACGGCCGCTCGCGACCACGCGATCGAGCATCACGTCGAGCAGCGAGTCCCACGGCGCGTCGCTGTTGTACACGGCCCACGTGGGCATGCGCAGCAGGGCGAACGCCGAGTCCGAAAAGTCGAGCGTGAACGGCACCGCCCCGCCTTCGGCCTCGAGCGCGGCGAACGCGTCGGCGCGGGCCTTCCAGTCCAGGGGCGCGGCCACGACACGCGCGTCGCGTGCTTCGCCGGGGCGGCGCACCACCAGCACGATCGAATCCTCGACCCCGGCGACGAGGTGCGGCAGCAGGACGTCGAACAGTTCGTACTTCGAACGCCCCTGCACCTCGAGCTGGCTGATGCGCTTGGCGTCGTTGTGCCCGTCGGCCGCGGCGATCGGCAGCATGCGCGCGAGCAGGCCGGACGCTCGCGCCCCGTTCAGCGAGCGCACCTCGGTGCCGCGAGGCAGCGCCGGCGTCGCGCCCGCCGGCCGCAGGTCGCGCGTCACGATCATGCGCCGCCCGAACCACACGAACTGGAACGGCACGCGGCCGCCCCGCTGGACGACCTCGGCGGTCACGAGCTTGCCCTGGTTGTACGGACTCGCGTGCGTGTGGCCGCAGCGCACGGACGCCGCGAAGCGCGCGATCGCGACGAACGCCGTGTCGCGGCGCACGTCGTGGTCGAGCTCGCGCTCGAGCGCGGCGAAGCGCGCCGCGAACTCCGCCCGCGACTGGTAGCGCTCGAGCCCCGGGTGCACGGCCTCGAGCGCGCGGCGCAGCACACGCAGGTCGTCGCGCATGGCGTCACGCGGGATCGTGGCGATCATGGGCGCGGCGACCGCGGTGGCGGCGAGACACGACGACGCGAGCAGGCAGGCGAACGCGAAGAGTCGCTTCATCGGCGAGGGCTCCGGTGACGCGGTGACGCGACGGCGCCGCGCGGCGCGATCAGGCCGTGCGACGGGCGAGCAGCAGCTGGTTGTGGCGCGGCGTGCGGCCGCCGCCCGAGCGCAGGAGCATGCGGTCGAGCGCGAGCAGCAGTCCCGGCGCCCGGTTCAGGAAGCGCCAGAAGCCGAGATCGGAGTTGAGCAGCACGTGCGTCGGTTCGAGCGGCGCGTAGTCGAACGTGACGCCGAGCGCGTCGAGCGTGCGCCGGTACCGCGCGAGCGAACGCATCTTGTTGTGCTCCGCGAGCCCGGGCGAGTCCTGGAACAGGTCGGTCAGCAGCAGCAGTCCGCCGGGCTCGACCGCGCGCGCGAGCCGCCCGAGCGCGGCGTCGAAGCGGGCGTCGTCCACGATGTGGTAGAGCACGTCGAACACGTTCACGATCTCGTAGGTCGCCGTGAGATCGGCTTCGCTCACGTCGGAGTGCACGAAGGCCGCCTGCGGGTAGCGCTCGCGCAGCCGCTCGACGCTCGGACGGGCGATGTCGAGGCCGGTGTAGGCCGCGCCGCGCGTCACGTAGTAGTCCGTCCAGAAGCCCGTGCCGCAGCCCACGTCGAGCACGCGCTTGCCGCGTACGTCCACGCCCGCACGCGCGAGCGCGGCGTCGAGCACTTCGGCACGCAGCTGGTAGCACGCGGCATTGTACGCCGCGCTCATCGTGGTCTCGCCCGTTCCGCGAAGGTCGAACTGCTCGGACAGGCGCTGCTCCCAGAACTCCCGCGGCCGGTAGGTCACGACGCACTCCGGTAGAGACCGTGCCGCACGGCATAGCGCGCGACGGCATCGGGCACGAGGTAACGCATGCTGAGTCCGGCGCGGGCCCGTTCGCGCACGGCGCTGGACGACACTTCGAGGGCGGGGTTCGCGAGCCACGTGACCCGCGCGCGCGGCACGCCCGCGGGCGGCGCGGGTCGGCGCGTGCCGGGACGCACGGCGACCGCGAGCCGAACGTGGCGCACGATCTCCGCGGGTTCGCGCCAGGAACCGAAGGCGGCGAACGAGTCGGCGCCCATGAGCAGCCAGAGCTCGGCGCCGGCGTGCTCGAGCGCGAGCGCGCGCACCGTGTCCACGGTCCACGACGGACCGCGGCGCCGCGTCTCGATCGCCGACACCACGAACGCGGGGTTGCCCTGCACAGCGGCGCGCGTCATCGCGAGCCGGCGCGCGGCCGGCGACACGCGGACGCCGCCGCGCTTGTGCGGCGGGTCGCCGGCGGGCACGAACAGCACACGCTCGAGCCCGAGCTGTTCGCGCGCGCACTCGGCGAGCGCGAGGTGCCCCACGTGCGGCGGGTCGAACGTTCCGCCCAGGATGCCGAGCCGTCGGGGCACGGCGCGTTCCCGCCGCGCGGCACTCACGGCGTGTACGACGTGCCCTGCGCGTTCGACGGCGTGCCGGGCGCCGGCGCGGGCGCCTCGATCGGCCGGTGCCCGCGCCGCGCACGGTCCCCCTCGGCCGGCCACTTCTCCATCTTCAGCCGCAGCGCCTGTGCCTTGATGCCGAGCGGCTGCCCCGCGAACTGCTGTTCGAGCCCGCGCAGCACGACGAGCGCGCTGTCGCGCTTGCCGAGCCGGGCGTCCGCGACGGCGTTCGAGAGGATCGCGTCGCCGAGGATCGGCGTGTCGGCGTACTGCTCGATCACGTCCGCGAAGTAGCGCTTCGCGGGCAGGTAGAGCTTCTGCTTCACGTAGACGTCGCCGTTGCGCCACAGCTTGCGCGCCAGCCGCGTGCGTAGTTCGGCGATGCGGCGATCCGCGCGCGGGCCGTACGCACCGTCGGCGAAGTCGCGGCGGTAGTTCTCGTACTGCTGCAGGGCCTTGAGCGTGAACTCCTGGTCGAAGTCCGACGGGCGCGACTGGCCGTAGAGCGCTTCGCCGAGCTGGAACGCCGCCGAGCTGGCCGAGTCGCTCTCGGGATAGTCGCGGGCCATGCGCTCGAACTGCGTCTGTGCGCTCGCCCACTCCTTCTGGCCGAGGTACGACAGCCCGAGCAGGTAGACCGCCTGGTCGATGTCGGCGTTGCCCGTGCCGGTGGTGGCGTAGGCGCTGAGCACGTCCACGGCCAGCGCGTACTCACGACGCTCGTACAGGCCGCGAGCGATCGCGACGCGGTTGGAGTCGCTGTGGATGGACGGAACGACGGCGGCGCCGCAACCGGCGAGCAGGCCGGCGGCGACGAGCGCCGCACAGGCGGCGCGCAGGCGAGACGACAATGGGAATCCCTCTGGGGAGCGGATCACGGACGATTCTGGAAGAACAACGCGACGAGTCCGGCGACGACGCCCACGACGATCACGGGCTCGACCACCTTGTCGAGATTGCGCTGGGGCACGCTGTCCTTGAGCTCGGGGTACCGCGACTCCTCGACCAGCGAGACCTGCGAACGCGAGAAGCGGTCCACGAAGTTCTGCCCGAGGTCGCCGGTCCACAGCACGCGCGACGACGACGGTTCGCGCAGCGACACGGCGCCGGTGACGAGCGACTGGCGCTCGATGCGCACCCGCCCGGGCAGCCAGCCCACGAGCCGCAGGTACGTGACCTTGGCGGAGCCCAGCGTGTATTCGAGGATCGGGTCGCCGGGGTTGGAGAACAACGCCGCGACCGAGTCGTCGGGAATCGGCGCCCGGCGCACGGTGACTTCGACGCCCCGCGCCGCCAGTTCCTTGAGGAACGCGTGCTCGAGCACGAAGTTCAGCGGGTGGTCCTGCGCGGGCGCGAGCACGGCATGCGAGCCGCGCTCCAGGGGCGCGGGCGCCAGTGC
>JAXLXR010000018.1:0-74904 GCA_046327815.1 Candidatus Eiseniibacteriota bacterium | reverse complement strand
CTGATCGTGGACGAACCCACCGCCGGGCTCGACCCCGAAGAGCGCGTGCGGCTGCGCAACCTGCTCGGCGAGCTTTCGGGCGACCGCATCGTGCTGCTGTCCACGCACATCGTGTCCGACGTCGAGGCCACCGCGTCGCGCATCGCGCTGATTCACGAAGGCCGCCTGGTCGCCGACGGCCCGCCCGAAGCGCTGCTCGCGCGCGTCGAGGGACGCGTGTGGGAACTGGCGGTGCGCGCCGAACACCTCGACGACGCCCGGCGCGCGTGGCGCGTGGGCGCGGCGCTGCGGCGCGGCCCCGACGTGCTGCTGCGCGTGGTCGCGGACGAGATCCCGCGGCCCGACGCGAAAGCCGTGGCGCCCACGCTCGAGGATGCGTACCTCGCGCTCGTGGGCGACGAGCGCGGGGAGCACGCCGGAGCGCGGACGTGAACGCGGCGCGCACGGCCCGGCTGGCGTACGGGGACTTCCTCGAGCGCGCGCGCAGCACCAGCTTCCTCGTGAGCATGGCCGTCATGGTGTACCTCGGCGCCGGCATGCTGCCCGCGAACGGCTCGAACTACCGCACGTTCGTGATGAGCGACCAGTACCGGCCGGCGTACGGCGCCGCGTGGGTCGGCACGCTGAGCGCGCTGCTCACCGGGCTCTACTTCCTGATGGTCGGGCACTACCTCGTGAAGGGCGCGGTCGAGCGCGACCGCCGCACGGGTGTCGGCGCGGTGCTCGCGGCCACGCGCGTCGGGCGGATCGAGTACCTCGCCTCGAAGACGCTCAGCAGCTTCGCGATCCTCATGTCCATGGCCGCGGTCGCGGTGCTGGCCGCGCTCGTGACGCAGCAGCTGCTCGCGGAGGACCGCCGCGTGGACGTGTTCGCGACGCTCCTGCCGTTCGTGCTGCTCACGGTTCCGTCCGCCCTGTTCGCGTCGGCGAGCGCCGTGCTGTTCGACTGCGTGCCGCTGCTGCGCGGCGCGCTCGGGAACATCGTCTGGTTCTTCGCGTTCGGCATGCTGATGATGATGGGCGGGCTCGACACGCCCGGCGCGAACCCCTGGCGCGACCTGACCGGCGCGCACACGGTGAGCACGCAGGTGTTCGCGGGGCTCAAGGCGTTCGATCCGAACGCCGCCGCGAAGCCCGGTGACATGAACGTCGGCGTGAACGTGAGCCCGAAGTTCCGCGGCCGGATGCTGACCACGTTCCCCTGGAAGGGGCTCTCGTGGACCGGCGCCACGGTGGGCTCGCGCCTGATGTGGACGGCGATCGCCGCGTCGCTCGTGGGACTCGCCGGCGTCTTCTTCGACCGGTTCGAGAACGCCCCGCGGTCGCCGCTCACGCGCGGCGTCGCGTTCCGCTGGCCGTTCGCGCGGCCGATGCGCCGTCCCGAGGGCGCGCCGGCCGTCACGGCGGCGACGCTGGCGCCCGCGCGCCGCGGCGCCGCGTTCGCCGGCGTGCTGCGCGCCGAACTGCTGCTCGCGCTGCACGGACAGAACGCGTGGTGGTGGGCCGGCGCGCTGGTGCTGCTCGGCGGGCAGCTGTTCGCGCCCCTCGCGCACGTGAAGGTCGGCTGGCTTCCGGTCGCGACGTTCTGGCCCGTCTTCGTCTGGTCGGCCGCCGGCCAGCGCGAGCGCCGCGACGGCGTGGCCGCCGTGCTGTTCTCGTGCGCGCGTCCCGTGTCGCGGCTGCTGCTCGCCACGTGGTGCTCCGGCGCGCTGGTGGGACTGGCGCTGTGCGCGCCGGCGCTGGTGCGGTTCGCGCTCGCCGGCGAACCCGGCCTGCTCGCCGCCGTCGCGCTCGGTTCGGCGTTCGCGTCGGCGCTCGCGCTCGTGCTCGGCGTGTGGTCCGGCGGCTCGCGCTTCTTCGAGGTGCTCTGGCTGTTCCTCTGGTACATCGGCCCCATGCACGCGGTGGCGGCGTTCGACTACACCGGCGTCACGGCGCCGCGCTCGCCGCAGCTGTGGGTGGCGTACGCCGCGCTCACCGCGGCGGCGTTCTCGCTCGCGTGGATCGGGCGCACGCGCCAGGTGCGCGCGTAGCGTCACGCCGGAACGAACGGGCCCCGGTCGCGACGTGCGACCGGGGCCCGCGTTTCGTGGCGCGCGGTTACTGCTTCTTGTACTCGGGACGCGCCGGGCGCTTCGGCGGGTTCTTCTGCAGCTGCTCGAGCGTCCACTGGATCGCCTTCTCGAGCTGCAGGTCCTGTCCGTTCACCATGGACTCCGGCGTGTTCTCGACTTCGAAGTCCGGGTCCACGCCGTGGTTCTCGATCATCCACTTGCCGTCGGTCGAGTAGATCCCGAAGTCGGGGATCGTCACCGAGCCGCCGTCCACGAGCGCGAGGTCGCGGCTGATGCCCACGAGACCGCCCCACGTGCGCTTGCCGATCACCGGGCCCACGCCCTGCTGGCGGAAGTAGAACGGGAACGCGTCGCCACCGCTGCCGGCGTACTCGTTCGCGAGGATGCACTTCGGTCCGTCGATGCTCTGGCCCGGCGTGCGGAAGCCGGAACCGTCGCGGGCCGACCAGTACGTCCACGTCTTGCGCATGAGCCGCTCGACGAAGAAGTCCGGAATGAACCCGCCGCCGTTGAAGCGCTCGTCCACGATGATGCCGTCGCGGTCCACCTGCGGATAGAAGCCCTTGCTGAACTCCTGCATGCCTTCGATCGCGGTGTTCGGCACGTGGATGTAGGCGACGCGGCCGTTCGTGGCCTTCTGCACCTTCTCCCAGTTCGCACGCACCCACGCGACGTAGCGCAGCGACGCCTCGTTCGCGACCGGCTTCACCACGTACGTGCGCGCCTTCGGGTCGTTCGCCGACGCGCCGACCTTGATCGTCGTCTGCTTGCCGGTGGTTCCCGTGAACGCGGCGTACACGTTCTGCGGCGCGCGCACCGGGCGGCCGTTCACCTCGAGCAGGTACTCGCCCTCGCGCACGAGGACGCCGGGTTCGCCGAGCGGCGCGGCCACCGACGAGTTCCAGTCGCGGCCGCGGAAGATGCGGTCGAAGCGATACAGCCCGCTCGCCGCGTCGAAGCCCCAGTCCACGCCGAGCAGGCCGACGCCGACGCGCTTCACGCCCGGCAGGTCGCCGCCGCTCACGTAGGTGTGCGAGGTCGCCAGCTCGCCGATCATTTCGCCGAGCAGGTAGTTGAGATCGGCGCGGTGCGCGACGAACGGCACGAGCTGGCGGTAGCGCTCACCCACGGCGTTCCAGTCGAGGCCGCCCATGCCCGGGTCGTAGTACAGGTCGCGCTCGAGGCGCCAGGCCTCGTCGTACATCTGCCGCCACTCCTGGCGCGGGTCCACCCAGGCGTTCAGGCCCGACAGGTCGAGCTTGCCGTCGCCGACCTTCTTGCCGCCGGCCAGGTCCACGATGCCGACGACGCCGTCCTTGCGGTAGAGCACCTTGCCGCCGTCCTTCGACAGCGCGTAACCGCCGTCCACGCCTTCGAGCACGGTCTTCGTCTCGCGCTCGCCGAGATCGAAGAAGCGCAGGCTCACGGTGCCGGGCACGTCGGGCTCGTCCGCGTCGGCGACCGACAGGAACACGAGCTTGCCCTTGACCGCGGTGAGCCCGGTGTAGCGGCCCGCGGGCACCGGCAGCTCGGCGATGCGCCGGTCCATGTTCGCGAGGTCCACGCGCCACGCGGTGTCGGCGGGCTTGTCCTTGCCCTTCGCGTCACCCTTGTCGCCGCCGCCGTCGGCGGCTTCGCCGGCCTCTTCGTCGGACTGCGGCGCCACCGGCGACTCGAGCGAATCGCGCAGCGTCATCGCGTACAGCTTGTCCGTGGTGTGGAACACCATGTCGAGCTCGAAACCGCCGAACACCGGCGCGAACGTGCGCGACGAGGCGAAGAACAGGTACTTGCCCTCGGGATCGAACGTGGGGGCGAAGTCGTCCTGCAGGCCGTTCGTGACCGTGGTGACCTTGCCGTCGGCGATCGAGTAGAGGCGGATGGTGCGGAAGTTCGCCGGCGTCTGCTGCGTGAACGCGATCCAGCGCGAGTCGCCCGACCAGGTGTAGTCGTGCATCTCGCCCTTGTCGTCGTGCGCGACCAGCGACGTGCGGCCGGTCGCGACGTCGGCCCACCACAGGTTGTTCGCGCCGTCCGAGAATGCCAGCTTCTTCGAGTCCGGCGACCACACCGGCTGGTAGCGGAAGCCCTTGCCGAGCTTCGTGACCTGGCGGTCCGGGCTCTTGCCGTCGGCGCCGATCACGTGCAGCTCGAACTCGCCGCTCGCGTCCGACAGGAACGCGATCCACTTGCCGTCGGGCGACCACACCGGGTTGCGCTCGCGCGTACCGGGCGTGTTCGTCAGGTTGCGCGCGTCGCCCTTCTCGGCCGGCACCGTGAACAGCTCGCCGCGCGCTTCGAGCACCGCGCGCTTCGCGGACGGCGACAGGTCGTAGCCGCCGAGCCACTCGCTCACGTTGCGCAGCTGCGCGCGCGTCGCGGGACGGTCGTCGGGCACCTGCACCGAGATCTTGGTCAGCTTCTCCGACGGCAGGTCCATCACGTAGAGCCAGCCGCCGTTCTCGAACACGATCGCGTCCGAGCCCACGCTCGGCCACTTCACGTCGTACTCGGTGAAGTTCGTCACCTTGCGGTGCGTCTTCTTGTCGAGGTCGTACGCCCACACGTTCGCGATCTTCGAATCGCGATCGGAGCAGTAGTAGACCGTGCGGCCGTGGAACATCGGCCACTCGTCCGGACCGTCCCAGTCCTTCGTGATGCACTCCGACTTGTTCGCGGCGAAGTCGTAGACCCACAGGTTCGGCGCGTTGCCGCCGCGATAGCGCTTCCACGTGCGGCGGTCGTAGCTCGGGCTCACGAACGCGATCTGGCGTGCGTCGGCCGACAGGCTCGCGTAGCCCGCCGTCGGCAGCGCGAGCATCTTCTCGAAGCCGCCGCCGGCCGGGATCTGGAAGAACCGGTCGAAGCGCGTCGGCGCGGACGCGCGCGCGGAGCGGATCAGCAGCGACTGGCCGTCGGGATACCACTCGGCGACGTTGTCGGCTCCGGGGTGGAACGTGAGCCGCGTGGGCTCGCCGCCGGTCGCGGGAATCGTGAACGCGTCGGTGTTGCCGTCGTACTCGCCCGTGAACGCGATCGTGCGGCCGTCGGGGGAGAACTTGGGGAACACCTCGAGGCCTTCGTGGCTCGTCAGCCGCGCGGCCGCGCCGCCGGAGCGGGCGACGGTCCACAGGTCACCCGCGTACACGAACACGATGCGGTCGCCCTGGACGTCGGGCATGCGCATGAGGCGGCATTCCTCGAGGGCGCGGGCCGGGGTGGCCGCGGCGGCGAGGACCAGCAACGCCGGGATCAGTCGGCGGAACATGCGGAACTCCTTGCTCGGAGGGTGGAAACCGGAACGGGAGATGCGGCCGCAGTCTGGAAACGGCCGTCCCCGAGGGCAAGTCGCTCGGCGCCAACGCGGGAACGCGGGCGCCGGGCGCGGTTGGGCCCGCCCGCCGGCCCCGCGACCGGGCCGACCGCCCGAGCCAGCACGCGGCGCGGCAACGGTTTGGGCGGCATTCGAGACTCAAGCGAGAGCGCATTCGCGCCGATAGCACACGGGTCGGATCGGATCACTTCGTTCGAGCCACTCCAGGGAGGAGTCGCGGGTCCACATGAGCGTCGCTGCACGCACCGGCAAACCGTCGGCCCCTGCCGCCGGTGACCGCACCCTCACGGATTCCGCCGTGAAGGTGGCCGGGGCGTGGATCGCGCAGTTCGCGCGCACGCTCAAGACCTGCCGCCTGTACGACGCCGTCAACCCGACGGTGATCCGGTTCCGCGACGAACTCGCGCAGTCCGCGCAGGCGCTGCTCCGCGAAGTGAACCCGGTCACCTACCGGTTCGAGTCCGACGACGTGACGGTGGACGGCGTGTCGGTCTACCCGGCGCGCTCGCGCGACGACAATCTCGCGTACCCGTTCCATCGCGACGGCGTGCGCTCGCTCACGCTGAACCTGGGCCTCACCTCGCGCGAGGTGGACGCGCTCGTGGACGCCGTGCTCGCCGTGACGGGACAGAACCTCGACGGCGACGATCTCGTCACGCTGCTCTGGGAAGCGCACCTGCAGCACGTGGACGTGGACTACGTGCCGGCGCAGGGCGACGTGGGCAGCGGCCCCGCGACGCCGGACGAAAAGGACGGCGCTCTGCTGCCCTGGCCCGCGGCGCAGCCGGAGCAGGCGGCGCAGGAGCAGACGCCTCCGCCGACGCCCGAAGGCGGGACCGGCAAGGGGCGCTCGGAGGACTGGACGCTCGGCGACCTCACGGTCGAGGTCGAGGCGAGCTTCGTCGAGCTCGACGCCATGG
Source organism: Candidatus Eiseniibacteriota bacterium (assembly GCA_046327815.1). Classification (GTDB taxonomy): domain Bacteria; phylum Eisenbacteria; class RBG-16-71-46; order RBG-16-71-46; family RBG-16-71-46; genus CAIXRL01. Next base: position 68,575 of record JAXLXR010000018.1, on the reverse strand, counting down.
CCGCCACCGAACTCGCACGCTTCCGCGCCGAGTACGAAGGCGAGCACCGCGTGGCCCCGGTGACGGCGGCCGTCGCGATCGCGCAGGCGTGCTTGAACGCCGATCCCACGATCGACGACCGGCGCGAGGTCGCGCGCTTCCTGCCGCGCATCCTGCGGCACGCGCTCGGCGCCGGAGCGTGGGCCGAGGCACACGAGGGACTCCGGCTGCTGCGCGCGCTCGGTTCGCGCGAGTGGTCCGAGGAGACGTTCCTGCAGGAGCTGCTGCAGCCGGTGACGGTGGCGCGCGTGGTCGAGCAGCTCGACCGCCAGGGCGACTCCGCGCTCGGCGACTGGCTCGCGCTGGCCGACGACCTCGGCCACGCGGGACTCGACTGGATGACGCTCGTGCTGTCCGAGAGCCAGCAGCGCGAAGTGCGGCTCGCGATCGCGGAGTCGCTGGCGGACCGCGCCCGCGAGAATCCCGAGCGGCTCGCGCCGTGGCTGTCGGACGGACGCTGGTACGTCGTGCGCAACATCGTGCACATCCTCGGCTGGATCGGCGGACCCGACGTGGTCGGCATGTTGCAGGTGGCGTTGCGTCACCCCGACATGCGCGTGCGTGAGGAAGTCGTCGCCGCGCTCGGCAACGTGGACCTGAAGGTCGCGCGACCGCTGCTGATCCGTGCGGTGGACGGCGCGGAGCCGAAGCAGTTCTGCCAGGTGCTCGCGCGGCTGTCGGTCGCGCGCGATCCCGCGACCGCGCGCTGGCTGTTCGCGTTCGTGCAGCAGGAGCGCTTCGAACAGCGTCCGTCCGACGAGCGCCGCGCGATCTACGCCGCGATCGCCTCGGTCGGCGGGGACGAGCTCGTGCCCGATCTCGAAGTCGAACTCATGCGCACGAACTGGTTCGACCGGTCGCAGGAGATCCACCGTCACAACATCGCGCGCTGCCTCGCCCGCATCGCCACGCCGCGCGCGATCGAGGCGCTGCAGACGGCCGCGCAGTCGCGGCGCGCACCGGTGAAGCAGGCGGCGCAGGCCGCGCTCGACTGGATGAGGAACGCGTGAACGAACACCTGCACGACGACGACGGCGCGCGGCTCGCGGAAGCGGGCGGCCAGCTGCTGCTGCGGCTGACCGCACTGCTGCGCACCGCGCGCACGTACGACGTGTCGAACCAGGCGTTCCAGCGCCAGATGCAGGAGTTCGTGACGGCGCTGCGCGCCGTGCACGAGGACGAGGACGAAGTCGCGCTCGCGGTGGTCGCGGACTACTTCTACCTGAACGGCGTGCGCATCAAGGCGCACGCGACGCTGCTCGGCGCGTACCATGCGCTCCTTGCCGAGTTCGAGCGCCGTCAGGTCGGCGGGCTGCGGTTCCTGCAGGGCATCGAAGAAGCCGAACTCGAGCGGTTCTTCCAGATCTTCCAGGCGGCCGAGGACCCGGCCGTCGCCGAGCACCTGCCCGAGACGCTCGCCGAAGCCGCGATCACGAACGTGGTGATCGTGCCGGCCGCCGAGCTCGAGGTGGACGACGTCTCGCGCGATCTCGCCGACCAGCCGAAGAAGCAGACCGAGCGCGCGCGCGCGAAGAAGGTGTTCTGGCGCGCCGTGCTGGGCACCAAGAAGATCGTGTTGCGCGCCCGCCAGACCGGACGGCCGGACCTGCGCCAGGCCAAGCGCCTCGTGCAGCCGATCGTGGACAGCATCATGAAGCACGAGTACTCGATCGTCGGTCTGACCGCGCTCAAGGAGCACGACGAGTACACGTACGCGCACTGCGTGAACGTGGCGATCCTGAGCATCGGCATGGGCCAGCAGCTCGGGTTGTCGCGCCAGGCGCTCGCCGACCTGGGCGTGGCGGGCCTGCTGCACGACCTCGGCAAGATGAGCGTGCCGGGCGACGTGCTGCGCAAGCCCGGCTCGTTGAGCGGCGAGGAGTGGGCCATGATGAAGCGCCACCCGATCGAAGGTGCGCTCATGGTGTCGCGCATGCCCGGGCTGTCGGTCGTCATGCTCGACAGCATGCGTGCCTGCCTCGAGCACCACATGAACTACAACCGCACCGGTTATCCCGAGATCGCGCTCGAATGGGGGCAGGCCACGATGTCGCGCATCGTCGCGATGGCCGACGTGTTCGACGCGATCACCGCGCATCGCGCGTACGCCAAGCGCGCGCACACGCCGTTCGAGGCGCTGCAGATCCTGCTCGGCCCGAACCGCGTGAACTTCGATCCGGCGGTGCTGTGGGCGCTCGTGAAGAGCGTGGGCCTGTATCCCGCGGGCACGGTGCTGCAGACGCAGACCGGGCACGTGGTGCTCGTGACCAGCCCCAACCCGCGCGACGGCCTGCGCCCGCACTGTCGCGTGCTCGTGCGTCCCGACGGCAGCGCTCCGGCGGAGGACGCGCCGGAGATCTGGGAGCCCATGCCCGACGGCGACCGTGCGGTGCGCGTGCTCCAGCCCGAGGAGCACCACGTCCGCACGAACGAGCTGCTCGCGGCCTGATTCAGCGCCAGCCGGGATCCCCGACGAGCGCGAATGCGGTCCAGTACGCCGGGTGCGCGTACGGGTGCGAGCCGTCCGGTGCGGTCCACGTGCGCAGCTCCGATTGCGCCTCGCGCAACGCGCGTGCGTGATCGTGGCCGGCATTCGCCACGAGGTGCCGGTAGAAGTGCTCCATGAGCAGCGCGGTGGCGTGATCGTCCACCGGCCACAGCGTCACCAGCAGTGCGCGGCAGCCGGCCGACAGGAACGCCGTCTGCAATCCGAGCGTGCCTTCGCTCGGGGACGAGATGCCGGTGGCCGATCCGCAACCGGCGAGGCACACGAGTTCGGCGTGCAGCTTCCATCCGATCACCTCGCGTGCGAGCAACCGCGACGGGCTCGCGCCGCTCGTTTCGTCCGGGGCGAGGAGCAGCGCGGAATCGAGCACGCGGCGCGTGTCCACGGCCGTGTGCGCGGACACGTGCAGGATCTGGAATCGCCCGAGTTCGCCCGACCGCGCCAGCGCGCGAAGGCGTGAGGCCGTGGCGGCCGCACCGGACAACTGCACGGCATGCGGAAGCACGGCGGAGATCGCGGCGAGTTCCTGCGCCGAGCTGGCGAGCGGCTGCAACCCCGAAAGCGCGGGATACACCGGGTCGCCGACGAGCAGCGCCGACGGCGCCGCCTGTTCGCGGGGCGAACGGCTCGCGAGCCACAGCAGCGCCGACGGCGTGTACGTGATGTCGTAGCGCTCCGCGAGCCAGCGGCCTTCCTCGTCCTGCAGCGCACCGAGCGGGCCGCCCCCGAACAGGTCGGGTGCGCACACGATGAGCCGCGTCGCGCCGGCGAGCAGCGATTCGAGCGGCGTGAACACCTCGCGCCCCATGCCGCGTGCGTAGCGCACCACGCTCGCGGTGCCGGCGGCGCGCAGCGGCCAGCCCGCGGTCGCGCGCAGGTCGCCGTACAGCAGGTCGCGGTAGCTGCCGCGCATCCCCGGCCCGACCTGGTCCTGGTGCAGCGCCACCCAGCGCGGTGGTCCCGTCGTGCGCACGACGCACGCCCACGTGCGTTCGTCGGCCGCCGACGTGAGGCCGGGCGTGCGGATCCACGCGACGAGTGCGGCGTCGCGCGGCAGCGCCGCCTGCACGCGCGCGAGCAGGTTGCGCCACGGATCCGAGCCGAGCGAGTCGGCGCCGAGCCGCAGGAGCAGGGCGCGTCCGTTCGCGCGTTCGACCTGTTCGAACGCCTCCTCGGCGCGGCCCTGGCTCGCGAGCGCCATCGCGAGGTCGCGATAGAGGCTGAGCCCGGACGAGAGCGTCGTGCCCTCGTCGCGCGGCGTGCGCGCCCAGACCGACTCGCGGATCGCGACGGCGGTGCGCAGGTCGCGCACCGCTTCGGCTTCGCGTCCGAGCCGGCGCAGCATCTGGCCGTGCACGCCGAGCCGCACGGAGATCGAGCCCGGGGGCGTGGAGGGTGGCGACGCCGCGATCGCTTCGCGCGACAGGCGCTCGGCTTCGGTCCATTCGCCGAGCCCCATGTGGATGAACGCGAGCCCGCTGAGGATGGATGCGACCTCGTCGTGCGGCAGCGCGAGCCGCGCGCGGCGGATCTCGAGCGCGCGCTGCATGAAGGCGATCGCGAGCCGCGGGCTGCGTGCGAGGCGGTAGAGGTTGCCGAGCGACTGCAGGCTCGTGGCGACCGGCGCGCCGCCCGCGCCGTAGGCCGCGACGCGCATGCGCAACGCGGGGTCGTAGTGCTCGAGCGCGTGGGGCAGGAACGTCGAACCGCCGAAGTTCTTCACGACGCGGCCCTGCACTTCGAGCGCATCGGCGATCAGCGGATGCGACGGTCCGACCAGCGACGTCAGCCGTTCCGCCGCGAGCGAGGCGAGCGAGTCGGCTTCGCCCGGATGCGACAGCAGGAACTCGAGGTCCGCGAGCACGAGCATCGCGCGACAGGCGCCGAGCGAGCGCGCGCCGAGCAGCGAGTCGCGCGTCGCGCAGGCGAACGTCGCGCGCGCGACCGCGGCGGACAGCGAATCCGCACTCTTGAGTTCGGCCGCCTCGAGCAGTGCGCGGTCCGCGGCGGCGAGTGCCGCGCGCGCGGCCGCGCCGGCGCCCGCGCGCGTGCGCCACTCCTTCGCGCACGTCGCGGCCTCGCTCGCGCGCCACGACGGTTCGAGTCCGGACTTCACCACGCGCACGCGGCGTTCCGCGAACGCGAGCGCCTCGTCCGTGCGTCCGGCGGCTCCCAGCGAATCGAGGCGCGCGTCGCCCTGCGCCCAGCTGTCGCCGGGCGGATCGATCACCGGGCGCTCGGGTACGCAGCCGGTCAGCGTTGCGGCCAGCGCCACCGCGCACGCGAACGCGGTGCGGCGCATCACGGGCGGAGCAGGGAGTCCGGTTGCAGCGAACGCTCGACCGAATCCGCGCGCGCGAACTCGCCCAGCGTGCGCAGGGCCTGCGCCCACGTGCGCGCGCCCTGGTGCCGCCACGGTTCCGGCACCTGGTACCAGCGGACTTCGCCCAGCACCGCGGAGGCTTCCTGCGCGCGGCCGCGCGCGACGAGCACGTTGCCGAGGTAGAGCCGACGCAGCGTCTCCGCGGCGCCGTCGGCGTGCGCGGCCTTCAGCTCGCGCTCCGCGGTCGCGAGATCGCGCGCTTCGTACGCCGCGAGCCCTGCCGTCAGGTGTGCGTCGGGTTCCTCCGCACCCCGCAGCCGGACCGACTCGCCTGCCGGAGGCAGCCATGCCGGGGCATCGGCCGCACGCTCACCGCGTCGCAGTGCGAGCGGCAGCGCGAGCACCGCGACGAGTGCCGCCGCGGCGGCGAACAGCGCGGGCAGCGGCAGCGCCCGGCGCGGCCGCAACGGCAACGGCAGGCGTTCGACGCGCTCGCTCCAGTCGGCCTGCGCGCGTTCGACGGCTCCGGCGTGCGCGCGCAGCCGCGCTTCGCAGGCGGCGCATTCGCGCGCGTGCTCGAGCAGGCCTTCGCGCTCGCGCGCGTCGAGCAGCCCGAGCACGATGTCGGCGCACTGCGCGTCGCTCACGTGCTGGTCTCGCGCTTCACTGCTCCGCGTCATCGGAACCCTCCGTCGCCGCCGGCTCCGCCGACAGCCATGCCCACACATCCACGAACGCACCGGGCCGCAGTTCCGGCTCCGGCTGTCCCTTTCCCCCCATGCACGTGCGCAACGTCGTGCGTGCGCGCTGCACGATCACGTCCACGTGTGCCGCGTTCACGCCGAGCCGAACGCCGATCTCGCGACTCGGGCGCTCGAGCCAGACGCGCCGGAACCACGCCGATCGCGCGCGCGGCGCGAGCGCCTCGAGGCACGCGCGCAACGCCCGCACGAACTCACGCGCCGCGAGCAGGTCCTCGGGGCCCGCGCGTTCGCCGGTGTGCGCCGCGATCGCCACCGCCCAACGTTCCTCGTCCTCGGGCGGAGGACATTCGCGACCGCGGCGGCGCGCCAGGTCCACCAGCGCGTGCCGCGCGACCCGGGCGACGTAGCCGGCGATCTCGTGCTCGGCGCGGCCTTCCGGATCCCACGCCCCTTCTTCGGCGCGCAACAGCAGTTCTAACGCCTTCTGCGACGCCAGGTCCTCGAGGTCCTCCTGCGAGACCGCCGTCACCCGTCCGGCCTGCGCGCGCAGCGAGGCGAACAGGCTCGCGTGCAGCAACGTCCATAGCGTTGCGCGTGTGCGCTGGCGCTGCGACGCGCGAGCGGCTCGCGCATCGGCGACGGCGGCGGCCAGCTGCGCGGGCCAGCGATCGCGGGAGGGTGGGGGAGACTGCATGACAACAGCCTAACGAGCGTTCGCCCGCGCTGAAAGTCGCGATTGGCGCATGCGGCCCCGGGGTGGTGCTCGGAAGATTGGTGAGGGGGGGCCGGGAGCGCCGGAACCGGGGGGTGGGGGCACGAATTCGGGCCAACTCCGGGGGTGGGATGCCTGCGGAACCCCGCTGAGCAGGCCCACCCCAAATCTTCCGAGCACCACCCCCGGGATGAACGAAGGGCGCCGCCGTGTGGCGACACCCTTCGCGTTCAGTGAACCGGCCGTGCGAGCCTGGACGCTCCCCGTTGTTCCAGCTCCACCGCCACCGGTCCACTCCGGTGGACGACTGCTTCGGGTCAGTCGTCCCAGTCCATGTCGTCTTCGTGCCAGCCGCCGTCGTACCAGCGCAGGTCGCGAAGGCAGCGGCCGGAGTCGATCTCGATCACGCGCACGACGCGCGGGTGACGGTGGTCGCGGCCGTGGATGCGGCAGGCGTCGAGGTCGTCGAGGTACTCGTCGCAGTACGGGTCGTAGTAGCGGTAGCGCGGAGGCGGCGGCGCGCACTCGTGTTCGTGCACGACGGCGGGCTGCGCGTGCGACACCGCGGCGCCGAGGATGAAGCCGCCGATCAGGCCGGCGATCGCCGGGCCGGCGCTGCTGCGCTCGCGCACGATCACGCGGGCCGGCGCGTCGTGGCGGCCGTAGGCGACACCCTTGTAGCGGCGGTGGTTGCGGGCTTCGGCGATCGGAGCGAGCGCGAGCACCAGCGTGGTCGCGAGCAGGCCCGTGGCGATACCCCTCTGCAGCGTCGTCGAGATGTTCATGGCGTTCCTCCGTGCGTCGTGGTGCGTGGACGCAGGAACACCAGAGCAGGGGGTGTGCCAGTGCCGGAAGGGCGCGAAAAAAGCCGCGGAATCCCTCGATTCTCGCGGCTTTTCGCGGTCGTGGGGAGCGCCACGGCCAACCCCGGCGGGACCGCACCCTGTGGCCGGGCCGCCACAGCCGTGCGTCACACCCGGGGGCTCAGCGGGTCACGGTGTGGTTGCTCGCACTGCTCACGTTGACCCAACGCACGGTGCGGCCAGGCTTGATCCGGACCGTGTCGGGGGAAAACCGCAACTCGTTCGACGGTCCGACCTGCACGAGCGCCGACTCACCGGCCGCGGCGCTGCTCACGATCACCACGCCCTTCATGCCGCAGCAGCTGCCGTGCGGGGAGCAGGCGTAGGCCCAGTTGCCCGAGTCGGCGAACGTGAACGTGCGCGACGTGTTGGTCGAAGGGAACGTGAGATCGAAGCTGGGGCCGCCTGAGCCGCCGCCGCCGGGGCGAGGGCTGGTCGAGCCGCTGCTGCCGCACGAGGCGAGCACGATGACGATGGCGATGGCGGCGAAGATCCCGCCGACGACGAAGAGCGCGCGGTAGCGCATGCAGCACCTCCACGAGGATGGAACCCGGGGGTCAGGCGGCAAGCGTGATTCTATGCGTGCAAACACGCAAGGGAAGGGGAAAGTTCCCGTCATCGGTGCCGGCCGGAAGTCGGCCCGGCGGGGTTCAGCCCGGGGAAACTTCCCGCGATGACGGATTCCCGCGCGGTTTCGGCGGGAGCCCGTGGCACACTGGTCGCGGACCCGAACCCTCGGAGCACTCGCATGCTGCGCCGCCTGCTTCCTTTCGTCATCGCCTGCGTCGTTCTCTTCGGCACCGGCACCGCTTGCGCGGAGGGCGTGAGCCTCGCGTGGAGCGACTGCGGCGCGGCGGGCTCGACCGCTCGCTCGTTCGCGTGCAACTCGAACACCGGCACCGACGACCTCTACTTGTCGTTCGTTCCGCCGACGGGCGTGAACGCCTTCTACGAGATCGAAGCGATCGTTCAGGTCGGCACCGTGGACTTCGCGCCGGTCCCGGACTGGTGGAACTTCGTGTCGTTCACGGGCTGCCGCAGGGCGTCGTTGCTCACCACGCACAACATCCCGATTTCCACGGGAGCCTGCGTGGACCCTTACGCACTCGCGCCCTCGACGCTGACGCAGCAGGTCGCGACCGCGCTCGTGCTGTTCGGCGACGGCGTCACTCGGCGCATGCAGTTGCGCGCGGTCGTCACCCTGGCGGTTGCCGACACGCTCGCGCTCGACCCGGGCACCGAGTACTACGGCGTACGCTGGCGCTTCAATCACACGAGGACCGTGGGCACGGGCGCCTGCGCCGGGTGCACGCAGGCCATGTGCCTCGCCCTCGGCCGTGTGCTGCTGCGCAGCGGCCCGGCTCAGCCGGTCGAGTTCGCGCTGCCGCAGACCGCGCAGCACGCCGTGACGTGGAACGGCGGTTCGAGTTGCGACCGGCTCGTGCCGGTGCGCAATCGCACCTGGGGCGCGCTGAAGTCGCTCTACCGCTGAGAGCGGATCACGAGTGCGCGGCGGCGTGCGCGCGCTGCCGCTGCGCCGCGAGCAGCACGAGCATGCTCAGGCCGATCAGCGCCGGAAGGTCCGGCAGCGCGCGCGCCGCGTCGAGCACCACGAGATCGGCGCTCGTGCGCAGGAAGCCATGATGCGTGTCGAGGTGCAGCAGCGGCTGGTCCTCGGGGTCGCGCAGTTCCCACCACGGACGCCAGAACCCGCCCGAACGCGTGCGCAGCGTGGGCAGGCCGCGGCGCTGCATCTTGCCGGACCAGAACCCGCGCCGGTGCCGCAGGTACGGCTCGGCGTCGCGGCCCTCGGAGCCGTCCACGACGAGATCGCCGAACGCGGTCACGCGCACGTCCCAGCTCGCATGCGCGAACGCGATGGACATGCGGTGCGCGAGCCATCCCGTCGTGGCGATGCGCGCGAACACGTGCGTGCCGTCCGTCAGTTCGTGCTCCGCGGTCCACGCCCGCGGTTGCTTCCACTCGAGTGCGACCCGCGATTCGGGGTCGAACGGCGCGAGCTCCACACCTTCCGGCGTGGCGGCCCGCGCATGCACCGACGTCACGATCCACCTCCCGGCTTGCGCCGTTTCGCGGCCCCCGGGGCATCGGGGCCACGGCCTTCCTGCTGGAGCGCGCGGCGCAGAACGAACTCGATCTGGCCGTTCAGGCTCCTCAGGTCGTCGGACGCCCACTTCTGGAGGGCGTCCAACACCGCCGGGTCCACCCGGAGCAGGAAGGGTTTGCGTTCCGCCACCGTGATCCTCCGCGCCTACTGGTACAGCGTGCCCGCGTTCACGATGGGCTGCGTCTCGTGCTCGCTGCACAGGACGACCAGCAGGTTGCTGACCATGGCGGCCTTTCGTTCTTCGTCCAGGTGCACGACGTTGCGCTTGTTCAGTTCGTCGAGCGCCATCTCCACCATGCTCACCGCGCCCTCGACGATCTTCGAGCGCGCCGAGATCACCGCGGCCGCCTGCTGGCGCCGCAGCATCGCGTTCGCGATCTCCGCGGCGTAGGCCATGTGGCTGATGCGGGCCTCGATCACTTCCACGCCGGCCTGCTGCAGCCGGTCCTGGATCTCCTTCTTCAGCTCTTCGGCGACTTCGCCCGTGTTGCCGCGCAGCGACAGCTGGCCGTCGTTGTGTGCATCGTACGGATGCGACGTGGCGAGGTTGCGCAGCGCCGCTTCGGACTGCACGTGGACGAAGTTGTCGTAGTTGTCCACCTGGAACAGCGCTTCCGCGGTGTCCACCACGCGCCACACGACGACCGCGGCGATCTCGATCGGATTGCCGTCGTGATCGTTCACCTTGAGCTTCGTGCTCTCGAAGTTGCGCACGCGCAGCGACACCTTGCGCTTCGTCATGAACGGGTTGGCCCACCACAGGCCGGGCCGCCGTTCGCTGCCGGCGTAGTTGCCGAACAGCACGAGCACCGACGAGACGTTCGGTTCCACCACGTAGAACCCGCCGAGCAGGATGGCGAGGATCACCATCACCAGCGCACCGGCCACCGCGGGGAGCGCGGCGTCGGCACGGGCCGACAGGATGATGAACGCCAGGTCGGCGATCATCAGGAGCGGGAGCAGCACGAGCATGAAGTAGCCGGGACGGGACGGATAGGCCTTCTCGCGAATCATGGTCTTGCGACCTCCTTTCGTGTGCTAGCGATATGATATCACTTCGCTAGCGCCCCTTCTACGGGGAAACCGGCCCGGCAGGTTGCAGCTCGGCCCCGGAAATCCGCTGGCGGCGTCCACGCCGAAGTGCTGCAATGCGTTCCGGACCCATGACCGGGTCGGGAGCTCCGCATGCGTCACTCGTTGATGGCCGTTGTCGCCGCCGCGCTGGTCGCGGCCTGCCTCGCCGTACCGCGCGCTCGCGCCGAGTACGTGTATCTCGGCTGGGACGACTGCAATGCCGCGGGCGCTCCCACCTCTCGCACCTTCGCGTGCGATGTGAACACCGGCTCGGACGTGGTCGTCGTGTCGTTCACGGTGCCGTGGTCAGGATCCCAGTGGTCCCGCGCGGACGTGAAGCTCGATCTCATGACCGCACAGGACTCGAGCATGCCCGACTGGTGGGCGTTCGTGAACGCGGGCACGTGCCGGCAATCGTCGCTGACCAGCGCGTGTGACTTCACCGGCATGACGGGCTGCGCGGTGTACATGCAGGCCCCGGTGTCCGGCGGGATCACCTCGTACGTGCAGGGCACGCTCGGCGAATCGTGGCGTGCGCGGCTCACCGCTTCGGTGACGAAGGCCCCGCTGTCGTACCGGGTGCTGAGCCCCGACAGCCAGTACTACGCCATCCGCATCGTGATTCCGCACGACAAGTCGGTGGGTGTGGACGCGTGCGCGGGGTGTTCGCAGCCCGTCTGCCTCGTGGGCACGTACCTCGGGCTCTACCTGCCACCGAACCAGAATCCGTTCCCGTTCGAGTTCAGCCCGAACAACCCGAGCGTGCTGTCGTGGCAGAGCACCGTGCCGAACTGCCCGGCGGCCGTGCCGGTCAAACGCTCGACGTGGGGCGCGGTGAAGGCGATGTACCGATGAAGCACGCCGTCACGTGCGGCCTGCTGGCGGTGCTCTGCACCTGCCCGAACGCGGCGCACGCGACCGGCGCCTACCTCGGCTGGGACGACTGCGCGGGCGGGGGCGGATCGGCGATTCGCACGTTCGCGTGCGACACGAACGCGGGCAGCGAGACGATCGTGGGTTCGTTCGTGCCCATGCCCGGCATCTCGAAGTTCGTCGCGATCGAAGTGCGCATGGAGGTCGCGGTCGAGCCGACGTCTTCGTTGCCGCCGTGGTGGTCGTTGTACAACACCGGCACCTGCCGGCCCCACGCGTTGAGCGCGAGCTGTGACTTCTCCGGCACGACCTCGACCTGCAGCACTCCGTGGAGCGAAGTCACCGCGGGCGGGATCGCGGCGTGGCAGAACGACTGGCAGGGCATGCCGTGGCGGGCGCGCCTCAGCCTCGCATTCGCGATGCCCAACGACTCCGCGCACGCGCTCGACCCGGGCACGGAGTACCTCGCGTACCGGGTGACGTTGCGTCACGACGCCACGGTGGGCGCGGGGGCCTGCGCCGGCTGCGGGCAGAACGCGTGCATCGTGACCACGTCGGCGAGGATCTACCAGCCGTACGAGTTCGACCCGTCGTCCCACGAGCTCGTCACGAACCCGGTGCCCGTGCTGTCGTGGCAAGCCGAGGTGCCGCAGTGCCCGGCGATCGTGCCGGTGCGCAACCGTACGTGGGGTTCGCTCAAGACCCGGTATCGTTGAGCTCCGGCTCGCGGCCCACTTGCCCGCGCCTCTCCGCACCGCCGATACTCGCGGCCCACTTCACGCCACCGGAGAGCCATGAGCACCGATCTGCTCGCACTCGGATTCCAGGCGCTGTTCACCGTCGTGCTCGCACTCGTGCACTTCGGGCTGTGGCGCCAGCAGAAGCAGCGCTGGTACGGCACGTGGGGCATCGCGTGGACGCTCTATGCGCTGCGGCTGGGGCTGATCTCGGCCTACCTCGCCGATCCGGGGCGCAACGAGGTGTGGCTGTTCCTGCACCAGGCGTGCACCGGCATCACCGCGCTGCTGCTGCTGCTCGCCGCGCAGCAGTTCTCGTCGAACTCGCGCTGGCGCCGGCGCTACTGGTTCGCCGGCATCGCCGCGGTGGCGTGGGCCGCGTACTCCGTGCTCGTCATGCACAACATGGCCATCGCCGGCGCGTCCTCGGTCGTGCTGCTGTCGGGCGTGACGCTGACCACCAGCACCGTGTTCTGGCGCCACAACCGGCTGTTCCCCTCGTCGGGCGCGCGCATGCTCGCGTGGGTGTACATGCTGTGGGGCTTCCATCATCTCGACTACCCGTTCCTGCGCCCGCTCGGGCAGGGCGTGCTGTTCGGCGTCTACCTCGACGTCATCTTCATCGTGAGCGTCACGGTCGGCACGCTGGTGCTCGTGCTCGGGCAGGAGCGCCGCCAGCTCGAGCAGCGCACGCAGCAGCTCGAGCAGCTGTCGCAGCTGCTGCTGCGCGCGCAGGAAGAAGAGCGCCGGCGCATCGCGCGCGAGCTGCACGACGAGGCCGGCCAGGCGCTCACCGCGCTCAAGATCGAGCTCGACCTCGAGGGCCGCAAGGAAGCTTCGGCGCTCGCCGCGCGCGCGCTCGAGCAGGTGCGCAACCTGAGCGAGCTGCTGCGCCCGCAGGCGCTCGACGACCTCGGGCTCGTCACCGCGCTGCGCGCGCTCGCCGACGACTTCACCACGCGCACGCGCATCCAGGTGACGGTCGAAGCGGGCGAGGACGACGCGTGGGCGCCCGACGTGGCGCTCGTGCTGTACCGCGTCGCGCAGGAGGCGCTCACGAACGTGGCGCGCCACTCCGGCGCGAAGCGCGCGTGGGTGAAGCTCACGCGCGACGCCTCCGGCGTGCAGCTCGTGGTCGAGGACGACGGCCGCGGCGCCGGTGCGAACCCGCGCCCGCACCTCGGCCTGCTCGGCATGCGCGAGCGCGTCACGTCGGTGGACGGCCAGCTCCAGCTGGCCGCGGCGGCGGTCGGCGGCTTGCGCGTCGAGGCTCGCTTGCCGCATAAGAGCGCCTCATGAGCACGAATGACGACGCCACGACCCCCGCGCGCACCCGCGTGCTGCTCGCCGACGACCACTCGCTGGTCCGCGCCGGCGTGCGCCGCGTGATCGAAGCCGTGCCGCACCTCGAGTGCGTCGGCGAGACCGGGTCGGGCGCCGAAACGCTCAAGTTCCTGCGCACGACGCCGGTGGACGTGCTGATCCTCGACCTCAACATGCCCGACGGCGACGGCTTCTCGGTGCTGCGCGAGGCGAGCAGCGTGGCGCCGGACACGCGCATCGTGGTGCTCACCATGCATGCCCAGCCGGAGTACGTGACGCGCGCGGTGCGCGAGGGCGCAAACGGCTACCTGCTCAAGGATCTCGCCGTGCAGGACCTCGTGGCGGCCATCGATTCGGTGATGGCCGGCGGTTCGTTCTTCAGCGAACGCGCCCAGCGTGCGCTGGCCGAATCCGTGCGGTCCGGCGGGGCATCGGACAGCCCGTTGGCCCGGCTCACCGGCCGGGAGCGGGAAGTGCTGGCGGCGGTGGCCCGCGGGCTCACCACCAAGGAGATCGCCGGGCAGCAGAACATCAGCTCCCGGACGGTCGAGTCGCACCGGGCCAACCTGATGCGCAAGTTGGACTTGCACTCGGTCGCCCTGCTCACGCAGTTCGCCATCCGCGAGGGGCTCATCGAGGGGCCCGAGAACCCTCAGTAGTTCTACTGAGGGCATTTTCCGCACACATCCGAATACCCGGCAGAGAACGCGGGGGCGATATTCGGATCCATGAAGACCTACACGGGTGGTGCGGCGGTGGTGGTGGGCGGCCTGGTTCTCGCGGCCGCGACGTGGGCTTCGGCGGCTCTCGCCGATCAGTCGGTTCAACCGGTCCAGCCGCAGCAGCCGCTGCGCATGCAGGACACCGTCACGGTGCTCAAGCCCGTCACGGTCCAGGGCGATCGCAGCAACGCTCCGGCACGCGCGTCGAGCACGACCGTGCGCATGGACCGTTCGAAGCTGGTGCGCTTCGCGCCCGCCACGGTCAGCGACGCCGTCGTCGCGATCCCCGGCGTGGACATGTCGAAGACCGGCCCGTGGGCGTCGCACGTCTCCATGCGCGGGCTCTCGGGCGAGCGCGTGCTCGTCCTCGTGGACGGCGTCCGGCTGCAGACCGGCCGCGGCCACGGCGCGCAGACCTCGCTGGTGTCCATGGACCGCATCGAGACGGTCGAGGCCCAGCCCGGTGCGGGCGGCGCCCAGAACGGTTCCGACGCGCTCGCCGGCACGCTCGAGCTGAACACGCACCGCTCGCTGTTCGCCGACCGCACGCGCGCGACGCTCACGCTGAACGCGCGCGGCGCGAACGTGGGCGGCGAGCACAGCGAGTTCGGCCGCTTCCGCTGGATGGCGCGCAACTGCGGCATCGAACTCTCGGGCGGCACCGGCAGCCTCGACCAGCTCGTCACGCCCGACCACACGTACGACAACAGCGGCTACCGCGAGCAGGACGTGGCGGTGCGCGGCGCCTACCGCCGCGGCGCGGCGCACTTCGACTACGAGCACTCGATGCACGCGAGCTACTCGGTCGGCCTGCCGGCGTTCCAGTCCACGCTCGGCTCCGACGCGAGCTTCCCGCTCGTCGGCCGCGATGCCGACCGCTTCGAAATGAACATCAAGCGCGAAGATCCGCGCGCGCTGTCGGGCAAGCTGCTCGCCGTGCAGCAGCACTTCCGCACCTTCTACGACGAGACCGTGGTCAACGAGCGCTACCTGCGCGGCCGCCTCGTCTCCACCGCGCAGTCCGACTCGCGCAGCCGCATCGCGACGTGGTCGAAGAGCGTGCAGCCCAGCCTGACGTGGCGCGACTTCCGTGCGTTCGGCGAGTGGCGCCGCGAGAGCACGTTCGGTCCCAACTACGGCGACTCCACCGTGCGCAACACGGCGGGCGAAGTCACCTACCACGGCTCGCGCGTCACCGAGGACGTGCCGCCCGCGTACCGCGACGTGTACGGCGCCGGCTTCTCGGGCGCGATCACCCCCGCCTACGGCCTGCGCGTGGACGGCGGCGCGCGCTGGGACCACATGCACTCCGTGACGCACCCGAGCGAAGGCAGCCCGTTCGCCCCGTCCGAGGTCGTGGACCGCAAGGTCAGCGGCGAGCTTGGCGTGTCGCGCGCGTTCGGCGAACTCACGCCCTACGCGCACGTCGCCTCGAACTTCCGCGCCCCGAACCTCGAAGAGCGCTACGCGAACATGCTCGTGCACGGCAGCCTGTACGTGTTCGGCAACGCCGGCCTGCGCCCCGAGAAGTCGCTGTCCACCGAAGTCGGCGTGCGCACGGGCGAACTGCTCGGCGGCCACATCCAGGCCGCGCGGCTGTCGGCGTACCGCTCCGACGTCGAGGACCTGATCAGCATCAAGTACGTCACGCTCGTGTTCGGCGTCGCGCGCTTCCAGAACCAGAACGTGAACCGCGCCCGCCTCGAAGGTGTCGAAGCGCAGACCGACATGCGCTTCGGCCGCGTGCAGCCCTCGCTCGCGCTGGCGTTCCCGCGCGGCGTGAACCGCGACACGAACGAGCCCATCGCCAACCTCGGCGCCGCGCGCGCCACTTTCGACGTTCGGCTCCCGGCCCCGCGATTCATGCCGCTCGGCACGTTCGCGTTCCGGGTGCGCTGGACGGACGCCGCTCGCACGAGCCAGGGCGAAGAGATCCTGGCCCGCCCGGCGTTCTGGACGGCTTCCGCGGAAGCCGGTCTCACCGCGCTCGCGACGCGCTTCACGTTCGCGGTGCGCAACCTCACGAACACGCGGTATTACGAACCGCTGAGCTTCATTCCGGAACCCGGCCGCTCGTTCACGCTCTCCGTACGCCGTGACCTGACGCTGCCCTGGTTCCACGGAAATACGGAGCGCTAGACACCATGCGTGCCATCCTCGCAGGGACCTGTTTTGCTCTCGCGCTTTCCCTCGCGGGAGTCTCCCATGCTCGCGAACGCGCCAACGTGGGCGGTCGCATCGTTCACGATCCCTCCGGCTCCCTCGCCGGTCTCACGGTCCGTGCAGCAGCACCCACCAGTGCGGGGGCCGCGACCGTGTTGAACGTCGGCCTGCCCGCGGGTGCGGTGCAGCTCGACTCGACGTACTACGACCTGCAGGACATGGGCTCGATGGGGCATCACGTCGAGGTCGGTCCCGACGGCCGCGTGCACGTGACGTGGCAGGACGACTTCTGCGAACTGTCCGGCGTGTGCCCGCCCAACCTGCTCGCGCCGCAGCCGTACCCGCAGCGCGGCATGGGCTACGCGTACCGCGACGAGTCCGGCGTGTGGCACCACAAGGGCAAGGTCACCGATCCCTACCTCGCGGCGCTGCACTGCTGCACCGCACCCGAGGAGTTCGGCGGCTTCGGCACGCTGGCGCTGAACCCGGGCGGCCGCGCGGTGATCGCGCAGCACATCAACGAAGAGAGCTGCGACCTGCGTGGTTCGTTCTACCTGCAGGACGGCGTCAATTCGAACACGTGGACCGCGTACCTGCCGCCATTCTCGGGCGGCGCGAGCGTGCTGTTCCCGCAGGTCGCGATGACGCCCTCCGGCGCCTACTCGCTGCTCGGCGAAGTGCCGGTCGCGGGTGGCTACGACGAAGTGGTCTCGATCGAGACGAGCTGGTTCCCGACCACGGGCACGCCCTACACGTGCTTCAACTGGCAGGGGCAGGACTGGAAGTTCCCCACCACCGGCATCACGTTCCGCGACGGCCGCCCGGCGTTCCCGAGCATCGCGTCGTCGAGCAACGGCAAGGTCGGCATCGCGGTCGGCGACTTCGGCGGCAACGTGTACCTGATCGAGTCGTCGAACGGCTCGTTCAACCCGGGCACGATCACGATCCGCAACCTCACGGGCTACACCGACGGTCAGGTCGTGAAGACCGACAGCACGTCCACGCAGTACCGCGCGTACGTGCACTGCGACATCGCCTACCAGGACACCACGCCGCACGTGGTGTGGAGCGAACTGCAGGCGCGCAAGAGCGGCAGCACGGTCGTGTTCTACGACTGGCGCAGCCGCATCAAGCACTGGTCCTCGACGCGCGGCGTCGAGACCGTGTACCAGGTTCCGGCGGGCGTGGCCGACCGCTTTGACGACGTGGACAATCTCCTGAACGGTCCGCTCGCCGGTTTCAACTCGATCAGCGTGGACTGGCCGCAGGTCGGGTTCTCGCAGGACGGCTCCGAGACGTACGTCGCGTGGCTGCGCTACACCGACTCCGAAGTGGATCCCACGGCGATTCCGAGCGGGCTGGAGGGGATCTGCACGGGCACGGGCTACGGCGACATCGCGGCCAGCGTCGTGCGCGGCGCGGGTGCGTGGAGCGCCATGCAGAACCTGACCAACACGCCCAAGGTGGACGAGCGCTTCTTCTCGATGTCCTCGATCAACCCGGGCGGCAAGCTGCGCATCCTGTTCCAGGCGCCGGCGACCGACCAGGCCGGCTGCGCGCTGATCGGTGACCGCGGCGCCTCGCCCGGCAACCTCGTCCGCCGCATCGCCTACTTCGAGCCGCGCGTGAATGCGAGCGTGCTCGACGTGACGCCCGGCACGAGCGGCGTGGCGCGCTCGTCGCTGACCGCGTCGCCCAATCCCGCGTTCGGCGCGGCGCACGTGCGCTTCGCCTCGTCGCTGCCGCCGGCTGCCGGCCGCCGCGTCGAGATCTATTCGATCGACGGCCGCCGCGTGGCGGCGCTGCCGATCGGCAACCAGCTTTCCGTCGAGTGGAACGGCCGCGACTCGCAGGGTCGCGCCGCGCCCGCCGGTGTCTACTTCGCGCGCCTCACCGACGATCCGGCGAACACCGCCGTGCGCCTGGTGGTGGCCCGCTAGGTTGGGTTGAACAAGAGAAACAATCACTCACACACATCACGCAACGCTTCTTCGGAGGAGCAGTCATATGAAACTGGTGAAGATGGTGGTGCTCGCCCTCTCCCTGATGGTCGTCGTCGCGTCGCAGGCCCAGGCCATCACGATTCTCGAGGAGCACGTGATCGGCGGTTCCACGCAGCTCAACTGGCTCGCGGGCTACGACACGCCGCGCAAGCTGCTGGGCGCCACGCTCGACGCGTCGGATCCGGCCTACAACAACCCGTCCGGTGACCACACCGTCGGCGTGCTCACGAACACGGTGCAGGACTCGGGCGGCATCGCGCTGTCCGCCGTGGATCCGCAGGGCCAGAACGACTACACGTGGGAAGGCTGGTTCAACACGGGCGCGGGCAACACGCGTCGCGGTCTCGTCATTCGCGCCAGCGTCGCGGACAACTTCAAGTCGAGCTACCAGTTCGTGCTGTACTCGGGCATGGCGCAGCTCGTGTTCCGCCGTCTCGTCGGCCAGACGCCGACCTCGCTGCGTACGTGGGTCGGGCCGCAGATCCCCGGCGGCGTCCCGCTCGTGAACACGTGGCACCACCTCAAGGTCGAGGCCATCGCGAACCAGTTCCGTCTCTGGTTCGACGGCGTCGAACTGACCGCGGGCAACCCGGTGGTGGACGCGACGCCGCTGCTCACCGGTTTCGTCGGCGTGTACAACTTCCGCTTCGACCTCGGCAACGTGCCGGTGTACTTCGACGACCTCATCCTCAGCACGCAGAACGTGGTTCCGGCGCACACCACCACGTGGGGCGCGATCAAGAACCTGTACAAGTAGTCGCTCGGTTCCCGATCCCGAGACACGAACGCCCGGCGCGGTACGGCCGGGCGTTCGTCGTTTCCGGGGCGAGCGCGGGTCAGTCCTGCGCGCTCGCCGCGTCCGCCGCCGCGCCGAGCCGGGCGACGATCTCGTCGAGCCACTCGCGGTGCTCGGGCTTCATGAGCGCGGACCGCAGCGCCGTGATCGTGGGCTGGTTCGCGTGCATCAGCGCGATCGCGCCGCCGAAGAACGCGATCGGCACCTCGGCGAGCGCCAGGTGCAGGTCGCGCTTCGCGGCTTCGTCGAACACGCGGCGCGCGAGTGCGGACGATTCGCTCACGCTGGCCGCGCGCAGGCCGTAGACCACGATGTCGAGCTCGGGCGGCATGGCGACCATGAAGCGCGGGTCGGCGGCGAGCCGCGCGTGCAGCGCGAGCGCGGCCTCGCGCGACGCCTCGAGCCCGCGCGCGAACTCGCCGCCGCGCTCGAGCGGCAGCAGGCGCTGCGTCGCCCACAGCGCGACCGCGGCGGCGCCGGGGCGCGAGCATTCCAGCGAGATCTCGCCCAGGTGCAGCTCGGCCGACGAGAAGTACGTGTAGGGCGAGTCGTGCCTGTAGAAACGCCCGACCGAAGGATCGCGGTGCAGCACGCAGCCGCAGCCGTACGGCTGCAGGCCGTGCTTGTGCGGGTCCACCACGATCGAGTCGGCTTCGGCGATGCGTGCGAACGCCGCCGACGTCTCGCGCGCCAGGTTGCCGGCGAGCACGTGGTAGCCGCCGTACGCCGCGTCGGCGTGCACGCGGAAGCCGTGCTTCGCGCGCAGGTCGAGCACCGCACCGAGCGGGTCCACCGCGCCGGTCGCCGTCGCGCCCAGCGTGGCGACCACCGTGCCCACGCCGCCGGCCGCCAGCCGCTTCTCGAGCGCGCCCGCGTCCATGCGTCCGCGCGAATCGCACGGCACGCTCTCGAACGGCAGCCCCAGTACCGCGCTGATGCGCGCGTGCGTGTAGTGCGCCTGCGACGAGGCCAGCACGGTGGCGCCGGGCGCGAGCCGGCCCGCGATCCACAGCGCTTCGAGATTCGCCATGGTGCCGCCGCCGGTCAGGTGCCCGAGGTGCTCGCGCCAGCCGAACATCGCGGCCAGCTGCGCGACGGCTTCCTTCTCCATCGCCGAGCTCGCGCGCCCGCCGTCGAGCGCGTGGTTGTTCGGGTTCACGCTCATGGCCAGCGCGTACGCCAGCTGTGCCACCGGGTGCGGCGGCTTGAGCATCTGCCCGGCGTAGAGCGGATGGTGATAGGGGAAATTGTCGTGCAGGCGCGACGCGACCTCCTGGAGCACCGCAGCCATGGCGTCGGCAGGGGCCGCGGCCTCCGGCCGCGTGGAGTGGGCGGGCGCGTCGGGCAGGCCGGAGAAGCCCTCGCGCAGGCGGGCCAGGGCGTGGGCGAGCACGTCGAGCTGGGCGGGATCGGGTCCGAGTGTCATGGGCGGCAATATGCCACGCGCGATTCGCCGTTGCCCGGACCGAAATGCAGGACTAGCGTGGCGGCATTCCCGACCGGGGTTCGGGAGGTTCGCCGATGAAAGTCGTCGCAAGGTTCACCGTCGCGCTCGCGAGTGCCGCCTGCCTCGCGTTCGCCGCAGGGTGCTCGAAGAGCGTCGCGCCGCCGACCGACGCTTCGTCCACGCACCAGAGCGAGACCGCTGCGCTTGCCGGTGATCGTGCCGCGCCACGAGAGTTCGTCGCGCGCATGGTGTTCAGCGGTTCGACCATCGAGTTCGGGCCCGGCTGGCGGCCGCGTGAGCGGCGTGGTGTCTGGTACGTGTACTCGCGCGCCGACGTCGGGGCACGCATTGACACGATTCCCGCGAACGCGCGGCTGCAGCGCATCGAGTGGGGCAACGGCCGCAGCGGGGCCGTCGTGACGCATCTCGATCTCACGCTCGGGGTCGGGACTCACCTGATCGACCAGCCCTCGCCACGACCCGACGGCGGCGTGGTGTCGTTCGCGTGCTTCGTCGGGTTCGAGCCGGTCGCGTGGTTCGCCGGGCCCGAGCCGCGGCTGTGGCCCGCGTCACCGGACGGCGACGGTCGCTCGGTCGAGGTGAGCGACTGGGCCACGTTCGACACGCCGCCCGGCTGGCCGCCCGACGGCCGCCGCTGGTTCGGCCCGGACTCGTTCGCCTACGTGCCCTCGCAGCGCACACCGGTCGCACGCAACTTCGATCGGCGCACGTTCTACGAGATCCTCGGCAATCGCATCTGGGCGCGCAGCGAAGGCGACACGGTGCACTACTTCTCCACACTCGTGTTCGTGACGGGAGGTTTCGACCGCGACACGAAGTACGTCCCGCGCGTCGTGTCGGGCGATCCCGCGTTGCCGGCGGGCTGGGAGGGCGATCTTTCGCGTTACGCCGTGCTCAACGCACAGGATCGCATCGGTTCGCCGATCGCATTCCGTTACCGCTTCCAGGTCCGCCCGCCCGGCGGCGGCGGGTTCCAGAGTGCGATGTCGGGGGCGTACCCGGTCTTCGATCCGGCTTCGGTGTTCCGTGCACCCAACCTGTGCGGCTACGTGCGGCCGATGAGCGTGGGCTGGTGGTACGTGCAGGTGCGCGCCGAGGACGCCGACGGCCTGATGTCGCCCATCGGTCCGTTCTCCCGATTCGCCGAACTCGCCGACGAAGTGGACGCGGGTGGCGGCACGCGCGCCGATCGCCTGATCCGGCGGTCCATCCTGAAGTTCTACGTGAAGTCACCGGATCGCTGACCGCCGCGTAGGCACCACACGCGAACGGCGCCGGGACCCGTCAAGGGCTCCGGCGCCGTCCTCGTTTCGACTTCGCGGGCTTCGTCAGCGCTTCTTCTTCGGCTTCGCCGCCTTCTTCTTCGCGGGCGCCTTCTTCACCGGCACGCCGTCCGCCGCGTCGCCGCGCTTCGCGGCCGCGAGCAGGCTCTTCGGCGCACGCACTTCCATGTCCATGAGCGCGTGCGAGAGCGTCTTGCCCTGCGCGTCGAGCCGCAGGCTCACCGTGCCGCCGCCGCCGAGCGACTCGTGCAGCAGGAAGTTCAGCGCGTGCAGGTTCGGCACCTCGTGGCGTTCGACCTTGCCGAAGCAGATGCCCTTGAAGCGCTTCTTCACCACGGCCGACGTGATCGTCTTCACGAGCCACGGGTAGATCTCGGGCGAACGCGCGACGAGCCCGATGTTCGCGGTGTCGCCCTTGTCGCCGCTGCGGCCGTGCGCGAGCGCCGACAGTTTCACGCGCGCGAACCCGGCGCCCTTCACCTTCGGGAACTCGTGCTTCGGCAGCTTCGGCGCGGGGCCGAGCGGCAGCAGCGGCGTGGGCCACTCGAGCGGCTGTTCGCCGTCGGCGGTCACGAGCACCGGCTTCACCAGGTCGCGCGGCACCAGCGCGGGCCAGTACGCGACGACTTCCTGCGCCTGCGGGCGGCCGCCCGTCACGGCGACGCTCGAGGGGCCCGACAGGATCACCGCCGGCACCATCTTGCCGAACGCTTCGATCTTCGCGCGGTCGTGGTCGCGCACCGACAGCCGCAGCAGCACTTCGGGCACGTCGGGATCGCCCACGATCGGTCCCCAGCACGCCGAATGACCGACCAGCTCGGTGTGCGTGTCCACGAACGTGAGGCCGAGCCGCTTCCAGAACAGGTCCGCGAACGCGCGCGCCTTGGCGGGCGCGTCGGGGCCGCCGATGATCAGCGTGCCCGACGCCTTCCAGCCGTCGGAGTAGGCCGCCGAGATCTTGAGCGACGGCGGCGCCGGGCGGCCCTTCACGCCCCACACGCGCACGCGGTCGCGCCCGGCCTGCTCGAGCCTGATGGTCGCGAAGTCCGCGATCACGTCGGGCGTGATGTAGCCGCGCGGGTCGCCCATCTCGTACACGAGCTGTTCCTTCACCGTGCGCACGGTCACCGCGCCGCCGGTGCCGGCGTGCTTGGTCACCACGAACGAGCCGTCGGGCGACACTTCCACGATCGGGTAGCCGATCGTTTCGAACTTCTTCATGCGCCGCCAGTCGGTGAAGTTGCCGCCGGTGGACTGCGCGCCGCACTCGATGATGTGTCCCGCCACGATCCCGCTCGCGAGCCGGTCCCAGTCGTCCGGCGCCCAGCCGAACGCGTGGATCATGGGCGCGAGCGTGATGCCGGTGTCGGTGCAGCGCCCCGTGACCACGATGCGCGCGCCCGAGCCCAGCGCCTCGACCACCGGCCACGCGCCGTAGTACGCGTTCGCGCTGCTCACGCGGTCCTTCACCGACGTGAACCGGGTGCCGTCTTCCATGTTGTCGAGCGGCGCGCCCGCGGCGTTCAGTTCGTCGAGCCGCGCCATGAGGTCGTCGCCGATCACGGCCGCCACGTCGAGCGGGCGGCCGTGCTTCGCCGCCATCGCCAGCAGCGCGTCGCGGCAGGCGCGCGGGTTCACGCCGCCCGCGTTCGTGATCACGCGGATGTTGCGCGCGATCAGCGTGTCGAGCGTCTGCTCGACCTGCGCGATGAAGTCGCGGGCGTAGCCAGCCTGCGGGTCGCGCGCGCGCTGCTTCTGCATGATGGACATGGTGATCTCGGCCAGGAAGTCGAGCGTCACGTAGTCCACCGGGCCCTGCTCCACCTGGCGGCGGAACGCGCCCAGGTCGTCGCCCCAGTAGCCGCCGGCGTTGGCGATGCGGATCGTGTCGGACATGGGTCGGTCTTTCCGCCCGGTGCGGGCGAAGCGGGATATGCCGACGCGGTCGCGCGCGGGGGGCCGGCGCGGTGCCGCGGGGAGGTTCGGTTCGGACCGGGCCGGACGCTAACCGCCTGCGAAACGAGGGTCAACGCCCGGGCCGCACGGCGCTCGGCCCCGGGCCCGGAGCGCGCCCCGGAATGCCCGGCCATTTCGGCTCCCGGCCCGGCCGGACCCGCACCGAGTCATTGAAGCGCCGTTCCGCACCCTGTTACATTGCCCGGGCTCTTCTTTTCCGCTCCTTCGTACTCCTCCCGTGGCCCGGGCGGCTTTGCCGTGCGTGCCGCGTACGAACCGATCGAGGTCCGAATGTCCGTGGTCGTCGCTCGCCCGCACACCCTCGCCGACGTCGCGCTGCCGCGCGCCGGATGGCTGCAGAACGTCCTGCTCGTCGTCGCTGCTTCGCTGCTCACCGCCGCCGCGGCCCAGGTCGAGATCCGCCTGCCGTGGACGCCGGTGCCGGTCACGGGCCAGACGTTCGCGGTGCTGCTCACGGGCATCGTGCTCGGCGCGCGTCGCGCGTTCATGGCCATGGCGCTCTACCTGCTCGAAGGCGCGGCCGGCCTGCCGTTCTTCGCCGGCGGCGCCGCGGGCGTCGCGGCGCTGGTCGGGCCCTCGGGCGGCTACCTGATCGCGTTCCCGTACGCCGCGTTCGTGACCGGCCTGCTCGCCGAGAAGGCGTGGGACCGCAAGCCGCTCACCATGTTCTTCACCATGCTGCTCGGCAGCACCCTCATCTTCGCGCTCGGGCTCGCTCAGCTGTCGCGCTTCGTGCCTGCGAACCAGCTGGTCGGCGCCGGCCTCGCGCCGTTCGTGCTCGGCGACGTGATCAAGTCGGCGCTCGCGGCCGCGGCGTTCCCGCTCGCGTGGAAGTGGGCCGGGGGGCGGGAGTCGAAGTGAGCATCCAGACGATCGCCGTCCTCGGCGCCGGCCTCATGGGCCGCGGGATCGCCTACGTGTCGGCGCTCGGGGGCTACCGCACGATCCTGCAGGACACGTCGGACGCCCAGCTCGAGAAGGCGGTCAACGAAATCGGTGCGATCCTCGAAAAGGGCGTCGCGACCGGCAAGGTGAAGGACGAGGACGCGGTCGCGGCGCGCAAGCACCTGTCCACCGCGAACTCGCTCGAGGACGCGGCGAAGCACGCCGACCTCGTGATCGAGGCGGTGCCCGAGCGCATGGACCTGAAGGTCGAGATCTTCGCCGCGCTCGACCGGCTCGCGCCGAAGCACGCGATCCTCGCGTCGAACACGTCCAGCCTTTCGATCACCGAGATGGCCGCGGCCACCACGCGCGCGCCTCAGGTGGTGGGGCTGCACTTCTTCAATCCCGTGCACCGGATGCGGCTGCTCGAGATCGTGCGCGCGCTCGAGACGAGCGACGCGACGCTCGCGGCGTGCGAGGCGGTCGGCGAGCGGATGGGCAAGGAGTGCGTCACGGTCCGCGAGTCGCCCGGGTTCGTGACCAGCCGCATCAACGCCATGATCGGCAACGAAGCGTTCTACATGCTGCAGGAAGGCGTCGCGAGCGCCGCCGACATCGACAAGGCGCTCAAGCTCGGGCTCAACCACCCCATGGGGCCGTTCGAGCTCGTGGACCTGGTCGGGCTCGACACGCGGCTTTCGATCCTGCGCTTCCTGCACCGCACGCTCGGCGAGAAGTTCCGGCCGTGCCCGTTGATGGAGCAGTACGTGGCGGCCGGACGGCTCGGGCGAAAGTCCGGGCGCGGCGTGTACGACTACCCGAACTCTTGAGGCGGGCACCCATGGCCGCGCGACGCGGAGCGAAGAAGAAGGCGGCACGCAAGGCCACGCTCCAGCGCGGTCCGAAGCCCAAGCCGCGCGCCGCGGCCAAGCCGGTGAAGAAGGCGCCGAAGGCGAAGCCGGCGAAGAAGGCGGCGAAGGCGCCGAAGGCGAAGCCGAAGCCGGCGAAGAAGGCGGCGCGTCGCACGCCCGCCGCTCCCGCGAAGCCGGTCCAGCGCGCGGCCACGAAGCCCGCGCCGGTGAAGCGTGTCGTGAAGCCGGCGAAGCCGGCGCCGCCCGTGCCCGAGTTCACGCCGGCGTTCACGCCCCAGCGCGAGAGCGCGAACCCCAAGGAACTGCTGCTGTTCGAAATGCAGCGCGCCCGGGTCGCCATCATGGCGGCCATCCAGGGCATGACCGCGCCCACCGCCGAGCGGCCGATCGCGCCCGGCAAGTGGTCGGTGCGCGAGATCGTGCTGCACCTGATCGTGCGCGATCGCGTGCGGCTCGACGAGTTCGGGCCCGTGCTCGGCGGACGCCCGGCCTCGTGGGTCGGGCTCGACGACACCGCCATGGCGCGCGTGAACGAACTGCACCTCGGGCCCCTGCGCCCGCTGTCGTGGGAAGAGGCCGTGCGCCTGCTGCAGGCCACGCGCGAGCAGCTCGTCGCCGCGCTGGTCACCGTGCCGTCGCACCCGGCCGAGCTGTGGACCGAGGCGCATCCCTTCGGGGCCATGATGCTCGCTCTGCCGCGCCACGACCGCCATCACGCGGAACAGATCAAGAACGCCCGCATCGAAGGCTGACGCCGTTCCTTCTTTCCATCCTCGCGAAAGGCAACACCCATGTCGGACACGCTCGCCCCGGTGCGCCCGGGCAAGCTCATCATCAACGGCGAGGCCGTGGACGCCGCGTCGGGCGCCACGTTCGAAACGCGCAACCCGGCCACCGAGGAGCTGATCACGCACGTCGCCGAAGCCGGCGTCGAGGACGTCGATCGCGCCGTGCAGGCCGCACGTGCCGCGTTCGAGTCCGGCCCGTGGCCCAAGATGCGCCCGGCCGACCGCGCCCGCGCGCTGCACAAGCTCGGCGACCTGATCCTCGCGAACGCCGACGAGATCGCGCGCCTCGAGACGCTCGACAACGGCAAGCCGATCTTCGAGTCGCGGCACATCGACATCCACATGGTCGCCGGCTGCTTCCACTACTTCTCGGGCTGGGCCAGCAAGCTCACGGGCGACACCACGAACGTGAACCCGAACGTGTTCACGTACACGCT
The DNA here is from genome assembly GCA_046327815.1 of Candidatus Eiseniibacteriota bacterium. GTDB lineage: Bacteria > Eisenbacteria > RBG-16-71-46 > RBG-16-71-46 > RBG-16-71-46 > CAIXRL01. Next base: position 41,899 of record JAXLXR010000018.1, on the reverse strand, counting down.
GCGCGAGCCGCTCGGCGTGGTCGGCGCGATCATCCCGTGGAACTTCCCGATGATCATGGTCGGCTGGAAGGTCGCGCCCGCGCTGGCCGCCGGCAACACCGTGGTGCTCAAGCCCGCCGCCGAGACGCCGCTGTCGGCCATCCGCATCGCCGAGCTGGCGCTCGAGGCCGGCATTCCCGCGGGCGTGTTCAACGTGGTGCCCGGCCGCGGCTCGGTCGCGGGCGAGGCGCTGGTCAAGCACCCGCAGGTGGACAAGATCAGCTTCACGGGTTCGACCGAAGTCGGCCAGCACCTCATGCGCGTGGCCGCCGACACGGTCAAGAAGCTCACGCTCGAGCTGGGCGGCAAGTCGCCGAACATCGTGTTCGCCGACGCCGACCTCGACGCGGCGCTGCGCGGTGCGACGACCGGCATCTTCTACGGCAAGGGCGAAGTCTGCGCCGCGGGTTCGCGGCTGCTGGTCGAGAAGAGCATCTACGACGAGTTCGTCGCCAAGCTCGCCGAGCGCGCGAAGAAGATGCAGCCCGGCGATCCGCTCGATCCCAAGACGCGCCTCGGTGCGCTGGTGAACGAGAAGCAGATGAACAGCGTGCTCGGCTACGTCGAGACCGGCGTGAAGGAAGGCGCGAAGCTCGTCGCCGGCGGCGCGCGTGCGCCGATCAACGGCAAGGGCACGTTCGTGCAGGCCACCGTGCTCGCCGACGTGGACAACAAGATGCGCGTCGCGCAGGAGGAGATCTTCGGCCCCGTGCTCGCGGTGATCCCGTTCGAGGACACCGCCGACGCGATCGCCAAGGCGAACGACGTGTTCTACGGGCTCGCCTCGGGCGTATGGACGCGCGACGTGAAGAAGGCGCACACGGTGTCGCGCGCGCTCAAGGCCGGCACGGTGTGGATCAACATGTACAACTTCTTCGATCCCGGCATGCCGTTCGGCGGCTACAAGGGCAGCGGCTTCGGCCGCGACCTGGGCGCCGCGTGCCTGCAGGAGTACACGCAGCTCAAGAGCGTCTGGCTGAATCTCGAATAGGAGCGCCGTTGAACCGGTTGCACAGCGTGGTGCTGGTGACGTCCGACCTGGACCGCCAGCGCGAGTTCTACGAGCAGCGGCTCGGACTGGTCCCGGCACATGCCGAGGCCGGGCTGGTCGCGTTCGGCACGGCCGGTGCGGCGCTCGCGCTGCAGCGCGCCGATGCGGGCGCGCCGGCCGAAGTGCGCCTGACGCTCACCGCCGACGCGCTCGACGCGCGGCTCGAGCTGCTGCGCACGCGCGGCGTGACGGTCGAAGTCGCGCCCGCCGCCACGCCGCTCGGCCGCGTCGCGATCGTGCGCGATCCCGAGGGCAACCGCGTGCAGCTGTCCGAGGCCGCGCCCACCTTCGCCGCCGCCACGGGCCCGGCGCTGTCGCACGCGATCGTGAACGCGGCCCGGTTCGACGAGACCGTGGCGTTCTACCGCGAGCTGCTCGGCCTCAAGATGGCCGAGGAGGACGGCGCGTGGGTCGTGTTCGACACGGGCGACACGCGGCTCGCGGTGCACGACCGTGACGACGCCACGTCGCTGGTGCTGCCCGCCGGGCAGACGGTGACGTTCGCGCTCGAGGACGGCGACTTCGACGCGTGGGCCGACGAGCTGCGCGAGCGTGGCGTGGTGTTCGCCGCCGCGCCCGGCGAGAACGTGTTCGGCGTGCAGGCCGAAGTCGAGGACGCCGACGGCTGGTGCGTGGTGCTGCACGGCCCGGCGCCCGACGAGGAGTTCGACGAGGACCTCGTGTCGTCGTACGAAGACGAATACGGCGACGACGACGACGGCGGCCCGCGCGGACCGCGCCGCGGCGTCGAACGCGGCGGCGACGCCGCGCGCCGCACCGGCTTGAATCCCGCCAAGCAGGCGCGCAAGCAGGCCGCCAAGAGCGGCGGCAAGAGCTACGAAGCGCTGCAGAAGGGCGCGGCCGCCGACACCGGTGGCTTCGTCGGACGTTCGCGGCCGTCGTTCGGCGGCCCGCCGCGCCCGTTCTCGCCACGCCCCTCGGGGCCCGGTGGCGCACCCGGTTCGCCGCGGCCGTTCACGCCGCGGCCGTCCGGACCCGGCGGCGCTTCCGGTCCCTCGCGGCCGTTCACGCCACGACCGCCGCGTCCCGATCGCGACCGCGGCTGAACCGCTTCCACTTCCGAGGACTTCGATGACGCAGACCCCCCGTGTGCTGTTGGCCGGCGCCGTGCGGACTCCCGTGGGCAAGTTCGGCGGTGCGCTCGCCGGATCGAGCGCCGCGCAGCTGGCCGGCTTCGCCGCCGCCGCCGCGATCGAGCGCGCGGGCGTGCCGCGCGACGCCGTGGACGAGGTGCTGTTCGGCCACGCGCGCCAGGCCGGCAACGGCCCGAACCTCGCGCGGCAGGTGGTGCGCCGCGCCGGGCTCGCCGACACCGTGCCCGCGCACACGATCAACAAGGCGTGCGCGAGCGGCATGCAGGCGATCGTGGACGCCGCGCGCAACGTGAAGCTGGGCGAGTCGCACGTGCTGATCGCCGGCGGCAGCGAACACATGAGCAGCATTCCGTACCTCGCGACGAACGTGCGCTGGGGCCAGAAGCTGGGCGACGCGCCGCTGCTCGACGCCATGTACCGCGACGGCTACCTCTGCCCGCTCTGCAACCAGCTCATGGGCGAGACCAGCGAGACGCTGGCCGACGACTACGCGATCTCGCGCGAGGAACAGGACGCGTACGCCGCGCGCAGTCACCGCCGCGCCGCGGCCGCGTGGGCGAGCGGCGCGTTCGCGGCCGAGGTGGTGCCGGTCACGGTGGGCGAGGGCAAGCGCGCCGCGACCGTGACCACCGACGAAGCCGTGCGAGGCGACGCGAGCGAGGCCGACATGGCGCGGCTCAAGCCCGTGTTCCGCAAGGACGGCACGATCACGCCCGGCAACGCCAGCGCGATCACCGACGGCGCCGCCGCGCTCGCCGTGCTGTCGGAGTCCGCCGCCGCGAGGCACGGCGTCACGCCGCTCGGCGCGCTGCTCGGCTGGACCAGCGTGGGCGTGGATCCCGCGCGCATGGGGCTCGGCCCCGTGCCCGCCGTGCGCCAGCTGCTCTCGCGGCACCACCTGGCGCTGTCGGACATCGATCTCATCGAACTGAACGAAGCGTTCGCGTCGCAGGTGCTGGCGTGCGACCGCGAACTGAAGCTCGACCACGAGACGCTCAACGTGAACGGCGGCGGCATCGCGATCGGCCACCCGACCGGCTGCAGCGGCACGCGCATCGTGGTCGGCCTGCTGCACGAACTGCGGCGCCGCGGCGGCCGCTACGGCATCGCCACGCTGTGCGTGAGCGGCGGCCAGGGCATGGCGCTGCTGGTGGAGCGCGTGTGAACGAGCCGGCGCCGATCCGATCGCGCGCGATCGCCGCGTTCCTCGACGTGTCGCTGCTCGCGCTGCCCGCGTTGCTCGGGCTGTCGGCGGGCGTGGCGCGCGCGTGGCACTGGATGCCCGGCAACGAGGGCGTGCTCCAGAACGGCATGATCGTGGGGATCGTGGCGTTCGTGCTGCTGGCCGCCACCGAATGCGCGCTGCTCGTGTGGACCGGCCAGAGTTACGGCAAGCTGGCCGCGCAGGTGCGCGTGGTGCGCGCCGCCGGCGACGGCAAGCCCACGCCGCTCGCGCTCGTGTGCTGGCGCACCGTGGTGCCGGGCGTGCTGTGGACACTGCTGCCGCCGTTCGCGCTGCTCGACGTGGGCGTGGGCCTGATGCGCAAGGACCAGCGCTGCCTGCACGACCTGCTGGCGGGCACGCGGGTGGTGAAGGCGTAGCGACGTTCCCGGGGTGGTCGCGAGACCACCTCGCGCGGCGCGGGGCCGCGTGCATCCGCTAGAATGCGCGCCCGCGTCACGCTCACCACGTTCGCACTCGGAGCCGCCTGCCATGTCCGAAGACTCCCGCACGATCCTGCTGTCGCTCGAGCACCGCGTCGCCGTGCTCACGCTCAACCGGCCCGACAAGTTCAACGCGTTCGCCGGCGACATGCGCGAGCGGCTGGTCGAAGCGCTCGACGCCGTCGCGGCGAGCGACGCGCACGTGCTCGTGATCACCGGCGCGGGCCGGGCGTTCTGCGCGGGCGGCGACGTGGGCTTCATGCAGGAGCTGAAGTCGCGCGACGCCGGCTACGACGGGCTGGCGCCGCTCATCGACGCCGGGCGCGACATCGTCACGCGGCTCGCGGCGCTGCCGATTCCCGTGCTGGCCGCGGTCAACGGCGTCGCCGCGGGCGCGGGCGCGAACCTGATGCTCGCGTGCGACGTGCGGCTGGCGTCGGACGAAGCGCGCTTCGGCGAGTCGTTCGTGAAGATCGGCCTGCACGCGGACTGGGGCGGCACGTTCGCGCTGCCGCGCGCCGTGGGGCTGGGAAAGGCGCTCGACCTGTGCTGGACGGGCGATCTCGTGAACGCCGACGAGATGCTGCGCATCGGGCTGGTGCAGCGCGTGTGGCCGGCGGCGAGCTTCGCCGCGGAATGGCAGGCCTACGCCACGAAGCTCGCCGCGGCGCCGCAGACCAGCGTGCGCGCGCTCAAGGCCAACCTGCGCGCGTCGGCGCATCGCACGCTCGAACAGTGCCTCGACGCCGAGTCCGCCGCGCAGGAGGCGTGCTGGAACTCGCCGGACTCCGGCGAAGGCGTGCGCGCGTTCGCGGAAAAGCGTGCGCCCGTGTTCGGTGCGCCGGTGCACGAGTTCGGCGCCGCGCCCGCGAAGGCCACGCGCCACTTCGAGTAGCGCGCTACTCGGCGGGGTCGGCGTTGAACGTCTGCGCGCGCTTCTTGATCAGCTCGCACGCGCCGAGCGAATCGCCGGCGGCGAGCATGCGCAGGGCCGTGCCCGCGAGCCAGCGCCCGGACGAGTCGTTCGGGCAGAGCTGGTAGAAGCGCAGCGAGCGGCGCGCCTCGGCCGAGCGGCCGCACGCCGCCAGCGATCCCGCGCGCCACAGGTAGATGTCGCCCCACCACGGCGCTTCCTTGAGCACGCGGTCCCAGATCGCCACGAGGTCGGCGTGCTTGCCGCTCGCCACCGCGCGCTCCTGTTCGCCGCGCGCGGTCTGCGCCAGCGAAGTGGTCTCGCCGCCCGGGTGCGCGGCGGCACCCGCGTGTGCGGCGACGCGCACGCTGTGCTCGCGCAGCGACCAGACGTTCGCCAGCGCCGGGTGGGTGCCGAGACGTGCGAGCGCTCCGGTCCACGCGGCGAGCGCGTTGTTCCAGTCCTTCGCGGCCTCGGCTTCGCGCGCCATCGTGAGCACGTCGGGGTTCAGCGGCTCGGCTTCGACCGCACCGTTCAGCGTGTAGGCGAGCGCGGTCCAGGCCGGCGCCGGCTGGGGCGCGTACACGGTCCAGCGGGCGGCGGCGATCGCCGCTTCGCGCAGCCGCGGATCACCGCTCGTCACGCGCACGCTATCCACCAGTCCGTCGCGGCTCACGCGCACCTGCAGCGTGACGCGGCCCGACAGGCCGGCGTCGAGCGCGGCCTGCGGCACGTCGGGCGTGACTTCCAGCACCGGCGTGAGCGGCGTCAGCGGCGCGAGCGCGGCAGGGCCGGCGGCCGAAGCCACGGTCGCGACGAGCGCGGATGCGAGCAGGAAGAGGGCGGCGCGGGTCGTCATGTGGACGAAGATGCTACCGACCCGGCCGCCCTCGAGGTGTCAGGAGCGCGTCACGGCTTGAACGCCTGCACCTTCACCGACACCACCGACGCGAACGCCTCGCGTTCCGGCGAGCCCTCGGCCAGCGTGTCCATGCCCACCGTGTAGCCGCTGCGCTGCTGCACTTCGACGCGCGTGAAGCCCGCCTCGGAGATCATGCGCAGGTAGTCGCCCTCGACCGACGCGCCCGCCACGCAGCCCACGTACAGCGCCACGTTGTCCACCAGCTCGGGCGCCAGCGGCTTCGTGAGCACGAGGTCGCTCAGCATGAGCCGGCCGCCGGACTTGAGCGCGCGGAACGCCTCGCGGAACACCTGCGGCTTGTCGGGCGACAGGTTCACCACGCAGTTCGAGATGATCACGTCCACCGCGCCGTCGGCCACCGGCAGGTGCTCGATCTCGCCGAGCCGGAACTCGGTGTTCGTGATGTTCGCCTTCTTCGCGTTGGCGCGCGCCTTCTCGATCATGGATGCCGTCATGTCCACGCCGATCACGCGGCCCGTCGGGCCCACTTCGCGCGCCGCGAGGAAGCAGTCGATGCCCGCGCCCGAACCCAGGTCGAGCACGATTTCGCCCGCCTTGAGCGACGCGTGCGCGAGCGGGTTGCCGCAGCCGAGCCCGAGGTTCGCGCCCTCGGGAAGCGCCGCCGCCTGTTCCTTGCTGTAGCCCAGCTGCATCAGGACCGCGTCCACGTCGCCCGGCGCGCAGCAGCCGCACGAGTTCTGAGTGCCTTCGGCCACCGCGCCGTACTTCTCGCGCACGACCGTACGCACGTCGGTCGCGTCGCTCACCTTGGGCGTGTCGCTGCAGCAGTCCGGCCCGCAGCACGCGGACTTCGTCTCGTTCACCGGGATCGTCTTCAGCACGTCGGACATGACCTGATGCCTCCTCACTCGGACGGCAGCGCCGCCACGAGCTTCTTGAGCTTCTTCACGGCCTCGGGGTTGATGCAGTAGCAGACGCGCGGCCCGTCGATTTCGCCCTGGACGAGCCCCGCGTCCTTCAGGACCTTCAAATGCTGCGACACCGTCGCCTGCGCCAGCGGCAGCGCACTCACGATCTGCCCGCAGATGCACTCGCCCTCTTCCGCCAGCTGCCGCAGGATCGCCACCCGCGCCGGATGCCCGAGCGCCTTGGCCAGCTCCGCCAGCTGCTCGTCCGCCGGAGTGATCGCGTCTTTCGTCCGAGTCGGGCACATGGCTTCGGTTCCTCCCTCTCTCCAGGATCTCCGGCGGCGACGGCCCGCCGTGTTCATCGTTCATCGGCAATCTACGATAAGAACCCGAGCACACGCCAGACAAGTTTCTGTCAGGTGAGATCCCGAGCGGTGGGCGTGGGCCGATTTCGCGATGGGGGCGAGAGCGCGGGGACGGGACGTTCGGGCGGCGGGAGGGAGCGACGGGGACCCGGTCGCGAAATCGGTCCGCGCCCACCGCGGCCCTCGGCACCAAGCCTCCCGGTGAAGACCCGGCACACGAAAGACTGAGAATCATTCGCCGTTCAGCACAGTCCCCGACTGGCGCGATCACGCGCCACGCGTAGACTGCAGCCCATGATCCAATTCCTCGTCGATCAACCGCTCATGCTGCTGTTCGGCGTTCTGGCCTTCGGCTACGCCGCCGGCCGCATCAAGTTCGGCGGCGTCTCGCTCGGCGTCGCCGCCGTGCTGTTCGTCGGTCTCGCCGCCGGTTCGCTCGACCCGCGGCTGCAGCTTCCCGAACTCGTGCAGCGCTTCGGCCTCGTGCTGTTCGTGTACACCGTCGGCATCGCGAGCGGCCCCGGCTTCTTCGCGTCGTTCCGCCGCCGCGGCCTGCGCGACGCGCTGTACACGTTCGCCATGCTCGGCTCCGCCGCCGCACTCGTGGCCGTGGCCTACCACGTCGTCGGCTTCAACGGCCCGCGCGCCGGCGGCCTGTTCGCCGGTGCCCTCACCAACACGCCCGCGCTCGCCGGCGTGCTCGAACGCCTGCGCGGCGCGGCACACGGCGACGAGAAGCTGCTCGCCGATCCCGTCGTCGCGTACTCGCTCGCGTACCCCATGGGCGTGCTCGGCATCATCCTCGTGCTCGCCGCCGTCCGCGGCCGCTGGAAGAAGGAACTCACCCGCAGCAAGTCCGGCAGCGTGCTCGACGTGCACAGCGTGCGCGTGCTCGATCCCGCCGCCTGCACGCGACCGCTGTCCCAGATCCAGCGCGAACACGGCTGGCACGCGGTGTTCGCGCGCCGCCGCCGCGGCGACGTCGTGACCGTGATGAACGCGCACGAGCCGCTCCAGGTCGGCGACCTCATCACCATCGTCGCAACGCCCGAGGAAATCGCGCACATCGTGGACGAGATCGGCGAACCCGCCGAAGAGCAGATCGAACTCGACCGCACCGACCTCGACTTCCGCCGCGTGTTCGTGTCCGATCCCGCCACCGCCGGGCGCCCGCTCAAGACCATGCAGCTCCTGCAGCGCTTCGGCGCGCTCGTGACGCGCGTGCGCCGCGGCGACCTCGACCTGCTGCCCGATCCCAACACCACGCTCGAACTCGGCGACCGCGTGCGCGTGCTGGCCCCGCGCAGCCGCATGAAGGAAGTCGCCGCCTACTTCGGCGACTCGTACCGCGCGCTCGCCGAAGTGGACGTGCTCAGCTTCGGGCTCGGCATCACCGCGGGCCTGCTGCTCGGCCTGATTCCCATTCCGCTGCCCGGCGGCGGCACGTTCCAGATCGGCGTCGCCGGCGGTCCGCTGCTGGTCGGGCTCGCGCTCGGCGCACTCGGCCGCTTCGGGCCCGTGGTGTGGCAGCTGCCGTTCAGCGCCAACCTCACGCTGCGCCAGATCGGGATCACCTTGTTCCTGGCGGGCGTGGGCACGCGCTCGGGCTGGGTGTTCGCGCAGGCCCTGCACGAGCCCGGCGCGCTCGCGATCGTGGCGGCCGGCGCGGTGGTCACCATGAGCACCACGTCGCTCGCGCTGCTCGTCGGCCGCAAGCTGCTGCGCATCCCGCCCGCCAAGTTGTTCGGCATGGTGACCGGCATCCACACCCAGCCCGCCGCGCTCGCGTTCGCCGCCGAAACCGCCGGCGACGACGGCCCGAACGCCGGCTACGCCGCGGTGTTCCCGTTCGCGACCATCGCGAAGATCCTGTTGGCGCAGATGCTGGTGGAGGTGTTGAGGTAGGGGGCTCCAAGAACGATACGCTGTGAGTTCGTGCGCGCCGATCGCGGTTGAAATCGAGGTTGGGTTCTTACCGCGAGGGTCAGGACCTCGGGCCTGGCGCACTCGACGGCGTCCCCGAGCGACGCGATCTCGGGTCGCGTTGCCGTGAGCGCGCCCACGCTCGCTTGCCCCGCATGAAGTCAGCGCCGAACACCTGCTCGGCGGCGTACTGGTTGTGCGCTCGGCAGCAGAGCCGAAGGTTGCTGACGGTGGTCGTGCCCCCTTTGGCGACGGGGATGATGTGGTCGAACTCGAGGTTCGCCCGCGATGGGCACCGTTGTCCGTCCTCACCGACGAATGCACACTGATAACCGTCGCGCTCCGCCACCGCCCGACGAATGTGTGCGGGGATCACGCGGCCCGAAGCTGAAACGGGTCGTGGCATGCGCGGGCTCGAGGTCTTGCCGTATCGGCGGCGCTCGGTTCGTGCGATGAACTCGTCGAGCGCACGCTCGACCGCGGCAGCGCGAGTGCGAACCGGTAGCGAATGCCCGGCCAGTTCGAGCGCCTTCTGGATCTTCTCGACCACTTGCCTCGGAAGCGGGATCCACTCGCGCTCCTCGCGCAATGGTGGAGGATCGAAGCCACCGAATAGTGGACCCATCGAGTTGGCTTCTTCCTCCGAGTGGCTGGGACTTAGTGGCGCTGGCGCCACCTGTGGGGCACGGTTCGGGGCCGCGCCACCATGCCCATGCCGCCACTGTCGCGATTGCTCGGCACTCCGTCGCGCCAGGACCGACTGAACCTCGGCTCGCGACTTGAACGCACAGAGCGCAATCAGCTCCTCGGCGTTTTCGGGTGCCAGGTGTGGCGCAAGCAACACGACGGCCGTGAGGTCGAGCTGCCCCTCGGCGACAGCTGCGAAGACCATCGGCAACCGCCTTGCCGTGCGGGCGGCGCGCAGGCGCCGAAGTGCCGCGTCGTAGCTGAAGCCGAGCCGACGAGTGAGGTAGTCGAGCATGGACGGCTGCGCCGCCGGAAGGAACAGCCGTCGCGATTCGACTTCGCCGATGTGCGCCAGCAGCTCGGCCAGCGCGATGCGGCCCTGCTTCACCAAGGTGTCCAGGCAGGCCAGCAGGTCACGATCGGAAACATCCGACAACACGAACGGATCTCGCATGCGATGTCACGCAGCGGGGGCGCGGTTCACTCACGCGGGGAACGGCAATCTGGCACAACGCACGGTGCCGGTTGTCAGCGATCAGAAAGAACTCGCCCCACGCTCACTCGTCGCGCATGCCCTTCGTCACCGCGCGCAACGACTCCTCGATGTGCGTGCGCCAGTAGCTCCACTCGTGACTGCCGTGGAACGCGTGCCACTCGTGCGGCACTCGCAGCGCCGTGAGCAGCGAGTCCAGCTCGACGTTGTCGCGGAACGTCTCGTCGTCGCGGCCGCAGTCGAAGTACAGCGTCACACGCCGTGCGCTGTCGGCGAACGCCGGCAGGTACTCGAGCGGGCTGTATTCCGCACGCCGCCGGTCGCCCGCGGCACCGTCCTCGAACAGCGGCCCACTGCTCCAGTCGGGCTGCAGCCGGAACACGCCCGAGTGCGAGCCCGCCGCGCCGTACACCGACGGATGTCGCAGCGCCGCGTTGATCGCCCCGGTGCCGCCGTCCGACAGGCCGATCACGCCGCGCATGCGCGCTTCGGGAATGGTGCGGAACGTGGCGTCGGCCCAGCGCGGCAGGTCGCGCATGAGGTACGTCTCCAGCTGCGACTCGCCCGGCGCGCCGTCCAGCCACATGCCGCGGCCCAGGTGGCCGCTGCCGCCGCCGTCGGGAAACAGCCCGATCACTTCGGGAATCGCGTGCGAGCGGATCAGCCGGTCGAGCGTTTCGCCCACGTGGCCCTGGCCCGGCCAGTTGCCCTCGCTGCCCGGCCAGCCGTGCAGGAACACCACCACGGGGTAGCGCCGGTGCGCGGCCGCCGGCTGGTCGTACGACGGCGGCAGGTACACGCGGCAGTCGCGGTCCGCCTGCCGCAGCGCGGGCGCCGGCATCTCGCGGTTCTCGAACCGCCCTCCGGGCAGCGCCGCGGCGAGCACGAACGCACTCCCGAGCGCCGTTGCGAGCGCGAAAATCGCGGCCGGAATCGCCATCGCGCGACCGTTGACCATGCTTCGAGCGCCCTCCTATACTGCCGCCCGCTCATCCGACCCCGCCCAACGCATCGCCGCCACCCAGCTCCGCGGCGACCGCGCGAGCACCACGTCCCACGCACCCGGAGAATCCATGTCCACCACGACCCAGACGATGGTGAACACGTCCGTCAAGAACGGCGTGATGACGATCGAACTGACGTTCGATCCCGGCAACTGCTACACGCACGAGATGATGAAGCAGCTCGACGCCGCCATCCTCCAGGCGCGCTTCGACACCGAAGTGCAGGTGATCGTGCTCCGCGGCGCGGGCGAGAAGTTCTTCTGCGCGGGCGCCGACATCAACATGCTCAAGTCCGCCGACCCGACGTTCAAGTACTACTTCTGCCTGCACGCGAACGAGACGCTCAACCGTCTCGAGCACACGCCCAAGCTCGTGATCGCGGCGCTCAACGGCCACACGGTCGGCGGCGGCCTCGAGATCGCGATGGCGGCGGACATCCGCATCGCCCGCAAGGGCGCCGGCAAGGTCGGCCTGCCCGAGATCAACCTGGGCGTGCTCCCCGGCACCGGCGGTACGCAGCGCCTGGTGCGCCTCGTCAACAAGAGCAAGGCGATCGAGCTCATGGCGACGGCCGACGTGTTCGCGTTCGAGAAGGCGCTCGACCTGGGCATCATCAACGACATCTGGGAAGCGGCGAACAACGCCGAGTTCCTCGACAAGATCCAGGCCTACGCCGAGTCGTTCTGCGCGCCGAACCGCGCCTCCAAGGCGATCGGCCGCATCAAGCGCTCGGTGCAGTCCGGCGCCGACCTGCCGTTCGAGAGCGCGCTGGCGGTCGAGCGCGAGCTGCAGCAGCTGCTCTTCCAGGGCGAAGACGCCAAGGAAGGTCTCGCGGCGTACATCGAGAAGCGCAAGCCGGAGTTCAAGGCGCGGTAGTTCACCGAGCCGGCCTCACGAAGCCACGCAGCACCGCGAAGCCCGCGGTCCCGAAGCACGGGGACCGCGGGTTTTCGCGTGGGCGGTGGCGGCGACGCCGGGCGTGCAGCAGGGGGCCCCGTTGTGTTTTCATCACGCTCGGCCGTCACCGCCTCGCCCGCATCCCGTGCCCCGGGGGACCCGCTGAGACTCGTCGCCGCTCTCCTCCTCTTCGTCGCGCTCGTCGCGGCCGCACCACAGGCCCGCGCCGGCTCGATCGTCGGTCGCGCCACCGACGCCGCCTCGCATGCCCCGCTCGAGGGCGTCGAAGTCGTGCTGCGTGGCGCCGCGGATTCGGCGGTGGTCGCGCACGCCGTCACCGCGGGCGACGGGCGCTTCACGCTCGACAGCCTGCGCGCCGGGCGCTACCTGCTGCGGCTGTCGCTGCTGGGCCGCGTGCCGCACGTGCGCCGCGACGTCGTCGTGTCCGAAGGCGCGCCCGCGCTCGACCTGGGCGCGATCGCGCTGGCCGTCGCCGCGGTGCCGGTGCCCGGCGCCGAGGTCACCACAGCGCGCAGCACGGTGGTCGTGGCGCCGGACCGGAACGTGTACCTCACGCGCGACATGCCCGCGGCGGGCGCGGGCTCGACGACCGACCTGCTGCGTACCGTGCCGGAGCTCGACGTGGACGTGGACGGGCACGTCAGCCTGCGCGGCAGCGCGGGCGTGAACATCCAGATCAACGGGCGCGCGTCGCCCATGAAGGGCGAAGCGCTCACCACGTTCCTGCGCCAGCTGCCCGCGAACCGGATCGAACGCGTCGAGGTGATCGCGAACCCGTCGGCCAAGTTCGACCCCGAAGGCGCCGCCGGCATCGTGAACATCGTGCTCAAGGACGACGTGAAGCTGGGCGTGAGCGGCAGCGCCAACGCCTACGCGGGCCCGCGCTACAACGGCCTGGGCACCCGGCTCGCGTGGCAGCGCGGCCCGGTCACGATGTTCGGGGGTGTGGGCGGCGGCCTGTTCAACTGGGAGTACGGTTCGAGCAGCACGCGCACCAGCCTGCTGAGCGACCCGCCGAGCGTGCTGCGCACCACGCGCGACAACACGTCGGACGGGAACTCGCTGTCGTTCGACACCTCGGTGGACGTGGCGTTGGACAAGCGCACGACCGGCTACGGCAGCGTGAACTCGAGCCGCAACCACAACGAGTCGGACGCGCTTTCGCGCTACGTGTTCACCGATTCCACGTCGAATCTCGCGAGCCGCTCGGAGCGTACCGACGACGGCGAGTACTCCTACCTGACGACCACGTTCACGCTCGGCGTGCAGCACGTGGTGGCCAAAGGCCGCGACGAACGCTCGATCGAGTTCATGCAGAGCCGCACCGGCAGCGACAACTCGACCGACGGTGTGCAGCGCACGTTCGTGCCCGCGGACGTCGCCGACCAGGCGTCGCGCCGCGGCACCGCGACGGGTTACCGCGAGCGCTCGCTGCAGCTCGACGACACGCACCCGCTGGGCGCGAAGGGCAAGCTCGAGGCCGGCGCCCGCGTCGCCGAGCGCTGGAACACCAGTTCGGGCGCGGTCGCGTTCGAGTCCGGCGGCGTGCCGGTGGAGACGCCGCTCAGCGCCCGCGCCGAATACCGCCATCGCGAGCGCTTCCACAGCGGCTACGTGACCGTCGGCTCGACATTCGGGAAGCTGTCGGTGCAGGGCGGGCTGCGCGGCGAACTGGCGCTGACCACGTTCGACGTGCCCACCAGCGCGCTGCATTTCGATCGCGACTATCGCAGCCTGTTTCCGAGCGCGAACGTCGCGTGGGACTTCGGCAAGGGCCGCACCACGCGGCTCACGTACTCCAAGCGCATCGAACGGCCCGGCGCGGGCTACCTGAACCCGGTCGTGCCCACGAACGACTCGCTCGAGCGCTTCGTCGGCAATCCCGATCTCGGCCCGCGCTACACGCACTCGCTCGCCCTCGACGCGAGCTGGTCGGGCTCGCGCGGCACGCTGAGACTGTCGCCGTACTTCCGCCGCACCGTGGACAACTGGGACGTGGTCACCACGGTCGGCACGTCCGGCGCCGCGGTCTCGACCTACCGCAATGCGTCGTCCGTCCGTACGGTCGGCGCCAGCCTGATCGGTTCGCTGCGCCAGACCGGCCGTCTCGGTGGTTCGTGCACGCTCGGGCTGCTGCAGGAGCACCACGACGCGAGCAACCTGCTGAACGGCGTTCGCCGCGACGTGGTCGGCTGGAGCGTGAACGGCAACGTGTCGGTCAAGACCACCTCGCGGCTCGACCTGCAGTGCTACCTGCGCTACGCGCCGCCGGGCACGCTGGCGCAGGGCCGCACGTCGCCCTACGTGTATTCGTCGCTCGGCGCGCGCTGGAAGCTGCGCGAGAGCGCGTGGGCCAGCCTCAACGTGAACGACCCGTTCCGGCTGACCAAGTACTGGTCCGAGACCGGCGACCTCACGTACCGCCAGCGCACCGACTCGAACAACCGCATGCGCAGCATCTCGGGCTCGCTCACCTGGACGTGGGGCAAGCTGCCCGAACAGAAGCAGCGCAAGCAGAGCGCCGAAGAGCAGGCGCCCGCGGAAGGGCAGCAGCCGGGGAGGTGAGGCGGCCGGCGCTGCCTTGACGAACACCTGCCCCCGTCCGCACCCTGCGCGCCACCTATGGTCCTCGATCCTCCTGCCGCCCACGCCGTCGAAGCCGCGCGTGCGATGGGCCACGCCGCCAAGCCGAGCAAGGTCATCGTCGTGCTCCCCGCGTACAACGCGGCGGAGACGCTGCGCCAGACGTGGGACGACATCCCGCCGGGCTGGGTGGACGAGTCCATTCTCGTGGACGACTGCAGCAAGGACGACACGGTCGCGATCGCCGAGTCGCTCGGCATCCACGTCATCCGCCACGCGGTCAACCGCGGCTACGGCGGCAACCAGAAGACGTGCTACGCCGAAGCACTCAAGCGCGGCGCCGACATCGTGATCATGCTGCACCCGGACTACCAGTACGACCCGCGGCTCGTGCCGCTCATGATCCTGCCGATCCAGCTGGGCATTCTGGACGTCATGCTGGGTTCGCGCGTGCGCACGCGGCGCGAGTGCCTGGAATCGGGCATGCCGCTCTACAAGTACCTCGGCAACCGCTTCCTCACGTTCATCGAGAACCTGGGGCTCGGGCAGAACCTGGGCGAGTTCCACAGCGGGTTCCGCGCCTACCGCCGCGAAGTGCTCGAGACGCTGCCGCTGGAGCACTTCTCCGACGACTTCGTGTTCGACTCGCAGTTCCTCGTGTCGGCGGTGGCGGCGGGCTTCAAGATCGGCGAAGTGCCGGTGCCGGTGCGCTACATGCCCGAAGCCTCGAGCATCAACTTCATGCGCAGCGTCACGTACGGGCTGCGCACGCTCGAGACGGTGTGGCAGTACCGCCTGCGCGCGCTGGGGCTCAAGCACCGCATCTTCGAGCACCGCCGGCCCACGCGGAGCGCGTGATGAACGGGCCGCGCCCGGCCGGCTTCATGCTCGGCGACGCGTTGGCCGAGCCGCACTTCCAGCAGCGCGCGCTGGTCGTGGTGGCCGCGCTGGTCATGCTGTCGCGGCTCGGCACCGGGCATCTCGCCAACTTCGACGACTGCTACTACGCCGAGAAGGCGCGCCAGATGCTGGCCACCGGCGACTGGTTGACCCCGCGGTTCGCGGGCTTCGTGCGGCTCGACAACCCGCCGCTCTACCTGTGGCTGGTGGCGGCGTGCTTCCGGTCGTTCGGGGTGTGCGACTGGGCGGCCATCCTGCCGTCGGCGGTGTCGGGCGTGGCGTGCGTGGCGCTGCTGCACCGGCTGGGGCGCCGGCTGGGCGCGGACACGTTCACGGCGTTCGCGGGCAGCGTGGTGCTGCTCACCACGAGCTACTTCCTCAAGTACTCGGCGCACGCCATGTTCGACGTGTTCCTCACGCTGCTGTTCGTACTGGCGATGCTCGCGTACCGGCGCGCGTGGGAGGGACGGCTGGGCGCGTGGGCGCTGCTCGGCGCGCTCGCGGGGCTCGGTGTGCTCACCAAGAGCGTGCTCGGCACGTTCCCGCTGGTGGTGGCGGCGCTGCACCTGCTGTGGTGCGGGCGCGCGCGCGTGCTGCTCACGCCGGGGCCGTGGCTGGCGCTGCTCGCGATGCTCGCCACGATCGCGCCGTGGTACGGCGCGCAGCTGGCGATCCAGCCCGAGCGGTTCGTGCACGAGCACATCGCGTGGCTGCTGTGGGAACGCGGGTTCGTCACCGGGCGCGAGCAGCAAACGCTGGCGACGCGCGCGGCGTACCTGACCGAGATCGCCAAGGTCTACTGGCCGTGGCTGCCGGTGATGCTCGCGGGCGCGTGGAGTGCCGGTCGCGCGGCGTTCGGAAAGCGCGCCGATCGTGCCACGTGGGACGACGCCGCCAGCGCGCGGCTGCTGCTGCTCTGGCCGGCCGTCGTGATCGGCGTCATGTCGCTGGGGAACGAGAAGAAGCTCTGGTACGTGATGAGCGCGTTCCCCGCATTCGCGCTGCTCGCGGCGCGGGCGCTGGCCGCGTGGCTGCGCGACGAATCGCTGCGCGCGCGCGTGGTGCGCGGGACGTTCGGCCTGCTCGGCGTCGCCGGCGTGGTGCTCACGCTCACGCCGATCGGCGTGCCCGCGGCGCGGCGGCCCGATCTCCAGGTGGTCGCGCACGCCGCACGCACGCTGGTGCCCGCGGGCGACGCGATCTTCACGCCGGAGGGCTCGTACTATTCGACCGCGCACCAGTTCGTCTACTACTCGCGCCGCACGCTCGAACTGCCGCTGGACGACTCGCTCGCGGTGCGCGCGGCGCTCGACGCCGGGCGCTGGGGGTTGTTCACCACCACGCAGCGCGCGAAGTACCTGGGCTCGGACACGCTGCGCTACCCGAGCGTGGTGTCGAGCGGCAAGTGGTCGCTGGTGCACGCGGGCCCGCGGCCCGAAGTGCGGCTCGAACCGAGCGACGCGTTCGAGTGAGCGCGCGCTACGCGCGCGGCGGCAGGATCCAGCTCGGACGCTCGTAGAGCACGCCGAACCCCGCGCGCTCCACGTTGCGCCAGCTCACCGGGTCGAGCTCGGGCCAGTTCGGGCCGGTCTCGGTGGTGAGCCACTGCGCGCCCGCCGCGGCGGCGGCGGCGATGCGCGCCGCGAGCAGCGCGGTCTGCGCGCCCTTGCCGCGGTGCGCCTCGCGCGCCGCGCCCATGCCGAGCCACGCGAACGTGCCGCGCACGTACAGCGCCGCGCCCCCGGCCAGCGCGTCGCCGTCCCACGCCGCGAACACCTGCCAGCGCTCGCGCGTCGGCAGCGCCGCGAGCCAGTCGCGCACCAGCGGCGAGCCGTGCGCGAACACCTCGGCCGACAGTCCCGCCCACGCGTGCGCGTCGGCGGCGCCCACGCGTTCCACGCGCAGCGCGGTCGTTCGCGCCGGCGCGTAAGCCGACACGTCGCGCACCCAGCGCACGTGATGGAAGTACGTGGCGTAGCCGCGCGCCGCCAGCGCCTCTTCCAGCCCGTCGGGCTTCGCCACCGGCGACACGTTCCACGCGAACGGCTGGCGCCCTTCGTAGTGCGCGGCGATCGTGTCGAGCGCGGCGGCGTCGAGCGGATCGCCCACGCCGGCGCACACCACCCGGTTCATGAGCAGCGATTCGAGCGAGTCCGCCGCCAGCGCCAGCGTGCCGCCCTGATCGCGCGTGCGCAGCCCGAGTGTGGCGGCCACGCCGGGAGCGGCGCACGCCCACACGTCGCGCCACGCGTCGGCTTCGATCGCCTCGCACGCGCGCGCGAGTTCGCGCAGCGCGCGCTCGCGCGTGGAGCTGCGGGGAGCGTCGGTCATGCGGCCTCCTTGCCCGGCAGCGCTTCGCGCACCCACGACCACAACCCGCCCGGGTTCTGCGCGCGCACCAGCGCGAGCGCGATCCGCGGCAGTGCGAACGTGCCGGGGTACACGAGGTAACGGTCCTCGAACACCGGTGCGAACTTCTTCTTCCAGCGGAACAGCCCCTGGAAGTCGTAGAAGCGCGCGAGCCGCTCCTTGAGGAACTCGCGCGCCGGATCGCTCGCGGGCGCGTTGCCCTGCTCGTCCACCTTGGCCAGCGCCGACAGCGACAGCGACATGAGATCGCAGCCGAGCGTGCGCGCGTGCAGCACGGCGTCGGCCACGAGCAGCTCCATGACGCCCGCCGGCGCGCCGTCGGCGCGGCGCATGAGGTCCAGCGCCCAGCCGTTGCGCGCCCACACCGGCGTCCACGTGCAGAAGCCGAGCACCGCGCGCTTCGCCGGATCCCACGCGACCGACAGCCACACGCCGTGCAGTGCGGCGGGGTCGAAGCGGCCCATGCAGAACCCGATCTCCCCGCCGGACTTGCCGCGCAGCCACTGCGCCGACACCGCGCGCAGCTGCTCGAGCATCCGGTCGGCGTCGTGCGCGGGATCGAACGCGTTGTGCCCGGGCACGAAGTGGCGCACCTCGACGCCCGCGCGCACCAGCTTCGCGTGCGCGCGCCGCACGTCGCCGCGCGCGCCGCCTTCGAGCGAAAACTCGCGCGCGTGCAGCACGGGGTCCTCGCCGATGTGCACCGCGTTCCAGCCGCGCGCGCGGTACGCGTCGAGACGGTCGCGGCGGCACTGGTAGAACGCGAACGTCCAGTCGTGGTCGGCGCAGTAGCGCTCGAAGTCGAGCAGCAGCGCGGGCAGTTCGTCGGCGGGGCCGATCGGGTCGCCGATCACCAGCAGCACGCCGGACTCGAACCGGTACGCGATCACGGCACGGCCGTTGCGGCTGAAGAACCAGTCGGTGTCGTCGGCCAGCGCGTACACGGCCACGCTGCTGTCGCCGTGCGCGCGCACCAGCGCACGCACGCGTTCGAGCTCGGTGCGGTGGCGCGCCCGATGCCGCGCCGGGCCGAGCGCCGTGGCCGCCGCGGCCACCAGCAGCGCGAGCCCGACCAGGCTGATCGAGCCGAGGAACCAGCGCACCACGTGGTGTTCACGCGTCACCAGCAGCGTGGGCGTGCCGAGGCCGGTGAGCTGGTAGAGCGCTTCGCGCACGGCGCGCGCGAACGACGCGTCGCCGGGGCTGAACAGCCGCTCGACCAGCCAGCAGCCGCCGATCGCGTACAGCGCGACCGCGGCCAGCAGCCCCACGAGCGGCGCCGACAGGTGGCGCGGCACGAACGTGCGGCTCTTCACGCGGAAGTCGTCGCCGTTGACCGCGAGCAGGAACAGCAGCGCGGTGGCGAGGGTCGCTTCCTCGAAGTCGAACGCCTTGAGCAGGTTGACCGGCACCGACACGGCGCAGAGCAGCGACGCGGTCACGAACGCGCGGCGCTTGCCGCGCTGCAGTCCGGCGGCGGTGAGCAGCAGGAGCGCCCCGGCGAGCAGCGTGAACGTACGGCTCGTATCGAGCACGTCGGTGGGGACGAGGTGCCGCAGCGCGACGAGCCGCTCCGGGGGCCGCGACAGCAGCGCGGACGCGAGGTCCACCACCCCCATGGCGGCCACGGCGAGCGCGAGGGCGAGGCGGACGAAGGCGCGGTTCACGACGGCGAGGCTAGCACAGCGCTCGCGGCCGCCCCGTCAGGAGCATGCAAGAGCCGGGGCGCCGGAGCGCTTTCGGCTCGCGCGGCGGGAACGGTCCGGGCTAGTCTCCGCGCCCACATGCGCCACTCCTTCCGATCGTTCGCTCTCGCCGCGGTCGCGGCCACCGGCCTGCAGGCCGCCACGGCCGCCACGGCCGCCGCCCAGACGCCGCAGTTCTTCGCGCCCACGCGCACGGACTCGGTGGACATCTCCGAGCCGCCGGCGCCGCTGCTGCTGCCCGGCCGGGCGCAGCCGGGCGACGCCGAGCGCAAGACCCCGCAGCAGGCGGCGCGCGAGCAGTACGAACTCGGGCGCCTGCTGGAATCGCAAGGCGTGCACGCGGGCGCGATCGCGGCGTACCGCAACGCGGTCAAGTTCGATTCGACCATCGCGCAGGCGCACTTCCGCATGGGCATGCTCTACGCCGGCGTGGCGCAGCACCGTGCGGCCGTCAACGAGTTCGCCGCCGAGATCGTGCACCACCCGTCCGACCTCGTGGCCACGCGCATGCTGGGACTGGCGCTGGCGCAGGACGGCGACACCGCGCGCGCGATCGTGCAGCTCGAGCGGCTCACGCGGCTCGAGCCGCGCGAAGCGGCGCACTGGCGCGCGCTCGGGTTCGCGTACTCGCTGGCCGAGCGCACGGCGCAGGGCGAGCGCGCGTTCCGCCGCGCGCTGGCGCTGACGCCGAAGGACGCCGCCACGTGGCGCGACCTGGGCGCGCTGTACGCCGCCACCAAGCGCGACGACGAAGCGCGCGGCGCGTACCGCAAGGCCGCCGACTTCGATCCGGCCGACGCGGCGGCGCTCGTGAACCTGGGCAACCTCGAACGCCGCGCCCACCGCACCGAGGCGGCGTTGGCGGCGTATCACGAGGCCGAGCGCCGCGACACCACGCTGTCGCTGGCGTACCGCGGCCAGGTGCAGGTGCTGATCGATGCCCGGCGCGAGACGGAAGCCGGCAAGGTCTACCGCCGCTGGCTCGTGGCGCACCCCGACGAGACCAGCGTGCGCGTCGAGGCGATCCAGCTGTACCAGCAGCTCGGCCGCCACGACGTCGCGCTCGAGCTGGCACGCGACGGCATCCGCCGCGATCCGCGCTCGGGCGAGGCGCGGCTCGCCTACGGCATGGCGCTGCACACGAGCGGGCAGGAGCGCGACGCGCTCGAGGAACTGCGGCGCGCCGAGTCGTGGCTCAAGAAGCCCGAGCAGCGCCTGCGCGTGGGAGCGCTGATCCGCTCGCTGCGCGCGAACGCGCCCGACTCGTTGCGCGCGCTGTTCGCGGCCGACAGCGTGCGCTTCGAGGGCACGAAGCGCGACACGGCCCGCGGCGGCACGTCGCGCTGACGCCCGGACGCACGAAGGCCCGCCGGCGAGCGTTCGCCGGCGGGCCTTCGCGTGAACCGCGCGCGCCTACTTCACGCGCACGATGCGCTGCGTGAACCGGCGGCCTTCGAGCTTCGCGCGCACGAAGTAAACGCCCGGCGCCGCCTGGCCCGACCACGTCGCGGTGTGCTGGCCGGCGGGACGCGTGCCCGTGGCGAGCACGGCCACCTGGCGGCCCTGCTGGTCGTACACGCGCACGTCGGCCTCGGCTTCGCGCGTGAGCCCGAACCGCAGCGTGCTGGTCTCTCGCGCCGGGTTCGGTGACGCGGGCGCGAGGAACGCGACCGCCGGCAGCGCGCCGCCGACGCCGGTCGTCGCCTCGGGCAGGGCGTAGGCCGCTTCGCTTTCGTTGCCGTGAATGTCCACGGCCACCAGCTTCACCCACCAGCCGGGAGTGAAGTCGCCGACCCATGTGGTGTCGAACAGCGTGTGGCGGAACGTGAACTCGTTCGGCTGGAACCACGCCTCCTGCCCGAAGTACATCTTGTACTTCCAGAAGTCGGGCTCGTGGGCGCGGCGCCAGCGCGCGCGCGCCTCGCCGCCGCCGATGTCCATGACGGAGAAGCCTTCGGGCGTCGCCGGCGGCTGCGAGTCGATGGACAGGCCGCTGTCGGGCGGGCTCATCCACGAGACCAGGTGGTCGAGCGACGTGGCCTCGACGCGGAACTGCGTGCGCAGCGTGGTCACGCCCGGCGTGGAGTCCGCGGTCGTGCTGGCGTTGCGGATGTAGAACACGCCCTGCGTCGGGCCCGCCGAATCCACCGGGGCCCACTCGCCGCCG
Source organism: Candidatus Eiseniibacteriota bacterium (assembly GCA_046327815.1). GTDB lineage: Bacteria > Eisenbacteria > RBG-16-71-46 > RBG-16-71-46 > RBG-16-71-46 > CAIXRL01. The sequence goes on along the minus strand of JAXLXR010000018.1, from coordinate 20,209 downwards.
GGCGGGCGGCGCCACAGGCGGTAGTGCTCGATGGTCGGCGTGGGGCCGTCGTACACGCTCGCGTTCCACGTCACGCTGACGCGGCCGCCGTTGTCGTCCGGCACGTCGGTGATGGCGCTGATCACGGGCTCGGACGTGCCGAGCACGCCGTCGGAGAGCACGCGCTGCGCGTACAGGTCCACGACCAGGTTGCGCGAGTCCTCCCACACGGCGATCGCACCGCCGGTGGCGTCGGGCACGAGCGCGGGGTAGAGCTGCGCGCCGGAGGCGTTGCACAGCGGCTGGCCGTCGCCGTTCCACACCGGCGCGCCTTCCGAGTCCACGTGCTGCGTGTACAGGTCCACGTTGGCGCCGCGCTGGTCCTGCCAGCACAGGATCACGCCGCCCGTGGTGTCGCGCACCATCTGGGGCTCGAGCTGCGCGCCCGTCGCCGTGCACACCGCGACGCCGTTGACCTGCCAGTACGGCCAGGTGTCCGAGGCGAGGTGGTGCACGTAGATGTTGTCGTTGCTCGAGCGCGCGTCCTCCCACGCCACGAACATGCCGTCGGCACCGTCGTGCCGCAGCACCGGGAACGACTGGTCGTTCGACGCATTGCACACGGCGTGGCCGTTGGCGCCCCACTGCTTCGCGCCGGCCGCGTTCACGCGCTGCGCGTAGATGTCGGAGTTGCCCGCGCGCGTGTCGGCCCACGCGCACATCAGGCCGCCCGTGGTGTCGAGGTCGAGCACCGCGCCGAGCTGGTCGCCGGCGCCGTTCGCGAGCACGGCGCCACCGGCGCCCCACGGCATCGCGCCGCCCGCGCCCACGTGCGCCATGTACAGGTCGGCGTTGACGCCGTTGCGGAAGTCGTTCCACACCGCGTACGCGCCACCTGACGCGTCCGCGCAGAGCTGCACGCCGTCCTGGTCGAACACCGCCGCGGCGAGCGCGAGGCCGTTGGCGGTGAACTGCGCCGCACCCGCGCCGTTCATGCGCTGCACGTACACGTCCGACGTGGCGCCGGCGCGGAAGTCGGTCCACGCGACGAACGCGCCGTCCGCGCCGTCGCTGCACACGACCGGGTCCACCTGGTCGCCGTTCGCGGCGCCCACCGGCACGCCGTCGGTCGCCCACAGCCGGTAGCCGTCGCCGTTCAGGCGCTGCGCGTACACGTCGTAGCTCGAGCCGCGGTGGTCTTCCCACACCGCGATCACGCCACCTGCGCCGTCGCTCGCGAGCCTGGGCATGTCCTGCACGCCGGCCACGGTGCACAGCGGCACGCCGTCGGCGCCCCACACGCGGTTGCCCGCGCGATTGATGCGCTGCGCCCAGATGTCGTAGCCGCCCGAACGCAGGTCGGCGAACACGAGGAACGCGCCGCCGTCGCCGTCGGGAATGGCGGCCGGGCGGTGCTGGTCGCCGAGGGCGGTGACGATGGGCGCGCCGATCGGGGTACGCCCCCAGCCGGCGAGGGCGGGAGACGCGGACACGGCGGCGAGCGTGAGTGCGGAGAGAACGGCGAGCAGTCGCATGCTGTCGGTCGGGATGTGAGCTCGGGGTCCGGAGGCTGCTGCGCACCGTCGTTCGGCCGCAACGCGCCCCGCCGGGTGGGGCGAGGCCGTAAAAGGCTACCGGAGCGGCGCTCCGGGGTGCCAGTTCAATCTGGCCCGGGACGCGTTCCGGGCCGTGATTCCGTGGGGGAAAGCGCCCGATCGGGGTGCTCCGGACGCGGCCGTCACGACCGGGCGGCAGTGGCCGCCCGGACCGGGCTCGGCTACAGTCCGCGCCGCACGCGGCCGCGGCGTGGTCTCACGACCCGGCCGCCTCGTCGTCTCCACCGATTCGCGACCCGCGAAGGACGTTCCGACGCCATGTCCAGCACCCCCCGCACGCTGTTCCTCGCCGCCCCGCGCGGCTTCTGTGCCGGCGTGGACCGCGCCATCGACATCGTGGACATGGCGCTCGACGTGTACGGCGCGCCCATCTGGGTGCGGCACGAGATCGTGCACAACCGCCACGTGGTGGACGACCTCAAGCGCAAGGGCGCGATCTTCACCGACGACCTCGCCGACGTGCCCGAGGGCGCGGTGGTGATCTTCTCGGCGCACGGCGTGTCGCCCGCGGTGCGCGAAGAAGCCAGGGCGCGCAAGCTGCGCGCGCTCGACGCCACCTGCCCGCTCGTGACCAAGGTGCACCTCGAGGCGCTGCGCTACGCGAAGGACGGCTACTCGATCGTCATGATCGGGCACCGCAACCACGTCGAGGTGATCGGCACGCTGGGCGAGGCGCCGGACGCGATCGTGGTGTGCGAGAACGTCGCCGAGGTCGAGGCGCTGCAGCTGCCGAACCCCGACAAGGTCGCGTACATCACGCAGACCACGCTGTCGCTGGACGACTGCAAGGCCATGGTCGAGGCGCTGCGCCGCCGCTACCCGATGGTCAAGGAGCCGGCGAAGGACGACATCTGCTACGCCACGCAGAACCGCCAGAACGCGGTCAAGGTCATGGCGCCCAGGTGCGCGACCGTGCTCGTGGTGGGCGCGCCCGCGAGCAGCAACGCGAACCGGCTGGTCGAAGTCGCCGCCGCGCTCGGCGCGCAGGCGTTCCTGATCGAGTCGGCCGGCGACATCCGCGCCGAGTGGCTGACCGGCGACGTCGGGCTGACCGCCGGCGCCTCGACGCCCGAGGACGTGGTGCAGGCGTGCGTCGCGCGCGTGTGCGAACTGGGCGAGTACCGCGTGGAGCAGTTCCAGCTGGTCGAGGAGCGCGTCGTGTTCCCGCTGCCGGGCGAGCTGCTCGTGGCGGCCGAGGACAAGGGCGTGCAGCTCACGGGCGGCAACGCAATGGCCGCGCAGCGCGCGCGCGGCAGCGCGTAGCGCGCCGCCCCGCACCCGTCAGCGAATCACCACCAGCCGGCGCGTGAGCTCGAGCCCGCCCGCGCGCAGCCGCGCGAAGTAGAGCCCGGGCGCCAGCGCCGCGGCGTCGGCCGCCACCTCGTGCGGCCCGGCGGCGAACGCACCGTCGGCCAGCGTCGTCACCCGCCGGCCCGCCACGTCGTGCAGCGCCAGCGTGGCGCGACCGGCCGCCGGCAGCGCGAAGCGCAGCGTCACGCGCGCCGCACCGCGTGCGGGATTCGGCCAGGGCGCCGCGAAACGCGCGCCCGCGTCCACCGCGAGCGGCGCGTCGAGCACGGGAATGCCGAGCACGCCGGTCGAGTCCACGCGCTGCGCGTACAGGTCGAGCCCGCTCGTGCCCACGGTGCGGTAGTCCTGCCACACCCCGATCACGCCGTGCTCGGTGGCCACCGCGAGCGGCTGCTGCTGGTCGCCGGTCACGGCTTCCGCCAGCGTCAGGCCTTCCTCGAGCCACGCGAGCGACGTGTTCCAGCGCACGTGCTGCGCGCGCACTTCGTACAGGTACGAGGTGGTGTCCACCGCGATGCCGAGCAGGTACGCGCCACCGCCGCCGTCGCGCGCGATCACCGTGAACTTGGTGCGCGTGAGCGTGTCGGGGGAGACGGGCCGGCCGTGCGGGCCCCAGTCGAGCGTGCCGTCGGCGGCGAGCCGCTGCGCCGATTCCCAGGCGCCGTTCGTGCTCGCGAGCAGTGTCGTGCCGGAATCGCCCGCGCACGCGCTGGTCACGATCTCGGGCCACGAGGCGCCGGGCAGTGCGGCCGCGAAGCGCAGCGTGGCGCCCGCGGCGTCCACGTCGCGGAACCACGGCGCGGGCACGATCGCCGTGTCGTGCACGAGGAATCGCGCGCCGGCGAGGCCGGGCACGACGTAGTGCGTGTACGACGCGGCCCGCGTGGTGTCGGACACCGCGAGCCCGTTGCCGCCCCACAGCGCCGTGCCGGCGCCGTTCAGGCGCTGCGCGCGCACGCTGCGCGGGTTCGACTGCTGCACCCACGACGCCACGAGTGCGCCGGAGTCGTCGAGCACGTGCGGCTCGCTCTGGTTGCCGGTCGCGCCCGACAGCGCGACGCCCGCCGTGGCCCAGAGCGGCGCGCCCGCGGCGCTGACGCGCTGCGCGCGCACGCGCGTGCCGGTGGCCGGGTCGTACGAACTCCACACGCACCAGAACCCGCCCGCGCCGTCGCTCGCCAGCAGCGGCGAATAGTCGTTGGCCGCGTCGAGCCGCGCGATGCGGTAGCCGTTCAGCGCCCACTGCGCCACGCCGGCCGCGTTCAGCCGCTGCGCCCAGATGTCGGAGCTGATGAAGCGCGGTTCGCTCCACGCCACGAACAGCCCGCCCGCGCCGTCGGAGCAGAGCGACGGCCGGTCCTGCGCCGCCACGTCGGTGCACACCGCCACGCCGTTCACGCCCCAGAGCGGCAGGCCCGCCGCGCTCACGTGCTGCGCGTAGATGTCGTAGTTGCTCGGGTTGCCGCCGGTGCGCGCGCGGTCGTCGCGCCACACGAGGAAGAACCCGCCGGTCCCGTCCTCGATCGCCTGCTGGTACCACTGGTAGTCGGGCGCGGTGCAGACCGGGAGCCCGCCGGCGGCGGACGTGGCGGGCCACTGCGCGCGCGCGGTGGTGGTGGCGGCGAGCAGGGCGAGGCAGGCGAACGCGGCGGCGAGGCCGGCGCGGCGAACGGTCACGAGGGTGGGCATGGCGGACTCCCGCTCGCCCGCCGGAGGAGTGGCGTGCGGCGATTCCCGGCGGAGCCGGGTGCAGCGTCCGCCCGCGCGATGCGCGCGGGCCCCAACGCCGCGCACACTACACCCGCTGCCGGGCGGCGTTCACCTGCCGGGTTTGCGCGCGGCTACCTGCACCACCGCGGCCATGCCGGAGTGGTAGCGGCCTTCGACCACCTCGCGCTCGAGTTCGCGCGCCAGCTCGAACTCGAGCCCGGCGAGCTCGTCGCGCAGCTGCGCCAGCGTCATGAGCTTGCTGTCGTCGTTGGGGCCGCCGCCACCGCGGCCCAGCTGCTCGGGCCGGTAGGCTTCGAGCAGCAGCACGCCGCCGGGCCGCAGCCCGGCCACCACGCGCGGGTGCAGCGCGCGCCGCACCGCGAGCGGTACGTGCGCGAAGACCGACACGATGCCGTCCCAGCACGCCTCGCCGATCGGCCACGAGGCGAGGTCGCCGATCTCGGTGGAGATCCTCACGCCGCGCGCGGTCGCGAGTGCCTGCGCCTTGGCGAGTCCCACGCCCGACAGGTCCACGCCGGTCACGTCGTGGCCGAGCTCGGCCAGGTGCACGGCGTTGCGGCCCTCGCCCTCGGCCAGGCACAGCACGCGCCCGCGCGCGGGCAGCCGGTGCGCGTGTTCGCGCAGGAAGTCGTTGGGCTGGTCGCCGAAAGCCCAGCTATCGACGGCGTAACGCTCGTCCCAGTCGGGCGGTGGGTTCGGAGGAAGCGTGGTCATGGCGCGCAAGTTAAGCGGCGGGCGGGCCGGGGGCAACGCGCGTGTGGGCACGCACACGCTCAACCCGGCGCGCGACCTGCCGAGAATCGGCAGCGGAAACTCCGTGCGAGCAGGACCCTCTGGACTTCCGCTGGGGGAACGGTTCTCGATGTCGAACCAGGACGAGATCCGGGCCGCGATCGCGGCGCACAGCCTGTGGAGAACACGGCTGCGGGCGGCGATCGAGTCCGGACGCAGCGAATGGAACGTGGAGCACGTGGCCCGGCCGGATCAGTGCGAACTCGGCCGCTGGCTCGCCCGGTTGGCGCCCGACGAGTCGAATCGTGAGCGTGCCGATCGCGTGCGGCAGCTGCACGGGAAGTTCCACGCCGAGGCGTCGAAGGTGCTGGAACTGGCGCACAGCGGGCAGGGCAGCGTCGCGGCACTCGCGATGGCGGCCGGCTCGCCGTTCGACCGGCTGACGAACGAGCTCACGCGCGAACTCATGCTCTGGGCGCGAGTGGCCTGAGCCGTTCGTCCTGCCGGCGCCGCAAGCGGCGCCGCAAGCGGCGCCCGCCGGTGCGTGGCCGGAGCGGCCTGCTTGGCCGCTCCGGCCGGCTCCTTTACTGTGCGTCGGCCATGCTCACCTCACGTGCGTACTTCCTGCCCGCCGTCCCGACCATGCTCATCGACGAGCAGCGCGGGGACATGACCGAAATGATCGAAGCGCTCACCGCGTCCGGCGAGCGCCTCGCCGCCGAGAAGCCCGACGCGATCGTGGTGCTCTCGCCCCGCTGGGTGAGCCCGGGCCCGTTCGGTGTGGACGACGCGCGCCAGCACCGCTCGGTCGTGGACCTGCCGGGCTTCGGCGTCGAGCCGCGCTACGACTGCCCCGGGCATCCCGCGCTCGCGCGCGCGATCGTGAAGTCCGCGAACGACTCCGGCGTGCGTGCCGCGGTGGCGCGCCGCGGCGCCGACAGCGCGGTCGCCGTGCCGCTGCACTTCTTCGCGCGCACCCGCCACAGCCCGGTCGTGCCGGTGTCGATCGGCGTGGGCTCGCGCGAGGAACACCGCGAATGGGGCGGCGCGCTGCGCCGCGCGCTGGCGGCGTTCGACGGCCGTGCGGCGTTCGTGGTGGGCGGCGCCGTGCAGTGGAGCGTGCACGACTTCAACCTGCGCCGTGAAGTCGAGGACGGCTACGCGCTCGACGAGCGCGTGCAGTCGGTCATTCGGCGCGGCGCGTGGGGCGAACTCGAGAAGCTGGTCGCCGGCGCCGGCAAGGCGAATCCCGAGGCGGCGCTGCTGCACCTCGAGGTGCTGCGCGGGTTCCTCGCCGTGGACCACACGCCCGGCAACGTGCTCGAGTACGAGACCTCGCCCGGCATCGGCACGGTGCTCGCCGAGTTCCCGCTGCTGACCGCGGAGAGCGCCGGCGACTGAGCCGGCGCGAGCGCACCATGCGCGTCCTGCTCGTCAACGCCTTCCACTGGCTCAAGGGCGGCGTCGAGCGCACGTACTTCGACGAGTCGCGCTGGCTCGCGGCCGCCGGTCACGAGGTGTCGCACTTCGCGACCGCCGATCCGCGCAACGCGCCGTCGCCGACCGCGCGGTTCTTCCCGCCGGGCGTGGACTTCTCCGAGGCGGGCTCGCCGCTCGCGCAGCTGGCCGCGCTGCCGCACGCGATGTGGTCGGCGCGCGCCGCCGACGCGTTGGCGGCGCTGGTCGCCGAGCACCGGCCCGACGTGGCGCACCTGCACGCGCCGTCGCGCCATCTGACGCCGTCGATCTTCGCGCCGCTCCAGCGCGCGGGCGTGCCGGTGGTGATGACGCTGCACGACTTCAAGCCGTGGTGCACCAACCGCCTGCTCTACGCGCACGGCGAGATCTGCGAGCGCTGCCGCGGCGGGCACCACTGGCGCGCGGTGGCCACGGGCTGCGTGCAGGGCTCGCGCGCGAAGAGCGCCGTCGCCGCGTTCGAGGCGTACCTGCACGACGCCTGGCGCGCGTACGCGAGCGTGCGTACGTGGATCGCGCCCAGCCGCTTCGTGTACGACAAGGCGCTCACGTTCGACGTGCCCGAGCAACGGCTGCGTGTGCTGTCGCACGGCGTGGAAGCGATGCCGGCGGCATCGTCGCCGGAGACGGCCGTGCTGGTGGCGTCGCTGCCCGCGCGCTACGCGCTGTTCGCGGGACGGCTGTCGGTGGAGAAGGGCGTGCGGCTGCTGCCCGACATCGCGCGCGCGATCGCGCCCGACGTGCTGGTGGTGTGCGGCGACGGCCCGCTTGGCGCGTGGCTCGACCAGCAGGCGCTGCCGAACGTGCGCCGCGCCGGTCACGTGGACGACGGCACGCTCGCGGCGCTGCGCGCGCGCGCCGCGGTGGTGGTGGCGCCGAGCCTGTTCGTGGAGCACTTCGGCTACAGCGTGGCCGAGGCGCTGCTCGACCGGCGGCCGGTGGTCGCGGCGCGCATCGGCGCGTTGCCCGAACTGGTGGAGCACGAGGTCACGGGACTGGTCGCCGAGCCCGGCGACGGCACCACGCTCGGCGCGCACGCGAAGCGCGCGCTGACCGACACCGCGGCCGCCGCCGCGTGGGGCGAGGCCGGCCGCGCGCGCGTGCTCGCCATGAGCGCGCCCGCGGCGCACCTGAACGGCCTGCTGGCCATCTACGAAGAGGCGATGCACGCATGAACGTGTCGGCGATGAACTGGATGCAGGTCGAGGAGTACCTGAAGCGTGACGACCGCGCCGTGCTGCCGATCGGCTGCACCGAGCAGCACGCGTTCCTGAGCCTGGCGACCGACACGATCCTCGCCGAGAAGCTGGCGCTCGACGCGGCCGAGCCGCTCGGCGTGCCGGTGTTCCCGGTCATCCCGTACGGCATCACGCCCGGCTTCTCGGCGTATCCCGGAACGTTGAGCCTGCGCATCGAAACGTTGTGCGCGCTGGTGCGCGACGCGCTCGACGCGCTGGCGCAACAGGGGTTCCGCCGCGTGCTGGTGGTGAACGGCCACGGCGGCAACGCGCCGGTGCACGGCTTCGTCGGCGAGTGGATGGCCGCGCGCGAGCATCAGGCGAAGACCGGCGGCGCCGGAGGTGCCGCGATGTCGCGCGTCCAGGTGAAAGTCCACGACTGGTGGAACGCGCCGCTGGTGACGAAGCAAGTGGTCGCGATCGACCCGCTGGCCTCGCACGCGTCGTGGATGGAGAACTTCCCGTGGACGCGCGTCGCGGGCGTCACGCCACCCGCCGAGCAGAAGCCCGCGCAGCCCTACGCCGAGTGGAAGCACTTCGGGCCCGCGGGGATTCGCGAACGGCTGGGCGACGGCAACTTCGCCGGCCGCTACGTGCGCGACGACGACGCCATGTACGCGATCTGGCGCGTCGCCGTGGACGAGACGCGCGCGCTGCTCGAGACGAATTGGGCGTAGCGCGGGACTACTTCTGCGAGCCGTACTCCCACGGCTCGAGATCGCGCTCGAGCTCGACGCCCAGCGCGAGCACCATGCGGTTGACCATGGCGTAGTACGCCGCGATCTCGACCGCGCGCACGATGGCGTCGTCGCCGAAGCCGTACTCGCGCAACCGTTCGAGATCGGCCGCCGTGCGCTCGGACGGCTCGCACGTGACGGCCACCGCCATGTCGAGCAGCACGCGGTCGCGTGCCGGCAGGTTCGCGGTGCGGTAGTCCAGGGCCACCGCGCGGGCGAGGTCGTCGCCCACGTGGCGCGCCAGCCGCGGGCCATGGTGCGCGACGCAGTAGCCGCAGCCGTTCGTGGCCGACACGACCAGCGAGAGCATCTCGGCCTGCGCGCTCGTGAGCGGCGCCGGATCGTCCATGAGCACGCGGTAGGTCGCGAACGACGCCTCGAGCCCGCCCGGGTGCGTCGCCCACACGCGCCAGACGTTCGCCACCGTCTGCGACGTGGCGCGGGCGCGGATGCGTTCGTAGACGTGCTTCAGCGAAGCGGGTGCGGTTTCGGGGGCGATGCTCGGGGTCCAGCTCATGACGTGCCTCCGGTGGAGTGGGGGCGCGATGCTCGCCCGAACCTCGCGCCCGCGCAAGCCGTTCGTCATGGCGTCGTCACGAGACTGGCAGCGCTGCCAGTTCGCTGACGACTCCCGAACACCGGCCGCTGCGCCGACCGCGTATCTTCCGCGCCATGCCCGAACCGCTCCCGCCGCTGCCCAAGACTCCGCAGTCGTCCGGCCTGCGCCGGCTGCTCGTCGTGCTCGGCGCGTGCGTGCTGCTGCTGGTGGCGGCGGTGGTGACCCGCGACCGGTTCAAGCCGGAGCCTCCGGCTCCGCCGCAGGACCCGCTCGCGGGCGTGGACGATCCGGTCACGCGCTCGTTGCGGATGGCGGAACCGGACAGCACGGCGATCAAACAGCGCTGGGTCGAGGAAATCCCGAATCTCGACGTGAGCATGCTCGATCCCAAGCAACTGGAGACGTTCGTCCGTTACGCGAACGCCGAGCAGTGCACGTGCGGTTGCGGGTTCACGCTCGCGGCCTGCCGTGCCTACGACGCCACCTGCGATGCCAGCGGACCACGCGTCGAAGCGCTCCGGGATTCCGTCGCGAAAGGCCTCGTGAAGCTGCGCAAAGGCCTGCGCGAACGCCCGTCCGCCAGTCGTTGACCGCAGCCGGTCGCGCCCCTAGTCTCGCCGCCGTTCCCGCCGAGATTCCCGGGGCATCCATCCGTCCCGTTCTCCACGAAGCAGGAGGTTTCGCATGGCCTGGAAGGACCTGACGCCGAAGACGTTCGCGTCCATTCGCGAGCTCAACGGTATTTCGCAGCGCACGCAGGAAGAGCACTACGAGCTCTACAAGGGCTACATCGCCAAGACCAACGAGATCCAGAAGAAGCTCGACTCGGTGGATCGCAGCACGGCGAACCAGATCTTCAGCGACCTGCGCTCGCTCCGCGTGGACCTTTCGTTCGCCTACGGCGGCGTGAAGAACCACGAGCTGTACTTCGCGCACCTGGGCGGCAACGGCGGCGCCCCGGCGGGCAAGACGCTCGAGCTGATCAACCGCGACTTCCCGTCGTACGACGCGTGGCTCGCCGACTTCAAGGCGTCGGGTCTCGCGGCGCGCGGCTGGGTGTGGCTGGCCTACGACCACGACACCGCTTCGCTGACCACGGTCGTGGGCGACGCGCAGAACACGTTCCCGTTGTGGAACGCCACGCCGATCCTCGCGATGGACGTGTACGAGCACGCGTACTGGCTCGATTACGGCCGGCTGCGCGCCAAGTACATCGAAGCGTTCTTCGCGAACCTCGACTGGGCGGTCGTCGAGCAGAACCTCGTGCGTGCGCTCGCCATGCAGGCGGCGGCGAAGTAGCACACCCCACACTCGGAACGGCACGACGCCGTTCCCGTCCCGGGCTCCCTTCGGGGGCCCGGGCGATTTTCCGGAGGAACCCCCCATGGCCGCTGTCAGCCTGCTGCCGGTGATCGGAAAGCCCGCGCCCGACTTCACGCTGCCGTCCACCACCGGCGAACCGCTCTCGCTCAAGCAGTTCAAGGGCAAGAAGACGGTCGTCCTGTACTTCTACCCGAAGGACGAGACGCCGGGCTGCACCAAGGAAGCGTGTGGCTTCCGGGACCTGACGGCGGAGTTCGAGAAGGTGAACGCCGTGATCCTCGGCGTGTCGAACGACCCGCTCGATTCGCACGCGAAGTTCCGCGAGAAGCACAAGCTGCCGTTCGACCTGCTCGCCGACGAGGACGCCACGGTGTCCAAGGCGTTCGGCGTGTACAAGCAGAAGAACCTGTACGGCAAGAAGTACCAGGGCATCGAGCGCACCACGTTCATCGTGGACCGCACCGGCCGCATCGCGCAGATCTATCCCAAGGTGAAGGTCGAAGGACACGTGCAGGAAGTGCTCGACTTCCTCCGCGAGGACTGAGGCGGTTCGCGCCGCGGCGATCCCGCCGCGGCGCCCGCGCCCGCCGGCGCCCGGCGCCGGACGGGGGAGCGCCATGACGAACCTGCCGAAGCGCCCCGTTCCCGTGTTCCCCCTGCCCGGCGTGGTGATGTTTCCCCACGCCGCGATGCCGCTGCACATCTTCGAGCTGCGCTACCGCACCATGGTGCGGGACGCCCTCTCGGGGGAACGCGCGATCGCGCTGGCCACGCTCAAGCCGGGCTGGGAGGCCGACTACCACGGCAGCCCGGAGTTCCACGAGATCGGCTGCATCGCCACGTTCGAGCAGGTCGAGTGGCTGCCGAACGACTGCTACGACCTGCGGCTGCGCGGCGTGGTGCGCGCCCGGTTCCTGCGGGTGGCGCGCGAGTTTCCCTATCGCGCGTGCGACGTGGAAGTGCTTCCCTCGTCGCCGTACGACGAAGACGATCCGCTCGCGGCCATGGAGCGCGACGCGCTGCTCGAGACCACGCGGAAGCTGCTGCCGCTCGGGACCGAGGCGTGGACGCATCCGCCGCTCGCGACCACGGACGCGCCGTTCGAGGCGGTGGTCAACTCCATCGCGCAGTCGGTGCGTCTCTCCACCGAACTGCGGCTCGAGCTGCTCGCGACCGACAGCGTGTTCGATCGCGCACGCCGGCTGCACGAACTGCTGAAGACCATCACGGCCGCACCGCCGCAGGCGCCCCCGGGCCCGGCACTCGGCCACAACTGACCGCGCCCTCGCGGGCGCGATCCATACGAAGGACGCCGCCGCCATGCGATTTCCCGCCGAACCGTTCCGCATCAAGGTCGTCGAGCCGCTGCGCCGCGTGAGCCGTGAAGAGCGCGAGCGCCACATCACCGAAGCCGGGCTCAACATCTTCGCCGTGCCCGCGGACACGATCTACGTGGACCTGCTCACGGATTCCGGCACGTCCGCGATGAGCGACAACCAGTGGGCCGGGATCATGATGGGCGACGAGTCCTACGCGGGCTCGCGCAACTTCTACAACTTCGAGAAGGCGGTGCGGGACATCTTCGGCTACCCGCACGTGATCCCGACGCACCAGGGCCGCGTTGCCGAGAACCTGCTGTTCAGCACGATCCTCAAGAAGGGCGACGTCGTGCCGAACAACATCCACTTCGACACCACGCGCGCGAACGTGCAGCACCAGGGCGCCGAAGCGGCCGACCTGGTGATCGACGAAGGGCTCGACCCGACGAGCCTGCACCCGTTCAAGGGCAACCTCGATCCCGCCAAGCTCGACCGCCTGCTCACCGAGAAGAAGGGCAAGGTGCCGCTCGTCATGCTGACGGTGACGAACAACTCCGGCGGCGGCCAGCCGGTGTCGCTGGCCAACGTGCGGCAGGTGCGCGAGGTGTGCACCAAGCACGGCGTGCCGCTGTTCTTCGACGCGTGCCGGTTCGCCGAGAACTGCTACTTCATCCAGCAGCGCGAGAGCGGGCAGGCCAACCGCAGCATCGAGGAGATCGCGAAGGAGCTGTTCTCGTACGGCGACGGCTGCACGATGAGCGCCAAGAAGGACGGCCTCGTGAACATGGGCGGGTTCCTCGCCATGAAGAACGAGGAATGGGCCAAGGCGATCACGAACCTGCTCATCCTGATCGAAGGCTTCCCGACCTACGGCGGTCTCGCGGGCCGCGACCTCGAGGCGATCGCGCGCGGCCTGCGCGAAGTGCTGTCGGAGGACTACCTCGCGTTCCGCACCGGGCAGGTCGCGCACCTGGGCGAACTGCTCGACGCCGCGGGCGTGCCGATCGTGAAGCCGGTCGGCGGTCACGCCGTGTACATCGACGCGAAGCGCTTCCTGCCGAACATCCCGCAGTCGCAGTTCCCCGGGCAGGCGCTGGTCGTGGCGCTGTACCGCGAGTACGGCATCCGCGCGGTCGAGGTGGGCAGCCTCATGTTCGCGCAGCCCGACGAGAAGACGGGCGAGATGGTGTACCCGAAGCTCGAGCTGGTGCGGCTCGCGATCCCGCGCCGCGTGTACACGACCGAGCACATGCGCTACGTGGCGGACTCGGTGATCGAGATCTTCCGCAACCGCGACCAGCTGCGCGGGCTCAAGCTGACGTACGAAGCTCCGGTGCTGCGCCACTTCACGGCGCGGCTCGAGGAACTGTCGCCCGAACCCGCGGCGCGCTGAAAGGACCGCTCGTCATGTCGAAGCTCTGGAATCGCGGCTTTTCGATCACGTGGCTGGGACACTCGGCGTTCGAAGTGATCACGCCGGGCGGCAAGGTGCTGCTGCTGGACCCGTGGGTCACGGGCAACCCGAAGACGCCCGAGGACCGGCGCGTGCTCACGAAGGCGGACGTCATCGTGGTGTCGCACGCGCACGGCGATCACGTGTCCGACGTGCCGGAGATCGCCAAGCGCACGGGCGCGAAGGTGGTGTGCGGGTTCGAGGTGGGCGAACACCTCGAGTCGAAGGGCGTCACGACCGCGTCGGGCATGGGCATGGGCGGCACGCAGCGCGTGGACGGGCTCGCGTTCACGATGGTGAACGCGGTGCACTCGTCGTCGTTCGACGAGCCGGGCAGGCCGCACGGCGGTGGCGAGGGCGGGTTCGTGATCACGCTGGAGGACGGCACGGTGCTGTACTTCGCGGGCGACACGGGACCGACCATGGACATGCACATCACGCGCGAGCTGTACGCGCCCGAGATCGCGTTCCTGCCGATCGGCGACCACTGGACCATGGGGCCGCGCGAAGCGGCGTGGGCGTGCGCGACGCTCGGCGTGAAGTACGTGCTCCCGATGCACTGGGGGACGTTCGGGCTGCTGACCGGCACGCCGGAGGCGCTGCGGGCCGAGCTGGCGAAGCGAGGCTGCGCGGCGCAGGTCGTGGACATGACGCCGGGGGTGGCGGTGTCGTAGCCGGGCTACTGGCTCGTCAGCACCGCGAAGATGTCGTAGGCGGCGTGCACCACGATGGCGGTGGTGGTGTTCGTGCGTGCGCGGATCAGGCCGAGGAGCGCGCCAAGCAGCGCGATCGTGAGCATGCCGATCCACGAGTACTGCACGTGCAGCGCGGCGAACACGAGCGACGTGAGCACGATGCCGAGGCGGGGCTGCAGCGCGCCGCGCAGGGAGATCTCCTCGCCGAGGCCGGCGCTCACGCCGAGCAGGATGCTGGTGGCGATGGGCAGGTCGGCGGCGATCAGCTTGGTGATCTCGGAGTCCTGCAGCCAGAGCGCGTGGAACCACGTGCGCTGCATCCATTCCATGCCGGCGTTCAGGCCGACGATGGCGGCCAGGCCGAGCACGGCGACGGCGTAGTGCGCCGGCTGCATGGGCGCGATGCCCAGCCGTTCGAGCGAGTCGCGCCAGTTGCGCCGCACGAACAGCCCCACGCCGGCGAGCGCGATGGCGACTTCGCCCGCCAGCTGGGCGGCGAGCCCGCCGGCGTCGGCGAGGGGTTCGCCGGTGGACTGCAGCGCGGCGAGCATCTCGGGCGCGAGCAGGCGCAGCGGCACCGGCAACAGCAGCGCCATCACCACCACGCGCGCGGTCAGGCGCCGCGTGCGGCCGATCGGCCCCGAGCGGAAGCACGCGCGCGTGGCGAGGTCGGCGGCCGGCCGCCACATGAGCAGCGCGCACAGCACGGCCGCGCCGAAGCTCCAGCCGGCGGCGAGCCGGTGGCGCGGCAGCACGGTGTCCTGCTGCAGCGCCCACGCCCCGATGCCGCAGTAGAACAGCGCCGCGCATATCGGCACGATCGCGCGCACCACCAGCCGGAACAGCAGGCCGCGCGCTTCGCCCCGCGGCACGTTGAACTGCACCCAGTCGCGGTAGCCCTGAATCACGACGGCGGCGTCGGTCGCCTGCGCCAGCACGAGCACGCCCGACATGGCGAAGAACAGCGCGCCCTCGGCGTGGCCGAGCAGCGCGCTCGCCAGTCCGCCGAACGCGATCAGCAGCAGCCACACGAACAGCCCGCGCGCGATGTGGCGCGACGCGTTCGTGGGGCCGGTCGCGGCCTCGGCCACGACTTCGGTGACGGGCAGCTCGGGGACCGGCGGCGTGGGCGGGGCTTGCGTCGGGTCTTCCATCGGGCCAGCATAGGCGGCCCGAACGGAGGAACCAACCCCGCATGCAGCTGAACGTGCTGTTCTTCGCACAGGCGCGCGAACGCGCCGGAGTCGCACAGGCCCGTGTCACGGTGCCCGACGGCGCCCGCGTGGCCGACGCGCTCGACGCGATCGTGGCGGCGCACCCCGCGCTCGCGCCGCTGCGCGCGCACCTCGCGGTGGCGCAGGACGGCGCGATCGTGCGCGCCGCCGAACCGTTGCGCGACGGCGCCGAACTGGCGCTGCTGCCGCCGGTCAGCGGGGGCTGAGCGCCGTGGCGCGCCTGACGCACGACTCGCTCGACGCTGCCGCCATGGCCGCGGAACTGCGCTTGCCCGATTGTGGCGCGGTGCTGACGTTCGAAGGCACGACGCGCGACCACCACGACGGCCGCCGCGTCGTGCGGCTGGCGTACGAGGCGTACGAGCCCATGGCGCTGCGCGAGCTCGAGGCGCTCGAACGCGAATCGTGCGAGCGCTTCGCGATCCGCGCGTGCGCGATCGCGCACCGGTTGGGCGAAGTGCCGCCCACCGAGGCGAGCGTGGTGGTCGTGGTGGCCTCGCATCACCGAGGCGCGGCGTTCGACGCGTGCCGCTGGGCGATGGACGAACTCAAGAAGCGCGTGCCGATCTGGAAGCAGGAGCGTTACGCCGACGGCGGCGCGGAGTGGGTGGAAGGCACGAAGCTGGAGTGACCGGCGCGCGGCGCCGAGGGGAGGGCGTGATGCTCGTGCGGCGCGTGCTGTGCGTGCTGGTGCTGGGAGCGGGGTGGGCGCCGATGGCGCCGCAGGCGACGGCCGCGGAGTTGGTCACGGACTCGGTGAAGATCGCACCGGGCGCGTGGACCGAATCGTGGCGCGAGTCGGCGCGCCTGCTGCCGGGCGTGGCCGCGCGCGCGCACGCGCGCGCCGACGTGCCGTACGGGCCGGCGCTGTACGGGCGCGTCGCGCCGCACGCGGTGCTGGGCGTGCGGCTCGACGAAATGCCGCTGGTGGATCCGTGGTCCGGGCACGCGGCGTTCGAGCTTGCGCCCGAAGCGGTCGCCCGCATCGTGCGGTACGACGACGGCTCGCTGCGGCTGGTGACCGCCCGCCCCGGCGACGCGACGCGCATCGTCGCGAGCGCGACGAGCGAAGCGGTGGCGAGCGGCCTGCCGGGGTTCGCGGCGGCGAATCGCGAGCGCTACGCGGCCACGCTGACGGGACGGCGCACGGGCGAGCGCGGCACGCTCGAACTGTTCGGCACCGAGCAGGCGCGCTGGTTCGGCGATCGCGCGCCGCACTTCGTGGCCGAGCCGTACCCGGGCACCGCGTCGGCGTCGCTCGGCGGCGCCGCGTTCGACGACGGCCGCACGCCGGGCAACGCGCTCTCGGGATCGAGCGGCGCCGCGCGGCTGGCGTGGACGTCGGCGAGCGAAGCGTGGCGCGCGAGCGTGTCCGGCGCGCAGTCGCACGACGACTGGCGCGAGTACCGGCACGCGTACCTCCTGAACATGGCGCACACGCCGCGCGTGACGCAGGACCTCGACGCGGGCGCGGTGGCGATCGAACGGCGCGGGCGCGTGGACGCCACGCTGCGCGGCGGAATCGCGAAGTCGGCGTGGCATCGCGGCGACGGCGTGCTGTTCGACCGCTTCGACGACTGGGCGGCGCAGCAGCCGGGCTCGCCGCGCTTCGATCTCGACGATCCGTACTTCTACCTGCCCGGGCACATCTACGGCGCGATCGAGAAGCACGAGGCGGTGCGTGGCGAAGCGGCGCTGGGCGTGCGCACCGCGCGCGAACGAGGTGCGTGGCGAGCGGTCGGTGCCGACGTCGCGTGGCGCACGTGGAAGTTGCGCGGCTACCAGGCGACCTTCGGCGGCGACCCCGTCGCGTGGAGCGGCTACGGGTACGACGAGCGGGGCGAGACGGCCGACGACGGCGTGCGCCACGTGCACCGCGTGGACGCCGGCGTCACGAACGAGTTCCAGGCCGGCGGTGCGGCGTCCCTGTCGGTGACGGCGGGCGTGACCTGGCAGGAGCGGCCGAGCCCCGACGTGGTCGTGGCGGTGTCGCCGTACGACACGCTCGGCGTGCGCTCGGTCGGGACCTTCCGCCGCAGCACCCCGACGCTCGCCGTCGTGGCACATGCCGCGCCGGACGGCGCGCTGGACTGGCGGTTCCGGCTCGCGCGCGAGGTGCCGGAGCTGGCGGGCGAGGCGTACGCACGGGCCGGCGACGCGAAGCTGGCCGCGCAGTGGGCGATGTCGGCCGACCTGCGGCATGCCGCCGAAGGACACGGCGCCACGCAGGTGAGCGTCGTGATGCTGCAGGTGGACGAAGCGTCGGGCGTGCCGGTGCCCGTGTACGGAAGCTCGAGTTTCCACGACGGCATCGTGGTCGAGGTGCTGCACGAGCGTGCCTGGGCGAACGGCCTCGGGCTGCGCGCGGGTGCGGCGTGGTCGGACGTTCGCATGCGTTGGTACGACGCGAACCAGCGCAACGTGTCGTGGTCGGGCGGGACGGCGGCCGAACAGTCGGTGGACGCCGACGACTCGCGCACGTGGGAAGTGTTCGCGCACGGCACGGCGCGCCACGGCGAGCCGCGCACGGGCTGGCAGGCCGACGCGCTGTTCCGCGGCGCGACCGGTGCGCCGTGGTCGCCGACGCAGCCCTACAACGAGGCGACGCTCGCGGCGGTGAGCGCGACGCCGTCGGGCAACGCGAACTCGCGCCGCATGCCGTGGGCGGCGACGCTCGACGTGGGACTGGCGAAATCGTTCGCGTTCGCCGGCGTGCGCTTCGATGCGGTGCTGCGCGTGCTCAACGTGTTCGATCGCCACAACGTGGCGGAGGTCTGGACGGGCACGGGGCGCGCCGACGACTCGGGCTGGCTGGCGACGGAGGACGGGCAGGCCTGGCTGTCGATCGCCGACGAGCAGGCGCGCGAACACTACGAACTGTCGCAGCGCGACCCGACGCACTGGTCGGCCCCGCGCACGCTGACGCTGGCGGTCCGGGTGGCCTACTGAGGGCGCGGCTCGACGGCCGGGGTGTCGTCGCGCAGGTGGTTCAAGACCACCCGGGCGGGCCGTGAGCTCGGGCGCCTACTTCGCCAGTGCCTCGGCCGCCGGCAGCAGGCGGCCGTGTTCGTCGAACAGCGTGCAGTTCTCCCACGGTGACGGGGCGCCGGGCAGCGCGAGCCACGCCGGTTCCCACCACCACACGCCGATGCCGCGGCCGTCGGGGATGCGGGTGACGATCGCGCGCAGTTCACGGGCGAAGTCGCGCTGGCCTTCGGGGGTGGCGGGATGCGCGAACGCCGGCAGCTTGCCGGCCGCGTTGTGGGTGTCGTCGAACCACTGCGTGGTCCACGGCTGCGCGGTCTCGGCCACCAGGACGTCGCGACGGAAGCGTGCGGCGAGCGCGCGCAGCGTGCGTTCGAGCTGCTGCGGAGTGCCGTGCCACCACGGGTAGTAGGACACGGCGATGGCGTCGAACGGCACGCCGCGCTCCTCGAGCTGAGCGAAGAACTCCTCCGCGCCGTCGCGATCGCCGCCGTTCGCGTAGTGGATCACGCGCGTCGTGGCGGGTGAGCCGGCGTGCGCGCCATCGGCGGCGGCGCGCAGCAGCGCGGCGAACGCGGTGCGGCTCTCGAGCGTGAAGCGCCCGCCGCGCAGGCGGCCGGTGTCCCACAGCATGCCGCCGTCCACTTCGTTGCCGAGCTGCACCCACTCGGGCGGCGTGCCCTGCGCGACGAACGCGGCGAGCACGTCGCGCGTGTAGGTGCGCACGC
This sequence comes from Candidatus Eiseniibacteriota bacterium, assembly GCA_046327815.1. Taxonomy (GTDB): domain Bacteria; phylum Eisenbacteria; class RBG-16-71-46; order RBG-16-71-46; family RBG-16-71-46; genus CAIXRL01. The sequence goes on along the minus strand of JAXLXR010000018.1, from coordinate 1,092 downwards.
TGTCGGCGAGCGTGGCGGGCGCGAGCGACGCCCACGCGGCGGGCGGCGACTGGTGCGCGGGGTCGGCCCACGTGTCGGAGTAGTGCAGGTCGAGCAGCACGCGCATGCCGGCCTCGTGCGCGCGGCGCGCCAGGGCCAGCGTGGCGGCGAGCCCGCAGTGGCCGTCGGGCGGCGTGTGCCACAGCCGCAACCGCACGCTCGTGAACCCGGCGCGTTTCAGCACCGTGATCGCGTCGCCGGTGGTGTCGGCCGAGCCGAACGTGGCGGCGGCGCGCTCGACCATGGGCAGCGACGACAGGTCGGCGCCCGCGACGACCGGGTGCGGTGCGCGTGCCCGCGCGGCGTGCGACGGCGCCGCGGCCAGCAGCACGAGCGCGGCGAGCACGCACGGCCAACGGCGCGCGCTCACGCCGCACACTCCGCGAGCGAGCGCCGGGCTTCGTCGCGCGCGCCGCCGTCGGGTTCGCGCGTCACCGCGCGGGCCAGCGCCGCGCGCGCGGCCGCGCCGCCGATGCGGCCCAGTGCCCATGCGGCATGCAGGCGCACGAGCGGCGACACGTCGTGCTCGAGCGTGCGCGCGAGCGCCGGTACGTGGGCGGCGTCGCGGCGGTTGCCGAGCACGATGCAGACGTTGCGCACGAAGCCCTCGCGGTCGGCGCGGCGGATCGGGCTGCCTTCGAACAGCTCGAAGAACGCGGCCTCGTTGAGCGACAGGAACCGTTCGAGCGTCCAGTCCGGCAGTTCGCGCGCGTGCAGGCGTGATTCGCGCGCCGCGGGCGCGAAGCGGTTCCACGGGCACGCGTCGAGGCACGCGTCGCAGCCGAACAGCCAGTCGCCGATCTTCTCGCGCAGCTCGAGCGGCACGACGCCCTTGTGCTCGATCGTGAGGTACGAAATGCAGAGCCGCGCGTCCACTTCGTACGGCGCCACGATCGCGCCCGTGGGGCACGCGGTGAGGCAGCGCACGCACGTGCCGCAGCGTTCGCGCTCCACCGGCGGATCGGGTGCGAGTTCGCGGTCGAGCAGGATCTGGCCGAGCAGGAACCACGAGCCCAGCGTGGACGACAGCACGCCGGAGTGCTTGCCGACCCA
>JAXLXR010000017.1:0-79519 GCA_046327815.1 Candidatus Eiseniibacteriota bacterium | reverse complement strand
CCGGGTTCACGTGGCTCGTCCATGCTTCGCCCGGCACGCCGTCCACGACCGGCAGGCAGGCGACCTGCACGATGCGATCGCCCTTCGCCGGATCGAATCCCGTGGTCTCGGTGTCCACGACCATCACGGTGCAGCCGGCCAGCAGCCCCGCGCTCACTTCGCGCCACCCTGCGACTTCACGTAGTCGTCCCACTTCTCGCCGCGGTCCATGTGGCCGTCGCCGATGTAGCGCAGCAGGAGCAGGAACTTGTCGGCGGGCACGTAGCCCGGAACGTTCGTCATGTGGCCGCCGTCCGCGTCGAGGAAGATGGTGGTCGGGTAGCCCGTCACGCGGTAGTTCGACGCCAGCGTGCGCGCCGTGAGCGGCCGGTCGTTCTGGTGCACGGTCTCGGAGCTCTCGGCGTTGAGCTTCACGGTCACGAAGTGGCCCGCGATGTAGTCCGCGACGTCGGGGCGGCCGTACACCTCGGCGTCCATGCGCCGGCACCAGCCGCACCAGTTCGTGTACACGTCCACGATCACGGGGCGCTTCGCCTTCTTCGCCCGCGCGAGTCCGTCGTCCCAGGTGCGCCAGTCCACGGCGGCGAACGACGGCAGCGCGGCCGCCAGCGACAGCGCGGCGGCGAGGAACGCGGTGATGCGGATGCGGCGGAGCGGCATGGAGTCCTCGGCAGTCGGGAATCGCCGGCGGCGATCACCGGGTGTGGGGAGCGTGTCGTTCCTGCGATGCGGCGAACCGCGGCGGCGGTGCGTCACGCGTCGCCGCCACCGTGGGAGCCCGCCGGCGTCCCGGGGATTCCGTTCGCGGACAATGTGGTGTGCCGCAGCGTCCCGGCGGGGTCCGCGGGGTCGAACCACACCCCCGCCAGCCGGGGGTGGCCGAACTGCCCGGGATTCACGGTCACGGTCGCGCCGATCGTGTCCCGCCAGTGCCCGGTCACCCGGGGCGACTCGTGGATGTGCCCCGAGAGCAGCAGCGGCGGCTGGTGGCGTTCGACGAACGCGCGAAGCGCGCGCGAGCCCACGTGGTGGCCACCGTTCGTGACGTCGCAGTGCGTGTCGCGCGCGGGCGAATGGCAGGTGAAGATCGTGCGCGCCGGGTCGCACTGCGCCGCGAGGTCGTCGAGCGCCGCCGCCAGGGTGGGCGTGCGGCGCGCGGGGTCGAATGCGAACGCGTGCACGCCCCGCGCGTCGCTCACCCAGCCTTCGAGCTTCAGCGGTGACTCGGGTTCACCGTCTTCCCAGCGCTCCCAGTCCTTCATGCCGAACGGCGTGATCGGCACGTACGACGAACCCGCGACGGCCACGCCGTCCACCTCGACCACGCGGCCGTGCAGCGAACGCCACCACTCGCCGTGGTGCCGCTCCAGCACGTCGTGGTTCGCGGCCCAGTCGTCGTTGCCGGGCATGAGCAGCAGCTCGATGCCGGGCACGGCCTCGCGCAGCCGGCGCGCGAACTCCACGAGGAAGCCCTCGAGGAACAGCCGCTGCCGGCGCACGCCGCCTTCACCACCCGCGTGCGGGCCCAGGTCGCCGCCCACGAGCAGCGCCCGCGGGCGCCGCTCCGAGGCCAGCGCCAGCGCCTGCTCGTAGTAGTCCGACTGTCCGTGCAAATCCGATGTGAAGAACCAGGTGCTCAAGGCGTCCTCTTCGAGCGTTTCGGGGCTTTCAGGCTAAGCCAGCGGCCCGGCAGCGGCCAAGCGGGCGAGAAAGCGCTTGAACCGTTCGCGCGCGCTCTCGATACTTTTCGGCCTCACCGGGCGCGCACGACGCGCCGTGCCGTCCGTTCCCCCAAGCGCACCCCACTCGAGATCCCGACATGTCGCTCAAGCCGATCGTCCGACTCTTCGTGCTGTTCGCCTGCCTGCTGGCGTGCGCGGTCCCGTCCGCCCATGCCGCCGCACCGGCCAAGCCCAAGAACCTGCTCGGCAATCCCGGCTTCGAGCGCAACTTCCCCGCACACGACTGGATGCCCGCCGTCTGGGACACGTCGGACGCGGGGCTGTCCACGGTGTTCTTCGGCCGCGATTCGATCTTCGCGCACGAAGGGCGTTACTCGGTGAACATCGCGAACACGAGCACCGTGTACCCGATGGCGCACAACTGGAGCCAGACGCTGCTGGTGTCGAAGGACTGGTGGAACAAGACGGCGCGCTTCACCGTGTGGTCGAAGAGCAACGGCCTGCAGGGCCGCGCGTACGTCATGATCCAGGCGTATCGCGACACCGCGAGCAAGATGGCGCGCATCTGGGGCGTGGACCGCGACGAGGCGCGCCGCCGGCTCAACATCAAGCGCGTGGACGACCCGCTCATCGACCTGGGCTGGAAGCGCCAGGCGTTCACCGAATCGCAGACCGACTGGGTGAAGCGCGAGGTCTCGACCTACATTCCCGCCGGCACGAACGTCGTGTTCCTGCGCTGCGGCCTGTTCGGCACCGGGCAGGTGTACTTCGACGACGCGAACCTCGTGCTCGGGCCGCCCACTCCTCCCGGACCGGTCACCGGCAACCTGTTCCAGGACCCCGGCTTCGAGAACGGCGGGCTCGCGTGGGAATGGGTCGCGCCGCCGTTCGAGGGCGGGATCGTGGAGCTCGACTCCACCACGGCGCATTCCGGCCGCTATTCGATGCGCGTGGACCACATGAACGACGGGCTCACGTCCACGCGGTCGGGCGTGACGCAGCCGATCCCGGGACGTGCGCTCGCGGGCAAGCGCTTGCGGCTGACCGGATGGTTCAAGGCGGACTCGCTGCAGGGCAGCGCCTATCTCGAGATGTTCGCGCACACGGCCGCGGGCCCGCACCGCTCGCCGCTCTACGAGATGCTGAGCAACACCTTCGACTGGACGCAGCTCTCGATGGAATGGAACGTCCCTCCGGGCACCGTGACGGTGTGGCCGTGGCTGCACGTGCCCGCGCCGTTCCGCGGCACCGTGTGGCTCGACGACGCGTCGCTCGAAGTGGTCGGCCCCGCCACGAACGACGGCCCGATCCTCGTGCCGAAACCCGCCACCAAACGCGCCGGCCGCTGACGGGCGCTCCCGGCATCGAGGTCTTGACGCTTGCTCGCGGGCGGCCACACAATGCTCGTGCAGCTGGGCAGAGAGATCTCCTTGGCAGGGAGCTCTTCGACCCGATCCGAGGTTCCGTACGCTGCGCGGGACCTGCTCGCAACCGCCGGAGCGATGTTCACGAGCGAGGTGAATCGCGAAGGCGGGCCTGGGCCACGCGGAAAGGGAGCTGCAGGGGCACTCGGGACACTTGCCCTGCGTGTGACCCCCTCGAGTGCACGGAAGGGGCCCCCCCTCTTCTGTCGGTGACGTACGTCGGCGGTGACCGCGCTCGCGATCGCGCAGCGGATCAGTACCAGCGCCGCGCGCGCAGGTACCACCACGTTCCCACCCCCGTCACGACCAGCACCGCGATCGCGACGATCTGGCCGTTGGCCCACTCGTACTCCGGCAGCCGGAAATTCATGCCGAAGTAGCCGGTGACGAACGTGAGCGGCATGAAGATGGTGGCGATCACCGTGAGCCGCTTCATGACCTCGTTCATGCGGTTCGACACCACCGACACGTGCAGGTCGAGCAGCCCCGCGATTTCGTCGCGGAACGAGTCGAGCAGGTCCGACACACGCGCGAGCCGGTCGTACACGTCGCGCAGGTAGGGCCGGATCTCCGGCGGGATCGAGCGGAACTCGTCGCGCGTGAGCGCGAGGATCGTGTCGCGCTGCGGCCCCACGATGCGCCGCATCGCGGCGATGCCGCGCTTCAGGTGGATGATGCGCTCGTACATCTCGCGGCCGTCGCGCTCGAACACCTCCTCCTCGAGCGCGTCCACGTGTTCCGCGATGTGGTCCATGATCGGCAGGTAGTGATCCACGAGCACGTCGAGCAGGAAGTGCAGCAGGTGCGCCGGGCTGCGGCCGAGCAGTTCGGGGCGCTGCGCGAGCACTCCCGCCGCCTCCGTGACCGAGCGCGTGTCGCCGTCGTGGTACGTGGCCAGCGCGCGCGGCCCCACCACGATGTCGATCTCGCGCGTGCTCGGGCGCAGCTCGTCGCGGTTCCAGCGCGCGGAGTGCACGACCAGGTAGAGGTAGTCGCCGTAGTCGTCCACCTTGGGGCGGTTGACGTCGGTGACCATGTCCTCGAGCACCAGCGGGTGCACGCCGAGCGGGCGCAGCAGCCGCTGCACTTCGGCCTCGCTCTCGCCCTCGAAGTCGAGCCAGGCGTGGCCGGCGCCGGCCGCGAGCGCGCCGCACGCGGCGTCGGGGTCCACCTTGCGCGCGCCGTTCGCGTCGGCGATCCATGCGGTGATCATGCGTGTCTCCGTCGTTCGGGCGCTGCGAGCGCGATGCGGCAGGTGGCCGCGTGGATGCGTACGGTGTCCTCGGTCCGCCGAGCGTAGCCGCCGCCGAGCGTCACGACCACCGGAATGCCGCGCGCCGCACATCCGTCGATCACGCGGCGGTCGCGCGCTTCGAGCCCGTCGAACGTCAGCGCGAGCCCGCCGAGCTGGTCGTCGTGGAACGGATCCGCGCCGGCCTGGTAGAGCACGAGCTCGGGCGCGTGCGCCCACACGGCCGGCAGCGCCGCGTCGAGCGCCGCGAGGTACGCGGCGTCGTGGGTGCCGTCGTCGAGCCCGACGTCGAGATCGCCGGGCTCCTTCGGCATGGGGTAGTTGCGCTCCTGGTGCAGTGACAGCGTGAACACGTCGGGGCACGCGCGGAAGATGCCGGCCGTGCCGTTGCCCTGGTGCACGTCGAGATCCACGATCGCCACCCGCCGCACGCGGCCTTCGGCGCGCAGCGCCGCCGCGGCCACCGCGAGGTCGTTCACGTAGCAGAACCCCTCGGCATGGCCCGCGTACGCATGGTGCAGGCCGCCGCCGGCGTGCGCCGCCACACCGGTCTCGAGCGCCCCCCGGGCGGCGAGCAGCGTGCCCGCCGCGCAGCGCGAGAACGCCGCGATCACGTCCGGGGTGACGGGCAGCTCGGAACGCAGCGTGCGGTGCGTGGCGCGCGCCGCGAGGAGATCGTCGAGGTAGTCCGCGTCGTGCGCGTGGGCGAGCAGGGCGCGGTCCGGCTCGCCCGGCTCGAGCACGTCGCGGCCCGCGAGCACGCCCGCGTCCGCGAGCGCGTCGTGCACGGCGCGGTACTTGGCCGTCGGGAACACGTGCGAGCCGATGTCGCAATGATAGGCGGGCGACCAGACGAAACGATGCGCGGCGCTCATGCCGCGATGGTGCCACCGCGCGCCGCGTCCGGGCAAAGCGCACGGCGGCGCGGGCCGGTTCCGCTACAATCGCCCGCGCATGAAGACCACCTGGCCCGACCAGTCCGCCGCCTTCGCGCTGCTCGAGCGCCGGCTCGCCGCGCGCCGGCTCGCCCTGCTGGACCTGCGCGAGCGCGCGGTGTTCGCCGCGCTGACGATCGTGCTGGCCGGGTTCTTCTACTGGCAGGCGCGCGTGCCGCTCGACGGCTGGTGCCGCGCGCACGGGCGCATGGGCGGCGTGGCGTGGCTGGCCGTGGCGATGCTCGTGTGGGGCGCGATCGGCGCGCTGCTCGCGGCGTGGCGACAGGACGCGCTGCTCGCGCGCGTGCCGGGCGGCGAGTGGCTCGCGCTGCCGGTGGATCCCGCGCGCGTCATGCGCCACCTGCTGTCCGAGTCGCGCCTGGCGGCTGCCGCCGTGATTCCGTTCGCGTTCGTCACGCTCGTGGCCGGCGCGGGACTCGTGCCCGCATGGTGGCTGGGGCTGCTCGCGGCGTTCTTCGCCGTGGCGTGGCTCGAGGGCACGCGCGCGGCGGCGGCCGCGGTGCGCCACCTGGCCGCCGCGCGCGCGGAGCATCGCGGCCTGCCGCTGGCGGTGCGACTGCTCGCCAGTGCCCGCCGGATCGCCCGTACGCCGCGCCGGCTCCACGCGCGCTGGCGCGACGAGGCGCCGTGGCGCGCGCTGCAGCGGCTCGACCTGCTGGTCACGCGGCGCGCCACCGCACCGCGCGCGCGCATGGGGTTCGCGCTGGCGCTCGTCGGCGTCAGCCTTTCGGCGTGGCTCGCCGACGTGCCGCCGGTGCAGCGCCGCGCGCTCGCGTTCGCGGCGTTCCTGCCGGCGGCGGCGCTGTTCGGTGCGTGGTCGCTGCAGCGCGCTTCGGGCGACCCGGCGTCCGCGCTGCGGCCGCTGCCGCTCTCGCTCGCCGACACGTGGCGCGCGCGCTTCACCACGGTCGCGTGGACGATCACCGCGGCCGTGCTGGCGAGCGCGCTGCTGGCGAACGGGCTGCCGCTCGCGGCCCGGCTCGGCACCGCGCTCGCGTGGGAAGGCTGCGCGCTGGCGGTGGCGCTGCTCGGCCTGCACTACGGGCTGACGCTCGCGCCGCGCACCAGTGCGGCGGAGAACCTGTACTTCGGCTGGCTGGGCGTGACGCTCATGGCCAGCTGGATGATCCCGTTCCTCGGCTGGGCCGTACTGCTCGCCGGGCTCGCGCACTCGGCGCTGCGATTGCGGCGCTGGTGGCGTCCGGAGGTGTGCTGATGCTCGAAATCGCGGGACTGGCGCGCAGCTACGGTGCGCGCGCGGCGCTCGCGGGCGTGTCGCTCGCCGTGCGCCCGGGCGAGATCGTGGGCCTGCTCGGTGCGAACGGCGCCGGCAAGAGCACATTGCTGCGCACGTGCGCCGGGCTGCAGCCGCCCGACGCGGGCCGCGTGCGCGTGGCCGGCCACGACGTGTGGGACGCGCCGCTGCCCTCGCGCGCGGCGCTCGGCTACGCCGCGGAAGAGCCGGCGTTCCACGAGGACCTGTCCGCCGCCGAGTACCTCGCGTTCGTCGCCGCGGTGCGCGGCCTGCCCGCCGCCGAGGCCGAGGCGCGTGCGCGCGCGCTCGCGGGTGCGCTCGACCTGGCCGACCGGCTCGACGATCCCGTGCGCGGCTACTCGCACGGCATGCGCAAGAAGGTGTCGTTCGTCGCCGCGGTGCTGCATCGCCCCGCGGTGCTGCTGTGCGACGAGGCGCTCGAGGGATTCGACGCGCCGTCGGCGCTCGCCGCGAAGGCCGAGCTGCGCACGCGTGCCCGCGAGGGCTGCGCGGTGCTGTTCTCGAGCCACGTCACCGAAACGGTCGAGCGCCTGTGCGACCGCGTGGTGATGCTGCGGCAGGGCCGCGTCGCGCGTGAAATGTCGCGCGCCGAATGGGGTGCCGGTGCCGAAGAGCACTCCCCGCTCGAGCGTGCGTTCCTCGATCTCGTGACCACGAGGGCTCCCGAATGAAGCACCGCCTTCTCGCGGCCGCCGCCGCACTCGCGCTCGGCGCCGCGCTCGCACACGCCTACCTGCCGCCGACGCCCGTCGCGAACCTGCTGTTCCGGGCGAAGGACCCCGCGGACCTGCGCGCGCAGTTGAGCGCGCATCGCGATTCGGTCGCCGCGAGCGACTCGCTCGATGCGGCCGAGGCGTGGTACTGGCTCGGCGCCAGCCACGAGCGCGCCGGGCAGCGTGCGCCGGCGCTCGAGGCCTACCGGCGCTCGTTCGCGACCCGGCGCAACGACGAGGACGCGCTCGCGCTCGCGGACCTGCTCGTGCGGTCGGGGCGCCCCGCCGACGCCGAGGAAGCGCTGCGGCTGCTCGCGCCGCTGGTTGCGCGCGCCGGCGCCGATCGTTCGAGCGCGAGCGCCGCGATCCGCCTGCGCGCGGCGTGGGCGACGGCGCTCGCCGGCCGCGAGCCCGACGCCTGCCGCGCGATCGTCGAGCGCCCGGTCGACCTGCTGGCTCCGCGCCAGCCGCTGCCGAACGCCGGCACGTGGGCCGCGCGCTTCGCGCCGCTGCTGCTGCGGAACGGCTTCGTGGAACAGGGCCGGCCGCTGCTCGCGCGTGCGCTCGCCGCGTCGCGCGGGCGCGACTCGGCGCTGGCGGTGCTCGCGCGGCGCCACGGCGTGCCCGTGGACGCGCCGGGCTCGCGGCGCCCGGCGCTCGCCGATTCGCTGCTCGCGCGTACGCTGCCCGGCCTCGCGGTCCCGCGCGTCGTGGCGACGCGCCCGAACGGTGCGCTCGCGGCGTGGCGGCCGCTTGCGCGCGCGGCGCGAAGCACGCCGGCGCCGCTCGCGCTGCTGGTGTTCGATCCGGACGCCGAGTCGTTCGCGACCGCCGACAGCCTGACCGCACAGCTCGAGCGCGCCGGCATGGCGTGGGCGATCGTGGATCCGATCGGTGTTCGCGCGTCCGTGTCGCGGCGCTTTCCGCAGCCCACCGCGTGGGCCGGTCGCGAGGACGAATGCGCGCTCGCGACCGCGCGCGACCTGGCCGCCGCGATCCCGGCGATCGCGACCGGCGGGCGGCGATCCGCAGCGCGTCGTGCTGGTGACCGAGGGGCGCATGGCGATGACGGCGGCGCTCGCGGCGAAGGCCGACACGCGCATCCGTGCGGTCGTGCTCGCCAGCCCGAAGCCGTCGGGTGCCGAGTACGGCTGGCTGGTGTCCACGCTGGCGTCGGCGCAGGTGCCGGTGTTCTTCCAGACGGGGCCCGAGGACGTGTGGGACAACGAGACCGTGGATCGCTTCGCGGCGCTGCTGCCTTCGCGACTCGTGCGCGTGGCGGACGCGCAGGGCGCGGGTCACGGCCTCGCGCTGTGGCGGTCGGGCCCGGCGGTCGGCCGCCGGCTCAGCGACTGGCTGGCGACGATGTGGACGTCGCGGCCTTCCACTCCACGAGCACCACGGCGCTGAGGATCAGCAGGGCGCCGAACCACCAGCGCGCCTCGAAGCGCTCGGCCCCGAACGTGAGCGCGCACACGAGCGCGAACACGGGCTCGAGCGCGAACAGCAGCGCGATGCGCCCGGCCGACAGCCGGCTCTGCGCCGCCACCTGGAAGAGCGGTGCGAGCGTGCTGCCCGCGATCGCGAGGTACGCGAAGCGGCCCCATGCCGCGGCGTCGAACGCGCGCAGCGTCGCCGGCGCGTCGGTCGCGAACGGCGCGAGCACGAGCGAAACGGTGAGCGACTGGCCGAGCGTGAGCGCGACCGGGTCCGCGGTCGGCGCGAACTTGGCGAGCGACACGATCTGCAGCGCAGTAGATGCCCGCGCCGACCAGCGTGAGCGCTTCGCCGCGGCCCATCTGCAGGCCCTCGCGCAGCGACAGCAACGCCGAGCCGCCGAGCGCGAGCACGAGCCCGGTGGCGAGCAGCCGCGTCGGGCGTTGGCCGAGCAGCGGCCACGCGAGCACCGCGGCGAACAGTGTTCCGGCGCAGGTGAGGAACGCCGAGCTGCCGGCCGAGGTCGAGCGCAGGCCCTCGGCCTGGAAGAAGTAGCCGCCGAGCATGAGTACGCCGGTGAACAGCCCGGCGGCGAAGTCGCGCCACGGCGGGAGCCGGCGCTGCACGATCAGGAGCGCGCTGAACAGCAGCGCCGCGACCGAGAAGCGCAGGCAGACGAGCGTCGCGGGCTTGACGTTCGCCACGGTGTCGCGAATGGCCACGAACGTGCCGCCCCAGAGCAGCGTGGCCGTCACCATGGTGGCGACGGCGAGCCCCTCCCCGCGGCGCGCGCTCACTCTCCGCCGCGCCGGCGCACACGGGGGCGCGCCTGGCTGAGGACGAACGACAGGCTCTCGAACTCCATGGTCATGTCCACGGTGCGCAGCGCCACGCCTTCGGGCACGCGCAGCTTGCGCGGCGCGAAGTTCAGGATGCCGCGCACGCCGGCGGCGACGAGCATGTCCGCCACCTCCTGCGCGGCCCGGACCGGCGTGGCGATCACGCCCATCTCGATGTCGCCGCACTCGGGCAGTTTCGCGAGGTCCTGCACGACGAGATTGCCGTGCTTCCGGCCGATCCGCTCGTCGCTCGTGTCGAACACGGCCACGACGTCGAAGCCCTGCTCCTGGAACCCGCGGTACGCGAGCAGCGCGGAGCCGATGTGGCCCGCGCCCACGAGCGCGACGCGCCACCGGCGGTCGAGGCCGAGGATCGCGCGGATCTCGGTGCGCAGGTGTTCCACGTTGTAGCCCAGCCCGCGACGGCCGAACGACCCGAAGTACGACAAGTCCTTGCGCACCTGCGCGGACGTGATGTCCTCGCGCTCGGCGAGCAGGTGCGACGAGATCATGCGCTGGCCTTCCGCCGCGACTTCTTCGAGCACGCGGTAGTAGTGCGACAGGCGGCGGATGGTGGATTCGGAAAAGCGCTTCATCGTGCGGATCGTGGGGCCGTGGGAAGGAAGGGAATGCGGTCGCGCGTTCGACGGGGGCCGCGGCCGCCCCGGTCGCGGCAGGTGAACGTTTTCACAAGCAACGGGAAGCGAACGGCCGCGGGGCGCACGGCCCCGCGGCCGCCGTGATTCCTACTCTTCGCCGGCCTCGTCGCCGTCCGACGCGCCCGAGTCCTCGTCTTCCGAGACGACGCGGGTCACACCCGACACGGCATCCGGCAGCAGCTCGCCGCCCTCGCCCGCTTCGGCGAGGTTCACGAGCCGCACGCCCTGCGTGTTGCGGCCGAGCACCGAGATGCCCTTCACCGGCGTGCGGATCATCTGGCCCTGGCGGGTGATGATCATGAGCTCGTCGTCGTCCACGACTTCCTTCACGGCCACGACGAAGCCGTTCCGCTCGGTGGTCTTGATCGTGATGATGCCCTTGCCGCCGCGGTGCGAGACGCGGTACTCGGAGATCTCGCTGCGCTTGCCGTACCCGTTTTCGGTGACGGCGAGCAGCGTGGCCTGGCGCATCACGCCGACCATGCTCACGACCTCGTCCTCGTCGTCGTCGAGCGTGACGGCCTTCACGCCGTACGCCGTGCGGCCCATCGCGCGGACTTCGTCCTCGTGGAAGCGGATCGCGAGGCCCTTCTTCTTGGCGAGGATCAGGTCCTGCGTGCCGTCGGTCACGATCGTCTCGATGAGCGAGTCGCCGTCCTCGAGCAGCACCGCGTTGATGCCGGCCTTGCGCACGTTGCCGTACGCCGACAGCACGGTCTTCTTCACGAGGCCCTTGCGGGTCGCGCACACGAGGAAGTGCTGGTCGTCGAACGCCTTCACCGGCACGACGCTCTGCACGCGCTCTTCGCGGCCCATGCCCTCGAGGTAGTTCACGAGCGGCCGGCCCTTCGCGGCGCGGCCGGCCTGTTCGATCTCGTGGACCTTGAGCCAGTAGCAGCGGCCCTTGTCCGTGAGGATCAGCAGGTAGGCGTGCGTGTTCGCGATGAACAGGTGCTCGATGTAGTCCTCGTCCTTGACGCCCGTGCCCTTGATGCCCTTGCCGCCGCGGCGCTGGGCGCGGTACGCCGAGATCTCCTGGCGCTTGATGTAGCCGCCGTGCGAGATCGTGATGACCATGTCCTTCTGTTCGATCGTGTCTTCGTAGTTGATGTCGCCTTCGTCCGCCACGATGTGCGTGCGGCGCTCGTCGCCGTACTTCTCGCGGAGGTGGCGCACCTCGTCCTGGATGATCGCGAGCATCTTCTTGTCGCTCGCGAGGATCGAACGCAGCTTCTCGATGAGCTGGATGACCTCGAGGTATTCCTTCTCGATCTTGTCGCGCTCGAGTCCGGTGAGGCGCGCGAGGCGCATTTCGAGGATCGCGTTCGCCTGGATCTCGGAGAGCTTGAAGGTCTTCATGAGGCCTTCGCGCGCGGTCTCCGTGTCCTTCGACCTGCGGATCAGCGCGATCACTTCGTCGAGGTGGTCGAGCGCGATCTTGAGGCCTTCGAGGATGTGGGCGCGACGCTCGGCCTCGGCGAGGTCGAACTCGGTGCGGCGCCGGACCACTTCGCGGCGGTGCCGGATGTACTGGTCGATGATGCCGCGCAGCGTGAGGATCTGCGGACGGTTGTCCACGAGCGCGAGCATGATGGCGCCGATGGACGTCTGCAGCGGCGTGTGCACGAACAGGTTGTTCAGCACGACCTTCGGGTTCGCGTCCTTCTTGAGCTCGATCACGATGCGCATGCCGTCGCGATCGGACTCGTCGCGCAGGTCGCTGATGCCCGCGACCTTACCCTCGCGCACCATCTGCGCGATCTTCTCGAGCAGCGAGCCCTTGTTCACCTGGAACGGGATCTCGGTGGCCACGAGGCTCATGCGGCCGCCCTTGCCTTCTTCGACCTGCACCTTGGCGCGGATCTTCATGATGCCGCGGCCGGTGCGGTAGCAGTCGGCGATGCCCTGCAGGCCGTAGATGATGCCGCCCGTCGGGAAGTCGGGACCCTTCACGATCTTCACGAGATCGGAGTCCGGCATCTCGGGCTTCTCGATGACGGCGTCGATCGCGTCGCAGATCTCGCGGAGGTTGTGCGGCGGGACTTCGGTCGCCATGCCCACGGCGATGCCGGAGCAGCCGTTGACGAGCAGGTTCGGAACGACCGACGGCAGCACGGTCGGCTCCTCGCGCGTCTCGTCGTAGTTCGGGCGGAAGTCCACCGTGTTCTTCTCGAGATCCGCCAGCATCTCCATGGACAGCGCCGTGAGGCGCGCCTCGGTGTAGCGCATGGCGGCCGGCGCGTCGCCGTCGATCGAGCCGAAGTTGCCCTGGCCGTCCACGAGCGGGTAGCGCATCACCCAGTCCTGCGCGAGGCGGACGAGCGTCGGGTAGACCACGCCTTCGCCGTGCGGGTGATAGTTGCCCGACGTGTCGCCGGCGATCTTCGCGCACTTGCGGAAGCCGCGTCCGGGCGCGAGGTTCAGGTCGTTCATCGCGACCAGGATGCGGCGCTGCGACGGCTTGAGCCCGTCGCGCACGTCCGGGAGCGCACGCGAGACGATGACCGACATCGAGTAATTGATGTAGCTGGTCTTCATCTCGTGTTCGATGTTCACGTCCACGATCTTCGTGCGATCGTTCAATGCCATGTCGTCACACCTTCCTTGAACTCGACGGGTGCGTCGTGCGAACCCACGTCCTGCGGGCCTTCGCCCGTCGGTCGAAAGATCACTGCGGCTTCACGAGGGACCAGCGCCACTCGAGCGCGCCCCACGCGTAGCGATCCACTCGTTCGAATGCGGTGTTGCGATCCGAGAACACGCGCGTGTAGCCGGCGGCGAGACCGAGATCCTGCGTCTTCGTGACGCCGCGGACGATGCGGGCGGAGGCGCCGAAGCCCACGCCGCTGAACGCTCCCGTGGTCACGCCGCGAATGTCGTCCTCGACGCGCCAGTAGCCCCACGACCCCGACACGCCGGCCTTCCAGCGGCGGTGCGTCCAGAAGTCGGCGTCGGCGCGCCATGCGGCGCCGTACACCCAGCGGTGGGTCTGCGCGACGACGCCGTGCGAGACGCCGTCGTCCGGGCTGATCATGTCCACGCCGTCCGTGCCGATGTCGTCGGCGAAGAGCTCGACGCCGAACTTCAGCCGGTCCGTCACCCGCCACTGCGGGAGCGCGCGAAGCGAGGCCCCTCCCCCGTTCGGGTCGCCGGTGGTCGCGAACGTCGCGCCGGCGTCGAGGACGAGGTCGGTGGGCAGCAGTCGTGCCGCGCGCGCGGGGGCGGCGACACACGCGGCCGCGAGCGCGGCCGCACACAGGGAACAAGACAGGAGCTTGCGCATCTAGATATCCAGGTTCTTCACGGCGAGCGCGTTCTCCTCGATGAACTGGCGCCGCGGCTCGACCTGTTCACCCATGAGAATGGTGAAGATGCGATCGGCCTCGACGGCGTCCTCGGAGGTGACGCGGACGAGCGTGCGGGTTTCGGGGTTCATCGTGGTGCGCCAGAGCTGGTCGGGGTTCATTTCGCCGAGACCCTTGTAGCGCTGGACCATCACGTTCTTCTTGCCGATGCGGACGATCGCCTCTTCGCGTTCCTTCTCGTCGAAGCAGTAGATCTCGTCCTTGCCGGCCTTCACCAGGAACAGCGGGGGCTGCGCGATGTACACGTGGCCGGCGTCCACGAGCGGCTTGAGCTCGCGGAACAGGAACGTGAGCAGCAGCGTGCGGATGTGTGCGCCGTCCACGTCGGCATCGGCCATGAGGATGATGCGGTGGTAGCGCAGCTTGGCGATGTCGAACTCGTCCTTCACGCCGGCGCCGAGGGCCGTGATGATGCTGCGGATCTCCTCGTTCGCGAGCACCTTGTCGATGCGCGCCTTCTCGACGTTGAGGATCTTGCCGCGGATCGGGAGGATCGCCTGGAAGCGGCGGTCGCGACCCTGCTTCGCCGAGCCACCGGCCGAGTCGCCCTCGACGATGTACAGCTCGCATTCCTCGGGGTTGTCCCACGCGCAGTCGGCGAGCTTCCCGGGCAGCGAACCACCGTCGAGGATCGTCTTGCGGCGCGCGAGGTCGCGGGCCTTGCGGGCGGCTTCGCGGGCCCGCGCCGCGGCGATCATCTTCTCGACGATCTTGCGCGCGACGGACGGGTTCTCCTCGAAGTACTCGCGCAGGCCTTCGCCGACGACGCTCTCGACCGCGCCCTTGATCTCGCTGTTGCCGAGCTTGGTCTTGGTCTGGCCCTCGAACTGCGGATTCTGCATCTTGATCGAGACGACCGCGGTGAGGCCTTCGCGCACGTCCTCGCCCGTGATGTCGCTCTTCACGTTCTTCGTGAGGCCTTCACGCGAAGCGTAGTTCGTCAGCGTGCGCGTGAGCGCGGAGCGGAAGCCGCCGACGTGCGTGCCGCCCTCGATCGTGTTGATGTTGTTCACGAACGACAGCAGCGTCTCGCCGTAGCTGTCGTTGTACTGGAACGCGACCTCGACCGAGACCGTCTCGCCTTCGCGCGAGAAGAACACGGGCTTGTTGTGCAGCGTCTCCTTGTTCGTGTTCAGGTACTTCACGAACTCGACGATGCCGCCCTTGTAGAAGTACTCGGTGGTCTTGTCCGTGCGCTCGTCGCGCAGGTGGATCGTGAGCCCGCTGTTGAGGAACGCGAGTTCGCGCAGGCGCGCGGCGATCGTGTCGTAGTGGAAGACGGTCTCTTCGAAGATCGTGCCGTCCGGCTTGAAGCGGACGGTCGTCCCGGAGCCCTTTTCCTTCTTTTCCGCGGGGCGCGACTGCATCGGGCCGGTCGGCACGCCGAGCTTGTAGCTCTGCGAATAGACCTTGCCCTCGCGCAGCACCTCGACGGCGCACCACTCGGACAGCGCGTTGACGCACGACACGCCGACGCCGTGCAGGCCGCCGGAGACCTTGTACGAATTGCTGTCGAACTTGCCGCCGGCGTGCAGCGTGGTCATGACCACTTCGAGTGCCGGCTTCTTGGTCGTCGCGTGGATGTCCACGGGAATGCCGCGGCCGTTGTCGCGGACGCTGAGGCTGCCGTCCTGCTCCACCGTGACGTGGATCGTGTCGCAGTGTCCCGCGAGCGCTTCGTCCACGGCGTTGTCCACGACTTCCCAGATCAGGTGGTGCAGGCCGCGGACGCTGATGTCGCCGATGTACATCGCCGGGCGCTTGCGTACGGCCTCGAGCCCTTCGAGCACGGTGATGCTGGTTGCGTCGTAGTGATGGCCTTTGCGGTCTTCCGTCAAAGTCGCCTCTCCTTCCATCGTGCTCATCGCGGGCTCCCTCCTCGCGCCGCCACGAACCGCAACTCGCGCACGACTTCCGCGCCGAGATGGCGGTTCGCTCGCCGTACGAGCTCGCGCTTCAGGAACCCGAGCTCGTGCATCCAGGCCGATCCCTCGACCTCCACCGTCAGTACGCCCTCACGGAAGCCGGCCGCCCGCGTTCGCTTCGCGATGCGCTCGCCGGCGAGGGCGGGCCATTCGGCCACGACTCGCCAACCGGCGGCATGTTCCTCGAGTCCCAGGTCCTTCAGGAGCCGAGGAAGGATGCCGGCCAGTGAATCCATGCTCATCCGGCCGCGTCCGGAAGCCGGAGCGGCATGATCAGGCACAACATGTCCTCGTCCGCCTGCGCCAGGGCGCCCACGGGCTCGATCACGCCCGCGGACAGCGCCGTCTTGAGGCGGAACGTGACGCGTTCCGTCGGGATGCTGCGCAGGATCTGGAGCAGGTACTTCGCGTTGTACCCGATCTCCATGTTCTCGCCCTGGTACTCGGCTTCGACCGACTGCTCGCCGGCGCCGAAGTCCGCGGTCGCGGACGACACGAGGAACTTGCCGTCACGCAGCGAGAACCGGATCTGCATCGTGTTGCTGTCCGCGTGCGAAGCGACGATGTCCACCGCTTCGATCACGTCGGTGCGCGCCAGGCTCAGCTCGCGCGGATTGTCCTTCGGGATCACCTGTTCGTAGTTCGGGTACTGGCCTTCGATCAGGCGGCCGTACACCTGCACCTGGTACTCGCCCACCTGCGTGGCGAAACCGATGTGGTTGCGGGCGTCGGCGACGCGCATCTCGACCGGGCTGGTCGCCTCGTTCGCGAACTTCGCGACCGAGTTCAGCACGCGGCTCGGCACGATGATGCCGTCCTTCGACAGCTCGCCGAACGATCCCTTGCGCGACGTGCGCGCGAGGCGGTGACCGTCGGTCGCGACGAACGCGAGGAACTTGTCGTTGCCGTGCACGTACACGCCGTTCAGCTGCGGACGCGCCGGCTCCGTGGACGCGGCGTAGGCGGAGCGCTCGATCATGCGGGCGAGCACGTCGCCTTCGAGCGTCACGCGCATGTCGCCCTTGAGTTCGGGCACGCGCGGGAACTCGTCGGCGGGCTGCGCGGGGAACCGCGACCAGCCCTTGCCGTCGGCATAGCGGACTTCGCACTGGCTGCCACTCATGGACAGGGTCAGCGCGCCCTTGGGCATCTTGCGCACGACGTCGTGGAAGTGGCGGGCGCTCACGCAGCACTTGCCCGGGGTGCGCACCGTGCACGGCACGAGCACCGAGGTGCCTTCGTCGAGGTCGGTACCGGTCACACGAAGGCCCTTGCTGTCGGCCTCCAACAACACGCAACTCAGCAGCGGCTGGGTGCTTTTCTGCTGAACCGATCCCAGGGCACGGCCCACCGCGAAAGCGAGGTCGCCCTGCTGGATGGTGAGGTCCATACGGTCACTCCCTGACAGGTAGGAACTTCATGTCCGGCCGCAGCTTCCACCGCCGCGGAGGGATCCTTCCGGGGGGCTGGTCGGCGGGCCGCCGCATCATAGGCAGCGCCCCCGGTCGAGGCAAGCCATTTCCCGTTCCCACAGCAGCTTCTAAGTTCTTTAATTTCAATAATTAAAAGACCTAGAAGTAGTAGGAGCTGTGGTCTCCGGGGAGAACTCCCGATGCGATGCCGCAACGTGTTGCTCGACAGGCCGTTGCTAGCGTCGCGGTGGCTGGGGAGAACCGGGCGGATTATCCCGGGTCGCTCACGCGCCCGAAAGTCGGGCTCGGCTCTCCCCAACCATCCACAGGTTATGCACAGCTCATCCCGAAGCGAGCGTGGAAATCAGCCCGTCGATCTTCTCCCGGAACGCTTCCTCGGAGTTGATGCGCTCACCGATCTTCTCGCACGCGTAGAGCACCGTCGTGTGGTCGCGACCGCCGAACACACGGCCGATCTCGGCGAGGCTGAGGTCCGTCAGCTGGCGCATGAGGTACATGGCCACCTGGCGCGGCAGCGCGACGATCTGCGTGCGGCGCTTGCCGACGATCGCGTCGCCCTTGACGTTGAACCTCTCTCCCACGGCCTGGAGGATGCGCTCGGGCGTGAGGTGGTCGGGTTCGGCGTTCACGTACTGCGCCAGGACGTCCTCGGCGAGCTCCAGGGTGATCTCCTGGTGCGTCAGGGAAGCCACCGCAAGCAGCCGTACGAGGCAGCCTTCGAGGTCGCGCACGTTGCCACGGATGCGATCCGCCAGCAGCAGCAGGACGTCGTCCTGCAGGCGCAGGCCGGCACCCTCCTGTTCGCAGCGGTTGCGCAGGATGGCGATGCGCGTTTCGAGGTCCGGCTGCTTCATGTCGGCGATCAGGCCCTGGTTGAAGCGCGAGATCAGCCGCTCCTCGAGCCCCGCGATGTCCTTCGGGGCCTTGTCCGCGGTCACCACGATCTGCTTGTGGGCGTCCCGCAGGGCGTTGAACGTGTAGAAGAACTCTTCCTGCGTGCTTTCCTTGCCGGCGAGGAACTGGACGTCGTCGATCAGCAGCAGGTCCACGTTCCGGTACTTGTTGCGGAACGCCAGCGTCTGGCCGTGCTGGATCGCGAAGATCATCTCGTTCGTGAAGCGTTCCGCCGGCACGTAGTGCACGCGCGCATCCGGACGCGCCTGTTTCAGCGCGTGACCCACGGCGTGAAGCATGTGCGTCTTGCCCAGGCCCGATCCGCCGAAGATGAAGAGCGGGTTGTAGACCTGGCCGGGCTTCTCGGACACGGCGCGACACGCGGCGTGGGTGAAACGGTTGCTGCCGCCGACCACGAACGAATCGAAGGTGAGCCGCGGGTTCAGCTGGCTCTCGAGCCAGAGCTTGCCGCTCGGCTGGGCCTTCGGGGTTTCGGTCGCCGTCGTCGCAGGCCGCGGTTCGGGCGCAGTGGCGGGCGCGGGCGCGGACTGGGAGGACGGCGCGACGGGTTCGCAGGGCGTGAAGCGAATCTCGGGGTTGGTGCCGAAGGCGTCGCGAAGGGCGCCGCGAAGGGTGGTGAGATAGTGCTCGTGGATCCAATCCACGAAGAACGCGTTGGGAACTTCGAGATCCACCAACTGG
The DNA here is from genome assembly GCA_046327815.1 of Candidatus Eiseniibacteriota bacterium. Classification (GTDB taxonomy): domain Bacteria; phylum Eisenbacteria; class RBG-16-71-46; order RBG-16-71-46; family RBG-16-71-46; genus CAIXRL01. The sequence goes on along the minus strand of JAXLXR010000017.1, from coordinate 60,962 downwards.
GGGGTCAACTCACGCGCCACGATGGGCCGGAACCAGGTCTCGAACGCCTGGGGGCTGGTGAGCTGGGCCTTCAGGGACTGGAGGACCTGTTCCCAGAGTCGCGTCTGTTCCTCTGGTTGCACAGGCAGGACGGCCATTTCTACGGTCCTTGCAGAATGGTTCGCACATTTATCCACAGAGCTCGAAGCGGGAAAAATCTTGTGCAATCGCGGCTGAAAGCTCGGTGGGGGGGCTTCTTGTGGAAATCCGTCGTTCGACTTATCCACACGGAATCAATGTCGTGTAAATCACTGCAAGAAAATGCTTTGTCTCCGTTTTCGGCGGCTTTCCTCCACAGGTTTTCCACCGTTTTGTGCGCAACTCGATCGCAAGGACGGGGAGAGCCGGTCCGCTCGCCTGTGGTCGGTCGCGCCAACTGCTTATGTCGCTTGTGTTTGTAATTTGAGCCAGGGCCTTTCGAGCGCGGCGGCCAGGCGCACGCTCGGGGAAGGACCGACAGGCTATCACCGCGCCGAATGGCCGTACAGGGGCGAAGATTCTTGGCCATAAGACATTGTGGTGCAACAGCCTGCGCGTAGTGCCCAGTTCTCCACAATCCGGAGCCGAACGAAGCCCCCCCGGTCAGAACGGGAAGTTGGCGCCGAGCGTGAACTTGAGGTCGTCGCGGATGTCGTCGCTGACCCCGACCTGGAGGGCTCCGAGGATGCGGATGTCCGGCATCGGCGAGTATTCCAGCCCAAAGCGCACCGGGATCGCCACGTCCGTCTTGTTGCCGGTCGCGAGGTCGCTCCGCGAGAACAGCAGCAGCGCACCTGCGAACGGGGTCAGGCCGGCGCCGGTTGCGAACGCGATGCGCCGGCTGGCCACGAGCGACGGCCCGACCGACAGGACGGTGAAGTCGTCGGCGCTCGCGATGCCGATCGCGCCGCCGAGGCTGATGTCGAGCGGCGCGGCGTTCCCGGCGCGTACGAGCAGGGCCTTCACGTCGCCGCCCAGCTGCACCGAGGTGCGGTTGACGTTCGCGACGCTCACGCGCGAGAGCCCGCCCTGGAACCCGAAGTCCACGCCGGGGTGGAAGCTCATGCGCAACTGGCCGAGGAGTTCGGACTCGCTCTTCGTGAACGAGACGAATCCACCGCCGAGGCGGGTGTTGAGGTCGATGGGCTGGGCGGGCGACAGCTGCCCGAAGACCTGCGCGTGCGCCGATGGCGCGGCGGCGGCCAGCGCGATCAACGCGGCCGCGGCGAAGAATGCAAGCTTCACTCGAGAATCTCCCTGTCCTGCGACGTTCGTCCGTGAACACGCGGGGAGCTGCACGCGCACCGTGCCAACCCGGGCCGCCGCGGTCAAGCCGAACCTTGCCCCGGAAGCCCCGGCCGTGATACCTGCGCGGGATGAAACTGCTCTCCGACTTCGATGGTGTGTGGACGCACCCGCGCGAGGAATCGCGCACGCAGGGTGCCCTCGTGGACGCGCAGCTCGTGGAGTGGTCGCCGCCCGAACTCCGGAGCGCGACGGCCGCATGGATCGCCGATGCGCGCCGGCGCGTGCTCGCGCAGCCGGACCTCTACGGCTGGGCGCCCGGCGGCCGGCTCTCGTGCTTCGCCGACGAAGACCCGTTCGCCGAGCACAGCGCGCTGCTGCACTACATCCACCTGCATGCCGGCATCGACCCGGTCGCCACCGCGTTGCACGAGGCGGTGCTCGCGCCCGGGCACGACTCGCTCGAGGCGTTCGGCGGACACGCGCACGCCGAGGCCGTGGCGAAGGTCGAGGCCTCGCGCGGCCCCGGCGTACTGGCCGAGGCGGCGCGTGCCGGGCACCGCATGCTGCACAACGGCGTCGAGATCGTGGTCGTGTCGAACTCGGGCCGCGAGAAGCTCGACCGCTGGTTCGGTCACGCGCGGCTGCCGCACGTGGTGCACCCGGAGTCCGTGCCCGGATCGCTGCGGCTGCGCGGTGGCGCACGCAAGTTCGTGCTCGACCCGGAGCGCAGCGCGATCGAGCACTTCGGGGCCCTGTCCATCGAAACGGCGCGGCCGTTCTACGAGAAGATCCTGCTCGAGGAGACGCCGGACGCCGTCGTCGGCGACGTGTTCTCGCTCGACCTGGCGCTGCCGCTGGTGCTGAGGCGTACGCGTCCGGGCTGGGAGCGCGTGCGGCTGTTCTGGCTCGTGCACGACTACTCGCCGGCGCGCATCCGTGCCCAGCTCGCGGCGCACGCGCCCGAGGTGGAGCCGATCGAGGACGGTCTGGCGGGCGTGGCGCGCGCGCTGCTGGGAAGCTGAGCGCTCAGCCGAGCGTGTAGAACGCCGACATCCACGCGGCGCGGTGTTCGAAGCCGAGCCGGCGGTAGAGCGAGAGCGCGGGCGTGTTGATGTCGTTCACGAACAGGCACGCGTGCGTCGAGCGCTCGAGCATGCGCGTGCACAGTTCGGCCAGCGCCCGCGTGGCGATGCCCTGCCCGCGCAGCGCGGGCGGCGTGTACACCCCCGAGATCTGCGCGGCATCGGCGGTCAGCGCGCTGATGCTCGAGCGGAAGCACATGCCGCGGGCGTCGCGCCACACCCACGTGTGGCCGTCGCGGCAATCCTCCTCGGCGCGGCGTGCGTACGCGACCGCATCCACCGCCCGCGGATCCTCGAGCAGTTCCTCGGCGCGCAGCGCGGCCCCCGTCTCGTAGACGAGCGCGTAGTCCTCGCGCCGCGCCGTGCGCAGCTCGGGCAGGCGGAGGAAGGGGGGGAGGTGACCGGGGGAGAGGGCGAGGTACGACTGTTCGCGAAGCAACCGCGGCTCGAAGTCGGGGCCGGGGAAGTACTGCAGCATCGCGCGCACCATCGGTGCCGGGCCGATCACCTGGAAGCGCTTCGGGAGCAGCGCGAGCCGCTCCGCAGCCAGCGCGCCCAGTTCGCGCGCCGCTTCGACGTCGTCGCCCGAGGGCAGGACCGCACCGGAGTGCCCGCCCAGGTAGAGCAGCGCGGTCATGCGACCACCCCGGCGCGCCGCCCAGTACTCGTCCTTCGGGCGCGCCAGCGCGTCCCGCAGCACCAGCGCCATCACGTACACGTTCACGACCGGGTCGGTGTCGAGAAACGTGAGCACGTCCGGTACGTCGGTGGGCCCGAGCCGTTCGATCGAGACCGCGGGCATGTGGTCGCGCGTCGTCACGACGCCTCCTCGCGCATGCGCGCACTGTAGCCGGACCGCGCACGGGGTTGCCAGTTTCGCCGCGCGGGCGTTGGCGTTTTCGCGGGCCCCCACCTAGCATCGCGCGCGCGGAGGACTCGATGAGCGACGCGATGGTGATGGTGATCGAAGACGAAAAGGAGATCCGCGATCTCCTTCGCTACAACTTCGAACGCGCCGGCTGGAAGGTCGCGGCATTCGACGACGGCGAACAGGGTCTCGAACAGATCTTCGCCGCACGGCCCGACGTGGTGATCCTCGATCTCATGCTCCCGGGCCGGAACGGCCTCGAGATCCTGCGCGAGGTGCGCGCCGAACCCGCGACCGCCGACCTGCCCGTGCTCGTGCTCACCGCCCGCGGCGCCGAGATGGACAAGCTGCTGGGCTTCGAGCACGGCGCCGACGACTACCTGACGAAGCCGTTCAGTCCGCGCGAGGTCGTGGCACGCGTGCGCGCGCTGCTGCGCCGCGCGCGGCCGCAGAGCGCCGGCGCCGCGCTGGTGCGGGGTGCGTTGCGCGTGGACTTCGACGCGCGCGAGGTGGTGCTCGCCGGGCAGAAGCTCGTGCTGACGCCGCGCGAGTTCGACCTGCTCGCGTTCCTCGCGAAGCACCCCGGCCGCGTGGTGTCGCGCGACGAACTGCTGCGCAAGGTCTGGGGCTACGACTACCTCGGCGAGACCCGCACGGTGGACGTGCACGTGCGGCGCCTGCGCATGAAGCTCGGCGACGACGCGACCTGGATCGAGACCGTCACGGGGTCGGGCTACAAGTTCGTCGTGCCCGCGACCGGGGGCTGACGTGTTCACGAGGTCGCTGCGCGGGCAGTTGTTCGTGACGACCGCGCTCGTGCTGGGGCTGACGCTCGCCGGACTGCTGTTCGCGCTCGCCCGCGTCGAGCGCCGGTGGCTCGAGTCGCGCAACGCCGAGGCGCTCGCCCGCGTCGCGCGACAGGCGGAACTGTGGCTCGATCGCGGCCGCGCGACCGCGGGCGGGCTCGCGGAAGCCGTCGCGCTGGCCGACTCGGCCGCCGGCTGTCGCGTGACGCTGATCGCGCGCGACGGCACGGTGGTCGCCGACTCCCGCGCCGACGCACGGACGCTCGAGAACCACGCCGACCGGCCCGAAGTGCGCGCGGCGCTCGCCGGCCATACCGGCGTGGCGGTGCGCCGCAGCCATTCGCTGGGCGTGGACCTCCAGTACGTGGCCGTGCCTTCGCGCGCGGCCGCGCCGTGGGCGGTCGTGCGGCTCGCCGAGCCGCTCGAAGTGGTGCGCGGGCTCGACCGCTCGCTGCTCCACATCTCGCTGCTCGTCGCGGTGCCGGTGCTGCTCGGGGCGCTCGCGCTCGCGTACTGGGCCAGCGGCCGGATCGCGGCGCGCGCGGCCGCGCTCGAGGCCGTGGCGGCGCGCATCGGCGCAGGCGACGACGCCGCGCGTGCGCTCGAACTGCCCGCCGACGAGCTCGGGCGGCTCGGCTCGGCGCTCAACCACATGTCGGCGGAACTGCGCGCGCGGCTCGTGGCGTTGCGCCGCGAGCGCGACGAGCGCGAACTGGTGCTCGCGCACATGACGGACGGAGTCGCGCTGCTCGATGCCGGCCTGCGGCTGCTGCACGCGAACGCACGATTCGCGGAGCTGCTCGGTGCAGGCGCGCGGCCCGCGGCCGGCACGGCGTTCGCGGAGTACGTCCGCGCGCCGGAGCTGAACGACCTGCTCGCGCGCGCACGCGAGACCGGCGTGGCCGAAGCCGAGTTGAAACTGTGGGTGCCCGGCCCGCGCACGGTGCAGGCGATCGCCACGACGATCGCGCCCGAGCGCGGCGAGCTGCTGCTCGTGCTGCACGACCTCACCGCGATCGAGCGTGCGGACCAGGTGCGGCAGGATTTCGTGGCGAACGTGTCGCACGAACTGCGCACGCCGCTGACTTCGCTGCGCGGCTACGCCGAGACCCTGCTCGACGGCGGGCTCGAAGACGAGCGCCACCGCGAGGGATTCGTGCGCGTGATCCGCGACCAGGCCGACCGCCTGCAGGCGCTCGTGGACGACCTGCTCTCGCTCGCCCAGCTCGAGCGGCCGGAGGTCGAGCTCCAGCTCGAGACCCTGGACCTGCGCGCGCTCGTCGCGCGGCAGTGCGACCTGTTCCGTGCGTTGGCCGAACGGCTGGGGCTGGGACTGTCGTGGCAGGGGGGTGAGCCGATCGAGGTGCGGGCCGACCGCGGCCGCATCGAGCAGGTGATCGCGAACCTGCTCGACAACGCGATCAAGTACACCGAGTCGGGCGGCATCGTGGTGCGCTGCGGCGTCACGCCCGAGAACGCGTGGTGCGAGGTCGAGGACACGGGTCCGGGGATTCCGCGCGAGGACCAGTCGCGCGTGTTCGAGCGCTTCTACCGGGTGGACAAGGCGCGTTCGCGCGAGAAGGGCGGCACGGGGTTGGGGCTGTCCATCGTGAAGCACATCGTCGCCCTGCACGGCGGCGAAGTCGCGTTGCGCAGCGAGCCCGGGCGCGGCAGCGCGTTCCGGTTCGTGCTTCCGCGCGGCGAGTCCCCCGGGCGGTGAACGCGGCATTCCCCGGCGGCGCGCGGGTGCCGACTTGCCGGTTTCACCTGCCGTTCATCCGGCCGTAACACGCCCACGTGCATCGTGGCCCGCATCCGACCGGGCCCGTGCGGCCCGGCCCCCCAGTCACCACCGCCGAGGCCCCCCATGCACGCCAGCGCCGCACCCCGCCGCGGCCGTCCGCCGCTCGCCACGCGCGAGCAGGTGCTCGAGCAGATTCGCGAGCTCGCGCGCGACGGCCGGTTGTTCCGGGCCCATCTCTCGCACCCCGCGCTGTACGCACGCGCCCGTCGCCACCACGGCACGTGGGCGGCGGCGCTCACGGCCGCGGGCGTCGCCTACGAACAGGTACTCGCCGACGCCCGCCGCCGCTCGCTCGACGGCCGGCGGCGGCCCACGGATTCCGCCGCCTGACGTTCCACCGGGAGACGAGACGCATGACGGTCCCTCGCCGCATCGCCGGGATTCTCTTGATCACACTTGTCGCCACGGTCGTGGGGGCGACGCGCGGAGCCGCCGACGAAGACGCGCCGCCCGCCTCGAGCGCCGCGGACACGGCGCTCGTCACGCAGGCCGACCTCGCGCGCGTGCTCGAAGGGTACACCGAGCAGATCCAGGCGATGACCGCCGACCTCGACAAGCTGAAGAAGTTCAAGTGGTCGGGGTACGTGCAGGCGCGCTGGGAGACCGGCGAGGCCTCGAGCGATTCCGTGAAGGTGGCGGGCAGTCCCTACACCGTCACGTCGCCGAACCTGAACCGCTTCTACCTGCGGCGCGCGCGCCTCAAGCTCGCCTACGACACCGGCGCGCTCAGCCAGGCGGTCGTGTACGTGGACGCCGGCGCCGACCGCGCGGTGAAGCTGCTCGAGGCCTACGTCACGCTGCTCGATCCGTGGACGCCGCTTCACGACCACCAGCTCACGATCGGCCAGTTCAACGTGCCGTTCGGCTTCGAGATCGAACGCAGCTCGAGCACGCGCGAGCTGCCCGAGCGTTCGCGCGCCGAGAACGTGCTGTTCTCCGGCGAACGCGACCGTGGCGTGAAGCTGGTGTCGCAGTGGACCGAGCGCCTGCAGACGAGCGCCGCGCTCCTGAACGGCGGCGGCGTCAACAGCACGGACTTCCCGGCCACCGACCCGACGCGCGGCAAGGACTTCGTCGCGCGCGCACGCTGGTCGCAGGGCACGTTCGACGTGGCCGGTTCGTACTACTTCGGCCGCCACCTGGTGCCGCTGACGGGGGCCGACGTGCAGACCGAGAAGTCGCGCGTGGGGCTCGACGCGCAGGCGTACTTCACGCTGCCGGTGGTCGGCGGCGGCACGCTGCGCGGCGAGTGGTACGCGGCCCACGAGGCGAACCCCGACTCCGCGAAGGCGCTGATCGTGGCGCCCACGAGCGCGAACCCCGTGCGGCTGCTCAAGCCCGGCGCGGACCCCGATCACCTCGCGACCGACGCGGCGGGCGGCTACCTCATGTGGGTGCAGAACGCCGGCGATCGCGTGCAGGGCGTGGTGCGTTGGGATCGCTGGGATCCCAACGTGGACGCGGACCACGACCAGTACTCGCGTTGGAGCGTGGGCGCGAACTGGTTCTGGGACGGCTTCACCCGGATTTCGCTGGCCTACGACGCGATCCGAACCGAGACGAAGTCCGGCGCCCGCTGGACCGATCCCCACGACAACCTCTGGACCCTCCAGGTCCAGCACAAGTTCTAGGAGGCCCGAGCCATGAAGCTGCTCCGCCACTCGTTGCTCGCCGTGCTCGGTCTCGCGCTCGCCGCGTCGTTCGCGTTCGCGGGCCGCGGCGTCACGGTGAAAGGATCCGACACGATGGTGATCCTCGGCCAGCGTTGGGCCGAGGCGTACATGAACGCGAATCGCGGCCAGATCGTGCAGGTGACCGGTGGCGGCTCGGGCACCGGCATCGCGGCGCTCATCAACGGCACGACCGACATCTGCCAGGCCTCGCGCCCGATGAAGCAGGACGAGAAGCTCAAGCTGCGCGACCGCTACCAGACGATGGGCGTCGAGATCCCCGTCGCCAAGGACGGGTTGAGCGTGTACCTGCACGAGAGCAATCCCGTGAAGGAGCTGACGCTGGCGCAGCTCGCCCAGATCTACACCGGCGCGGTGACGAACTGGCGCCAGGTCGGCGGCAAGGACGCGACGATCGTGCTGTACGGGCGCGAGAACAGCTCGGGCACCTACGGGTTCTTCAAGGATCACGTGCTCGACGGCCGCGACTTCGCCGCGAGCTGCCAGACGCTGCCGGGCACCGCGGCGGTGGTGAACGCCGTCTCGCGGGACCCGAACGGGATCGGCTACGGCGGCGCCGCGTACGCGAAGGGCGTGCGCGACTGCGCCGTGCGCAAGGACGCGAAGTCGCCTGCGGTGATGCCGACGGCCGCGACGGTGCACGACGGCAGCTACCCGCTCACGCGCTACCTGTACTTCTACCTGCGCAAGCCGGCGCAGGGTGACGTGAAGAAGTTCGTGGACTGGGTGCTGTCGCCCGTCGGCCAGAAGCTCGCCGTGGACGTCGGTTACTACCCGCTCCGCTGACCCATGCGAACCCTGGTCCGTCCCGGCGAGAACGTGGCGCGGCGCCGCCGCCTGCAGCGCATGCGCGAGGCGTTCGTCGAGCTCGCGCTGCGCGCGTGTGCGTTCGCGGCCGTGGCGGGACTCCTGCTCATCATCGGGTTCGTGTTCCGGGGCGCCGCACCGATCCTGTTCGACCCCGAGACACAGCGCGAGGCGAGCCTGCGCGGCTTCTTCGCGGTGCCGAACTGGCAGCCCGTGAGCGACGTGCCCAAGTACGGACTCGTGCCGCTGCTCGTGGGCACGGCGAAGATCGTGGCCGTCGCCATGGCGATCGCGGTGCCGCTCGCGGTGCTCGCGGCGCTGTTCGCCTCGGAGTTCGCGCCGCCGCGCGTGCGCGAGTGGATCAAGCCGGCGATCGAACTGCTCGCGGGCATCCCGAGCGTCGTGCTCGGGTTCTTCGCGCTCGTGGTGCTCGCGTCGTGGCTGCAGGCCGTGACCGGCGCGCACGTGCGGCTGAACGCGTTCGTCGCCGGTGCGGCGCTCGCGCTCGGCGTGATCCCGACCACGTTCTCGGTGTGCGAGGACGCGCTGCGCGCGGTGCCCCGCAGCTATCGCGAAGCCGCGCTCGCGCTGGGCGCGTCGCCGTGGCAGACCGCGTGGCGCGTGACGCTGCCCGCGGCCTCGGCGGGCGTCGCGGCCGGCGTGCTGCTCGGGCTCGCACGTGCGACCGGCGAGACCATGATCGTGCTCATGGCGTCGGGCAACGCCGCGCTCCCGACCGCGAGCGTGTTCGACTCGGCGCGCACGCTCTCGGCGACGATCGCGGCCGAGCTCGCGGAGGTGGTCGTCGGCAGCCCGCACTATTCCGTGTTGTTCTTCCTCGGCGCGCTGCTGTTCACGATCACGTTCGCGATCAACGTGGCCGCGGGCTGGCTGGTCGGGCGGCTGCGCCGGCAGCTGGCGGGCGCATGAGCGCGGCGTCCGGCGTCGCGACGCTGCCTGCGCTGTCGCGCGGCCCGGCGGTCGACCGCCTCGGCCGGGCCTGCACCGTGCTCGCGGGCGCGGCCGCGCTGCTGGTCGTGCTCGTGGTCGCCGTCATCGTCGGCGACGTCGTGCGCCACGGCTGGCAGACCGTGACCTGGGAGTTCCTCACGCAGGCGCCGCGCGAAGGCATGACGCGCGGCGGAATCGGGCCCGCGATCTACGGCAGCGTGCTGCTCGTGCTGCTCATGACGCTCGCGCTCGTGCCGTTCGGCGTGGGCGCGGCGATCTGGCTGCACGAGTACGCGAACCCGGCTTCGGCGTTCACGCGCACGGTGCGCTTCGCGGTCCACAACCTCGCGGGCGTGCCGAGCATCGTGTTCGGGTTGTTCGGGCTCGGGTTCTTCGTGCAGTTCGTCGGCATGCAGATGGATCGTGCGCTCGGGCTCGACGTCACGTGGGGCCAGCCGGCGCTGATCTGGGCCGCACTCACGCTCGCGCTGCTCAACCTCCCGGTCGTCATCGTCACCACCGAAGAGGCGCTGGGCACCGTGCCGCGCGAGATGCGCGAGGCGTCGCTCGCGCTGGGCGCGACGCGCTGGCAGACCGTCACGCGCGTGCTGCTGCCGCAGGCGCTGCCCGGCATCCTCACGGGCGCGATCCTCGCCGTCTCGCGTGGCGCGGGGGAGGTGGCCCCGATCCTGTTCACCGGCGCCGCGTACTTCCTGCCCTACCTGCCGCAGTACCCGACCGACCAGTTCATGGAGCTCGGCTACCACGTGTTCGTGCTCGCGACCCAGTCGCCGGACGTGGAGGCCACGCGCCCCCTGCTCTACGGCACGGTGCTCGTCCTGCTGCTGCTGACCCTGCTGCTCAACCTGGCGGCGATGCTGCTGCGCGCACGGCTGCGCGCGGCGCTTGCCGGGAGATCGTGACGTGACCGCCGACCTCGACGCTTCCCCCGCGCGCCCCGCTCCCGTGAAGCTCGCGACGGCGGTTCCGGCGCCCGCGCCGTCGCCTGCCGCGGCGGCGCCCGCGGCCGCCGCACACCTGGTCGCGCACGACTTCCACCTCTTCTACGGCTCGCACGAAGCGCTCAAGGGTGTCTCGATCGAGATCCCGGAACGCACGGTGACGGCGATCATCGGGCCGTCCGGCTGCGGCAAGAGCACGCTGCTGCGGTCGTTCAACCGCATGAACGACCTGATCCCGAACGTGCGCACGACCGGCACCCTGCGCGTGTCCGAGCTGGACGTGCTCGCGCGCGACACCGACCCGGTCGAGTTGCGCCGCCGCGTCGGCATGGTGTTCCAGCGCCCGAACCCGTTCCCGAAGTCCATCTTCGAGAACGTCGTGTTCGGCCTGCGGCTGCTCGGCGTGAAGGACCGCGGCGAACTCGAGGTGCGCGCCGAGGACAGCCTGCGCCGGGCCGCGCTGTGGGACGAGGTGAAGGACCGGCTCGACCGCTCCGCGCTCGCGCTCTCGGGCGGCCAGCAGCAGCGGCTGTGCATCGCCCGCTCGCTCGCGGTCGAACCCGAAGTGCTGCTCATGGACGAGCCCGCGTCGGCGCTCGACCCGACCGCCACCGCGCGCATCGAGGAGCTCGTGCTCGAGCTGAAGGCGCGCTATACGATCGTGGTCGTGACCCACAACATGCAGCAGGCCGCGCGCGTGTCCGACCACACCGCGTTCCTGCTGCAGGGCGAGCTCGTCGAGTTCGGCGGCACCCGCGCATTGTTCACCAGCCCGCGGCAGCGGCTGACCGAGGACTACATCACCGGCCGTTTCGGCTGATCGAGGCCCCATGCACCGGCACTTCGACGAGATGGTCCAGGAGCTCAACGCGCAGCTGCTCGTCATGAGCGGCCGCACGGAGCACATCATACACAAGGCGATCGCGGCACTGCTGCGGCGCGACGGCGCGCTCGCGGAAGAGGTGTTCGCGGACGACCGGGTGATCGATCGCATGGAGCTCGACATCGAGGAGCGCTGCATCGAGCTGCTCGCCACGCAGCAGCCGCTCGCCCGGGACCTGCGCCTGATCACGTCGGCGATCAAGATCTCGAACGACCTCGAGCGCGCGGGCGATCACGCGGTGAACATCGCCGGCGGCGCGAAGACCCTGCTCACGCTGCCGCCCGTGCAGCCGGACGCCACCCTGCCCGAACTGGCCGACAAGGCCGTCGCCATGCTGCGGTCGGCGCTCGACGCGTTCGTGCGGCGCGACGCGGACGCGGCCCGCGCGCTGGTGCGGCTCGACGACGAGGTGGACGGGCTCAACCGTGCGCACTTCGCCGCCCAGCTCGCACGCATGGTGGCGCACCCGGCGGACGTGCAGGCCTGCATGGCGCTCGTGCTCGTGGGGCGCAACCTCGAGCGGATCGGCGACCTGGCGACGAACGTGGCCGAAGAGGTGGTGTTCATCGCCGAAGCGCGCGTGATCAAGCACCACGCCGAGGAACGCGCGGCGCTCGAAGGCTGACGCGGCGGCGCGTTCCGCGCGTCAGCGCTTCGGGCGTGCCGGCATCATGAGCCCGGGATCGCGCTTCGCCGTGCGCCACAACCGTGGCGCGGCGCCGGCGAGCCACAGCACCCACGCGAGCACCCACGCGAGCGCGGCGGCCAACAGCAGCGCGGCGCGCGACGGATCCACCTCGCCGGCCGCGGCGCGCACGGCCACGGCGGCGCCGATCAGCGCGAGCGACGCCCAGCCCAGCAGGCGCGGTTCGTCGGTGGCCGGGTGCCCGCCGTGCTGCACGGTCACGCGCGTACCGATCGACATGGACAGCATGCCGAAGCCGCCCGCGAACGCGACGTGCCACGCGGCGATCTCGTGCTGCGGGAACACCGCGGCGCCGACCACGCCGAGGCACAGCGCCCAGCCCGACAGCCAGAGCGTGGTGGTGAGCGGGCCGCCCTTGCCGGGACGGCTCCAGCTCTTCCACGAAAGCATCGTGCTCGCGAGCACCGCCACGGCACGCATCCACGCGGCGACCGAGTGCTGGTCCGCGGTGTCCGCGACGAACGCGCCGGCGATCAGCGCCGCGAGCGTCATGACGTACGCGCGCCGCGGTCCGCGCTGGCCGGCGCGGGCGATGCCGACGATGCGCAGCGGGTCCTTCACCAGCGCGAACGTGGGCACGAGCAGGCCGCCGAGCCCCAGCACGACCGCGAGCATCATGCCGCGCGAGATGAGCCGGATGCCGAACCGCGGCGCGGGCTCGCCGATCCAGCCGAACGCGGCCGCCGCCTGGTGCAGGCCGCCGAGCAGCCCGAGAAACAGGCCGACGCCGGCGAGCAGGAACTCCTCGGGCGGCGCGGCGCCGTCGAAGCGGACGCGCCGCAGGATCGCCGTGGCGGTGACGAGGAGCGCGAGCACGAAGCCGGCCTGCGCGGCGCCTTCGAATCCGGCGAGCAGCAGCAGCACGTACGCGAGCGCGCCCGCGGTCGTGAGCCCGAGTTCGAGCGGCGTCGCCTTGGCGCCGTGCGTGAACGACGGCATCGCGGTGAGCAGGAAGCCCGTCACGAAGCAGAGCTCGAAGCCCTGCATCATGAGCGCGGCATGGACACGGCCCGGCCACGGGAACAGGTCGAACACCTGTCCCAGCCAGAATGCAGTGCCCGCGATCGCGAGCACCGCGCCGATCGGGAACAGCACGCGGTAGGGCTCGACGCCGCCGGGCGCGGCGGGCGCGAGCGGCCGGACGGAGGCGAGCGTCGGCGCGTCGATGGGCGCGATGCGCAGCGGGTGGACGGGCTTCGGGGGCTCGCTCAACGGATCACTCCAGCGTCTTGTGGAAGCGGTTCGTCGCGAAGGTGAAGAACGCGATCGCGAATGCGGCCAGCGCGAGCGCCTGCGGCCACAGTTCGGACAGGCCGACGCCCTTCAGCAGGATACCGCGCACGAGCTGCAGGTAATACGTCAGCGGCAGCAGTGCGCCGAACGCCTGCGCCGCGGGCGGCATCGCCTCGCGCGGGAACATGAAGCCGGAAAGCAGCACGTTCGGCAGCATGATGAAGACCGCCGACTGCGTGACGGTCTGCTGCGTGCGGCCGAGCGTCGAGATGAACAGCCCGAGCCCGAGGTTCGCCGTGATGAAGAGGAACGTCACGGCGTACAGCGCCAGCATCGGGCCGCGCAGCGGCACCTGGAAGATGAGGTGTCCCGCGAGCAGCACGGTCGTCATCTGCACGTAGCCCACGAACACGTAGGGCACGATCTTGCCGAGCATGATCTCCGAGCGCGCGAGTGGGGTGACGATCAGCTGCTCGAGCGTGCCCGTCTCGCGCTCGCGCACGAGGCTCATGGCCGTGATCAGGATCAGGATGTTGCTCAGGATCATCCCGATGATGCCCGGCACGACGAACACGGCACTGCGCAGCGCCGGGTTGTAGAGCGGGCGCACGCGCACGTCCACCGGCAGGCCGGTCGCGAGGTTCGCGCCGGTGCGCTGCTGCACGATCTCGACGTTGAGCTGCTGGCCGACCATCTGCGCCGCGCCGATCGCGCTCGCGCTCGCCGTCGGGTCGCTGGCGTCCACGAGCACCTGCACGTGTGCCTGGCGCCCGCGCTTGAGGTCGCGCGCGTAGCTCTCGGGAATCACGAACGCGGCGCGCGCGCGGCCGGCGTCCACGGCGCGCACGGCTTCTTCGTACGAGCGGGCCTGGCCGCGCGCGAGGAAGTTGCCGGTCGCCGTGAGCCGCTGCACGAGCGTGCGGCTCTCCTGCGAGCGGCTCTGGTCGAACGTCACGGTCGGCAGGTTCCGCACGTCGGTGCGGATGGCGTACCCGAAGATCAGCATCTGCATGATCGGCACGAGCAGGACGAGCCGCAGCGTTCCCGGGTCGCGGAACATCTGCACGAACTCCTTGCGCACCATGGCGCGCAACCGCTCGCGGTTCACGACTCGGTCTCCTGCAGCTGCACGAAGATGTCCTCGAGCGTCAGGTCGGCGCCGAACTGCGCCTTCACCTCGGCGGGCGAACCGAGCGCCACGCGCCTGCCGCGCGACAGGAACACGAGCCGGTCGAAGCGTTCGGCTTCGTCCATGTAGTGCGTGGTCACGATCATCGTGACGCCTTCGGCCGCGCGCTCGCGGATGATCTCCCAGAACAGCCGGCGCGCCGCGGGATCCACGCCCGCGGTGGGTTCGTCGAGGAACACGACCTCGGGGCGGTGCATCATGGCGCAGGCGAGCGCGAGGCGCTGGCGCTGGCCGCCCGACAGCACGCCCGCGAGCCGGCCGCCGAGCTCCTCGAGCCGCATGGCCGCCTTGGCCCACGTGATGCGCTCGGCCTTGCGCGCGCCGAGCTCGTACACGCCGGCGTAGAAGTCGAGGTTCTCGTCCACGGTGAGGTCGCGGTAGAGCCCGAACAGCTGCGACATGTAGCCGATGCGCGCCTTCACGCGGTCGGGTTCGCGCAGGATGTCGGCGCCGGCGACGGTCGCGGAGCCGCCGCTCGGCGACAGCAGTCCGCACAGCATGCGGATCGTGGTGGTCTTGCCCGAGCCGTTCGGACCGAGGATGCCGAAGATCTCGCCGCGCCCGATGTCGAACGACACCTGGTCCACGGCGGCGAAATCGCCGAAGCGCTTCACGAGGCCGTCGAGCCGGACGACCGGGTCGCTCATCGCTTCGTGCCGAAGCGCGCTTCCGCCGGCAGCCCGGGCTTGAGCGCGCCCTGCGTGGCGTCGAGCGCGATCTTCACGCCGAACACGAGGTTCGCCTGCTCCTCCTCGGTGAGCGCCGCGCGCGGCGTGAACTCGGCGCGTGTCGCGATCTGGACGACGCGTCCGCGGAAGGGCTGCTTCGCGCGGATCGGCGTGATCTCGACCGGGTCGCCGAGCCGGATGCGTCCGATCAGCGGCGCCGCGACGTACACGCGCATCCAGAGCCGGTCGGGATTGCCGAGCGTCACCACCGGCACGTTCGGCCCGACGAGTTCGCCGGGCTCGAAGTTGCGCAGCAGCACCACGCCGGCGGCCGGCGCGGTGAGCACGAGTTCGCCGGCGCGGCTGCGCGCGCCCGCGAGCTGTGCGGCGGCGGCGGTCGCGGCGCTCTTCGCGGCGTCCACCTGCAGGCGGCGGTAGCCCTCTTCCTGCAGCCGCAGTTGTTCGGCGGCGGCGCGTTCGCGCGCGACCGCGGCGTCGCGCGTGGCGCGCGCGCGATCGAGTTCGGCCTGCGCCACGGCCTGCGTGCGCGCGAGCTTGTCGGTGCGCGTGAACTGGGCTTCGGCGAGCCGGCGGTCGGCCTGCGCCGCCGCGAGCTGTGCGCGCGCGACGAGCACTTCGGCCGGTCGCGCGCCGGCGGCGAGGTCGCGCGCCTGCGATTCGGCGCGCTGCGCCTGCGCGAGCTGCGCCGCGAGTTCGGCGGCGACTTCACCGCGCGACAGCACGGCGAGCGTGTCGCCGGCCTTCACGGTGTCGCCTTCTTCCACCGCGAGTCGCAGGATGCGCCCGCCCACGAGCGACGCGACGTCCACTTCGTCCAGCTCGATCGTGCCGCTGCCGCGCACCCTGGTGGGGCCGCCGCACGAAAGCGATCCGGCCACCGCGAGCACCGCGATGGCCGGAAGGAACAACCGGTTCGGGTTCGTCATGCGGTCAGATTCGCACATCCGGGAGCAGGTGGTCGATGCGACCGACGGTGGCCGCGCGCAACGCGGTCGCGTCGGTGAGCCCGGCGCCCTGCAGTTCGGTGGGAATCCTTCCGCCCGCGTAGGCCGAGCCACTGACGACTTCGAGCCGCCCGTCCACGCGCACCACGTACGCGGCGCGAGGGTCGGGAGTGATGGCTTCGTCGCGCGTGACCACGGCGAGTGTCGAACCCACGAGCCCGACACGTGCGGCCTGCTCCTGCGCGAGCGGGAACGCGAACGGACGGCGCAGGCGCGAGTAGCGCTCGCGAGCCAGTTCGGCGTCGTGCCCGTACGAGAGCGGGTCGAGGCTCAGGGTGTTGATGACCTGTTCGGGAATCGGTCGCACCCCGTCTCCGGGGTCGGATGCCGTCGCCAACACAGGGACACGGAGCCGACCGGCGTCGCGAGATTCCCCCGTCGGGGTGACGGGAGCGGCGCCCGGCGTGACGGGTTCCCCGAAGGGATTCCGCAGCAGCTCCCACGCGCTCAACATGGCGTCGTGGTCGATGCGGCCGGTACGTCCGCGACTCTTGGCTCGAGCCCACGCACGGTAAGTCGCTTCGTGCGCGGTGTCGTCGATCGCATGGGCGATCCGAGCGGCGACTTCCTCGCTCGGCACCTTGCGGCTGTTCTCGATGTTGAAGAGGAACGACGGTGCGAGGCCCCCGGTCGCTTCGCTCAACTTCTTGAGCGACCAACCCAGCGCCAGGCGCCGCGTCCGGATTCGATTCGCGACCGGATCTTCGGTCGCCGGGCGGGCCTTGACGGCGGTGCTGCTGTTGTCGTCCATGGGCAAAAAGCTACGCCATTCACCGGGTGGGCTCCAAGGATTCGCGCGTGGGCCGATGGTACCGGTCCGAAAGTCTCCGTCGGGCGACTTCGGGCCCATGGCTGTCCTCCCGCCGGGGCCGGTCGCCCGCGGGGCGGCGTTCGTCCGCGTGCGCTTGTTCCCCGAAGGGACGCGCACCTAGGCTGCGCCGGTCTCCCGATCATCCGCTTCGCTCCCGACCCACGGAGGACGACCGTCCATGCTTCGCCGACTCCTGCCGCTCCTCGCCGCGCTCGCCTGTGCGTGCGGCGCGGCTTCCGCCTTCGCGGCCGCGTCGCCGCGCGTCGCGCCCAGTGCGATTTCGCCCGAGCGCTTCCGCGTCGAGCGCGATTCGCTCCCGAACGGCCTGCAGATCCTGCTGCACGAGGATCACTCGGTGCCCGCGGTGTGCTTCACGCAGTGGTATCGCGTGGGCTCGCGCAACGAGCGCCAGGGCATCACGGGCCTGTCGCACTTCTTCGAGCACATGATGTTCAACGGTTCGGCGAACGTGCCGCCCAAGCAGTACGACCAGCAGCTCGAGTCGCAGGGCGCGTACTCGAACGCGTTCACGAGCTACGACCAGACGGTGTACTACGAGGAAGGCGGCAGCGCGTCGCTCGAGACCATGCTGCGGCTCGACTCCGACCGCATGCGCCAGCTCTCGCTGCTGCCCGATCTCCTGAAGAGTGAAGTCGAGGTCGTGCGGGAAGAGCGCCGCTTCCGCACCGACAACTCGGTGCCGGGCATGCTCGACGAGGCGCTCTACAGCACCGCGTTCCAGGCGTCGCCCTACCACTGGCCCGTCGTCGGCTGGATGAAGGACCTCGAGCGCATCACGCGCGACGAGATGGTGGACTACTTCCGCACGTACTACGCGCCGAACAACTGCACGATCGTCGTGTCGGGCGATTTCGACCCGGCGTGGGTGCGCGCGAAGCTCCGCGAGTACTTCGGCGACATCTCCCGCCAGGCGCCGCCGCCGAAGCCGGTGAACGCCGAGCCCGAGCAGCGCGGCGAGCGCCGCGCCGAGGTGCACTACCCGTCCGAGACCGTGACGTTCGCGGTGGGCTACAAGGCGCCGGGCAACAGCGATCCGGACCGCTACGCGATCGAGGTGCTCGCGAGCATCCTGTCGGGCGGCGAGTCGTCGCGCCTGCATCGCGCGCTCGTGTACGAGCAGCAGATCGCGCTCTCGGCCGACGCCGGCTACCGACCCGGTCTCGAGCCGGGGCTGTTCGAGTGCTGGGTCGAGATGAAGCCCGGCGAGAGCGGCGCCCGGGGCGAGGCCGCGCTGTACGCGGTGCTCGATTCGCTCGTCCGCGGCGGCGTCACCGAACGCGAGCTGCAGAAGGCGCGCAACCAGGTCGAGGCGGGCTTCGTCCACGCGCTCGAGACGAACAACGGCGCGGCCATGGCGCTCGGCCGCTTCGAGCAGTACGCCGGCGACTACCGCGCGCTGTACTCCGCGGTGGACCGCTACCGCGCCGTGACCGCCGCCGACGTGCAGCGCGTCGCGAAGCAGGTGTTCGACGCGCGCCGCCACACCGTCGCGATGCTCGTGCCCACCACCGAAGAGGAGGGCGGCCGATGAGCCTCCGCCTGCGCAGCATCCTGTTCGCCGCGCTCGCGCTCGCCGTCTGCGCGCCCGCGGCATTCGCGAAGCCGGCGGCGGCGCTCGTGCGCGCCAAGCTGCCGAACGGTCTCACCGTGCTGGTGCAGCCCTCGCCGCGCCTGCCCGTCGTCAGCTTCCGGCTCGTGGCCCGCGCCGGATCGGTGTACGACCCGGCCGGCAAGGAAGGCCTCGCGCGCATGACGTCCGAGCTGCTCACGCAGGGCGCGGGCACGCGCGATGCGCAGCAGGTCGCGGACGACATCGAGTTCGTCGGCGGCTCGCTCGAAGCCTCGTCGCGCGCGGAGCAGTTCACCGTCTCGTGCGGCGTGCTCAAGAAGGACTTCGCCACCGGGCTGGGGCTGTTCCACGACGTGATCGTGAAGCCGGCGTTCGCGGCCGAGGAGTTCGACCGCAAGCGCGAGGAGGCGCTCGGCGTGATCGCGTCGAACCGCAGCGAGCCCTCGGTGATCGCCGAGCAGGCGTTCGCCGCCTACCTGTGGGGCGAAAGCCCGCTCGCGCACCCCGCGATCGGCACCGAGTCGAGCGTGAAGGCGCTGACGCGCGACGACGTCGCGGCGTTCCACCGCCGCTACGTGTCGCCGGACCGCTCGTTCCTCGTGGTCGTGGGCGACGTGGACGCCGCCGCCACGATCGCCACGCTGCGCAAGGCGTTCGCGGACTGGAAGCCGTCCGGCGAGCCGCTGCGCGATCCGTACGCGGCGCCGGCGCCGGTGACCGCCCGGTCGGTGCGCGTCGTGGACAAGCCGGAAGCGACGCAGGCGCAGATCCGGATCGGCTGCATTTCGGTGCCGCGCAACCATCCGGACTACGAGGCGATGCAGGTCGCGAACACGATCCTCGGCGACGGCTTCACGTCGCGGCTGATCAACGCGATCCGCGTCGAGAAGGGGCTCACCTACAGCATCTCGAGCCGCTTCCCGCAGTACCGCGCGGCGGGCGCGTTCACGATCAGCACGTTCACCCGCAACGAGAAGCTGCGCGAAATCCTCGACGCGACGCTCGCCGAAGTGGGCAAGCTCGTGAACGAGGGCCCGACGACGGCGGAGCTCGACAAGGCACGCAACTACCTGGTCGGGCAGTACCCGCTCGAGCTGCAGTCGGTGTCCGACCTCGCCACGCAGATCGCGACGGTCGAGTTCTACGGGCTTTCGCCGGACTGGATCGCGAAGTACGGCGACCGCGTGCGCGCGGTGAACATGGACGACGTGAAGCGCGTGCTGCGCGAGCGCTTCTGCGCCGACAAGCTCCGCATCGTGGTCGTGACGCAAGCGGCGATCGCGAAGCCCGCGCTCGAGGGCTTCGCGCCGGTCGAGGTGAAGCCGATCGACTGACGCCGGCCACCCACGCGGCCGAACGCGGGCGCGCTCCTTCCGGGGCGCGCCCGCGGCGTTTCGGGTAACGTCCGCGGCCGTGAACGACGCTCCCGAAGAACGGCGCGGCTTCGCCGGGCTGCATCGCAACGTCGTGGCGCTCGGCGTCACGTCGCTGCTCACCGACATCTCGTCCGAGATGCTCGTGCCGATCGTGCCGCTTTTCGTCACCGCCACGCTGCACGCGTCGGTCGCGAGCCTCGGGGTGATCGAGGGGCTCGCCGAGTGCGTGGCGTCCACGCTGCGGCTCGTCTCGGGCCGGCTCGCCGACCGCGTCTCGCGGCGCAAGCCGTTCGTGTTCGCGGGCTACGCGCTCTCGGGCGTCGCGAAGGCCGGCATGGCGCTCGCGCAGTCGTGGGGCGCCGTGCTCGGGCTGCGCTTCACCGATCGCGTCGGCAAGGCGCTGCGATCGCCGCCGCGCGACGCGCTCATCGCCGACTCGACGGCCGACGCCGACCTTGGCCGCGCGTTCGGGCTGCACCGCGCCATGGACACGCTCGGCGCCGCGATCGGCCCGCTCGTGGGCTGGTGGCTGCTGTCGCACTGGCAGTCGCTCGGCGCCGAGGGCTACCGCCGCGTGTTCGCGGCGTCGGCGATTCCCGCGGCACTCGCGCTGCTGGTGATCGCCGTCTTCGTGCGCGCCCCACGCGATGCGGCCGCGCGCACGGCCGCGGCGCGCGCGCCGTGGCGCGTGCCGGCCGGGCCGTTCCGCCGATTCGTGTGCGTGGACGTGGTGTTCCAGCTCGGCAACAGCAGCATGGCGTTCGTGCTGCTGCGCACGCAGGCCGCCGGCTGGAGCGCGGGCGAAGTGTCGCTCGTGTACCTCGGCTACAACCTGCTCTACGCGCTGCTCGCCTACCCGTTCGGCGGGCTCTCGGACCGGATCGGCCGGCGCCCGCTGCTGCTCGCGAGCTACCTGTTGTACGCCGTGGCGTACGCGGTGTTCGCGTTCCTGCCGACGCGCGCCGGCGTGGTGGCGGGATTCCTCGTCTACGCGGTGCACTCCGCGCTGCTCGAAGGCCAGGCGAAGGCGCTGATCGCCGACCTCGTGCCGCGCGAGGCGCGCGCGTCCGCCTACGGCGTGAGTGCGTCGCTCGCGGGGCTCGCGCTGCTGCCCGCGAGCATCGTCGCGGGCTGGCTGTGGGACCACGCCGGCGCCGCTTCGCCGTTCGTGCTCGGCGCCGCGCTCGCGGCCGCTGCCGCGCTGCTGCTCGCGGTGCTGCTGCCCGCGCGCGGCGAGGGGCGTGCGCATGGCTGAGCGCGGCGAGTTCGCGCGCATCGCGGGAATCGTCGCGGCGCTCGCGCCGGGCCGTGGCGTGCTCGTGGGGCCGGGCGACGACGCCGCGGTGCTGCGTCCCGAGCCCGGCCGTGATCTTGTGGTGACCACCGACACGTTCGTCGAGGGCCGCCACTGGCGCGCGGGCCGCGACGACGCCGGCACGATCGGCCGGCGGCTCGCCGCGGCCCAGCTGAGCGACGTCGCGGCCATGGCGGCCACGCCGCGCTGGGCGGTCGTGTCGTGCGTCGCGCCCGCGGGGTCCGACGCGGACCAGCAGCGCGCGGTCGAACTCGCGTGCGCGCGCGCGCTCGAAGCCGAGGCGCCGCGGTGGTCGGCGGCAACCTCGCGTCGGCCGACGGCCCGGTGGCGTGGACCGTCACGCTGATCGGCGACGTCGCGCATGGCGCGCACTGGACGCGAACCGGCGCGCGCCCGGGCGACGTGCTCGCGGCGAGCGGCCCGCTCGGCCGCGCGGCCGCCGCACTCGCGCTGGCCGATGCCGCACCGGAGGTACGCTCCGCCGCGGGCGCGGCCGCGCACGCGCTCGCCGGGCGCTGGTCGGCGCCGCCCTCGCGGGTCGCACTCGCGGCGGAGCTCGCGCGTGCGGGCGGCGTGCACGCCGCGATGGACGTGAGCGACGGGCTCGCCGGCGACCTCGCGCACCTGTGCGACGCGGGCGGCGTGGGCGCGCGACTGCGTTCGTCGGCGTTCACCGCGGACGACGTGCTCGTGGCCGCGGCGCGGGCGCTCGGCGCGGTGCATCCGGCGGCGTTCGCGCTGGCGCCGGGCGACGACTACGAACTGCTGCTCGCGATCGCGCCCGAGGCGTGGGGCGCGTGCCGCGACGCCTCGGTTCGGCTCGGTGCCCCGCTGGTCGAGCTCGGCGCGATCACCGCGGAGCGCGTGCGAGTGCTCGTGCGGGAGGACGGCGGCGAAGAAGAGGTGCGGGGCGCGGGCTGGAACCACTTCGCCTGAGATGCGGACGGCTGCCGCACCCCGCACGCACCTTCAGCGATAGAGCGTCTTGATCCGGCCCCACGTGGTGGGCGCCGCCGGCGTGAGGCAGTTGTCCGCGCCGCCGAAGTTGGGCGACGGGTTCTCGTACCACCGCGCCGAGCCGTACTGACCGCTCTGCCCGCAGAACTCGAGCGAGCTGCCCGCGGCCACCGCGCCGGCCGCCGTGCCCGCCGTCCACAGGGTCGCGCTCGCGGCGGTGGCTTCGTTCTCCTGCCCGCCCGAGCCCCACGCGACGTAGTCGAGGATCTGCGTCGCGTCGGTGAGCGCGGTCACCTGCGTGTTCGGCGCGTACAGCGCCACCGAACCGGCACCGTCGGGCAGGCCGGCCGCGAGCGCGAGGAACAGGTCGGTGGCCGTGCTCGTGCCGGATTCGCCCACGTGGATCACGACCTTGCCGCCGGCCGCCACGTTGAGGTTCGTGCTCGTGCCCACCTGCAGCGTGCGCAGCGACTGGCCCGAGATCTTGAGCCGGTACATGCCGAGGTCGCCCGTCGCGCCGAGGTTCGTGATCTCGACCAGGTCGGCGTTGCCCGCCACGTTGTAGCGCACCTCGGTGATCCGGAAGTCCGACAGGCTCGCGCTCGCACCCGAGGCGACCAGCGACAGCGTGCCCGCCATGCCGGCACCGTGGAAGCCGCAGTAGTAGGGCACGGAGCCGATGCGGTCGGTCTTCCACGAGAACGTCTGGCTGGTTCCGAACGAGCCGCTCGAGAAGATGCCGTCCGGCGTGAACCCGTCGCCGCTGAGCGCGCTGTGCGTGCCGCCGGTCCAGATGAACACGGCATGATCGCCCTGGTTGAGCGTGGCCAGCGACGGCGTGAACGAGAAGTTGGCGACGTTGATGCGCAACTGCTTCGTGGCCGCGGGTGCGAACGTGAGTGCGAGCAGCAGCGCGGCGACGGGCGCGATGAAGCGGCGGGCGCGGATCATGGCGGGCTCCGGGGAGTGGCAGAGCGGATCGGCGCAGGGGGGAGGCGCCGGGGGTGATGGACTTCGCCATGATGCACATGCGTGGCCGAACACGAAAGCGAAATCGCCGCCCGGCATGCAGCGGGCGGCGAAGTCGTTGCGGCGCGATGAACGCCCCGTCGGGGCGGCCCTACTTGTAGAGCACCTTGATGCGGCCCCAGGTGGTCGGCGTGGTCGGCGTGAGGCAGTTGTCCGCACCGCCGAAGTTCGGGTTCGGGTTCTCGTACCAGCGTGCGGCGCCGTACTGACCCGGCTGGCCGCAGAACTCGATCGAGTGCCCGCTCGCGACGACGGCCACGTTGACCCCCGCGGACCACATGCTCGCGCCCACGGCGGCCGCTTCGTTCTCCTGCGAACCCGTGCCCCACGCGACGTAGTCGATCACCATGCTCGACTGCGCCAGCGACGTGTTGACGCTGTTCGGCGCGTACAGCGCGACCGATCCCGCGGCGTCGGGCAGGCCGGGGATGCCGGACAGGTAGAGCGTGGAATCGCTGTTGATGCCGCTCTGGCCGAAGAACACGACGAACTTGCGTCCCGCGAGCAGGGGCAGCGTCTTGGCCGGGCCGTTCCGCAGGTAGGCCACGGTCACGCCCGACACCTTCAGGCGGTACATGCCGAGATCGCCCGTCGCGCCCAGGTTCGTGATCTCGAGCCGGTCGGGCGAGCCGAGGTACTCCACTTCCGTGATGCGGAAGTCGGAGCCGGCGTTCGAACCCGACGCGACGACGTCGAGCCCACCCACCATGCTCGGCCAGTGGGGAATGCAGTAGTACGGAATCAGGCCGGTCGTCGTGACCTTCCAGGTGTACGTGGCGCTCGTCGGCCCGGAGTTCCCCTGGATCGAGGCGTCGCCCGAGTTGAAGAGCGCCGTGCCCGGGGTCGGCGTCACGGGCGGGTCCAGCGTGTCGCCCTGCGTCACCGTGTGCAGCGAGTTGTCCCACACCCACACCGCGTGATCGCCGAGATTGAGCGAGGCGTAGCGCGGCGTGAAGTCGAAGCTCGTGACGTTGATGCGGACCTGCTTCGCCATCGCCCATGGCGACGCCAGCGTCACCAGCGCGAGCGCGGCGGCGAGCGTGCGAATCCTGCGGAACGACATGTGTGGGGACTCCTCGGAGCGCGGGCGCTCCGCCGTGGGGATCAGTCGGCCCGGCGCGTGCGTCCCTTGGCGGGTGCGGCGGCGAGCGTGCGCGCGGTGGCGCCCGCGGGCCTTGCGGCCACGGGCGTGCCGCGCCGCGTTGCGGTGCGGGAGGATGGAGCGTTGGCCCGGGGCGACTTCACGCGGGGTCGCGCGGGCTTCGCGCCGGACTTCGGCGCGGCCTGCGGCGTGCGCGTGCGGGGCGCGGCGGGCGCCTTCACGGTCGCGGCGGCGATGACGCGGTCGGCCTCGAGCGGCAGCATGTCGCGGAAGCGCGCTTCGAGGGCGAGCAGGAACTTCTTGCGCGGCAGGCCGCCGGCGTAGCCGACGAGCTTGCCGTCCGCACCGATCACCCGGTGGCAGGGCACGAAGATCATGACGGGATTCTGGTTGGCGGCGAGGCCCACGGCGCGCGCGGCCTTCGGCTCGCCGATCGCCTTGGCGATGTCGCCGTAGGTGCGCGTCTCGCCGTACGGGATCTCGAGCAGCGCGTTCCACACCTTGCGCTGGAACTCCGAGCCCACGAAGTCGAGCGGCGGCGCGAGATGTCGGGCCGCGCCGGAGAACCACTGGTCGAGCTGCTCGGCGAGCGGCCGCATGTCGCGCACCGAGTGCTCCCACACGGCGCCCGGGTTCTCGGCGGCGTGCGCGGCGATCGTGCGCTTGAGGCTGCGCTTGTCCATGAACTCGACGTAGCGCAATCCGTGCTCCGTGGCGGCCACGAAGAGCAGGCCGAGCGGTGCCGGAGCGGAGATCACATGATAGGCGATGCGCATGGGCCGCAGTCTAGGGGCAGGGCCAGAATGCCCGCAAGCCTCGGAGGCCGGCGGGACCGCTTCGCTCAGGCGTCGCGCCGGGCCGGGCGCGGCAGCAGCGCCCCCGTGCGCCGCGAGTAGGTGCGCCACGCGTCGCCGAAGCGGGCCGCCATGAGCGCCTCCTCGGCGCGGATGCGCGCGAGCTGCGCCGCGAACATGAGCGCGAGCAGCGGCAGCGCGAGCGCGCTCCCGAACGCCAGCGCGCACCCGAGGTTCGCGAGCAGCGCACCGAGGTAGCCGGGATGCCGCACCACACCGTAGAGCCCCGAGGTCTCGAGTTCGTGCTCGTGCTGCAGCGACACGAGCGGCGAGAAGCGCGAGCCGAGCTGGTGCATGGCCGACACGCGCACCGCGAGCCCCACCGCGACCAGCGCGACGCCGCACCACGACACGGTGTTCGCGTGCGGCAGCGTGAACAGCGCGTGGCGGGCGCCGTACGCGGCGATCATGGGGGTCACGAGCGGGACGAGGAACAGCACCGCCATGGGCAGCGGGTCGGGCCGCTTCTCGTTCGCATCCCGCGCGCGCGCCGGCTGCCGGGCCGTGAGCGCGAGCCCCGTCAGGGCGAAGATCGCGACCAGCGCGAGTGCGCGCGGGTCGCGCACGAGCGGCTCGAAGCCGCCGAGCCCGAGCGCGAGCAGCGCGGCTTCGAGCGCCGACCAGAGCAGCGAGAGCGCGATCGAAACGACGGGCGGGCGGCGCGGGGCGTTCGTCATGTGGGCGGAATCTACCCGGTGGTTCGGCGGCAATGCCAGCGCGCATCCACGCGCGCGCGGCCTCGACTTCACGCAGTCTCCGGGCTAGCTTCGGCTCACGACCCTCGTCGCGTCACGCCACCCGGAGAAGGTGCCGCCATGGAGATGCTCGGCCAGTTCCACCCGCAGATCGTGCACACGCCCGTCGCGCTGCTCATCTTCAGCGCGTTCTTCGCCATCGTCGGCCGGCTGTTCGACCGCGAATGGGTGCGCAAGGCCTCGGTGCTGCTGCTGGTGTTCGGCTTCCTCGGTTCGTTCGTCGCGATGCGCTCGGGATTCGCCGCGCACGAGGTGCCCGAGCACCGGCAGGGCGTGCCGGAGCACGCGATCGACGAGCACGCCGAAAAGGGCCAGCTTACGTTCTACCTGGCGGGCGGCGCCGTGGCGGCGCTCGTCGTGGCGTCGCGGCTGGCCGGTCCCGCCGCCGCCGCGGTGTCCGCGCTCGCGCTCGTGCTGCAGGTCGGCGCCGCGGTCATGGTCGGCATGACGGGTCACGAGGGTGGCGAGCTGGTGTACGAGCACGGTGCGAACGTGCGCGTGGACGGCCAGCTGGTGCGTTCGGCCGGCGCGGGCGCGATCGGTGCCGACACGCTCGCGGCGGGTGCCGGCGAGCACGAGGACGAAGCGCACGAAGCCGGCGAGCATCTCGCGCACTGAGCCCGCCCGTACGACGACGCCCCGGCGATCCTGAGCGGATCGCCGGGGCGTCGTGCTTCTCGTCGAGCGTCAGTCGCGGCGCGCGAACAGCAGTTCGTGCTTCGCCCAGTCCACTGTGACGCGACGGTCGCGGAAGAACCCCGGCCCGAGCAGCGCGTCGCGCCGCACGCCGTGCCGCCAGAACTCGGTCGCGTCCATGACGCCGCTCCAGCCCGGCACGCGATCGCCGACCAGCGAGCCGAACGTGAGCGTGGGCACGGTGACGCGCGCCCACGGCCGGCCCTGCAGCACCGCGCCGAGGCTGCGCACCGCGTTCGCGAGCTTGCCGGGCCGGATGCCGAACTCCTCGAACACCTCGGGCGCCGAACCGATGCCGGCCTCCGGCAGGCCCGTGCCCACCTGGATCGCCAGCTTGCGCGCGCCGCCGACGCTGCCGTACACGACCATCTCGCCCTCGCCCCACACGTCGAACGGCACGCGGATCGCGCCGGCGCCCGGCGCCGGGGTCTCGCGCGACAGCTCGAGCCGGTTCTCGTGGTAGTCCATCACGAAGCCGAGCCGCCGCAGCATGGGCAGGCCGATCACGCCCGCGATCTGCACGCCCTGCGGGTTCACCTGCAGGCTGTACTTGCGCAGGCTCGTGATCGCGCCCGGCAGGTTGCGCACGGTGACGTTGCCCAGCGTGACGCTGTTCAGCCGGGCGTTCCGCGCGCTCACGCGCCCGCCCAGCCACACCACGCTGCGCTCGCCCTCGAGCATCTCGACGCGGCAGAGCCGCGCCGGCGACGGGTCCACGAACATCTCGGTGCAGCCGAGGTCCACGGCCATGAGCACGGGCGTGCCGTTGAGCTTCGCCTTCACGATCGGCACCGGCCAGGCGCGCTCGAAGTTCACCACGCCCGTGCCGCCCGCGAACTCGACTTCGACGGGTTCGGACGCGGCCATGCGCTCGAGCTGCGGCACGCGCCCCGCTTCGTCTTCGAGCTTCGGCGCCAGCGCGAGCGCGGCCTTCCAGTCCTCGCGGCGCAGCGCGAGGTCGAACCGCGCGCGCACCGCCGGCTCGGCGTCGCCCGCGAGCGCGAGCAGCGATTCGGCCTGTGCTTCGCGGCCGCGCAGCGCGCAGAGCGTGCCGAGCCCCACCCGCGCGGCGTCGTCGTCGGGGCGCAGCGCGAGCGCCCGCAGGAACGAGCGCTCGGCGTCGGCGAAGCGCGCGAGCTTGAGCTGCGCGGCGCCGAGCGTGGCGAGTTTCGCGGGATCGTTCGGGTGGTCCACGGTGTCGCGCGCGGCGTCGCGCAGTTCGAGCTGCGCCTCGCGCAGCGACGGGTCGGGCTGCATCCACTCGGCGCGCGCGGCGCCGGCGGCGCACGCGAGCACGACGGTCAGGGCGAAAGCCGCGAAGGCGCGGGAACGGGTCGTCATGACTCGAGGAACCTCCGGGTGGTGCGCAACAGGATCTCGGCGCCGATGCGGAGCGACTCCTCGTCCACGTCGAACCGGGGATGATGGTGTTCGTGCACGAGTCCGCGCGCTTCGTTGCGCGAGCCGATCGCGAGGAACGCGCCGGGCACGCGCGCGAGGAACGCCGCGAAGTCCTCGCCGCCCATGGTGCGCACGTCCTCGCGCACCGAAGCCGCGCCGACCACGTCGATCGCCGCGGCGCGCGCGATCGCCGCCATGGCGGGATCGTTCACGGTCGGGCGGTTGCCGCGCTCGAACTCCACGTGCGCCTCGCAGCCCATCGCCTGCGCCACGCCCTGCACGATGCGTTCGAAGTCGCCGGGCACGGCCGCCCACACGGCGTCGTCGAAGCAGCGGATCGTGCCGTTCATCCACGCGGTCTCGGGAATGATGTTGAACGCGGTGCCCGCGCGCAGCTGCGTGACGCTCACGACGAGCTGCTGGAACGGATCGGTCTGGCGTGACGCCATGGTCTGCAGCGCGGTCACCATCTGCGCGAGGCAGACGATCGGGTCGCGGCTCGCCTGCGGCATGGCGGCGTGCGCGCCCTTGCCCTTCACGGTCACGGAGAACTCGTCCACCGCGGCCATCCACGGCCCGTCCGTCACGCCGATCACGCCGAGCGGCAGGTCCTGCCACACGTGCAGGCCGAACGCCGCGTCGGGGCGGTACTCCTCGAGCAGCCCGGTCTTGAGCATCGCTTCGGCGCCGCCCTTCGCGCCGCCGGTCTCCTCGGACGGCTGGAACACGAGCAGCACGTTCCCGCGCATGTCCTTCGCGCCCTGCACGAGTGCACGTGCGACCTGCAGCAGGATGCTCACGTGGCAGTCGTGCCCGCACGCGTGCATCACGCCGTCGTGGCGCGAACGGTACGGCGTGTCGTTTTCCTCCTGGATCGGCAGCGCGTCCATGTCGGCGCGCAGCAGCACGGTCTTGCCGGGCTTGCCGCCCTTCACCAGTGCCGTGACGCCGGTCACGCCGACGCCGGTGCGCGGATCGAGCCCGAGCGCGCGCAGCCGGTCGGCGACGATGCCCGCGGTGCGCACTTCCCGGAAGCCGAGCTCGGGGTGCTGGTGCAGATCGCGGCGGACGGCGACGAGCGCGTCGGCGTCCGCGCCGGTGAAGTTCGGGGTGGCGATGGACATGAGGGCCCTCGGGCGAAGGAAGCCGCGCGCGACGCGCGCGCGGTGACGTTCTCGCGGCGCCGCATCTTAGGCGCGCCGGGCGCGCAACCCAAGCGAACGGCGGGACTACTTCTGGAGCGTGCGGCGGTGCTCGACTTCCTTGCGCAGCACGTCCTTGTTGAGCACGACGAACTCGACGCGGCGGTTCTTCGCGAGGTTCGCGGCGCCCGAGTTCGGGGCGATCGGCTTGGTCTCGCCGTAGCCCTTCGCCGTCAGCTGCGAGCCCTGGATGTCCGGGAACTTCTGCAGCAGGTACGTGCGCACCGCGTTCGCGCGCGCCTCGGACAGCACCTGGTTCGCCGCGGCGGCGCCGCGCGAGTCGGTGTGGCCGCCGACTTCGACCTGCAGCTGGGGCCACTTGCGCAGGATCGCGCCGACGTCGTCGAGGATGCCGAACGACTCGGGCAGGATGTCCGACTTGCCGGTCTCGAAGTTCACGCCCTGCAGGCGGATCATGCCGGTGTCGAGCAGCTCGGTCTCGCGCTCCGTGACCACGATCGGGCAGCCGTCGGAGTCCACCTTGGCGCCGCTCGCCGTGTTCGGGCACTTGTCGAGACCGTCCCAGACGCCGTCGCCGTCCGAGTCGGACGGGCAACCCTTCGCGTCCACCTTGGCGCCGCTGGGCGTGTTCGGGCACTGGTCGAGGCCATCGAAGACGCCGTCACCGTCGGAGTCCTTCGGGCAGCCCTTGTCGTCCACCGTCGCGCCCTTCGGCGTGTCGGGGCACTGGTCGGGACCGTCGAAGACGCCGTCGCCGTCGGAGTCCACAGGGCAGCCCTTCGCGTCCACCTTCACGCCGGCCGGCGTGCCGGGACACTGGTCGAGGCCGTCGTACACGCCGTCCTTGTCGGAGTCGCTCGGGCAGCCGTTCACGTCCACGGTCGCGCCCGCCGGCGTGCCGGGGCACTTGTCCTTCTTGTCCGCGACGCCGTCACCGTCGGTGTCCACCGGCTTGCCGCCGCCGAAGCCGTAGGTCAGGCCCGCCCAGTACTGCTGGTCGGCCTTGTTCGTCTCGCCCCAGTGCGTCCGCTGCACGTTGAGCACGTTGCGCGCCTCGAGGCGGAACGACGTGCGCGAGTTGATCGGCGCCATCCAGCCGAGCGCCTGCTCGAACGTGCCGAAATGCGAGTCGTCGTCGGCGCTGCTCGCGCTGCGGCGCGTGTAGCCGGCGCCGGCGGCGGCGTAGGGCATGCCGAGCCGGGTGGAGACCGGCGAGTACCAGAAGCTGCCCGAGCCGTTCAGGTAGGTGACGTCTTCCTCGGCGCCGGCGGCTTCCTTGGTCGGCGACCAGGCGCCGGCGAACTCGTAGCCCCAGTGCTCGCTCAGCACGTGGCCGATGCGGAGCCCGAGCAGCGGCGCGTCGGCGAGCGAGTCCCGCTGCGGATAGAAGACGTTGTCGGAGAACTGGCCGAAGCCGACGAGTCCGCTGACGTTCCAGAAGCGGTCCGCGGAAGCGGCCCCGGCGAGCGCGAAGCTCAACACGGTGGTGAGGGCGAGGACGATGGATCGGCTGCGCATGGGGCGACCTCCTGTGGTCCGAGGAACGAACTCTCGCAGGCAGTGCACGGGATGCGGGGGGAGTCGAACGCGGCGAACCGTACGCCGAGCACGGGGTGCGGGCAACCGCTTCCGCCCCCGGCCGGTGGCGCCGCGCCCGCGACCGTTCGTCGGACCGATACGACCGCCCGCCGCCCGGGCATGGCTCGCAGGTATGCCGGAACGGCACTCTGGGCGGGCCGGACGCGGGGTCCGGCACCCACGGCGAGGGCGGCATGGTGAGGTTGCGGATCGAGGACGCACGCAAGCGCTTCGGCGCCACGGAGGCGCTGCGGGGGCTGTCGTTCGCGCTGCGCGAGGGCGAGATGCTCGCGCTGCTCGGGCCGAACGGCGCGGGTAAGACCACGCTCGTGCGGGCGATCGCCGGCCGGATCCGGCTCGACGGCGGCCGGCTCGAACTGCTCGGCCGCGAACTCGTGCCGGGCGCCGCGCGCACCGAGCTGGGCGTGGTGCCGCAGGAGCTCGCGCTCTACCCGCTGCTGTCGGCGCGCGAGAACCTCGAAGTCTTCGGCGCGCTGAACGGGCTCTCGGGTGTGCGGCTGCGCGAACGGGTCGAGTGGGCGCTCGCCTGGACCGACCTCGCCGCGCGCGAGCGGGAACTGGTGCGCACGTTCTCCGGCGGCATGAAGCGCCGGCTGAACCTGGCCTGCGGCGTGCTGCACGAACCGCGCGTCGTGCTGCTCGACGAGCCGACGGTCGGCGTGGACCCGCAGAGCCGCGAGCGGCTCTTCGACATGCTGGCGCTGCTGCGCGACGAAGGCACGGCCGTGCTGCTCACGACGCACCACCTCGAGGAGGCCGAAGCGCGCTGCGAGCGCATCGTGATCGTGGATCACGGCCGCACGATCGCCGAGGGCACGCTGGCCGAACTCGTCGCGCGCGCCCAGTTGCCCGCGCGCCGCGTGCGGTTCGCGCTCGAGCGGCCGTGCGCGGGCGATGCGCCCGCGGGCCTCGCGCTCGAGCCCGGCGGCACCGCGCTCGCCGCGAGCGTCACCGACGTCGCGGCCGAATTGCCCGCGCTGCTCGAGCGCGTGCGCGCGGCCGGGCACGTGGTGCGCGATCTCGACGTGCGTTCGGCCAGCCTGCAGGCGGCGTTCCTCGCACTCACCGGAAAGGAGCTGCGCGAATGATCGGGGTGCTCTTCCGCCTCGCCTGGCGGAACCTGTCGCGCGACCGCGTCGCCCAGGTGATGACGTTCGTGCTGCCGATCGGGTTCTTCTCGATCTTCGCGCTCGTGTTCGGCGGCAACTCCGGCTCGCAGACGCCGCGCGTGCACGTGCTCGTGGTGGACGAATCGCGCACGGAGACGAGCGCGAACCTCGTGAAGCTGCTCGGCGAGGAGGACGGCCTGCTCGTGCAGTCGCGGGCGAAGGCCGCCGGCGCGGGGCCGCGCGACTCCGCGGTGGTGCTGACGCGCGCGCGGGCCGAGGCGCTGGTGCGCTCGGGCGAAGCGCCGGTGGCGCTCGTGCTGCCCGCCGGCCTCGACACGTCGCTGCTGCGCTACGACGGCCGCGGCGTGAAGGCCCTGGTGCTGGCCGACGCCGCCGACCCGGTCGCGTCGCGCATGGTCGCGGGCCTGCTGCAGCGCGCCACGCTGCGGCTGTCGCGGCTCGCGGCCGCGGAGTTCGGCGGTTCGACGTCGCCGGACGGCGTGGACGACATGATGCCCGCGCGCGTCGAGACCCGCACCGTGGTCGGCGAGAAGCGCACGAGCCCGATGATCGCGTTCTACGCGGCGGGCATCGCGGTCATGTTCCTCATGTTTTCGGCGGCCGGCGCCGGCGGCGCGCTGATCGAGGAGACCGAGTCCGGCACGCTCGAACGCCTGCTCACCTCGAACGTCGGCATGGGCGGACTGCTCGCCGCGAAGTGGCTCTACATCACCTCGCTCGGCGTGGTGCAGATCACCGTCATGTTCGTCTGGGGCATGCTCGTGTTCCGGCTGCCGCTGCTCACCCACCTGCCCGGGTTCGCGATCGTCACCGTGACCACGGCCGCGTGCGTGGCGGCGTTCGGGCTCGCGCTCGGCGCGTTCGCGCGCACGCGCCAGCAGCTGCAGGGCATCTCGAACCTGGTCATCCTCGGCCTGAGCGCGATCGGCGGCAGCATGTTCCCGCGCTTCCTCATGAGCGAGACGCTGCAGAAGGTCTCGCTCGTGGGCTTCAACGCGTGGGCGCTCGACGCCTACCGCAAGGTGTTCTGGTTCGAACTGCCGCTCGCGGCGCTGTGGCCGCAGCTGCTGGCGCTCGGGGCGTTCACCGCGGCGTTCCTCGTGCTCGCGCGCCGGCTCGCGCGGCGCTGGGAGGCGGCGTGAGGCGCGCGGCTACGCGGTGAGCAGCAGCGGCCGACCGTCGCGCACGACGAGCGTGTGCTCGAAGTGCGCCGTGAGCGCGCCGTCCGCCGACAGGATCGTCCAGCCGTCGTCGCCTTCGAACGACTCGCCCGAGCCGAGCGACAGGATCGGTTCGATCGTGACGACGAGCTGGTCGTCGAGCACGTCGCGCGCGTCGGGGTCGGCCCAGTTCGGCATCATGGGATCCTCGTGGATCGTGCGGCCGATGCCGTGGCCCTGCAGCGCGCGCACCACGGACAGTCCGCGTCGCGTGGCGGCGTGCTCGATCACGCCGCCGATCTCGAACGCGCGCCGCCCCGGCCGCACGTCGGCGAGCGCGCGCTCGAGCGCGTGCCGCGTGCCCTCGATCAGCCGGGCCGCCCGTACGCTCACGCGCCCGACCGGTACGGTGATCGCGGCGTCGGCCATGTAGCCGTCCTTCTCGACCGTCACGTCGAGCGTGACCACGTCGCCCTCGCGCAGCACCCGCTTCGGCGACGGGATCCCGTGCACGATCTCGTCGTTGACGCAGATGCAGGTCTCGCCCGGGAAGTCGTAGACCAGCCGCGGCGCCGAACGGGCGCCCCGGTCGCGCAGCGCGCGCGCGGCGATCGCGTCGAGCTGGGCCGTGCTGATGCCCGGTTCGACGGCGATGCGCATGGCTTCGAGCGTCTCGCGGACCACGGCGCCGGCGGCGCGCATGCCCGCGAGGTCTTCCTCGGTACGGATGTGCACTCTCGCGAAACCTCCCGGACCGCACAGTGCACGGAGCCCTCGCGCCCGGCAAGCCGTGCGAATCCTTTCCCGCGGATGTGCCTCACAACACGCGACGGCGCCGCGCGGTGCGGGGCCGACGAACCGGAGGTGGAGCATGAGCCCGAACGTCGGAAGCGCGGATCGCGTGGTGCGGATCGTGGTGGGGTTGGCGTTGATCGGTGCGGGAGCCTGGTACAAGGCGTGGTGGGGCGCGATCGGCGCCGTGCCGCTGCTCACCGCCGTGATCGGCTGGTGCCCACTGTACCTGCCGTTCGGCATCCGCACCTGCCCGGCGCCGCAGAAGAAGTCCTGAGCCCCGGCGGACCGCGCGCCCGGTCGGCACACGAAGGGCCGGGATCCCGAACAGGATCCCGGCCCCGTGCGTTTCCGGTCGAGCCGCTACTTCGGCGTCGCCGACGAATCCGCCGGCGCGCCTTCGCCCTGCCGCAGCAGGCGACGGCGCTCGACTTCCTTCTTGAGCACTTCCTTGTTGATCACGACGAACTCGACGCGGCGGTTGCGGGCCATGTTGAGCGCGTTCGTGTTCGGGGCGACCGGACGCGTCGGCCCGTAGCCCTTGGTCGTGAACTGCGTCGGCGGCAGCGCCGGGAACTTGCGCAGGATGTACGCGCGCACCGAATCCGCACGCGCTTCGGACAGCGCCTTGTTGCGGGCGACGCCGCCACGCGAGTCGGTGTGGCCGCCGATCTCGATGCGCAGCTGCGGCCACTTCAGCATCACGGCCGCGGCCGCGTCGAGCGTCGGGTAGGACTCGGGCATGATGTCCGCCTTGCCCGTCTCGAAGTTGACGTCGTTGAGGCGGATCAGGCCGGTGTCGAACAGCTCGGTCTCGCGCTCCATCACTTCGATCGGGCAGCCCTTCGCGTCCACCTTGAGGCCGGCGGGCGTGTCGGCGCAGTCGTCGAGGCCGTCGAAGACGCCGTCACCGTCCGCGTCCGTCGGGCAGCCCTTCGCGTCCACCTTGGCGCCGGTCGGGGTGTTCGGGCACTGGTCGAGGCCGTCGAGCACGCCGTCGTTGTCGGAATCGCTCGGGCAGCCCTTCGCGTCCACCGTCGCGCCCTTGGGCGTGTCGGGGCACGTGTCCAGCCCATCGAAGACGCCGTCGCCGTCCGCGTCGCTCGGGCAGCCGTTCGCGTCCACCGTCGCGCCCTTCGGCGTGCCGGGGCACTTGTCGAGGCCGTCGAGCACGCCGTCGCCGTCCGAGTCGCTCGGGCAGCCCTGCGCGTTGACGGTCGCGCCCTTCGGCGTGGCCGGGCACTTGTCCTTGCGATCCGGCACGCCGTCGCCGTCGGTGTCGCGCGGCGTGGCGCCGAGCGCGAACGTGAGGCCGGCGCCGAGCACGACGTTGTGGAAGTGGTTCTGGCCCGACAGGTTCTCGAGCGGCTTGAACGACACGTCGCGCGCCTCGAAGCGCAGGCCGACGGCGTCGGTCATCCACAGCTTCACGCCGCCGCCGAACTCCCACGTGTTCGTGCTGCGGCTCTCACCGGCCGCGGGCTTGAGCTGCGTCCAGCCCGCACCGACGAACGCGTACGGGTTGCCCCAGCGGCCGCGCGCGGGCGACAGCACGAAGTTGCCGGAGACGTGCGACCAGTCGTAGTCGGAGCCGTTCGCGATGTCTTCCGCGGTCGGCGAGAAGCCGGCCGCCGCTTCGAGGCCGACCCACGAGCGCGACTCCCAGCTGAAGCGTCCGCCGACGTACAGATCGTCGGTGAGCGGCTGGTTGCTGCCGGGGTAGCGCAGCTTGGGGTCGAACATCGTGTAGCCGCCGAACGGCGTCAGCTGGAAATGGGAACCGATGGGCTCGGCCACGGCCGCGCCGGCCGCCAGAAGAGCGGTCAGGACGGTGAGGGCGAACCAGGGACGCGCGCGCATGGAAATCTCCTCGAGGGAAGCCGAAAGCCCCGGTCACTGGGACTCGGAACGCCTTGTCTGGCGTGGGTCCGGCGGAAAGTAAGCCACCGGTGGCGGGCGGTTCAACCCTGCCCCGTGCCGGTCGTGCCGGAGGGCCCCGTCGTCCCGGGGTGGGGCGCGGGCGCGAAGCGCCCGAAGTCGCGCAGTTCGAGCACCTCGACGCGCAGTTCCTCGATCGCGGCTTCGAGGCTTCCGGGCGCCCCGGGAGCCGCGATCTCGAGGAAGAACCGGTACTCGAACGGTGTGTGCCGCAGCGGCCGGCTCGCCACGTGGGTCAGGCTCAGGCCGCGTTCGGCGAACGGCCGCAGGCAGCGCCACAGCGCCCCGGGCTGGTGCCGGGTGCGGAACGCGAGCGCGGCCTTGCCGCCCGCGCCGGGGTCACCCGTCCCGGTGCGCTCGATGCGGAAGAACCGCGTGCGATTGCTCGGGTGGTCCTCGAGCGCGCGCGCGAGCACGTCACCGCCGTACAGCGCCGCCGCGCGTGCGGACGCGAGCGCCGCCTGCGTGGGATCGCCCGCCCGCACGACCTGTTCGACCGCGCCCGCGGTGTCGGCCGCCGCGACGGGCTCGATCGCCGGGTGCGCGCGGAAGAAGCGTTCGCACTGGGCCAGGGCCACGGCGTGCGAGTGCACGCGGCGCACGTCTT
Source organism: Candidatus Eiseniibacteriota bacterium (assembly GCA_046327815.1). Taxonomy (GTDB): domain Bacteria; phylum Eisenbacteria; class RBG-16-71-46; order RBG-16-71-46; family RBG-16-71-46; genus CAIXRL01. The sequence goes on along the minus strand of JAXLXR010000017.1, from coordinate 24,745 downwards.
CGAACCGGGCGCCGTGCACGCCGACCAGCGCATGCGACACCGGCACGACGCCCTCGCCGGTCACCCGCACGTCGCGTTCGGCGAGCAGGTCCCAGCTCGCGGTCACGGGGCCCGCCAGCGTGTTCTCGACCGGGACCGCGCCGGCGCGCGCGCGGCCGGTCGCGACGGCGTCGAACAGCGCCTCGAAGCTCGGGCACGGCAGCAGCGGTTCGCCCGGCCGCGCGAACCCGGCGGCCGCTTCTTCGCTGAACGCGCCCGGCACGCCCTGGTAGGCGATCCCGCTCACGCCTCGGCCTGCTGCGCCTGGCGCGAGGCGTCGAGAATGACCTGCCAGATGCGCCGCAGCGCGCCGGGCGGCATGGGGCCGCGCGCCCACGCCTCGATGCGGCGCAGCACGTCTTCTTCGCGTTCGGGCGCCGCGACGGGCAGGCCGGCGGCCCGTTTCGCGCGGCCGATGCGCGCGACCAGCGCGGCCCGCGCGTCGAGCAGCTGCACCAGCGCGGCGTCCACGCGGTCCACCTGCTCGCGATGCCATGCGAGGGCGCCGAGCGGGGCTTCGCCGTCACCGGCGCAAGGGGGTTCGGACGAACGAATCGAGGGATCGGACGACATGGAAACCTCCGGAAGTGTCCACCGGAGGCACAAACGCAAGGGCCCGCCCTCCGGTGAAGGAGAGCGGGCCCGGACTGCGTGATGCCGGTGTCAGCCGGCTGACGCGCTCACGGTCCACCCTCCCGCGACGGTAAATCGCGTGACGGTGGTGGCCGTGAGATTCGTGCGAGCGAAGGAGCGCGTCATGTCGCCGGGAATGATACGGGCCGCGAACGGCGCGGCTCAACGTGAATCTGGGAATCGCGAGAGTTTTTCTCGTTCGGAAACGTGAGAGTGCACCGAGTTTTCTTTCGCGTGACGCGCGCGTGTAGCATGCACGCTCGATGTCGGACACCTTCGGGTCATTCGCCCCGGCCGGCGCCGCGCGCGCGCCGGGGCCCACGCCGCCGCGCGGTCGCCTGCGCATTCGCCGTCGCGTGCTGTTCGCGGCGGCGGTGGTGCTCGCGCTCGGCGTCGCGCTCTTCGCGCGTTTCGCGGTCGAGGTGCGCGCGCTGCAGTCGCGCCACGCGACCGGCCCGGCGTGGTCGTACCCCGCGCGCGTCTACTCCGCACCGGTGCCGCTGCTCGCGGGCCGCGCGCTGCCCGCGGAGTACCTGCGCCAGCAGCTCGCGGCGCGCGGCTATCGCATGGTCGGCGCGCCGCGAGCGCCGGGTGAATGGGCGAGCACGCCGGGCGGGGTCGAGATCGTGCTGCGCGGGTTCGACGGTCCCGACCCCGACGGGCGCGGCGGTCCCGAGCGCGTGCGCCTGCGTCTCGGTGGCGGCCGCCTGCTCGCGGTGAAGCGCGACGGTGCGCTCGCGGGATTCGCCGCGCCGGACACGAAGCACGCGCCGCGGCTCGAACCCGTGCTGCTCGCGGTGCTGCCCGACTCGAATCGCGTGTACCGCGACTGGGTGCCGCTCGCGCGCATGCCGCTCGCGCTCCGGCAGGCGGTCGTCGCGTCGGAAGACCGGCGTTTCCGCTCGCACTGGGGACTCGACCTGAAGGGCAACGCCCGCGCGATCGCCGCCAACGTGCGCGCCGGCGGCGTGCGCCAGGGCGCGAGCACGATCACGCAGCAGCTCGCGCGCGGCCTGTGGCTCGGCAACCAGCGCACGCTGACGCGCAAGCTCGTCGAGTCGTGCCTCGCCGTCGGGCTCGAACTCGTGCTGTCGAAGGACGAGATCCTCGAGATGTACCTGAACAGCGTCTACTTCGGCCGCGACGACCACGGCGGCATCGCCGGCGCGGCCGAGGCGTCGCGGCGGTTCTTCGGCGTGTCGGTGGATTCGCTGTCGCTCGGGCAGGCGGCGATGCTCGTGGGCGTGATCCCGGCGCCGAACCTGTACTCGCCGCTGCGCCGGCCCGACCACGCGCTGCGCCGCCGCTTCGTCGTGCTCAACGAGATGCGCGAGGCGGGACACATCAGCGAAGCGCAGCGCGACTCGGCCGCGAACGCGCCGCTCGGGCTGCGGCCCTCGGCGCCACCGGCCGAGCGGTTCCCGTCGTTCATGAGCGCCGTGCGCCAGGAGCTCGGGCGCCAGTTGCCGAAGGGCGCGCTCGAGGGCTGGGGCCTGTCGGTGTTCACGACCTGCGACGTGGTGTGGCAGCAGGCCGCCGAAGTCGAGCTCGCGCGCGGCGTGGACGCACAGGAGGCGTGGCGCGGCCGCGGCTTCGGCCCGCTGCAGGGCGCGTTCGTCGCGCTCGACCCGCCGAGCGGCGAAGTGCGCGCCATCGTGGGCGGCCGCGATCCGGGGCACGGCGACTTCAATCGCGCGACGCAGGCGCTGCGCCAGCCGGGCTCGGCGATCAAGCCGATCGTGTACTCGGCCGCGCTCGATCCGCGCCGCGGCGGCGTGCGGTTCACGCCGGGCTCGACCGTGCCCGACCTGCGGCGTTCGTTCGTCACGCCCGAAGGCCCGTGGGAGCCGCGCAACGACGAGGGCGACTACCACGAGACCGTCACGCTCGCCAAGGCGCTGTGCAAGTCGCTCAACCTCGCGACCGCGAACCTCGTCGAGCGCATCGGGCCCGCCACCGTCGCGCGCTACGCCGAGAAGTTCGGGCTCGGACGCCCCGAGGCGGTGGCGAGCATCGGGCTCGGCACGCACGAGGTCACCCCGCTCGCGCTCGTGGACGCCTACACGGTGTTCGTGAACGGCGGCTGGCGGCGCGAGCCGACGTGCGTGCGCGTCGCGGTGGATTCCCGCGGCGCGGCGCTGCACCGGCCCGAACGCAAGCCGATCGCGGTGCTGCCCGAGCCCGTCGCGGCGCTCGCGCGCGGCATGCTCGAGAACGTCGTCACGTTCGGCATCTCGTACCCGCTGCGCGCGAGCTACGGTTTCACGCGGCCGTGCGGCGGCAAGACCGGCACCACGAACGACTACCACGACGCGTGGTTCGTGGGCTTCACGCCCGACGTCGCCGCGGGCGTGTGGATCGGGTACGACCAGCCGCAGAGCCTCTCGCGCCCCGCGGCCAAGGTGGCGCTGCCCGTGTGGGCGGGCGTGATGAACCGCCTGCTCGAGGGCTTCCCGGCTTCCGATTTTCCTTCGCGCAACGACGAAGTCCTCGCATGGGTGGATCCGTTCACCGGACTGCTCGCGCGCGGGGACTGCCCGTCCCCGTTGCGCGTGCCGTTCCTGACGGGCACGGCGCCCACGCAGTCCTGCGGGCGCGATCACGCCGCCGACTGGGAGGCGATCCGCGCGCAGGCGCTGGCCGACAGCCTGACGCGCGCCGCGGCCGATTCGACCGCCGCCGCCGATTCGACGGAATCGAGCAAGGAAACGGGGCCGTTCTGACGCGCCCCTCGCCCGTACGGAGCCACGCCATGGCGGATTCGCACACGCAACACCCGGACACCCGACTCGACTCGTTGCTTCCTCCCGAAATGGCCCGCCGCGCCGAAGACGTGGGCGTCGCCAAGGCCGGGCGCAGCAAGCGCACGCTGTTCGCGCTCGGCGTGCTCGCGGGCGCGTTCATCGCGCTGGGCGGCGTGTTCGCGACCGTGGCGACCACGGGCGCGGCCGGCGCTCCCTACGGCGCGGTGCGCATCCTCGCCGGCGTCGCGTTCAGCCTCGGGCTCATGCTCGTGGTGGTCGGTGGCGCCGAGCTGTTCACGGGCAACGTGCTCATCGTGATGGCGTGGGCCAGCCGGCGCGTGAGCACGCGTTCGCTGCTGCGCAACTGGGCGCTCGCGTACGCGGGCAATTTCGTGGGCGCGGCCGCGACCGCGCTGCTGGTGGCGCTCGCCGCGACGCAGCACCTGGGCGAGAACGGCTTCGGCATCGCCACGTTCAAGCTCGCGAGCGCGAAGCTGTCGCTGCCGTTCGGGCAGGCGCTCGTGCGCGGCATCCTGTGCAACGCGCTCGTGTGCCTGGCGGTGTGGCTCACGTACAGCGCGCGCACGACCGGCGACAAGCTGCTCGCGATCGTGTTCCCGGTCGCGGCGTTCGTCGCGGCGGGTTTCGAGCACTCGATCGCGAACATGTACTTCGTGCCGTTCGCGCTGTTCGTGAACGCGCTCGAGCCCGGGTTCGCGGCGGCGGCCGGGGTGACGACGGAAGCCGCGAACCTGTCGGTCGCCGGGTTCGTCGTGCGCAACCTCGTGCCGGTCACGCTCGGCAACATCATCGGCGGCGCGGTGCTGGTGGGCGCGACCTACTGGTTCGTGTACGTCGGCGCGCACCCCGAGCGCGCGACGCGCAAGCCCTGAGCGTCGCGCCCGAAACGATCGAGCGGCGCGACCCGTGAGGGTGCGCCGCCCGGCGTTCGCGCTACGCGTGCGTTCGTGAGGCTCAGACCGCGCTGCCGCAGTGCATGCACTTCTTGGCCGCGGCCGGCACGGTGCTGCAGCAGTCGCCGCACGTCTTCGTCGGCGGCGCCGGGGCCGCGGGCGCCGGCTTCAGCAGCGACTTCGTGATCAGGTAGACGACCATCGCGACGATGACGAAATCCACCGTGCGGCCGGCGAAGTTGCCGATGCCGAGCGCCTTGTCCACGGTGCCGTCGGCGTGCGTGGTGAGCGCGATCTTCGCTTCGCGCCAGTCGCCGCTGGGCATCGCGAGGCTGATGAGCGGCATGAGCAGGTCGGCGACGACCGAGTCCACGATCTTGCCGACCGCGCCGCCGATGATGACGCCGACGGCCAGTGCGAGCGCGTTCGTCTGCTTGAGGAAATCCAAGAAACCCTTCACGAGTCACCTCCAATTGAGGGGAGTGGAGCGGGACTGCAGGGGGGGGGCGCAGTCTAGAAGGTCGTCTGGAGCTGGAGAAAGCCTTTGTCGTGGTGAAGCGTCACTTCGTAGGGCTCGTGGTCGAGCTCGATGCACTCGACGCCCTGCACGCGGATGCGGCCGAACCGGGCCTGCGCGCCGACGAAGGCACGCGACTCCTTGCGCGAGCCCCAGGTCCAGCCGGGATACCCGCCGGCGGTGGAGATCCCCACGCGGTCGTACAGCACGCCCGTGCGGAGCGTGAACGACTCGCGCAGCCGGTGGGAGAACTCGAGCGCGGTGGTGCGGTCGAGCGCGCCGAGCCGGCCGTCGCCCGCGGGCGGGGCCCACGACTGCTGGCGGTCGCGGTACGCCCAGCGCAGTTCGCCGCGGGTACGGGCGCCGAAGTCGCGGCGCAGCGCCAGCTCGCCGTTCCAGAGGCGGCGGAACACCCGGGAGTTGCCCGGGGACTGGTCGTAGGTGCGCGCGGAGAGCGCCCGTTCTCCGTCGAGGCGGCCCTCGATGTTCCATCGGGAGAATTGGCGCTCGGCCAGCGCAAAGAAGCGCGAACCCCAGAGGCTGTACGAGCCGTCCACCGAGTCGTCCGGATCGTCGATGTGCTTGCGAGAAGGGGTCAACCATGCACCGGACAGCTCGACGCGATGCTTGTCTCCCCGCGAGACAACGCGCAGGGCGGGTTCGAACGGATGGCGTCGGTACGGCTCGTTGTGGTCCTTCACGCGTGCCTGCCGGAACTCCCACAGGGTGTTGAACATGTCCTCGACGGTGAGCGCGGCCTCGACCTGCAGCGGGGAGCGGCCGTCGCCGTGGCTCCACAGCAGCGCGAAGTCCTGCTGGCTCTTGTCGTACGAAGGCCGGAAACGCACGCCGAACAGTCCGGCGCGCGTGAGGAACCGGAAGTCGAACGACAGCCACTCGTAGTGCGCGTAGTCCGTCTCGACCTGCTGCAGCTGCAGGTCGAGGTACGAGCGCCGGCCCATGCTCGCGCGGGTCTTGAGTTCGTACTCGGTGTTCCAGAGCCCCGCGGTGAGGCAGCCCTGCGACGTGCGGAACGCGCTCGTCGAGGAGTCCCACTCCGCGCGCCACGCCGGGCTGTAGCGCGCGAGGTAGTGGTCGAGCGAGCTTTCGTCGTCCTCTTCCATGCGCGCGAGGTCGAAGGTGGCGAACTCCTCGACGCTCGCGCGCGCCGGCGCGGCGAGCACGAGCAGGCCCGCGCACAGGAGCGCCGCCCAGCGCCTCACGCCTTCGCGCTCCAGGTCGCGGCGCAGTCGGCGAACGCGCGGGCGCGCGCTTCGATCTCGTCCAGCCGGCCGGCGGCGGCGAGCGCCGGGTCCGCCAGCGCCGCGCCCAGCCCGATGCCGACGCAGCCGGCGTCGAGGAACGCGTGCACGTTGCCGAGGTGGGTGCCGCCGGCCGCCAGCATGGGAACGCGCGGCAGCGGATCGCGGATCACGCGAATGTAGTCGGGCCCGCCGGCCACGCCGACGGGATACACCTTCACGACGGTGGCCCCGGCGGCGTGCGCCGCGAGGATCTCGGTCGTCGTGTAGGCGCCCGGCGCGTACATCACGCCGGATTCGCGCGCGACCGCCGCCACGTCGGCCGACAGGTTCGGCGCGATCAGGAACTGCGCCCCGGCCGCGAGCGCCGCGTGCGCCTCGGCCGCGGTGAGCACGGTGCCGGCGCCGACGATCGCGCCGCAGCCCGCGAGCGCGCGCATGACCGCGGGCGCGTCGGGCACGGTGAACGTCACCTCGACCAGCCGGATGCCGCCGCGCACGACGGCGCGTGCGGCTGCCTCCGCCGCCGCGGGCGTGGCGGCGCGGATGACCGCGACGAGGCGGTGCTCGAGCAACGACGGGTACGCGAGGGATGCCATGGGGCGCGGACACTAAGCGCGCGGGTGCGCCGGGTGCAAAGTCCAACTGGCGGCGGCGGCGAGAGCTGGCGGCGGCGCCCCGTGGCCCCGGCGATCGCGCCCGCGGGCGCGATGCATTCTGGCCCCGTTCCGGGGGCGACAACTGGTCCTCTTCGTTTTCGGCAGCCCCTCGACACTTGCGGACACACCCATCGGACGCGGACACCATCCTCCCACCGAAATCCCTCGGGAGAGGTTCAGGGCATGGGCAAGCTTTGTCGTGAGTACAGCGTCAGCGACGCGAGCCTCAAGGTTCGCCGCGAGTTCATCCGCCTGACCGACGCCGACGTGAAGGCGCTCGCGGGTGTCGCGAGCTGGGCGCGAAGAACCGCCCCGACGATCGCGAAGGAGTTCTACGACTTCCAGTTCGCGTTCCCCGCGACGCGCACCTTCTTCGAAGGCCAGGCGAAGCGGCTGGGAGTCGGGCTCGACACGCTGCGCAGCAAGCTCGAGAGCGCGCAGGCCGGCTACTTCCAGGGCATCTTCGAGGAGGCCGCGCGCGGCGGTGAGTTCGGCGCCGAGTACTTCGAGTTCCGCCTGCACATCGGGCAGCTGCACAACATGATCAACCTGCCCATGAAGTGGTACATGGGCAGCTACGCGCTGTACCTGGACCTGACCCGCAAGCACCTGCTGCGTGCGTACCCGCTGCAGGCCGGGCGCCGCGCCAAGGTCGAGCGCGCGCTGTTCGCCGTCATGAACTACGACATGCAGGCGGTGTGCGACGCGTTCTTCTTCGACTACCTCAAGTCCATCGGCCTCGATCTCGCGCAGGTGCGCCCGCAGTCGGCGGCGCACGACCTGTCGGACTGCTACGGCGAACTCAAGGACGTCGTGCACCGTGCGCTGCAGGAGACCGTGCTCGCGGGCGGCATGCTGGGCGGCTCGAGTGGCGAACTCACGTCCGCGGCCGACCACCTGTCGAACGTGACGCAGCGCCAGGCCGCCGCGCTCGAGGAGACCAGCGCGTCGCTCAAGGAGCTCATGCGCACGGTGCACCAGAACTCCGAGCAGGCGCAGCAGGCGAGCAAGCTCGCCGTGGGCACGGGCGGCGCCGCGAACGAGACCACCGTGATCAAGGTGATGGGCGACATCAAGGAGAGCTCGTCGAAGATCGCGAACATCATCTCGATGATCAACGAGATCTCGTTCCAGACGAACCTGCTCGCGCTGAACGCCGCCGTCGAGGCCGCGCGTGCCGGCGAACAGGGCCGCGGTTTCGCCGTCGTCGCCGGCGAGGTGCGCGGGCTGTCGCAGCGCTCCGCGGAGGCGGCGCGCGAGATCAAGAAGCTGATCGAGGAAACCGTGACGCTCGTGGACGGCGGCTTCGAGTTCGTGCGCCGCGTGTCCGACATCATCGCCGAGGTGGCGAAGGTGTCCGAAGCGCAGAACGAAGGCGTGCGGCAGGTGAGCGTCGCGATCCAGGACATCGACCAGGCGACGCAGACGTCGGCGGCGCAGGCCGAGGAGCTCTCGGCCACGGCCCGCGCCCTCAAGGACACGTCGGACCGCCTGCAGGAAGCGGTCGGCAGCTTCAAGATCGACGTGGACGACGCGCTGCTCGCCGCACCGGCCGCGCGCTCCGGCGCGAAGCCGGCGAAGCGCGCCGCGGCACGTCCGGCCCGGCCGTACAAGCCGTCGCCGGCCCCGGGCGCGCCGGCGCCCGCGCCCGCGCACGCGCACGGCGACGGTTTCGAGGAATTCTGACCGCTGCGGTTCTTCCCCCGGCGGCGCGGGCGGGTCGTACGACCGCCTTCGCCTGCCGGGCGGAAGCGCCCCCCGGGCGCGGGGCTCGACGGCGGAGCGCGCGCGCGTAGAATGCGCGCATGACCCCTCCCGAAAAGCCGACCCGCCCGCTTCGCCTCGCCCTCGTCGTCGTTTCGATCCCGGTCGCGCTGGTGGCGCTCGCGTGGATCGCGCTCACGGTGCTGTTCCCGCCCGCCAAGGTGAAGGCGCTGGTCGAGACCGAGCTGCGCCGGTCGCTCGCCCGTGACGTGCGCTTCGAAGGCGCGTCGCTCGGGTTGTGGCCGCCGGTGCGACTGTCCGTGAAGCAGCTCGAGCTCGCCGAGCCCGGCGGTTTCGCCCGTGGCGTGGCGTTCGGCGTGAAGACCGTGCAGCTCGACCTCGACGTGCCCGCGCTGCTGTCGCGCAAGGTGCGCGTCCAGCGCTTCGCGCTCGAGCAACCCACCGTGCACCTGCTGCTGCGTGCCGACGGCACCACGAACTTCGACTCGCTCGGCGCCGCGCCGGCGCAGCCGTCGTCCGCGCCGCCCGCCATGGACCTCGACGTGCGCGAGGCGGCGATCCGCGACGGTCGCGTGCTGGTGGACGACGTGCGCGCCAACCGGCGCATCGCGCTCGCGGTCGCGACCACGATGCGGCTCGCGGCCGAACAGGGCGGCAAGCGCGTCGCGACCTCGGGCCACACCGAACTCTCGCAGCTGGCGTTCGGCCCGCTCTCGGCCACGCGCGCGTCCGAGCTGAACTCGGGTCTCGCGAAGCTCGTGTTCGCGCTCGACCACCGCGGCAAGTTCGACGCGGACACGCAGCGGCTCGCGCTCGAGCAGCTGGCGCTCGCCATGGGCCGCACGAAGCTCGCGCTGTCGGGCGTCGTGGACGAGCCGGGGCCGCACGCGCGCTTCGACCTGCGCGCGCAGGGCGACGGCGTGGATTTCGGCGAGTTGCTGTCGTGGGTGGCGGTCGCCGACGCGCAGGCCGTGAAGGGCCTGTCGGGTTCGGGGCGCATGGCGTTCGACGTGACGGTGCGCGGTGCCGCGCCCACTCCCGGTGCGGCGGCGGCGCTGCCCGCGATGCGTGGCTGGGTCGAAGTGAAGGACGCGGCGTTCCGCTACGCCGGCGCGCCGGCCGACGTGAAGCAGCTCGCGCTGCGGCTCGACCTGGCGCCGGACTCGCTCGCGCTGTCGTCGCTGTCCGCCGTCGTCGCGGGCCAGCCGCTGCGCGGCCGCGCGCTCGCGCGCCGGCTCGCCGACCCGCTCGTGGACTTCGCGCTCGCGGGCAACCTCGATCTCGACGCGCTCGGTCCGCTCATGGCGCAGCCCGGCACGAAGCTGTCGGGCCGCGTGCTCGTGGACGTGCGCGGCAACGGCCGCGCGAAGGATCCGGGCTCGTTCGCGCTCGACGGCCGCGCCGAGCTCAAGAACGTGCGCGCCGAGGCGAAGGACCTGCCGAAGCCGGTCGAGCAGGTGAACGGCGTCGTGCTGCTGTCGCCGCAGCGCGCGGCGGTGCAGGGCCTGTCGGCGAAGGCCGGGCAGTCGTCCTACACGCTCGACGCCATGGTCACGCGGCCGCTCGCGCTCATGGCGAAGCCGGACTCCGTGCCGCCCGCGGGCGTCACGTTCGACTTCCGCTCGCCCTACCTCGACCTCGCCGACCTGCTGCCGACCACGCCGGGCGCGCCGTTCCTGCCCAACGCGCGCGGCACCGGCAAGGTGGCGATCGAGCGGCTCAAGCAGGGCAAGCTCGACGTGAAGGCGGTGCGCGCGAACGTCGCGCTGGCGCCGGCCGCGCTCGAGGCGCCCGAGTACTCGCTGCAGGGTTACGGCGGCACGGTGCGCGGCACGGCGAAGTTCGACCTGCGCGACACCGCGCGGCCGGTGTACGCGCTCACCTCGACCATCGAACATGTGCAGGCGGACGACATCCTGTCGGCGTGGTCGCCCGCCAAGGGGCTGCTCAAGGGCACTCTCGACACGAAGATCAACTTCTCGGGCGCGGGCATGCAGCCGGCCGACGTGAAGCAGACGCTCACGCTGGTGGGCCTCGCGGCGCTCACCGAAGGCCAGCTCGGGCCGGGACCGACGCTCGACGCGATCGCGGCGTTCGTGAAGATCCCCGCGTTCCGCGAGGTGAAGTTCCAGAAGCTGCAGCTGCCCATGCGCATCGAGCAGGGCCGGCTCATCTCCGATCCGGTCAACCTGTCGGGCTCGACGGGCGACTGGCGGCTCGCGGGCGCGATCGGCTTCGACGGCGCGCTCGACTACGCGGTCAGCGTCACGCTGTCGCCCGAAGTCGCCGCCGCGATCCAGGCGAAGTCGGCGGTCGCCGCCGGGGCGCTGTCCGACGACCAGGGCCGCATCCTGCTCGACCTGCGCGTCACCGGCAGCGCGAAGTCGCCGCGCATCGCGTGGGACACGCGGGCGATGCGCGACCGGCTCGCGGGCCGCGCGTCGGCGGCGCTGAACGAACAACGCACCAAGCTCGAGGCCGACGCGAAGGCCGCGGCGCAGCGTGCGCTCGCCGAACGGCTCGGGCTGGCCGCCGACAGCGCGAAGAAGGCGGCGTCGCTGCGCGAACAGGCGCAGGCCGCGCGCGACTCGGTGCGCAAGGCCGCGAGCGGCGCGTTGCGCAATTTCTTCGGTACGAAGAAACCCGCGCCCGCCGACACCACGAAGCACTGAGCGCCGGCACCAAACGAATCCGCCGCGGGCGACGATGCAGCGTCCGCGGCGGTGTGCTGTCTGGCAAGTTGTGCTTCGCGACGAGCCTCGGGCCTGCCTGCCTCCGGTGTCGTGCGAGCGTCGGGTACGAGCCCCGGACGCGCGCCCTCGTTTTCACGCCCATGCGTGAGGCTGCGCGTCCACGGGGTAGGTACTGCAATGCGCGTGCCGCGCGCGCCTGCGATTTCGCGTCGTGGCGCGCAACGGCCAAGCCGCTCGCAGCCTTGGGGATGACATGCGCGTGACGCGCACGCGTTTGGTGTCGCCATACGGCGAACGTGACACCCTGTCTCCCCGCGGGTAACAACCTGTCACCCTGCGACACGAGTTTGACCGATCCCGCCGCCCCGGCGGGCTCAGGCGCGCGCGTCGCTCAGCGTGGCTTCGGCGCGATCGAGATCCTCGAGCCACGCACGCAGCACCTCGGCCGAGGCGAGCGTCGAGCGGATCGCGTGCTCGCCGCCGGGCGCGGGCTGCCAGCCCGAGCGGGCGGCGTACTCGAGCCGTGCGAACGCCTCGCCGACGCGGCGGCGCGAGTGTTCGTCGCGCCCGTGCGCGCGCAGCTGCGCCGCGGCCCAGGGACCCAACCACGCGAGGCGCGGCTGGTTTTCGTCCGGGAACTCGGAAAGCCCGGCCGGGGCCCGGCTCGCGCTCCAGTGTGACGAGCAGCTTGCCCGCCAGCGGCGCGGGCAGCAGCGCCGGCGGCAGCGCGATCGCCCAGAGCTGGTCGGGCGCGACGCCACGGACCGGGCCCGCGGCGGAGATCGCGTCGAACAGGCAGCCGGCGTCGTCGTCCCAGAAGGTGTCGCAGTAGCGCCGCTGCAGGTCGTGCGCCCAGGCCAGGTAGAACGCGGCGTTCTCGCGGCGGCCGAGCAGCTTGCCGAGCTGCGCCATGGCGACCAGCGCGTGGTACCAGAGCGCGTTGGTGCCGGCGCGGGCGCGCGCGGCGTCGGCCTCGCCCGACCACAGCAGGCCTTCGCGGTCGCAGCGCACGCCGTGGCGCGAACCCATGCGCAGGTGCTGAAGCACGCCTTCGAGCGCCGGCCATGCGACGTCGCGCACGAACTCGTCCTGCGCCGGCGCGCTGGTCGAGCGGCGCACGAGCAGGTCCACCAGGTGCACGAGCCACAGCGACGGCTCGGGATCGCCGTAGCGCGGCGTGCCGTCGGTGGGATCGAACCATTCGGGCGCGAGCCCTTCGTCGAGGTACTCGAGGTAGCCGCGCGCGATTTCGCGGGCGGGCTCGAACGCGCGCACCGCCACGAGCGCGGTGGCCGCGCGCAGGACTTCGGTGCCGCGCTCGACCGGATCGGGCCAGCCGCACACCAGCGTGGTGCGGCCCTGGCGGCGCACGAGTGCGTCGAGCAGGTGCTGCGCGAGCAGCGGCGTGAGCGCGTCGTGTTCGTCCACCAGCGGTTCGCTGCGGCGCGCGAGCCGTTCGCCGTCGCCGCCGTGGGCCATGGCCGCCTGCCGTGCGGTGAGGTCGGCGCCCGTCGTGGTGCGGCGCTTCCACGCCGCGCGCCGTTCGAGTGCACCGCGCTCGAGCGCGGCGAGGCAGTCGGCGATGGACTGTGCGGGCGGCGTGCCGAGCCGCTGCTCGGCCGCGAGCGAGCGGAACAGCGCCTCTTCGGACGACAGCACGAGGTGCGCGGACGCGCCGGGCTGCGCGAGGTGGAACTGCACCCAGCCGGGCAGGAACGATTCGTCGAGCGGCGCGTCGAGCGCGCGCGCGTCACCCCATTCGGCCGCGTCGTCGAGCGGGAACTCCACGCCGTGCGTCCAGTTGCGCGCGGGCAGGAACGCCCCGTTGTGCCACAGCGTCACGCCGGGCATGCCCGGCAGCGTCTCGAAGCGCACGCGCCCGGGAATGCCCTGCGCGGTGCCCTTGAACTCGGGCGTCTGCGCCATGAGCCCGAGCGGCGAGCGCGCGGTCAGCAGCGGCGCCACGGCGAGCCGCGCGTCGCGGCCCGCGACCAGCCGGTACGAGATCGCCACGCCGTTGTGGCCGTCCACGAGCCGCACCGACTTTTCGATCACGACGTCGTCGAAGCGCCAGCGCCAGCGCGGCCACGGTTCGGCGCGGAACTGCTCGAGCTGCGCCCAGGCGCCTTCGCGCGGCGCGCGGCCGGGTGCGTAGGCGGCGGAGAGCTCGTGCTGGGTGCCGTCGAGCAGCAGCTTCTCCTCGAGACGCTGCACGAGCGCGAGGCGATCGCCGTGCGGGAGCGCCGCGGCGAGCAGCACGTGCGAGCGCCGAGTAGGCGCGCCGCTGCGCGTGCCGGCCGCGTAGCCGCCGAGACCGTCGGAGAGCAGCCATTCGCTCGCCGATGCGGTGGCGAAGTCCATGGGGACATCCTGTCCGTCGAACATGCGGGCGGGAAGATAGCACGAGCGGCGCGCGATGCGCGCACGCTCGCGCGCGGCTCAGTCGCGGCCGGGTGCGCGGTGCAGCACCTGCGAGGCAGGACGAGCCGGAAGCGTGTCGCCTCGCCCTGCGCGAGCGCGCGGTCGAGCCACGCGAGCGACGCCGGCGTCGCCCGCATCACCACGAGCGCCTCGCCGCGCCGCGCGGCGCGCTCGAGCACCACGTCCCACGCGGCGGCGAGCGCCTTGTCGCGGCCCTTGCGCGTTTCGGCGTCGAGCAGCGCGTCCGGTACGTCGTACGCGATGCCTTCGCTCGCGGCGAGCTCGCGGCACACCGAGCGCGGCGCGGGCGACAGGTGCAGGAACCCGAGCCCTTCCTTCTGGAGCGCGGCGTACAGCGCCTTCACGAACGGCTCGTCCTGCGTCGCCATGGAGCCCATGTAGTTCGCCACCGCGACCGGGTGGCCGGCCTTCTTCACGTAACCGCGCGTCATGCTCTCGATGCGTCCGCCGCCCATGCTCACCAGCAGCGTGCCCGGACCGGGGTTCTGCGTCGGGTAGCGTTCGGGCTCCATGGGCACGAGCAGCACGATCTCGTGGGCGCCGTCGCGCGCCTCCTTGAGCAGCCGCGCCTGGGACTCGTCGGCGACCGAAAGCGCGATCGCGAACGGCTCGGTGCGCTTCAGCACCGAACGGTCGAACGCGGTGTCGCCGCCGAGACCCGTGAGCACCAGCCCGACCGCCGGCAGCTCGGGCGTGGGCTCGGCCTCGGCGTCGTCGTCGCGGCCGGAGCGCTTGCGCGCGGCCGGCTTCTCGGGCGCGGAGCCGCTGCGCTCGAGCACGACCTCGTGCGTGGCGAATCCCGGCAGCCCGACCTTGAGCGTGACGGCGAGGCCGTCGCCCTCGAACGGCGTCTCGCGCCCGGACAGCACCACGCCGCCGGCGCGCTCGACCGCCCGGGTGATCGCGGCGTTGGCCCGCATGGGCGAACCGCCCCGGCCCATGCGCACCACCCAGCGCACCGCCGCGTCACCGCCGCCGGCGCTCTCGCGGGTCTCGTCCGGGGCCACGCCGGCGTCGCGCAGCCCGGCGCGCACGCTCTTGCCGACCAGCCGGATCACGTGGGCGCGGTCGCCGAGGTGCAGATGGCGGTAAAGCAGCACCCGGCCATGGTCCGAAGACAGGAATGCGAACAACTCGCCCCCGGCGAACACGAGCAGGGCGAGAAGCGCGAGCACCCCGAGCACCAGCGGGGCGCGGCTCTGCGACGAAGAAGCACGTTTGCGGGCCAAGGTGGCCGCACACTAGAAAGCCCGTCCCGACGCGTCAACGCGCGAGCGCGTTTCGTGTCGCCGAACGGCCCGCGCCGGACCTTTTGCACTTCACTGACACCGGCCACAACAACGAATGACACGCTTTCCGCCTCATTTTTCCAAGCTTCCTTCGTCGCCGGCGGGACGGGGATCGTCCCGCAGATACCTTTCCGGGAGGTCGGTCATGAAGCAGCTGCGCCTTGTTGCTCTTGTTCTCGCCGCTTCGCTCGCGTGCGCTGCCATCGCCTTCGCCTGCGGAGGCAACAAGTCCGCCTCGGCCTCCGGCGCGTCGTGCAGCGCGGGCACTCACGCCACCGCCGCGTCCGCCCCGGCCTGCTGCGCCGGTGGCGCCAGCGCGACCGCCGCGAACGCGAAGGGTGCCAAGGGCGCCAAGGGCGCGAACGCCATGCAGTGTTCGCCCGAGATGGCGGCCGCCTGCACTCCCGAAATGAAGGCGGCGTGCGCCGCGGGCGGCGCCAGCTGCTCCATGCACGGCACCACGGCCGCCGCCGCGATGGACTGCGCGGTCTGCGCCGAGGGCGCTTCGTGCGACGAGGACGTGAACGCCGCGGGTGCCCACCGCCAGGTGGTCGCGCTCAAGAACGGCGCGATGATCGTGTACACCGCCGACACGCCCGAGAACGTGCGCACGCTGCAGGCGGCGGTCGCCCGTCACAACACCGCCATGGTCGCGGTGCTCGGCGGCAAGCGGGCCGGCAACCTGTGCGCGCACTGCAAGCCGCTGCGCGGCGCGATGGCGAGCGGCAAGCTCACCCGCGAAGTGGTCAACGTCCAGCGTGGCGCGCAGATCGTGATCACGTCGCCCGACCGCGCGACGGTGCAGCGCATCCACGACATGACGGGCGCCGAGATGGCGACCCGCGTGCGCGACTGAGTCCGCACCTCCGGTTTCGTTCGCGATTCGGGCCGGTCCGCCGCGGTGGACCGGCCCGAACCGTTTCCGGGCCGCCCGCGTGCCCGCCACGCGCAAACCGGATACCTTCCGCGCCGTGACCCCCGCCTTCCGACTGCCCCGGCCGCGTCTCTCGCGCCAGCGCAAGCTGGCGCTGCTCGTGGTCGCCGTGGCCCTGCCCGCGCTCGCGCTCGCCGGTTTCGCCGTGCTGCTCACGCTGCGCGTGGCGCGCGAGGTCGAGGCCGAGGCGGCGCGCTACAACGCCTACCTCGCCGAGAAGGTCACCGAGTCGTTCGAGGTCGAGCTGGTCACGCAGCTGCGCGACGCGATCATGCCCGCCGAAGCCGTGGCCCGCGACGGCGGCAGCGCGAGCGCCGTGCTGCGCGCGCTGGCGACGCGGTCGCGCCGCTTCGAGGCACCGCACTACGTGCCCGTGGACAACATGGACAACCTGTCCATGATCATGGTCGAGTCGCAGGTGCTGCTGTTCGGCGACGACCCCACGGGGCGGCGCGAGCATCCGTTCGCGGCCGTCGTGCTGCGCGGCCCGACGGGCGACGTGGTGGGTGCGGGTGGCTGGTGGTTCAACCCGCGCGCGTTCATCGCGACCAGCCTCGATTCGGTCGTGCGCGACCGCCTGAACACGAACCCGCGCATGTACGGCGGGCTCGAATCCACGCGCAACCTGTGCGTGCAGGTGTTCGACTCCGAGGGTCACGAGGTCGCGCGCGTGCGCGAGCCCGGCGTTACCCACACGACGCGCTGGGCCGACATGACCGGGCCGTTCGAGGGCTTCCGCGTGAGCGTGACCGCCACCTCGCGCGCGCCGGTGTCCATCACCCAGCGGTTCGTGCTCGTCGAGGTGGTGTTCATCCTGCTGCTCACGGGCGTCATGCTGGGCGCCGTCGTGGTCGCGGTGCGCTACATCCTGCGCCAGATCGAGCTCGTGCAGGAGAAGTCGAGCTTCGTGTCGAACGTGACGCACGAGCTCAAGACCCCGATCGCGGTCGTGAAACTGGCGGTGGAGACGCTCGAGATGAAGCGCTTCCGCAGCCCCGAGGAGGAGGGCAAGTACCTCCGCACGATCATGCGCGAGGCCGACCGGCTCGCGCAGCTCGTGGACAACATCCTCGACTTCTCGCGCCTCGAGGCCGGCAAAAGATGCTGCGCATGGGGCCGGTGGCGCCCGCGGACCTCGTGGCGACCGCGCTCGAGAGCTTCAAGCTGCGGCTGGAGGACGCCGGGTTCACGCTCGACGTCGAGGTGCCCGAGGGGTTGCCGCTGATGCGCGCCGACGGCATCGCGCTCCAGCACTGCCTGCTGAACCTGCTCGACAACGCCGTGAAGTACTCCCGCGACCGCAAGGAGATCCGCGTGTTCGCGCGGGCCCGCGACGGCTTCGTGGGGCTGTCGGTCGCGGATCGCGGCATCGGGATCGAGCCCGAGCACCAGGGCGGATCTTCGACAAGTTCGTGCGGTCGAGACCGGGCTCGTGCACACGGTGAAGGGCGCCGGGCTGGGCCTTTCGCTTGGTGGATCAGATCATTCGTGCCCATTATGGGCGCGTGGAAGTGGCCAGCACGCCCGGGAGGGCAGCATCTTCACGCTGCTCGTGCCCGTCTGGGCGGATGCCAGTAGCGCCCCGCAACCGAAATCCTGACGCGGGCCAGAGGGCGAAGCCGCCCCGGGAGAGCCGTACCGATGACGACCAAGCGAATCCTGATCGTGGAAGACGAGGAAGGGCTGCTCGACGGCCTCGCCCACAACTTCCGTTTCGAGGGCTACGACGTCCTCACGGCCAAGAACGGGCAGGAGGGCCTCAAGCTCGCCCTCAAGCAAGCCACGACGCGGTGCTGCTCGACATCATGCTGCCCGAGAAGGACGGCTTCACCGTCCTCAAGGAGCTGCGCCAGCGCCACCGCGACATCCCGGTGCTCGTGATGACGGCGCGCAACTTCGAAGCCGACGTGCTCAAGGGCTTCGACGCCTGGGCGCGGACGACTACGTCACCAAGCCGTTCAGCATCAAGGAACTCATGGCGCGCGTGAAGCGCCTGATGAGCGCGGCCCCATGAACACCGGCGCGCCGGCGACGACCACCTACACGTTCGGCGACGTCGAGGTGCGCTTCGAGCCGCGCGAGGTGTGGAAGACCGGCAAGCAGACCGCGCTCTCGTTCAAGGAGTTCGAGCTGCTCAAGCACCTGATCGACACCGCGGCCCGCACCGTGAGCCGCGAGGAGCTGCTCGAGGAGATCTGGGGCGTGGACGAGGATCTCGGCGTGACCACGCGCACGGTGGACACGCACGTCTCGAACCTGCGCAGCAAGCTCGGCGAAGGCTTCGAGAAGCCGTTCATCGTCGCGGTCCACAAGGTCGGCTACAAGTTCGTCGAACCGTGAGCGAACGGCCGGAACGCATCGGCAAGAACACCCCGCGGGCGGTGACGCTCGCGGGGTTCGTCTTGCTCGCCGCGGCGTCCGCCGCGGCGTCCGCCGCCTCCGTCGCGGGCTGCGGCCTGAACGGCGTGCGCGTCACCGTGGTCAACGCGTCGGGCGCGACGCTCGACTCGCTGCGCGTGCTCGGCGAAAAGGGCGCGGTGCGCGTGCGCACGCTGGCGCCCGGCGAATCGGCCGCGGTCGGCGTGGACGTGGACGGCGAGGACGCGCTCGGCCTGCGCGGTCGCGTCGGCGGCCGCGCGATCGTGCCGCCGATGCCGGTGTACGCCGAAGCCGGCTACCGCGTGCGGCTGGTGGTGGACTCGAGCGGCGTGGTGCGCCCGGAGTCGAGCGCCGGCTACTGAGCCGTCGCGCCCGCGGGCCGGCGGCCGCGACCGCCGACTCGAGCTCGGTCACGAAGCGTTCGCGCTCGTCGGGGGCGAGCGCGATGCGCGACACGCGCAGCGGCCAGCCGTAGAACCCGCGCGCGTCCAGCGGGCGTCGAGCTCGACCAGCACCGTGGGCTCGGCCGGCTTCGGGAACGCGCGCAGCACGTCCTTCGCGCCCGCGAGCTCGTCGGGCCGGCACGAGCGCACCGCCACGATGCGTGCGAGCGGCACCTGCGCCTCGGCGCGCAGGCCGACGCGCAGCACGAGCTCGCCGGCCTTCGAGCGTGCTGCGGCGCAGGCGCAGCGCCTGCCAGTCGCCGAGCAGCCAGAACACGCCCCACAGGCTCGAGCCCGTGAGCGTCCACGCGAGGCGCGGGTGCGCGTGCACGAGCCCCGCGTGCACCGCGCCGGCTTCGCACAGGATCACGAGCACGAGGCCGGCGACGATCGCGCCGCGCCCGAGTTCGTCCTGGTGCGACCAGCGGCCGGGCCCGCGCGCCGCGCGCCGGCCCCAGCCGAACAACGCGTACGCGAGCAGGGCGCACTCGCCCGCGACCGCGCGCGCGGCCCGGCCGTGCCCGAACAGGATCGCGGCCGCGGCCTCGAGGCGTCCGGGCAGGTCCTCGGCGCCGCTGCGCACGCCCGCGCGCACCGCGAACGCCAGCCGGATCGCGATGCCCAGTTCGAGCAGGCCGCCGATCGTGGCGACCAGTGCACCGGTCAGCGGCGTGCGGCCGGGGAGCAGCACGCGCGCGGCGAGCAGGCCCGCCCCGAGCACGAAGCCGACCGAGCGCGGCGCCGCCCCGCGGCCACGCACGGCGAGCGCCCACCACGCGAACGGCACGGTGACGAGCAGGTCGAACGCGACGGCCGGCGGCAGCACGACCGCGGCGCGGCCCGCGACGGGCAGCCGGGCGAGCACGACCAGCGTCGCGAACAGCGCACCGCACACGGTCCACGGCGCCCACGCGGGCACGCGCGGCGCGCGGGTGGCCGCGTTCACGCGTCGGTCTCGGCGTCGCGCGCGGCCTCGGGCGCGCGCTGCTCCACGGCGCGCGCGAGACGCGCGAACTCCTCGAGCGTCAGCGTCTCACCGCGGCGCTTCAGGTCCACGCCGGCGGCGGCGCCGACGTGCGCCACGAACTCGCCGTCGCGCTCGAGCGCGTTCGCGAGCGTGCTCGTGAGCTGCTTGCGGCGCTGCTGGAACGCGGCGCGCACGATGCGGAACAGCAGCTTCTCGGGCGCGTCCACGGGCGGCTTCTCGCGCATGAACACGCGGATCAGCATGGAATCCACGTCGGGACGCGGCCAGAACGACGCGGCCTTGAGCGTCATGAGCGGCTCGAGCAGCGCGTGCCAGCGCGCGTACAGCGTGAGCGCGCCGTACTCCGGGCTGCCGGCGGCGGCGGCGAGCCGCTGCGCATACTCCTTCTGCACGAGCAGCACCGCCGAGCGCACCACGTCACGCTGCTCGAACAGCCGTTCGAGGATCGGCGTGGTGATGTTGTACGGAATGTTGCCGACGACTGCGAGCTGCCGGACGTCGTGTTTCGCGGCGAGCGCGCGCAGGTCGAACTCGAGGAAATCGCCCTCGACGATCTCGACGCGCGGGTGGTCGGCGAACTCCTCGCGCAGGTACTCGGCCAGCCCCATGTCCTTCTCGACCGCGACCAGCTTCGCCACGCGCCGCGCCAGCCGCGGCGTGATCGCGCCCGCGCCGGGCCCGATCTCGACCGCGACGTCGTCCTCGCGCAGGTGGCAGTGCTCGGCGATCCGCTCGCACAGCTCGGGCTGCACGAGGAAGTTCTGGCCGAAGCGCTTGCGCGGGGACAGGCCGCGCGAGGTGAGCACGTCCTTCACGCGGCGCGCCTCGCCGACTTCGCGTTCGGCGCGTTCGCGGATGTACGCCGACACGTGGGAGGGCCGGGATCCGAGCGAGCGTCGGGGGGTCATGGCCGCATCGTACGGGGGCGGCCGCGCGCGGCCAAGCCTGCGTCAGGCGCTGCGGCGCGCCACCGCGCGGTCGAGCGCCTCGCGCGCCATCTCCCGCGCGAAACCGTCCTCGGAGCGCACCACGAGTTCGCAGAGCGCGTCGCGACCTTCGGAGCCGATCACCGCCAGTGCGTACGCCGCGTGATGGCGCACCCACCACGACGGGTCGGTCACGCGCCCGGCGAGCGCCTCGACTGCGGGCGTCGCGCGCAGCAGGCCCAGCGCGTGCGCGGCCTGCGCACGCACCGGCCAGGCGGAATCGGCCAGCGCCAGCATGAGCGCGGGAATGGACTCGCCCATGCCGATCCGGCCCAGCGCCCGCGCCGCGGCGATGCGCAGTTCGACGGCGTCGGAACGCAGGCGAGCTTCGACGCCGGGCCGCGCCGAACGGCAGCGCGACAGGCCGAGCGCGTCCACCACGGCACGTTCGAAGTGCAGGTCCACGATGCCGCGTTCGAGCGCGGTCACCAGCAGTGCGCGACCGCGCGGGCCGAATGCGCGCAGCAGTCCGCTCAACGCCGGCAGCGGGCGGGCGGCCAGCGTGTCGGCGTGCACGAGCAGCCAGCCGAGCGAGGCGAGATCGCGCTGTGCGGCGAGCGCGCGCGCGGCGGCGAAGCGCACGGCCTCCGGGCCGCGCACGAGCGTGCGGCGCAGCAGGCGGCGTGCACGCGGCAGCGGCAGCAGCGCGAGCCGGCCGGCGGCGAGTTCGCGGCGCACGTCGTCGTCGTCGTCGCGCAACGCACGGCACTCCGCGAGCACGTGACGGCTGCGTTCGAGCGAGCGGGCGAGTTCGCGCCGTTCGCGCGGGCGCAGCGTCGCGGTGAGCGCCTCGATCGCGCTCCAGAAGCTCGCGGCCTCGGCCTCGTGGGCGGCCCGCCGCAGCGTCTTCCCGCTCACGCGGCCCGACAGCGCGCCGCTCAGCAGCCGGAACAGGTCGCTCGCGTGATGGCGCCGGCGGCCGCGTTCGTTCCGGTGCGTCGCGCGCGCCAGCAGGAAGCCGAACGCGATGGCGCAGAGCAAGGTGGCGAATCCGATCGCCGGAGCGGAGATGCGGCCGAGGTGGAGGGCAGGCATGACCCACCCATTGTCGGCGATGCGCCGGATTCCTTGAGCCCGCCCCGCGCGCAAATGGCGGTCACTGCGTCGTGTGGGGCGCGCCGCCGTGCAAGATGCCCGTTTCCCGCCCCGCGCTATGCCGAAAGCGGCATGCGGAACAGCTCGCGGGCGTTGCGGCCGGTGATCTCGACCGCCTGCTCCGGCGTCCAGCCGCGCAGCTCGCAGAGCCTGCGGATCACGCGTCCGAGCAGCGAGGGCTCGTTGCGCTTGAGCGAGCGCGGCTCCGGCTCGAGGTACGGCGCGTCGGTCTCCAGCACGAGCAGGTGTTCGGGCGCCTCGCGCACCGCGGCGTCGAGCGCCTCGTGCCCGTACGTCAGCACGCCGCCCAGCCCGATCTTGAATCCCATGGCGTCGGCGCGGCGCATGACTTCGGGGCCGTCGTCGAAGCAGTGCAGCACGCCGCCGGCCTCGACGCGCGTGCGTTCGAGCGTGCCGATCACGTCCTCGAGCGCGCTGCGCTGGTGGATCACCACCGGCAGCCCGACTTCGTTCGCGAGCGCGATCTGCGCGTGGAACCAGCGCTCCTGGTGCTCGCGCGACGCGTAGTCGCGGAAGAAGTCCATGCCGATCTCGCCGATCGCCACGACGCGCGGGTGCCGCGCGTGGTCGCGCAGCGCGTCGAGCGCGTCCATGGGCACCTTGCCGGACTCGCTCGGGTGCACGCCGACCGCGAGGAACAGGTTCGGGTGCCCGGCCGCGAGCGCGAACGCCTTCTCCCAGATGCCGGGGGCGTACGCGATCTCGACGAACGCGCGCACGCCGGCGTGGTGCGCGCGGTCGAACACCATCTGGCGGTCGCGATCGAAACGCTTGTCCGACAGGTGGCAGTGCGTGTCGATCAGCATGCGTGCGCCGTCACGCCCCGGCGACGGTCTTCAGGTCGATGCGCGGGAACAGGATCTGCGACGGGCCGAGCGCGCGCGCCGGTGTGGCACCGAAGCGTGGCTTCGCGTCGTCGCCGCGCCGGTCGGCCGGCGTGCCCTCGTGCCCGAGCATGCTCCAGAGCGCTTCGCACTTGGCGGGCATGGCGGGCCACGCCCAGATCGCCGCCAGCCGCAGCACTTCGAGCAGCGCCGACAGCGTCGTGGCCAGCTCGGTGCGACGCGCCGGGTCCTTGCCGGACTTCCACGGCTCCGCGCGGTCGGTGAACTCGTTCGCGCGTTCGATCATGGTCCAGAGCGATTCGAGCGCCTCGTTCAGCCGCATCGTGCTCCACGCCGCGGGCACTTCGGTCGCGGCCGCTTCGGCCGCCGCCAGCACCGCGGCGAGCGCTTCGGCCGCCGCCGGATCGGCGAACGACCGGGCGTCCCATTCCTCGGGCGTGCGGCCGTCGAAGTACTTCTGCACCAGCGTGTGGCTGCGGCTCGCGAGGTTGCCGAGCTTGTTCGCGAGGTGGGCGTTGCAGTGCTCCACGAACTGCTCGATCGTGAACTCGCCGTCACGTCCCGTGGGGAACGAATCGAGCAGGTAGAAGCGCAGCGCGTCGGCGCCGAACGTCTGCGCCATCTGCACCGGGTCCACGAGGTTGCCGAGCGACTTCGAGAGCCGTTCGCCGCGCGCGTAGATGAAGCCGTGCACGTACACCTGGCGGGGCAGCGGCACGCCGGCCGCGAGCAGCAGTGCGGGCCACAGCACGCAGTGGAAGCGGCTGATGTCCTTGCCGATCAGGTGGAACGCGTTCGTGTAGTACGCGTCGCGCGTACCCGCCCACGCCGCGCCGGGCTTGCCCTGGCCGTCGAGGTGCTGGAACTCGTCCTGTCGCGCCGCGCCGGGGCCGCCGACCTCCTTCGCCTTGGCGAGCCACCAGAGCGAGTAGCGTCGTTCGGGCCAGCCGAGCGCGCTCAGGTAGTTGAGCAGCGCGTCGGCCCACACGTACACCGTGTGGCCCTCGGCGTTCGGGATCTCGTCGGGCAGCGTCACGCCCCACGGCACGTTCGGGCGCGTCACCGACACGTCCTGCAGGCCGCCCTTGATGACGTTCACCACCTCGTTGCGGCGGTAGTCGGGCTGGATGAACTCGGGGTGCGCCTCGATGTGCTTGAGGAGCGCCTCGTCGTACTCGGACAGCCGGAAGAAGAAGTTCGTCTCCTTCACTTCCTTCGGCTTCACCTTGTGCTCGGGGCAGCGGCCCTCTTCGTCGAGGTCCTTCTCCGTCTTGAAGCCCTCGCAGCCCTCGCAGTACAGGCCTTCGTAGGACTCCTCGTACAGCACCGGCTCACCGGTCTTCGGGCTGAGCGCCTCGTGCAGCCGCCGGAACAGCTCCTGTACCGCGAGCTCGTGGCGCTTGTCCGTGGTGCGGAAGAACTGGTCGTACTGCACGTCCAGCATCTTCCAGGCCTTCACGAACGTCTGCGAGATCTCGTCCACGTACGCCTGCGGGTCCTTGCCCGCGGCGGCGGCCGAGCGCGCGATCTTCTGGCCGTGCTCGTCGGTGCCCGTGAGGAAGTACGTCGCGTGCCCCTGCTGGCGGTGCCAGCGGGCGACCGCGTCGGCGAGCACCTTCTCGTAGGCGTGGCCGAGGTGGGGCTGGCCGTTGACGTAGTCGATGGCGGTGGTGATGTAGAAGCGTGACACGCGGGTCTCCGGAGTTGGAAATGCGCCGCGCAGTATAGCGGAAACCCCTGCGAAGGCACGGCGGCGGCCGGCGACGCGATCCCCGCGTGATACTCCGCGGCCTCGTTCGTATCATGGGCCGACATGGCCATGGACGAAGCGGCGCTGCGACTTCCCCGGGTGGCGGATCCCGCCCGGGACGCGGACTGGGACGCGCTCTACGCGGACCAGCTCCCGCGCATCTACAACTTCTTCCGCTACCGCGTCGGCGACGGCGCCGTGGCCGAGGACCTGACCTCGCGCACCTTCGAGAAGGCGTGGAGTTCGCGTCACCGCTACCGGCGCGACCTCGCGGGGTTCGGCACCTGGCTCGTCACCATCGCCCGCAACGTGGCGACCGATCACTGGCGGACGCGCCGTGCGCACGCCCCGCTCGAAGCGGCGGCCGACGTGCCGGGCGGCGTGACG
>JAXLXR010000016.1:0-81996 GCA_046327815.1 Candidatus Eiseniibacteriota bacterium | reverse complement strand
GGCCGCGAACGCGCCCGCGAACAGGTCGCGCGCCTCGCCCGGCAGGCCTTCCAGCGTCACGACCTCGAGGCCCTCGGCTGCGTCGGCCGCGATCGTGCAGGTTGCGCGCGCTTCGCCGTTCACCAGCGCCACGCAGGCGCCGCACTGGCCCTGCGGCTGGCAGCCCCGCTTGGGGCTGGTCACCGCGCAGGGGCCGCGCAACAGGTCCAACAACGTCTCACCCGGGCGAGCCGCCACTTCCCGCGGCTCGCCGTTCAACGTGAAGCGCACCGACATCCCCGACCTCCCTCTCCGCCCGTCGAGGGCGCTGCGCTACTTCGCGGCCAGCGCGCTCGGGTAACGGGCGATGAACGCGATCGCGTGCTGCAGTTCGCGCGTGTCGAGGCCTTCGCCGATCTTGTGCGTGTTCTGCTCGATGCCCGTGCCGAAGCCGAACATGGCCGGGTGCACGTAGGCGCCCGCGTCCACCCACTGCTTCTTCGCCGGGACCGCGATGCCGTGCGTCTTCGCCGGCACCGGCCAGCCCACGCCGTCGGTCGAGAACACCCAGCGGTCCACGCGCGGCTCGCGCCGCAGCGAACCGCCCTTCTCCTGCTTCTCGACCACGTTCGGCGTGACCACCGCGCGGTACGCATCCACCGCGGCGGCGACCGCCGGGTGCTCGGCCGGCGTCATCCAGCTCATGTAGATCTGCGGATTGCCGGGCACGTAGCCGCGCCACGTGGGCAGGTCGTACGTCGGCACGCCGACCTCGACCTTGAGGCCCGCGGCGCGCGCGGCCTTCACCGCGTCGAGCGACTCGACGTCGGCGACCGCCTGCTCGGGCGTCTCGCCGATCGTGAAGCGGCGGTCGAAGCGGAACGTGAAGCGGTCCGGCACCGCGCAGTCGGACGGCGTGTCGAGATGCGACCACGACGCCGTGCGCGTGCCCTTGCCGAGGAACTCGTGATCGAGGAATCCGATGCCGTTCGCGTGCTTCTCGGCCGCTTCCTTGAGGATCGCGGCGCCGAACTCGAGCGGGTTCTTGCCTTCCCACGGCATCGAGCCGTGGCAGGACTTGCCCGTCACCTTCACTTCGATCTGCATGCGGCCGCGCTGGCCGCGGTAGATGCCGAGCGCGCCCTTGGCCGAATCGCCCGTCGAATCGGTCAGGATCACCACGTCCGGGATCACGTCGGCCGGCGCGCCGGGGAGCACCTTGCGCGTGATGTAGAGCGGGCCGCCGCCGTCGTTGTCCTCCTCGGCGACGGTGATGTAGCCGCGCAGGATCACGCCGCGCATGGCGCCTTCGCTCATGAGCTCGACCAGGATGCGCGAGCCCATGATCTGCGAGAGCACGCCGCCCAGCTGGTCGGCCGAGCCGCGGCCGAACAGCATGTGGTTCCACTCGTCGTCCGGCGGCAGCCAGCCGAGTTCGCCGCGCAGGTAGGTGCGGTCGATCTTCGACTCGTCGAACAGGCCGGTGTACGGGTCGAGCCCGCCCGTCTTCTCGCGCCACACCGGGCGCAGCGCCTTCACGGTGTCGCAGTGGCCGTCGAGGTAGACGACCTTCTTCTGGTCGCGCGGGATGCCGTCGTTCTTGTCCTCCACCACCCACGCGAGGTTGCCGAACTCGTCGAAGCCGATGTCCTCGGGCGAGGCGACGGCCTTGATCTCGATCATGCGCTTCTTGAGGTACTCGAGGCGCGGGCCCTCGTGGTTCGACAGGCCGCACGAGGCGTCGCCGCCCTGCTCGGGCGACTTGTCCACGTAGTCTGCGGGAATGCGGATCGCTTCCTTCAGGATCTCGATCGCGAGCGGCAGGTCGCGCGCGGCCAGCGCCGCGATCTTCTGATCCAACAACGTACCGGTCGCGGGCGTCATCGGGTGACCTCGTCGAGCTTCGCGCCCAGGCCTTCGACCTTGGCGACCGCCAGCAGCGCCATGACCACGTACATCTTCTTGTTGGCCTCGCGCGCCACGTTGACCTTGTGCTTCGCCATCACGCCCGGGGTGACTTCGTCGCCGATGTCGGCCGGCAGGCAGTGCATGTAGAGCGCGTCGCCGCCCTTGGTGAGCGCCATGCGGCGTTCGTCGCAGATCCAGTCCTTGTGCGAGGCGTTGCGCGCCAGCGCGCGCTTCTCGATCTCGCCCATGGCGGCCTTGTCGCGCTTCGAGTTCGCCTCGACGCGCTCGAGCATGAGGTCGTACGGGCCCCAGCTCTTCGGGTAGACGACGTCGGCGTCCTTGAACGCCGCGTCCATGTCGTGCGTGATCTCGAACGTGCCGCCGGACTCGGCCGCGTGCTTCTTCGCCGTGTCGAGCGTGCTGTCCATGAGCCGGTAGCCCTCGGGGTGCGCGAGCGACACGTGCGCGCCTTCGCGCGCCATGAGCATGGCGATGCCCTGCGGCACCGACAGCGGCTTGGCGTACGACGGCGAATACGCCCACGACATGGCGATCTTCCTGCCCTTCAGGCCGCCCGGGAAGTACTCGCGCAGCCACATGAGGTCGGCCAGCGTCTGCGTGGGGTGATCGATGTCGCACTGCAGGTTCACGACCGGCACCTTGCGCGTGTCGTTCGTGGCCTTGAGGTAGTCGTCGATGCCGGCCTTGACCGAGCGCATGAACGTGTTGCCCGCGCCCAGGATGAGGTCGTGGCGGATACCCATGGCGTGCGAGTTCATGCCCAGCATGGCGCCGGTCTCTTCTGCCGTCTCGCCGTGCTCGACCTGCGTGCTGCTGCCGTCCACGATCACCGGGCGCATGCCCAGGCGGCTCGCGGCACCGGCCCACGCCGACTTCGTGCGGGTGGAGTTGTCGAAGAACAGCGCGTAGGCGAGCTGGTCGGGCAGCAGGGCCGAGGAGCGGCCCGCGCGATCGGCGGCTTCGAAACGGGCGGCCACCGCGAGCAGCGCGTCGATCTCGGCGCGCGACCAGTCGCTGGTGAGCATGAGGCTCTTGCCCAGCAGGCCGGAGAGCACGTTGCGGTCGAGAGTCGGCAGCGTCTGGGTGGTGTTCATGACTTCTCCTTGAGAATGCGGGTGCCGGCGTTGCCGTCGAACGCGTCGAGCAGCGCCTCGGGATGACAGATCACGACCTCGTCGCCGCCGCGCTCCAGGAAATACAGCGCCGCTTCGATCTTCGGTCCCATGCTTCCGGGCGGGAACTGTCCCGCCGCCGCCATGGCCGTGAGCTCGGAGATCGTGGTCTCGCGCAGCGCCGTGCGGTGGTCGGTCAGGTAGTCGCGGTACACCGCGTCCACGCCCGTGGTGATGAACATGCGCTTCACGCCCAGTTGCACGGCGAGCAGCGCGCTGGCGCGGTCCTTGTCGATGACCGCTTCGAGTCCGCGGATGTGCCCGGTCTCGTCACGCATGACCGGAATGCCGCCGCCGCCGCAGGCGATCACCGTGACGCCGGCGTCCACGAGCCGGCGGATGGTGTCGAGCTGCACGATCGAGATGGGGGCCGGGCTCGCCACCACGCGGCGCCAGCCGCGGTGCGAGTCCTCGACCATGTCCCAGTGACGTTCGGACTTGAGCTTGTCGGCCTCGGCTTCGGAGTAGAACTTGCCGATCGGCTTGGTCGGCTCCGTGAAGGCCTTGTCGTTCGGGTCCACTTCGACTTCCGTGACCACGGTCGCCACTTCGGTGGACTGCCCGTGGAGCCGCAGGTACTCGCGCAGGTCACGCTGGATCATGTAGCCCAGCGCACCCTGCGAGTCGGCGACCAGCGAGTCGAGCGGGACTTCGTGCATCTGCTGCTTGGACAGTTCGACGCGCAGCTGCATGAAGCCGACCTGCGGTCCGTTGCCGTGCGTGAGCACCACGTGCACGCCGCGGGCGATCAGGCCCGCGACCGGCACGACGGCACGCGCGGTGACGGCGAACTGGTTCTCGACGGTGGGAGGAAGCTTGGGATCGAGGAGACTGTTCCCGCCCATCGCAATCAGGGTCGGGGGGACGGGTGCTGCATGAGGAGTGGTATTCATGGCTCCGGCAGTGTGCTCCGGCGGGAGCAGCGCTTGCCATGCTCCTCAAGTACCATCCGGCAACGCTTCGCAAGAGCTTGGCATTCATCGGGAAGGAGCGATTCGCATGGACGTCCGCGAGTTCAACGAACACGCCTGGGACCGGCTGGTCGCGATGGGCAACCGCTGGACCGTGCCGGTGACGCCGGAGGAGATCGCACGCGCCCGTTCCGGCGACTGGTCGGTGATTCTCACGCCCACCCGCGCGGTGCCGCGCGAGTGGTTCGGCGGCGTGGCCGGCCGCGACCTGCTGGCGCTGGCTTCGGGCGGCGGGCAGCAGGCCTGCGTGCTCGCCGCCGCGGGCGCCCGCGTGACGCTGCTCGACAACTCGCCGGCGCAGCTGGCGCAAGACCGGGCCGTGGCGGAACGCGACGGGCTGGCCATGCGGCTCGAACAGGGCGACATGCGCGACCTGTCGCGGTTCGCGGACGCGTCGTTCGATGTGGTCTTCCACCCCTGCTCGAACGGGTTCGTGCCCGACGTGCGCCCGGTGTGGCGCGAGTGCGCGCGCGTGCTGCGTCCGGGCGGGCGGCTGTTGTCCGGCATGGTGAACCCGGCGCTCTACCTGTTCGACGAGGCCGAGGTGGACCGCGGCGAGTTCGTGGCGCGCCACGCGCTGCCCTATTCGGACCTCGCCTCGCGCACGAGCGAACAACTCGCCCGCATGGCCGAAGCCGGCGAGCCCGTGTCGTTCGGCCACACGCTCGACGACCAGATCGGCGGGCAGTTGGAAGCCGGCCTGCTGCTGGCCGGCTTCTTCGAGGACCGCTGGGCGGAGCACCCGTTGGACCGGTTCTTCGCGCCGTGCTTCGCGACGCTGGCGGTGAAGCCGGGCGGGTGAGCGGCGCGTGTACGCGGCCGGCGCGGTTTCGCGGCGCGCCGCGTCGTCGCGACTTCGTCAGGAACTGGCAGCGCTGCCGGTTTCGTGACGGAGCCGGGACATGGCGCGCCGTGCTTGCCGCGCCCGGCCGCGCGTCCTAGCTTCGCGCTCGTCCGTCCTTCCACCCCGTACTCACCCGGAGCGCCGCATGGCCGTCACGCACACGATGCCGAAGCTCGTGGATCTCGACTCCGACGCGCTGATCGCGCCCTACGCCGCCTCCGACGCCGCCGACGAGCGCGCGTTCGTCGCAGCGCTGCAGCAGGGCGTGATCGGCGCCGACGCGCGGCTCGTGACGCCCGAGGGCGAGCAGCCGCTGCTGTATTTCGACTACGTGGCGTCGGGGCGGTTCCATCGCTCGGTCGAGGACGCGCTCAACACGCGCGTGCTGCCGTTCATGGCGAACACGCACACCGAGACCAGTTCGACCGGGCGGCTCATGACGCACTGGTACGAGCGCGCGTTCAAGCGCATCGCCGGCTACCTGCACGCCGACGCCGACCACGTCGTGCTGCCGGTGGGCTCGGGCTCGACGGGCGCGGTCAACCGGCTCATCCAGGCCATGGGCATGCGCGTCCCGAGCCAGCTGGAAGACCGCTACGAAGTCTCGCGGCTGATCGCCGACGAGGCGCGGCCCGTGGTGTTCCGCAGCCACATGGAGCACCACAGCAACGACATCACGTGGCGCGAGACGATCGCCGAGACGGTGTACGTGCCGTTCGACGCGCACGGCCGCGTGTCGGCCGAGGCGCTCGACGAACTGCTCAAGAAGTACGCGCACGCGCCGCTCAAGATCGGCACGTTCTCGGCGGCCAGCAACGTGACCGGGATCCGCAACGACTGCCACGGGCTCGCGCGCGTGCTGCACGCGCACGGCGCGCTCGCGTTCTTCGACTACGCGGCCGCCGGCCCCTACGTGGACATGGACCTGGCGCCGGTGGGCGCGGACGGCAGGCCCGACCACGCGGCGCGGCTCGACGCGGTGTTCCTGTCCGTGCACAAGTTCCTCGGCGGGCCGCGCTCGCCGGGGCTGCTCGTGGCCGACCGTTCGCTGTTCTCGAACCGCGTGCCGGTCGAGCCCGGCGGCGGCACGGTGCTGTACACGTCGCCCGACGAGCACGTCTACCTGCGCGACACCTCGCACCGCGAGACCGGCGGCACGCCGCCGATCGTGGGCTGCATCCAGGCGGGGCTGGCGTTCGACCTCAAGGCCGCGATCGGTCACGAGCGCACGTTCCGGATCGAGCAGGACTACCTCAAGCGCGCGCTGGCCGAGTGGACGCGCGAACCGGGCATCGAGATCCTGGGCGACCTGTCGGTCGAGCGGCTCGGCATCGTGTCCATGATCTTCCACGGCCTGCACCACAACTTCGCGGTCGCGCTGCTCAACGACTACTTCGGCGTGCAGGTGCGCGGCGGCTGCATGTGCGCGGGCCCGTACGGCCACGAACTGCTCGGCATCGACGACCACGTGTCGCTGCGCATCCGCAAGCTGCTCGAGCAGGGCCACTGCGGCGTGAAGCCCGGCTGGGTGCGCGTCGGGTTCTCGCCGGTCACGCGCGAAGACGAGTTCCAGCGCCTGCTCGAAGGCATCCGCTTCGTGGCGCGCGAGGGCAAGCACCACCTCGATCGCTACGAAATGGTGGACGCCAGCGGGGAGTGGCGGCGGAAGTAGGTCCCGCCTAGGGCCCCAGCCAGGCCAGGCTCGCGAGCAGTTCGTCGAGCCAGTTCGGCGTGCCCACATCGGCGGCGTGCTCGTGCGCGACAAGTTCCGCACGCAGCGCCATGAGCAGTGCGCCCGACAGGAACGCCGCCTCGGGCGGGCCGGCGCCGCGTTCGCCCGCCGAGTCGTCCACGAGCGTGGCAGTGCCGGTGTCGAGCAGCGCGCGGCGCAACTCGGGGTGCTGCGCGAACTGGGCGCGCAGCGCGTCGCGCCGGTCGTACGGCCGGCCGAGCCGCTCGTGCGCCCACGCCGCCCGGCTGGGCCACCGCCGGCCCTCGAACACGAACGGCGCCTCGAAGGCGTCGTTCAGGAAACCGAAATGCTCCCGGTCGCGTCGGGCGAACAGGATGCGACCGTCGGGCGGTACCGCCGACATGCGGTTACTCGGACTTTCCCGGGGGAAAGGTGGACCGGCCCGCCGGCACCCGAGGGGACGTGCGCTGGCGGGCCACATCGGGAAAAGCGCAAGTCCCGGCTGGGGACGGCACTGGAGCGCGCGCTCGGCGCCACTACCCCCATCGGCCCATCCCGGCATCCGGCAACGCCCTGATAGTCTCCCCGGCGAGTGACACCCACCAGAGAACGCCCGGGCCAAGCTCCCGGCGGAAGGGATAGAGCCATGAGCACCACCGTTGCCGGGATGGAGACGGCGATCACCGACCAGAAGACCTACGACCACGCCGTGCAGCGCTTCCGCGACGCGAAGATCGCGCTGCCCACGTTCGAGCAGCTCGCCTCGCCGGACAAGATCCCGGCGAAGATCACGAACGCGCTGACCGCGGTCGACCCCGACGCGCCGCACCCGCTGAACCTGTTCCGCGTGCACTGGTGGAACGACTCCACCCGCCGCGGCCGGGCCGCGCTGCCCGAGCACGTGGTGCTGCCCAAGAGCTTCACGGGCGTGGACTCGCCGATCATCGTGGCGTTCGGCGACCGCTTCCCCATGATCCACGCGCACAAGGTGCTGGCCGCCTACTCGTGCCTGGCGCCGCGCATCGTCACGGGCCGC
The DNA here is from genome assembly GCA_046327815.1 of Candidatus Eiseniibacteriota bacterium. Taxonomy (GTDB): domain Bacteria; phylum Eisenbacteria; class RBG-16-71-46; order RBG-16-71-46; family RBG-16-71-46; genus CAIXRL01. The sequence goes on along the minus strand of JAXLXR010000016.1, from coordinate 74,372 downwards.
TTCGATCCCACCAGCCAGCGCGCCGTGTGGCCCTCGACCGGCAACTACTGCCGCGGCGGCGTCGCGATCTCGCGCATCATGGAGTGCCGCGGCGTGGCCGTGCTGCCGCAGGGCATGAGCGCCGAACGTTTCGAGTGGCTCGACCACTGGGTCACGCAGCCGGGCGACATCATCCGCACGCCGGGCTCCGAGTCGAACGTGAAGGAGATCTACGACGAGTGCGCGATGCTCGAGAAGGATCCGCACAACGTCATCCTCAACCAGTTCTCCGAGTACGCCAATCACCTCGGCCACTACCACGTCACCGGCAGCGCGCTGGGCGCCATCTTCCGGGCGCTGCACGCGAAGCAGCCGTCGCTGCGGCTGGCGGGGTTCGTCTCGGCCACGGGTTCGGCGGGCACGATCGGCGCGGGCGACTACCTCAAGGAGCACTTCGGCACGCGCATCGTGGCGGCCGAAGCGCTCGAATGCCCGACGCTGCTCGAGAACGGCTTCGGCGAACACAACATCCAGGGCATCGGCGACAAGCACGTGCCGCTCATCCACAACGTCATGAACACCGACGTGGTGGCGGCGATCTCGGACCAGGCGACCGACCGCCTCGGCGTGGTGTTCCAGTCGCCCGCCGGCCGCGAGTTCCTCGCGCGGCGCCACGGCGTGCCGGCCGAAGTGCTCGCGACGCTGTCGAGCTTCGGGCTGTCGTCCATCTGCAACGTGCTCGCCGCGATCAAGACGGCCGAGAAGCTCGGGCTTGGCCCGAACGACGCGATCATCACCGTCGCGACCGACGGCGACCGCATGTACGGCAGCGAGCACCAGAAGACGCTGGCCGAGGACTTCCCCAAGGGCGTGGACGAGCGGGTCGCCGAGCACGAGATCCAGCACTGGCTCTACGAGACGCGTGCCGACCACGTACTCGAACTCAACGAACAGGACCGCCGCCGCATCTTCAACCTCGGCTACTACACGTGGGTCGAGCAGCGCGGCATCTCGCTCGAGCACTTCACCGAGCGCGCCGACCAGAAGTTCTGGAAGGGGCTGCACGCGGTGATGCCGCAGTGGGACGCGATGATCGAGGAGTTCAACGCCCGCACGGGAGCGCTGGAGCACCTGTGAGAGCCGAACCGCTGACGCGCCTGCACTGCATCTCGTGCGGCGCGGAGCCGGACGCGCGTGATCCGTACCCGTTCCGTTGTCCGCATGCGGACGGCGGCGACGGGCGCGAGCACCTGCTCGTGAGCGAACCGGACATGACGCGTGCGCGCTTCGCGCTCGGCACGTCGCCGCAGCCGTTCGTGCGCCATCGCGAACTGCTGCACTCGTACTGGCGCGCGCGCCGGCTCGGGCTGTCCGACGCCGCGTACGTGGACATGGTCGAGGAACTCGACGCCCGGGTGGCCGCGGTCGAGGGCCACGGGTTCGCGGCCACGCCGCTGGCGCCGAACACCGCGCTCGCGCAGGCGGTGCGCATGCCCGAGGGCGAAGTGTGGGTCAAGAACGAGACCGGCAACGTGTCCGGCTCGCACAAGGCCCGGCACCTGTTCGCGCTCGCGCTGCACCTCGAGGTCAGCGAGCGCGCGGGTCTGACCACGCGCGAGGAAACCAATCGCCGCGGGCTCGCGATCGCCTCGTGCGGCAACGCGGCGCTGGCCGCCGCGGTGGTCGCGCGTGCGACCGATCGCCCGCTCGAAGTGTTCATTCCGCCCGACGCCGAGCCGCGCGTGGTCGAACGCCTGCAGGCGCTGGGCGCGAAGATCGCGGTGTGCGAGCGCGCCGAGGGCGTGACGGGCGACCCGTGCGTGCACGGGTTCCGCGACGCGATCGCGCGCGGTGCGCTGCCGTTCTGCGTGCAGGGCAACGAGAACGGGCTGGGCGTCGAAGGTGGCGCCACGATCGGCTGGGAGCTGGCGTCGCAGCTGCAGAGTTCGGGCAACCGGCTCGACCGCGTGTTCGTGCAGGTCGGCGGCGGCGCGCTGGCGAGCGGCGTGATCCAGGGCCTGCGCCACGCGCGCGAGCAGGGCGTGATCGAATCGCTGCCCAAGCTGCACGCCGTGCAGACCCGCGGCTGCTGGCCGCTGCGCCGCGCGTACGAGCGCATCCGCGAGCGCGCCATTCCGGGCGCGCACCACGACGATCCGGCGTGGGCGGTGCGGCTGCGCGCGCCGAGCCATGCCGACGACGTGCGGTCGGCGCTGCTGCATGCGCTCGATCACCGCGCCAGCTACATGTGGGCGTGGGAGATCGCGCCGCATTCGGTGGCGCACGGCATTCTCGACGACGAGACCTACGACTGGTTCGCGATCGTCGAGGGCATGCTCGAGTCGGGCGGCTGGCCCGTCACGGTGGACGAGGCCACGCTGCTCGAGGCGCGCGACATGGCGCAGGCGGCGGGCGTGAACGCCGACGCGACCGGGGCCGCGAGCCTGGCGGGGCTGCTGGCGCTCAAGCGTGCGCGCTGGGTGAGCGTGGACGAACGCGTCGCGGTGCTGCTCACGGGCCGGCAGCGCTGACGTTTGCTTCGCGCGGGGCCGCTGCTACGGTGCCCGCATGAATCGTTCGAACGCCCAGACGCCGCTGTTGTGGGCCGTTGCGCTCGCGTGCTTCGCGCTCTTCGCCGCGCACGTCGCGCGCGAGGTGCGCGCCACGTCGGTGTGGGACGACGCGTGGATGTTCGTGCGCTACGCGCAGCAGCTGCTCGCGCACGGCGTGCCGGCGTTCGCGCCCGGCGGGCCGGGCACGTACGGGCTCACGTCGCCCGCGTTCCTCAGCGTGGTCGCGCCGCTGGCGCTGGCGTTCGGCGGCGACGTCGTGCGCGTGGCGCTGGGCTCGAGCCTGCTGGCGGGCGCGCTGTTCCTGCTGTTCCTGTCCCGGCTGCTGGTGTCGCTCACGCGCGGTGCGCCGCGCCGGCGCGCCGCCACGTTCGCGCTGGTCGCGTTCACGCTCGCGTACGGCGCGCCGGCGCTGGCGCGGCACTTCGCGAGCGGCATGGACACCACGTTCGCGCTCGCGTACCTCACCGTGTGGCTGCTGCTCGCGCAGGCGAGCGCGCGGCTCGATTCCGACGACGCGTCGCTCACGCTGGGGCTGTTCGGCGGTGCGGCGTTCGCGGTGCGGCCCGACCTGCTCGTGTTCACGTTCGGCGCGCCGCTGGTCGCCATGTGGTGCGCGCGTCACCCGCGCGAGAAGCGCGGCTGGGCACGCGCGGCCACGTTCGCGGCGCTCGCCGCCGGGGCGCAGTCGGCTGCGTTCGCGTGGTGGCTGCATGCACCGCTGCCGCTGCCGTTCTTCGTCAAGACCGCGGGCTTCTACGGCCCCACGCTGCGCGCCGCCTACGCGGGCGTGGCGCTGGCCGAGACCGGCGCGTTCCTGCGTTCCATGAGCGCGCTGCGCATCGCGATCGCGGCGGCCATCGTGCTGCAGCCGCTGCGCTGGTGGCGCGAATCGGCGGCGCTCGAAAAGGCGCTGCTCGGCGCGGGGCTGGCGTTCACCGCCTACCACGCGGTCGCGGTGGTGCCGATCATGGGCTACGCCGGCCGCTTCCAGATGCCGCTGCTGCCGGTGCTCGCGTTCCTCGCCGCCACGTCGCTCGCGCGGCTGGCGCGCGACTTTCCCGCCGCGTGGCCGCGTTCGCTGGCCGTGACGCTGGTGGCGCTGCTCGTCGCGAGCGTGGCGGTGCGCCGGATCGCAGCGCACGCCACGGTGCCGTCGGCCGACGGGCCCGGGCGGTTCTCGCTCGAGGCCGCGTACCGCGCGAACTGGGCGGACTACTGGGTTGGGCTCGACCGCGTCTCGGCGCTGCCCGACGACCTCACCCTGGCGACCACCGAGGTGGGGCTGCCGGCCGCGCTCGCCCCGGGCCGGCGCATCGTGGACCTGTCGGGGCTGAACGAGCGCTCCATGGCGCTGGCGCACGTGAGCGCCGACAGCGTGGTGCGGCGCGAGGCGCCCGACCTCGTGTACCTGCCGCACCCGCACTACGCCGAGATGCGCGACGCCATGCTCGCCGACCCGCGGTTCCGCGCCGGGTACGAGATCTGGACCGCGGCCGCGCTGCGCGCCGACATGGGCGTGGCGGTGCGGCGCACGAGCCCGTACGCCGACACGCTGCGCGCGCTGTTCGCGGCCCGCGCCGCCCGGGCGCAGGCGCCGGAGGCGCCGCAGGCGCCGTAGCCCGGCCGCGGCGGCAACTCCGCACTTTCCCCGCGACCCGCGAGCGCTTACCTTTCGCGCTTCTTTCGGAGGAACTCATGTTCAGCAAGCTGTTCGGCAGGAAGAAGCCCGAACCCGTCGTGGCGGACGCGCCGCCGCCGCCCCCGCGGCAGGTGCCGCTGTACGCCGCGCTGCTCGCCCAGCCCGTACGCGCACTGCCCGCGAGCCTCCAGGCGAACGAGGAGAGCGCCGAGTTCGCCGAGTTCCAGGGCAAGTGGCAGGAGCGCCTGCGTACCGGCAAGCGGCCCGGCGAGGACGTGCCGGCGATCACCACGCTGGCCGCGGGCCAGAACCTGGCCACGTTCGCCATGCCCGACACGGGCGAACGCGCGGCGCTGTTCTTCAGCTCGCCGCTGCGCGCCGCGGACTACAAGGACCACATGGGCCGCGACGGGGCGGGCGCCGAGATCCCGATGCTGACCATGACGGGCTTCCTGCAGATGCTGCGCGACCTCGAGGGCGCGGGCGTGAAGCACTTCGCGTTCGACCGTTGCCCGCGCTGCACCGGAGCGGCCGTCGCCGAGACCGGCACCGTGCAGTCGCCCGACGACGCGTGGGCCGCGCGCTGCCGCTACAAGGGCGCCGAGATCGCGCGCGAGAAGCTGTACTTCGAGTTCGCGCTCGACGCTTCGCGCGCCGGGCACCTCGAGGAGGCCCGCGAGGTGGCGCTGCACGCGATCGGCCACATCACGTTCGAGGACCCGAACATGCACCTGCTGCTCGGGCAGGTCGGCGTGGCGCTGGCCGACACCGCGCTGGCGTCCGACGCGCTCGCCATGCTGCGGTTCCTCAAGGCCGAGCCCTACGCCGCCAAGCTCTCCACCGTCATGGAGATCGGCGCCGCGGACTTCGAAGGGCCCGACGCCTGACCGGCGCGGGCCCCTCGGGTTCTTCTTCCTGACCGCGCGCGAGCGCGCGCGAACGTCAGTGCGTCGCCGCCGTGGTGTCCGCGGCCGCGGCCCCGCTCGAATCGGCGCTCGCCGCGCCTGCGGCACCCGCAGCGCCCGCGGCTTCCCGCGTCACGCGGTCGAGGTTCGCGAGTCCTTCGACGAAGTCCTTGCCGACCATGGCGTCCATGTCCATGAACACGCACATGACCTTGCCCATGAAGTCGTTGTCGCCTTCCATGGCCCATTCGACCTTGGTGCCCTCGCCCTCGGGCGCGAGCTTCAGCGTGGTCATGGCGGTCGAGGCGAACGGCTTGAGGAACTCGAGCTTCATGGTCACGTGGTCGGCGGGCACGCTCTCGGTGATGGACATGCGGCCTTCGCCGGCGTCCTTGTTGCCCTTCCACTCGTAGATCGCGCCGACGCCGCGCGCCGCGCCCGAGTAGCTCACCTGCATGGCGGGATCGAGCTTCTGCCACGGCGACCACGACGGGAACGCGTGCAGGTCGTCGATCTGCTCGAACACCGCGGCGGGCGGCGCACCGACGGTCGCGCTGCGCACGATGCGGTAGTGCGTCGGCTTGGTCATCGCCAGCCCGGCCACGCCGAGCACGAGGATCACGACGACCAGCACCACGGCGACCAGGATCTTCTTCATGCGGCACCTCCGGATGGATGGGGTAGGGCCGGGACGCTAGCCGGGGAGCCGCCCGCTGGCCAGCGCGGCGGCGACGAACGCGGCAGATCGCCGGGGCCAGCGCACTTTCCGGTGACGGCGCCGCCGGGAACGGCTAGCGTGCTCGGCCGGTGCCCACTACCCCGGAGGTCGCATGAGCGTGCGTGACGCCCGCATCACCGCCTACATCGCCAGGTCCCGGCCCTTCGCCCGCCCGATCCTCACCGAGCTGCGCGCGCGTATCCACGCGCAGTGTCCCGGCGTGGTCGAGACGCTCAAGTGGAGCTTCCCGCACTTCCTGTACGAAGGCGAGATCCTCTGCAGCATGGCGGCGTTCCAGCAGCACTGCGCGTTCGGGTTCTGGAAGGGCGCACTGGTGCCCGGCGCGAAGGGCGAGAAGTCGGCGGACGCCATGGGCCAGCTGGGGCGCATCGCGTCGCTCGCCGACCTGCCCACGAAGACCACGTTCGCGCGCATGGTGAAGGCGGCGATGAAGCTGAACGAGCCCGCGACGCGTACCGCCCGCCCGGTCACGCGGCCCGGCACGCGCGCGCCGATCCCGGTGCCCGCCGACCTCAAGGCTGCGCTCGCGAAGCACGCGAAGGCGCGCGCCACGTGGGACGGCTTCGCGCCGAGCCATCGTCGCGAGTACCTCGAGTGGATCACCGAGGCGAAACGCCCCGCGACGCGCGCCGCGCGGCTCGCGCAGACGCTCGAATGGCTCGCCGAGGGCAAGGCGCGCAACTGGAAGTACGCGAGTAAGGCGAAGCCGAAGGCGTAGCGGCGCGCACGGGTGGCCCGCTCCCGGAGCGGGTGCTACGTTGCGCGGCGAGTTGGGGTGCTGTCCGCGTTCTCTCCGTCCATCCGCACGGCCCCCGCATGCCCTTCAGCCGCCGCCGCTTCCTCACGGGCTCCGCGTTCGCGCTCGTCGCCGCGGCCGGCGCGGCTGCGTGGAAGCGCTCGACGCTCCTGCCGTGGCTGTTCTCGGGCGCGCTCGCCGACGCCCCGCGCGGACCGCTCGCCGACTCGACCGCCGATGTGCTGCGCGCCACGGTGCTGGCGCTGCTCGACGCGCGCGTCGAGCCCGGGCACTACGTGGACTGCTTCCGCTGGCGCGCGCGGCACGTGCGCGGCGCGCGGGCGCTGTACGAACGCTTCGAGCGCCACGTGGACGGCGCCGCGCGCGCGGCGGGCTCGCCCGGCTTCCGCAGCGCACCGCCCGCGCTGCAGCGGCGCATCGTCGCGGCGCTGGCGCCCGCGCGCGGGTGGGCACGCGCCCGCCGCATCGCGTTCGCGCGCGACGAGGCGCGCTTCGCCCGCCACGTGGTGCGCGAGGTGTTCGTGCGCTTCGCCGCCACCGACGCGTGGGTGCTGTCGGGCTACGACGCGTGGCCGGGCATGCCGCGCGCGATCGTGCGCGCCGCGAAGGGGGAGCCGGTCGCATGAGCGCGCGCCGCGTGGCGATCGTGGGCTCGGGCATGATGGGCTCGACGCTGGCGTACGAACTCACGCGTGCCGGGCTCGAGGTGACCGTGTTCGAGAAGGGTCCCGACTTCCCGTACCCGCACCGCGAGCGGTTCGTGGAGACGGTCGAGTACGGCTACGACGACCCGGCGCGGTCCATCGCGCCCGACCTGCGCCGCATGACCAACGACGGCAGCTACGCGCGCGAGCTGCAGCGCGAATCCGTGCTGCGCCTGGGCGGCGCCGGCACGGCGTGGACCGGGCTGGCCACGCGCATGTCGCCGAACGATCACCTCACGAAGAGTCGCTACGGCTTCGGCATGGACTGGCCGCTGTCGTACGCCGAACTCGAGCCGTGGTTGTGCCGCGCCGAAGCGCAGCTCGGCGTGTCGGGCACCGACGCCGACAACCCGTGGGCGCCGTGGCGGTCGCGGCCCTACCCGCTGCCGCCGTTCGAGCTGACGCCCGACGATGCGTGGCTCGCCGCCCGGCTCGAGGCCGCGGGTATCCGCGTGCACTCGACGCCGCAGGCGCGCACGCGCGCCGCGTACGAAGGCCGGCCCGCGTGCATGAACGTGGGCGAGTGCCAGGTGTGCCCGAACGGCGCACGCTATTCGTCCACGCACCACCTGCGCCTCGCCATGGCGACCGGGCGCTGCCGCGTGCGCACCGACGCCACGGTGCGGCGCGTCGTCACCGACGCCACGGGCCGCGCGCGCGGCGTGGCGTGGTGCGCGAACGGCGACGGGCGCGAACGCGAGCACGCCGCCGACCTCGTGATCGTGGCCGGAGCCGCGTTCGAGAGCGCCCGGCTGCTGCTGCTCTCGCGCGACGCGAAGCATCCGGACGGGCTCGGCAACACGCACGGGCACGTGGGGCGCCACCTGGTGTTCCATCACATCTGGATCGGCCACCTGCACGTGCACGACGCCCTGTTCGCCGGGCGCGTGGGCTTCTGGACCGCGCAGAGCGACCAGTTCGTGGACCCGCCCGGGCGCGGGAAGCACGGCGGCGTCAAGATCGAGCTGCCGTCCAAGCCGTCGCTCACGCACGTGCGCGACGCCGCGAACGCGGGCTCGCTCGCCGACGCGCTGCGTGCGTTCGAGGTGGTCAAGCACTGCCGGCAGGTGGGCATGCACGCCGAGTCCGACACGACCGGCGCCAAGTTCGTGGCCCTGTCGAAGGACAAGGACCGCTACGGCGACCCGGTCGCGCACGTGCACTACGACTCGAGCGACTTCGACCGTGCGACGTACGCCTACGCGCGCACGCTGTTCGATCGCGTGGCCGACGCGGCCGGCGCACACGAGCGGTTCTTCCCGGAACTCGAAGGCTTCGGGGCGTTCGCGCACTACATGGGCACGCACCGCATGAGCCGCGACCCGAAGGACGGGGTCGTGGACACGTTCGGCGCGGTGCACGACACGCCGGGGCTGTACGCGATCGGGCTGGGCATGTTCGTGGGCTCGGGCGGCGCCGTGACTCCGACGCTCACCGGCGTGGCGCTGGCGATTCGGGCCGCCGACGCCATCGCGCGCGGCGCACGCGCATGAACGCACGCGCGGCCGTGGCGGGGGCGGTACTGTGCGCGCTCGCGCTCGCCTGCGCCGCGGCCGCGAGCGTCGCGCCGCCGCCGTTCGCGGCCGACTACCGGTTGCCGCCCGGGCCGCTCGAGTTCACGGCGCGCGAACGCGTGCGCTGCCTCGAGTGCCACGGCATGCCCGGGCTGCTCGTGCGGGATTCGCTGCGCGGGGACGCGCGCCTGCTCACGGTGCCGCCGGCCGCGTTCGCCGCGTCGGTGCACGGCACGCTCGACTGCACGCAGTGCCACGACGACGTGCGGCGCTACCCGCATGCGCGCGGCACCCCGGCTGCACCGCGGCGCGTGCGCTGCGCGGACGATTGCCACGCGCCGGGCACCGCCGAGACGCGGGCGCGCCACGCCGCGGTCGCGGCCGAGTACGCGCGCAGCCGCCACGCGGCGGGCGAGCACGCCGCCGACTCGACGCACGCCGCGCCCGCCTGCGCGTACTGCCACGGCGGCGGCGATCCGCACGCGGTGCGCCCCGTGCGCGAGCGCGCGTCGCGCGCCGGGCTGCTCGCGCAGTGCGAGCCGTGCCACGCCGACGGCGAACGCATGGCGGCGCGCGGCGTGGAGCCGGGCGCGGTGCCGTCGTACCGCCGCAGCTTCCACGCGCGCGCGCTGGCGCTGGGTTCGGCGCGCGCCGCGGTGTGCGTGGACTGCCACACCGCGCACGGCGTGCGCGCGCCGTCGGACACGGCGTCCACCGTGCACGCGCGGCGGCTGAGCGCCACCTGCGGACGCGACGGCTGCCATCGCGGCGTGCAGCTGCGCTTCGCCATGTCCGGCGCCAACCACCTGGGGCTGCGCGTCGCGCGCGACCCGGTGCTCGCGCGCGTGAAGGCGTTCTTCGGCGGCTTCGGCCTGCTGGTCGTGCTCGTGTTCGGCGCCGGCGTGCTCGCCGACGCGCAGCGCCGCACGTGGCGTCACGCGCCGCCGGCGCCGCGGCCGGACGACGCCGAACTGGTGCCGCGCGTGCCGGCGTTCGCGCGGCTGCAGCACGGCGCGCTGGTGCTGGCGTTCGTGCTGCTCGCGCTTTCGGGGCTGCCGCTGCACCTCGCCGACCGGGCGGAGTTCCGCGCGCTCGGGTTCGCGCTCGGCGGGCTCGGCATGCTGCACGCGCTGCACCGCGCCGCGGGCGTGCTGCTGCTCGCCACGGCGCTCGTGCACGCCGCGTGGCTGGCGGCGCGGCTGGTGCATGCGCGCGGCGACGTGCGCGCGGCGTGGCCGCTGCTGCCCGGCGCGCGCGACCTGCGCGAGGCGGCGGCGCTGGTGCTGTGGCAGCTGCGGCTGCGGCCCGAACCCCCGGCGTTCGACCGCCACGAGTTCCGGCAGAAGGCGCACTACTTCGCGGTGCTCGCGGGCACGCCGGTCATGGCCACGACCGGGGTGCTGCTGTGGTTCCCGGTGTTCTTCGGCAACCGCCTGCCCGATTCGGCGTTCGGCGTCGCGTACCTGGTGCACAGCAAGGAAGCCATGCTCGCGCTGTTCGTGGCGCTGGTGTGGCACCTCTACCACGTGGTGGTGGTGCCCGGCGCGCGGTTCCGGCCGCTCGTGCTGCTCGACGGCCGCATCACCCGCGCGCAGTGGCGCGAGCAGCACCCGGCCGAGGCGGCGCGCGCGAGCGACGCCGTGCCTGCGGCGTCCGACGACGATCCGTGGCGGCTGCCCGCGCGCGTGCTGCTGCCGCTCGTGCTGCTGGCGGCGGCGCTGCTGCGCGTGCGCGAAGCGCTGCGCACGCCGCTCTGGTTCGACGAACTGTTCACGCTGTGGATGGCACGGCACCCGCTGCCCGAGAGCCTCGCGCTGCTGCCCGGCGACATCCATCCGCCGCTGCCCACGCTGCTCGTGTCGCTGTGGCTGGCGGTCGGCGGTGAATCGCCGCTCTGGCTCAAGACGTTGCCGCTGGCGTTCGGGCTCCTGACCGTGGCGGTCACCTACGGCTTCGCGCGTGCGCTGTTCGGCCGCCGCACGGCGCTGCTCGCGGCGGCGCTGCTCGCGCTGCATCCGTCGCACGTCTACTTCTCGCAGGAGCTGCGCGGCTACGGCCTGCTCACGCTGGTGCTGCTGCTCGCCGCATGGTCGGCGTGGCGCTGGGTCGAGCGCGGCCGGCTGCGCCACGCCGCGGGCTGGATCGCCGCGGCCGCGCTCGCGCTGTACACGCACTACCTCGCGGCGGTGGTGATCGCGCTGCTGGGCGCGGGTGCGCTCGTGGCGGTGCGCCGTAATGCCGCGCGCGTGCGCGCGTGGCTGGCGATCCACGCGCTGCTGGCGCTGGCGGTCGCGCCGCTGCTGTGGCTGCTGCCGGCGCAGCTGTCGCTGTCGCGGCACACGTGGGTCGCGCACCCGGCGTTCGCCGACCTCGCCGATCTCGCGCGCAAGCTGGCGTTCGGCGCCGTCTACCTGGTGCCGCCGCTGGGGCTGCTCGCGGCGTTCGCGCTGCGCGGCGGCGGCGATCCGCGCCGCGCGCGTGCCGCACGGTTCGTGGCGGGCATGGCGCTGGGCGCGATCGCGACCACCTACGCGGTGTCGCTGCGCGGACCGCACCTGTTCGCTTCGCGCTACATGTACTTCACGCTGCCGTACTGGTGCGTGCTGTTCGCGGCCGGGCTCGACGTGCTGCCGTGGCCGCGGCTGAAGCCGGTGCTCGCGGGGGCGCTGCTGGTGCTGGCCGGGCGTTCGACCATGCTGCGGCCGCCGCTCGCCGAAGCCGCCGACTTGCAGCGCGCGATCGCCGCCGTGCGCGCGCAGCTCAAGCCGGGCGACCAGCTGTTCGCCGCCGATCCGCACAGCCTGCTCGTGTGCGACCAGGCGCCCGACCTGCCGCGCGGGCGGCTGCTGACGGCGGAGCCGCGGCTCGAGTACTACCGCGGCGGCGCGCTGTTCGGCGCCGGGCGGCTGCTCGCGCCCGACTCGCTCGCCGCCACGGCGGCGCGCGCGCGCTGGTGGGCGGTGTACGTGCCCGAACCCGGGCGGCCCGGCGCGGCGGCCGCGGCGCAGCTCGATTCGCTCGCGCACGGGGCGCGCCGCCGGCTCGGGATCGTCACGCTGTGGGCGAGCGATCCCGCCATGCTGGCGGAGGAGAAGGCGCCCGGTGCGCCGCGGCCGGCGGGTATCACCGGGCGGTGAAGCGCCACCTCTGCAGATGTGACCGGCGCCTCGCGCGCCCGGTTCCGGCCGATCCCCCCCTCGGTCGGAGCCGCCACCCTCGCCTTCGGACCCGATCATGACCGGCCGCCTTCGTCCCTTCGCCGTGGCGTTCGCCACGTGCGTGCTCGTGTCGTGCGCCACCGCCAGCGCATTCGCCGCCGCGTCGTACGTGCCGGGCGAGGTGATCGTGAAGTACCGCCCCGGCGTGGCCCGCGCGCACCGCGCGCTCGTGCGGGGCGTGCTGCCCGCGGTCGAGCGCGTGGACGGCCTGCCGCTGATCGGCGGCGAATGCGTGCGCTTTTCGGGCATGACGGTCGAACAGGCGGTCGCCGCGCTCGCCGCCGATCCGGCGGTCGAGTACGCGCAGCCGAACCACGTGTTCACCGCCGACCGCACGCCGAACGATCCGTCGTTCGCGTCGCTCTGGGCCATGCGGAACACCGGGCAGGGCGGGGCGTACGCCGGCGACGACATCGACGCCACGCTCGCGTGGGACCTGTGCACGGGCGACCCGGACCTGAAGATCGGCGTCGTGGACTCCGGCGTGGATTACACGCACCCCGACCTCGCCGCGAACATCTGGACCAACCCCGGCGAGATCCCCGACAACTTCGAGGACGACGACGGCAACGGCTACGTGGACGACGTGCACGGCTACGACTTCGTGAACGGCGACGGCGATCCGATGGACGACTACCAGCACGGCACGCACGTCGCGGGCACGATCGGCGCCGTGGGGGACAACGGCATCGGCGTGACCGGGGTCTGCTGGAACTGCCGGATCGTGGCGATCAAGTTCATCAACGCCACCGGTTCGGGCACCGAGTCCGCGGCCATCGCCGCGCTGAACTACGCGCTCGTGGTGGGCGTGCGGCTGACGAACAACTCGTGGGGCGGCATGTCCGGCGGGCAGGCGCAGCTCGACGCGATCAACGCGTGCGGTGCGGCGGGGCAGCTGTTCGTGAACTCCGCGGGCAACACGCGCTGGAACATCGACGCCGTGCCCACCTATCCGCAGTGCTACGCGTCGCCCTACCTGGTGACCGTGGCGTCCACGGACGGCCGCGACCTCATGAGCACGTTCTCGTGCTGGGGCCCGACGCAGGTGGACCTCGGCGCGCCGGGATCGCTGATCTACTCGTGCATCCCGGGCGGGCTCTACAAGAACCTCGACGGCACGTCCATGGCCGCGCCGCACGTGACCGGCGTGGCCGCGCTCGCCTGGACGCTGTTCCCGCACGCCTCGCCCGAGGCGATCCGCGCGCTCCTGCTCGCGACCGTGGACACGATTCCCGCGCTGACCGGCAAGGTGTGGAGCAACGGCCGGCTGAACGCCTGGCGCGCGCTCTCGCGCGGCGATCGCACGCCGCCGGGCGTGGTGGGCGACATGCTCGCCGAGCCGGTGGCCGAAGGCGTGCTGCGGCTGCGCTGGAACGCGCCCGGCGACGACGGAGCGAGCGGCACCGCGGTGGCGTACGAGCTGCGCATGGCGGACGCGCCCATGGACTCGGCGGCGTTCCTGCTGGCGGCGCCGCTCGCCACGCTTGCACCGCACGCGGGCGGCACGCCCGAGACGCTCTCGGTCGGCGGCCTCACGAGCGGCCACACGTACTGGTTCGCGCTGCGCGCGCGTGACGACTTCGGCAACGTCGGCGCGCTTTCGCCGTCGTTCCCGTTCACGCCGTCGGCGCCCGGCGCCGGGGTGGAGGAAGGTGCGGCGCGTTTCGCGCTGCGGCTCGAGGGCGCGAACCCGTCGCCGCGCGGCGCGCGCTGCGTGCTGGCGCTGCCGCACGCCGAGCCGCAGGCCGACGTGGCGGTGTTCGACCTGCGCGGCGCCCGCGTGCGCACGCTGGCGCACGGGCCGCTGGCGGCCGGCGCGCACGCGCTGCACTGGGACGGCGCGGACGAGTCGGGCGGCGCGGTGGGAGCGGGCGTGTACTTCGTGCGCGCGGCCTGCGGCTCGCGCACGGCGGTACAGCGGCTCGTCGTGCTGGGACGCTGAGGCGCGCGGCGCGCTCGCGCGCCCCTCAGGCTCCGCGCTTGCGGCCGAACTCGGCGTCGAGCGGCAGGAACGCGGTCACGAGGAAGCTCGGCACGGTGGCGGCGATCACGATGGTGAAGAACTTCAGGTATCCGACCTGGTCCTGCAGCCAGCCGCTCCACATGCCGGGCAGCATCATGCCGAGCGCCATGAAGCCCGTGCAGATCGCGTAGTGCGCGGTCTGCCGTTCGCCGCGGGCGATGTACATCATGTACATGACGTACGCCGTGAACCCGAAGCCGTAGCCGAACTGCTCGATCGCCACGCCGGCGAGCACGACCGGCACGTGCGCGGGCTGCGTGGCCGCCAGCCAGATGAAGATCGCGTCGGGAAGGTGGATCGCGAACAGCATGGGCCACAGCCAGCGCTTGAGCCCGTCGCGCGCGATCACGAGCCCGCCGAGGATGCCGCCCAGCGTGAGCGAGGCGATGCCGACGGTGCCGTACACGAATCCCACCGTGGTCGTGTCGAGCCCGAGCCCGCCCTGTTCGCGCGGATCGAGCAGGAACGGCGACACCATCTTGACGAGCTGCGCCTCGCCGAGGCGGTAGAGCAGCAGGAACGCCATGAGCACGAGGATGCGCGGCTTGCCGAAGAACGAGCCGAACGTGGACAGGAACTCGCGCGTGAACTGCGGGATCCGGCGCGCGTCGCCGGGGTGGTCGGCGGCGGGCCGCGGCAGCGCGAATCGGTGCCAGAGCCCGAACACGAGGAACAGTGCGGCCAGCACGCCGATCGTGATCGCCCAGGCTTCGTGCGGGCGGCCGGTGTAGGTCTCGAGCCGCCCCGCGAGCATGACGAGCAGCCCCTGCCCGAAGATGTTCGCGATCCGGTAGAACATGGTGCGCACGCCCACGAACTGCGCCTGCCGCGCCTCGTCGTTCGCGAGCAGGTAGAAGCCGTCGGCCGCGATGTCGTGGGTGGAGGACTGGAACGCGAGCAGCCAGAAGCACACGAGCGACGCGTGCAGCCACGCCGGGCCGGGCAGCGTGAGCGCGAGCGCGGCCAGCGAGCCGCCGACCAGCAGCTGCATGACCCACACCCAGCGGCGGCGCGTGCCGATCAGGTCCACGACCGGCGACCACAGCGGCTTGATCACCCACGGCAGGTAGAACCAGCTCGTGTAGAGCGCGATGTCGGTGTTCGACATGCCGAAGCGCTTGTACAGCGTGACCGCCACGCTCATCACCACGACGTAGGGAAGGCCCTCGGCGAGGTAGAGCGACGGAATCCACAGCCACGGATTGCGGCCGGACGGCGCGACGGCGGGCGTGTCGGACATGCGCGATCTCCGGGTGACTTCGGCGCGGCTGCGAACGCTTCCGTGTAGCACGCGGCTCGGCGCGCGAGCAAGAACGATGTCGCGCTCGCGTTCGATCGCGCTGCACGAGGGCCGGCTGGTCCGGCGGGGCGCGACGAAACCTGTTTGTGGTGCCCGGGCCGCGCACTATGGTGGCGAGGCTCGCGATCATCCTGCGAGCGTTCACGACTTCGGGCCGCCGATGTTCGTGGCACCCGGGGTCTTCCCCCCTCACGGACGCAGGGAGAGTGCCCCCCATGAAGCTCCGTTGGATGAGTGTGTTGTGTGCCGTCTGCCTGTTCGCCTCGCCGGCCTTCGCGCAGAAGAAGGCGCTGTTCGACAACACCAAGGCCGAGCAGGCCGGCAACGCCGACTGGATCATCGACGACACGATGCCGGTGCCGTCGCCCGCGCAGTCCGGCATCGTGCCCACGACGTCCGAGAACTACTGGACCGGCGGCATCTCCGCGTTCGGCGTCGCCCTGGTGAAGAAGGGCTACACGGTCCACACGCTGACCACGGCGTTCGGGATCACGTACGGCAACGCCGGGAACGCCTACGACCTGTCGAACTACGACCTGTTCGTGGTGGCCGAACCGAACATCCGCTTCACGTCGGCCGAGTCCACGGCGGTCTTCAACTTCGTGCGCAACGGCGGCGGCCTGATCCTGATCGTGGATCACGACAACTCCGACCGGAACAACGACGGCTACGATTCGCCCAAGGTCGCGAACCTGCTCGACGCGCAGAAGCTCTGGGGCGTGCACTCGCAGAGCACCGGCGAGACGAACAACAACATCGTGCAGACCAGCACGAACGTGAACACGTCCGCCGCGGACTCGATCATCACCGGGCCGTGGGGCAACGCCACCGGCATCGCGTTCCACAACGGCACCACGTTCGTGCTGTCGCCCGCCACCAACTCGACCGTGACCGGCGACGTCTGGATGACCGGCGTGGCCAAGGGCAGCACGTCGCAGGCGATGGTCGCGCATTCGGTGTACGGCAACGGCCGCGTGGTCTACGTGGGCGACAGCTCGCCGGTGGACGACGGCACGGCGACGCCGGGCAACACGGTGTTCAACGGCTGGAATGAACTCGCGGGCGCGAAGGCGGACAGCGCGATCTTCCTGAACGCCGCGCAGTGGGCCACGCGGCGCACCGCCGGCGGCGACGTGGTCGCGCCGACCGTGTCGCTCACGGCCCCCGCGAACGGCACCACGTGGAAGGCGGTCTCGACGCAGTCGATCACGTGGACGGCGTCCGACAACGTCGGCGTGGCGGCGGTGGACCTGGCGTACTCCACCGACGGCGGCGCCACGTACCCGAACTCGATCGCCACGAACCTCGCGAACTCCGGCTCGTACAACTGGACGGTGCCGAACTTGTCGAGCACGACCATGCGCGTGCGCGTCACCGCGCGTGATGCGGCCGGCAACTCGGCGAGCGCGGCGAACACGGCCAACTTCACCGTGGACAAGTGGATCATCACCGCCAGCGCGGGCACGGGCGGCACGATCAGCCCGTCGGGCGCCGTCGGCGTGGCGCATGGTGCGAGCCAGGCGTTCACGATCGCCGCGAACAGCGGCTTCCAGGTCTCCGGCGTGACCGTGGACGGAGCCTCGGTCGGTGCGGTGACCAGCTACACGTTCACGAACGTGACCGCGGCGCACACGATCGCCGCCGCGTTCTCGGCGCTCGCCACGAACTACACGATCACGGCCAGCGCGGGCACGGGCGGCACGATCAGCCCCTCGGGCGCCGTGTCGGTCGCGGCGGGCGCGAACCAGTCGTTCACGATCGCGGCGAACTCGGGCTTCACGATCCTCGCGGTCACGGTGGACGGCGCCTCGGTCGGCGCGGTGGCCAGCTACACGTTCACGAACGTGCAGGCCGCGCACACGATCGCGGCGTCGTTCACCAGTTCGAGCAACACCGGCTGGCCCATGGCGAGCGGCAACTTCACGGCCGACTTCGCGGACGTGGCGAACTGGACGAACAACTTCGCCGCCGGCGTGGGGGCGAGCTACTGGGCCTCGGTCGCGGTGGGCGGCAGCACCACGATTCCGAGCGCCACGAAGCTCACGACCGCGACCTCGACGTTCGTGACCGGCACCACGGGCGGCGTGCAGAAGGGCGTCAGCCCGAATCCGGCCGGCACGCTCGTGCTGCTTTCCACGGGCAGCACCGACCTCACGTCGTCGGCCGCGGTGGACCTGAAGCTCAACTTCACCTCGCGCAACGCGGGCGTGCTGGGCTTCACGTGGAGCACGGTGTTCAACTCGACGGGCGACCGCAAGGCGTCGGTGCGCGTGTACGCGAGCCCGGATGGCGGCACCTCGTGGACCGAGCTCACGACGGCGGCGGTGCTGAACTTCACGAACAACGTCGCGGGCTCGGGCACGATCTCGAACGTGGCGCTGCCCGCCACGTTCAACAACGCGGCGAACGCCCGGCTGCGGTTCTACTTCTACAACGGCACCGGCGGCACCACCGGCTCGCGTCCCAAGTTCGCGCTCGACAACGTGAGCGTGACGAGCACGCCGGGCGCGATCGCGCAGCCGGCCGACGATGCGGACGGCCCGGCGGCCGGACCGTCGCGCGCCGAGTTCGCGTTCGGCCGCGTGACGCCGAACCCGGCCGGCGGTGAAGCGACGCTGCACTTCTCGCTGCCGCGCGCCGGCTGGGCGCGGCTCGAGGTGGTGGACCTGTCCGGCCGCCGCGTGTGGGCGAGCGAGGGCGAGTTCGCCGCGGGCGAACAGAGCGTGCGCTGGAACGGCCGCGCGGCCGACGGCTCGGCGCTGCGCTCGGGCGTCTATTTCGTGCGCCTGCAGAGCCGCGACGGCGTGCGCACGGGCCGGATGGTGCGGTTGTAGCACCCGGCGAGAGACTCGCAGCTTCACGAGACCGGTGGGCCGGTGCCCGCCGGTCTCGTGCGTCATCACGCCGCATGGGCCGGAAGGCCCGTTGCGCGGCGATCGTGAGCGGTCATGCTCTGTGCGAACCGCCACTGTTCTCCTCCCCGGGCGATCGGCGCCGAATCCACGGCGCCCCTTGGGAGGCCTCATGTTCATTTCACGCTTCGCCGCCCGGCTCACGCACGGGCGTGCCGCGTTGCGGGTCGCCGCTGCCGCGACCTGCGCAGTGCTCACCACGTTGGCGAGTCCGTCGCTCTCTCAGACCTTGGTGGATGGTCCGTGGGAGACCGACAACCAGGTGCTCTGCATGGCCCGCGAGGGCGGCCGGATCTATCTCGGCGGCTGGTTCGACTACGTGGGACCGCGCACGGGCCATCTCGTGCCGCTCGAGACGAACTCGGGTGCGGTGCTCGCGAACACGCTGTTCACCGACGGCGCCGTGCTCGCGGCGATTCCCGACGGCGACGGCGGCTGGTACGTGTCCGGCTGGTTCAAGCACATCGGGGGCGTGGCGAGAAACGGGCTCGCGCGCATTCGTGCCGACCTCACGCTCGATGCGTGGAACCCCGACTGCTACGGGGTCGAGACGCTCGCGCTCTCGGGCACGACGCTGTATGTCGGTGGCAATCTCTCGAACGCAGAAGGCGAAGTGCGTCACGGGCTCGCCGCCTACGACATCTCGACTGGAGCGCTGTTGCCCTGGGCACCCGAAGTCGACGGCGGCATGACGTCGTCGGGAGAAGTGCTCTCACTCGCCGTGCAGGGTTCCACCGTGTACTTCGGCGGCTGGTTCGCCACGGTGGCGGGCGAGGCGCGCATCGGCATCGCCGCAGTGGACGCGACGAGCGGTGCGCTGCACGACTGGAACCCGGGAGGGGAATCCTCGGTCGTGCTCTCGATCATCCCGCGTGGTGACCTCATCTACCTGGGCGGTTCTTTCAGCTTCATGGGCGGGCAACCGCGCGGCGGTGTCGCCGCGGTGGACGCGACGACAGGGCTTTCGACCGCGTGGAACCCGATCGAATCGTCGCAGGTGACCGCACTCGCGGCCTTGGGTTCGCGACTCTTCGTGGCCGGTTACTTCGGCACGGCGGGAGGCCAGCCGCGCACGAGTCTCGCCGAGTTCGACCTCACGACCGGCGCCGTGACCGGCTGGGCCCCGCTCTTCGACGGCGGCGTGCAGAGCCTCGGCATCGCCGGTGGCCGGCTGTATGCCGGCGGCCAGTTCCAGTCCGTGGACGGCCAATCGAGGCTTCGCGCGGTCGCATTCGACCTCGCGAGCGGCGCAGTCGTTCCCTGGGACACGCGCTTCTCGAGCATCCCCACGGTGTTCGTGCCCGGCGCGAACGCGTTGCTCGCCGCGGGGCAGTTCACGAGTTGCGGTGGCGTCTCCCGCCACCGGCTGGCGGCCGTGGACGCCCGGACGGGCGTGGTCGTGGACTGGAATCCCGGTGCGGATGACGCCGTGCGCGGCATCGCCACCGGCCACGGCCGGGTCTATGCCGTGGGGCAGTTCCAGCACGCCGGCGGGCTGACGCGCGCCGGGTTCGCGGCCATCGACGCCGTGAGCGGGGCGGTGCTCGAGTGGGGACCGACGAACGTCACCGGGACGCCACAGCACGTCGTGGCCGCCACGTCGCGCGTGTACCTGGGCGGCAGTTTCAGCGCCGTCGGCGGCGTGCCGCGCACCAAGCTCGCGGCGCTCGACGCCACGACGGGCGCGTTGCTGCCGTGGAATCCCGAACCCTCTTCGGCGACCGACGTGAGCGAGCTCGCCCGCGGTGCCCGCGTGCTGTACGTGGGTGGGAACTTCTCCCGCATCGCGGGGCAGACCCGGAACTACGCGGCGGCGTTCGATCTCGAGACCGGCGCGCTCACGCGCTGGAATCCCGACCTGTCGTCGGGCTCGCCGCTCGCCTTCGCCGAGGACGGCGCCAAGGTCTACATGGGTGGCAGCTTCTACTCGGTGCGCGGCCAGGTGCATCAACGCTTCGCGGTCGTGGACACCGGAGCAGGCGTGCCGGAGAGCTGGTCGCCGCCGCTGAACGGCAGCGTGCGTGGCATCGCCGTCGGGCAGCGGAACCTCTACGTATCGGGCGACTTCAACAACTACTGGATGGGCCCGACTGCCCTCGTCGCGTACGACCGCACCACGCATCTGCCTGTGCCCTGGACGCCGTTCTCCTACACTTCGGTGGCGCCCGAACTGCTGACCATGACGGACACCCTGCTGGTGGGCGGCAGCTTCAGCGTGATCGCCGAGCGCGATCGCGGGAACCTCGCGTGGTTCGTCGAGGTGCCCGACCGCACGCCGCCCGAGGTGCACGTCGTGCAACCGAACGGCGGTGAAGCGGCGCAGGTGGGGCAGGACTTCGTGCTGGAGTGGACCGCGACCGACGCGAACCCACTCGTCTCGGTCTTCGCGATGCTCTCGCGCACGGGGCCCGACGGGCCGTGGGTCGTACTCGGCAATGCCGCGCACATGATGACGTGGCGCGTCACCGGGCCGGTCACGACGAACGCCTGGCTCAAGGTCGAGGCGAAGGACGTCTACGGCAACGTGGGTGAGGATCTCTCCGACGGTGCGTTCACGATCTTCTCACCCGACACCACGCCGCCCGCCGTACGGTTGGTCACGCCCAACGGGCTCGAGGAGTACGCGATCGGTTCGCCCGCGCCGCTGCGATGGGAAGCCTCGGACGCCAACGGCGTGCCGCGGGTGGCGTTCTCGATTTCGCGCACGGGACCGAACGGGCCTTGGACGCTTCTCGGGGACAACCTCAACAACTCGGGCTCGCTCGGGTGGCTGGTGCCCGGCCCGCCGGTGACGCTGTCGGCGTGGATCCGGCTCGACGCGTGGGACCCGACCGGCAACATGGGTTCCGACGTGAGCGACCAGCCGTTCACCATCTTCGACGCTCCCGTGCCCACGTTCGTGGAGCTGTTCACGGTGACCGAGGACCTCGCCGGCGCGCGCCTGAGCTGGCGTTTCGCCGATCCGCTGCGGATCGAGGCGGTCGAGGTGCAGCGCGCCGCGACGGAAGCGGGTGAGTGGGAGACGCTGGCCCGGCCCGAGCCGGCCGCAGGTACGTTCGTGGACGGGACGGCGCCGGCGGGCGAGTCGTGGTACCGGCTGTCCGTGCGCATGCCGGGCGGAGAGCCGCGCGTCACGCTGCCGGTGCGCGCCGAGGCGGCCGCGTTCGCACGGCTGACGTTGGCCGCTCCGGCACCCAACCCCACGCGCGGCCGGGCGCTCGTGTCGTTCGGGCTGCCGTCGGCGGGGCGGGTGCGCTGCGCGCTGCTCGACGCGCAGGGGCGCGAACGTGCCGCGCTCGCCGACGGCGAGTTCTCGGCCGGGCGCCACGTGGCGCAGCTCGAGGCGGGTGACCTCGCGCCCGGGTTGTACTTCCTGCGCCTGCACTGGAACGGGCAGGTGCGGGTGGCGAGGCTCGCGATCGTGCGTTGAGCGGGGCTTGCTGGCGGCCCGTCCCCGGCTGACCGGGGGCGGGCCGCCGCCGTTTCGGCGGCCGGGAGCCCCGGTCCCGGCGAAATCCCCCGAAATTACTTGGTTCGGTCGGCGAATAAATGCGGTAGTCTTTGTCCGGCAACACAACAAAGTCCCGCTCGAACGCCCCGGAGCCCTGATGCCCGACTTCGTCCGCCGATCCGCCGCCGTGC
Organism: Candidatus Eiseniibacteriota bacterium; assembly: GCA_046327815.1. Classification (GTDB taxonomy): domain Bacteria; phylum Eisenbacteria; class RBG-16-71-46; order RBG-16-71-46; family RBG-16-71-46; genus CAIXRL01. The sequence continues at coordinate 52,467 of JAXLXR010000016.1, read as the reverse complement.
TGCTCGTGTTCGCCTCGCTCGCACCGGGCAACGCGTTCGCGCAGTGCATGCTGGCCAATCCGAGCTTCGAGATCAGCGGCACTGCCCCCAACGTGTTCGGCGGCTGGAGCCAGTTCGGTTCGGTGGGCTCGGCCTCGCCCGCCCGGCACGGCGCGTTCGCCGCGCGCGTGTCCGGCCCCAATACCGGCAACTGGGACGTGTCGGGCTACTGGCAGCCGCAGGCGTCGGCCGCCGGCGACCGTTGGAAAGTGACCGGCTACGTGCGCGTGCCCGCCGCCAAGCCGCTCGCGGGCGGATCCAAGGCCATCGTGAACGTGGAGTGGCGCAACTCCGGCGGCGCGCTGATCAGCTACGAGTCGCACGACGTGGCCACCGCGGCCACCGCGCGCGACACGTTCCTCGCGTTCTCGTTCCTCACGGCGGCCGCGCCCGCGAACACCGCCAGCGCCCGGCTCGTGCTCGGCGTGCTGCAGGGCCCCACCGATCCGCAGCGCGATGCGTGGTTCGACCACGTCACGTTCGAGAAGCAGGCCACGCCCAGCCTCGATGCGCTGCAGTGGGGCGACTTCTCGAACGGCCGAACGGTGTCGTTCGCGGGCCGCACCTGGCGCGTGAAGAACACCGGCGTGTACGGGCCCGGCCCGAACTCGTTCTCGAGCGCCGTGGACGCGGTGTGGGTGGACGCGAACGGCCGCCTGCACCTGACGATCAAGAAGTCCGGCGCCACGTGGTACAGCACCGAGGTCGCACTCGACACGCCGCTCGGCTACGGCGACTACCTGTTCACCACTCGCGGCGACCTCGACACCTTCCAGCCGACCACGGTGTTCGGGCTGTTCGTGTGGGAGTACGGCCCATGCTGGGACACGGGCTACCTCTGGTGGAACCCGTTCAACGAGATCGACGTGGAGTTCAGCCGCTGGGGCATCGCCGGCGGGCCGAACGCGCAGTTCGTGGCGCAGCCCTACGACTGGGGCGGCAACCGCAACCAGTTCACCATGAACTTCTCGACCGACGAAGTCACGACGCACGCGTTCCGCTGGCGCCCCGACCGCGTCGAATACCGCACGTGGCGCGGCGGCCCGAACGACGAGTCGCCCGCCAGCACGGTGCGCGCGTGGACCTACACCGGCCCGCACATTCCGCGGCCCGACCAGCCGCGCGTGCACCTGAACCTGTGGCAGTTCTCCGGTGCGCCCACGGTCACGCAGGAGGCGGTGCTCGACGGCTTCACGTTCCGCGCCTGGCCGACCGCGTTCCTCGCGGCCGACGAACAGGCGCCGGGCGCGCGATCACTCGCGCTGTCGATCGCCGGCCGCAATCCCACGCGCGGCGGCGCGGTGCTGCGCTGTGCGCTGCCGGCGGCCGAGCGCGTGCGCGTGTCCGTGCACGACGTGGCGGGCCGGCTCGTGCGCGAACTGGTGAACGAACCGCTCGCCGCCGGCACGCGCGAGTTCGCGTGGGACGGCCGCGACACGGGCGGCGAACGCGCGGCGCCCGGCGTCTACCTGGCGCGCCTGCAGGCCGGCGCGCGCGTCGCCACCGCGCGACTGGTGGTGCTGCGATGACCGCGCGCGGGGGAACGCTCGTGGTGGGCGCGCTCGCGCTGGCGCTCGTGCTCGTGGCCGGCGTGGCGCTCGCGCGCACGCGCGCACGCGGTGCGCGGACGGGACGCGCGTTCGTGGTGCGGCCGTTCGTGGCGGAGTCCGAGGGGCGCTGGATCGGCGACGCGATCGCCTACGGCCCGCACCGCGACGGCCAGAACCCGCGCGGTGCGTCGCCCACGGTCGAGCAGGTGTCCGAGGACCTGCGCCTCATGGCGAAGGACTGGCGGCTGCTGCGCATCTACGGCGCGCTCGGCACGTCCGACACCGTGCTCGCGGCGATCCGCGCGACGAAGATCCCGATGAAGGTGGTGCTCGGGCTGTGGCTCGATGCCGAGGACCGCCGCGACTCGACCGGCCGCGTGCTCGAGCGGTTCCCGGCCGCGGTCGCGTCGAACGAGCGCGAGGTCGAGGCGGCGATCGTGCAGGCGAACCGGCATCCCGACGAGGTGATCGCGATCACCGTGGGCAACGAGACGCAGGTCTTCTGGTCGGGCAACCGCCTGCCGCCCGAGCGGCTCGTGCACTACCTGCGCCGCGTGCGCGCCGGCACGCGCGTGCCGGTGAGCACGGCCGACGACTACAACTTCTGGAACAAGCCCGAGAGCCGCGCGGTGGCGCTGGAGTGCGACTTCGTCTTCACGCACCTGCACCCGCTGTGGAACTCGCAGCAGCTCGACGACGCGCTGCCGTGGATCGAGCGCAATCTCGAGGCGCTCCGGGCGCTGCACCCGGACCGCGAAGTGGTGATCGGCGAGACCGGCTGGGCCACGCGCCGCAACGACCAGGGCGACCAGGGCCGGCTCATGAAGGGCGCGCTCGGCGAAGCCGAGCAGGCGCGCTTCCTCGCCGCGCTGCGCCCGTGGGTGGCGGCGAAGCGCGTGCCGACGTTCGTGTTCGAAGCGTTCGACGAGAACTGGAAGGGAAGTCCGGATCCCGACGAGGTCGAGAAGCACTGGGGCCTGTACCGGGCCGACCGGACACCGAAGTTGGGGATGACGAGGGGAGAATCGCGGTGAGCCTGCTGGACGGCACGCGCGGCCTGCACGCGCGCAACGGGGGACTGGTCGCACACGCGGGCGGCGAATGGCTGCGCATCACGGAGTTCGACCGGATGCCCGCGTTCCTCATGAGCATTCCGAGCGACACCGACCTTTGGATGTACGTGAGCAGCGGCGGCGGACTGACCGCGGGCCGCACCGACGCGGACGGCAGCCTGTTCCCGTACGTCACCGTGGACCAGCTGCACGATGCGCACCACCACACCGGCCCGGTCACGCTGCTGCGCGTGCGCCGCGGCGCGCAGGTGACGCTGTGGGAGCCGTTCGTGCCGCGCGCCGAGCGACATCCCGACATCGAGCGCAACCTGTACAAGCACCCGCTCGGCCATCAGGTGATGTTCGAGGAAGTGCACCACGGACTGCGGCTGGCGTTCCGCTACCGCTGGGCCGCGTGCGACGCGTTCGGGCACGTGCGCAGCTGCACGCTCGAGAACCTCGACGGCGACGCGATCGTCGAAGTGCTCGACGGCGTGCGCAACCTGCTGCCGTTCGGCGCGCCGCTCGGCCTGTACCAGCACTCGAGTTCGCTCGTGGACGCCTACAAGCGCAACGAGGTGGACGCGTTCACCGGGCTCGGCGTGTTCTCGCTGACCTCGGTGATCAGCGACCGGGCCGAGGCCGCCGAGATGCTGCGCGCGAACGTCGCGTGGAGCTGCGGCCTGCCGGGCGCCCGCGTGGCGCTGTCGGTCGAGGCGGTGGACGCGTTCCGCCGCGGCGAATCCATCGTGCCCGAGCCGCGCCGCAACGGCGTGCGCGGGCACTACCTCACCTACGCCGCGTTCGAACTCGACGCCGAGGCGTCGCGGACGTGGCACCTGGCGGCCGACGCCGGGCTCGGGCACGTCGAGATCTCGCGCCTGCGTTCGCGGCTGCTGCGCCCGGGCGGCCTGCCCGACGAGATCGAGACCGCGCTCGCCGAGGCCGGCGAACAGCTGCGCCGCAACGTCGCGAGCGCGGACGGCCTGCAGCGCACCGCCGACGCGCAGACGTCGGTGCACCACCTCGCGAACGTGCTGTTCAACAACATGCGCGGCGGCGTGTTCGCGAAGCACCACGCCGTGCCCGCCGACGACCTCGCGGACTTCGTGCGCACGCGCAACCGTGCCGTGGCGTCGCGCCAGGCGGTGTGGCTCGCCGCGCTGCCGGGCGAGCTGTCGTTCGACGAGCTGCTCGCGCGCGCCGCGCAGACCGGCGACGCCGGGCTCGAGCGCCTCGCGCACGAGTACCTGCCGATCCACTTCGGCCGCCGCCACGGCGATCCGAGCCGGCCGTGGAACCGCTTCACGATCCGCGTGCGCGAGGCCGACGGTTCGCGCGCGCTGCGATACGAGGGCAACTGGCGCGACATCTTCCAGAACTGGGAAGCGCTCGCGGCGAGCTTCCCGGCGTTCCTGCCGGGGCTGGTCGCGAAGTTCGTCAACGCCTCGACCGTGGACGGCCACAACCCGTACCGCGTGACGCGCGACGGCATCGACTGGGAAGTGGAAGAGCCCGGGCATCCGTGGAGCAACATCGGCTACTGGGGCGACCACCAGGTCGTGTACCTGCTCAAGCTGCTCGAAGCCTTGGACGACGCCCGTCCCGGCGCGTTCGACGCCATGCTCGACCGCGCGGTGTTCGCGTACGCGCAGGTGCCGTACCGGATCGCGCCGTTCGCGCGCATGCTCGAGAACCCGCGCGCCACGATCGCGTTCGATCACGAACTGGCCGCCCGCATCGCCGAGCGCGAGTCCGCGCTCGGGACGGACGGACGGCTCGTGCCCGCCGGCGACGGCGGCGTCCGCCACGTGACGCTGTTCGAGAAGCTGCTCGTCTCCACGCTGGCCAAGCTGTCGAACTTCGTGCCCGACGCCGGCATCTGGATGAACACGCAGCGCCCCGAGTGGAACGACGCGAACAACGCGCTCGTCGGCAACGGCGTGTCGGTCGTGACGCTGTCCTACCTGCGCCGCTCGCTGGCGTTCCTGCTCGAGCGGTTCGAGTCGCGCCGCACGGACGAGATCGCGGTGTCCGCCGAGGTGATCGCGTGGGCGCGCGAACTGCGCACGGTGTTCGAAGCCCACGCCGCCGGCGCGGGTGCCGAACGCTCGAGCGCGCGCGAGCGTCACGAGATGGCCTCGGCGCTCGGCGAGGCGTTCTCGCGCTACCGCGAACATGTGTACGCGCACGGCCTGTCGGCCGCCGAGCCGTTCGCGGTGAGCGAGGCGCTGGCGCTGCTGCGCGCCGCGCTGGCGCACGTCGAGCACGCGCTGCGCGCGAACGAACGCGAGGACGGGCTCTACCACTCCTACAACCTGCTCGAGTTCCGCCCCGGCGAACTGCACGTCGCGCGCCTGCCCGAGATGCTCGAGGGCCAGGTCGCCGCGCTCAGCTCCGGGCTCGTGCCGCCGGCCGCGGCGGTGCGCGTGCTCGACCGCATGTTCGCGAGCCGGCTGTACCGTGAGGACCAGCAGAGCTTCATGCTGTATCCCGAGAAGCCGCTGCCCGGCTTCCTCGAGAAGAACGCCGTGCCCGCGGAGCGCGTGACCGAGATCGGGTTGCTCGCCGGGCTCACGGCGTCGCACGAGACGTCGGTGATCGCGCGCGACGCGGCGTGGACCTACCGGTTCGCGCCGGGCCTGCGGAACGCCGGCGACCTCGCGGCCGCACTCGACCGCCTCGCCGCGCGCCCGGAATGGCGCGCGCGGGTCGATCGCGACCGGGGCGCCGTGCTCGCGCTGTTCGAAGAGGTGTTCGCGCACCACTCGTTCACCGGCCGCTCGGGCACGATGTACGGCTACGAGGGCATCGGCAGCATCTACTGGCACATGGTGGCCAAGCTGCTGCTCGCGGTGCAGGAGATCGCCGTGCACGCGCGCGACAACCGGGCGCCGGCCGCGGTGCAGCAGGCACTCGCCTCGCACTACTACCGCGTGCGCGCGGGGCTCGGCTTCGAGAAGGACGCCGAGCGCTACGGGGCGTTCCCGACCGATCCGTACTCGCACACGCCCGCCGGGCGTGGCGCCCAGCAGCCGGGCATGACCGGGCAGGTGAAGGAGGAGATCCTCACCCGCACCGGCGAACTCGGCGCCCGCATCGAACGCGGCCGGCTCGCGTTCCGGCCGTTCCTGCTGCGCACCTCGGAGTTCCTGTCCGAGCCGGCGGCGGCGCGGGTCTACGACCACGACGGCGGCGAGCGCTGGATCGAGCTGCCCGCGGGGACGCTGCTGTTCACCGTGGCGCAGGTGCCGGTGACGTACCACATGGGCGACCGCTCGTCGCTGCGCGTGACGTGGCGCGACGGCCGGGTCGTGACGGCCGAGGGCGACACGCTCGACGAGGCGGCGAGCCGCGCGGTGCTGGGCCGCACGGGCGAGGTGTCGCGCGTGGACGTGACCGTGGCGGTGGAACAGTTGCTCGACTGACCGGCCACGCCCGCAGGAATGAGAAGCGCCCGTACGCTCGCTCGTCGGGGCGCTTCCGTTTGCGGCTGCGCCGCCGGCGCGGTCGCCCGCGCCGGCGGTGCCGGGATCAGTTCGCGACCACCAGGCTGCGGGCCACGCGGGCGGTCTCGGTGCGCACGACCGCGCGGTACACGCCGTTCGCCGCCTTCGTGCCGTCCGACTTGCGGCCGTCCCACACCAGCCGGTGTGTTCCGGCGGCCATCGTGCCGCGGTGCAGCTCCGCGATCTGGCGGCCGGCGACGTCGTAGATCGCCACTTCCACGAGGCTCGCCGCGGGCGTCGTGAACGCCAGCGTGGCGGAACCGCGCACGGGGTTCGGCGACGGCGCGGCCAGTTCGAGCGCGGCCGCCGTCGGCGTGGTCTCGACGTCGGCGACGTCGAGGCGGTGGAAGTTCACGTCGTCCACGAAGAACGCGCCACCCTGCAGCGTGGGCGAGATGAACAGGATGTAGGGCTGCACGAGCGCGGTGCCGGCCGGGGCGACGGCTTCGATCGAGCTGTTCGTGTAGTGGCCGAGCGGCGTGGCGTTGCTGCCCATGACCACGTCCTGCGACGCGAGCTCGACGCCGGAGCTGTTGCGGAACACGATGCGGCCGAGCAGGTAGTTGTCGTTCGTTCCCGTGATCGGGCTTTCCTGGCAGGTGTTGCGCACCCACGCGGACAGCCGCCAGCGCTGGCCCGCCGAGCCGGCGAACGACTGGTACAGGCCCGAGGGCGAGTCGAGCACGAACGTCGAGAACAGCTTGGCCGCGCCGGTCGCGGTGTGCACCGTGAACGCGCGCGTGTCGGAGAAGACGTTGCCGAACGTGTTCCAGCCGGTCAGCGCCGAGGTGAAGCCGGGGTTCGTGAGCACGTTGGGCTCGGTGCGGGTCAGCGACTCCTGCACCATGAGGTCGTCGATGAACACGGAGCCGGGGTCGCAGCCGGGCTGCAGGTACAGGATGAGCGCCTCGACGCGCTTGGCGTTCGCGGGCGCCACGGCCGCCACGTAGAACGGCAGCCACGTGTTCTGGGCGACGTTGCCGTCACCGATCACCTGTTCGTCGCCGACGATCTCGTTGCCGCCCGCGAGCGCGTCGAAGAACACCAGCTTGGCGATGCAGCGGTTCTTCGAGCACGTCGTCGTGCCGATCATGGGGTCCGCGCTCGAAACGAACGAGGCGCCCGAGAACGAGTAGGTACGGCCCGCCGTGATCGCGGTGATCGCCTGGCCGAAGCCGCCGACGTTGAACACCGGCGCGTTCGGGCAGCCGTTGAAGCCGCCGTAGATCTTGGCGGCGGCGGTGCCGTGGAAGGCGATATTGTCCGTCGCGGGCGTGGACATCTGGACGCCGGCGCCGAACGTGAAGAAGCCGGAGTACGAGCCGCCGCCGGTTTCGAAGCCGGGGTTCGACAGGAGATTCGTCGCCGACGCGGTGCCCGCCACGAGGACGAGAGCGGCGGTGAAGAGGGAGCGGAGAAGCGTGACCTTGGTGGACACCCTCGCCTCCTTGGGAAAGAGTCAGGTGGTGCGATTTCGAGTGCGTGGCCGTCCGGAACCACTTCGTCGTCCCCGTCGGGGAACCCAACTCGCGAAGGCGCTCGGGATGGCTTCGGCCTTGACAGCCCTGTAATGAGGCTACACAATGTTCGCCAACCGAACAAAGTCTTTTTTCGGCGCGGAGAGAGGATTTTGGTGACGGAACCCACTGTTCCACAGGCTCCCCTCCTGGAAGTGAGGGGGCTCCGCAAGACCTACGCGACCGGCGGGCTCTTCTCGTCGGGGCGTACGGTCGTCGCCGCCGAGGACGTCGCGTTCCGGATCCACCGCGGCGAGGCGGTCGCGCTGGTCGGTGAGTCGGGCAGCGGCAAGAGCACCATCGCGCGCCTGCTCATGCGGCTCGAACCCGCCGACTCGGGGTCCGCGCTGCTCGACGGCGAGGACGTGTTCGCCCGTGAGCCGGGCCGCGCCTCGCTCGCGTACCGGCGCCGCGTCCAGATGGTGTTCCAGGACCCGTTCGGCTCGCTCAATCCCGCCCACGACATCGCGCACCACCTGGCGCGGCCGCTCCTGAGGCTGGCGCCGGCCACCGGTGCCGCACGCGGCGCGAAATGGGCGCGCGAGCAGGCGATCGAGCTGCTGCACACGGTCGGGCTCGAGCCCGCCGAGGAGTTCGTGGACCGCCGCCCCTACGAACTGTCGGGCGGGCAGCGCCAGCGCGTCGCCATCGCGCGCGCGCTCGCGGCGTCGCCCGACCTGCTGGTGGCCGACGAGCCCACGTCCATGCTCGACGTGTCCATCCGCATGGGCATCCTGCAGCTGCTCGCGAAGCTCAAGCGCGAGCGCGGGCTGGCGGTCCTGCTCATCACGCACGACCTCGCCTCGGCGCGCTACCTCGCCGAGCGCATCGTGGTGCTGTACCGCGGCCGCGTGGTGGAGGACGGCCCCAGTGACGTGGTCGTCGAGCGCCCGGCGCACCCGTACACGCAGGCGCTGCTGGCCTCGATCGCGGAGGGCGGCGGCGCGCCGCCCGCGCGCGGCAGCGGCACCTCGACCGCACCGTCGGGCGCCGGCTGCCCGTTCGCGGACCGCTGCGCCGACGCGTTCGCACCCTGCCGTACCGTCGAGCCCGCGCCGTGCGACCACGACGGCCGCCGCGTGCGCTGCCACCTGTACGCGCCCGCCGTGGCGGGGAGCGCGAAGTCGTGAGCGGCGCCCGGTTCCCCGACGGCTTCCGCTTCGGCGCCGCCACCTCGGCGCAGCAGATCGAGGGCGGCGCGCGCGAGGGCGGGCGGGGCGAATCGGTGTGGGACCGCTTCGCCGCGCAGCCGGGACGCGTGAAGGACGGCTCCACGCCGGCCGTGGCCTGCGACCATTTCCATCGCTGGCGCGAGGACGTGGCGCTCATGCGCGAGCTGGGGCTCGACGCCTACCGCTTCTCGACCGGCTGGTCGCGCGTGCTGCCCACGGGCGAGGGCGCGCCGAACGCCGCGGGGCTCGACTACTACGACCAGCTCGTGGACGCGCTGCTCGCGGCCGGCATCACCCCGTTCGTGACGCTGAACCACTGGGACCTGCCGCAGGCGCTCGACGACAAGGGCGGCTGGGGCGCGCGCGCCTGCGTGGACGCGTTCGTCGCGTACGCCGAAGCCGTGTCGCGCCGGCTCGGCGACCGCGTGAAGCACTGGATCACGCACAACGAACCGTGGTGCATCGCGACGCTCGGGCACGAGCAGGGCGCGCATGCGCCGGGCCGCAAGGACCCGGCCGAGGCGCTGCGCGTGGCGCACCACCTGCTGCTCTCGCACGGCCGCGCGGTGCCGGTGCTGCGCGCGCACTCGCCGGGCGCGGAGGTCGGCTTCACCACCATGATGGTGAAGGCCGAGGCCGCGAGCGACACGCCCGCGGACCGGGACGCCGAGCGGCAGTGCGACGGGCTGTTCAACCGCTGGTTCCTCGATCCGCTCTACCGCGGCGCGTACCCCGCCGACGTGATCGCCGACCGCGTGCGCCACGGCGCGCTCGCGTCGCCCGAACTGCCGTTCGTCGAACCGGGCGACCTGGCCACGATCGCCACCCCGACCGACTTCGTCGGCGTGAACTACTACAGCCGCGCGGTGGTGCGTGCGGGCGCCGACGGCCGGCCGCAGGGCGTGCCGCAGGCGCCGCCCGAGGCGCTCACCGAGATGGGCTGGGAGGTGTACCCGCGCGGGCTGAGCGACCTGCTCGTGCGCGTGACGCGCGACTACGCGCCCGCCCGGCTCTACGTGACCGAGAACGGGGCGGCGTTCGCCGATCCCGCGCCGGGTGCCGACGGCGCGATCGCCGATCCGCGCCGGGTCGAGTACCTGCGCACGCATCTTTCCGCCGCGCTCGACGCGATCGCCGGCGGCGCCCCGCTGGCCGGCTACTTCTGCTGGTCGCTGCTCGACAACTGGGAATGGGCCGAGGGCTACACCAAGCCCTTCGGCCTGCATGCAGTGGATTTCGCAACGCAACGCCGCACGCCGAAGCACAGTGCCCGTTTCTATCGCGACGTCGTGGCCGCCCGCGCGGTTCCCGCCGTCGTGTCGCCGTGATCCCGAGGAGGTTTCCGTGAACCCGATCCGCCGAGGCGTGGTCCGCGCGAGTGCCGTACTGCTCGCCGTGCTCGCCCTTGCCGCCTTCGCGCCGCCGCGCGCGGTCGCCGACGACGCGGCGTCCGCCCGCATCCGCGTCGTCACCGACGCCACCGGCTCGCGCCTGCAGGTGAACGACCGCGACTTCATGATCCGCGGCATGAACTGGGACTACATCCCGATCGGGCAGAACTACGCGTTCGACCTGTTCTCGCAGCCCGACGACGTGATCGTCGCCGCGCTCGACCGCGAGATGGGCCTGCTGAAGAGCATGGGCGTGAACGCGATCCGGCAGTACACCGGGCTTCCGCCGAAGTGGGTGCAGTTCATCTACGAGCGCTACGGCATCTGGACGATCCTCAACCACCCATGCGGCCGCTACGGCTTCACGGTGAACGGCGTGTGGCACCCGGTGACGGACTACTCCGACCCGGTCATGCGCAACGCGATCAAGGCCGATGTGGCCGCGAACGTCGCGCGCTACAAGGGCACGCCCGGCGTGCTGATGTGGCTGCTCGGAAACGAGAACAACTACGGCCTGTCATGGGCGTCGTTCGAGATCGAGGCGCTGCCGCAGGGCGAGCGCGACGCGGCGCGGGCGCGATTCCTGTATTCGCTGTTCGGCGAGATCATCGGTGAGACGCACGCGGGTGCGCCCGGGATCCCCGTCGCGATCGCGAACGGCGACCTGCAGTACCTCGACATCATCGCCGAGGAGTGCAAGGGCCTCGACGTGATGGGCACGAACGTCTACCGCGGCATCTCCGTGGGCGACATGTTCCAGCGCGTCAAGGACAAGCTCGGCGTGCCGCTCATGTACAGCGAGTTCGGCTGCGACGCGTTCAACGCGATCACGAGCCGCGAAGACCAGGCCATGCAGGCGAAGTACCTGATCGGCCAGTGGCGCGAGATCTACGAGCAGAGCGCGGGCCACGGCGGCGTGGGCAACGCGATCGGCGCGTGCGTGTTCCAGTGGAGCGACGGCTGGTGGAAGTTCGGGCAGGACTCGCGCCTCGACGTGCACGACACGCACGCCTCGTGGCCGGACGGCGGCTACACGGACGACTTCCGGCAGGGCGAGAACAACATGAACGAGGAGTGGTGGGGCATCTGCGCGAAGGGCCCCGCCGACGCCCGCGGGCTCTACGACCTGTACCCGCGCGCCGCGTACTTCGCGCTGCAGAAGGTGTTCGCCTTCGATCCGTACGCCCCGGGCGCCGATCGCGCCGCGATCGCCACCCACTTCGCGCCGCTCGACCCGATCGCCGCCGAAGTCGCGGCCCGCGGCAACACCGCGGCGCTGCGCGCGTCGGCCACCGACCGCGTGCGCGTGAGCGCCATGCGCATGCAGCTCGAGACCATCAGCACGGGCGGCGAGCGCATCACCACGCCGCTGTCGTCGGCGCCGCAGGCGTCGTTCCCGCAGTTCCGCGGCTTCGACAAGCTGCAGGAGTTCTGGGCCGACGTGCAGGCCCGCCCGACCGACCAGGTCACGGGCACCGTGCAGTTCAACGTGCTCGGCAACGTGCCGGTCAACCCGATCAACGAGATCTTCTACGAGAACCGCGGCCGCCTGCAGGGCGACTTCGACAACCGCGCGATCCAGGGCATCGAGCGGCTCAAGGTGCACCACGCGAGCATCACGTGGGACGACCGCTGGTTCCTGCTCGACGGCTTCTACCGCTCCGGCCACTACCACTGGGGCTACGAAGGCGACTTCTTCGAGCTGTATCGCGAAGCGAACTACGGCACGAACACCGATGTGTACAACGCCGACGCCCCGGTCGGGTTCGAGATGACCGGCAAGCGCCAGTTCGACGGCCTCAAGATGGCGTTCGGCCAGGAACTCTGGTGGGGCGCGAACCCGTCCATCCTGTTCAAGTACCGCCGCGACTGGCGCGGCTGGACGGGCACCGGGATCTACCAGGAGGACGTCGCGTCGCAGACCAGCTTCTCGAGCACGTCGCAGGTGCCCGCGCTCGCCACGCGCAAGGCGTCGCTGGCGCTCGAGCACGCGCGCGGACCGTTCAAGCTCCAGGTCGGCGGGCTGTGGTCGAACAGCAACAAGGTGGGGCAGGCGTTCCAGTTCGTCGAGAAGCGGGCGAACGGCTACCTCGTGAAGCAGGACTGGATCTACGACTCCGACGCGCTGGGCGCGAAGGCCAAGCTCACGTACCAGAAGGGCCGCTTCAACTGGTACGCGCAGTCGGCGCGCATGGGCCTCGTGGCCGACGGCGGCGGCACGCAGGTGCAGACGTTCACGGGCTGGAGCCTCAAGGACGTCGGCACCGGCAACCAGACCAACTTCATCTCCGGCTTCACGTACATGACCGGCAACTGGACCATCGGGCCCAACTTCCTCTGGCAGAAGCCCATCATCGGCCCGGTGCCCGCCGACGCGCCCTCGCCCGCGCATCCGCGGGACGCGGTGAACGATCCGTTCTTCGTGCGCGCGAACCGCGAGATGACCGGCGCCGAGCTCGTGCTGTGCTGGGACCCGACGCCGGCCACGTGGCTGTGGCAGTGGGACAACGAGTACCGCGAGGACGCGCGGCTGGCCGCGAGCCTCGACTTCGTCTATCGCCACATGCCCACCACGATGGACGCCGCGTTCTACTACTCGGCCGACGGCACGCGCTTCGCCTTCCCGGGCGCCACGCCGGCGCGCGACCTGTGGGAGATCCGTGCGCGCGTCGTGTCGCGCCTGTCGGCGGACCGGCGCTTCGTGGGCACGGCGTTCGTCGGCGACGGCGAACCGAACGGCAACTACACGCGGCTCGTGCATCGCCGCGGCGCGGACGCGCGGCTCGGCTGGGGCTCCATGGCCTATGCGGCGTCGGCGCACTGGAACGACTGGGGTCCGTACGACTACCACCGCGACTTCAACCTCACGTTCCCGCTGCAGCTCTCGGCCGACGTCTCGCGCACGCTCGGGCCGGTGCGCTGGTTCTCGCAGCCGCAGACCGCGATCGGCGTGAAGGGCATCTGGCGCTCGCTCGACGAGTACAGCCCGCGCTACTCCGACCTGCTCTCGACCGGCAAGAACGGCAGCGAGTGGGAAGTGCGCACGTACCTGAACCTGGCGATGTGATTCTTCCCCCGAACGCGAACGGGCGGCGGTCTCTTTTCGAGACGGCCGCCCGTCTCGTTCGCCGGGAAGCGCGGCGCTACTTCGGTTGTGCTCGGAAGATTGGTGAGCTTGTCGGGCGGTCACCTTCGCGGTGGCCGCCCGACGTGCTTCCTCAGGCGGCGTAGCGGAGCGTGTGCTGGCGCCCGTTCGGCATCTCGCGCGACTGCACCCGGCCCCAGTAGTACTCGCTCCAGCGCTCCGGCAGCTTCACCCGGCCCGGGAACAGCCGCCTCGCCAGTACCTCCTTCGGCGTGAGCCGATGTTCCGTGATCCCCAGCCGCATCGCCGGCGTGTCCTGGTGGCGCCGCTCCGACGCCCACTTCATGTAGTTCCGCCACACCAGGAACACCGCCATGCGCCAGATCGACATCTGCCGCCGCTTGGCGAACGCGATCGTCTCGCGCTTGTGGCTCGCATCCGAGTGCCGCGTCACCATGTCGTTCAGGTTCACGCTGAAGATCGGGTTCGACGTGGTCCGGGCCGCGCGTGAGCTCACCGTGTGGTGCGTCACCTCGAGGTGCGCAACCCGTGCGATCGCACGCGGGTAGTCCTGGTGCTCATCGGTGTGCAGCTCGAGCGCCTGCGGCTCCGGTGCCGCGATGGCCAGCAGCTCGGCGCAGTCCTTCTCGGTGGCCCGTGGGTCGGGCCGGCCGAGCCGGGCCTCGTTCTCACGGCGATACGCCTTCTGCGCCCGGGTCATGCTGCCCGAGCGGCGCAGCTCGGTGGCGGTGAACCCGTACAGGAAGTAGCTCTTCCGCCCGACGAGCACGTTGTAGCTGGTGGGATGGTACTGGCTGTACTCGAAGGAGAAGAACCCGTCCATGGCCACGGACTCGGTGATGCCGCCCCGGGGCCGGAGCAGTTCATGGAACAGCTGGCAGTGCCGCCCGAGCCGGTTGGCGTGGAGCAGTACGGTCTGGGGCGAGCACTCCTGTGCGCGAGCCAGCTGCCGCAGGCAGGAGCACGAGAGCAGTCCGTGGAAGACGGGCAGGAGCAGTTCAGGCCGCTTGAGCCAGTAGGTGGTGCGGAAGGTCTGGTCGCTGAAGCGTCGCCGACAGTGACAACAGCGGTAACGCTGGACACGGTGCGGTGGAGCGAGCCGGCAGTGGTGGCCGTCCCGCTGGTAGCGCCAACCGTGTGGCGCGGTGTGGAATGGGCAGCGTGGGTTGGGGCAGAACGGGGGCGCCTGGGGGGCAGGCGTCGTGGTCATGCCGGGCTACATCTGCATGCCCCGTTCCGTCACCAATCTTCCGAGCACAACCCGCTACTTCGCGATCGGGCAGGCGGCCCAGTGTCCCGGCCGCACTTCGCGCAGCGCCGGGCGATCGCCGCGGCACGCGTCGGTCGCGACCGCGCAGCGCGGGTGGAACCGGCAGCCCGGCGGTGGCGACGACAGGCTGGGCGGCGAGCCCGGAATACTCGCGAGATCGCCGCGCACGGCGTGCACGCGGGGGAACGCCCGCAGCAGGCCCTGCGTGTACGGATGCGACGGCGATTCGGCGATCGCGGCCGACGGCCCGACTTCGACCAGCCGCGCCGCGTAGAACACCGCGACGCGGTCGGAGAACTCGAGCATGCGCGCGAGGTCGTGCGTGATGAACAGCACCGCGAACCGGTGTTCGCGCTGCAGCGCGCGGATCTGCTCGAGGATCTCGCGCTCCACGATCACGTCGAGCGCGGTGGTCGGCTCGTCGAGGATCACGAGCGACGGTTCGAGCGCCAGCGCGAGCGCGATGCCGACGCGCTGGCGCATGCCGCCCGACAGCTGGTGCGCGTAGCTGCGCAGCCGGTCGCCGGAAATGCCGACGCGCTCGAGCAGCGTGCCCGCGCGCCGCGTGGCCTCGGCGGCCGTGACGCGCTCGTGCGCGCGGATCACGTCGGTGAGCTGCTCGCCGATCGTGAGCACGGGGTTGAGCGCGTCCATGGCGCTCTGGAACACCATGCTCAGGCGCCGCCAGCGCACCTGCTGCAGTTCGGACTCCGACAGCGTCGTGAGGTCGCGGCCCTCGAACAGGGCGCGGCCGCGCGAGATGACCGCGGGCGGCGGCAGCGTACGCAGCAGCGCCTGCGCGAGCGTGGACTTGCCGCTGCCCGATTCGCCCGCGATGCCGAGGATCTCGCCCGGCATGACGTCGAGGTCGAGCGCGTCCACGGCGCGCACGGCGCCGCGCTCGGTCACGTAGTCCACGCAGAAGTCGCGGATCGAGAGCAGGGGCTCAGGCATGTTCCCTCACCACGGGCGTCGAACGGCCGGGCGTCTCGCCGCGGCGGATCAGGTGCACGCGCCAGAAGCGCTCGAGCTGCAGGCGCGGGTTGGTGATCTCGTCGAAACCGGAGTTGAGCAGCGTGAGCGCGTAGCCCACGAGCGCCACGCACAGGCCGGCGGGCACGAACGTCCACCACGAACCGGTGAGCAGCGCCGAATCGTTCTGCGCCCAGTACAGGATCGTGCCCCACGTGACGCGCGACACGTCGCCGAGCCCGAGGAACTCGAGCCCGACCTGCGCGCCGATCGCGTACGTGGTGCTGCCGATCACCTGCGCGACGAGGATGCTCATCATGTTCGGCAGGATCTCGACGAGCAGGATCCGGAAGTCCGATTCGCCGGCCACGATCGCGGCCGCCACGAAGTCGCGGCGCCGCAGCGCCAGCGCCTGCGAGCGCAGCACGCGCGCGTTCCACGCCCAGCCGGTCACGATGAGCACGAACGCCACCGTGGACGGGCCGCTCGGCAGGTAAGCCGCGATCACGATGGCGAGCGGCATGCCCGGCAGCACGAGGAACACGTTCGTGAACACCGACAGCAGGCCGTCCACGCGGCCGCCGAAGTAGCCGGCCGTCACGCCGACCAGCGCGCCGATCAGCACCACGGCCACGCCCACCAGGAACCCGACCGCCAGCGACACGCGCGTGCCGGCCACCAGCTGCACGACCACGTCCTGCCCCTGGCCGTTCGTGCCGAGCCAGTGCGCCGCCGACGGCGCCTGCAGCGGAATGCCGACGAGCGCCGAAGGGTCGCCCACGAGCCACGGTCCCGCGATCGCGAGCAGCGCGAACACCGCGAGCAGCGCCGCGCCCACGGTCGCCTTCTGGTCGCGGCGGATCGCCATCGCCCAGGCGGCCAGGCCGCTGCCACGCAGTTCGTGCGCGCTCACGACGCCGTGTCCCGGGTGCGCGCGTCGAGCCGCAGGTAGACCAGGTCCACCAGCCAGTTCGCGCCGAGCACCGCCAGCGTGATCACGAGGAAGATGCCCTGCATGAGCGGGTAGTCCTGGTTGCGCACCGCCTGCACGAGCAGGTAGCCCTGACCGGGGTAGCTGAACACGATCTCGGTGAGCAGCGAGCCGCCGAGCACGAAGCCCAACGCCATGCCGAAGCCGGTGACGCTCGGCAGCAGCGCGTTGCGCGCGGCGTAGCGCAGCACCACGCGCGCGGGCGGCAGGCCCTTCGCGCGGGCGAGGTTCACGTAGTCCGAGCCGAGCACGCCGATCATGGTGTTGCGCATGGACAGCAGCCAGCCGCCCAGCGTGGCGATCACGATCGTCGCCATGGGCAGTGCGGCGTGGCGCAGCACGTCGAGCGCGAACGCGAACGTCCAGCCCGGCACCGAATCGTCGGCGTACGCGTGACCGAGCGGGAACCAGCCGAGCCGGAACCCGAACGCGTACAGCGCCGCCATGGCCAGCCAGAAGTAGGGCAGCGAGCCCGCGAACACGAGCGCCGACGGCAGCCACGTGTCCACCCAGCCGCGGCGCCACCACGCGGCGGCCACGCCGAGCAGCGAGCCGATCGTGAACGACACGACCAGCGCCGAGCCGGCCAGGAACAGCGTCCAGCCGAGCCCCGAGCCGATCACCTGCGAAACGGGCGCGGGAAAGTAGGCGATCGAAATACCCATGTCGCCGCGCAGCACGTGCGCGAGGTACGTGAGGTACTGCTTCCACAGCGGCGCCTGCGTGAGCCCGAACGTCTGGCGCAGCGCATCGATCGCCTCGGGCGCGAGCTTGCCCTTGAAGCGGGCGAACAGCGCGGTCGCCGGGTCGCCCGGCATGAGCCGCGGCAGGAAGAAGTTGATCGTCAGCGCGGCCCACGCCGCCACGAGGTAGAAGCCGAGACGCTTGAGCAGGTAGCGCATGCGGTCACCTCGGCCGGAGCGAGGTGAGCACGAGCAGGATCTCGCCTCGCTCCATCTTGTTCGGCGACGGATCGCAGTACGGATCCGCCGCGGTGGGGAAGCCGGTGATGCGCCGGGTGTTGAACTCGGCCCACGAGGGATTCGGGTACAGCGGAATGGCCGGCGCCTCGGTCGCGAACAGCCGCTGCAGCTCGCTCGCGAGCCGGCGCTGCTCGGCCGGGTCGGCCGCCACTTCGAACGCCGTGAGCGCCGCGTCGGCGGCCGTGCTCGAGTAACGGTGCCAGTTGCCCGCGCTGGGCGTGCCGAGCGGCTTGATGGTCGCCGACGACATGAGCCAGCGGTACAGGTGGTAGGGCGCGGGCCCTTCGATGGACCAGCCCATGGACAGGTCGAAGTCGCCTTCCTGCACCTTCTGGAACCACGCGCCGAAGTCGTACGTGCGCACCGTCGCGTCCACGCCGGCGGCGCGCAGGTTGCGCGCGATGATCTGCGACGCGCGCACCCAGTCCGACCAGCCGGACACGCACAGCACTTCGTACTTGAGCGGCTTGCCGCCGTCCATGCGGCGGATACCGTCGGCGCCGCGCGCGTAGCCCAGCGAATCGAGGATCGCGTTGGCGCGCGGCAGGTCGAACGTGACCCAGTGCCCGAGCGAGTCGGGGATCGTGTCGCGCCAGGCGTCGTACGTGGCGCTCATGCCGGTCGCGTCGGAGGGGTGCGTGTAGCGGAACGCGGCCACGTCCACCATGAGCGGCCGGTCGAGCGCCATGCTGAGCGCCTTGCGCACGCGCACGTCGTCGAACGGCTTGCGCGTGGTGTTCGCGTACAGGTAGACCACGCCGGCGGTGAGCGGGAACCAGTACGAGTGCGTCTGCGGGTTGCGGCTCACGAACACGCGGTCGATCGCGGGAATGAAGTTGCCCGCCCACTCGATCTCGTCGAACACCAGCGCGAGGTTCGCGCGGTCGTTCGACGGGTAGGCCGGGAACCGCAGCGCGGTCACCGCGGGCTTGCCGGGCTGCCAGTAGTAGGGATTGCGGCCCAGCTCGTAGACCTGGTCGCGGAACACGTTCACCTCGGTGAACGGACCGGTCGCGACCGGGTGCTCGTTCGGGAACGTCACCGGGTCCTTCACGTCCTTCCACACGTGCTCGGGCACGATCTGCTGCGCCGCGATCTCGTCGAAGCCGGGAATGAACACGCGCTGGAACGCGAAGTCCACCGTGCGCGCGTCCACGGCCCGCACGTCGGTGAGGAACCCCCACACGCCGCGCCGGTCGAGCGCGGGAAAGCGCTTCGTGAGCCGGAACGTGAACTCCACGTCGCGCGCCGAGAACGGCCTGCCGTCCGACCAGCGCACGCTGTCGCGCGTCGTGACTCGCAGCGTGCGGTTGCCGTCGCGCCATTCGAAGCCCGTCGCCAGCCACGGCACCTGCTTCGACTGGATGCTGTTGAACACGAACAACGGTTCGTACACGCCCGCCAGCGTGGGCCAGCGCGACGCCGCCGCCGGCGTGAGCGGGTTGAAATTGCGCACCCAGCTCGACAGCTGCTCCTGCGACACCACGAGCACGCCCGGCGGGAGTTCCTTGCGGGGCGGTGCGCACGACAGCGTTCCCGACAGCGTGAGGGCCGCGAGCATCAGGGCCGTGCACTCACGCAGTCGGGACGGACGCATCAGGACTTCGCCTGGTAGACGCGGACGTAGTCCACGAGCATGGTCTGCGGGAACACCGTCGAGCCGTTCGGCGCCCCCACGTAGTTGCCGCCGACGGCGAGGTTCAGGATCACGAAGAACGGATGCTCGAACACCCACGTGGCGCCCGAGGGCAGGCTGCTCGGGGTGCGGACCTGGTACGGCACGTCGTCCACGAGCCAGGTGACGCGGCCGGTTTCCCACTCGACCGCGAACGTGTGCCAGCTGCCGTCGAACGTGCCCGAGGGCAGCGTGTACGCGCCGGTGACCGCGGCGCCGCCGGAGTAGCCCGGCCCGTGCAGCGAGCCGGTCACCTTGTTCGGCTCCTGGCCGCGGTACTCCATGATGTCGATCTCGCCGCAGGTGGGCCAGCCCACCGAGCCGATGTTGCTGCCGAGCAGCCAGAACGCGGGCCAGATGCCCTGCCCGACGGGGAGCTGGATGCGCGCCTCGAAGCGGCCCTTCGCCTGCGTGAACAGCCCACGCGTCAGGATGCGGCCCGACGTGTACGCGCTGCCGCTGTAGTTCTCCTTGCGCGCGACGATGCGCAGGTGACCGGCGCCGTCGAGCGAGACGTTCTCGGGACGGGCGGTGTCGTACTCGAGCTGGGCGTTGCCCCAGTCGGTGCCGACGTCGTAGGTCCAGCGCCCGGCGCTGGGCGACGAATCCGCGGGACCGTCGAACTCGTCCTGCCAGAGGATCGTCCGTCCCGAGGGCGGCGGCGACACGGTCTGCGTGACGGGCTTCGACACGCAGCCGATCATCGCGGCCAGCGTTCCCGTCACCGCGAGCAACAGAAGGAACTTCTTCATCGTGCCGAGCGCTCCGTGCGTGCGGTGGTGGGGAACAGCCGCGGGTTCGCGAGCGCTTCCTTGAGCACGAGGCTCGCGGCGCCCACCGCGACCGTCTGCGGCCCCAGTTCGCTCATCAGGATCGTGTGCCCCGCCGACGTGCTCACGCGCGTGCGCAGCCGCACGGTCTCGCGCAGCGGCTCGAGGAAGCGGTCGCCCAGTTCGGTGATGCCGCCGCCGACCACGACCACGGACGGGTTCATCAGGTTGAGCATGCCCGCGACCGCGATGCCGAGGTATTCCGCGGCCTCGCGCGTCACGCGCACCGCGAGCGCGTCGCCCGCGAGCGCGGCCTGTTCGATCGCGGCCATGGTGATGTCGCGCTTCGCGAGCACGCTGCCCGGGTACTCGCCGAGCAGGTTGTTCGCGCGCTTGACCAGCGCGGGCGAGCCCACGTGCATGGCGAGGCAGCCGCGCAGGCCGCAGATGCACGGCTCGCCGTTGGGGTCGATGGACAGGTGCCCGATTTCGCCCGCGAACCCGGTGGCGCCGCGGTACAGCTCGCCGCCGATCACGTGCCCCGAGCCTACGCCCGTACCGACCTTCACGTACGCGAAGTGATGCACGCCGCGCCCGGCGCCCCACCAGTGTTCGGCGAGCGCGCCCAGGTTGGCGTCGTTGTCCACCATGACCGGCACGCCGAAGCGTTCGGACAGCGTCTCGAGCCCGCTCTGTCCCTTCCACACCGGCAGCACGACCTCGGAAAGCGCGAACGGATGCTGCGGATCCACCGGGCTCGCCACCGCGACGCCGATGCCGACCAGCTTCTGCGCCGCGCCACGGCGCGACGCGAGCGAACGGGTGCACAGCTCGACCACGAGCTTGCGCGTGCCCTCGGGGTCGGTGCGCACGGGGTGGTGCTGCTGCTCCCAGTGCAGCACCTGGCCGCGCAGGTCGGTCATGACCACGGCCACGTGCGATGCGCCCATTTCGGCGCCCAGGATCACGCACGCGCCGTCCTCGAAGTTGAGCACGATCGGCCGCCGCCCGCCGATGGACTCGCCGGGGCCGCCCTCGGACACCAGCCCGGTGGGCAGCAGCGTGTCCACGACCTCGGACACGGTCGAACGCGACAGGTCCGCGCGCCGGGCGATCTCGGCGCGCGAGATCGCGCGTTCCTGCCAGATCAGGCGCAGGACGGAGTCCGCGAGCGGACGCGCGCGCACGGGTTCGCGCGCGGCGCCCGCCCGCGCGGACGCGGGCTTCGGGTGACGGGGCTTGCGAAGGGCCAAGGAAATCTCCGCTCGGGCTTACTTGTGGAAGTAGATGTTGTCCACGTACGCGGTGCCGACGTCACCCGAGATGATCAACTGGGCGACATGGCCCCGCGTCGTCAGGCCGGTGAAGGCCGACAGCGGTACGTCGAGGCTCGACCAGGCGCCGAATTGCATCGCCGGCACGCTGGACGTGTTGAACTCGAGCTCCTGTTCCTTGTCGTCGCCACCGCCGAATGCGCCGTTGGCGCCGAAGTCCACGAGCTTGATCCGGAACACCGTACCCGACGGCGACCACACGTCCATGTGGAAATGCGTCATCGTGCCGGCGTCGATCGGGCTGCCCGTGAACTCGATGCCGGCGTAGATGAGGTTCGTGTACTTCTTGGTCGCGTCGCCGCCGACGGTCACGTCGGCCACGTCGGCCATGTCCCAGCTGGCCGACCACGTGTCCACGGTGCGGTTCGTGTACGCGCCGCTGAACAGCGAGATCACGTCGGCCGACGGCAGCGTGGGCGTGGGCGCGGCCGCGATCGGCGCGGGATTCGGCGTCAGCGTGAGCGAGCCCGTGGCGGGAATCTCGCCGAGCTTCGCGGTGATCGTGGTGCTGCCCAGCCCGACCACGTGCACCGTACCTTCGCCGCCCTCGGCGACCGAGGGCTCCGACGACAGGAACGTGAAGTAGCCCGGCATCGCGCCCACGAGCACGTCGGCGCCGTTGACCTCGAACGTCACCTGCGTGCCGGGCACGTCCACGAACTCACCCACGCCGGGCGTGAGCGAGCCGGAGTTGATCGCGGGGCGCGGGTTCGTGATGCCGGTCAGGAACTCGAACTGGATGTCGTCGAACCAGACCGTGCTGCCCGCACCGCTCTCGGCGCCTTCGGCGAAGTAGAACATGCCCTTCTCGGCGGTCAGCCGGGAGGCGAGCGGGATCGGGATCACGATGCGCTGCCAGCCCGTGGTGAGCGGCACCGCGTTGACGCGCGCCTCGTACTTCGACGTGCCGGTGTTGTCGTTGCCGATGCCCACGACGTCGAACGAGATCGGCCGGTTGGCCTTCGCCCAGAACGTGAGCGCGTTGTACACCGACAGGTCGCGCGCGCGGTTCACGACGAACGCACCGCCGGCGTAGCCGCCGCTGGGGTCGCCCGGTCCGGGCACGGTCACCTTGAGGCTGCTGCGCCCGACGTACTTGGTCGTCGTGTCGATGCTGATCGCGTCGAGCTTCGAGCCGAGGAACGCCTGGAAGTCCACGTTCGAGCCGAAACCGTCGGAGTAGACGACCGGGTCCTTGATCGTGGGCGCGACGATTCCGTTGTGCTTGGCGCAGCCGGTGACGCCGAGGACGAGAATGGCGCCGAAGGCCACGAGAGCGCGGGAAACACGGGTGGACATGAAACGCCTCCGGGACGAGCCTCAGGGCTTGAGTCGGGGGCCTCGCTCAATTAGAAGAGAGGCCGGGACCGACGGGCTTTGTTTGGATGCCGAACAAACTATGCTCGGGGGCGCGAAGGCTGTCAACAGGAGAAGCCCGGGGTCGTCCACCGGGCGCTGGGGGGTGGGGTGCGAGTCATCGGGCTGGACCTGGCCGGGCCGGGCAACACGGCGGACACGGCGCTCGTCGAGGGCGAGGTGGTCGGCGGCCGCCTGGTGGTGCGCGGGGCGCGGCGCGGGCTCGACGACGCCTCGATCGTGGCCGCCGTCGCGACCGCGGCGCAGGCCGGACGGGTGGCGGCCGGGCTCGACGCCCCGCTGAGCTACCAGATGGGCGGGGGCGACCGGCCCGGCGACCGGGCGTTACGCGCCCTCGCGGTGCGCGCCGGGCTCGCGCCCGGCTCGGTGATGACGCCGACCATGACGCGCATGGCCTACCTGACGCTGCGCGGGATCAGCCTGAGCCGCGCGCTCGCGGCGCTGCCCGAGCCGCCGCGCGTCGCCGAAGTGCATCCCGGCGCGGCACTGGCGCTGCGCGGTGCGCCGATCGCCGACGTGCGCGACCTGAAGCGCAGCGCGCCGGCGCGGGCGCGGCTGCTCGCGTGGCTGGAGCGCGCCGGCGTGGACGGTGCGGCCGCGCTGCCCGCGGACTCCGATCACCTCGTCGCCGCCTGTGCGGCGGCGCTCGCCGCGTGGCGATGGAGCGCGGGCGAACCCGCGTGGTGCCTGCGCGCCGACCCGCCCGCGCACCCGCACGACTACGTGGCGTAGGAGAAGCTCAGGCGCCGCGCCGGGCGGATCGCGCCGGCGCGCCCGGCGTCGGGGCTGAGGTCTTCACGACACCTCGTAGCGCGCCACGATCACCGTGACGTTGTCGGGAGCGCCGCGTTCGAGCGCGAGGTCCACCAGCGCACGGCAGGCGTCGGCGCTCACCGGGTGCGCTTCGAGCACGCGTGCGATGTCGTCCTCGCTCGCCACCTTGGTGAGGCCGTCGGAGCACAGCAGCAGGCGCGTGCCGTCCTCGATGTCGCGATGGTGCGTGTCGGAATCGATCTGGTCGCTCGGGCTGCCGAGCGCGCGCGTGAGCACGTGGCTCATCGGGTGGCTCTCGACCTCGGACTGCGGCAGCTTGCCCATGTTCGCGTATTCCTGCGCCACGGTGTGGTCGCGGGTGATGCGATAGAGCCGGCCGCCGCGCAGCTCGTACGCGCGCGAATCGCCCACGTGCATGATGAACATGTCGCCGCCGACCGTGTACGCGCTCGTGAACGTGGTGCCCATGCCCTCGTAGCGCGGGTCGGACTGCTGGCGCGCGCGGATCGCGGCGTGCATGTGCTGCAGGTAGGCGCGCGAGCGTTCGATCAGTTCGTCGATCTCGCGGTCGCGCGTGGCCGGGTCGTCGAACTTGAGCGCCCACTTCGGCTGCCGCGCGATGGACTCGACCAGCGTGTGCAGCGCCGTGCTGCTCGCCACCTCGCCGGCCTTCGCGCCGCCCAGTCCGTCGCCCACGATCAGCAGGTGACCGCTGTCCTCGTAGTGCTTCGGCAGCGCGCCGTCGGCCACGTTGCTGGCCACGCAGTCCATGGAACGCCCGATCCGGAAGACCGCGTACGCGTCCTCGTTGTTCGCGCGGCTGCCCTGGTGGGTCAGGGCCGCGATGTCGGCCTTGACGCGCGACGTCGGAATGCCCGCGTCCTCGTAATGGGGCGCGGGCGGTGGCGGCTGGTCGGCGGGATCGCTCACGGACTGTTCCTCCGAAGTGGGGTCGGAAGCCGAGGGTGACGCAGCATAGTGGCAAGCCCCCGGAAGGTGGGAAGAACTTTCAAGAGTTGGTCAGGAGCCAATTCCGTTCTGGATTCACGGGCCGCGGCTGCGGCATGCTGGTCCCGGCGACGAGCTGCCTGGCTCCCCGGCCCGGCCGTCGCGAGAGGATTCCATGAACCGTGCGTACTTCCGGAGCGCGGGGGCGTGCGCCCTCGGGGCCGCGCTGGTCGCGGTCATGCTGATGGCCGCTGCGGCCACCGGCCGCGCGCAAGGCGGCGAAGGCCGCGAATACCGCCGGGGCGATCGTCCCGATGCCCCGTCGCGTGAACGCGTGCAGCCCGCGCCTTCGAGCGGCGGCGAGAAGTGGCGCCGCAGCGAGGGCGGCCGGCGCGAAGGCGGCCGCGACGCGGGTGGCTACGGCAGCGCCCCGGGCGGCGGCGACAAGTGGCGCCGTGGCGAACTCGAGCATCGCGGTGGCGGCCGCGGCTGGAACGACGGTGGCTGGCGCGGGCATGGCGGCGATCGCGGTTGGTACGGCGGTGGCCGGCACTATTCGCCCCCGCGGCGTTACTGGCGTCGTCCGCACAGCTCGTTCCGCGTGCAGATCGGGCTGCCCTACTACTACCCGTACTGGTCGTACCGCCGCCACTACGTGATCCGGCGGCCGGTCGTGCGCGAGTACGTGCCGCAGATCGAGGTCGAGAACGACCCGCCCGCGGGCTGCTACTACTGGGACCCGTACTGCGATCGCGGCTGGGACACGCTCGACGAGTACACCGAACACCTCGACGGCGCCGACCACGGCAACACCGTGGAGATCGTGGACGAGTCGAGCGGCGAATGGGTGCGCACGCTGGTGTTCGTCGAAGGCTACTGGTCGGTCCGGCGCTGAGCTCGGCCGGCCGGCGACGCCCGCGGCGCGGAACTTCGCCCGCGGGCGTCGTGCTTTTTCACATGGTGTTCCGCGGCCGGTCGGGTTCATAGTCCGCGCGTGGGGGCCGGGTGCTCCTCGCGCGGAAGCGCGACCGGAGGCTGCATGCGGTTCATCCGCCTTCTCGCCGTCGTCCTGTGCTTCGCGCTCGCTGCGCCCCCCACGCACGCGCGCACTCCCGCGCCGGTGCCCGAGTCGCGCCGGCTCGAGTCCGCGCAGCTCGCCCAGCACGCCGCGTTGCTGCTCCTGCGCGGCTCGCTCGAAGCGCGGCACACCGCTCGCACCGAGCTCGAGCGCGCCGTGCTGCTCGACCCGGGCAACACGCCGGCGGTGATCCTGCTGGGCCGCTGGTACGAGAGCGCGCGC
Organism: Candidatus Eiseniibacteriota bacterium; assembly: GCA_046327815.1. Taxonomy (GTDB): domain Bacteria; phylum Eisenbacteria; class RBG-16-71-46; order RBG-16-71-46; family RBG-16-71-46; genus CAIXRL01. The sequence goes on along the minus strand of JAXLXR010000016.1, from coordinate 26,737 downwards.
TTCTACCGTGCCGCACGCCTGCAGTTCCTGCACGTGCTCGCCCGCGACCCCGCCGACGCCGATGCACGCGCCGGCCTGGCGCGGCTGTGGCGGCACGACTGGCTGCGCACCTCCGACGGCACGTCGCTCGACAGCGCGCTCACGCAACTCGGGCTGGTGACGCGGCCCGCGGCCGACGTGCCGTCGCGGCTGTGGGTCATGGACGCGTCGCTGCGTGCGGAAAAGGGCGACGTGCTCGGCGCGCTCGCGGCCGCGAGCAACGCCGTGGGCGCCGACACCGCCGACGGCGAAGCGTGGATGACGTGGGCCGCCATGCGCTGGCTGTCGGGCGATCCCGAGGGCGCCGACAGCACGTTCGAGGTGGCGTTCGCGCACCTGCCCGCGCGCGTGCGCGGCCGGTTCGCCGACGTCACGCCGATCACCGACGACGCCGACACGAGCGCATTCCTGCACTTGACCGGCGAGGGGCGCGAGGACTTCGCACGCCGGTTCTGGGTGCGGCTCGACCCCGACCCGACGACGTGGGAGAACGAGGCGCGGCTCGAGTACTGGTCGCGCGTCGCACGCGCCTACCTGCTGTTCTGGGCGCCGAGCCGCAAGGAATGGGACGACCGCGGCGAGACCTACGTGCGGTTCGGTCCGCCCGAGCGCGTGATCACCAATCCCGTGCAGTCGTTCGCGAATCACCCGACGCCGGGCGTGAGCGAGCATCTCGTGTGGTGGTACCCGCGCTACCAGGTGCGCGTGCCGCTCTACGATGCGTTCATGATGGAGCTGTTCCAGTTCGCCGTTCCGGGCGGGCGGAACATCCGCGCCGACTCGGCCACCGTCGAGCGCGCGAACTGCATGTCCGTGGCGCACGGTCAGGCGGTGCTGCCGCGCGTGCCGCCGGGCATGGAGCCGCTGGCGATGCGTACGCAGCTCGCCCGCTTTCCCGGCGAAGCGCGCACGCAGGTTGCGGCGTGGCTCGAGGTGCCGGGCGGGCCGGCGAGCGCGTACACCGCCGAGTACGTGGTGCTCGACAGCAGCGAACGCGTCGTGGCGCGCAGCCGCGTGGGCACCAGCCCGTCGGGTTGCGCGGCCGACGCCTTCCGCGTCGCGGACTTCACGAGCGCGCTGGCGCCCGGCGATTACGTGGTAGGCCTGAGCGCGTCGGCGCCCGGGCGGCGCGGGACCGTGACGCGGCGCCTGCACGTGGACGCGCCGGACACGTCGCTCACGGTGGGCGACCTGGTGGTGACCTGCGGTACGCCGGCCGTGCTCGACTCGAGCGTCCGCCTGTCGCCGAACCCCGCGGGCCGGGTGCGGCCGGCCGAAGCGCTCACGGTGTACTTCGAAATCCACCGGCTCGCGCTCGATGCGCGCGGGCAGGCCCGTTTCGAGTACGCGTACGTCGTGCGCCCGCGCGAAGCGGACCGGCGCGGTTGGATGAGCCGCATGCTCGCCCAGCGCCCCGCGGCGGTGCTGCAGTTGCGGCAGGTCGAGCGCCACGTGGGGCCGATCCGGCGGCAGTTCCTGCGCGTGCCGACGCGCGGGCTCGCCGAAGGCGAATACAGGATCGAGCTCGAAGTCCGGGATCTCGTGGCCGGGCGCACCGCACGGACCGGGACGGACTTCACCGTGACCTCGCGCGACGACGGCCCGCTGGGACTGGGCGGGATCGAGCGGTGAGCGGGGGACCGCGCCTTTCGGCCACCTGACGCAAGCGCGCCGCTGTGCGAACGTCGCGGCATGCGATCGAACTGCTTCGCCTGCCGCGCCGTCGCCGGCGCCCTGCTGCTCGCGGCGATCGCGCTCGCCGCGCCCGCGCGTGCCGCGCGTCACGTGGTGGTGGTGAGCCTCGACGGCCTGCGCCCCGACGTCGCGCTGCGCGCCGACATGCCGGCGTTCCGCGCGCTCATGGCACGTGGCGCGTTCACCCTGTACGCGGCCACGACCGACGTGGCGATCACGCTGCCGTCGCACACGTCCATGCTGACCGGCGTCACGCCGGCGCGGCACGGCATCACCTACAACGCCGATCCGCGGCCCCAGGACCAGCCGTGGCCGGCGTCGCCGACGCTGTTCGAGGTCGCGCACCGCGCCGGCTTCACGACCGCGATGGTGGCGGGCAAGAGCAAGTTCTCCGTGCTCGCCACGCCGGGCATGCTCGACACGGTGCTGGTGCCGCCGCGCGGGCAGGTGTTCGCCGACTCGCTCGTGGCCGAGACCGCGGCGCGCTGGATCCGCACGCGCCGGCCGCAGCTGCTGTTCGTGCACCTGCCCGGGCTCGACGCGGTCGGGCATGCGAAGGGCTGGGGCTCGGCCGAACAGGTCGCCGCGGCGGCCAGCGTGGACCGCGCGCTTGCGGTGGTGCTGCGCGCGATCGCGCACGCGGGGCTCGCCGACTCCACGCTGATCGTGGCGAGTGCCGACCACGGCGGCGCGGGCACCACGCACGGCGGCCTCGACGCGCGCAGCCGGTTGATTCCGTGGGTCTGCGCGGGGCCCGGCGTGCGGCACAACTTCGACCTCGCGCAACTGCGCGACCTGCAGGTGCACACGGAAGACACGTTCGCCACCGCGGCCGACTGGCTCGGTGCACCGCTCGCCGGCCCGGTGGACGGGCGCGCGGTCCGCGAAGCGTTCGAGCCGCGCTGAGTGCGCAGCCGGCCGCCCGGCCCTGTCGGTGGTTCGCCGGTGCGATCGAGCTTCCGGCGCTCAGGCGCGCCGGAACACCAGCACCGCGTTGTGCCCGCCGAACCCGAACGAGTTCGACATCACCACGCGCACGTCGGCTTCGCGCGCCGTGCCCGGCACGTGGTCGAGGTCGCACTCCGGATCGGGCTGCTCGAGGTTGATCGTCGGGTGCACGATGCCGTCGCGCAGCATGAGCACGCTGGCGACCGCCTCGAGCGCGCCGGCGGCGCCGAGCGCGTGCCCGGTCATGGACTTGGTCGCGGGCACCAGGAGGCGGTCGGCATGCGCACCGAACACTTCGCGGATCGCGCGCGTCTCGCAGGCGTCGTTGAGCGGCGTCGAAGTGCCGTGCGCGTTCACCACGTTCACGTCGGACGGCGCGAGCCGTGCGTCGGCGAGCGCGGCGCGCATGGCGCGTACGGCGCCGCGGCCGTCGGGCTCGGGCGCCGTCAGGCTGTGGCCGTCGGCGCTCGCGCCGTAGCCCGCGAGTTCGGCGAGCACGCGCGCGCCGCGTGCGGCCGCGTGGTCGGCGTCCTCGAGCACGAGCACGCCCGCGCCCTCGGCGATCACGAAGCCGTCGCGGCCGGCGTCGAACGGTCGCGACGCACGCTCGGGGGCGTCGTTGCGGGTCGAGAGCGCGTGCAGCTGGCAGTAGCCGTCCACCGCGAACGGCGAGATCGTGGACTCGGTCGCGCCGGCCAGCGCCACGCGCGCGCGTCCCGAGCGCACGAGGTCGAACGCCGTGCCGATGCTCGCGGCGCCGGTCGCGCACGCCGCGCAGCAGGCCAGGTTCGGGCCGCGGCAGCCGGTCACCATGGCGACGATGCCGGCGGCGATGTCGGGAATGATCACCGGCACCGTGAGCGGTGCGTATCGGCCCGGGCCGCGCGCGAGGAACACCTCGTGTTCGCGCTCGAGCACGTCGAAGCCGCCGATGCCGGTGCCGATCACCACGGCGTCGTCGTCGCGAGCTTCGCCCTCGGGCAGGCCCGCTTCGGCGAGCGCCTCGCGCGCGGCGGCAACGGCCAGCTGCGTGAAGCGTGCGGTGCGGCGCACGAGCTTCGGGTCGAGCACGCGCGCGGGATCGAAATCCTTCACCTCGCCGGCGATGCGGCTGCGCAGGCCCGAGGCGTCGAAGCGCGTGATCGGGCCCAGGCCCGAACGCCCCGCGAACAACGCGTCGCGGAACGCCGGTACGCCGAGCCCGTTCGGTGCGCAGACGCCGAGACCGGTGACGACGACACGAGCGGCCATGCTCACTCCCCGTTCCGTCGGGAACGAACGCACGAAAGGCGAGGGATCGCTCCCTCGCCTTCGCGCCGCGGGTTCCGCCGGGCCGGCAGGAACCCGTCGAACGTCACTTGCCGCCGAAGTAGAAGTGGAAGCCGATGTTCGAGACGCCGAAGTCCTCGCTCGTCAGTTCCGTGTACTTCGTGCCGGCCTTGTCGGGGTCCACGGACTTGAACAGCACGCCGTGGGCGGCCTGGACGCTGAAGCGGTCGGTGAAGAAGTACTCCACGCCGAACGTGCCGCTCAGCCAGAACTGCGTGGTCTTGTTGTCGGCGTCGTCCTCCGTGGGCGAGGGCGACGAGGCGAACGTGACGCCCGGGCGCACGAAGAACTTGGCGTTGCCCGACTCGGCCGCGACGAGCGGCAGGCCGGCGTCGAGCACGAACGCGCTCTGCGAGTCGCCGCCGTCCGGCGAGTTGAGATTGAAGCCGACGCCGAGATCCAGCGCGGTCTTCTCGGAGAACCACGCGCGGACGCCCACCGGCGCCTCGGGACGGAAGTAGCCCAGGCCGTACATGCCCTGCGCGGCGAACGAAGGAACAGCCGAGACCGCGACCAGCGCGATCGCGAACAGCGAGCTCTTCTTGAAGTTCATGAATGCTCTCCTTGCCGGATGGATGGCGTTGGCGAAACACGTCGGCGGCCCCCTGCCGCGCGTGCCTCTGGATGTGCGGGGCGGGCCCGGGGTTCTCAAGCTTTCGTCATGAATAGTTTTTGCGTAGATATGTCGGGATGCCGCACGGCCTCGCCGGCGCGGTATGCCGTATCCGCCAGCGGCGCCGGCGCCGGCGCCGGCGCCGGCGCTGGCGCACGCGGCACGCACGCGGCAAGATGCGTCCGTGATGACGAACGACGTGATCGTGGTGGGCGCTGGAGTCGCCGGACTGACGCTCGCGCGCGAACTGCGCGCACGCGGGCATCACGTGCTCGTGCTCGAGCGCGCACGCGGCGTGGGCGGGCGTTGCGCGACGCGCCGTGTCGAATCGCAGCCGGTGGACCACGGCGTCGGCTTCCTGCACGGGCGCGACGCCGAGTTCCTCGCGGCGCTCGACGAACTCCTGCCCGCGGATGCGCGCGTGCCCGGCTGGCCGCTCGTGCGCGAAGGCGAAGGTGCGCCCTGCCAGCCGCGCGCGTTCGCCGAACGCGAACGCCGTTTCGCGCCGGCGCGTGGCATGAGCGCGTTCGCCAAGGCGCTCGCGGTGGGCACGCACGTGCGCGTCGAGGCGCGCGTGTCCGCGCTCGCGCTCGAGGGGCCGCGCTCGGGCGAGCGCACGTGGCACGTGACGCTCGAGACCGGCGAAACGCTCGCCGCGCGCGCGCTCGTGCTGACCATGCCCGCTCCCGGCGTGGCGCACCTGCTCGAGCCGCTGGGCGCCGCCGAACCCGGGATCGCCGAGCTGCGGCCGCTGCTCGAACTGGTGCTCCCGGTGCCGTGCCTCACGGTGATCGCGCGCTGGCCCGCGGGCACGCCCGCACCCACGTGGGACGCGCTCTATCCGGCGCGCAGCGAACTCGTGCAGGTCGTGCTGCACGACTCCGCCAAGCGCGGCGCCGGCGCGGCGCCGACGCTGGTGATTCAGGCCAGACCGAAATGGTCCCGGCAGCATCTCAAGGACGCGCCCGAGGCCTGGGCGCAACTGCTTCTGGCCGAAGCCGTGCGCCTCTGGGGCGCCGGGGTGGGAGCGCCCGCGATCCTGCAGGCGCACGCCTGGCGCCACGCGCGCGTCGCGACGGGCTCCGAGCTCGCCGCGCCGTTGTTCGCACCATTGCCCGGCGGAGCGCTGCTCGGGGTGGCCGGCGACGGCTTCCACGAAGCCGGGGGCGTCGAAGGAGCCTTCCTCTCGGCGCGTTCGCTCGCCACCCGCCTGCATCACGCGATGATCACCCACATCTGATCGCACGCCGCGCGCTCGCGGCGGGCACAGGAGTTCCCTTGGCCATTTCTCCCGAGCAGGTGGACGCCATCCTCAAGGCCGAAGCCGACCACGAATGCGGCGGCGTCGGCGAGCAGAAGGTCTGCGTGCGCATCGTCGCGATCGCCGAACTGCCGAGCCGGTTCGGCCGCTTCCAGGTGGTGGCGTTCTGGAACAACCGCGACTCCAAGGACCACATCGCGATCCTGCACGGCAATCCCATCGGTCGCGAAGACGTGCCGACGCGCGTGCACTCGGAGTGCCTGACCGGTGACGCGCTCGGTTCGCTGCGCTGCGACTGCCGCGACCAGCTCGAAGTCGCGCTCCAGCGGATCGCCCAGGAGGAGTGCGGCATGGTGCTCTACCTGCGGCAGGAAGGGCGCGGGATCGGGCTGCTGAACAAGCTGCGCGCGTACGGGCTGCAGGATCGCGGGCTCGACACGGTCGAGGCGAACCTCGCGCTCGGGTTCCGCGACGACGAGCGCGAATATTCGATCGCCGCGCACATGCTGTTCAGCCTCGGGGTCAAGTCCATCCAGCTGCTGACCAACAACCCGAAGAAGGTCGAGGAACTCGTGCGCCACGGCGTGCGCGTGACGGGCCGGCTGCCGCACGTGATCCCGCCGAACGAGTTCAACCGCTTCTACCTCGAGACCAAGCGCGATCGCTCGGGGCATTTCCTCGACGCGATCGGCAAGCCGCACCTGCCCGAGCAGGGCGAGGACGTCCAGGTCGGCACGAACTGACGGCGTCGCACGCACGACGCGCCCCGGCGGCCACTCGGCTGCCGGGGCGCGTGTACGTGAGGCGGACTACTGCGGCGAGAGCGTGAGCGTGCCGACGCTCGTCGTGTGCCCCGCGGTGACCGCGACGCCGGCGAGCGTGGTGTCGCGATAGCCCGCGGCCGCGTCCACCGCGACCGTGTACGTGCCGGACGGCAGCACGGGGATCAGGAACGCGCCGTCCTCGCCGGGCACCGTGGCGCCGAGCGTGTCCGTGGCGACGATCGCGTACACCCAGTCGGCGGCGCCCGGCGGCAGCACCGAGCCCGAGATCGCACCCGCGGTGCTGAACGGCATCGCCTTCACGACCGGCTTCAGCATGTAGTTGCCGCCTCCGGTCAGGTGGATCGAACGCTCCGCGTCGAACTCGAGCGCAACGTCCACGAGACCGCCCGCCGGCACGTCGAACTGGCCGACGATCTTCAGCCCCGTCTGCAGCCCGCTGGGCACGGTGAGCGGATGCACGATGCCGCCCACGACCACGTTCGAGCCCGGGCCGAGCTTGAGCCGGATCTGTGTGTAATGACCAGCCGGAATCACCGACTTGCCGATCTGGGTGAACACGCCGTTGCGCAGCGTGAGCAGGTCGTAGCTCGCCGAGTCCGTGGACAGCACTTCCCAGCCGCCCATCGAGTCGGCACCGGCGATGTGCACGGCTACTTCGCGGACCACGAGATTGACCTGCTCGAAGTCACCGGGCGCGTCGGTCATGTGCACCCGCAAGGTGCCCGACGCCGGGCCGGTGCTGTTCGTGGAACATGCACCGAGCGCGAATGCGAAAAGCAGTGCGGCTGCGGTGAGCGCGAGAGGATGTCGCTTCATCGAATGACCTCCGAGGGTGGAACTGCGCGAGGAGGTGGGGAGAGGGCACCGGCGGGGCGGCGATCACCGCGGGTGCTCCGACGTGGCGGCCGCACTCTAAGCGAATCCGGGGCCGCGGAGGCCGTGAGAGTGGAGTCGCGGCGGGGAGGCGGTGCATGACCGTGTTTGACCATCGCGAATCACCCGTCCTAGCTTCCGCGACGAGCGCGACCCCCGACGCTCTCGTCGCCGTGGCGGGCACCCCCGGTTCGCCCGAACAATCACGACCGACTGACCGGTTCTTCGCGTGCGATGCGACGCACGAGAACCGGCCGGGAGTCGGGGACGGCCGGCTTCCCTTCGGTCGCCTTCGCTCCGGAGGCCCCTCCGCGATGCCGCTCGCCACCGACCCGCTCGCCGCGGGTACGCTGGAATTCCTGCATCTCACCGAATACGAAAGCGATTCGGAGCTGCTCGGTGCCGAACTGCGCGACTGCGGCGTCATGGGCGTGGTCACGCACGCCGCGACCGGTGCCGAACTGCAGTCGGCGCTCGAGGGCACGCGCTTCGACGTGCTCGTCGTGGACCTGCCGCTGCCCGACTCGCTCGACGCGTCGCTGCTCGACGAACTCGCGACACGCCGGCCGGAACTGTCGATCCTGTTCCGCTGGGGCTCGACGGGGCAGTGGAGTTCCGAAGCGCCGGGTGAGCAGTTGCGGCGCTCGCTCGCGAACGCGATGGCCGCGCGCATCGATCGCGATCGCAGCCGGGCCGAAGGGCGTCACGTGCTCACGCAGGTCGTGCGCCAGCAGCAGTCGTACCTGCAGCTGTCACGCCTCGACCTGTGGGACTTCGACCGCGCGCTCCACACCATGACCGCCGAGGTGTCGCGCCTGTTGGGCGTGGCGCGCGTGAGCGTGTGGGAGCTGAGCCCCGACGACGCGGCGCTCGACTGCCTCGATCTCTACGACGCGCGCACGGGCCAGCACACGCGCGCGCCGCGGCTGACGTCGTTTCCCACGTACCTCGCGTCGCTGCGGCGTTCGCTCACGTTGACCGTGCACGACGCGCATTCGGATCCGCGCACGGCCGAGTTCCTGGCGGGTTACCTCGAGCCGCTCGGCATTTCGGCGCTGCTCGACGCGCCCGTGCAGAGCGGCGGCCGCGTGATCGGCGTGCTGTGCCTGGAACACGTCGGGGCCGAACCGCGGCAGTGGACGTTGCTCGACCAGTGCGCCGCCGGTGCGACCGCCAGCATGGTCGCGCGTGCGTTCGAGGTGCGGACGCGGCGCCGGCTGGAAGAACGCATGGCGCGCAGCGAGCGGCTGCAGACGCTCGGGCAGCTCGCGAGCGGCGTGGCGCACGACCTCAAGAACGTGCTCACCGTGCTGATCGGGAACCTCGACCTGGCCGCGAACCCGAAGGCGAGCCCCGAGACGTCGGCCCAGCACCTGCAGGTGGCGCGCGATGCGGCGAAGAACGTGCACCAGCTCGTGAACGACCTGCTCATGGTCGGGCGCTCGGGCGAACTGCACCTGCAGTCGCTCGAACTGCGCGGGCATCTCGACCGCTCGCTCGCGTTCCTGCGCGCGGCGCTGCCCGAGCGCGTGCGGCTCGAGATGGGGCCGAGCGTGCCCGGCCCGGTGCGCGTGATGGCCGACGTGCACGCGCTCTCACGCGTGCTGCTCAACCTCGTGCGCAACGCGGCCGACGCGATCCCGGCCGAAGGGCGCGTCACGCTGTCGCTCAAGCTGGGCGACGCCTGTGAGGGCGGCGACGACCTGCCGCCCGGGCCGGCCGCGCTGTTGACCATCGAGGACACCGGCGTGGGCATGGACGAATCCACGCAGCGCCACCTGTTCGAGCCGTTCCATTCCACGAAGCCCGCGGGCGTGGGGCACGGGCTCGGGCTCGCCACGTCGTACGGGCTCGTGCGCCAGCTCGGCGGCACGATCCGCGCCGAAAGCACGCTGGGCCGCGGCAGCCGGTTCACGATCGTGCTGCCGATCCACGAGGTGTGAGCCGCACACGCGCGAGCGCCGGGGCGCTCGCGCGTGCCGCGTTCAGCGCAGCAGCGTCAGCCGCCGCGTGGCGTGCTGCGCGCCGACGCCCAGGCGCACGAAGTAGACCCCGGCCGCCAGTGCGCGGCCTTCGTCGTCGCGGCCGTCCCACGTGAACGCGTGCCGTCCTGCGGCCAGCATGCCGCTCGCCAGCGTGCGCACGCGGCGCCCTCCGAGATCGTAGAGCGCCAGCTCGGCGCGGGACTCGCGCGCGAGGTCGAATCGCAGCGTCGCCGACGCGAACATGGGATTCGGCACCGCCGCGTGCAGCGCGAACGCCGCGGCGCCCGGTGCGTCGTCCACGCCCGTCGCGGCCGGCGCGGGCTTGAGCGCGGTGATGCGCACGGCATCCAGGTTCCAGCCGCCGTAGTTCACCGAGCCGTCGGAATGCAGCGTCCAGCGGATCTTCACCGACTTCTGCCCGTCCGCGATCGCCGAGATGTCGAACTCCTGCGGCGTCCATGCGGCGTCGAGCGTGTTGGTGCCCGACGCGCTTTCCCAGATCTTCGTGTTGTTGACCCACACGCGCGCGTAGTCCCACGCCAGCGAGTTCGAGCGCTCGACCGCGAGCTTGCGCGCGAACAGCAGCCGCGTGCCCGTGGCGAGCGAGCAGTCCACCGCGGGCGATTCGAACCACGTGTCCGAGCTGTTCTCGTAGCGGCCCAGCACCGACCCGAGCCCGCTGATGTCGGTGCCTGCGAACTTCGTGCCTTCGTACGCCGCAGCCGGGTCCTCGGTGAGCCCGTAGGGCGTCGAGACCTGCCAGTCGTCGTTCGTGCCGCCGTGCGCCCAGCCCGGCGCGCCCGACTCGAAGCCCTCGGCGAGCAGCGTCTCGCGCGGCGCGACCACGAACGTGTTCACGGCCGCCGGCGCCGCCGCCGGATGGAACGCGTGGCGCCCGGCATCGTCCTTGGCGCCGATCCAGTACTGCACCGTGGCGCGCGGCTGCGCCGGGATGTACGCATGCCAGCGGCCCGGCGTGCCGGTCGCCGCCAGCGGCACGCTCGACCACGGCCCGCCCGTGTTCCACCAGAGCCGCGTGGAGTCGGCGACCAGCGGCGAGAGCTGGCCGATGTCGGCGATCACTTCGTAGGGCGTGAGCGTGTTCTCGGTGTTCGCGAGCGGCGTGTGCACGATGTAGAAGTCACGGATGCGCGCGACCTGCGCAACCGTGGCCAGCCCCGCCTTGATCACTTCGCTCCCGAACACCGGCTGGTTCCACGCCACCGAGTCGCAGGTCTTGTGATAGCACGGGTACGACGGGTACTCGTTCTCGATCGCGAGGAACGCCGAGTAGCCGTGGTTCTGGAACGGCACGTGGTCCGAACCCCAGCTGCCGATCACCGTGTTCGTGGTGATGGACGTGTAGCGCGCGCACGCGTCGATCATGACGTTCATGAGCGGCAGGTAGGCCGTCTCGCCTTCGACGTCGATCTTGTTCTGCACGTTGTGCCAGCCGATCATGTCGAAGATCACCGCGCCCACGATCGAATCCCCGCGCGCCGCAGCCGCCGCCGCGTAGTGCTCGGAGCCGTACAGGCCCTGCTCTTCGCCCGTGAACACCACGAACTTGATCGTGTAGTCGAACGACTGCGTGCGTAGGATGCGCGCGATCTCGAGCAGTCCCGCCACACCGCTGGCGTTGTCGTTCGCGCCCGGAGCGAGCGTGGTCGAGTTGGGCGACGTCGAATCGAGGTGCGCGCCGAGCACCACGATCTTGTTCGGCGCGGTGACGCCCGGCAGCGTGGCGACCACGTTGCGCGCCGAGGTGGACGAGAACGTGTACGGGTCGTACTGCACGTCGGTGTAGCCCAGCGCCTGCAGCCGCTCGAACGCCCACTGCTCGGCCTGGTCGCACAGCGTGGTCGGCGTGGAGCGCGTGGTGAACGTGACCGGCACGCCACCGACCAGCGTGGACCGCCCGTTCGCCATGTCGCGGATCCAGTCCATGAACCGCGTGCCGTCCACCTGGTTGACGAGCGCCTGGATCGCGGGCGCGAAGTCGGTGACCTGCACCTGCTCCGCGATCGACGGCACGCGGCCGCCCGCGCGCACGACGAGCGGCTCGCGCGAGAGCACCTTACGCGCGTGATGCCCGCCCGGCGCCTCTTCGGGCAGCGGACCCGGCGACGCCGCGATCGCGTTGCGCCCGCCCGACCACAGCAGGATCGCACCCGCCTGCGCGAACGCCTCGCGCGACCAGCGCTCGTCCGGGTGCACGACGCGATCTCGCACCAGCGTGACCGTCAGGCCATCGGGCACAGTGAACGGCGCATCCACGCGGAACCCGTCCGCACGCAGCGCCTCGGCCGACGCGTCGTCGCCCACCAGCACCGCGTCCGGGAAGCGATCGCGCAGCACCGCGCCGGTGGCGGCCGCATCGGCGATCGAGCGGCCATCGAGCCACGCGACGCGCAGGGAGTGGGGAGCAGGTGCGGCGAAGGCGAGCGTGGCGGCGGCGAGCCAGCACGCGGCCACGAGGGCGGCGAGGAGGGGGCGGGGCATGGGGAACTCCAGCGGGGTTCGGGCGGCCTGCAAGGACGAACCGACGACCGCGCGAGCCTGCGCGGATGAGTCCCGAGAATCAAGGGTTGTGCTCGGAAGATTGGTGAAAGCTGCCCGGGCGCCCTTTTCGGGGGGTGGAGCCCCTCGATTTCGGCCCAATTGGCGGGGTTGCGCTTGGCGAAACCCGGCCGCGGGGCCCCACCCCAAATCTTCCGAGCACAACCTTGGGGTTGCTGGGCCGAAGGGTAGGCCATTTCAGGGGTTAGGGCCCTTCGCCCGACTTCGCCATGGATTCCCCCGCCCCCCGACCCTTACCGTTATACCCGTCCCTTCCCGATTCCCCGACCCGCAGCCGAGGCCCCGTGCGCTCCACTTCTTCGCCCTCCATCGCCTTGCTGTGCCTGGCCGCCTCCGCGTGGGCGTTCGCATCCGGCGCGCTGCCGTCGCCGGCCGCGGCGGCGCCGTCGGTCGAGGCGCTCGCGGCGGTCGCGCGGTTGCGCGCGAAGCCGCCGCTCGTGCCGCCGGCGCGGCCGTTGCCCGCGCTCACGGAGGACTCGCCGTTCGTCGCGCTGCCCGACCTGTCGTTCGCGCTCGACACGAGTCCGCCGAGCCTGCTCTACCGGCCGATCGGTCCGTACGACACGTCCGATCCGTTCGCGCCGAGCAATGCACCGCTGCTGTTGCGCGGCGACCTCAACACCACGCGCACCTACTACTCGGTGTTCAACGGTTCCACCGATCCGGTGGGCGCGTTCCAGGTCGCGCGCCGGCTCGACGGCGTCACGTTCGCCACCGATGCCGCGCCACCGGTCGCCAGCTTCGCGGCGTACGAGGCGATCGGGCTCACCCTGCCCGGCGTGAAGGGTGGGCGGCACACGTTCAGCGGCTTCGCCGATCCGGCGAACCTCGTGGCCGAGGCCTCCGAAACCAACAACGCCGCGGGCGCGCAGTGGGTCTGGCGTCCGGTCGCCGTCACACTCGGGGCGGCGCTCGTGCGGCACGGCGTGCCCATGCCGTTCGGCGGGCTCGACGACGTGCCGATCGGGTTGCCCGCGCCGAACTGCGACGCGTTCCGCACGCCCGCGTTCGCGGCCGACGGCGCCGGCAACGGCCGCTTCGGTGGAGTCGCGATCTGTCCGCAGGCGAGCGACGTGGATATCGACCTCTATCTGTACACGCCGACCACGGGGCCGACCGACGGGTTCCTCAACGAACTCGAGTTTTCGTTCGCCGCTCCGGGCATGACCGATTTCGCACTCGTGGACGCCGATCCGTCGGCCGGAGCGGGCGGAGCCACCGGCGCGCGCGACGCGGGCGTGCGGCTCTACGCCGGTACGCCCAGCGTGGACTTCGCCGTGCACACCACCGCGTCGGTCGCGGTGAACGGCGTGGCGGGAACGGTTGCGCAGTCGGCGATCGCGCCGGGGGCGCTGCTCGCGGTGTACGAGCTGCAACTGGCGGCCGGCGATCACCGGCTCGTGCTTCAGAACCTCGCGGGCGGCGCGAACCTCGATCTCGCGATCGTGAAGCGCGATCCGTCGGCGGGCGGCTACTACAACCTGATCGACTTCTACATGCTCGGCCAGGTGTCGCAGGCCGCGGGCCCGGGCGGCGACGAAGTCGTGCAGCTCACCGGCGCGACCGCGGGACGCTACGCGCTCGTCGTGTGGAAGGTGGGCACCGACGACGTGGCCCGTACCGCGAGCTTCCGCGTGGTGGACCAGGTGGGCACCGCGGGTGTGGGCGCGGGCGGTGCGGCGGCCATCAGCCGTTTCGCGGGCGCGAGCCCGAATCCGGCGCGCGGCGCCACGCAGCTGTCGTTCGTGCTCGCGCGCGACGCGCACGTGTTGCTGGCGGTGCACGACGTGCACGGCCGCCGCGTGGCCACGCTGGCCAGCGGGCGTTTCGCCCCCGGGACGCACGCGCTGCGCTGGGACGGGCGCGACGACGCGGGCCGCGCGGTCGCGGCCGGGCTCTACTTCGCGCGCTTCGAGGGCGACGGGGTGGCCGATTCGCAGCGCGTCGTCTGGATGCGCTGAACGACGGACCCGGAAAGTCACGGGCCCGGCGGTGCGACCCGCGAATTCTCCTGTTTATTGCTTGTGAGAACTCGTTAGGCTCTCCGTGGACCGCGGCGGCCGCTGAAGGTCCGATGCCCACCCTCGTGCCTCGGAGACTTTCATGACGCGCCGCTGGATGTTCCTGTTCGCCGTGGCCTGCGCCTGGTCGTGCGCCGTGATCGCGGACGCTGCGCCGCACACCACCGGTGTGCCGCGCCTGAACAACGCCTACCGCCTGCTGCCCACGCCCGACATGCCCGAGTGGGCGAAGCTGCTGTATCGCGACGACGTCACCATCGACGTGGCCGCGATCGATCGCGCGTACGCGCAGTGGAAGCTCCAGAACGCAGGCGAGCGAGCGGCCGAGGCCACCCGGGCCGCGATCGCGCGCGAGTTCCACGAGAACCGGTGGGAGGTGTACTACGAGCGCTGGCGGCGCGACCTGCGCGCGTTCGAGTCACCCGACGGCTCGTTCGATTTCGCGCGAACGCCCGACATGCGCACCGAGGGCGAACGCCTGCCCGCCGCTCGACAGAACGCGAACTCAACCACGTGGGCATTTCTCGGCCCCGAGCGCATCCTCACGAACATCTACAACGATCCCGCGCAGCCGCTGCTCGTGCAGCAGGCGAACGTCTACAGCTTCGACGTGTCGCCGCAGGTGCCGAGCCTGGTATACGCCGGCACCGAGACCGGGGTGTTGTCCAAGTCGGAGAACAAGGGGCTGACCTGGTCCACGATCGGCGTGAACAATTCGGCGCTCAAGGCGCCGATCACGTCGGTGGCGATCAACCCGGTGGACACGACCAACGTGTACGTGGCCACGACCTGGGGCGTGGTGCGCACGGGCAACGGTGGCACCACGTGGACGATCGATCTCAACCGGCCGACGCTCGTCGCGAACGACCTCAAGGTGAAGCCGGACAGCAGTGCGGTCGTCATGGTGGCGGGTGATCAGCTCATGCGGCGCACCGGGGCGTCGTCGTGGGCCACGATCATTCCGCGACCCAGCTACGACGTGGAGTTCCGGCCCACGCAACCGTCGGTCGTCTACGCGCTCGTCCGCAATGCGGCCGGCAATCGCTGCGAGTTCTTCAAGTCCACCGACGGCGGGCTCACGTTCTCGATCCGGCAGACCGGCTGGCTCGGCGCGATCGGCGACGGCGGCGGCCGGCTTTCCGTGACGCTCGCGAATCCTTCACTCGTGTACGCGGTCGTGCTCACGAGCCAGGGCACGCGCGTGCTGCGCAGCCGGGATTCGGGCGAGAGCTGGACCGTGATCGGTTCGTCGCGGAACACGGGCGATGTGAACGCCTGCGCGGGCGACACGCTGGGCATGTCCATCGGGCAGGGTTACTACGACCTCTCCATCGCCGCGTCGGCGACCGACACGAACTCGGTGATCGTGGGCGGGACCGCGGCCTATCGCACCACGAACGGTGGCGCGATCTGGAGGCCGGTCGGTGGATGGCAGTGCGGGGACATCCCGATTCACCCCGACATCCAGGAGTTCAAGTGCGTCGGCAACGACTGCTGGAGCGCGACCGACGGCGGGCTCATGCTCTCCACGGACTTCTGGGCCACGAAGGCGAACGCCACTCCTCGCACGGAGAAGCTGCGGGGCACCCAGATCTGGGGCCTGGGTATGGGCTGGAACGAGGACGTGATCATCGCCTCGGCTTACCACAACGGCGTGTTCGCACGCCGGGAGTCCTGGCCCGCGGGCACGTTCCTGAACCTCTACGGCGGTGAGCCCGCGTCGGGCTACGTGAATCCCGGGGATCCGCGCCTGACCTACTGCACGTGGGCGAGAACGTTGCTGCCGGACACGCCCGCGGGGAGCTACACGCCGGTGCCGTCCACCTACCTGCCGAACGAAAGTTACGTGGGGCTGATGTACAGCGAGATGGCGTGGGACCCGCGCGACGCGAGCACGTACCTGATCGGCCTGAACAACATGCTGCTGCGCGCCCGCAACGGCGGCACGCAGTGGGAGGTGCTCTCGGTCTTCCCGGTGGACACGGCGAAGGTCGAGCACATCGAGATCAGCCGCTCGAACCCCGACGTGATCTACTACACGGTCCGCAGCGGTGACACCGGCGAGCTCTACCGCAGCGCCAACGGCGGACGGTCCTTCGTTCGTTGCACGCCGCCCGTGGGGCCGAGCAACGCCGAGCGCATCGAGTCCACGATTTCGCTGAGCGGCACCGACGAGAACACGATCTGGTGGGCGTTCCGCACCGGCTTCAGCGATCACAAGGTCTACCAGTCCACTGACGGCGGCCAGACGTGGACCAACTGGAGCACGAACGGGCTTGTCGGCTACGTCGTGAGCGACATGGTGCACCAGCTCGGCACCGACGGCGGCGTGTACCTTTCGTGCGACGACGGCCATGTGTTCCATCGCAACCGTACGTCGGCCGCGTGGACGGAGATCAGCACCGGGCTGCCGTGGCAGCTCAACTCCTCGCAGACGCGGCTCGGCATCCAGTACAAGGTGGGCAAGCTGCGCCTCGCGACCGCGGTGGGCATCTACGAGCTCGACCTCGTCGAGCCCTCCGCCACGCTCGTCCAGCCGATGATGCTGAGCCGCTCCGTCTGCCTGAACCAGCCGGTCAAGTTCGAGAGCTATTCGGTGACGAACGGTCCGGCGACCTACCAGTGGTCGTTCGACCCGCCGCCGGTGTCGGTGGACGATCCCGCACGTCGCGACCCGACGGTCGTGTTCGGGAGCCGGCCGGGTCCGTACCACGCCACGCTCACCGTGACCGACGCGAGCGGGCAGACCACGCGCACCGTGCGCAACATCGCGCACAACGGCGGCGCGCCGCGCTGGGCCGACAGCGTGCTCGGGATTTCGTCCGAGTACAGCGGCGTCGGGTGGGCCGCCTACCAGGCGCTCGGGGCGCCGGACGTGTACCCGGCCTACGGCGACATCGGACTCGCGTGGGCGTCGCTGACTCCGGACGACCAGCAGGAGTACCTGCGCCTGCATTTCCCCGATGCGGCCCCGATCGACTACGTGCAGGTGGTCGAGACGTTCCACCCCGGGTCGCTGGTGAAGGTCTCGGCGCGCAATCCGAACACCAACCAGTTCGAGACCTTGTGGCAGGGCGCGCCGTCCGTGCAGCCGGATTCCGCGCGCGCGTTCACCGTGCGGTTCCCGGTGACGTCCTACAACGTGGAAGAGGTCCGGCTGGACTTCGATTCGCCCGCCGTCCCCGATTGGAACGAAGTGGACGCCATCGGCATCGGGCTTACCGCGTGCGGCAGCGACGTGGCGGGTGTGATCGAGTCGCCGAAGCCGAGGACCGGCGGTCTCGTGCGCTGGGCGCGGCCGAATCCGTTCACGCGCGAAGTGGAGATCGCGTTCACGCTGAGCGAAATCGCCGACGTGCGCGCCGAGATCTTCGACGTGACGGGCAAGCGCGTGCGCGTGCTCGCCGACGGCATGATGTCGCCCGGCCAGCACGAGGCGCGCTGGGACGGCCGCGACCGCGAGGGCAACATCGCCGCGCCCGGCCTCTACTACGTTCGCGTGAACGCCGGCACGAGAGTCGAAGTGCGCAAGCTGGTGAAGATGTAGCGGCGGGCTTGCCGGGGCTTCGCGAGATCGAAGTGCCTGGAGCGATGCTCGAGTGAAGGAGAGTGACGAGCTTCCGGCTCGCGGAACGTGTCGCCGGAGGGGAACTGGCGGATGATGCGGAATCGCCGCGCTGTTCATGGAGGCTGTTCGTGACTCCAAGTGGGTTCATTCCAGCCTGCGAGCGCGACATCGCCACCATGCCGAACGACGACCTGTTGAATTGGATCGCTGATCTCGGCGGGGTGCCTTGCGGACCACATATGGTGGTCGATGGCCTGCTCATGAGCTTGTACGCCACGCTGGCGTACCGAGAGATGGGCGAGTTCGAGCTGTCGGACGCTCGACGCATCAAGGTCATCCCCAGCCACACGTTCCAGCTGCGATCTCTCGATGGCCGGTCGCAACCGGGCGATCTGCGCGCATCCTATCGCCGGAGCCGCTTGTTCGAGTCGAGCGAGGGGGAGCCCATCGAGTCCGAAGTGCTCCTCACGCGACTGCTCGCGATCTTGATTTTGCGAGTTCGCGATGCCGACGTGGTGGCGATCCGGGGCACCGTGGATTTCCACGATGTGGTGTCCGACTTGAACGTTCGTCTCTTCGCAGTCGAAGCCGGGGTCGCAGCCGTTCGCTTTCACGAGGGGTTCTATCTCGCCGCCGCGGAGGCCAGTTCGGAATTGAACGCGCTGCTCAGGCGTCGAAGGGCTCCACGTGTGTACATGGCCGGCCACTCGCTGGGCGGCGCGATCGCAGCCATCTACCACGCGCATGCGAGGTTTCTGCCGGACGTTCGCGTTCACGAGTGCTTCACGTACGGGATGCCTCGGTACGGCAACCAGCGAGCCGTTCAGTCGCGCCCGATCCCGCACCACTTTCACTTCCAGCGGGACGTGGACCGAGTTCCCGGCTTTCCGCCGAAGCCGTCTTTCGCGGACGTGCTTCCCAACTACCAGATCCTGGTCGGCGGAAGTCGTCGTGGACGCCGATGTGAACATGCCGGAGCACCCGTGAGCCGCGCGCTGCCGGGCAGAATTGCGAGATGGGCCCGGACCTCGGGACATTTCGTCGAACACCATGTCGCTGCATTGCAGTGCCTGGCGCAACAGTGCGCGACACATCACGATCTCGCGTGGTTTGTGCAGCAATAGTCCCAGTCGGTTGAGCGTGATCGGCCAGCCGGTCCAGACGGCTTTGTCCGCACGCGCTCCTGTTGGGGGGCGCACGCACGCGCCGGACCGAAGCCCCGCCGGGGAATCCACTTGCCCCCTTGCCGCTCCCGCGCCATGGTGCGGGCACCCTGACTGGCCGGAGCGGGCGCCAGAGCGCCCCGCGACCGGTGCCGCCCAGGCGGCTCCCTGGACTTGCCCCCGGGCATCGCGCCCGGGGAATCCCACCGCACGCGGTCGGCCCCTCGCCGTCGTGTGCCAGCAGGAGGAACCCGAATGAGCGGACGGAACTCCCTCGGCCTCGCCACGTGCACGTTGCTCGTGCTCGGCATGGCCACCGCAGGCCACGCCGCGCCCTGGAGCCGTGTGAGCAGCGCGCACTACTACTCGTCGCACCCCATGATCTCGGGCAGCGTGGTCGCGGTGAACGACCGCCAGCTGGTGGTGAACACCGACCAGGGTGAACAGGTCACGCTGGTCATGGATTCGAACACCATGGCGTTCCGCGACCTCGGCCCCGGCAAGGTCGTGCGCGTGGACTTCGCGGCGCACGAGAACTGCAAGCTGTACGCCGAGCGCGTGTACGCGCTGGACGCGTTCACCCCGGCGGAGCGCGAGCAGGCCTATGCGAACGCACGCCACGACGGCGACGCGCGCAAGAAGAGCGCGCCCGCGGCGGCGGGTGCCGCGAGCGGCGCGGCGACTGCGCCGGGCATGAACATGAACGCGACACGCGCGGGCTGGGCGTACGAGACGTCCATCCGCCCCATGATCGCCGGCCGTGTGGTGAGCGCGAACGACCACCTGCTGGTGGTGGACACCGAGCAGGGCCAGCGCGTGGGGCTCGTGATGGACTCGCACACGCTGGTGCCGGGCGAAGTCGGGCCGGGCGTGGCGATCCGTGCGCAGTACCGCCACCTGGACGACGGGCGCTACCTCGCGCAGCGCATCCACGCGGTGAGCGAATCCGCCGCCGAGCGCGAGCAGGCGTACGCGCACACGCGTGACCGCAACGTGGCGCTCGACCCGGCGACGGTGGACTGCGGTTTCCCGACCGTACCCGCGCGCGACAATGCGCCGCGGCCGGTGCCCATTCCGACGCCCGCGCCCCCTGCGCCTCCGGCGCCCCCGGCGCCCAAGCCCGAACCCGTCGCGCCCGCGCCCGCGCCGAACAAGACCGAGCGTGCGCTGGTCGAGAGCGGCACGTTCCGGCTCGACAACGTCTACTTCGAGACCGCCAAGGCCAACCTGCTGCCCGAAAGCCGCGAGACGCTCGACGAAGCGGGCGCGGCGCTCGAGAAGCATCCCGAGCTCAAGGTGGAAGTCGGCGGTCACACCGATTCGCGCGGCTCGAAGGAAATGAACGTGCGGCTGAGCCAGGCGCGCGCCGAGTCCGTGCGGCAGTACCTGCTCGATCACTTCAAGATCGCGCCCGGCAGCCTGACTGCCAAGGGCTACGGCCCGCCGGCCGGCGGCAAGGTCGAGAAGACCGACGCCGAGCGTCAGGCGAATCGTCGTGTCGAACTGAAGGTGATCAAGTAGGCGATCGCGGCGACGGCGAAGCCCGCGGTGAAGTGCGTGAGGCCCCGGCGAGTGCCGGGGCCTCGCGGCGTCCGGGCGTCGCGGCCTGACCGCCGGGGACCGGTCCGCGCGGGGCACCGGCCAGTTCCGCACTCCCCGTGGTGGAAAACGTTGCACGCCGGCCGCCGCCACTCCATGACCCGGCCTGGGGGCGGGCGCAACGCCCGCGTTCACCGTCACTCCACCGGGCGCCGGTCGCCCTCTGCCGACCGCTCGCCCGGCGCGGCTAAGCCGTTGCCCCGGCGGGTGTCGCCGCGAACGACCGCAACGGTGTGGCGCGCTCTCATCACCGGGATCGCGCGCGAATCGAGCCGGCGGCGGCGGCGTTGCCGACCCCGCGAACGGGACGCGGAAAAGGGTCCGGGTCTTGCAGTGGGGGCGGCGTCCCCGCCCGTCTCACGAACGCCCGCCATGTAAGGAGCGACCGATGGCCCCCCTGCTCAGGAACCTGCTCGGCAACGCCACGAAGGACCGCGAACTGACCGACGGACTGCGCGCCGTGCTGCAGGAGATGCAGGACGAACGTGCGCGCTACGAAGCCGTGCTCGAGAACGTCCGCGCGTCCTCGATCCATCTGCAGACGCTCGGTGAGCCGATCGCCCGCGTCGAGACCGACGTGGAGAGCGCGAGCAGCCGGATCGCGGAACTCGAGCAGCGCCTTTCGGCCATGGTGCAGCTGATGCCCAAGCTGGAGACCATGGACGAGCGCGTCGAGAGCCTGGCCGAAGGACAAAAGCGCGCGAGCGCGCAGGTGGTGGACGCGCTCGAGCAGGCGCAGGGGCTGCGCACGAACTTCGAGGAGATGGGCGCCAAGATCGAGCGCGCCGAGGCGCTGCGCGAGCGGCTCGAGAACTTCCTCGAAGTCGAGAAGCCGTTCCAGCAGGTGCGTGACGACGTCGGCACGCTGCGCGGCCAGCTCGAGAGCACGAACGACCAGCTGAGCAAGTTCCGCCAGCAGCACGACCGCCTGCTCGACGCGCACAAGCTCGCGATCACCAAGATGGAGGCGCTCGACCGGCGCCGCGAGGAACTGAGCCGCGACCTGCAGGACAAGGAGCGCCGCGTGGCGACCGTGTCGCAGTCCGTGCGCGGGCTGGACGGCGTACAGACGACCATTGACGACCTCAAGCGCCAGATCGGTACGCTCAAGGCGCTCGGTGACTTCGTGGCGCAGAAGAACGCCGCGCTCGAAGCGCAGCGCGATTCCATCGACGGCGCGCTCGCGCGCACCGAGAACCTCGACCGCGCCATGCGCAACGTGGACGCCGGCATGCGCCAGCTGCAGGCGAACGAGTCCGCGCTGGGCGCCATGCAGGAGCAGGTCGCGGCGCTGCAGTCGCTGCACGACACGGTGCTCGAACGCTCGCGCGAGATCGGCCAGCTGCAGCGAGAGACCGACGAACGTTCGCGCGACATGCGCGCCGAGATCGCGTCGGCGCAGGAAGCGCTGCAGAAGGCGGTCACGCGCTTCGAGTTCGAAGCGCACGGGCTCGAGACCGTGAGCCAGCGCGTCACCGACGTGCGTGCGGCGCTGTCGGAGTTCGAGTCGCGCTTCGGCGGGCTCGCCGAATCGAACCACACCGTGAACGCGCTCGAGACGCGCACGCAGGTGGTGTCGGGCCAGCTGCAGGCGCTCGGCGGCGAAGTCGAGCGCATCCGCACGGAAGCGGCACGGCTCGAAGACGTGCGGCGCGGGCTCGACGAAGTCACGCAGCTCGCCATGGGCGCCATGTCCCGCGTGACGCGCATCGAGGAATCGCAGCCGGCGATCGAAGCCGCGCTCGACGATCTGGGCCAGCTGCGCGGCGCGCACGCGCGCGTGAAGGACGCGCTCGAACAGACGCAGCTTGCACACGACGAGCTCGTGCGCGCACACGGTGAGCAGCAGTCCACGCGTGAATGGCTCACCACCGTGGAGCAGTCGGTGGCTGCGCTGCAGTCGCAGTTCACCGAGATCCAGGCCATGGGCCCCGTGGTGGACCACGCGCAGGAGCAGACGCGGCAGGTGCGGCACTCGCTCGAAACGATCGAGTCGCGGCGCGCATTCGTGGAAGAGCTGCAGGCGCGGCTGACCACGCTGGGTACGCTGGGCGGGCAGCTGGACGAGCGCGGACGGCAGTTGCTGGCGCGCATGGATGCGGCCGAGCAGCGGTTCGAAGGGCTGTCGTCGCAGTCCGACGAAGCCGCGCGGATCGGCCGCGTGGTCGCCGAGACTTCGGCGTCGCTCGAGCAGGCCGTGCGCGATGCCGACGACGCCCGCCGCAAGGCGGCCGCCGCCGAGTCGCACTGCGGCTCGGTCGAAGCGCTGGCCGAGCGCACGCGCACGCTGCAGCGCGAGCTCGAGCAGCGGCACCAGTCGCTGCAGACCGCCAAGCAGGACCTGCAGCAGGCGTCGGCACTGCGGCAGGAGGCCGCGGACTCGGCGCAGCAGCTGGACGAGCTGTCGAAGCGTCTGGCCGCCACACTGCGCGAGGCCGAAGCGCGGCAGGTGCAGCTGGCGGCGCTGGCCACGCAGCTCGAGCGGCGCTCGACCGAACTGCAGCCTGTGGAACAGCAGCTCGACGCGTTCGAGCAGCGCATGGCGAAGTGGGACCTGGTCGAGCAGGACGTGGCGCGTTCGCTGGAACAGCTCGTGGCGCGGCAGGGCACGGTGGACGCCGTGCAGGCCGACCTCGAGCGCATGTTCACCATGGCCGAGCAGACCGCGATCGAAGTGCGCGAGATCACCTCGAGCACGCGCGAAGTGGCCGAGAGCCGCAAGCAGCTCGACAGCGTGCGGAACGGTCTCGAGGAAGTGCGCGCCATGTCGAGCGCGATCGAGGAGCGCAAGCGCCAGCTGGCCAAGGCCGAAGAGCGCCTCTCGCGCGCCGACGCGTTGCTGGTGGACGTGCAGTCGAGCCTCGAAGCGCTGCAGGGCCAGAAGGTGCTGGTGGACCAGGCCGTGCAGAAGGCGGGCTCGCTCAAGTCGCTCCTGCGTCAGGCCGAGGGCCTGGTCGAGAGCCTGCGCGAGGAGCGCGAGCTGGTGGCCCGCATGCGCACGGCGGTCGGTGACCTGCGCGTGGTGGAGGACGACGGCGACGAGGCGGTGGCGGAGGACGAGGACGACGAGCCGATGGCGCGGGCGGCCTGACGAGTCCGCGAACCCACGTTCCCGAAGCACACCGGCGGCCGCTCCCCACGAGCGGCCGCCGGGCTTTTCCGGGTGCTTTTCCGGAGCGCCGGCAGGGGCCAAGTCGCTGCGCGCGAGCGGAGTCACCGTGGCGACACGATCCGCAACGCAGGCGATAACGGCGTGCCGCGCTGTCGGGCGATCCTGCTGGCGCGTTCGGGGCACCACCCCGGACACCGACGCCCGACCATCCTTCGGAACGGAGTCCAGCATGACCGCTCGCATCCGGAACGCCCTGCTCGTCCTGGCCGCGCTCGCCGCTTCGGCGGCACCCGCCCACGCCCTCGCGAACCTCTACCCGGCCCAGCGCGGCAACTGGTCGGCGCCGGTCGTACCCCGGTTCAACACCGTGGGCTCGACGTTCTTCGACCCGGTCACGTTCGAGCCGCTCTACGGCGACTCGCAGTGCGTGCTGGTCTACGTGGCGGTCGGCAACAACGGGCCCGACGACGGCGCCAGCGCGCCCAGCGTGAACGCCTACGTGGACGGCGTGCAGCGCGTGAGCATGCCCAGCTTCAACATCGTGCCCGCCGGGCTCAGCAGGGCGTACGCGGACTGCGCCGGGGCGATCGCGCCCGGGCTGCACACGGTGACCGCGTTCGTGGATGCGACATTCGCCGAAGTCGAGAGCGACGAGAACGACAACTGGGGCGGCGTACAGGTGGCCATGATTCCGCGCGAACTGATGCCGGGCGGGACCGTGTTCCGGCTCGCGCCTCCCAACCCGATCGCCGGCCAGGACCATCTGCCCGGCACCGCGTACCCGAACCAGGACGGCGTGCGCATTCCGGCGATCAGCACCACGTACGGCACGTGGTCCGCGATCGCCATGCGCTACGCCGCGACCGCCAACTACGACCTGCGGCTCTACGACGCGTCCACCAGCTCGGACAACGGCTTCCGCACGCCGCTCGTCACGAGTACGCGCGCGACCGGCCAGACGGACGCGCTGTTCGTGAACCACGCGAAGACGGGCCTGCGCACGAAGGACGTGGGCATCCTGTACGTGAGCGGCACGAACAGTTATGCGCTCGAGCACCGCACCAGCACCATGGGCGCCTCGCCGCTGGTCCTCAACAACAACAACTTCCGCACGTTCCCGCAGGACCAGATGGTCATGGTGGAGGAGTTCCTGCACGTGCCTTCCGCCAGCATGCCCACGCTGCGCGTGACGCTGCAGGGCCCGGTCGCGCTGCCGTTCCAGTTGATGTGGGCCTACGGCGACTCCGTGGCTTCGACCAGCTCGCTCGCGGCGCACACCGTGACCACCGACTACCTGAGCGGACTGGTGACCGTGGACGTGCCCGTGCCCACGAGCGGGCCGTCGCAGGTATTGGGGCTGTTCCTCGTGCGCGATGCGGGCCTGGCCGGCACGGCGCCGTTCAACTTCACGATCAAGGTGGAAGCCAAGTCCAACCTGTCCAACGCCACGCAGCCCGGCTGGATCGCGCCGATCGGCGTGGGCAACGCGAGCGCGTCGCTCACCGCCGAGCCCGCCACGCTGAACGCGGGCAACAGCGTGGTCGCCCTCGGTTGGAAGAACGACGGCATCATGGACGCGCTCGGCTACACGTACCGCGTGTACGTGGACGGCGCGCAGGTGATCGACAAGTCCGGCAACTCGCTCGCGATCGGCACGGTGAGCACCGTGAGCCCGTCGCTCGGCACCCTCGCCGGCGGGCGGCACACCGTGAGCTACTCGCTCGACGCGACCGGCGTGCTCAACGAGTTCAGCGAGACCGACAATCGCTACGGCAAGCAGTGGGTGTGGGCACCGACGTCGCTGGGCTCGTTCGCCTCGATGCCCGCCCCGCCCGATCCGCAGGGCGGCTGGTCGGACATGCCCGCCGCGGCGGTGAAGCGCGACAACCTCGCCACGTCGCGCGTGAGCTATTCGCTCGGCGGCACGGTGAAGTTCGGCACCACGATGATGATGCCCGCCGCGGGAGTGGACCTGAGCCTTGCGTGGTACGTGCCCGGCGGACCGACCGACGGGCTGCAGACGCTGGTGCAGTCCACCAACAACGCGGGCGATCGCACCGAGGCGCTGTTCGCGCGCGGCGTGGCCACGTCGTACGACGCGGCGGTGCGGCGCGAGTCGGGCGTGGGCGGCTACTCGATCCAGACGATCGCCGGTTCGGTGCTCGGCACGCTGCCGCTGACCAGCGCCACGTTGAGCATTCCCGCCAACCGGATCGGCGTGCTCTACGGACTCAACCTGCCGAGCATTCCCGGACCGGGCGGATCGCTGCAGGTGCTGATGGAGAACCTGACGGGTAACGCCGACCTCGCGATGGCCCTGGTGCCCGCGACCGGTGGTCCGACGTTCGATCTCGCGTCGCTGCCGGCCACGTACAAGGCCGACGCCGGAGGCGCCGGAGCTTCGGAAGCGCTGGCTGCGGGCACGTTCGCGTGGGACGGCTCTCAGGTCGGGCTGCTCGTGTACAAGACGTCGGCCGCCGAACTGGCCAAGGTCGCGACCTTCCGTCTGGTGACGTCGGGCGGTGCGGTCGCGGGAGTCGGCGACGCGCTGCCGCGCGAGTTGGCGTTTGCGCTGTCGGGCGCCAACCCCGTGCGCGGCGGTGCGCAACTGCGGCTCGACCTGCCGAACGCCGCCGACGCGTCGGTGGTGCTGTACGACGTGACCGGCCGCGCCGTGCGCACGCTGGCGAGCGGCCGACTCGAAGCCGGCACGCACCACGAGTCCTGGGACCTGCGCGACGAGGGCGGCGCGACCGTGGGCAGTGGCGTGTACTTCGCCGCCTGCCGCGTGGGCGCGTGGCGGAGCGTGGCGCGGGTGATGGTGGTGCGTTGAGCGAGGAGCGGTCGGAAGTGGGGCGCCGACTCCGCGGGCACGGTCGGCGCCTCCGACCCGATGCGGTGGGAACCGATGGTGCGCAGCCTCAGTGGGATTTTCCGCCGCCACCGTCGGCGGGTGCGAAGCGGTACACGATGGTGGCCACGATCACGGCGGCCAGGATCGCCACCAGCTGCAGTCGAATCTCCGTGCCGATGTGGATGCGCTGCAGTGCTTCGAAGGCCTCCACGGTGGCTTTCTTCTCGAACACCTTCAAAGTGGCGGCACGCACTTCGGGCTCGTGGAGGATGCGCAGCCACACGTCGAGCACGTGCGACAGCATCAGGTACA
>JAXLXR010000015.1:0-93875 GCA_046327815.1 Candidatus Eiseniibacteriota bacterium | reverse complement strand
GAGACGGACGAACGGCTCATCACGGGCGACTGGATCAAGACGGTCGCGCCGGGAAAGAAGTACTGAAGCGCACCCCGAACGCCCGGGGTCCGAAACGCCGCATCGTCGAGTGGCGCAGCGCACACGCTCGACTTCGTGCACACGTTCACAAACGGGTTGACACTACAGGGACACTTCCCTAGGGTGCCGCACGGCCATGAACAAGACCATCGCCGCAGTTCTCGTCTTCGCGACCCTCGCGGTCGCCAGCGTCGCCCTTTCGCAGTCGTTCAGCGTCCAGATGGGCGCCAACAAGGGGCCGACGCAGCCCATCAAATTCAGCCACAAGATCCACGCCGGCAAACTGCAGATGGATTGCAGGTTCTGCCATTACGGCGCGTACAAGTCGCAGTGGGCGAACATCCCCGCGATGAGTACGTGCATGGGCTGCCACAAGATCGCGGTCGCCGACCGCCCCGAGATCATCAAGCTCACGGGGTTCTGGGATCGCGGTGAGCAGATCCCGTGGGTCAAGGTCCACACCCTGCCCGACCACGTGAAGTTCAATCACAAGCGTCACGTGCAGTCCGGCTTCCAGTGCCAGGAGTGCCATGGCCCGGTGCAGGAGATGGACGTGGTCTACCAGTATTCGTCGCTGAAGATGGGGTGGTGCGTCAGCTGCCACCGCCAGAACCTCAACGACCAGAAGCGTCCGGCGACCATGGACTGCCTGGTCTGTCACCACTAGAGGACCCATGTCGGAATCCGTGGTCTTCAGCCGTCGTGACTTCCTGAAGCTCGTCGGCGTCGGTGTGGCCGGCGCGGCTGCGGGATGCGCGAAGCCTCCGGCGGACAAGCTCTATCCGTACCTCGTCGCTCCCGAGGACATCCTCCCGGGCGTGCCCTACTTCTACGCGAGCACGTGCCGCGAATGCCCCGTGGGCTGCGGCATCACCGTGCGCGCGCGCGAAGGCCGCGCGATCAAGCTCGAGGGCAACCCGAAGCACCCGGTGAACCAGGGCGGTCTGTGCGCCCGGGGCCAGGCGGGCCTGCAGGGGCTGTACGACCCGGACCGCGTGAAGTCGCCCATGGTGCGCAACGGCGCGACGTGGAAGGCCGCCACGTGGGACGAGGCGCTCGCCACGGTCGCCGAGAAGCTGTCGGCCGCGAAGGGCAAGGCGCTGCTGCTGACCGGGCTCGAGTCCGGTTCCACGCGCGCGCTGCTGTCCGACTGGTCGGCCGCCGCCGGTGCGAAGCACGTGATGTGGGAGCCGTTCGCGTACGAAAGCGTGCGTGCGGCGAACCTCAGGACGTTCGGCCTCGCGGCGGTGCCGCGCTACGCGTTCGAGAACGCGCGCTGCGTGATCTCGTTCGGTGCGGACTTCCTCGAGACCTTCGGCCAGCCGGTGTCGCAGGCGCGCGGCTTCGCCGCCATGCGCGCGAAGCACGACGACGGCGCCGGGCACTTCATCGCGGTGGAGCCGCGCCTGTCGCTGACGGGTGCGAACGCCGACGAGTGGGTCGCGGTCAAGCCGGGCACCGAACTCGCGTTCGCGCTGGGCCTGGCGCACGTGATCCTCGCCGAGAACCTCGGTGCGGCGGTCGGCGAGCGTGGCGCGCTGCAGTCGGCGGTCGCGGCGTTCACGCCCGAAGCCGTCGCGGCGCAGACCGACGTGAAGGCCGAAGACCTCACGCGGATCGCGAAGCTGTTCGCGGCCGCGAAGGGCCGCTCGCTCGCCGTCGCCGGTGGTCTCGCGACGCAGGGCGCGAACGGCACGGCGCTCGTCGCCGCGGTCAACCTGCTCAACTACGCCGCCGGCAACGTTGGCAACACGGTGCTGTTCGACCGTCCGCTGAACCTCGACGGTCTCGCGACCTTCGCGGAGTTCACGGCGCTCGTGAAGCAGATGGGCGAAGGCGCGTTCGACGTGGCGTTCGTGCACGGCACGAACCCGGCGTACGCCACGCCCGCGTGGGCCGGCTTCGCCGACGCGTTCGGCAAGGTGGGCTTCAAGGTTTCGCTCTCGGGTGTCATGGACGAGACCACGGCGCTCTGCGACGTGATCCTGCCTTCGACGCACGCGCTCGAGACGTGGGGCGACGCGCAGACCGCCAAGGGTGTGTGGTCGCTGCAGCAGCCGGCGATGCGCCCGCTGCCGATGTTCGACGCGCGCCCGGTGGGCGACACGCTGATCGGTCTCGCGACCGCCGCGAGCATCACGGGCGGCTGGGGCGCGACCGCGTTCGACGACCTGCAGGCCCGCTGGAAGGCGGTGCACGCGCGCTTCGGTGCGGGGCGGTCGTTCGAGCAGTTCTGGATCGACTCGCTCAAGGACGGCGGTGTGTGGGAGCCGGCTGCGAACACGGCGGTGCGCTGGACCGGCACGCCGAGCTTCGCCGCGCCCGCGGCGGCCGCCGGCGAGTACACGCTGCTCGTGACGCCGTCGAACAACTTCTACGACGGCCGTGGCGCGAACAAGCCGTGGCTGCAGGAACTGCCCGACATGACCTCGAAGGCCGTGTGGGGCTCGTGGGCCGAAGTGCACCCCGAGACCGCGAAGAAGCTCGGCGTCAAGAACGGCGACGCGCTCGTGGTCGAGACCGGCGCGGGCAAGGTCGAGGTTCCGGCCTACCTGTATTCGGGCATCCGCAAGGACGCCGTCGCGCTGTCGCTGGGGCAGGGCCACACGCAGTACGGCCGCTACGCGATGGGCCGCGGCGTGAACGCGCTCGCGCTGGTGCCGCAGGGCATGGACGAGGCGTCCGGTGCGCTCGCGTACCAGGGCGCCGGCGCCAAGCTCTCGCGCGGCTCGAAGGCGATGGGCCTGTACCTGCAGCAGGCCGAGAAGAACCAGCACGATCGCGAGATCGCGCAGGTGATCCCGGTCGCCGCGCTGCTCGCCGGTCACGGCGAAGGCGGTGCGCACGAAGGCCACTCGCTGGGCCGCCTGACCGAGAAGGGCGGCATCCTCTCCGAGGAAGTGCAGAACAAGCCCGGCAAGTTCACCGAGCCGCTCGCGCGCCCCGAAGGCTGGAAGGCGCCGGCGCATTCGATCTCGGCGTTCGAGCCGAAGGAGAAGGTGCGTCACCCGAAGAGCGAGCCGGTCAACGTCGGCAGCTACAAGGGCGCCAAGCACCGCTGGGCGCTCGCGGTGGACCTGAACGCCTGCAACGGTTGCGCGGCGTGCGTGGTCGCCTGCTACGCCGAGAACAACATCCCGGTCGTCGGCCCCGAGCTGATCCAGAAGGGCCGCGAGATGGCGTGGATCCGCATCGACCGGTTCGAGGACAAGCTCTCGGGCGGCGCGAACGACGTGCGCTTCCTGCCGAGCATGTGCCAGCACTGCAGCGACGCGCCGTGCGAAATGGTGTGCCCCGTGTACGCGACGTACCACACGTCCGAAGGGCTCAACGGGCAGGTCTACAACCGCTGCGTCGGTACGCGGTACTGCTCGAACAACTGCCCGTACAAGGCGCGCGCGTTCAACTGGTTCGACTACTCCGCGCCGGAGAAGACGACCTTCGCCTTCCCCGAGCCGCTGAACTGGCAGCTCAACCCGGATGTCACCGTGCGCTCCAAGGGCGTCATGGAGAAGTGCACGATGTGCATCCAGCGCATCCTCGAAGGCAAGGGCAACGCGCGCGACGAGAAGCGCGAGCTCCACGACGGCGAGATCCAGACCGCCTGTTCGCAGAGCTGCCCGACGCAGGCCATCACGTTCGGCGACCTCATGGACCCGGCGAGCGAAGTGGCCAGGAAGAGCTACGGCGAGCGCAAGTACTGGGTGCTCGAGGAGCTCCACACGCGTCCGGGCGTCACCTACCTGCAGAAGATCCAGCGTGAAACCACGAGCGAGGGCCGCGCGTGAGCACCACCACTCTGAAGAACATCGCCGTGGACGGCGTCAACGACGCGCCGGACCGGCCGGTCACGCAGAAGTCGCTGAACGACGACGTGCTGAGCATGGTCGGCTGGCCGGGCAAGGTCTGGTGGGCGCTGTTCCTGTTCGACCTTCTCGTCCTGGGTGTGGCCCTGGCGGCCGTCCGCAACCTGATCGTGCACGGTTGGGGCGTGTCGGGCTTCATGCGGCCGGTCATGTGGGCCGTGGACATCACGAACTTCGTGTTCTGGGTCGGCATCGCGCACTGCGGCACGCTCGTGTCCGCCGTGCTCTTCCTGTTCCGGTCGCACTTCCGGCGCGCGGTGTACCGCATCGCCGAAGCGATGACCGTGTTCGGGGTGCTGACCGCCGCGATGTTCCCCGCGATCCACACGGGCCGTCCGTGGTTCGACTACTGGCTGTTCCCGTACCCGAACCAGCGCCAGCTCTGGACCAACATCCGCTCGCCGCTCGAGTGGGACGTGTTCGCCGTGAACACGTACCTCACCGTGTCGAGCATCTTCTTCCTCGTCGGCCTGATCCCGGACTGCGCCGCGGCGCGTGACCGGGCCAAGCACCCGATCCTGAAGCTCATCTACACGATCTTCTCGTTCGGCTGGACCGGCGCGAACTACCAGTGGAAGCACTTCTACGGCGCGTACCTGTTCTTCGCCGCGCTCGCGACCCCGCTCGTGTTCTCCGTGCACAGCGTCGTGTCGTGGGACTTCGCGATGGCGCAGACGCCCGGCTGGCACTCGACGCTGTTCGCCCCGTACTTCGTCGCGGGCGCGATCTTCTCCGGCGTCGGCATGGTGATCTTCCTGCTGGTTGTGATCCGCAAGGGCTTCGGCCTGCAGCACCTGGTCACGATCGACCACATGGAGAAGCTCGCGAAGCTCGTGCTGCTCACGAGCTGCATGGTCGGGTACTCGTACCTGACCGAGTTCTTCATGGCGTGGTACGGCCCGAGCAAGGCCGAGCGCGACCTGTTCTGGTTCCGCGCCACCGGGCACTACTGGTGGGCGTTCTGGATCATGTTCTCGTGCAACGTGATCTTCCCGATGTCGCTCTGGTTCAAGAGCGTGCGCCGGAACATGACGGCGCTGCTCGTGCTGAGCATCTTCGTGAACATCGGCATGTGGTTCGAGCGCTTCGTGATCATCGTCACGTCGCTCACGCGCGCGTTCAATCCCGCGAACTGGTTCTACTACCGCATCTCGATCAGCGAACTCGCGCTGATCATCGGATCGTTCGCGTGGTTCTTCATGTTCTTCCTCGTGTTCATCCGCGTCCTGCCGGCCTTCTCGATCGCCGAGATCAAGGAGACCCTCCCGATGCCGAAGAGGAGGGCGCACTGATGATCCTCAAGATGATCGACGGACTCCTGAACCCGCCCGCGCCGAAGTTCCACGGCGTGATGGGCATCTGGTACTACGTGGACGACGCGGCCGACGCCGTGAAGACGCTGCGGGGCGCGGGGCACAAGCAGCTCAACGTGTTCTCGCCCGTGCCGCACCACGAGATCGAGCACGCGCTGGAGCAGGGGCCCTCGCTGGTGCGCTGGGTGACCGCGGTCGGCGGCTTCCTCGGCGCCACGGGCGGCTTCGCGCTCTGCTTCTACTCGATCGCCTCGTGGCCGCTCGTGATCGGCGGCAAGGAACTGTTCTCGGTTCCGCCCATGACGGTCATCGGCTACGAGTCCATGATCCTGATCGCCGGGCTCTCGAACCTGCTCGGCATGCTCGCGCTGGGCCGCCTGCCGCAGATCAAGCAGGTCGCGCCCTACGATCCGCGCTTCCAGGAAGACCGCATCGGCATCTGGGTGCCGTGTTCCGCCGCCGAGGCCGCCAAGATCGAGCAGCTCATGAAGGGCCACGCGGCCGAGGAGGTGCAGGTCCATGCTTAAGGCCAAGCTCCTCATCGGCGTGATCGCGCTGTGGTCCGTGTCGTTCCAGCAGGGCTGCCAGGACGTGACCAAGTCGCTCACGCACTGGTCGTACTACCCGATCCGCGACATGCGGCAGACGATCGCGATCGACCCGCAGCGCGGCGACCCGCTGAATCCCAAGGTCACCACGTTCCGCGGACCGGATTCGCTCGCCGTCGCCGGCATCGGCCGGGACCTGTACATCGGCGAGGCGCCCTACGATCCGGCGGCGACGCTCGTGATCCGCGAGCCCTTCCCGTCCGACGAGGCTTCGATCGTGCGGGGCGACACGCTGTTCCACACGATCTGCTGGACGTGCCACGGCAAGACCATGGCGGGCGACGGTCCGGTGGCCGCGCAGTTCATGCCCCCGCCCGACCTGCTGGCGCAGTCCACCCGTGAACGTACGGACGGGTTCATCTACTCCTACATGCGGCACGGCGGCGTCGTGATGCCCTCGTTCGGCAACGCGCTCTCCGCCCACGACGCGTGGGACCTGATCCACTACATCCGCCAACAGCAGAAGGTCAGTCCGCGATGAGCCACGAGGCCGTTCTCCGGGATATCGCCGGCAAGCTGCCGGTCCAGCCGAGCGCCCAGAAGCGACAGATCTGGATCGCGCTGATCGTGGTCGGGCTCGCCGCCTTCGGCTACCTGTTCATGACCAACCCGCTGCGGGCGTGGGGCGCGTGGACGATCAACACGCTCTACTTCCTCGGCATCGCCATGGGCGGCATCGCGCTCGCGTGCGCCATCCGGCTGGCCAACGGCCGGTGGGGCGGACCGATCATGCGCATCGCCGAATCGTTCTCGGCGTACCTGCCGTTCGGCATCGCGACCATGGCCGTGCTGCTGTTCGCCGGCATCTGGACGTACCTGCCGTGGATCAAGCACGTCGAGCCGCGCCAGGCGCCGTTCCTCAACGTTCCGTTCCTGTACGTGCGTACGCTCGGCGGCCTGCTGCTGTTCTGGGTGCTCGCGAAGAAGCTGGTGCACGTGTCCATGCGCCGCGACCTGCAGGCGATCAAGCCGTACGTGGACGGTGCGCTGAAGGCCGACTACGAGAAGCAGACCGCGAACTGGAAGGGCGACCAGGCCGAGATGGAGTGGGCGCGCCACGAGTCCGCGCACCTCGCGCCTCAGCTCGCGCTGCTGTTCGTGGTGCTGTTCTCGGTGATGGCGTGGGACTTCATCATGGCGCTCACGCCCAACTGGGTGTCGGGCCTGTTCGGCTGGTGGGTGTACGCGGGCGCGTTCATCACGGCCGTCGCCATGACCAGCCTGCTCGCGACGCAGCTGCGCGCGCGCTACAAGCTCGAGGCCTACATCACGTCGAACATGTTCTGGGACATCGGCAAGGTGCTGTTCGCCTGGTGCGTGTTCTGGGGCTACCTGTTCTGGTCGCAGTACCTGCCGATCTGGTACGCGAACATGCCGGAAGAGACGTGGTGGGTGTTCGTGCGCTTCGAGGAGCCGTGGCGGACGCTGTCGTTCGTCGCGTTCACGCTCATCTTCGTGATTCCGTTCCTCGGCATGCTGAACAAGACCAGCAAGACCAATCCCGCGCTGCTCTCGACGTTCGCGATCATCGCGATGGTCGGCATCTGGGTCGAGCGCCACGTGCTGGTGATGCCGTCGCTGAACGCCGAGCAGGTGTGGGTCGGCCTGCCGGAGATCGGTGTGACGCTGGGCTTCGTGGGCCTGTTCGGCTTCGCGGTGCAGAACTTCCTCGCGCGATACCCGGTGGTCCGCGTGGTGGACGTGTTAGAGGGTGCGGGCGGCCACGGGCACTGATCCGTACGCGACGCACGCGCACCGGCGCCCGGGACCTCTCGCACGAGAGTTCCCGGGCGCTTCGCTTTGCGCCGCGGGTCCGGTGGGCAGGCACGCAGTGCCGGGATGGCGAAACTGGCAGACGCAGCGGACTTAAAATCCGCTGGGAGCAATCCCGTCCGGGTTCGATTCCCGGTCCCGGCGCCAGCCGTTGCAGCACAGGAAGGAGACCGCATGCCGCGCTTTCCGATGGGTCGCGCCCACCGGGCCCCCTGGCTGGTCGCGGTGGCCGCCGACGTCGTGCAGTGGTGGCTGCTGCCGGCGTTCGCGCCGGGCGGGTTCTCGCCGTTCGAGGCGGGGCTCGACTTCGTGGTGAGCGCGTTCCTCGTCTGGCGGCTCGGCTGGCACTGGGCGTTCCTGCCCGCGGCGATCGCCGAACTCACGCCGGGCGTGGACCTGGTCCCCACGTGGACCATGGCGGTGTGGATCGCCACGCGGGGGAAGGGGGACCGGCCGGGCGCTTCGAGCGGCCCGGCGCCGCCGGCGCCGCCTCCGCCGTCCCTGCCGCCGTCATGAAACCGGGCGGCCCGCCACCTGCGCGGGCCGCCCGGGCCGTTCGTTCCTCACGCCGTTCCCTCTACGGCATCAGGGCGAACGCCTTCGCGATTTCGTCCTCGTCCCACGCGACCAGCGGCGCGGCCACCGGCTGCGGTTGGCGATCGCTCGCTTCGTCGCCGCCGATCGCCACGGCATGCTCGCCCGACGTGCCGCACGCACAGTGCCCGTCCGTCTTCGAGCCGTGCACGCAGCCGCAGTCGGCGCAGACGTACCAGCGGTGCGGCGCCGCGTAGTCCGCGAGCGACTCGTGGACCTGTGCCAGCGCCCGCGCGTGGGTCGCTTCGGCCGCCGCGCACCAGTTGAGCGACGCGAGCACGTCGTACGCGAGGTCGGGCCGCACGGCGTCGGCCAGCTTCGTGTAGCGCACGCGGCGTTCCGCGCGCTCGGCCGAGAACGCGCGCGCGAGGTTCTCGCGCGTCGTGCCGACGACCGGCGCCGGCACGTCGGTGCCGGGCGTCTCGCCCATGGCTTCGAGCATGCGCGCATGCCGTTCGGCGTGGCGCGCTTCGGCGTCGGCGAGCGCGAGGTACAGGTCGCGCACGCCCAGCCAGCCTTCTTCCTCGGCGCGCACCGCACACGCGGCGTATTCGCGCTGCGCGGTGAGTTCGCCGGAGTACGCCAGCCGCAGCGCGGGGAGCGTGCGTCCTTCGAGCGGCTGCGCGGGCGCCGCGGTCGCCGCGGCGGACAGGCCGAGGGAGATCACGAGCACCGACAGATTTCGCAGCATCGTCATGGCGTTCCTCCTTCGCTTTCGGAACGGGCCGCGCGTGGCGCCGCCGCATTGGCGGGCCCGCCCGGTCATGGGAGGCGCGGCTCCGTTCCTGCGCGATGAGATACGCGAATGCCCCCGAAGGGTTGCGTGCGTTCGTCGTACGACGCGTTCGCACCGACGAACGGCGCGATCCGGGGGACGAACGGCGTCAGCGTTTCCGGGACGCGGGCTTTTCGCCCAGCCAGAGCGTGTGCCGGCCGCCCTTGCCGCGCCGGGCGCGGACGACGTGCGTTTCGACGACGAACCCGGCCTGCCCGAACCGCCGTGTGAAGGCTTCGTCCGGAGCCACCGACCACACGCCGAGCACGCCGCCGGGGCGCAGCGCCCGCTGCGCGCGGCGCAGGCCCTCGAGCGTGTACAGCGCGTCGTTGCCCGCCCGGGTGAGTCCGTCGGGGCCGTTGTCCACGTCGAGCAGGATCGCGTCCCACGCGGGAGCGTCGCCGTACGCGGCCGCCACGTCGGCGGCGCGCACGTGGGCGCGAGGATCGTCGAGCGGGCGTCCGGCCAGGTGGGCGAGCGGGCCGCGGTTCCACGCGATCACGGCCGGCATGAGCTCGGCCACCTCGACGTGCGCGCCCGCGGCGAGCACGCGCAGTGCGGCGGCCAGCGTGTAGCCCATGCCGAGCCCGCCGATCAGCACGCGCGCGTCCGCGAACGCCGCGAACCGGGCGCAGGCGACGCCCGCTCGGCGAGCGCCTCCTCCGAGCCGTGCTGCCCGCTTCCCATGAGCGGGGTGTGCCCCACGCGGATCACGAACTCGTGCCCGCGCTGCAGCAGCACGAGCGGTTCGCGTTCGCCGGGAACCTCGGCGCGGTCGAGCGTGATCCAGGGAAGCATGCGGCGCAGGTTACACGCCCGGTCCGACGGCGTCCCGCGCTCGCCGCGCCCGCGATCCACGCGGTCGCGACCGAGGTCGGGTTCTTACCGGTAGTACGCCTTGAGCGCGCCCCACGTGCCGCGCCGCGTGTTCGTCGGCGTGCACGCGCCGCCCGCGCACGTCGTGCCGGGGCCCGCGGGCGTGCCGCCCAGCAGCGAGCATTCGCCCGGGAACTGCATCGAGCACGAGCCGTCGCCGAGGCAGCACGCCTGCTCGGTCGGCAGCGCCGGTTCGACGCTCACGTCGTCCACGTAGTAGTACGAGCCGCCGGGCCACGTGCCCGGGCCGGGCGTGAGGTTCGTGCTCGCGTCGTCGTGGAAGTTGCCGATCGTGATCCAGTTCTCGCCGCCCGCCGCGACGAACGTGCCGGTGATCGCGGTCCAGCCGGCGGCGTTCGTGAGGAACACGTTCGCGGCGCTCTCGACCTGCGGCGTGAACGGCAGTGCGGCGTAGTTGTTGAGCGGCCCGACCGGACCCACCGAGAAGTACGCGCCGAGCCGGTCCAGCGCGAGCATGGCGCTGTCGGCGAGCGAGACGTGGAACGTGAACGTGTACGGCATGCCCGGCAGCAGAGGCTGGGTGAGCGGCGCCGACAGGTACTCGCGGTAGTCGGGCGCGGCCGAGTAGGGGATCAGGCCGGCGTAGCCCGAGCCCGAGTTCGCGGCCTGCCAGCCGATCTGGTTCTGCGGCACGCTGACGCTGGGAAACACGTTCGGGGCGCACGCGTGGAACGCGTCCGACGTGCCGGTGTTGGGCGTGTCCCACGGCGCGAGCACGTTGAGCTGGCCCCAGCCGGGCGGGCAGGTCGTGTACGTCTCGAAGCTCGGGTTCGGGACCAGGTTCACCGCCCCCGCGGGGCGGGTGACGGCCAGGGCCGACGCGAACAGGAGCGCAAGTGCGAACACGGGCAGGGCGCGGGGCGTCATCGGGGTCTCCGTGCGAGGAAGTGGGGCGCCGCCGGATGGCGGGTCGTCCCCCCACCTACGCTCGCGCGGGGAAGTCCTAACGCGGCAGGGTCGCCGCGCGGCGCTTTTCGGGTGTCGGGGACCGGTCCCGCTCGGCTACAGTGCGGGCTCGTGCCGGCTGCCCATTGCCGAAGACGTCACGCTCGCCCGGGGAGAGTCATGGGTTTCCAGATCACGGTCACCGTCGAAGGACTGCGCAAATCCTGGCCGCTGGACGGTGAACTTTACCGGGTCGGGCGCTCGTCGCGCTGCGACATCCAGATCGCCGACCCGACCGTCTCCAAGGAGCACGCCGAACTGGCGTTCGACCTGAACGGCTGGACGCTGCGCGACCTCGGCAGCCGCAACGGCACGCGCCTGAACGGCACCGACGTGCACGACACGGTCAAACTGCGCCCCGGCGACATGGTCGAGTTCGGGCAGATCCAGTCGCGCTTCGAGCTCGAGGCGAAGACCGACGCGACGCGCTTCAGCGAGTCCACCGGGCTGGGCTCGGCCGTGCGCAAGGGCGCCAAGGACATCATCCACAAGGCGGCCAGCAGGAGCTCCGAAAGCTCGCGCCTCGTGGCGCTGCTGGCCGAAGCCGGGCAGATGCTCGTGCTGCCGCGGCCGCTGCGCGAGACGTGCGAGGAAGTGCTGCGCGTGGTCGAGCGCGCCGTGCCCGCGCGCCGGCTGGTGATCCTGCTGCGCGACAAGCCGGGCGAGGAGCCGCAGCAGATCGCCGTGCGGCACCTCGGCGTGCCCACGCGCGAACCGCTCGCGCTTTCCAGCACGATCCTGCGCACGGTGCTCGACGAGTGCGAGTCGGTGGTCACCAAGGACGCCTCCGAGGACCCGCGGTTCTCCGCGCACGAGAGCATCATGACGCAGGCGATCCGCTCGGCCATGGCCGTGCCGCTCTTCGACAACGAGAAGGTGCTCGGCGTGCTCTACGCCGACACGACCGACCTGCGCGTCGAGTACAACGAAGACCACCTCGAAGTGTTCACGGTGCTGGCGAACATGGCCGCCGTGAAGATCAGCAATGCCCGCCTGCTCGAGTCCGAGGCGCACCGCCAGCGCATGGCGCAGGAGCTCGCCACGGCGACGCGCATCCAGCGCTCGCTGCTGCCGCCCGCGCCGCCGCTGCCCGGCTGGCAGCTCGCCGCGCGCATCGAGACCTGCTTCGAGGTCGGCGGCGACCTGTACGACTTCTTCCCGCGTTCGGACGGCCGCTGGGTGATCGTGGTCGGCGACGTGTCGGGCAAGGGCATGGGCGCCGCACTGCTCATGTCGTCCACGGTGACCAGCGCGCGCGTGCTCTACAACGCGACGACCGATCCGGCCGAACTCGTCACGCGCCTGAACGACGTGCTGTTCCGCTCCACCGAAGCGGGCCGGTTCGTGACGCTGTTCGTCGGCTGCCTCGACCCGCAGACCGGCGAGCTGCACTACTGCAACGCGGGACACAACGCGCCCTACGTGATCGGGCCCGGCGGCAAGCGCGAACTCGAGGCCACCGGCATTCCCGTCGCCATGATGGAGAGCTTCCCGTTCACGGCCGCGCACACCACGCTCGCGCCGGGCGAGACGCTCGCGCTGTACAGCGACGGCATTCCCGAGGCCATGTGCGGCGAGGACTTCTTCGGCGACGACCGCCTGGCCGACGTGCTCGCGAAGGCGTCCGCCGCGCCCGATCTCGACGCCGCCACGCGCGACGTGATCACCGCCGTGGACGCGTTCGCGGCCGGCACGCCGCGCGCGGACGACATCACGCTGGTGATGGTGCGGCGCGCGTGAGCACGCGGGGGCGCGCGCGCGTCCTCGTGCGCCGCGCGCTCGGCTGTGCCCTCGTGCTCGCGGTCGCGCTCGCGGGCGCGCCGTGCGGCGTTCACGCCGAGCCGGGGCCCGCCGCCGCGACGGACGTGCTGCCGCTGCCGTCGCGCCGCGCCGTGCTGGCGTTCGCGGCGGGAAGCACGGCCGCGATCGCGCTCTGCGCCGCGAACGACGCGCGCTGGTCGCGGGCGCTGGCGGCGTCCGGCGGCGACGGCGCCCGCGACGCGGCGCGCGTGGCGAAGCAGTTCGGCAACCACCTCGCGGTCGCGCCGGCGCTGCTCGCCGTGGACGCCGGCGCGCGGCTGGCGGGACGGCCGCGGCTCGCCGCGGCGACCGAGCGCGTGGCGCTCTCCTGCGCGAGCGCGGGACTCGTCACGCTGGCGCTCAAGAACGCCGCGGGACGCTGGCGCCCGCACGAGGACGCCGATCCCCGGCGTTTCGAGCCGTTCTCGGGGCACGACAGCTTCCCGTCCGGGCACACGACCATGGCGTTCTCGCTCGCCGGTGCGCTCGACGCGGAGACGCGTTCGCACTGGGTGCCGGCGATCGCGTACCCGCTGGCGGCGGCCACCGGCTGGTCGCGCGTCCACGACCACGTGCACTGGCCGAGCGACGTGGCCGCCGGCGCGGCGATCGGCACCGGCGTGGCGTTCGCGACCGATCGCTGGGCACAGCGGGCGTTGCCCGCGGGCGTGGCGGCCGCGATCTGGCCGGCGCGCGGGGGTGCCGTCGCGCGCGTGCGGACGCGCTTCTGAGGTCGCCACTGCCGCCCGCTTTCCGGTATCGGCGGAGCGCGTTCTTGGGTAGCGTGCGCGGATGCCACTGACCCCCGGCACCCGCCTCGGCCCCTACGAAGTCGTCGCGCCCCTGGGCGCCGGCGGCATGGGCGAGGTGTATCGCGCCCGCGACACGCGGCTGGGCCGCGACGTGGCGCTCAAGGTGCTGCCGGCCGCCTTCTCGCGCGACGCCGAGCGGCTCGCACGCTTCCGGCGCGAAGCCATGGCGCTGGCCGCGCTCAACCACCCGAACGTCGCGGCGATCTACGGGCTCGAGGAGTCGGGCGAAGCGCCCTGCCTCGTGCTCGAGCTGGTCGAAGGCGAAACGCTGGCCGCGCGGCTGGGCCGCGGTGCGCTGCCGGTGGGCGAGGCGCTCGCGCTCGCCGGGCAGGTCGCCGCCGCCGTCGAGGCCGCGCACGAGCGCAGCCTCGTGCATCGCGATCTCAAGCCGGGCAACGTCATGGTGACGTCGTCGGGCATCGCCAAGGTGCTCGACTTCGGGCTCGCCAAGTCCGAGCTCGCCGAGCCGCCGCGCACGGCTTCGCACGACGACGTCACGCGCAGCATTTCGGCCTCGCCGACCGAGGCCGGCGTGATCCTGGGTACCGCGGCGTACATGAGCCCCGAGCAGG
Source organism: Candidatus Eiseniibacteriota bacterium (assembly GCA_046327815.1). GTDB lineage: Bacteria > Eisenbacteria > RBG-16-71-46 > RBG-16-71-46 > RBG-16-71-46 > CAIXRL01. The sequence goes on along the minus strand of JAXLXR010000015.1, from coordinate 79,860 downwards.
CGCGCGGCCGCGCGGTGGACCGCCGCAGCGACGTGTGGTCGTTCGGCTGCGTGCTCTACGAGTGCCTCGCGGGCCGTCCGCCGTTCGAAGGCGAGACGGTGACCGACCTGCTCGCGCGCATCCTCGAGCGCGAACCCGACTGGGCCGCGCTGCCGGCGGCCACGCCGCCGCGGGTGACCGAACTGCTGCGCCGCTGCCTGCGCAAGAACGCCGACGAACGCCCGCGCGACATTCGCGACGTGCGGCTTGAACTGGCGGAGGCCGCGTCGCGACCGGCGGCCGGCGCCGGAGCCGAGGCCGCGCATTCGCTCGCGGTGCTGCCGTTCGAGAACCAGGGCGGCGCCGACGACGAGTACTTCGCCGACGGCATGAGCGACGAGATCCTCAACGCGCTCGCGCAGCTCAAGGGCCTGCGCGTAGCCGCACGTTCGTCGAGCTTCGCGTTCAAGGGCCGTCGCGAGGACCCGCGCACGGTGGGCGCGAAGCTCGGCGTGCAGACCGTGCTCGAAGGCACCGTGCGCCGCGCCGGCGCGCGGCTGCGCGTGACGGTGCAGCTCGTGAACGTGAACGACGGTCTCACGCTGTGGTCCGAACGCTACGATCGCGAACTGACCGACGTGTTCGCGGTGCAGGACGAGATCGCCGCGGCGATCTCCGAGAAGCTCCGGCTGTCGCTCGGCGGGAGCGAGGCGTCGCGCCACGGCACGAAGAACGTGCGCGCGTACGAACTGTTCCTCAAGGGCCGAGCGCTGCAGCTGCGCCGCGGCCGCTACCTGATGGATGCGATCGACCTGTTCGAGCAGGCGGTCGCGCTCGATCCCGGGTACGCCGAGGCGCTCGCGTGGCTCGCCGACTCGTGGCGCCTGCTCGGCACGTTCGGCGTCGGGCACCCGCGAGAGCTGTACCCGAAGGCCAAGGCACTCGCCCAGCGCGCGCTGGCGCTGCAGCCGCACCTGCCCGAGGCGCTCGCGACGCTCGCCGACATCGAGGCGCAGTACGAGTGGAAGCCGGCCGAAGCCGAGGCGCTGTGGCAGCGTACGCTCGCGCTCGACCCGCGCCACACGCGTGCGCGGCTCGAGCGCGCGCTCTGGGGCTGGGCGCTCGGCACGGTGCCGATCGACGAAGCCCTGCGCGAAGCCGAGGCCACCGTCGCCGCCGACCCCGAGAACTCGTGGGCGCTGGGCATGCACTCGTTCGTGGTCGGTCATGCGGGGTACCACGCCGAATCACTCGCCGTCGCACGTCGTGCGGCCGCGAAGGACGAGGACTCGACGTTCGCGCAGTGGAACCTGGTGCGCGCGCTGTCGTGGGCGGGAGCGCACGAGGAGGCCGAGGCGTTCGGGCGCCGCCGGCTGGCGTCGAGCGGGCGGCATCCCTGGATCCTCGGCGCGCTCGCGTGGCTCGCGGGCAAGCTCGGGCGGCCGGAAGATGCGCGCGCGATCCACGACGAGATGACGGCACGTGCGCGCTGGGAAGTGCTCTCGCCGCTCATGATCGCCAAGGCGGCGTGCGCGGCGGGGCTCGCCGACGAGGCGCTCGCATGGACCGAGCGCGGCTACGAGGAGCGCGACTCGATCTTCGTCGTCGCCCCGCACATGCCGTTCTTCGACGACCTGCTCGCGGATCCACGCGTGCGTGAGGTGTTCGGGAGGGTGAAGCCATGACGCTGGCCGCGGGTACGAAGCTCGGCCCCTACGAAATCGTCGCGCCGCTCGGCGCCGGCGGCATGGGCGAGGTGTACCGCGCCCGCGACGCACGGCTCGGCCGCGAGGTCGCCATCAAGGTCCTGCCGCAGCACCTGAGCGCGCACCCCGAGGTGCGGGCACGCTTCGAGCGCGAGGCGAAGACCATCTCGGGGCTGAACCACCCGAACATCTGCGTGCTGCACGACGTCGGGCGCGAAGGCGAGACCGACTTCCTCGTGATGGAGCTGGTCGAGGGCGAGACGCTCGCGGCCCGGCTGCGCCGTGGCGCGCTCCCGCTCGCCGACGTGCTGCGGCTCGGCGCGCAGATCGCCGACGCGCTCGACCGCGCGCACCGCGCGGGCGTGGTGCACCGCGATCTCAAGCCCGGCAACGTCATGGTGACGCGCTCGGGCGCCAAGCTCATGGATTTCGGCCTCGCGCGCGCCACGGCCGCCGCCGGGCCCGTGAGCGGCAGCGGCGCCACCATGACCGCGCTCACGCAGCACCCGACCGTGGCGTCGCCGCTCACCGCCGAAGGCGCGATCGTCGGCACGTTCCAGTACATGGCGCCCGAGCAGCTCGAAGGCCGCGAGGCCGACGCGCGCAGCGACCTGTGGGCGTTCGGTTGCGTGCTGTACGAGATGATCACGGGCGTGCGCGCGTACGAAGGCCGCACGCAGGCGTCGCTCATCAGCGCGATCATGCGCGACACGCCGCGACCGCTCGCCGAGCTCGCGCCGATGAGCCCGCCGCCGCTCGCGCGCCTCGTGACCGCTCTGCTCGCCAAGGAGCCCGACGAGCGCATCCAGACCGCGCACGACGTGCGGCTGCAGCTGCAGTGGCTGGGCGAGGGCGGCGGCGGCTCGCAGGCCGGCGCGCCTTCCGCCGCAGTCACGCCGCGTCGCGCGAGTGCGTGGACGGTGCCCGCCCTGGCGGCGCTCGCGGTGGCCGCGCTCGGCTGGGGTGCGTTCGCCACGTGGCGCCCGGCGCCCTCGCGCACGGCACTGCGCGCGGTGGTGAACCCGCCGCCGAACGCGGTGTTCCTGTTCACGGGCGACAACGCCGGACCGCCCGTGCTGTCGCCCGACGGCACGCGGCTGGCGTTCGTCGCGGTGGACAACGAGGTCGGCGCGCGGTTGTGGGTGCGCGACGTGGACGAGCTGGTCGCGCGGCCGCTGCCGGGGACCGAGAACGCGACGTTCCCGTTCTGGTCGTACGACGGCCGCTCGCTGGGATTCTTCGCCGGTCTCAAGCTGCGGCGCGTGGACCTCGCGACGGGGCAGGTGCTCGCGATCTGCGAAGCGCAGGCGGGGCGGGGCGGGACGTGGGCGAAGGACGACGAAATCCTCTTTTCGCCTTACTACCAGTCGGCGATCTACCGCGTGAAGGCGAGCGGCGGCACGCCGCAGCTCGCGGTGCCGCTCGACACGACGCGTTTCACCACGCTGCGCTGGCCGTCCCTGCTTCCCGACGGCAAGCACTTCCTGTACTTCGCCGGATCGCACGACGCGCCGGCGGGCCCGAACAACTCGGTCTGGGTCGCGTCGGTGGACGGCCGCGAGAACCGCCGGCTGTTCGACAACCTCACCGACGCGGTCTATGCCGAGGGGCGCCTGTTCTTCGTGCGCGACAGCGTGCTCATGGCGCAGCCGTTCGATGCGGGCTCGCGGCGGCTCCAAGGCGACTCGTACCCGACGGCCGAACGCGTGCAGTTCGACCTGTCCACGTGGAAGATGAACTTCTCCGCGGCCGGCGGGCTGCTGGCGTACCAGGCGAACGGTGGCGACCAGGGCAGCCGCGTGTGGCTCTACGACCGCACCGGCCACCGCACGACGACCGTGCCGAGGAGCGGCAACTTCTTCGACGTCGAGTTCATGCCCGACGGGCGCAGCTTCCTGTTCGCGTGGGCCGAGAAGCCGAATGCCGACGTCTACCAGTTCGACTTCGCGCGTGGCACCGTGCGCCCGATCACGACCGGCGAGGACGACGACAACATGCCGATCGCGAGCCGCGACGGCCGCTGGGTCACGTTCGCGCGCCAGCCCGCGTCACGTTTCGGCCCGTACTCGCCCGTGTTCGTGCCGCTCGACGGCAGCGTGCCGCCGCGGCTCGTGCGGGTGTCGCCGCGCGACGCGTGGGCGCTCGACTGGGCGCCCGACGGCAGCGGCGTCGTCGCGGTGCTCGGATCGGCCGCGAGCTACGTGGGCGACTCCCTGCTGTTCGTGCCCGTGGACGGCTCGGCGTCGCGGCCGATCGCCGCGATTCCGGGGGGCGTGACGTTCGGGCGCTTCTCTCACGACGGGCGCTGGTTCGCGTATTCCGCGTCGCACGACTCGGGCAATCCCGAGGTGTACGTGCGCCCGGCGTCGTGGGCGATCGGCGGAGTCGACGGTCCGCGGGTGCAGGCCACGTTCCACGGAGGCGCGATCCCGTGCTGGGGCCTGGACGATCGCGAACTGGTCTACGTACGCGCCGACGGCGCGGTGTGCTCGGTGCCGTTCGACCGGCGCGACGGCCACGCGGGAGAGGAAGGCGTGCTGTTCCGCGCGATCGTGCGACCGACCAGCCGCAGCTTCGCGGTTTCGCCGGACGGCGAGCACATCCTGGTCAACGCGCTCGCCTCCGAAGGCGCGGCGCCCGTGGTTTTGGTCTCGGACTGGAAGCGCGGACTGAAGGCGAAGTAGCCCGCGCGCGTCACTTCGCGCGCGGGGCTTCCTCCAGCGGATCTCCGAGGATCGACTTGCCCGCGAGCGCGTTCACCGCGCCCCAGGAGGCGATGCCGAACACGAGCGCCATCGGCAGCAGCGCGATCCCGCCGTACCACGAGCCGAAGTCGAGCGTCGCGGCCACATAGGAGAGCACGAGCCCCGTCCACGCCGCCACGACCGTGGCGAGCAGGCCCACGCGCAGGATCAGCACGAAGCTCAGCGATCCCCAGATCCCGACGAGCAGCGCCAGCTTCCAGCCGATCTGCGGCGCGGCACCCGAGGCGTTCGACAGCGCGAACAGCGTGAAGCACGCCGCGAGCGCGATGCCGGTGTGGCGCAGCAGCAGGCGCAGCATGAGCAGGACGAAGAGCGCCTGCAGCACGTTCAGCACGCAGATCGAGCCGGAGTAGCAGAGCCCGACCGACAGGTAGCCGGGCGTGAGCGCCTCGAACTGCGAGAACGAGGCCAGCGCGGGCACCCAGCCGAGCCCGAGCTTGGGCGCGATCGCGTAGTTCGCGATCGAGAGTGCGGACACGGCCGCGCCGAGCGCGGCGCCCACGAGCAGGTCGCGGCCCACGAGCGGGTCGCGGAAGCGGCCCGACAGCAGCCGCGTCCACGACACGAGCAGCCGAGGCCACAACCGGCGCACGTAGGGCTCCAGCGCCACGTAGGCGAACCACATGCCCATCGCGTGGATCAACGAGTGGCCCTGCGCTCGTCCGCTGAACAGGTCGCCGAGCAGGCCGGTCACGCCCACTTCGGACAGCCGGTTCGAGAACACGGCTTCGCCGATGTTCATGAAGAACACGAACACCGCGATGCGCGTGGCGCCTCGCCAGTCGCCGCGTCCGAGCTTCAGGTTCCGCCACGCGAAATAGACCGAGAGCACGTACGGCAGCACGTCGAGGAACAGCTCGAGCAGGAAATCGAACGGTCCCGTGGTGACGGGGGCGAGCTCGTCCACCGGCGTATTCGTCACGCCCCAGTCGCTCACCACCGTGAAATGCGTCAGCCGTCCACGGGAGGCGCCCATCTGTACCGTGGCCGTGTCGCCTCCGGTCCACGGCGACGGCCCGTGCCACGCCATCGCGGTGTCGCAGAGCGCGGGCACGGGGCGTACGAGTGGCACCGGCGTGTAGGCATTGCTGTCCATTCCGAAGGCCGCGAACCAGCCGTTCCAGTCCGGCCGCCCGCCGTTGCGGGCCTTCACGGTGTCCGGCGGCTCGGCGCGCAGCCCGACCAGGCGGCCGTTCGGGTCGAGCAGCACGATCGCCGAACTGTTGCCGAGCGTCGCGGGCGCGACCGGGTTCGGGACCTCGGCGTGCAGGCGCGGATTCTCGATCAGCCGCGGCGCCCAGCGCTGCCAGTAGAAGGCCGTGCCGTACTCGCCGGCGCGCGCGCGCTTCTCCTTCATGAGATGTTCGAGGTAGGCGTCGTTCTGCGAGAACGTGCCGGCGGTGTGCGCAGGCAGCTCGTCGAACGCGCCGGTCTTGCGCAACACTTCCTCCGCGCGCACCTCGAGCTTGGCGGCGGGCTGCTTGAGCGGCCGGAACTCCGGTCCGAGCATGGCGCCGAGCCCCGCGAGGGCGCCGGCGAGCACGACGAGCAGCGCCAGCGCGTGAAGTGGCGAGAGCCCGCCGCGTTCGGCCGCGTTCGCGACGAGTTCGGGCGACGGCGTCTCGCCGGCGGCCATCGCCGCGGCGAGCGGATCGCCGCCCGGCAGCGCACCGAGCACGGCGTACGCCGACGGCGGGCGCAGGTCCACGTCGCGCTCGAGGCAGTGCAGGATCAGTCGCTCGACGGCCGGCGTGATGCCGCGCGCGAGCGAACTGGGCGAGGTGATCGAGCTGGAGTCGTGCTGCTGGCGCAGTTCGGCGATGCTCTTCGCCTCGAACACGCGCTTGCCCGTGAACAGTTCGTACAGCACGAGCCCGAGGGAATAGACGTCGCTGCGCACGCTCACGGTGCCGTCGGCGAGCTGTTCGGGCGCCATGTACGCGGGCGTGCCCGCGACCTGCCCGCCGCGCGCCAGCTCGCTCGCGAGCCCCGCGAGCCCGAAGTCGGTGATGCGCGCGCGGCCGCGGCCGTCGATCATGATGTTCGCGGGCTTCAGGTCGCGGTGCAGCATGCCGGCTTCGTGCGCGGCCGCGAGCCCGAGGCAGACCTGGCGTGCGATCTCGACCGCCTTGTCCTCGGTCGGCCGGCCCATGCGGCGCAGCACCGAGGCGAGGTCCTCGCCGTCGATGTACTCCATGGACAGGAATACGTGCCCGTCCACTTCGCCGATGTCGTACACGCGGCAGACGTTCGGGTGCGCGATCTGCCGCGCGACCCGCACTTCGTTGCGGAAGCGCGCGAGCTCGCGCGAGTCGTTCGCCACGGATGCGGGCAGGAACTTGAGCGCGACCGACTGGCCCAGCTCGAGGTCGTCGGCGCGATAGACTTCGCCCATGCCGCCGCGGCCGAGCAGGCCGACGATGCGCCAGCGCGTGCCGAGCCGCGTGCCCGGCTCGAAGCGGCCGTGATCGCCCGAGGTGGGCGGCAGGCTCGGCGCGGCGTTCGGGTCGGAGGTGCGCGTGAGGTCGGCCGTGACCGGCGCGTCGGAGGCCGCGCGCGTGGGCGCGGGCTTCGTGGCCGCGTGCGGCGCGGGCACCGCGGTCGGCGGCACCACGGCGGCGCCGCAGGCGGGACAGAACTTCGCGGCGTCGGACAACGCCTGAGCGCACTGCGAGCAATAGGGCATGGGCGGCACCATAGCGGCGCGGGGTCGCGCGGCGCAGCAGAAAACGTGCGGCGAAACCGGCGCCGGCTAGTGGCGCAGCCCGATCCGGCGCTGGAACGGCAGCCAGCGCGGGTCGTCGTGCAGCGGAGCGAGCTGCGGGCAGAGCGTGCCGATCGAAAGCCCGGCGTCGCGCAGCTCGTACGAGCGCTCGAGCCAACGGAATGCGTCGTCCTTCTCACCGCGCACGGCGTGGACCATGGCGATCTGGAAGCCCCAGCTCTCACCCAGCGCCACCAGCTCCGCGAGCGCACGGTCGGAGGCCGCCCGATCGCCTTCGAGGTGGTGCACGGAGGCCTCGTACCACGCCCGGTAGCCCGTCCGCGCCTCGTGGCGCGCCGTGGCCGCGGACTCTTCCTTGCGGCCCTGGTAGTAGAGCGTCCACGCGAGCTGTGCCCAGGCGCTCGGAATGCCGGGACTCAGCTCGAGCGCGCGGCGGATGGTGCGTTCGGCTTCGGCGTGGTGTCCCGTCCACGCCAGCAGCCGGCCGCGGTTGAGCACGTTGTTCGGTGACAGAGGGTCGAGCGCGAGCGCCCGCTCGCTCAGCTCGAGCCCCGTCTTCACGTCGCCCAGCACCGCCTCGATGATCGCGAGCCCCATGAGGATCGTGCCGCTGCCCGGCGCGAGCGCGTGCGCCTTGCGGATGGCGTCGTGCGACTCGGCCCAGCGGAACTCGATCGGCCCCAGGATCATGCTGTGCGTTTCCCACGCCGTCGCGAGGTTCGGGTCCAGCGCGATGGCCTTGTCCGCCGCCTCGCGGGCGCGCGTGTGGACCTCCGGATGCCCGGCCAGTTCGCCACGCCAGTACTGCGACGTGTGGCACCACGCGAGCCCCGCCCACGCGCGCGCGTCGTCCGGCGCCTTGGCGATCGCCTCGCGATACAGCTCGATCGCGCGGGCGACCGATTCGCCGCTCTGCTGCTGCGCGAGGTGGTGCGCGTGCAGCAGCAGCTCGAACGTCTCGACCTTCTGCGGCGCGGGGGCCGCGGAGGGCGTGCCGAGGAGCGTCACGTTCATCGCCAGCGCCACGCTGTTCGCGATCTCGTCCTGCACGGCGAACACGTCGTCGAGCACGCGGTCGAACGTCTCGCCCCAGAGCTGGAAGCCGTCCGACACCTTCACGAGCTTGACGTTGATGCGCACGCGGTGGCCCGCCTTGCGCACGCTGCCTTCGAGCAGCGTGGCCACGCCGAGCTTCTGGCCGATTTCGCGCAGGTCCTCCTGCTTGCCCTTGAACGCGAAGCTCGACGTGCGGCCCACGACGCGCAGGCCGGCGTTGCGGGCGAGCACGTTGAGCAGTTCCTCGGCGAGGCCGTCGGAGAAGAACTCGTTCTCGGGATCGGCGCTCATGTTCGCGAACGGCAGCACGGCGAGCGACGGCGCCACGGCGGCCGCGGCGGCCGCCGCACCGGCCGAACTGGTGTGCGTGCGCGACTCCAGCTCGCGCCTCGCGGCCGCGAGTTCGGCGCGCAGTTCGGACGCCGTCGCGAACCGCCGCGCGGGATCCTTCTCGAGGCAACGCCCGACGATGCGGTCGAGTGCCGGCGGCAGCTCGGTGCGCACCGACTTCAGCGCGGGGGGCAGGTCGCGCAGGATCGCGGTCGAGACGTCCGCGCTCGTGCGGCCCGTGAACGGGCGCTGCCCGGTGAGCATCTCGTACATCACGATGCCGAACGCGAACAGGTCCGTGCGCGCGTCCACCTTGTCGCCGCGCACCTGCTCGGGCGCCATGTAGGCGGTCGTGCCCATGACCTGGCCGTCGCGCGAGAGCGGTGCCTGCACCGTCATCGCCTGCGTCTGCAGGTCGCCGTCGGGCGCCGGCCCGCCGGCGTCGTCGTCGGCCGTCTTGGCGAGCCCGAAGTCGAGCACCTTGACCCGGCCCTCGCGCGAGATCATCACGTTCGCCGGCTTGAGGTCGCGATGCACGACCCCGCGCTCGTGCGCGGCGCCGAGCGCGTCCGCCAGCGCGACGGCCCACTTGAGCGCGGTGAGCGGCTCGAGGCCGCCGGTCGCGATGCGCTCCGCGAGGCTGTCGCCCTCGACCAGCTCCATGGTGAGGAACCGCACGCCGGCGGCCTCCTCGATCGAGTGCAGCGTCACGATGTTCGGATGGTTGAGCAGCGCCACCGTGCGGGCCTCGCGCTCGAAGCGCGCGAGCCGTTCGGCGTCGGCGGCCACGGTCTCGGGCAGCACCTTGAGCGCCACGTCGCGGCCGAGCCGGGAGTCGGTCGCGCGGTACACCTCGCCCATGCCGCCCGCGCCGAGGGGCGCGACGATGGCGTAGGGACCGAGCCGGGTGCCGGGAGCGAGGCGCGACATGCGCGCGGCACGATAGGGCAGTGGCGCGCGAGCGCAAAGTCATTCGTCGAGGCGGCCGGCGCCGCAGATTTTCGTGTCGCCACCTGCGCCGCTCGGGTAGTGTCGGCGGGCCTTCCGCACCCGGTGCTCGCCCGGAGCGGCGGACCCGTGCGCACGCCCCTGCGCGCGAGGATGGGTGATGTGTCAGTCGGCCCACCACTTCTCGAAAGCGACCTCGATTCTCGTTGGCGAGACGTACTGGTTCCCTGCTGCAGGCCCGGCCCCCGCCGTGGCCCGACCCACACGACATCCACCCCGACGGCCGCATGCCCCTGACTCCCGGCACCAGACTCGGACCCTACGAACTCGTCGCGCCGCTCGGCGCGGGCGGCATGGGTGAAGTGCACCGCGCGCGCGACACGCGGCTCGGCCGCGACGTGGCGATCAAGGCGCTGCCGGCGGCGTTCGCGCAGGATCCCGAGCGGCTCGCGCGGTTCGAGCGCGAGGCCAAGCTGCTCGCCTCGCTCAACCACCCGAACGTCGCCGGCATCCACGGCATCGAGGACGTGGACGGCGCGCGCTACCTGGTGCTCGAGTTCGTGGACGGCGAGACGCTCGAAGCCGCGCTGCGCGGCGGCCCGCTGCCGCTGGCCGACGTGCTCGACGTGGCGCGGCAGGTCGCGGCGGGCGTCGAGGCCGCGCACGAAGCCGGCGTGGTGCATCGCGACCTGAAGCCCGGCAACGTCATGCTGACGGGCGGCGGCGTGGTGAAGGTGCTCGACTTCGGGCTCGCCAAGGGCGGCGGTGGGCAGCGCAGCGCGAGCTCCGATCCCAGGCTGTCGGCGTCGCCGACCATGACGTACCACGGCACCGAGGCGGGCATGATCCTCGGCACCGCGGCATACATGAGCCCCGAGCAGGCGCGCGGCAAGGCGGTGGACCGCCGCACGGACATCTGGTCGTTCGGCTGCGTGCTGTTCGAGATGCTGACCGGGCGCCGCGCGTACGACGGCGAGACGGTGAGCGACATGGTGGCGCGCATCCTCGAGCGCGACCCCGAGTGGAGCGCGCTGCCCGCGGGCACGCCGCCGCGGCTGGTGGCGCTGCTGCGGCGCTGCCTGACCAAGGACGCCAAGCTGCGCCAGCGCGACATCGGCGACGTGAAGCTCGAACTCGACGCGATCGCGGCGGGTGACGAAGGCCAGGCGCCGGCGTCCCCGCGAGTGGCGCGCGCGAACGCGTTGCCCTGGGCGATCGCCGCGCTCGCGGTGGCGGCCGCCGTGGTGGCGGCGTTCGTGGCGATGAAGCCGCGGGCTGCGTCGCCGGCGGTGGAGGCGTACCTGCTGCCGCCCGTGGGGCATCACTTCGCGCTCGGGCTCCAGGTGCCGCAGCCGCTCGCGCTGTCCCACGACGGGCGGTTCGTCGTCTACTCCGCGTTCGAGGGGGAGGGGCGTGCAAGGCTGTTCCTGCGTGAGCTGGGCTCCGAAACCGCGCGTGCCATTCCCGGCACCGAGGATGGTCGCGGACCGTGCTTCTCGTTCGACGACCACGCGATCGCGTTCTTCGCGAACGGCAAGCTCAAGCGCGTGGACCTGGCGGGCGGATCGCCCGCCGTGCTCGCGGATGCACCCGATGGCCGGGGCGTGACGTGGGGGCGCGACGACGTGCTGTTGTTCTCGGGCGATTCCTACGGCCCGCTGATGCGCGTGCTCGCCACGGGCGGGCCGGTCACGCACGCGACGGAGCTGGACACCACGGCGAACGAGGACACCCACCGGTTCCCGCACTTCCTGCCGGACGGGCGGCACTACCTCTTTCTCGCTCGCTCGGGCTCGGCGGGCAAGGGCCGCAAGCCGATGCTCTACGCGCAGGCGCTCGGCAGCACGAAGCGCGTACCCGTGCTCGAAGTCGCCTCGAGCATGGCGTACTCGGACGGCCACCTGCTGTTCGTGCGCGACGGCGTGTTGTTCGCGCAGCCGTTCGATCCGCGCTCGCTGCGCGTGAGCGGCCGGGCGCTCGCGGTGGTTTCCGGCGTGAACTGGGAGGAGCGCTACAGCCGCGGCAGCTGGGCGGCGTCGCCGAACGGCGTACTCGTGGCGTTCCTCGGCTCCAACGAACTGCGCACGCGGCTCGAGTGGTTCGATCGCTCCGGGCGCTCGCTCGGCACCCTCGGGGAACTCGAGCAGTACACGTACGGCGGCCAGCCGCAGATTTCGCCCGACGGGCGCAGCGTGCTCATGACGATCCTCGACACCGTCACGGGCGCCTCGAACGCCTGGTACCTGGACGTCGCGACGGGCCGCAAGCGCCGCGTGACCATGGACGACGGCGATCACCCGGGGGCCTGCTGGATGCCCGACGGACGCGAGATCGTGGTGAACGGCGGCTGGAATGGCCTGCGCAAGTCGGGCTTCCTGGTGCAATCGCTCGACGGTGTTCCGGGTGCGGTGTTCACGAGTCCGCGCGGCGTGCTCTGGCCGCTCAGCGTGACGCCCGACGGGCGGACGCTCATCTACAGCAATACGGCGGACGACCCGGGGCTCTACGCGTCCCAGCGTGGCGGACCCGATTCGACGGTGCGACTGGTGACCGGACGCGTGAACTCCGCACACCTCTGCTCCGACGGGCGCTGGCTCGCCTACTCGCAGGATCACGACGGACGCTCCGAGGTTTACGTGACCACGTGGCCGATGAGCGGCGCGAAATGGCAGGTCTCGAGCGACGGCGGGGATTTCCCGCGCTGGGGGGGCGACGGTCGCGAGCTGTTCTACGCGGACGCGGACAACCGGATCATCGCCGTGCAGGTGCGTACCGGCGCCGGCGGCGGTTTCGAGATGGGCACCGTGACACCCCTGTTCCAGAAGCGGCCACCCATGTCGATTCCATGGTTCGATCCGGGTCCGGACCCGAATCGCCTGCTGCTCAGCACGCAGCCGCCCGACAGCACGGAGACCCCGATCCTGTTGCTGTCCCGATGGACCACGAGGCTCACGCACAAATGACGCTCGCTCCCGGCACCAGACTCGGACCCTACGAAATCGTCGCGCCGCTCGGCGCGGGCGGCATGGGTGAAGTGCACCGCGCGCGCGACACGCGGCTCGGCCGCGACGTGGCGATCAAGGCGCTGCCGGCGGCGTTCGCGCAGGATCCCGAACGGCTCGCGCGGTTCGAGCGCGAGGCCAAGCTGCTCGCCTCGCTCAACCACCCGAACGTCGCCGGCATCCACGGCATCGAGGACGTGGACGGCGCGCGCTACCTGGTGCTCGAGTTCGTGGACGGCGAGACGCTCGAAGCCGCGCTGCGCGGCGGCCCGCTGCCGCTGGCCGACGTGCTCGACGTGGCGCGGCAGGTCGCGGCGGGCGTCGAGGCCGCGCACGAAGCCGGCGTGGTGCATCGCGACCTGAAGCCCGGCAACGTCATGCTGACGGGTGGCGGCGTGGTGAAGGTGCTCGACTTCGGGCTCGCCAAGGGTGGCGGTGGGCAGCGCAGCGCGAGCTCCGATCCCAGGCTGTCGGCGTCGCCGACCATGACGTACCACGGCACCGAGGCGGGCATGATCCTCGGCACCGCGGCGTACATGAGCCCCGAGCAGGCGCGCGGCAAGGCGGTGGACCGCCGCACGGACATCTGGTCGTTCGGCTGCGTGCTGTTCGAGATGCTGACCGGGCGCCGCGCGTACGACGGCGAGACGGTGAGCGACATGGTGGCGCGCATCCTCGAGCGCGATCCCGAGTGGAGCGCGCTGCCCGCGGGCACGCCGCCGCGGCTGGTGGCGCTGCTGCGGCGCTGCCTGACCAAGGACGCCAAGCTGCGCCAGCGCGACATCGGCGACGTGAAGCTCGAACTCGACGCGATCGCGGCGGGTGAGACGGGCGAGGGCTCCGCCCCGACGGCGGCCGCACCCACCCGGCGCGGGCTGCCCGCATGGGCGCTGGCCGTGGGCGCGCTCGTGGTGCTCGCGCTCGGCCTGGCGCTCTCACGGCTGCTGCCGAAGCCCGAACGGCTCGCCATGGCGCTCAAGCTGACCGCGCCCGTCGGGCTCAGCTTCGGCGTCAACGCGACCGACGTCGTGCTCTCGCCGCAGGGCGACCGCGTGGTGTTCGTGGGCAGCGATTCGCTCTCGGGCGCGCGGCTGTGGGTGCGCGACCTCGATCGCGACGGCGCCCGCGCGCTCGAGCAGACGGCGAACCCGTCGTACCCGTTCTGGTCGCCCGACGGCAAGCGCGTCGGGTTCTTCGCGGACGACAAGCTCAAGATCGTCAACGTCTCGACCGGTGCGGTCAGCGTGCTCGCCGACGCGCCGCTGCCGCGCGGCGGCGCTTGGGGGCGTGGCGTGATCCTCTACCAGCCGCGCTCGCTCGGGCCGCTGTGGCGCATCTCGCCGGAAGGCGGTACGCCCGAGGTGGCGACCGCGGTGGACAGCGCCGTGGGCGACGCGGGGCATCGCTTCCCGCAGTTCCTGCCCGACGGGAAGCACTTCGTGACGGCCGTGCTCGGCAACAGCGACAACCAGGTCGCGGTCGGCACACTCGGCAAGCCGAAGCTCACGAGGCTGTATCCGACCTTCACTTCCACCGGCGTCACGTTCGCGGCGCCGGACTGGCTGATCTCCGCGCGCGAAGGCGCCGTCAAGGCGCAGCGGCTCGACCTGCGCACGCTCCGGCTCGTCGGGCCTGCGCTCGTCGTGCCCGGGCTGCGCGCCGTCTCGCCGTCGGCGAACGGTTCGCCGATCGTCTCGGCGTCGGACAACGGGCTGCTCCTGCAGCGTGCAGCCAGCGACCTGCCGCAGCGGCTCGCCGTCGTGGACGGCGCCGGCCATGCGGTCGGCGAGATTCCCGCGCCCGAGGGCACGTTCATGCGGGGCGTGTTGTCGCACGACGGCCGTCATGTGGCGTTCGAGTACACGAACCCGCAGACGGGCCACGCGCAGCTCTGGGGCGGTGAGATCGACCGCGGCGCACTGCAGCCGCTGACGCTCGAGCACGACACGTACAACCCGGTCTATTCGCCCGACGACCGCTGGATCGGGATGACGCGCTCGGTGGACAACGGCAACCAGGACGTCTGGGTGATGGAGGCCTCGGGTGCCAATCCCCGCCTCGTGCTGCACGCCCCGACCCGCTTCACGACCTCGCTGCAGTTCGCCCCGGACGGCCGCGGTGTGCTCGTGCGTTCACAGGGCACGGACACGCGGCAGGACCTGCTGTTCGTGGACATGAGCGGCGATTCGGCGAAGATCCGGCCGGTGGCGGCCACGAACTTCAACGAGCCCGTGGGTGCGATTTCTCCCGACGGCCGCTGGTTCGCCTACGTCTCCGACGAGTCGGGCGCCTACGAGTGCCGCGTGCGTCCGTGGGGAGCGGCGAGCGGCGGCACCGTGGTGAGCCGTGGCGCCTGGTGCGACCCCGCGGCGCAGAGCCGCATCGGCCTGCCCGTGTGGCGGCGCGACGGCCGCCAGCTCCTGTACTGCGGCCCCGACGCCCACACGCTGATGATCGTGGACGTGACGCCGGGCGACCCGCCGCAGTTCGGCGCGCCGCGGCCGCTGTTCCGGATCGCGAACGCCGTCGCGGACATCGCCGTGGGCAAGGACTTCAACCGGTTCGTGCTCTCGATCACGCGCGAGGAGGAGGGCCGCTCGGTCGCCACGCTGCTGGCGAACTGGCCGCGCATGCTGGAGACGGGCAAGTGACGCTCGCGCCCGGCACGAAGCTCGGTCCCTACGAGATCGTCGCCCCGCTCGGCGCGGGCGGCATGGGCGAGGTGTACCGCGCGCGCGACACGAGGCTCGGCCGCGACGTGGCGATCAAGGTGCTGCCGCAGCACCTCTCGGCGAACGCCGAGGTGCGCGCGCGCTTCGAACGCGAAGCGAGGACGGTCAGCTCGCTCAACCACCCGAACATCTGCACGCTGTTCGACGTCGGCCGCGAGGGCGAGACCGACTACCTCGTGATGGAGCTGGTCGAGGGCGAGACGCTCTCGCAGCGGCTGCTCAAGGGCGCGCTGCCGATCGCGGACGTGCTGCGGCTGGGCGCGCAGATCGCCGACGCGCTCGACCGCGCGCATCGCGCGGGCGTGGTGCATCGAGACCTGAAGCCCGGCAACGTCATGGTGACGCGCTCGGGCGCGAAGCTCATGGACTTCGGGCTCGCGCGCGCGACGGCGGCCGCCGGCCCGGTGAGCGGCAGCGGCGCCACCATGGCCGCGCTCACGCAGCACCCGACGGTGGCGTCGCCACTGACGGCCGAAGGCGCGATCGTCGGCACGTTCCAGTACATGTCGCCCGAGCAGCTCGAGGGCCGCGAGGCCGACACCCGCAGCGACCTCTGGGCGCTGGGCTGCGTGCTGTACGAAATGGCCACCGGCCGGCGTGCGTTCGAGGGCCGCAGCCAGGCCTCGCTGATCACCGCGATCATGGGCAGCCAGCCCGCGCCGCTCGTCTCGCTCGCGCCGATGAGCCCGCCTGCGCTCGAGCGGCTGGTGAACGCGCTGCTCGCCAAGGACGCCGACGACCGCATCCAGACCGCGCACGACGTGAGGCTGCAGCTGGGGTGGATGGGTGAAGCGGGTTCGCAAGTGGCGTCGGGTGTGAGCGCGGCGGGCGCTGCTTCGGTCGCCGCCGGCGCGCGCCGCGCCGGCGCGCCCGCGTGGGTGCTGCCCGCGCTCGCGTTGCTGGCGCTCGCGGCTGGCGCGCTCGTGGGCTCGCGGTGGTTCCGCGCGCCCGAGGCGACGACGACCACGCAGGTGCCGCTGCCCAAGGGCATGCGCCTTCCGGACTACTGGACCGTCGGAGCGATCTCGCCGGACGGACGCACGGTCGTCGCGGTGTCCGCGAGCGACGAGGCCACCCTGCAGCAGCTCTGGCTGTTGCCGCTCGAGCGCGTGGCGCCCTCGGCGCTGCCGCAGACGGCGGGGGGCATGCAGCCCTGCTGGTCTCCGGACGGTCGCTCGCTCGCGTACTTCGACACGCGCCAGAAGCTGGTCTCGACCGTCTCGGTCGCGGGCGGGGCGCCGGCGCGGCTGTGCCCGTTCGTGGACCCGCGCGGCCTGACGTGGGGCAAGCAGGGTGTGATCGTGTTCGCGCCCACTCCGACGGGCGGACTCTCGCAGGTCGCCGCGAACGGTGGGGCCGTGAGGCCGGCGACGGTGCTCGATTCCACCCGCGGCGAAGTCTCGCACCGCTTCCCGAGCTTCCTGCCGGACGGCGAACACTTCCTCTTCACGGTGCTGCCGGCGGGGCCGGAGGGCTTTCCGATCCACGTGGGCTCGATCCGCTCGACGAGCTCCCACGAAGTGCTGCGCGCCGAGAGCGGCGCGCTCTGCACGCCTTCGGGCCGGCTGCTCTTCGTGCGTGGCGGCAAGCTCATGGCGCAGGACTTCGACCTGCGCGCGTTGAAGACTCGCGGCGCTCCCGTCACCATCGGCGACGCCTCCCCGCCGGGCGACATGGACGGCGAACTACCCGCGAGCGCATCGGCGGACGGCAAGCTGGTACTGCCCTGGCTGCCGACGCCGATTTCGCGGCTCGAGTGGCTCGATCGCCGGGGCGCTCCGGTGGGGACGGTGCCGGTTCCGGAGTCGGACTGGATCGTGCGTTCGGTGTCGCAGGACGGGCGCACGGCGCTCGTGACCGGGAACTCGGCGCTCTGGCAGGTGGACCTCGAGCGCGGCGTGCCGACGCGCCTGCTCGACCACGTGGATCCGGTCGAGATGGCGGTGTTCTCGCCCGACGGTCGCCGCGTGGCGGCCACGGCGAAGCAGGACGGGCGCGAGGACGTCGTGCTCATGAACGTCGGAGGCGGCGGCGCGCGCGAAGCCTCGGGCGTGAAGGGCGCCGTGTTCCAGGAAGCCGCCGGTTGGGCGCCGGACGGCTCGTTGCTCGTC
Organism: Candidatus Eiseniibacteriota bacterium; assembly: GCA_046327815.1. Lineage (GTDB taxonomy): Bacteria > Eisenbacteria > RBG-16-71-46 > RBG-16-71-46 > RBG-16-71-46 > CAIXRL01. The sequence continues at coordinate 62,506 of JAXLXR010000015.1, read as the reverse complement.
TCGGCGCTCGTCGCGTCCGGCACCGGGGCGCAGAGCAGTTGGGACCTGTGGCGCGTTCCGGCCGCCGGGGCCGAGCCCGAGCGCTACACGGACTCGGCGTTCCTCGAGCGCCGGAGCGCACTGTCCGCCGATGGCCGCTGGGTCGCGTACATGGGGCGTGCCCAGGGCCGCCTGGACCTGATCGTGGATTCGTGGCCGCGGCCCGGGCAGCGGTTCCAGGTCTTCTCGGGCGCGGCGTTGAAGGACGATTTCCTCTTCTGGGGACGCGGCGGCGACGAGCTCATCTACGTGGACGCCGAGTACCGCGTCATGAGCGTACCCCTCGAACTCGGCGCGAATGGCCCGCGTGCGGGCACGCCCGCGCGGCTGTTCGAAGTCCCTTCGGGGTTCAACAGCCTCACGACCGCTGACGGCGAGCGCTTCCTCGTCGCTCGCGACAAGGATCCCTCCAACGGTACGGCGATCCTGCTGGTCCAGCACTGGGAAGGACTGATGCGCAAGTGACGCTCGAACCCGGCACCCGGCTCGGTCCCTACGAAATCGTCGCCCCGCTCGGCGCGGGCGGCATGGGCGAGGTGTACCGCGCGCGCGACACACGCCTCGGCCGCGACGTGGCGATCAAGGCGCTGCCCGAGGGCTTCGAGAACGACGCCGAGCGCGTCGCGCGCTTCGAGCGCGAGGCCAAGCTGCTCGCTTCGCTGCAGCACACGAACATCGGCAGCATCTTCGGGCTCGAGGTGGTCGAGGGCCGGCGTCACCTCGTGCTCGAGTTCATCGAAGGCGAGACGCTGCAGATGCGACTTTCGCGCGGAGCGCTGCCGGCCGGCGAGGCGCTCGAGGTGTGCGCCCAAATCGCGACCGCGCTCGAAGCGGCGCACGAGGCCGGGGTGATCCACCGCGACCTCAAGCCCGGCAACGTCATGCTGAAGAGCGACGGCACGGTGAAGGTGCTCGACTTCGGGCTCGCGAAGTCCAGTGCCCCCGACGGCGCGGCGCCCGCTGGCGACCTGAGCGCGTCGCCGACCATGACCTACGCGGCGACCGGAGTCGGCGTGATCCTCGGCACCGCCGCCTACATGAGCCCCGAGCAGGCGCGCGGCAAGCACGTGGACCGCCGCACGGACATCTGGTCGTTCGGTTGCGTGCTGTACGAGTGCCTCTGCGGCAGGCGCATGATCGAGGGCGAGACCGTGAGCGACATGGTCGCGCGTATCCTCGAGCGCGACCCCGAGTGGAGCGCGTTGCCGGCCAACACACCGGCGCACGTCAAGGCGCTGCTCAAGCGCTGCCTCACCAAGGACGCGCGCGCGCGCCTGCGCGACATCGGCGAGGCGCGCATCGTGCTCGCGAGCGGGATGGCGCCCGCCGAGCCCGCCGGCTTCGCGCCCGAGGCGACCGCGCCCGCGAGCGCGCCGGCGCCACGCCGAGCCGGCTGGCGCCACGGACTCGCGCTCGTCGCCGTCGCGCTCGCCGGTCTCGCCCTGGGCGTGCTCCTGCCACTGCGCCGTTCCGCGAACGACGGCGACGTCACGCGGCTCTCGCTGCTTCCCACGGAGCAGGACGGCGAGCTCGGCGACATCGGCTCGTACGCGATTTCGCCGGACGGCCGCACGCTCGTGTTCTCCATGAGCGACAGCTCGAGCACCGTGCGCCTCTACGTGCGCGGTCTCGGTGACACCGAAGCGCGGCGGCTCGACGGCACCGAGGGCGCGACGTGGCCGTTCTGGTCGCCCGACTCGCGACAGGTCGGGTTCTTTTCCGACGGCCGGCTGCGTAAGATCGCCGCGGCCGGTGGCGCCGTGCTGACGGTGTGCGAGGCGTCGAACGGCCGCGGTGGCGCCTGGGGCGCGGAAGGCCGGATCGTCTTCGCGCCCGACGCGCGCGGCGGACTCTGGGTGGTCGCCGCGGCGGGCGGCGCGCCGCGCCAGGTCACGTGGCCGAACACCGCGCGGGGCGACATGTCACACCGCTTCCCCGTGTTCCTTCCCGACGGCAAACACTTCCTTTTCGCGGTCAACAGCGTGACCAGCGGCCAGACCGCCGAGATCCGCATGGGGACGGCCGACGGCGCGCCGACCCGCGCGCTCCTGGAGAGCAGCAACGCGGTGGCGTTCGCGGCGCCCGACCTCGTCGTGTTCACGCGCGACCGCGCGCTGCTCGTGCAACGCGTGGACCTGCGCGCGTGCCGGCCGATCGGCGAGCCGCGGCTGCTCGAGGACCAGCCGGAGCTGCAGGGCGGCGTCCAGCTGGCTCCCCCCGTGAGCAGTTCACTCGACGGCCGGCTGGTGTACGTGTCGCGCGACCAGCGTCCTTCGGGCGTGAGCTGGGTCGAGGACGACGGCCGGCTCACCCCGACGCGCGTGCGCTTCCCGATTCCTTCGGGCGTGTGCGCACTCTCGCCCGACGGCCGGCGTATCGCGATCGCCGTGACGGACGCGAACAACTTCGCCAACTGGATCGGCGATCTCGAGACGGGCGAAGTGGCGCAGGTCGCTCCGTCCGGCAAGGGCGTGCAGTTCCCGATCTGGACGCCCGCGGGCAACCGCCTCGTCGGCGCGACGATCTCGGGCGTGCGGCAGCTGGACCCCGCGTCCGGCGCCGACAGCAGCGTCGAGCTGGGTGACAACGTCTGGCGCGTGGGGTCGAGCTGGACGCCCGACGGCGGCACGCTCGTGATGGACGCGACCACCGAGGGCGCGCGCATGGACATCCAGGTGCTCCCGTGGAAGCCGGGCGCCCGGCCCGTGCCGTGGCTCGCGACGAAGGCCGCCGAGAGCATGTCCACGCTGTCGCACGACGGACGCGCGCTCGCGTACGTGAGCGACGCCTCGGGACGGAACGAGCTGTACGTGGACGGCTTCCCGGCGCACACGCAGGCCGTGCGGGTCGGTCCCGCGAACTCGACGCTGCAAGGGCCGCTGGCGGCGGTGGCGTGGCGCGCCGACGATCGCCGCCTGTATTACGTCGGTGGTGACGGCTACCAGCTCATGGCGGTGGACGTGAACCTCACGCCCTCGCCGTCGGTCGGAGCGCCGCGCGTCGTGTGCACGATTCCGCGTGAAGTGAGCGCGGTGTGCCTGCTCGCCGACGGTCGCATGCTCGCGCTGGCGCCGGAAGGCTCCTACCAGCGCAGTCTCACCGTGGTCACCGGATGGCAGAACGAGAAGACGGAGAGGAAATGACGCTCGAACCCGGCACCCGGCTCGGTCCCTACGAAATCGTCGCCCCGCTCGGCGCGGGCGGCATGGGCGAGGTCTATCGCGCGCGCGACACGCGGCTCGGCCGCGAGGTCGCGATCAAGGTGCTGCCCGCGCACCTTTCGGCGAACGCCGAAGTGCGCGCGCGCTTCGAGCGCGAGGCGAAGACCGTCTCGGGGCTCAACCACCCGAACATCTGCACGTTGTTCGACGTCGGGCGCGAGGGCGAGACCGACTACCTCGTGATGGAACTGGTCGAAGGCGAGACGCTCGCCGAGCGCCTGCGCCGCGGCCCGCTGGCGGCGGCCGAACTGGTGCGCTTCGGCGTGCAGATCGCCGACGCGCTCGATCGCGCGCACCGCGCGGGCGTGGTACACCGCGACCTGAAGCCCGGCAACGTCATGGTGACGCGCTCGGGCGCGAAGCTCATGGACTTCGGGCTCGCGCGCGCGGTCGCCGGCGCGGGACCGGTCAGCGCCAGCGGCGCCACGATGGGCGCCCTCACGCAGCACCCGACGGTGGCGTCGCCGCTCACGGTCGAGGGCGCGATCGTCGGCACGTTCCAGTACATGTCGCCCGAGCAGCTCGAGGGCCGCGAGGCCGACACGCGCAGCGACCTCTGGGCGTTCGGCTGCGTGCTGTACGAAATGGCCACCGGCCGCCGCGCGTTCGAAGGCCGCAGCCAGGCGTCGCTGATCGCCGCCATTCTCGAGCGCGAACCCGCGCCGATCGGCGAGAGCATCTCGGCGTCGGGGCTCCCGAGCGCGCCGCCCGCCGGTCTCGACAAGCTCGTGCGCGCGTGCCTCGCGAAGGATCCCGAGGAGCGCATCCAGACCGCGCACGACGCCAAGCTGCAGCTGCAGTGGCTGGCCGAGGGGCTCGGCATGGCGCCGGTGAGCACGCTGTCGGCGGTGCAGGCGCAGCCGGTCGTGCGCACGGCCGCGGCGCGCGGCGGCCGCGCGGGCTGGATCGTCGCGGGCGTCTTCGCGGCGGCGCTGCTCGGGTTCGGTGCGTGGGCGTGGCCGAAGCTCACCGCCGCTCCACCCGTCTATCGCTTCGCCGTGCCGTCGGCGGTCCCCGGCGCGGTCGAGTCCTACTGGCCGCGGCTGTCGCCCGACGGGCGCGCGATCGCGTTCACCACGCGCGACTCGGCGAACCGCAACATCCCCTACCTGCAGCGCTTCGGTGAGCCCGACGCGCACCCGATTCCCGGAGCCGAGGGCGCGAATCGATTCGTGTGGTCGCCCGACGGGCACGACATCGCGTTCACGCGCGACGGCCGGCTGTTCCGCCTGCCGGTCGCCGGCGGCGTGCCCGATCTCGTGTGTCCCGCCCCCGGCGGCGCCGACCTCTCGTGGAGCACGAAGGGCATGATCCTGCTCGACGGCGCGTCCACCGACTCGTTGCGCGTCGTGTCGGCGCGGGGCGGTGAACTGGCGCCTGCCTCGACCATCGATCGCGCGAGGCACGAGATCGGCGCGGCCTGGCCCAGCTTCCTGCCCGACGGCGAGCACTTCCTGTTCGAGGGTGTGGTGTCGCCGGAGGAAGGCCACCTGCGACTCGGCAAGCTCGGCTCGCTCGAATCGAGGTACCTCGCCGACGTGAATGGCCGCGCGGAGTACCTCGGGGAAGGCTGGATCGCCTACGTGCGCGGCAACAGCCTCGTGGCGCAGAAACTCGACCTGCGTGCCGGCAAGCTCGTGGGCGATCGCGTCACGCTCGTGGACCGCCTGCGCATCGGGGCGGCGCGCGGGCACTTCTCCACCGCGCGCGACGGCTCGCTGGCGCTGATCTCGGACACCGGCACGGACAACCTCCAGCTCGTCCGGCTCGATCGGCAGGGGCACACCACTCCGGACACGCCGCTCGCGTCCGGAGTGTTCGCGAACCCGCGGCTCTCGCCGGACGGCGAGCGCGTGCTGGTCGAACGCCGCGCCTCGTCCCTCAACTCCGGCGGCGAGATCGCGCTGCTCGACCTGGCGCGCTCGGCCGAGACGCAGCTTTCGTTCACCGGCGGATCGGCGCTCAGGCCCGTCTGGTCGCCCGACGGCCGCCGCTTCGCGTACACGCAGGTCGTTCCCGGCAGGCCCACCGTGCTCCGCACGGCCCCGGCGGACGGCATGGGGCAGCAGGATTCGCTCGTGCTGGACTCGCGCGGCTACTACCTGACTCAGTGGCACGCGGGCAGCAACACGATCCTCGCCCACGAGACGAGCCGCTACGTCGGTTGGCGGATCGACATGAACGCGAACCCGCCGCTGGTCCGCGCACTGGTGGACAGCACCTCGATGCGCGGGCACGCGGTGGTGTCGCCCGACGGCCGCTTCGTGGCGTCGGTCGAAGGCCAGTCGTCGAACTTCGCGATCTACGTCACTTCGCTGGGCGGGGAGCCCGGCCGCTGGCTGGTGGGCTCGCCCCGCTCGATGCAGCCCCGCTGGACCAAGGGCGGCCGGGAACTGCTGTTCGAGGCCAGCGACGGGCACGTCATGTCGGTGGACATCGACGCCGGCACGAGCTTCCATGCCGGCATGCCGAAGGCGCTGTTCGCGCTGCCCCTGTCCTCACAGAATCCCGAGAACTGCACCTGGGACGTGGACGCGTCCGGGGAGCGCTTCCTGGCCGTGCGGCGCACGGCCATGGTGGCGAGTGGAACGAAGCTCGAGGTCGTGACCAACTTCCGCTCGCTCATGCCGCGGCGCTGAGGCATCAGCGCCGCGGTCGGTTGGCCCACCAGGTGCCGAACTCGGCCACGGATCGTCCGGACCGTGCGGCCAGCGAAGGCGCGAGCTGTTCGAGGTCCGCGTCCGTGCGCAGCTCGAGACCCCCGAGCGGATCGAACCCGAGCCGGCGCGCGGCTTCCGCGCGCGGGCGGGGCCACGTGAGCATGCGCCCGTCGAGCACCACCACGCGCGGCTTGTGGCCCTCGAGCTGCTGGAGCGCCACGAGGCGGGCGTGCGAGTCGGTGTTCCACACGACGATGCCCTCGTCGAACGGCAGCGCGAGGAACGCCTCGCGCACGCTCGCGTCCACGTCCGCCAGCACGCGCAGCCTCGAGACTTCGCGTGCGACGGGCAGCGCCGCGACGAACGCCAGGGCGGTGAGCAGAAGGGCCGCGGGTGCGAGCGGATCGGCCGCCCGCCGGAGCTGCTCCGCGGCGCCGCGCACCAGCGCGAGCACCGCGAAGACGACCACGGGCAGCAGGAAGAAGTCGAAGTCGGTCACGCCGTAGAGCGCGGCGAACAGGCACTGGAGCAGGCCGCTCGCGGCGAGCGCGGTCGCGAACGTGCGCGTCGTGCGATCGAGCCCTCGCCAGCTGGCCAGCGCGCCCGCCAGCCCGAGCGCGAGCACCGGGGCGAGCGTGCCGGTGAACAGCGCGGCGCCGGCGCCGCCGGTGTCGCGCTGCACGAGGTAGCCGGCGTACACGCCCCCCGAGGCGTGTCGCAGCAGCCCGGCCAGGCCGGGCTCGAGCAGCGGCCACTGGAACGCCGCGGGATGCCGCGCACGCCACAGGACCAGGGCGTAGGTCGCCGCGGGCACGAGCGCGCCCGCGATCGCGACGGCGATCCGGTCCACGCGCAGCGTGCCCCGGCGGTGAAGCACCCGCAGCAGCGCCAGCGCGAGGGGCACCGCGGTGGCGAGCATGGTGGGCCGGTGCGCCAGCGCGACGCCCGCGAGCAGCCCCCAGCCGAGGGCATCGCGCCGCCGGAACGGCTTCGCGGATTCGACGCCGCGCAGCGTGCGCAGCGCATGCCAGGCGATGACGGCCGTCCACGCGGCTTCGAACGCGTAGACCTCGGCCTGGGTCGCGGCGCGCAGGAACGTGGGCAGCGCCACCAGCACGAGCGGCACCGCCGCGAGCAGGCACGCACGCGCGGCCCGGGGGAGTGCGACGTCCACGAGTTCGTCCGCGAGTGAGATCGCGAACAACACGGCGAGGCTCGCCGAGGCGGCGCTCCACAGGTTGGCGGCGTGCGCCCACGCGACGCCCACCGCATGGAGTGCGTGGACGAACGCCGAGCCCGCGAGCGTCCAGAGCGGGTAGCCGGGCGGGTGCGGGACGCCGCACTGCACCAGCGCCAGCGTCAGCTCGGCGGAATCGCCTTCACCCACGACGCGCGGCGCGAGCGCGGCGTACAGCAGCGCCGCCGGCGCGGCCAGTGCCAGGCGCATCGGCCAGCCGAGCCGCGCGATCGCCGCCGTGGCGGCCGCCGGCGCTGCTGGCGCAGGTGGCACGGGGGAGTCGTGCATGTCGGCAATCTAGCATGCCGGAATGCACGACCCGGGGGCGGGCGTTCACCCGTAACTGATTCCCACTGCGTGGCCGGCGCCGTGGTTCTCGGCGGAGCAGTTCGTGCTTGATCGTTTTGGACCCGAACGCGACCATCCCGGCCTTCCCGGCCGCCACACGACCCCTCACCCCGGAGTCTCGCATGCGCCGTTCCTTCGTTCGCGCGCTTCCGGTCGCCCTGGCGATCCTCGCCGCGGTGCCCGGTCTCTCGAGCGCGCAATCGCCTTCGCCTGCCGGCACGCGAACCATTCCCACCGTCCCGGTCGCGGCCTCCCCGGCTCCCGCGCGGCCCCAGCTGTTCCTACCCGGGCTCATGGGCATGATCGTCGCGCTCGATCCGGAGTCGGGCATGCTCGGCCTGCCGAGCCCCGAGCAGGCCGCGGCGCTGTCCCGTTCCGTCGTGCTGACCCGTTCGGAAGAGCAGATGCTCAGCCGTTCGACCGAGGGCCTGCGCGAAACGCGCCTCGCCGACGGCACCGTGCTGCTCGACCTGCAGGGCCGCTTCCAGGAGTTCTCGGTCGCGCGCATCGGCGCCGACGGCAAGATCACGTTCGAGTGCCTGTCCGACCTCGCCGCGGTGCGCCAGGCGCTGCGCGGCACGCTGGCGCCCGCGCCGCAGCCCACCGTGCTGGAGGACCGCTGACATGAAGCGCTTCCTCCGTGCAGTCGGTGTGGCCGCCCTGCTCGCCTGCGCCACGACGGCCCATGCGGCCGTGATCACGATCGTCAACAACGATGGCGCCGGTGAGGGATTCAACGATCCCACGGCTGCCGCACCCGTCGGCGGCAACAACGGCGCGACGCTCGGCCAGCAGCGCCTGAACGTGTTCCAGCACGCCGCCGACATCTGGGGCGCGGCGCTGCCGTCGAACATCGAGATCAAGGTGAACGCCCAGTTCAACCCGCTGAGCTGCAACGCCACGAGCGGCGTGCTCGGCAGCGCCGGTCCGGTGACGGCGTCGCGCGACTTCGCCGGCGCGCCCGTGAGCGGGCACTGGTACCACATCGCGCTCGCGAACAAGCTCAACAACACCGACCTCAACGGTGCGAGCTACGAGATCAACGCCACGTTCAACTCGGCGGTCGGCGGTGCCACGTGCCTGACGGCGGGCTGGTACCTCGGCTTCGACGGCAACGAGGGCTCGCAGATCGAACTGCTGCCCGTGGTGCTGCACGAACTCGGGCACGGGCTCGGGTTCAGCACGCTGACCAGCGGCTCGTCCGGCGCGTGGAACACCAGTTTCCCGTCCATCTTCGACAAGTTCCTCTACGACCCGGTGACGGGCCTGCACTGGGACTCGGCGTCCATGTCGAACGCCCAGCGCGTCGCCTCGGCGGTCGGCTGCACCAAGTTGGAATGGGACGGCGCGCAGGTCGTGGCGCACCGCGGTGACTTCCTGGGCGACAAGCCGCTCGTGCGCGTGACCGCGCCCGCGGGCATCGCGGGCGAGTATGAAGTGGGCACCGCCACGTTCGGCGCGGCGCTGACCGGCGCCGGCGTCAGCGGCCCGGTCGTGCTCGTGTCGGACAACTTCGGCAACCCGACCAACGGCTGCGAGTCGATCACCAACAACCTCACCGGCAAGATCGCGTTCATCGACCGCGGCACGTGTTCGTTCCCGATCAAGGTGAAGAACGCGCAGAACGCCGGCGCGATCGGCGTGATCGTTGCCGATTCGATCGCGGGCTGCCCGCCCGCCGGCATGGGCGGCGCCGACCCCACGATCACGATTCCCTCGGTGCGCATCACGCTCGCCGACGGCAACCTGCTGCGTGCGCAGCTCGGCAACGGCCTCACGGCCACCCTGCTCTCCGACCCCACCAAGCGTGCGGGTACCGACGGCGCCGGTCGCGTGTTCATGTACTCGCCGAGCACGTTCACGTCGGGCTCTTCGGTGTCGCACTTCGACACTTCGCTCGAACCCAGCGTGCTCATGGAGCCCGCGATCACCACGGGACTCTCGTCGAACATCGACCTCACGCGCAGCGCGTTCGCGGACATCGGCTGGTTCACCGGCGCGCTCGACGTGCCGGTCACGCCGCGGCCCGCCGCGCTCGAACCCAGCGCGCCGAATCCCATGGTCTCGACCGCACTGATCGCGTGGACGCTGGCGCGGGACGAAGCCGTGGACCTGCGCGTCTACGACATCATCGGGCGCGAAGTGGCGCGGCTGGCGACCGGCCCGATGACCCAGGGCCGGCATTCGCTCACCTGGGACGGCACCGACTCGGGCGGCCGCCGGGTGCCGCCGGGCGTGTACCACTACCGCCTGCGGACGCCGACGCTGAACGAGAAGCGCACGCTGACGATCGTGCGCTGAGCCTCGAGCCTGACCCGCTCGGCCCGCCTCCCGCTTCGGGGGGCGGGCCGAGCGGTTTTCCGGCGGTGGGAGAGGGTGAGTCCGCGGGCGGGCGAAGTGCATCTGAGGCGCAAGTCGGGGGCTCCTGCGGCCGAAAAGCACCTGCGGCGGTCTCTCTGTTCTCCCGTTGGGGAGAAAATCGCGCCCGGCATGCCCCGGTCCGGGACTTCGTGCTAACTTGCGCGCCCATTCCGACCCCGCATGACGCGCGAAGCCGCGTCAATCGCGGTCCGACCGCGTTGACCACCGAGGAAACCATGTCTCGCCGGCTCGACTTCGTACTGCGCGCCAACGCCGATTTCATTGACGAGCAGCACCGCAAGTGGCTCGCCGACCCCGCCTCGGTGGGTGAGGACTGGGCGCTTTTCTTCGCCGGGGTCGAGGCGGCCTCCGACGGGAGAATGGATGCCCCCGGCGCCCGGCCCACCGGCGGCGTGTACGCCCTCGTGCACGCGTACCGGGAGTTCGGGCACCTGATCGCCGACCTCGATCCGCTCGGCGAGCGCCAGTGGAACCATCCGCTGCTCGAGCTGGGCAACTTCGGGCTGGGCGAGGGCGATCTCGATCGGGAGGTCGAGGCGGCGCCTTTCAAGGGCGACTTCCACGGCACCCTGCGCCAGCTGCTCGACCGCCTGCGCGAGACGTACTGCGGCACGCTCGCGGTCGAGTACATGGACATCTCCGACCAGGACCAGCGCGAGTGGCTGGCCGAGCAGGTCGAGCGCACGCGCCCGCGCGTGACCCCGGCGGCGGCCGAGCGCGTGCGCATCCTGCGCGCGCTGCTCGCGGCCGACGGGTTCGAGCAGTTCCTGCATGCCCGCTACACCGGGCAGAAGCGCTTCTCGCTCGAGGGCGGCGCCAGCCTCATTCCCATGGCCGAGACGCTCATGCTCGAGGCCGGGCAGCGCGGCGTCGAGCAGCTGCAGATCGGCATGCCGCATCGCGGCCGCCTGAACTTCCTCGCGAACATCATGAAGAAGCCGCTCGAGCGCATCTTCGGCGAGTTCGAGTCGAGCTTCGCCTCCGAGGACGTGCAGGGCCACGGCGACGTGAAGTACCACCTCGGGTATTCGAGCACGCAGCAGCTGGGTGGCGGCCGCTCGATCGTACTCACGCTGCAGTACAACCCGAGCCACCTCGAGTTCGTGAACCCGGTCGTGCTGGGTTCGTTGCACGCGCGTCAGGAAGCCGCCGGCGACTATACGCGCGATCGCGGCGTGCCTGTGCTGATCCACGGCGACGCGGCGTTCGCGGGCGAAGGCATCGTGGCCGAGACGCTGGCGCTGTCGCAGCTGCCGGCGTACGTCACGGGCGGCACGATCCACGTGATCGTGAACAACCAGGTCGGCTTCACCACGTCGCCGCACTTCTCGCGCCCGACGCGCTACCCGACCACGATCGCGCGCGCGGTGGACGCGCCCGTGCTGCACGTGAACGGCGACGATCCCGAATCGTGCGTGCGCGCCATGTCCATCGCGCTCGAGTACCGCATGCGCTTCAAGCGTGACGTGTTCATCGACCTGGTGTGCTACCGCAAGCACGGGCACAACGAGATGGACGACCCGACGTTCACGCAGCCGGTCATGTACCGGAAGATCTCCTCGCACGTGCCGGCCGCGCGGCGCTACGCCGAGAAGCTGGTGGCCGAGGGCGTGCTCGACGCCGCCGGGCTCGACAAGCTCGAGACCGAACTCGACACGTCGTTCCGCGCCGCGCACCGCCAGGCCGTGGCCGACGTGTCGCCCGAGACCCGCCACGCCCCGACCGGCCTGTGGCGCGGGCTCGAGTGGGCGGGCGAGGACTGGTCCGCGCACACCGCGGTCGGGCGCGACACGCTCGAGCGCATCCTGCACCGCGTCACCGAACTGCCCGCCGACTTCCGCCCGCACCGCAAGATCGTGCAGCTGTCGGCCGACCGCCGCCGCATGTTCCTCGAGGACCGTCTCGACTGGTCGCTCGGCGAAACGCTGGCGTACGGCTCGCTGCTGCTCGAGGGCCGCAACGTGCGACTGACCGGGCAGGACGCCGGCCGCGGCACGTTCACGCACCGCCACGCCGCGCTCCACGACATGGAGTCGGGCATGCGCTACGTGCCGCTCACCACGCTGGCGCCCGAACAGGGGCGCTTCGAGGTGGTGGACACCATGCTGAGCGAGGCCGCCGTGCTCGGGTTCGAGTACGGCTACAGCACCGCGGACCCGAACACGCTCACGATCTGGGAGGCGCAGTTCGGCGATTTCGCGAACGTGGCGCAGGTCTACACCGACCAGTTCATCGCCAGCGGCGAGACCAAGTGGGGCCGCATGTCGGGCCTCACGCTGCTGCTGCCGCACGGCTACGAGGGGCAGGGGCCCGAGCATTCGAGCGCGCGCCTCGAGCGCTTCCTCGAGCTGTGCGCGGACGGCAACATGCAGGTCTGCAACCTCACCACGCCCGCCCAGCTGTTCCACGCGCTGCGCCGCCAGCTGCACCGCCGGTTCCGCAAGCCGCTGATCATCATGAGCCCGAAGAGCCTGCTGCGGCACAAGGCGGCGGTCTCGCCGGTCGCCGAGTTCACCGCGGGCGCGTTCCGCCCGCTGATCGGCGACGACGCCGCGGACCCGGCGCGCGTGAAGCGCGTGCTGTTCGTGAGCGGCAAGTTCTTCTACACGCTGCTCGAGGCGCGGGCCTCGCAGGGAGCCGACGACACGGCCATCGTGCGCGTCGAGCAGATGTACCCGTTCCCGGGCGACGACGTGCGCGGCACGCTCGAGCGGTTCGCGAAGGCCACGGACGTCTGCTGGGTGCAGGAAGAACCCGAGAACATGGGCGCGTGGCGGCACCTGCGCCACCGCTTCGAGGGTGCGCTGCCCGACGGGCGCACGCTGCGCGTCGCCGCGCGGCAGGACGCGTCCACGCCCGCGAGCGGTTTCTACGGCATGCACCAGCAGCAGGAACAGGCGCTGATCGCCGAGGCCTTCGGGCCGAAGGCGGAAGCGCCCGCACGCGCCGGCCGCAAGGCGGCGCGCGGAGGGAGCCGATGAGCACCGAGATCAAGGTCCCGCGCCTCGCCGAGTCCATCTCCGAGGCCACGCTGGTGGAATGGCTGCGCCCGCACGGCGCGGCCGTGAAGCTCGACGAACCGGTCGCGACGCTCGAGACCGACAAGGCCGCGGTCGAGATCGTGGCCCCGGCGGCCGGCGTGCTGCAGCACGCGCGCAAGGTGGGCGAGACGGTGCTCGTGGGCGACCTGCTCGCGACCGTGGCGCCGGGCAGCGGCACGCTCGCCGCGGACGAAGCCCCGGCGAGCGCGGCGCCCGCGACTCCTGCGGCGCCAGCGGCGCCCGCCGCCGACGCGGCCGCGCCGCACCTGTCGCCCGCGGTGCGCCGGGTGGTCGCCGAACTGGGCGTGAACCCCGCCGCGGTGCCGGGCAGTGGTCCCGGTGGCCGGCTGCTCAAGGAGGACGTCGAGCGCCACGTGAAGTCGGCCGCGACGCCCGAGCCCGCACCGGCCGCGTCCGCGCCCACGGCGGCGCCTTTCGACGAGGACGAGCCCGGCGCGGGCGAACGCGTGGTGCCCATGAGCCGCATCCGGCTGCGCATCGCCGAGCGCCTCGTGCAGGCGCAGCACACGGCCGCGATCCTGACCACGTTCAACGAAGTGGACATGTCGCGCGTCATGGAGACGCGCGCGCGCTTCAAGGACGCGTTCGAGAAGAAGCACGGCGTGCGGCTCGGCTTCATGAGCTTCTTCGCGCGCGCCTGCGTGCTCGCGTTCGCCGACGTGCCCGCCGTGAACGCCGAGATCCGCGGCTCCGACATCGTGTACCACGACCACGTGCACCTCGGCGTCGCCGCGAGCACGCCGCGCGGGCTCGTGGTGCCGGTCGTGCGCCACGCCGAACGCCTCGACTTCGCGGGCATCGAACGCGAGATCGCGCGCCTCGCGCAGCGCGGCCGCGACGGCCAGCTGTCGCCGCAGGAGCTGTCCGGCGGCACGTTCACGATCACGAACGGCGGCGTGTTCGGCTCGCTGCTGTCCACGCCGATCCTGAATCCCCCGCAGAGCGGTATCCTCGGCATGCACAAGATCGAGAAGCGCCCCGTGGTGGTGGACGACCAGGTGGTCGTGCGCCCCATGATGTACCTGGCGCTCTCGTACGACCATCGCCTCATCGACGGCGAGCAGGCCGTGACGTTCCTCGTGCGCGTGAAGGAGCGCCTCGAGGATCCCGAACGCCTGCTGCTCGCCGTCTGAAACCATCGCGAAGGAGCGCCCCGTGAGCGACGTCACGTACGACCTCGTCGTCATCGGTGCCGGACCCGGCGGCTACGTCGCCGCGATCCGCGCCGCGCAGCTCGGCATGAAGACCGCGTGCATCGAGAAGTACCCGACGCTGGGGGGCACGTGCCTCAACGTCGGCTGCATTCCCAGCAAGGCACTGCTCGATTCGAGCGAGCACTTCGACATGGCGAAGCACGGTTTCGCCGCGCACGGGATCAAGGCCAGCGTCGAACTCGACCTGGCCGCCATGATGAAGCGCAAGGACGGGGTGGTGCGCGAGCTCACGCGCGGCATCGAGGGGCTGTTCAAGAAGAACGGCATCGACCGCGTGCAGGGCACCGCCCGCATCCTCGGCCCCGGCACGATCGAGGTGACGGGACCCGAGGGCGCGCGCACGCTGCGCGCGAAGCGCATCCTCGTCGCCACGGGCAGCAAGCCCGCCTCGCTGCCCGGCATCACGTACGACGGGCGGCGCATCGTGCACTCGACCGACGCGCTGGCGCTGCCCGAAGTGCCGAAGAAGCTGGTCGTGATCGGCGCGGGCGCGATCGGGCTCGAGCTGGGCTCGGTGTGGCGCCGGCTGGGCGCCGAGGTGCTGGTGCTCGAGTACCTCGATCGCATCGTGCCGGGCTCGGACCTCGGCACCGCCAAGGTGCTGCAGCGTTCGCTCGAACGCCAGGGCGTGAAGTTCCGCTTCGGCGTCTCGGCGAAGTCCGCGCGGGTCGAGGGTGACGAGGTCGTGGTCGAGGTCGCACCGGCCGCCGGCGGCGAGAGCGTCACCGAGCGGTGCGACGTGCTGCTCGTCGCGGTCGGGCGCCGCCCGTACACCGAAGGGCTCGGCTGCGCCGAGGCCGGCATCAAGCTCGACGGCCGCGGCCGGATCGAGGTGGACGCGCACTGGCAGACCAGCGTGCCCGGGATCTGGGCGATCGGCGACGTGATCGCGGGGCCCATGCTCGCCCACAAGGCCGAGGAAGAGGGTGTCGCCTGCGTCGAGTGCATGGCGGGCAAGCCCGGCCACGTCGAGTACGGTTGCGTGCCCGGCGTGGTCTACACCTGGCCCGAAATGGCCTGGGTGGGGTTGTCCGAAGAGGACGCGAAGGCCGCGGGCCGCGAGATCGCCGTGGGCACGTTCCCGTTCCTCGCGAACGGCCGTGCGAAGGCCATGGGCGAGCGCGACGGGCAGGTGAAGATCGTGGCCGACGCGCACAGCGACCGCATCCTGGGCGCTCACGTGGTGGGGCCGCGCGCGAGCGACCTGATCGCGGAACTCGTTCTGGCCCTTGAGATGGGCGCGAGCTCGGAAGACATCGCACGCTCGTTCCATGCGCACCCGACGCTGCCCGAGGCGGTGAAGGAAGCGGCCCTGGCCGTGGCGAAGCGCGCGATCCACATGTGAAATGAATCGGAATCGCGAGCGGGGTCGGGGGCATCCATAGCCGCCGACCCCGCTCGCATGTGGGGCATATGCCCCGTTGGGGAAAGAGACACCGCTCGTCTTGCAAGATTTTTCTTGCGGACGGTCCGCGTGAGAATGCTAGACTAATCATCGTGAAGTCACAGCAGTTCGTCTGCGCGCCCTTGTAGCCCCCCCCTTGCTGCGCAGGCCACTGGTGGCACGGCTGCCCCGGTGTATCCCCGACACAGACAACTCTGCTTCGCTCCCGAGGAGACCCGCCGATGAGGTGGCTTGTTCCCGCGTTTCTCGCCGTGTCCGTGTGCGCCCTGCCCCTTGCGGTGCCGCCGGCCCACGCGGCTTCGCCCGTTCCGATCGCGTTCGGCACGACCTGGGATGCTCCCAGCCAGACGCTGCAGAACATCGTGGACGCCTACATCGGCATTCCGGGCGCCATCCACGTGCAGACCGACTACGTCGGCGCGCACGTCGGCGACCTCGATCCGTGGTTCTGGGTGGGACGTGAGATCCCCGCGCTGCTGATCACCGAAGTGGCCGGCAATGCGAACCAGAACACGATCGGTTGGTACAAGGAGACGGGCTCCAAGCCGGTCATCGACGGCGTGGACGACGGCCTGATCTTCAACGGTGCCCAGAGCAGCGGCGCGAACGTGCTCGTGACGTTCCCGGCCGGCCTGACCAAGTTCGGTTTCTACATGAACCCGAACGGTCCGCTCGGCGCCCCGAACGCGCCCGAGCCGGAGCTGTTCTGGACGAACCGCTTCTACAACGACAAGGGCCCGTCGGGTACCGCGCTGCACGTGCCCTACGACGGCGACGTCCAGGCGCTCGTGTTCGACGTCTCGCAGTGGAAGGGCCCGAACACCTGGCTGGTGTGCTTCGAGGACGTGGATTCCGGCGCGCCGGTGACGTCCTGCTGCTCGGGTACCGACAACGACTTCAACGACCTCGTCTTCCAGGTCACCGCGCTGGGCGCCACGCCGGCCCGCACGCTGACCTTCGGCCAGCTGAAGACTCAGCGCACGCGCTGACGTTCCGGCGCTCGCGACGCGCTTCACAGGCCCCTCGCCTCGACGGGCGCCCGGCTTCCGAGCCGGGCGCCTGATCGTTTGACGGCCCCGCGTCCCTTTGCGCATCTTGCCCGCCATGCCGACCCTGAACCTTGGTGACTGGACGCTGCACACGATCGAATCCGGCGCGCTGTGGCTCGACGGCGGCGCCATGTTCGGCTCCGTTCCGAAGCCGCTCTGGAGCCGCACGAACCCGCCCGACGAGCGCAACCGCATCCGGCTCGCCATGCGCTGCCTGCTGCTCGTGGGCCACGGCCGCAAGGTGCTCGTGGACGTGGGGCTGGGCGACAAGAACGACGCGAAGTTCCGCGACATCTTCCGGGTCGAGGACGAGCCCCTGCTCGAGGCGTCGCTCGTCGCCGCCGGGCACCCGATCGACACCGTGACCGACGTCGTGCTCACGCACCTGCATTTCGACCATGCCGGAGGTTCCACGAAGCGCGACGGCGACCGGCTGGTGCCGCGCGTGCCGAACGCGCGCTGGTACGTGCAGCGCCGCAACTGGGACAACGCCCACGACCCCAACCCGCGCGAGCGGGCCTCGTACCTGCGGGAGAACTTCGATCCGCTGGCCGAGGCCGGGGTGCTCGAGTTCTGGGAGGGCGCCCACCGGCCGTGGCCCGGCGTCGAGATCCTGACGGCCGAAGGGCATACCCGCGGCCAGCAGCTGGTGCGCGTCGAAGGCGGCGGGCAGGCGGTCTACTACGTGGCCGACCTGATCCCGACGGCCGCGCACGTGCGCATCCCGTTCGTGATGGGCTACGACATGGCCGTGATCGAGACCATGGCCGAGAAACGTGCGTTGCTCGACCGTGCCGCGGCCGAAAACGCCTGGGTCTGTCTCGAGCACGATCCCGAAACGGCGTTCGCGCGTCCCGCGCGCGAGGGCCACGACTTCGCCTGGACCGACCGCATCGCGGCGGGCGAGGCCTGATCCTTCCCACAGGAGCCACGATGTTCCACCAGTTGTTCGCGACGTGGATGAAGATCTCCCTCGACTGGGGCTACGGCGGCGTCTTCCTCATGATGGCCGTCGAGTCCACCGTGTTCCCGCTGCCGAGCGAGATCGTCGTGCCGCCCGCCGCGTACTGGGCGCAGCAGGGTCACATGAGCTTCTGGGGGGTCGTGCTCGCCTCGACGTTCGGGTCCTGGTTCGGGTCCACGATCTCGTACTGGGTCGCGCGCTGGCTCGGCCGCCCGCTGATCCTGAAGTACGGCAAGTTCGTGTTCGTGCCCGAGAAGAAGTGGCTGCTCGCCGAGGAGTGGATCAACCGGTTCTCGGTCGGCGGCGTGTTCTTCGCCCGGCTCCTCCCGGTGGTGCGCCACCTCGTGTCGCTGCCCGCGGGCGCGGCGCGCATGAACTTCCGCAACTTCTCGCTCGCCACGCTGACCGGGTCGTTCCTCTGGTCGTGGGTGCTCGCGTGGTTCGGCGCCGAGGTGCTCGGCGGCGAGCCGCAACTCCTGCAGGACCCGGATGCGCTGGTGCACGCGCTGAAGGCGAAGCTGCTGCTGATCTTCGTGGCGGCGGCCGTCATGCTGGCGCTGTACGTCGGCGTGACGCTTTTCGGCAAGAAGGCGCAGAAGGCGGCGCACTGACCGCCGCCGTCGGTCTCCGGCGGGGCTGAAAATCGTTTCATGGTCGCACCGCCGGACGGGGTGCGGAGGGTTGCGGGTGCGCGCTCCGACGGAGTACGGTCGCCGCGCTTCGCGCAACGCTTCGCGCCCTTCTCTTTCCGGCCCGGACACGACCATGCCCTCCGTCGAACTCGCGAAACTCGGCAAGCTGTACGGCCGCGGCCAGAAGGCCGTGGACGGCGTGAATCTCCTCATCCGCGACGGCGAGTTCCTCGTCCTCGTCGGGCCGTCCGGCTGCGGCAAGTCCACCGTGCTCCGCATGGTCGCCGGCCTCGAGGACATCTCGGAAGGCCAGGTGAAGATCGGCGACCGGGTCGTGAACGAGGTGGCGCCGAAGGACCGCGACGTGGCCATGGTGTTCCAGAACTACGCCCTGTATCCGCACATGAGCGTGTTCGACAACATGGCGTTCGGCCTGCGCCGCCGCAAGGCGAGCGAGGACGAGGTGAAGCAGAAGGTGGCCGAGACCGCGGAAGTGCTCGGGCTCACGGGCTACCTGCAGCGCCGGCCGCGCGAGCTGTCGGGCGGCGAGCGCCAGCGCGTCGCGCTCGGCCGCGCCATGGTGCGCAAGCCGCAGGTGTTCCTGTTCGACGAGCCGCTGTCGAACCTCGACGCCAAGCTGCGCGTGCAGATGCGCGCCGAGATCAAGCGGCTCCACCAGCGCGTCGGCGCGACCATGATCTACGTGACGCACGACCAGGTCGAGGCCATGACGCTCGGCGACCGCATCGCGGTCATGCGCAAGGGCGTGCTGCAGCAGTGCGCGGACCCGTTCACGCTGTACACGGCGCCCGCGAACCAGTTCGTCGCGGGGTTCATCGGCAGCCCGCCGATCAACTTCTTCGCAGCCACGGTGTCGGCCGACGGTGCGGCGCTCGAAGCGGGCGGGCTGAAGATCGCGCTCGGCGACGCGCAGCGCGCCGCGGTGGACGGCCATCGCGGCAAGCCGGTCACCGTGGGCATCCGCCCCGAGGACCTGCACCTCGACGCACGCCCGGGGGCGGCGATCCCGGTCACCTGCGAGGTGCGCGAACCGCTCGGCAACGAGACGCTCGTGCACTGGAAGAGCGCCGCGGGTGAGCTCGTGTCCCGCGTGCCCGGCCAGAAGGCGCCCGCGGTCGGGGAGCAGGCGACGCTGCACTGCGCGCTCGACAAGCTGCACCTGTTCGACGCGCAGACCGAACTTTCGCTCGGGCTGGTGGCGGCGCACGCCTGAAGCAAGCAGCCCGGACGCACGCATGCGAAGGCCCCGTCACCGCGAGGTGACGGGGCCTTCATTTCGTACCGCCGGGCGGGTGCGGCACCCCGGCGGCCGGGTCAGCGCGTCAGCTGGAAGATCCGGCCGCTCTCCGGCGCGAGCGTGATCGTGGCGGTGCCCGTCCAGGCCTGCGGCGCGCCGCCCTCGAGCGCGTCCACGGCGGTCACCTTGCCGCCCCACGGGCCCAGGTCGAGCGCCACGTTCTGCGGCGAACGCCCGGCGTTGATCGCGACGAGGAACTCTTCGCCGCCGCCCGTGCGCGAGTACAGGTAGGTCATGCCCTCGGCCTTGCGCGTGACGAACTCGCCCGCGCGCAGCGCGGAGTGGCCGAGCCGCAGGTTCGCGAGCTTCGTGTACCACGCGTGCATCGCGACGCGCTTCGGGTCCTTCTCCCAGTCCCACACGAACGGCCGCCGGCAGTCGGGATCGCGCTGGCCTTCCATGGCGATCTCGTCGCCGTAGTAGATCGCCGGCGCGCCCACGTAGGTCATCTGGAACAGCGCCGCGAGCATCAGCCGCGACGTGTTGCCGCCGACCTGCGTGAGGAACCGCACCGTGTCGTGGCTGTCGATCAGGTTCATCTGCACTTCGACGGCCTGCATCGGGTAGGTGAGCCGTCCCGTCGAGAGCGAGGCGTCGAACTCCGCGGCCGTGCCCTGGCCCATGCCGAGGAACTTGAGTACCGGGTCGCGGAAGAACGCGTAGTTCATGACGGCGTCGTACACGCCCGGGCGGACGTAGTCGGACGCGTTGCCCCAGAGTTCGCCCACGATGTAGGCGTCGGGCTTCACAGTCTTGACGCGCTGGTTGAACAGCTTCCAGAACCAGAACGGAACTTCGTTCGGCACGTCGAGGCGCACGCCGTCCACGTCGGCGTCGCGCAGCCAGTACGTGGTCGCGTCGAGCAGGTAGTTCACGAGCCCGATGTTCGGCTGCGCGTCCTTGACGTCCTTGATCGGGATTTCGGCCTTGTCGTCGCGCGACAGGTCGAAGTCGAGGTCGGGCAGGTCGCCGAAGTTCCACCAGCACGCGTAGTAGTCGGAGGGCTTCCAGCTCGTCGCGGGCGACGGCCAGCCGGCGGGAAGCGGCCAGCGGCGGAACTCGTACCACTTCCAGTACGGGCTCGATTCGCCGTTCTGCACGGCGTCGCGGAACGCGAAGTTCGAGTTGCCCGAGTGGTTGTAGACGATGTCGAGGATGATCTTGATGCCCTTGGCGTGCGCTTCCTTCACGAACGTGACGAACTCGGCGTTCGTGCCGAAGTGCGGATCGATCTTGCGGTAGTCCGCGGCGTCGTACTTGTGCGTGGACTTCGCCTCGAAGATCGGGTTGAAGTAGAGGATCGTGACGCCGAGCGACTTGAGGTAGTCGAGCTTCTGGCGCACGCCCTCGATGTCGCCGCCGTAGAACGCCATCCAGTCACGGTGGTCCGGCGTGTGGGGCGCCTGCGTGAGCGCCGCGTAGTCGTTCCAGTTCCGGACGAGGTGGTAGTACTCCTGGAAGTCGGTGTTCAGCACGCCGCTCGCCGGCAGCGTGCGCTTGCCTTCGTAGTACCACTCCTTGAAGTCGGGATCGTTCGCCGGGTTGCCGTTGCGGAAGCGGTCCGGGAACACCTGGTAGATGACGCCGTTGCGCACCCAGTCGGGCGTCGTGAACGCCGGGAAGCGCGCGGGGTCGAACGTGAACTTCTCGGGCGCCGCCTCGGTCACGCCCTTCGCGCCCAGCCACCACGTCTTCGTGCCGTCGCGGTAGCGGAACGCGTACGGCACGTTGCCGGCGGGCAGCTTGACCTCGGCGCGGAAGTACTCGAACACCTTGTCCGTGTTCGCGCGATGCATGGTGGTGATGGTCTCGGCCGGACCCCACGTGACCAGGTCCACGCCGTCCACGTCGTCGAGGTGCGCGCGCGCGGTGAACTGCACGCGGCCGCCGCCCAGCGCGTTCACTTCGTTCGCGCTCTGCGTGTGCTCGATGCCGTCCGGGAACAGCTTGCCGTCGCCGCGCTTCACTTCGAGCGAGGGGAAGCGCTCGTCCACGACGCGGATCGAGTTCTTGCCGCCGAAGCCGTCGTCGATCTCGGAATCCTGCCCGGCCTTGTCCTGCGTCCAGCCGCTGGAGCCGATCACGAACTTGTACGGGTAGCTGCCCGGGGCGAGCAGGAGCGTGGTCGTGTACGTGCCGTCGCCGTCGGGATCGGTCATGGGCGTCTTGCCCACGGTCCAGTCGTTGAACGCGCCGGCCACGCACAGCGCATCGGGCTTCTTGTCCGGCTTGAACGAGAACGTCACGCGACGCATCCCGGCCTTCACCGGCGGAGCCTTCTTCACGGTGGTGCCGTAACCCGCGATCACCGGCTTGTCGGTCACGACCAGCACGCTGTTCTGGCCGCCGAGCCCGTCGCTTTCGAACTCCGCGGCGTTCTCGTCGGTCATCCACTGGTCGCCGTTGACCACGAACTTGTACTGCACCCGGCCCGCCGGGATCTCGATGTCCGCGGACCAGACGCCGTCCTTGTCCGGGTCCGTCATCGGGTTGGCGTCCGCCTTCCAGCCGTTGAAGCTGCCGGCGACGCTCACCCGGGAGACGCCACCGATGACGGGCTGGTAGCGGAACGTGACCTTGGTGGCCCAGGCGGGCAGCGCGGCCGAAAGCAGCGCGGCGCAGGCCAGCGTGGCCGCGAGCGCGACGCGCGCGATGGGCGTGCGGAGGGACATGACACTCTCCTCTGTTGTGCGGTGGCGCCGGTGCGGCCCGGACGCCGGGGGGCAGCGAAAAGCGCCGGGGCCGCGGGGCCCCGGCGCCGGATCACTTCACGACGATGATCGAGTTCTTGCCGCCGAAGCCGTCGTCGGCCGTGGCGGGATTGCCTTCGTCCTGCTTCCAGGTGGTGCCGTCCACGAGGAACTTGTACGCGTAGCTGCCGGGCGGCATCTTGACCGTCGCGGTCCACGAGCCGTCGGCGTTCTGCGTCATCTTGTTCACCGTGACGCCCCAGCTGTTGAAGTCGCCGCACACCGACACACCGGTGCGCGCGCTGCCCGCGAACGTGAACACCACGCCGGCGGCGGTGACGCGAGGCGCCTGCGGCTTCACGCCCGCGGCGAGCGGCTTCACCGCACCGGCGGGCCTGGCGGCGGAAGCCGCGGGTGCGGCGGCCGCGCCGCCGCCGACCACGACGACCGAGTTCTTGCCGCCGTAGCCGTCGTCCACGAACTCGGTGGCCGCGTCGTCGGACTTCCAGTTGGTGCCGTCCACGACGAACTTGTACGGGTAGCGGCCGGGCGCGAGCGCCTTGGTGAGCGTCCACGTGCCGTCGGCCTGCTTCTTCATGGGGTCGGCGCTGGTGGACCAGCTGTTGAACTCGCCGGCCAGGTTCACGCTGCCGCCCGGGCCCTTGTAGCGGAACGTGACGCCGTCGCCGCTCGCGGCGGGCGCGGCCGCCGCGGCAGGAGCCGCCGGAGCCGCCGCCGCGGTGCCGCCGACCACGACGAGCGAGTTCTTGCCGCCGTAACCGTCGTCCACGAACTCGGCCGCGGCGTCGTCCTGCTTCCAGTTGGTGCCGTCCACGACGAACTTGTACTGGTAACGGCCGGGGGCGAGCGCCTTGGTCAGCGTCCACGTGCCGTCGGCCTGCTTCTTCATGGGGTCGGCGCTGGTGGACCAGCTGTTGAACTCGCCGGCCACGTTCACGCTGCCGCCCGTGCCCGTGTAGCGGAACGTGACGCCGTCGCCGCTCACCGCCGGACCGCCCGCCGCCGCGGGCTTCGCCGCCGCAGCCGCGACCGCGGCGCCGGTCACCACGACGAGCGAGTTCTTGCCGCCGTAGCCGTCGTCCGCGAACTCGGGCGCGTTGTCGTCCGCCTTCCAGTCGCCGCCGTTGAGCACGAACTTGTACTGGTAGCGGCCCGGCGCGAGCGCCTTGGTCAGCGTCCACGTGCCGTTCGCCTGCTTCTGCATGGGGTCGGCCGACGTGGACCAGCTGTTGAACTCACCGGCCACGTTCACGCTGGACGCCTCGCCCGCGTACACGAACTGCACACCGGACTCGGTGACCGCGGTCGCCTTGCCGTTCGCCTTCGCCTTCGCGGCGGGCGCGGCCGCCGCCACGGGCGCTGCGGTGTCCCACGCCGCGGGGGCCACGCCACCACGCCAGCCGCCGGCGCAGCCGCTGAGCGCGGTGGTGAGGAGCAGGGCACAGAGGGTACGGAGCGTGATCTTCATCGGACGATCCTCGTGCGCACCGCACGGGCCGTACGTGCCGCGAGCGCGGGCACGGGCGGGGCGGGCGTGATGCTGAAGGTGAGCCGGCGTTCGTCGAACTGGAAGTCCCAGTTGCCGGACGAGGGGAACGTGACCTTGATGTCCTCGGCGGGGCCGGAGGCGAAGCGCACCGGCTGGTTCGTCACGGGCGCCACGTAGGTGATCGTGGAATCACCGCCCCAGCCGATCAGGTGCGTCGGGGTGGAGGAGAAGTCGGTGACGAACTTGAAGCGGTACGTGCCCGCGGCGATGGACGTGTAGCCGAACAGGAAGTCCGGGTACTTCCACAGGCCGAGCGGATCCTGGTACATGCTCGTCGCGAAGGTGCCGAACGCGTCGTCCACCGAGAATCCCGGCATGGTGCCGATCACGAACGTGATCGCGGGCAGCGATTCGGACTGCGCGGGCAGGAACACCGCGCCGGCCGCGATGGGGTCGAGTTCGACGCGGAACGGCCCGAAGTCGCGCGCGGCGAAGCCGTGCGCCTTGAGCTGCACCATGTAGCTGTCGGGCATGAGCCCGGTGAACGCGAAACCGCGGTTCGCGCCGCCGCTGCTGCTCGACGCGACCAGCGGCCCGAGCGTGTCGTGGTGGAACGTGTGCAGTTCGATGCGCACGGGCGGGTAGGGTGCGCCGGGCATGTCGTAGGTCGTCGTGTCGTACAGGATCGAGCCGGCGATCGCGCCGGGAGGCGTGCCCGGGCGGTAGCCGGTCGGGACGATCGAACTCGTGGGCAGGTTCTTGCCGCAGCCGGCGAGCAGTACGAGGCCGGCGAGACACAGGAGCGGGAGCAGCCGTCGCAGTGCGTTCATCGGACGTCCAGCACCGAGTTGTTGCCGCCGTAGCCGTCGTTGGTGCGGTTCGGGTTGTTCGGGTCTTCCTTCCAGTTCACCTGGTCCACGACGAACTTGTACTGGTAGCGGCCGGGCGGGAGCTTCTCGGTGCGCGTCCAGATTCCGTCGTGGTCGTCGTCGTTCATGAGCCCGATGTTGAGCCCGCCCGACTGCGCCTGGCCGCTGAGCCAGTTGTTCTCGGGCCAGTTGCCCGCGAGCTGCACGGCCTTCGCGGACGGGGCGTAGAAGCGGAACAGCACGCCGTCTGCGCCCACGGTGGGCGGCGGCAGGCGGCGCTTCACGAACGTCAGGGTGCTGCAGCCGGCGAGCGCGACGAGCGCCAGCGCGGCGAGCACGAGCAGGAGGGAGATTCGGCGCATGGGTGAGTGTCCTCCTAGAAGTGCACCACGGCCTTGAGCTGGATGCGCTTCGTGTTCTGCAGGCTCTTCTCCGCGGCCGACAGCTGCGGCGCGAGGCTGAACCAGTTCGACTCGGCGACCCAGCCGTTCGCGTTCAGGTCCTCGAGGAACATCTCGCGGCCGACGTACGCGTATTCGTTGGTGACGCGGTCCACGACGTAGGGATCCACGCCGAAGCCCAGCGACACGGAGGCCTCGTCGCCGAAGCGGTAGATCGCCTCGGTGAACTGCGACAGGTAGCCGCGCTGCAGGTCGAGCGCCGGCACGTCGTAGCGCGCCCAGCGCCAGTCGGTCTGCAGGCGCACCGCGCGGTTCGCGTCGAAGCCGAAGCGCGCGATGGTCTCGGCGAAGCGCGGCTTCTTGTCGAGCCGCGTGGTGGCGTAGTGGCCGGTCAGCGTGAGGCTCATGGCGTTCGCGCGGCGGATCGGGTACTCGATCGTGGGCCGCAGCTCGATCGCCTGCGGCTCGCCGAGCAGCGTCATGCGCGCGACCGACACCACGTGCTGGCCCGGGGACAGCCAGAAGTTGCCGTTCGGGAACCAGAGCTGGTGCTCCCACGCGGTGCGCGCGTCGTAGCGGAAGTTCGTCCACGTCACGCCGAGCGAGGTGCGGACCGGGCGGCCGAGGTAGTAGCGCCAGTTGCGGTCCCACACGAGATTCCACTCGGTCATGTGGTTCTCGAGCTCGGCGTCGTCGAGGTAGTCGCCGCGCTGGTACTCCACGTTCAGCTGGCGCTGGTGGTAGATCGAGGGCGTGCCGGCCGGGGTGATCGGCTCCTGCGACCACGCCGGGTAGGTGTGGTCCTGGCGCTCGACGCCGGCGTGCAGCGCGACGTCGCCCTGCGCGAACGTCCAGTGCCCGCGCAGCACCCAGCGGCTGCTCTCGTCGAGCGAGAAGTGCGCGCCGGCCCCGTCGGTCGTCGTCTCGGTGGCGGTCACCTCGGTCTCGGTCGCGGTGGCGACCTTGCCGTCCTTGCGGGTGGCGCCGTCGGTCAGCACCAGGCGCCGGCCGCCCATCGCGAACTCGGCCTCGACCGAGACGTTCGCGCGCGGCGACCACTGCGCGTCGAGGCCGGCGCCGAACGACTGCTGGTAGTCGTTGCCCTGCCAGCGCACGTACGAGCTGTCGCCGGTGGCCTGCAGCAGGTCGATCGTGCCGAAGTGGAAGCCGCGGTCGCTGCGGCCGAGCACGCCGACCGTGAGGTCGTCGCGCACGCGGCGGCGGATGCGCGCGGCCATGAGGTCCGCGTCCCCGTCGCCGTAGCCGTACACGCCGTGGTTGTCGCCGACGTCGGTGGCGGTGGCCTTCGAGACCGCGCCGTGCACCAGCCGCCAGCCCGCGCCCGAGGGTTCGACCGCGATGGCGCGGTTGCCGGTGACGAACGAGCCGAAGCCCGGCGAGCTCACGCCGCCGGGAGCGGTGTTGTCCGTGTACAGCACTTCGGTGTCGAAGCCGTACTTCGGCGTCTTGAGCCGGAAGCCGGCGCGCTCGTAGCCGAACGGGTGCGCGTACACGCCTTCGGCGCCGACCAGGTGCAGCGGATCGTCCCACGTGCCGAGCGGCTCGCTGTCGAACATCGTGAGCGTGAAGCTGGGCTGGGTGAGCGTCATGGAGCCGCGCTTGAAGTTCAGCCGGCTCTTGTAGTCCTGCACGTTCTCGTGGCGCGGATTCACGTTGAGCAGGAACTTCGTCATGAGCGCGTCGGACATGCGGATGTCGAAGCCGAGGTCCATGTCGAGTTCGGGCCGCTCGAGCTCGTAGCGCGCGTATTCCACGTCGCTCCACGTGCTCCGGTACAGGCCGATCGCCCGGCCGCCCATGTTGATCTTGGGGTTGTAGGGCGTGTTCGACGTGGCGGCGACCTTGAGCAGCTCGCCGGCATTGCCGATGCGCACGACGCTGTTGCCGAAGTCGCCGGCCGTGGCGCCGTTGTCGGGATCGGCGACCCAGTTGCCGTCCACGACGAACTTGTACTGCTGTTCGCCGGCGGGCAGCGCGATCACGACCGTCCAGACGCCGTTCGCGTCCTTGGTCATGGGGTTCGCCGTGCCGTTCCAGTTGTTGAACGCGCCGGCCCACGACACGTTCGAGGCGTTGCCGTCCTTGTACGTGAAGCGGATGCCGCCGGCGACCTTCTCGGGCGCGGCGAACGCCGCGGTCGCCGCCGAAAGGGCGAGCGTCGCGGCCAGCAGGAGAGCGGAAGTGATCGAACGCGCGCGCATCAGAAGAACCCCTTGAGGATGAACTTGACCTGGTCGATCTGGTCGCCGCCACCGTTGAGGGACCACTCGTCCACGGGCATGCTGCCGCCGCCGATGTAGTCCGGGCCGTACTGCAGGAACATCTCCATGCTTCCGGTCGGGCGGTACTGGAACTGCGTGAAGATGGCCTTGCGGAGCTTGTCGGGATCGTTGCCGAACGCGAACCGGTTGTAGAACTTCGCCTTCGGCGTGACGTTGATGGACTGCTCGACCACGAACAGCTGCTTCGCCGCCGGATTGCCGACGTCGGCGGCCTTGGCCTGCACGCGCAGCCACGCGAGCCGGCTTTCGACCTGCACCTCGGCGATCAGGTCGTCGTGCTTGACGCCCTGCAGGTCGCCACGGAAGTCGTACGAGTACGACTCGACCGTGCGGTACGCGAGCTTGCCCGTGAAGCCGTTCACGAACTCCACGTACATGTCGTCGTACGTCATCTTCGAGCCGAGCCGCCGGTCGTAGCCGTCGCTGCTCCAGCCGAAGTTGTGCGAGAGCGTGATCGCGCGCTCGGGCATGAGGTAGTAGGACTGGATCAGGTAGCCCGTCTGGTTCGCGCCGGGAGGGCCGGCCGGGTTGTACCAGCGCGGTCCGCGCGAGAACCAGATCGGCACCACGTTCACGAAGCCCGTGCGCGCCGTTCCGAACCGGATGCTGCGGATCTCGCCCTCGAGGATCGCGGCGTCCGGCAGCTGCAGGCCGGTCGAGCGCTTGCCGATCGTGACTTCCGATCGCGTGCCGTTGCCGGAGCCGAAGTGCGGGTAGGCCTCGGAGTACACCATGTTCACGTCCGAGCCGAGCACGCGCAGGTGGCCGTCCACGGCCCACACGCCGCGTCCGGGTTCCTTGGGCAGGCGGCCGTTCGAGTTCAGGCTGTCGGCGCCGTTCCAGTTCTCCGTGCGCACGAGCAGCAGGCCGAGCTTGAGCCGCGAGTCCTTGAGGAAGTCACGGCGGGCGCGGAACAGGTAGAGGTCGTCCGTGCGCAGGGCGTGCGCGGCGTTCAGCGAGTCGAGCGGCGACGTGCCGAACAGGCCCGAGTAGTTGCCCGGATCCACCTGGTTGCTGCGGTCGCCGACCACGAACACCAGGTTGAGCCCGCGGTCGCCCTTGTACTCCGTGCGGATGCCCTGCCAGTCCCCGCGGCCGTACACGAGCGGCTCGAGTTTGAAGCCGTGCACGTTCGCGTCGAAGCTCTGCACCTGGTACGGGTCGGTCCAGAAGCGGTCCTGGCGCGAGAACAGGTAGGTGTCCCACTCGCGCTTGCCGAACTGCCGGCGGAAGCGCAGGTGCATCTCGCGGTACTTGAACTCGGGCCGCGGGCCGTCGTTCTCGCCGTTCGGGCGGTACGCCGCCTCGACCTTCACGAACGACTCGACTCCCGCGCGCGGCGTGGAGAAGAGCCGCAGCTGCGCGTTGTTGTAGGTGTCGTACTCGTTCGAGTTCCAGTCCCAGCGGAAGTTGCGGTTGAAGGCGCTCTTGCGCAGCTCGAGCATGAGCTGGTACTCGCCCTCGAGCTTGGTGACGGCGTGGACCGGCGTCGCGCCGAGCAGCAGGCCGAGCGCGGGCAGCAGGGTCAGCAGGCGGCGCGCGCTCACGGCTGGCCTCCGATCGAGACGGGCACGCGGACCGTGACCCGGTACGACGCGCCGAGTTCGCGCGTCGTGCTCGCCACGGCGTCCACGTGGTAGCCGTGGTGGTAGACGCCGAACCCGCCCTCGTACTGGATGTTCTCGGGCAGGCCGTACGAGCGGTAGACGGTGGCGAGGTTCGACAGTCCGGTGCGGATCGCGAACACGTCGTAGAAGTTGATCTCGAGCCCGGTGCTCAGCGTGGAGCGCCCGTCGCCGAGCTGCGACCAGCCGACCGAGAACGTGGACTCGCGGTTCCAGCGGAACGCCGCGGCGAGTTCGCTGCGCCGCGCCTGCTGGTGACCGCCGGAGCCCTCGACGAACTCGTAGCGCGGCCGGAACACGTCGCGCACGACGTACGCGACGTCCGTGCGCCACGGCGTCTGCAGCCGCAGGCCGGCGTCGAACGAGCCGCGCGAGATCGCGCCGTAGTCGGCGATGCCGCCGCCGCTCACCGCGAACGGTTCGAACGCGGCGCGGCTGAACTTGAACGTCAGGCCCGCCGACAGCCGGTGACCGCTGCCGGTGGTGAGCACGCGCCGCGCGGCGGCGGCGCAGAGCTGGTCCTCGGCATAGACGTTCTCGAGCCCGAGGTGGTGCCACGCGACCCCGAACGACGTGCCGCGCACGCGCGTGGCGGCCGCGACCGCGCCCGAGCTCAGCTCGGACAGGCCGTACATCGAGATCCAGTCCGCGGTCACTTCGGTCTTCGGCAGCTCGGCGAGGCCGGCGGGATTCCAGTAGTAGGACGAGGCGTCGGTCACCACGGCGATCGCCGAAGGCCCGATCGCCAGACCGCGCGAGCCGGTGCGGACGTCTTCGAAGTAGGCCGCCGCGGGGCGGGGGAGCAGCAGCAGCAGGGCGAGCAAGGCGAGGCGGCGGCTCATCGGACCACCACGAACGAGCGCGTGGCGCGCTCGAGGCTGCCGGACACCGTGAGCCGCAGCACGTAGATGCCGCCGTCCACGATGTGTCCCGTGTCGTCACGGCCGTCCCACTGGTCCACTTCAGGGTCCAGCGGGTGGCGCGCGGTGCGCGAGGATTCGGGGAACGTGCGCACGACGCGACCTCGGATGTCGAAGATCTTGGCGGTCACCTTGACCTTGCGGAAGTCGTCCACGGGGTCGTTCGGGTCCACGTACTCGTTCAGGTCGAACGTGTAGCGCAGGCGCTCGCCCGCGTCGGGCCGGAACGCCGGCCGGTCGAAATGGATGCGCGACGCCGAGAACTGCTTGCTCACGAACGGCGGCCGCACGCGGAACGAGACGCGCGAGTGCGGGGACACGCCCCAGTCGGCGACGCCGTCGGGGCCGCCGTGCCCGAGGCCGGTGTCGTCGTTGCGGTCGAGGTCCACGATCACCCAGTTGTCCACGTACACCTGCGCCGACGACTGGTCGGTGATCTCGCCGAGGATGTCGGGCGCCGTATCGGGGCCGCCGGTGTCGTCGCCGCCGGCCGTCACCACCGCCACCAGCTTGAGCTTCGCGCCCTTCGGGAACACGTGGATGGAATCCGTCACGCCGCCGACCGTGATGATCGTGTCCTTGGTGCCGATCGCGGGCTGCGCGGACGACAGGAACACCTGCTGCCACGGGACCGCGAACTCCATGGCCCGGCCGGTGCTGCCCTTCGAGAACGAGGCCGAGGCGCGGAACAACGGCCCGACGATGGCGTCGATCACGGTGTTGCCGCTCTGCTGGATGATCAGGTGCGGGCTGGTGTTGCCGTCCCACGTGGCGCCGAACAGGTCGGGCGCGAACCCGGTGCCCGCCGCCGAACCGGTGGTGTCGAACACGAACCGGCGCTTCCACGAGTTGATGTTCAGCATGGACTCGAGGCCGCGGCCGGGCGTGGAGTCGATCAGCAGCACCATGTTGTTGTCCCAGGTGATGCCGTTGACCGCGAAGTAGAGGTACTTCGCGTCCCAGGTCACGAAGATCTGGTTGACGTCGTTGTTCACGCCCCATTTCGAGTCGGCCCACGGCTCCTCGAGCGTGAGCGAGGTCTCGTTCAGGACGAACACCGAGTCGTCGGGGCTGTACTCGCTGGCGTAGCCGTCGATCTGGATCACGCTGCCGAGATTGCGCGCGGTCGCGCCGAAGGACGGCGCGGCGAGCACGGCGAGGACCAGTGCGGCCGCGAGGAATGCGGGTCTTTTCACGGGGGTGCCGAAGGGAGAGTCGTGGGTGGCGCCGTGCGGAATGCAGGCGTGGACGGCCGCATAGTGCGACCCGCACGGGGGTGGGTCAAGGAGTCCGGAGGGCCACGGCTTTCGGCAACGCGGGCCGTGCGTTGGACGACACTTTCGACCCCGAAAAAATGTGCATTCCGGTGGGCCCGCGGCATTGCACTACGTCCGCCGGAACACCTACCATTGACGCGTCGAAATTCCGGGTTTCCGGTCCGAGCGACCGGGACGCGGGCTGCACCGGGTCCAGCCTGCCGCTCTTCTCTGCAATCACGCACCCCGACCCGGCTGGAGAGCACCCTCATGAAGCGATTGCTTCTCGTCCTGCTGGCCCTCGTCGCACTCGGGGCCGCTCCGGCGCATGCGGCCGTTCCGCAGACCATCACCGTGGACGGCGTGAACGACTTCGATCCGAGCAACCTGCTCGGGGACGATGCGCAGGATACCCAGTCGAACTGTGGCGCCGGCATCTTCCCGATGGACGTCGGCAAGGTCTACGTCACCAACGATGCGAACTTCCTCTACGTCGGCTTCGAGTTCGCCAAGTCCTGCTACTGCGACATGAACGTGGGCATGGCGATCGACGTGAACACCGCCGGCGGCGGCACCACGGATCCGTTCGGCCGCAAGATCGGCTGGAGCAACGTGGCGTTCAAGCCGGACTGGATCGTCTACGACGTCACCCCGACGAACTGCAACACCTTCAATTACGAAGTGCTCTACAAGGACACCGTCGGCACCTGGGTGAACCGCTCGACGCTCGTGAACCCGGCGTGGGGCTCGGGCTCGAACGGCCTCGGGATCATCGACAGCACCAGCTTCCGCGAGCTGAAGATCCCGCTCAGCGTGCTCGGCGTGAGCGCCGGCACCCCGCTGCACCTCGAGTTCTGGGTCACGCAGGAAGGCACCACCAAGGGCCCGCTCGACGCGTTCGCCAGCGACGACGTGCAGATGTCGCGCTTCGCGAGCACGACTTACGACACCGCGGCCGTTGTGCAGATGACCTCGATGGTGCCGTACACCGTGCAGGCGTTCTCCGACAACACGCCCCCGGTCGTGACCAACGTGCAGGCCGTCGGCTACACGCTGCAGGCGAACCGCCAGTTCGCGCTCGTCACGAACAAGGTGGACGTCACGTTCAGCGAGCCCGTGCAGCTGGCGTCGGCGCAGACGACGGCGAACTACGTGCTCACGGGCCCCGTGACCCGCTCCGTGATCGGCGCGGTGCGTGACGCGGCCGCGACCAACGTGGTGCACCTGACGCTGTCGGGCGTGATCAACGCGCAGGCGGCGCAGTACAACGTCACCGTGCAGAACGTGAAGGACAATGCGCTCAACACGATCGTGAACAACGGCGACACGAACGTCGGCTCGTTCTTCCTCCAGAACGTGACGTTCAACGGCAACTTCAAGGTCGGCATGTGCTCCGGCGCCTTCACGGCCGCGGACACGTTCTCGGTCGAAGGCAGCGTGCCGCCGCTCACGTTCCTGCAGTGCGACAACTCGCTGATGACCGACGCGAACACCGACTCGGTGTACACGGTGGTCGTGCCGTTCTGCCTGCCGGTCAACAAGGCCACGGGCAAGGGCGAAGCGGACCTCGAGTGGAAGTTCACCGCCAAGTGCACGGTGTGGGAGCCGCTCGGCAGCAACCGCAACTACCACCTGACGAGCGACAACGGCGCCGCGGCCACGATCACCGAGTCGTGGAACAACGACGACCCGGCGAACTACACGACCCGTGCGGTGGACGTGATCTTCCAGGTGGACGCGTCGCGGATCTCGCCGGCGCCCGGTGACGTGTTCACCGTGCTCGGCAGCGTGTCGCCGCTGCACTGGACGCAGCCCGGCACCGCGATGCTCGACAACGGCGTCGCTCCGGACGCCGTGGCCGGCGACAAGATCTACACCGCCCGCGTCACGTTCCCGGCCTGCTCGCCGAAGAACGTGAACTGGAAGGTGGACCACAACGGCGTCATCGAGTGCCTCGGCCAGAACGACCGCAACGTGTACCTGAACGACGCGCTCTTCAGCTCCGCGAACCCGATCGTCATGCCGGCCCGCGGCATCGACCGGTGCAGCGTGACCGACAAGCCGCTGACCGTGGTGTTCAAGGTGCAGATGGACGCGGTCTCGCCGCTGCCCGCGCTGCCGGCCGACTCGCTCGCCGTCATGGGCACGGCGTTCCCGCTCACGTGGGACCGTCGCGAGCCTTCGGTGCTGCTGCTCAACAACGGTGGCGCGTACGACAACGCCGCCGGCGACATGTTCTACGCGCGCGCCATCACGTTCCCGGATTCGAGCGCGCAGAACGTCGAGTTCAAGTACTGGCTGAACGGCACGTTCGAGTGCGGCGCCGCGGGCAACCGCACGCTGTACCTGGACGACGTCGCGAACACGTCGGCCACGCCGATCGTGCGCGTGATGAACGTGTACGGCGTGTGCTCCGACGTCGCCGGCGTCGGGCCCGACGCCCCCGCGGATCGCGCGGGCTTCGCGTCGCTCCGGCCGGTCATGCCGAACCCGGTCTCGCGCCGCGCGAACTTCTCGTTCGAACTGCACCGCGCCGGTCACGTGGCGCTCCGCGTGTACGACGTCACCGGCCGCCGCGTCGCGAAGCTGATGGACGCGACGCTGCCGGTCGGCACGCACTCCGTGACGTGGGCGGGCCTCGGTGACGACGGCCGGCGCCTGCGCAGCGGCGTGTACCTCTACGAGCTGAGCATGGGCGGCAACCGCGTCACGCGCCGCCTGATTCTGACGAACTAGCCGAATCTCCCGGGGCGGGCGGACGACGCCCGCCCCGGGCGCAGTGTCCGGGGTCCGCCCCGACAGTTGGTCCCGAACCCCCGGCGCCGCCGGGACATCGCAACTCGCTCCTGCAGGAGGACCTTTCCCCATGAAGAAGATCGCTACTCTCACCGCTGCGCTGCTGCTCGTGTCGGCCGTCTCGGCCTTCGCGTCCGGCCCCGGCCCGTTCTACGCCCCCGGTGACTACGTGACCCCGAACTGGACGCCCGGCGACCCGTCGTGCGCCCTCAGCAACACCGCCGGCGTGTGGACCGGCAACGTGGCCGCGTCGGTCGGCGCCGGCACGTACTTCGCCAAGGTCGCGGTCGCGGGCTGGTCGGAGAGCTACCCGAACAGCAACACGCCGCTGTTCTTCAACGGTTCCGGCGAAATCGTGTGGTGGTCGTTCGACACGAACGTGCACGCGGACGGCTGGCTGCCCGCGCAGGACATCGTGATCTCCGACCACTCGATCCCGTCGTGGATGACCTTCGAAGTCATCGGCGCCGCTCCCGAGACCGGGGGTTGGGGCTCGGGCGTCGCCATGACCAAGACCGGCAACATCTGGGCGGCCACGATCAACATCGGTTCGGTCGGCACGTACGAAGTGAAGTTCCGCAAGACCGGCGACTGGGGCGTGAACGTCGGCACCGACGGCTACGGCACGAACGGCGCCAACTTCTCGTACACGACCACCGTGCCGAACCAGCCGGTGACGTTCGAGTTCAACGCGGCGACGGGCCGCTCGCGCATCACGGTCGGCGCGGTCGTCGGTACGACCAACCGCACGTGGGGCCAGGTCAAGTCGGCGAAGTAGGTCCGGCGGCACCGTAGTTCGAGGTACAAGGGAAGAGGGCGGGCTCTCGCGAGCCCGCCCTCTTCGCATGCGTGCGCCGCGCGAGCGGCCTCAGCCCTTCACGCCGCCGACCGAGAGCCCGCTCACGATGTTGCGGTTGAGCGCGATGAACAGCGCCATCACGGGCACGCACACCAGCAGGCTGCCCGCCGCGTAGTTCGCCCATTCGGTCTGGAACTGTCCCGCGAGGCTCTCGAGACCGAGCGGCAGCGTGAACAGCTCCTGCCGCGAAATCACGATGCGCGCCACGAGGAACTCCGACCACGCCGCCATGAACGAGAACAGCGCGGTGATGGACAACGCCGGCGCCGCGAGCGGCAGCGTCACCTTCACGAACGCCTGCCACGGCGTGCAACCGTCGATGAGCGCGGCCTGCTCGAGTTCGTACGGGATCGTGTCGTAGTAACCGCGCATGGTCCACACGCAGAACGGCAGCGCCGTGGCGGTGTACGCCACGACGAGCCCGGCGAACGTGTCGAGCAGGTGCAGGTTCTTCATGAGTACGTACAGCGGCAGCATGAGCATGGTCGCCGGGAACATCTGCGTCATGAGGAACAGGTAGAGCCCGGCCGACCGCGCCGCGAACCGGAAGCGCGAGAACGCGTACGCCGCCGTCGAGGCCAGCGTGACGCCGAGCAGCGTCACCGCCAGCGACACGATGAGCGAGTTGCGCATCCACAGCAGGAACGGCTTCTCGAACAGCATCACCCGGTAGGCACGCAGCGTGGCACCGGGCGGGATGACGGCGAGCGACGTGGAGTAGAGCTGGTCGGACGGCCGCAGCGAGATCGTGACGATCTGCAGGATCGGGTACACGGTCGCGACCGCGAACAGCACGAGGAACAGCTGCACGAACACGCGGCCGGGCGTCCAGGCTCCGTCGGGCTTCTTCATGCCGTGCGCTCCTGCGCGGACGTGCGGCGCATCACGTACACGACGAACCCGAGCAGCAGCAGGAACACCACGACCGAGAATGCCGCGGCGTACGAGTAGCGCGAGTAGGTGAACGCGACCTTGTAGATGTACGTGACCAGGATGTGCGTCGCGTCGGCCGGCTGGCCGCCGTTCGACACGAGCCACACGACGAGCGTGTTGTTGAACGTCCAGATCGTGCCGAGCAGGATGGACGGGATCAGCACGGGCATGAGCGAGGGGAGCGTCACGTTCGTGAACTTCTCCCAGCCGTTCGCGCCGTCGAGGTCGGCCGCCTCGTACAGCTCGCCCGGAATGGACGTGAGCCCGCCGAGCGCCACGACCATCATGAACGGGAACCCGAGCCAGATGTTCGTCAGGATCGGCGCGACGAACGCCCAGAACGGGTCCGACAGCCACGGCACCGGCGGCAGGTGGAACCACTGCTTGAGGATCAGGTTGATCGCGCCGTACTCGAAGTTGAACATGCCGCGCCACGTGAGCGCCGAGATGTACTGCGGCATCGCCCACGGCAGCACGAGCATGGTGCGCAGGATCGTCTTGCCCTTCACCGGGCCGCTCAGCAGGATCGCCAACAGCACGCCGATCGCGACGTGGAAGAACACGTTCACGAACGTCCACACGAGCGACTTGCCGAGCAGCGTCCAGAACACGCCTTCGGACAGGATCTGGACGAAGTTGTCCACGCCGACGAACTCGTGCGTGCGGAAGTGGTAGAGGCTCATGTTGCGGAACGCGAGCCAGAAGCTGTACCCGAGCGGGAACAGCACCACCGCCAGCATCACGATCGTGGCGGGCAGCAACAGCGCGTAGGGAAAGCTCCGGGGAGCGCGCAGCATGGCGTCAGCGCTTCATGCCCGCGATCTGCTGCTCGGCCGCGGCCTGCATTTCCTTCGTGGCGTCGGCGGGCTTCATGGAGCCGTTCATGACCTTCTGCAGGCCCGGCCGCATGACGTCCCACACCACGCGCATCTCGGGCACGACCGGCATGCGGCGGCCCATCGTGAACGCGTCCTGCGAAATCTTGAGCGTGGGATCGCCGGTGATTTCCGGAGCGTTCCACGCGTCCTTGTGGCTCGGCAGCACGCCGAGCGCGACGGCGTCACGGAGTTCGGCTTCGGGGCTCGTGCAGAAGGTGACGAACTCGATCGCCGCCGCGAGGTCGGCGTCCTTGGCGTTCACGTTGATCGAGTAGCCCTTGCTCGCCGTCATCGGCATGGCGTGCTTGCCGTTCGGGAGCACCCAGAGCGGCGCGATGCCGAGGTCGATGCCCGCCTTGCGGTACGACGCCCACGACCACGGGCCGTTCACGATCATCGCCGCCTTGCCTTCCTTGAAGAGCGTCTCGGCGATCTGGTAGTCGCATTCGGCGGGCATGATGCCCGTCGCCTTGCTCTTGAGCATGGCGAGGTAGGCGAGCGCGTCGCGCATGCCCGGCGTGTCGAGCGTCGGCGCACCGTCCGGGCCGAACACCCAGCCGTCGTAACCCGCGAGGAAGGGCGCCAGCCAGTAGGGCTCGGTGACGTTCATCGCGAAGCCGTACATGCCGCCCTTCGTGAGCTTCTTCGCCGTCGCGAGGAACTCGTCGGCGTTCGTCGGCGGCGTGGGCACCAGCTTGCGGTTGTAGCAGAGCAGCAGGTGGTTCCCGACCTGGTCGGGCGCGGCCCACAGGTGGCCGTTCAGCGTGTCGAGCGCCTGCGGGACGAAGCGGTCGAAGAAGCCCTTCGGCATGGTCTCGTCGAGCGGGCGGATGAGCTCGAGCAGCGACAGCGGCCCGACCTGGTCCGACGGCCCGAAGATGACCTGCGGGCCACCGCCGCCGGCCGCGGCGGTCTGGAACTGCTGGCGCAGGTTCTCGGTGTCGTAGGGCACGTTCTGGATCTCGATGCCCGGGTGCGCGGCGGTGTACGCCGCGATGTTCTTCTCGAAGCGCGCGCGCTCCTCGGGGTCCATCTGCGACCAGACGACGATCTTCACCGGGCCCGACGCCTGCTTCTTGGGGGCGCAACCGGGAGCGAGGCAGAGGCAGATGAGCAGGCTGGCGAACCAGCGCGACGCGAACGAGCGGGACATCCGGAACCTCCGGAACGCCACCGTGCGGCGGCGGGACCTGCGATCCACGATGCCGGACGCGGACCGCGCCGGTGGAGGCGCCGGGCTCGCGAGGCCATGGACCGCTCACGTGCGAATGGTGGGATGGCGGTGACGAAAGGCGTCGCGAAGGTGCCGCAAGTCGCGCGCCCACGCAAGATCATCGGAAGGGGTATTCCGGCGACCCGGCGTCGTGCGGAAGATCCGTGTGGGCACGCGGCTTCGCCGCGGCCGGCGCGGCCGGAAGCGTGGGTGCGGGCTCGCGGACGGCCACGCTGGCAGTCCAGTTCTGCCAAGTTGGCCGCACTCCCGCGGGGGGGCGCCCGCCCTGCCGCGGCGAACGGGCCGCAGGGGCGCAGGCGCGGGCAATTCCGTGCGGGCGCGCTGAGGTTTTCCTGACGCCCTATGGCATGCGCATTGCGGTTTGTCCGAGCAGGCCGTGCATGCGGCCGGGAGGAACACATGAAGATCGTGCTGGGTTTCGACGATTCGCCCCACGCCCAGGCGGCGCTCGAGTGGATCCGGCGGCAGAGCTGGCCGGCCGCCACGCGCATCGTGGTCGTGTCGGCGGTGCGTGCGCCGGTCACGGCCTACGCCGAGGTCTACGCTCCGGCGGTGCCGTACCCCACCGAACTGGTGGAGGAGCTCACGCGGCGCACGCATGCGAAGAGGGCGGGCTCTCGCGAGCCCGCCCTCTTCTCGTGTACTTCGACCCGCGGTGCCGCCGGACCTACTTCGCCGACTTGACCTGGCCCCACGTGCGGTTGGTCGTACCGACGACCGCGGTGGTCGGGTCGCAGGGCGACCGGTCTCGCCAAGCTGGTGCTGGGCAGCGTCGCGTCGCATGTCGTCGCGCACGCGCCGTGCACGGTGACGGTGGTCAAGCAGCGCCTGCACTGATCGCCGGCGCCGCACGTGAGCCGGGCCGCCTCCTCGTGAACGGCGGCCCGGCCGCGAAGGTCAGTCCGGGCGGCGGGCGAGCAGCCGTGCCATGACCGGCGGCTCGTCGGGCGCGACGACTTCCTCGTGCTCGATCACGAACCCGGGGAACGCCTCGCGCAGTTCGCCGTCGCGCAGCAGGAAGCGCGGCTGCTTCGGCCGCCCGAAGCGTGCCTGCGCCTCGTGGAACGTCTCGTAGACGACCACGCCGCCCGGGGCCACGGCGCGCGCGATCCACGGGAACAGCGGCCGGTGCAGGTAGCGGAACGCCATGACCACGTTCCAGCCGCCGTCGGGCTCGGGCAGCGGGCCGCGCTCCAGCTCGACGACCCGCGTGTGGATCGTCACGCCGTGCCGCGCGGCGAGGGTCTCGGCCCGCTCGAGCGCGTCGGGCGCGTGGTCCCAGGCGTGCGCCTCCCAGCCGCGCGCGGCGAGGAACACCGATTCGCGTCCCGAGCCGGCGGCCAGGTCGAGCGCGCGGCCGCGCGGCAACTGCGGCCACACGCGTTCGAGAAACGGTGACGGCCGCCACAGCAGCGCGGACGGCCCGGTGTCGGCGTGGCCGCCGGGCAGTTCGCCGAGCGGTGCGTCGAGCCAGCAGACGTGCGGGTAGCCGAGCGCCGCGAGCGCGTCCGCCGCGCGCTTCGCGTCGGCGGGTCGGTCGTGCACCACGAGCACGCGGGCGGTGCGTGGCGGCAGCTCGGCGCGCAGCGGCGTGAACTCCTCGGTGCTCATGCGCCCCGCGCCGGCCAGGTGCCCGCGCGCGAACGCGGCGGCGTCGCGTGCGTCGAGCACCGTGTGCGACGCGAGCCGTGCGGCCGCCTCGGCCGGGCCGATCGCTTCGCTGGGAGATGCGGGCGTGAGCGCCATGACCGCGCAGTGTACGGGAGCCGAACCGCGGCGCGCAGCACGGCCCGGCGCCGCACTCGGCCGTTGACTCGCGTTTCGGCGCTCGCGGATACTCCCGGCGTTCGTCGCGTTCGGGCGTGCCGAGAGTCGTCGGGGAGGAGTGTTTCGCGTTGAGGGAGCCCGGCCGTACCGCCCGATCGCCGTTCATCCTGTTGCTGGTGCTGCTCGTGCTCGTGCCGGCGGCACACGCGCGGCCGTCGCGCCGCGAGCAGGGCGAGGCGCTCGTCCGCAGTGCCCAGCAGCATCTCGCGCGCGGCTCGGTCGAGCACCGGCGCGCCGCCGTGCAGGATCTCGAGCGCGCGACCCAGCTGGTCCCCGACGACGCCGACTGGCAGCTGCAGCTGGCGCGGGCCTACTACCGTTCGGGCTGGCTGCGCGCGGCCATGAAGCGCTTCGAGCGCGTCGCCGCGCTGCAGCCGAACGACGCCGACGCGCGCTACGGGCTCGCGCAGGTCTGGCGCCGCGACTGGCTCAAGTACCTCGAGCGCGGTTCGCTCGACCACGCGATCCGCGAACTGCGCGCGGCCACGGCGACCGACAGCGCGCACGTCGAGTCGTGGGTGCTGCTCGCCAGCCTGCTCACGTCGCGCGGCGATTCGCTGGGTGCGCTGGCCGCCGCCGAGCGCGCGGCCGCACTGGCGCCGACAGCGCCCGATGCGCGGCTCGCGCGCGCGTCGGGGCTGTGGCGCGTGGGGCGCGCCGACGACGCGGCGGCCGAGTTCCGCGCCACGCTGCCCGTACTCGAAAAGCGCGTGCGCGAGCGCTTCGACGACTTCGCCCCGCTCGCGAGCGAGCGCGACACCGCGATCTACAACCACCTCGCGCCCGCGGCGAAGCTCGAGTTCGCCCGCCGGTTCTGGGCCGAGCACGATCCCGACCTGGCCACGCCGCTGAACGAGGCGCAGCTCGAGTACTGGTCGCGCTGCACGCAGGCGTACTTCCTCTACTACGACCGCAAGCACCACGAGTGGGACGAGCGCGGCGAACTGCTCGTGCGCTACGGCCCGCCCGAGGCGGTGGCCTACAACCCGATCGGCACGTACCTGTATTCGCGCGGCGCGCCCGGTACGCAGATGCAGTTCCCGATGAACGTGCTGGTCTGGTCGTACCCCAGCCTCGGGATGCGCGTGACGCTGCAGGACCGCGTGCTGTCGGAGTACTACCTGCTGCCGATGTCGTCCGATCGCGACATGGACCCGCGCCCCGCGGCCGATTCGCTCGGGCGTGGCGACCGCATCGGCACCCACCAGCTGCGCGGCGTCTTCCCGACGCTGCCACCGGCCACACGGCGGCTCCCGTTGCGCATGCAGCTCGCGCGCTTCACCGGCGCCGCGGGGCCGCAGCTGTTCGCGGCGGCCGAAGCACCCGCGCGTCCGGGCGACGCGATGATCGCGGATTGCGTGGTGTTCGACAGCCTGATGCACGAAGTCGCGCGCGTGACCCGCGCGTTGTCCCCGTCGGCGTGCCGCGCCGACTCGGTCGGCATCGCCGACGTTTCGGTGCCGCTGCCGCCCGGCGAATACACGGTCGGCTTCTCGGTGCGCGCCGGAGCGCTGCGCGGCAATGCGCGCGCCGGCGTGCGGATGGCCGCCGCGACCGAGGGGCTGTCGCTCAGCGACCTCATGGTGACCTGCGGGACGCCGCCGGTCGCGGGCACGTCCGTGCGGCTCGACGCGAACCCGGGGGCCGAGGTCCCGGCCGGCGAACCGCTGACCGCGTACTTCGAGGTTTACGGGCTTGCCGCCGACACCGCGGGCGTGGCGCACTTCGAGTACACGTACCGGGTGCGTTCGGCGACCCGGGATCGCCGCGTGTGGGTGCAGCGCGTGCTGTCGCCCGCGCAGGCGCTGCCGGAACTCGACGGGCTGTGGAGCGGCGCGAACGCGGGCCCGCTGCGGCGGCAGTTCGTGAGCGTGCCGATCCAGGACCTGCCCCCCGGGCGCTGGCGGCTGGAGGTCCGGGCCCGCGACCTCGTGACGGGTGAGGAGGCGGCCCGGGAGGCGCAGTTCACGCGGTTACCGACAACTGCGGGCGATTCGCGCTGATTTCGCACTGGAGTGGGGCAGGGCACCCGCCGATACCCGCGGCAGTCCCCCGACACTCGCCCTGACCCCAGGATTCTTCCCATGTCCAATCCCAAGCCGCGCATCCTCATCGTGGACGACGAACCCGATCTGCTCGCCGTGCTCCATTTCGGGCTCGAAGCCGAGGGCTTCGAAGTCGTCGAAGCGAGCGACGGTGAACGCGGCCTCGAAATGGCGCGCAGCTGCCAGCCGGCGCTGATCGTGCTCGATCTCATGCTGCCGCGGCTCGACGGCTACAAGGTCTGCCGTGCGCTGAAGTTCGACGAGCGCTATCGCCAGATCCCGATCTTCATCCTGAGCGCCCGTTCCGGCGAAACCGATCGCCGGCTCGCGCTCGACCTCGGCGCCGACGCCTACATGACCAAGCCGTACGACATGAAGGACCTCGTCGCCCGCATCCGCGCGCGGCTCGGCGCGGGGGACGAAGCGGCCGCCTGAGCATGCCCGGCGCCGACCGAGAACACGCGAGCCTCCGCGGCGATGCGCCACGGAGGCTCGCGACTTTTCGGCGAGCGGCTCAGCCGCCCGGGCGAAGGTGCGCGGCCGGGTGTTCGCGCAGCACCGCGAGCAGCAGCGGGTGCAGCGCCGGACCCGCGGCGCAGACCTGGCGCGCCTCGATGTGGAAACCGCTGCCCGAGTAGTCCGTCACCACGCCGCCCGCCTCGCGCACGAGGAGCGTGCCCGCGGCCAGGTCCCACGGCGACAGGCTGCCTTCCCAGAAGCCGTCGAATCGCCCCATCGCGAGGTAGCAGAGGTTGAGCGCGGCCGAGCCGTCGCGGCGGATGCCCTGCGCGCGCAGCAGGAAGCTCTGGAAGAGCGGCAGGTGGCGCTCGGGATGCTCGCGCACGTCGTAGGGGAAGCCCGTCACGAGCAGCGCGTCCTCGATCGCGGCGCACGCACTCACGCGGATCGGCTCGCCATCGAGCGTCGCGCCCGCGCCGAGCGCGGCGGAGAACAGTTCGTCGCGTACCGGGTCGTACACCGCGCCGGCCACGACCTCGCCGTCGAGCTCGACGCCGACGGAGACGCCGAAGAACGGGTAGTTGTGGGCGAAGTTCGTGGTGCCGTCGAGCGGGTCGAGCACCCAGCGCACGCGCGCGCCGGCGGCGGCCGCATGCGCGCCCGATTCCTCGGCGAGCACGCCGTGCCCCGGCCAGTCGCGCGCGATGCGCTCGAGCAGCAGCGCCTCGGAGCGGCGGTCGTACTCGGTCACGAGGTCGATGCGGCCCTTGCGCTCGGGGGCGTGGATGCGGCCGTAGCCTTCGCGCACGAGCGCTCCGGCTTCGCGCGCGTAGCGCTCGGCGGAATCGCGCAGTCGCGCGGGGGTGGGCAGGTTCACGGCGGTCCTCTCGTTCGGTGCGCGCACGCTCAGGAACCGGGGCGTGCGACGGAGTGCGTGCAGAAGCGCGAGTACGGGCAGTAGCCGCACTTGCGCGGATCGGGAGTCGGGGTGAAGTCGCCGGCACGGATGCCCGCGGCCGCGGTCCGCACGCGATCGAGCGCGAGCGCGAAGTGTTCGTCCTCGATCGCGACCTCGCCGGTGAGCCCCGAGCCGAGGAAGTGCAGCTGCGCCCGCACGGGCCGGACCTGCCGGGTCTCGCGATAGGCGAGCGCGTACAGGCCGAGCTGCTCTTCCTTCAGGCTCTTCTTCGCGCGTTCGATCGCCTTGTCGCGGTCGTCCACTTCGCCGGTCTTGTAGTCCACCAGCACGATGCCGTCCGGCGTCTCGTCGATCCGGTCCCAGCGCCCGGTCACGCGGTCGCGGCCGACGCGGAACTCGAACTCCATCTCCACCGCGAGCGGCGTACGGCCCGACGTGGCTTCGCGCTCGACGAACGCGAGCAGCGCGGCGCGGCCGGCTTCCTGTCGGCGTTCCTCGTGTTCGAGCGAGAAGAACCCTTCGCTCGACCACGCGGAGTCGAACGCGGCGATCACGTCGCGCGGTTCGATCGGCAGGCCCTTGAGGCGGTGCTGCAGGAACACCTTGATCGCGTGGTGGATCGCGATGCCGTACATGGCGCGCGGGTCGGAGCCGAGCGGGACCTGCACGACGTGCGCGAACTTGTACTTGAGCGGGCACGTGAGGAAGTCGTCCACCTCGCCGTGCGACAGCTTGAGCGGTTCGTCGGGGCCCGGCACGCGCGGCGCCACGGCCGGCGCGTCGGCGACAGGCGCGTGGCGGTGCAGCGATTCGGCCGACG
Source organism: Candidatus Eiseniibacteriota bacterium (assembly GCA_046327815.1). Taxonomy (GTDB): domain Bacteria; phylum Eisenbacteria; class RBG-16-71-46; order RBG-16-71-46; family RBG-16-71-46; genus CAIXRL01. Next base: position 18,631 of record JAXLXR010000015.1, on the reverse strand, counting down.
TGCCCTTGCGCGTGCGCTTGGGCGCGGCCGGCAGGTCGAACGCCTCGGACACGAAGCGGCTCATCTTCGTGGTCATCTTGCCGCCGTAGTCGTGCGCGTGCGTGAGCACGAGCTGGTCGCGCGCGCGCGTGCAGGCCACGTAGAACAACCGTCGCTCCTCGCGCTCGTGCTCGGCGCGCGGGTCGGCGGCGCCGTGCGTGAGCTCGGGCGGGAAGCGCATGGACTCGCCGCGATTCGTGGTCGGGAAGCGGCCTTCGACCAGGTTCACCACGTACACGACCGGGTACTCGAGCCCCTTCGCGTTGTGCGCGGTCAGCAGCTGCACGGCGTCCTCGTCGGGCTCGACGACCGCCGCCTGCGGATCGTCGCCCGCCTCGATCAGCAGGTCGAGGTGCACGATGAACTCCGGCACGCGGTCGCTGCGCAGCAGCGGGCCGACGCGCTGCACGATGCCGAAGAGCTTGTTCAGGTTCTGCACGCGTTCCAGCGCTTCGGCGCTCTCGTCCTGCGACAGCGTGCCGAGCAGGCCGCTCTCGGTGACGAACGCGTAGAGCACTTCGCTCGTGGGCCGCCGGGTCGCGAGCTGCGCGAGCCGGTCCCACAGCTCGATCACGCGTGCGAGCGACTGCCGCGCCGCGTCCGAGAGTTCGCCGCGTTCGCGCGCGTCGCGCGCCAGCCTCAGCAGCGGACGCTTCGTGCGGTGCGCCGCGGCGGTCAGCAGCAGCAGGTCGGTCGCGGGCATCTCGAACAGCGGGTCGCCGAGCACGCCGAAGACCGCCGAGCCGTCGTTCGGGTCGGCGAGCGAGCGCAGCGCGTTGAGGCACAGCTGCACCTCGGGACGCTGGTAGAGCCCGATGCCGCTGCGGCGCTGGAACGGCACGCCGTGGGCGCGCAAGGCGAGCGCGAACGGGTCGAGCTGGCCGTGCGTGCGCGCGAGCAGCGCGCACTCGCCGGCACGGCGTTCGCCGCGCTTCACGCGCTCCGCGATCTCGGCCGCGATCGCGTCGGCTTCGTCGCCGCCGGTCGCGAACACGCGGTGCTCGGCCACGCCCGGCTCGGGCCGCTGCGCCTCGAGGCGCTTGGCGAACCGCACCGGGTCGCGAGCTTCGAGCCGTTCGGGGTCGTTGAACCGCACCGCGCGATGCGCGAGGTCGAGGATCGCCTGCCCGGAGCGGTAGTTGCGCTTGAGCAGCACCGTGCGGGCGCCCGGGAACGCGTCGAGGAAGCCCAGCAGGTTCTCGACTTTGGCGCCGCGGAAGCGGTAGATACTCTGGTCGTCGTCGCCCACCACGGTCAGGTTGGCGCGCGAGCCCGCGAGCAGCTTCACGAGTTCGAACTGCACGTGGTTCGTGTCCTGGAACTCGTCCACGAGCAGCCAGCGCCAGCGGTCCTGCACCAGCCGCCGCACGTGCGGGCGTTCGCGCAGCAGCCGCAGCGCGAGGCTGATCTGCGACCCGAAGTCGATGCGGCCGTGCTCGAGCAGCAGCCGCTGGTACGCGGCGTAGGCGCGGGCCTTCTCGAGCTCGGCCTCGGCGCGGTCGCGCTTCTCCTCGTCGTCGCCCGCCGCCGCGAGCAGCGCCTCGGCCCACGCGAGGTACTGCTGCGGGGAGACATCCTCGTCGCGGGCGCGGTCGAACACGTTGACGAGCGCCTTGAGATGGGTGTCGGGCGCGCCGAGCGGGAGGTAACGCTCGAGGCCGAGTTCGAACAGGTGCTCGCGCAGGAACACGAGGATCTCGGCGGGCTGTTCGACGCGCAGCTGCCCGGTGAGTCCCAGCTCGACGGCGTGCTCGCGCACGAGCGAGTCGCAGAACGAGTGGAACGTGGAGATGGTGGTGCCGGTGAACCCGTCGGGCACGAGCTCGTCCACGCGCCCGGTCATCTCCGCCGCGGCCTTGTCCGTGAACGTGAGCGCGAGGATCTGCTCGGGGCGCGCCTTCTTGGTCGAGATGAGCCAGGCGATGCGGCGCGTGATCGCCTGCGTCTTGCCCGTGCCCGCGCCCGCGACGATCAGCATCGGGCCTTCACCGTGCGTGACGGCGTCGCGCTGCTCGGGGTTGAGGTGCTCGAGCACGACTTCGAGCGAAGGCGGTGTGGGCGGGACGTGGTCGGAGGCCATGCGCGGCACTGTAGCCCGAGCGCTTCGTGGACCGCGAGCCGCGAGCGCAGGCGGTTCACGGCTCCGCGCGGGCCCGCCGGCGATCGTCACGCGGCGCACGCGCGTTTGCACGGCGCGCGCGCGCCCTCCTAGAGTGCGCACATGAGTCCCCTCGCACGGATGCGTTGCTTCGCCGCGCTGCTCGCGGTCGCGGTGCTCGCGGCGGGCTGCGCGCGTCCGGCGCCGCCTTCGCCGGTCGTGCGCCGCTGGTTCGCCGGTCACGTGCTGCCCGCGTTCGATCCCGACGGGCCACCCGATGCGCTGCGCTGGGCGCTCGAGCGTGCGCTGTCTCGCGGGCTCGTCGAACTCGACTCGGCCGGCGCACTCCGGCCCGGTGCCGCCCGCGTCTGGGCCTGGTCGGCGGACAGCCTCGCGCTCACGTTCACGCTGCGCGACTCGCTGCGCTTCACCGACGGCACCGCGGTCACGAGCGCCGACTTCGCCGCGGCGTTGCGCGGCGGGCTCGCGCGCAACGACCACGCCACGCGCGAGTGGCTGCTCGCGTCGCTCGTCGGGATCGAGCGCGTGCGGGCCGGGCGGCCGCTGCCGGCACTCGGCATCGAGACCCCGGACCCGGGCACGCTGGTGCTGCGGCTGGCGCACCGCGACCCGCGCCTGCTCGAGAAGCTCGCGCTTCCGGGCGTGGCCACGCCGTGGCGCGCACGCACGGGCACGTGGGCCGACGCGGTCGGCATCGGCCCGTGGCGCATGGTGCGGGCCGAAGGCGATCGCGCGCTGCTGCTGGTGCGCGCCGACGCGCACGCACCCGTCCGGGCCGCCGCCGACACACTGCACGTGCACTTCGCTTCCGGCGCCCCGCGCGCCCGCACCGTGCTGCGCGCGAACGGTGCGGACCTCGTCTGGCCGCTGCCGCCGACGCTGCTCGACCAGCCCGTACCCGCGGGCTACGCGACCGAGTCGCGCGCCGCGGTGCCGGAGCGCCGGCTCGTGCTGCTGATGCGCGCGGACATGCCGCCGACCACGAAGCTGCCGGCGCGGCATGCGCTGGCGCACGCGACTTCGCGCTCCGACCTGATCGAGGCGCTCGGCCGCGCGGGCGAGCCCGAACTCGGCTGGCTGCCGGGTGCGGGACCGTTCGAGTTCCCGCGCTTCGACGTGGCCGAAATGCGCAGCTGGCTCGAACGCGGCAAGCTGGGGGCGTCGTTCCACGTGGTGCTCGCGTGGGACGCGGACGGCGCGGGCGCGTCGGTGGCCCGGGCGCTGCAGGGCTGTTGGGCGCGGGCCGGGCTGTACGCCGAACTGCGGCCGCTGCGCGGCGCCGCCGCGGCGGCCGAACCGCTCAAGCCGGCCGCGGCCCACGTGCAGCTGCTCGAGACGCAGGCGCTGCTCCCGGGCGCCGAGGCCGAGCTGGCGTCGTACGTGATGCCCCTGCGCGGTCCCGCGGTCGGGGCCTTCCGGAGCGGCTGGCGGACGCGGGAGTTCGACCCGTGGCTGGCCCGCACCGACGGGGCCGTCCCGTTCGACCCCGCCGCGGCGCAGCTGCGCCTGGTCGAGGAGCGGCTGGCGCTGCCGGTCGCCCGGCTGCCGTGGCTCTGGGTGGCCCGGCAGGGGGGTGCCGGTGTGGCATTTCACCCCAGGTTCGGCCCCGAATGGGCCTCGAGCCGAGATTGACGCGCCCTCTCGCGGGAAAGCGTTGACCCTGCCTCCGCAGCTTTCATATCGTTGTGTGACGTAGAGGCCGGTCACCACCACACGCCCGACAACTTTGGCTGCCGACGCCATGCATCCGGTCCCTCGGCCCCAAGGTGCGCTCGGCGTGTGCTTGTTCGCACACGCAACAGACCTTGGGAGATTTACCGTCCATGCGCCTTCGTTCGACCGTACTGCTCGCCGGCGCGCTGCTCGCGCTGGCCACGGCGGCACACGCGGCCACCACGCTCGAGCGCGAGTTCACGTACGACGCCTCGCGCGTGAAGCTGGCGACTCGTGAAGGCTTCACGATCGTGGACGCGAAGGGCGCCATGCGCGAGTTCCGCGCCGGCCGTCCCGACCTGCCGTGGATCTCGGAGACGATCGAGCTGCCCGCGGGCGCACAGGTGACCGCGGTCGAGGTGCTGGACGTGCGGACGGCCCCGCTGGGGCGCATCCGCACCATGGCGGCGGCCGAAGTGCCGCATCCCGGACTGGATCTCACCGAGCGCTCGCGACCCGACGCGCGCTTCTTCGCCTCCGCGGACGCACAGCCGGAGCAGCTCGTCGAGCTCGGCGTGCAGGGCGATCAGCGCGGTCACCGGCTCGCGACGATTCGCGTCGCCGCGGCGCGCTGGACGCCGGCGAGCGGCTCGGTCGAGCAGGTCACGCGCGTGCGCGTGCGGCTGACGATCGAAGACGCGGCGCCCACCGATCTCGTGCGCGAACGCATCGTGCGCGAGTGGGAAGACGGCCCGCTGCCGACGGGCATGGGCCTGCGTGCGCTGGGTTCGGCGCTCGTGTCCGTGGACGCGACGGCCGACGGCGCGACCGGCCAGGCGCAGCCGTTCCGGCCGCAGCAGGTGCCGTCGCTGCTGGGCAGCCCCGTGCAGTACGTGATCGTGACGAACGACGCGCTCGCCGCGACGTTCCAGCAGCTCGCGGACTGGAAGACGCAGTCCGGCGTGCCGGCCGTGGTGCGCACGGTCAGCTTCATCCGCACGCAGTACCCGAGCGCGGCCGACGACGCCGAACGCATCCGCATGTTCATCCGCGACGCCTACACGCGCTGGGGTACGAAGTGGGTGCTGCTCGGCGGCGACACCGACATCATCCCGGTGCGGCAGGCGTACACGACGTTCTACGGCAGCGAGTACATCGCGACCGACATGTACTACAGCTGCCTCGACGGCAACTGGAACGCCGACGGCGACAGCCTCTACGGCGAGGGTTACACCGACGCGTCCGACCAGGGCGACTACGCGGACCTCATGCCCGAGGTGTACGTCGGCCGTGCGCCGGTCACTTCCGTGAGCGACGCGCAGAACTTCGTGAACAAGACCTTCCGCTACGTGAAGAACCCGATCGGCGGCTACCTGAACCGCTGGCTGTTCTTCGCCGAAGTGCTGTTCCCGCAGGACTGGCAGCCCGGTGACGGCTGGTCCATGGACGGCGCCGAGCTGACCGAGGACCTGCTGCCCATCACCGACCAGCTGCCGGCGCTGCACGTCACGCGGCTCTACCAGAACTACTCCGATCCGCTCTGGCGTCCGGGTGCGCTGCTCGAGACCCGGCAGGCGGTGGTGGATTCGCTGGACTCCGGCTACGGCCTCGCGCTGCACATCGGCCACGGCTACCGCAACGTCATGGAAGTGGGCGACGCGTCGCTCACGAACTCCGACGCCATGGGGCTCGCGAACGGCGACAAGCTCTTCAACCTGTACGCGATCAACTGCACGTCGAACGCGATCGACTTCCCGTGCATCGGCGAGGCGTTCCTGCTCAACAACGGCAGCGGCGCGGTGACGAACGTCGGCTCGACGCGCTTCGACTTCCCGAGCGCCGGCCGCGTGTACCAGTACGAGTACTTCCGCATGTTCATCGAGGACAGCATCGCGGCCGTCGGTGAACTGCAGGCGCGCCAGAAGCTGCCCTTCGTGGCGTACTCGTTCTACGACGGCGTGAACCGCTGGACCCAGATGACCCTGCTCATGCTCGGTGATCCCGAGCTGCGCATGTACCACGGCGACTTCCGCACGCTCGACGTGTCGCACCCGGCGTCCATCGCGCTGAGCGACACCCAGTTCACCGTCACGGTGAGCTCGGGCGGCCAGCCGGTGCCCAACGCGCGCGTCACCGCCTACCGCTCGGGCGACGACTACCGCAGCGTGCTGACCGACCTCAACGGCCAGGCGGTCGTGCCGTTCCGCCCCGATTCGATCGGCTCGTTCACGCTGACCGCGACCGCCTACAGCGCGAAGCCCTACCAGGCGAGCGTCAACCTGACCGCGTCCGCGGCGCCGGTGCTGGTCGAAGGTGCGATCACGGTGGACGACGACAACCTCGCCGGCACGATCGGCGACGGCAACGCCGGCCTCGACGCGGGCGAGACGGTGGATCTCAAGATCGCGATCCGCAATCGCGGCGGCTCCACCGCGAACGGCGTGAACGTCTCGCTGAGCACGACCGATCCGCTCGTGACGATCTCGGTTCCCGGCGTCGCGTACGGCACGATCGCGGCCGGCGCGCAGGTCACCCCGGCGACGGGTTTCCGCCTGTCGCTGCCGTGGAACCTCGCCGACCAGCGCGAAGTGCCCTTCACGCTCACGATCATCGAGTCCGGCGGCCGCTCGTACCACGAGACGTTCCAGCTCACGGTGCACGCGGGTGAGGTCTACACCTACGGCCACGGCGAGACGGAGACGACCGGCAACTCGAACGGCCGTCCCGAAGCGGGCGAGGTCGTGAACTACACGGTCCAGATCCGCAACATCGGCACGGGCTACGCGCGCGGCGTGACCGCGAAGCTGCGCAGCTACGACGGCCTCGCCACGGTCACCGACAGCGTCGCCACGTTCGGCGACATCGCGCCGTCCACGACCGCGACCGGCGACGCGGTGACGTTCCAGGCGTCCACGTCGTCGGCGAAGCTCGCGCTCGTGATCTCCGACGCGCTCGGCGTGCGCCGCACGCAGATGCTCGACCTGTCGTACCCGCCCACGCCGACCGCGCTGCTCGGCACGGGAGCCGCCACCAGCATCGCGCTCACGTGGACGCACCTCACCACGGCGGACCTCTACGGCTACAACATCTACCGCGGCACCGCCCAGGCCGGCCCGTTCACCAAGGTGAACGCCGCGCCCACGGACCGCATCGCCTACTACCAGGACGAGAATCTGTCGCCGCTGACCCGCTACTACTACAAGGTCTCGGCCGTGGATTCGTCCGGCAACGAGGGCACGCTGTCGGCGGTGGCGAACGCGAGCACGAACCCGCCGCGCCACGCGATCTTCCCGGTCCCGACCGGCACGAACACGCCGTCGTCGGTGGCGCTCGAGTACATCTACTCGTCGTCGCAGATGGACATCGTGGCGGGCTCGGACTACCTGTACGTCTACCACGCGGACGGTTCGGCGCCCGTGGACGCCGACGGCTCGGGCGCGACGCTCGGCGACTTCACCACGCGCGGCAGCTACTACGCCGCGGGCCCGTCGGTCGCCACGCTCGATCCCGCCGACGGCTGGTCCATCATCGGCGCTTCGTGGGACTCCGCGGGCGTGTACGTGTTCGATCGCCAGGGCAACGTCCGTTCGGGCTGGCCGCTGTTCACCGACGCGCCGGTGTGGTCGTCGGTCGCGTGCGGCGACATCGACGGCGACGGGAAGATGGAGCTGATCTTCGGCTCGAACGGCAACAAGCTGTACGCGATGCACGAGGACGGCACCGAAGTGCGCGACGGCGACAACAACCCGGCCACGAAGGGCGTCTTCAAGGTGCTCGGCAACAGCTTCAACTACGCCACGCCGGCGCTCGCCGACATCGACAACGACGGCCTGCCCGAAATCCTCTACGGCGGCTTCGACGGCAAGATGTACGCGTGGAACGCCGACGGCACGAACGTGCCCGGCTGGCCGGCGCTGTTGCCGACCGGCAGCACGTCGATCGGTGCCGGCGGCTCGTTCACCGCGTCCATCGCGGTGGGCTACCTCGACGGCCCCGGCGACACCTCGCCCGAGATCGTGTGTGCCGCGTCGTGCGACTCCGTGATCGTGCTGCAGGCGAACGGCGGCCGCCGCCCCGGCTTCCCGATCTGGGTGAAGACCTCGGGCACCAGCAAGATCCCGTCGCCGGCGATCGCCGACATCAACAACGACGGCTTCAACGACATCGTGTTCCAGAGCACGAATGGCGGCCTGTACGTGTTCTCACGCAGCGGCCCGGTGATCCCGGGCTTCAGCAACCTGCGCTACTCGATCCTCACGAACAGCGCGTCGGAGAGCAGCCCGATCGTGGCGGACATCAACGGCGACGGGCGCAACGACATGATCGTGGGCGACGAGTACGGCCTGCTCTCGGCGTTCTCGGGCCTGAACGGCACCATGATGGCCGGCTTCCCGATCCAGCTCGCCGGCGAAGTCCGCGGCGCACCGGCGGCGGCCGACATCGACAACGACGGCAAGACCGAGATCGTGATCTCGGGCTGGGACAAGAACGTGTACGTCTGGGACTACGACTTCCCGTTCCAGCCGAACGGTCCCGCGCCGTGGCCGCAATTCCACCACGACGCGCGCCGCACCGGCTACTCGAACGCGCCGCTGTTCCTGGGCGTGGACGACGGGCCGGGCGCCTCGGCTCCCGTGCGCACGCTCGAGTTCGCGCCGCCGTCGCCGAACCCCGTCGCGGGCCGCGCGCGCCTGTCGTTCGCGATCCCGTCGGACCTCGGCAACGCCACCTATGAGCTGGCGATCTACGACCTCTCGGGCCGCTGCGTGCGCAAGGTGGATTCGGGCGCGGCGCGTGCCGGGCGCTTCTCGCTCGAGTGGGACCTGCGCGACGAGTCGCGCCGGGCGGTCGAGGGCGGCGTGTACTTCGCCCGCTTCTCGGTCGGCGGCCGCAGCGTGACGCGCAAGCTGGTCGTGCTGCAGTAGGCGGTTCGCGGGACGTGTCGGGCGCGGCGCCTCCGGGCGGCCGCGCCCGACGTGCGTTCGGCCCGCACGTCCGGCGGCCGGTTCGCGCTCGCGGAACGCTGCGGTTAGAGTCGCGCGCCCGTCGCCCTCCACCTCAGTTCCGGAGCCGTTCCCGATGTCCGTCCGCGTTCGTTTCGCCCCGAGTCCCACCGGTTTCCTGCACGTCGGGGGCGCCCGCACGGCGCTCTACAACTGGCTCTTCGCGCGCGCGCACGGCGGCACCTTCGTGCTGCGCATCGAGGACACCGACGCGCAGCGCTCCACCGACGACTCCATGCGCGCGATCCTCGACGGCATGCGCTGGCTGGGCCTGTCGTGGGCCGAGGGCCCCGGGGTGGGAGGGAAGTACGGACCGTACTTCCAGACCGAGCGCCGCGAGCGCTACGACGCACGCGCGAAGGAACTGCTCGCGAGCGGCCATGCGTACGAGTGCTGGTGCACGGCGGACGAACTCGCGGCGCGCCGCGCCGAGGCGGCCGAGCGCGGCGAGGAGCCGCGCTACGACGGCAAGTGCCGGCGGCTGACGGCGGCCGAGCGCGAAGCGAAGCGCGCGAGCGGCGCGCCCGCGGTGCTGCGCTTCGCGACGCCCGCCGAAGGGGAGGTCGCGTGGGACGACGTCGTGCGCGGGCGCATCACGTTCCGCAACGACGTGCTCGACGACTTCGTGCTCGTGCGCACCGACGGCCTGCCGACGTACAACTTCGCCTGCGTCGTGGACGATCTCGACATGGAGATCTCGCACGTCATCCGCGGCGACGACCACATCTCGAACACGCCGCGCCAGCTGCTGCTGTACGCCGCGTTCGGCGCGCCCGTGCCGGTGTTCGCGCACGCGTCCATGATCCTCGGTCCCGACGGCAAGCGGCTCAGCAAGCGCCACGGCGCCACGTCGGTCGAGGCGTTCGGCGATCTCGGGATCGTGCCCGAGGGCATGGTCAACTTCCTCGCGCTGCTGGGCTGGGCCTACGACGGCAAGCAGGAGCTGTTCACGCTCGACGAACTCGCGAAGGTGTTCACGCTCGAGAAGGTCGGCGCGAACCCGGCCGTGTTCGACACGCAGAAGCTCGAGTGGGTGAACGGCCAGCACTTGAAGCGCCTCGACGAGGGCGAACGCGTGCGGCGCGTGCGCGATTTCCTCGCGAAGCGCGGCGACGCGCTCGCCGGGCGTTCCGACGAGTGGGTGACGGTGTTCGTGCGCGCGCTCGGCGAACGCCTGCGCACGCTGTGCGACGCCGAAACCGTCGGCGCGTTCGCGCTTTCGCCCACGGTCGCGTTCGACGAGCCCGCGTTCGCGGCGGCGGTGGCCAGGCCCGGCGCCCGCGAGGCGCTCGCCGCGCTGGCCGACACGGTGGCCGCCGATTCCGGGTTCTCGCTCGCCAGCCTCGAGGCCGCGACCCGCGCGCTCGCCGCGGCCCGCGGCATGAAGGCGGGGGAGCTGATCGGCCTGGCCCGGCTGGCGCTCACGGGCCAGAAGACTTCCCCCGGGATCTTCGAGGTCCTGTGGCTCGTCGGGCGCGACGGTGCGGTCGCGCGGCTGCGCGCGGCGGCGGTCCGGCCGCCCCGGGAGGAGCCGACTTGAAATCGGGAAGGGGAGCGATTAGATTCCCCGCCCTCGACTGCCCGGTAGTGTAACGGCAGCACGACAGGTTCTGGCCCTGTTAGTCGAGGTTCGAATCCTTGCCGGGCAGCCAGTCTTATTCGGTGTGGCGCTATCGTCTAGGGGTCTAGGACGGGTGGTTCTCAGCCATCAAACCGGGGTTCGAATCCCCGTAGCGCTACCAGCATGCGAACGCCCGCTTCGTCCTCGACGAGGCGGGCGGCTTCGTTTTCCGGCGGCGTCTCGCGTGCGTTCGGCCCGCGTCCGCCGCGGTCGCGGACCACTCCGGGTTCTTACCGCCGCGCGCGCGCGGGTGTGCCGTTCGTCTCGAAGCGTGACCCCGCGCGGCCGTGCAGTTCGGCCCAGCCCGAGCCCGTGCTGTCCACGCCGGCGCGCACGGCGGTGTGCCCGGCCGAGTCGGTGAGCCGCAGCGCGGCGCTGCCGTCGGCTTCCAGTTCCAGCACGCCGCGCGTGGTCGTGGTGGAATCGAGCAACCGTACGCGCGGGCGCCCGTCGGGCGTGACCACCGCGTAGAACCGCGCGCGCGAACGCGCGTCGTTCAGGCGCAGCACCGGGCTGCCGTCTTCGCGCAGCATGAGCGCACCGCGCCAGGTGCCGATCGAGTCGCGCAGCATGAACCGGCTCGCGTCGAGCGCCGGCTGGGGCACGAAGAAGCGCGCGATGGTCAGCGCCAACGCCAGCGCGAGCATGGCCGCGATCGCCGCCAGCCGGGCGGTGCGCCGTTCGAGTCGGGCGACGCGGGCTTCGAGCGGGGATTCGTCTGCCACGGTGGCTCCGGCGTTCGGGTGAAGGCGCGAGGGGTTCGGGGCGATGATAGGGTACGCGCGCGAAGTTCCGCGAACGACCCGCCTCGATGGGAGCTCCATGTCCGAACCGTCGTACCGCATGCCCGTCACCGTCGCCGTCACCGGCGCCATGGGATTCGTCGCCTCACGGCTGCTGCCACGGCTCTTCGCGCGTGGCGTGCGCGTGCTGGCGCTCGTGCGGCCGGGGCGCGACACCACGGGCATTCCCGCCGGCGGCACGCTCGAGTTCCGCCACGGCGATCTCGCCGAGCCCGCCACGCTGCGCGGCGCGTTCGCGGGCGCCGAGGCCGTGGTGCACCTCGCCGGGCTTTCGCTGGTGCCCTCGCTGCTGCCCGCGGCCGTCGCCGACGGCGTGCGCGCGGGCGTGTTCGTGAGTTCGGCCGGCGTGCACACGAAGCTCAAGAGCGGCAGCGCGGACGCCAAGCGCGCGGGCGAGCAGGCGCTGCGCGATTCGCCGCTCGCGTACACGATCCTGCGCCCGAGCATGATCTACGGCACGCCGCGCGACCGGAACATGATCCGGCTGCTGCGCTGGATCGAGCGCTTTCCCGTGGTGCCCTCGCCGCTCGGCGGGATCACGCCGCAGCAGCCCGTGCACGTGGACGACCTGGTGGCGGCGATCCTCGCCGCACTCGAACGCCCCGCGGCGGCTCGCGGCGAGTACGAAGTCGGCGGGCCGGAACCCATCGCGCTGCGCGACGTGATCCACACGTGCGCGCGCACGCTCGGGCGGCGCGCCTACGTGCTGCCGATCCCGCTCGGCCCCGCGCACGCGGCGGCGGTCTGGGCGCGGCGCTGGAAGCTGCCGTTCCCGGTGCGGCCCGAGCAGGTGTTGCGGCTGACCGAGTCCAAGGCCGTGGACATCGCCCCGGCCCGGCGCGACCTCGGGTTCGAGCCTCGCAGCTTCGCCCAGGGCATCGCGGAGGAGGTCGCGATGTTGCGTGAGGGTTCGGGCCGGACCTGAAGGCGCCCAACGGCTTGCCGCCGTCGGCCAATCCGCGTTCGGGGTCCGCTCGGGGGCGCTGCCGGGAGCCCGCGAGGGCGGCCCCGTCGAGTCGGGGCGAGCGCAAGCGGCGCGACGGGGAGGCAGGTCCCGCGTGAGTGACGGCGGCGCCGGCGCTTCGCCGGGCGCGGCGGCGTCGCAGCGGTCTCCATCCGGCCAAGTCGCTCGCGGCCAGCGGGTTGAAGTCCGCGGCCGGGGTGACTATGGTGCGGGTCTCGAATCCCGAACACGATCTCTCCACCGAGTCGCGAAATACCTGCAGGCAACCGGCCGATACCGGACTCCGGGTCACCCCACCCGCGGTCCAGCGCAGTGGGTCAGGCCTGTGCCTTGCATGTCATGTAGCCGCACCAGCCGGACATCCTCGCTCGAGGTGGCTGGTGCTTCGTGCCCGGCGGTCCCGCCGTCGGGTGCGACGAGCTCGGTCGCAACTCCCCGCGGGACAGGAACCCTCGGCCGGTGCGTGAGCGCCGACCATTCCCCATGCCATTCCGGAAGGCGCCCCGATTCCTCGTGCTGACGATCGTCTACACGGCGATCGTCAACCTGTCCTATCTCGTCGCGCTGTACCTGCGCTTCGAGGGGCAGGTGCCTGCGCGCTTCTGGGCCGGGTTCCAGGAGACCGCGCCGGCGTTCACGCTGCTCAGCCTGCTCGCGTACTTCCTCGCCGGCCTCTACCACGGGCTCTGGCGCTACGCGAGCACCGTGACGCTGTTCCAGATCTTCAAGGGCGCGACCCTCTCGGCCATGACCATGGTCGTGCTGCTGTTCCTGGTGCCCGACCGCAAGTTCCCCACGAGCGTGATCGCGCTCGTCTGGATGGTGCAGCTGCTGCTGGTCGGCGGCGTGCGCTTCGCGTGGCGGCTCATGCGCGAGCGCGTGCTCGGACCGTTCAGCGGTCATGCCGTGCCCACGCTGGTGATCGGCGCGGACCACACGGGCGTGGACCTCGTGCAGGAGATGCGCCGCCGCATCTCGGGCGAGGAGTCGCTCATGCCCGTCGGCTTCCTCGACGACGACGAGCGCCTCACGGGCCACCTCATCGAGGGCCTGAAGGTGCTCGGCACGGTCGCCGACCTGCCGGCGGTACTGCGCGAGAAGCACATCGAGATGGTGGTCGTCTCCGACCCGGACATCCCGGGCCGCGTGCTGCGCGAGATCGCGCGCGTGTGCACCGAGGCGAGCGTCCGCGTCAAGACGCTGCCGGGCCTGTCCGACCTCAGTCACGGCAGCCGGCCGTCGCTGTCGCAGATGCGCGACATCCGCATCGAGGACCTGCTGGGGCGCGAGCCCGTCCAGCTCGACCTCGAGGAGGTCGGCTCGTTCCTGCACGGCAAGCGCATTCTCGTGACCGGCGCCGGCGGTTCGATCGGTTCCGAGCTCGTGCGCCAGGTGTCGGAGTTCGGGCCCACCGAGCTCGTGCTGCTCGACCACGCCGAGAACGGGCTCTACTTCATCCACAACGAAATCGTGTCGCAGCGCCCGGCGTACCCCGTGCACGCGATCGTCTGCGACATCCGCGACGATCGCGGCGTCGAGGCGGCGTTCGCGCGTTTCCGGCCCGAGGTCGTGTTCCACGCCGCGGCGCACAAGCACGTGCCGCTGCTCGAGACCAGCCCGCGCGAGGCGGTGCTCAACAACATCGTGGGCACGCGCAACCTGGTGGATTCCTCCGACCGCCACGGCGTCGGCAAGTTCGTGCTCATCTCGACGGACAAGGCGGTCAACCCGACCAGCGTGATGGGCGCGTCGAAGCGCGTCTGCGAGATGCTGCTGCAGAGCGCGTCGCAGCGCAGCGCCACGCGCTTCTGCGCCGTGCGCTTCGGCAACGTGCTCGGCAGCGACGGTTCGGTGATCCCGCTGTTCCAGCGCCAGCTGCAGCGCGGCGGGCCGCTCACCGTGACGCACCCCGAGGCGCGCCGTTACTTCATGAGCATTCCCGAGGCCGTCCGCCTCGTGCTGCAGGCCGGCGCCATGGGCCGCGGCGGCGAGGTGTTCGTGCTCGACATGGGCGAGCAGGTCCGCATCCAGGACCTCGCGCGCCAGCTCGTGCGGCTCGCCGGGCTCACCGAGGGCGTGGACATCGAGATCGTGTTCACCGGCCTGCGCCCCGGCGAGAAGCTCTACGAGGAACTGCACTCGCACACCGAGATGACGCGCATCACGCGGCACGAGCGCATCCTCACGTGGGAGCTGACCGCCGAGGACGAGGCGGTGCTGCGCGGCGACGTCGCGAAGCTCGAGACGATCGCCGAGGAAGGCGACCCGGTCGCGGTCAAGTCGCAGCTGCACCACATCGTGCCCGAGTACCGCGAGCCGACGCCCGACGAACTCAAGCTGCAGCCCGTGCCGCCGACGCCCGACGTGCAGCTGCCTGCCGCCACGGCGCTGCCGCCCGCGCCGCCGCTCGACTGGACCGAGCGCGTCGCGCAGTCGGTGCACGCGGGTGCCGCGATCGTGCTGCTCGCGGCCAGCTCGCCGCTGTGGCTGGCGCTGTGGTTCGAGGCGCGCCTGCAGCGCCAGCGCGAGTTCCTGCTGCGCGAGGTGCGCATCGGCCGTACGCGCCGTCGCGGCCAGCGCCGCGCGACGCCGCTGCACGTGCCGATCGATCGCCGCAGCATCGAGCGCCGCACCCAGGACCTCATGGGCGAGCCCATCACCTGTGCGCGCTTCCGCGCCGACCTGGGCCCGGTGAGCCGCTGGGTAGCGAGCCGCCGGCTCGACAAGCTGCCGTGGCTGCTCAACGTCATGCGTGGCGAGATGGCGCTCGTGGGCCCGAAGCCCGAGAAGGAAGAACTCGTGCTGCGCTGGCGCAACCTCGTGCCGGACTACGACCAGCGATTCACCGTGCCGCCCGGCCTCACCGGCCTCGCGCAGGTGTCGGGTACTTCGGACTGCGACGCCGACGGCGTGGTGCGGCGCGTCCACTACGACTTGTTCTACGTCACGCACCGCTCGTGGCTGCTCGACGTGCGCACGCTGGTCCGTACCGCCGGCGTGCTGCTGCGGCGGCCGCGCAACGGCCTCCACGCCCCCGGGCTGGAGCGTGGGGAGAGGCCCGCGGCGTGAACGCTTCGTGGGTTAGGATGCCGGCGGCCGCCGGTGTCGCGTCCCGGGAACGGGGCGACGTGTCCAGGAGGGACTGCATGACCGCGTTTCGTGGATGGGGGCGGTTCGCCTCGCTGCTGCTCGTGCTCGCGACGGTGTTCGCGCCGCTGCGTGCGTTCGCCGAGGAATACGTGCTCGGCCCCGAGGACGTGATCGCGATCTCGGTGTGGATGCACCCCGAGCTCGAGCGCCAGCTCACGATCAACTCCGAAGGCAACGTCGTGCTCCCGCCGATCGGCGAGGTGAAGGCCGCGGGGCAGACGACGCGCCAGGTGTCGGAGCGCCTCGCGGACCAGCTCACGCGCTACCTGCGCAGCACCACCACCGTGACGGTCACCGTGGCGCAGTTCATGAGCCGCAGCGTGTACGTGACCGGTGCGGTCGCGAAGCCCGGCCGCTACGGCTTCGAGCACCTGCCGCCGCTGCCCGACGTGATCGCGCAGGCCGGCGGCGCGAACGCCGGCGCCGACCTGTCGCAGGCGCAGATCCTCCGCAAGGAAGGCGACCAGCGCCGCACGATCGCCGTGGACCTCGCGTCCGTGCTGCGCGGCGGCGACACGAGCACGCTGCCGGAGCTCAAGCCCGGCGACACCGTGGTGATTCCCGGCCCCGGCACGGGGCAGGGCGGGGCGACGGACGGCGTGGGCGTGCTGGGTGAAGTCGTGAAGCCCGGGCTGTACGCCACGGCCGGCAAGCTCGACCTGTGGGCCGCGATCGCGCTTTCGGGCGGGCTCACGGCACGCGGCAACCTGTCCGACGTGCGCATCCTCACGCGCACGGACGGCGGTCTCACCGTGACCACGGTCAACCTGCGCGACGTGCTCGATCACGGCGCGCGCGCCTCGGTCACGCTGGGCGCGGGCGACGTGGTCGTGGTGATGCCGAAGGGCCCGACGCTGTGGTCCACCTTCACGACGCTGCTGGGCCTGTCGCGCGACCTGCTCAACATCGTGGTGGTGGCCGACTACCTGCAGAACAAGAAGAGCAACTGAGCGAGGACGGACGAAACACATGAGCGAACTTCCGCTGCCGAGCGGCCCGGCGCTGGACCCGGCCGAACTCCTGCGTACGCTGCTGCGCCGCAAGTGGCTCCTGCTGGCGCCGTGGGTGGCTGCGCTCGCGATCGGCGTCGCGGCGGCGTTCCTGCTCAAGCCCGTCTACTTCAGCAACACGCTGCTCCTGCTCGACCGCGGCCAGAACATGCAGGGCCCGCTCGGCAACATCTCGGGCGGCCCCGACGTCGAGCAGCAGGCCGACATCATGCGCGAACAGGTGCAGAGCAGCCTGTTCCTGAAGAGTGTCGTCGCCGCGACCGGCGTGCGCGAGGACCGCGCGACGCGAGCGTGGGCGCTCAAGAGCGCTTCGCGCTACCCCGGCCTGTCGCAGGACGAGCAGGTCGAGGCGTTCCTCGTGGACTACCTGCGCGCGAACATCGCGATCAAGCGGAGCAAGGGCAAGCTGTTCCAGGTGCAGGTGTCGGACTTCGATCCCGAGCGTGCGCGCAAGTTCTGCGAGGCCGTGTCGAACCAGTTCGTCGCGTCCTCCAAGGCCCGCCAGCTCGAGGCCGTGCAGGCGCAGCAGGAGTTCAGCGTCGAGCAGCTGCAGGTGTACAAGCGCGCGCTGCAGGAGGCCGAGCTCAAGCTCGAGGGCGCACGCCGCGCGGTGATCTCGTCGAGCATCGGCGCCACGAACGTGAACGTGGGCAACCTGTCGTTCGCGCTGTCGCTGCAGGAGCAGGCGTCGGTGGACGCCGACGACCAGCGCCAGCGCGTCGCCGACCTGCGCTCGCAGTTCGCGGGCCGGCTCAAGGACTCCGACCTGCAGTCGCTGTCCAGCCCCGAAGTGAACGCGCTCATCGGCCAGATGGCGTCGCTGCAGAACCAGCTCGGCCGCGCGATGCTCAACGAAGCGTCGCTCGCGGGCGGTGCCAGCGCCCGCGTGGCGCTCGCGCGCAAGTCGTCCGAACTCGAGTTCGCGCTGGGCGAGGCGGCGGCACGTGCGCTGCCCGCCGCGAGCCCCGACGTGCGCGATCTCGCGGTGCGCTACCGGCTCGCACAGGCCGACCTCAACGCGCGTGAATCGTGGCGCGGCTGGATCGGCCAGCAGGTGGACGCCTACCAGCGCGAACGCGTCATGGCGCCGAACCGCGAACTCGACATCTCGCGCCTGCAGGCCGAAGTGGACCAGGCCCGTTCGCTGTACAACGCGTTCCAGCAGCAGTCGGCGGCGGCGCAGATCGCCGAAGCGTTCCAGAACGCCAAGGTGAGCGGCCGCTTCGTGGTCATGGAGCCCGCGACCCGGCCGGTGTCGCCGAGCAAGCCGAACCGTCCGCTGCTCGTGCTCATGGCGATGTTCGTGGGCGCGGTGATCGGGGTGGGCACCGTGCTCGTGGTCGAACACCACGACCAGTCGGTGCGCAACGCAGAGGAAGTCGAACAGATGCTCGGCCTGCCCGTGCTCGGCGCGATCCCGCGCGTCGAGGAGCTGGCGCGCGTGCGCAAGCAGAAGCAGCCCGCGGCGTCGTCCGCGGCCACGCCGCCCGGCGCGCTGCCCGCGTCGCCGCAGGCGGGACTGATCCAGCGGTTGAAGGTCGAGAGCCCGCTCGGACTCGAGTTCAAGCGCATCTACCTGAACCTCGCGCGTACGCGTGGGCGCACGCTGCCCCGCACGCTGCTGGTCACCAGCTCGACGCGCGGCGAGGGCAAGACCACGACGAGCGCGTGCCTCGGGATCACCCTGGCGCGCGAGCATCGCCAGAAGACGCTGCTCGTGGACTTCGACCTGCGCAGCCCCGCGCTGCACCGCGCGCTCGGCATGCCCGGCAGCAGCTGGGGCCTGGCGCAGATGCTCCAGCAGAAGTCGTTCGACGAGCGCTTCGTGCGCCAGACCGCGCTGCCGACGCTCGACTTCCTGGCGGCCGGCCGCAGCGAGCGCCCGGCGGCCGAACTCGTGGACGCCGAGAACGTCGAGTGGTTCCTGCGCGAGGCGTCGTCGCGCTACGAACTCATCGTGATCGACTGCGCGCCGTGCCTCGCGGTGCCCGATCCGCTCATCCTGGGACGGGCCGTGGAGGGCGTGCTGTACGTGATCAAGGCGGGAGCCACCGTACGCAAGGCGGCGGAGTTCGGCGTCAAGGTGCAGCGCGAGGCGCGGGACAACGTGCTCGGCGTGCTCATGAACGACGCCGGCGAGTTCCTGCCGCAGTACTACGGCTACAAGGCGAACTACTACGGTTACACCACCGAGGCCCAGGAAGGCTGACGGCTCCGCCGTCCCTCCCGGCACCCGATCCGTGCGCGGTATCCGAGTTCTCCGAAACGT